>NZ_JBMOWE010000012.1:0-89659 GCF_049310725.1 Pantoea sp. BJFS-204 | reverse complement strand
TCTGCCAGGAGAGCCCGCAGGACGCGGGCGAAAGGCGGGGCGGCACAGGATGTGCCATCCCCGGCGGTCCGTCAGGCAGAGGAATGGAGTGAAGGAACCGCGCAGCGGCGCGAGGACCGCCAGCCCCTGCCCGGCACCAGACTGCGTTATCACCTGTCGCTTAACTGACTGGCATTACCGCTAAGCGGCCATTTTTTTAATCTTTCAGGTAACGGCAGAGATAGGAACTTGGCTCGCCAACCTGCAGATGAAATTCGCTGTGACCCGGCACGTTAAACACCGAACCCGCTTCAAACCATTTCCACTCGGTTTCACCTGGCAGTAATACCTTAAGCGAGCCGCTGACCACGGTCATCTCCTCCGGCTGGCCGGTACCGAATGTGTATTCGCCTTCAGCCATTACGCCCACGCTGGCACGTCCGGTGCTCGCACTGTCAAAACCGATAGACTTAACTTTTCCGTCAAAATACTCACTAACGTTGAGCATAATAGTTCTCCAGAGCACATGTTGTGTGTCTGGCAGTGTAGAAGGGAACCCGCTGATCTGTCACGCGAAATGATGGCCGTTTGTGATCTCTTCCCTCAGGGAAGCAACTCCGCCGCCAGGCGCGCCACCAGCTGATTAGAGAGCAAAACCGGTACGCCCAGCCGCTGCTGTAACCCTATCCGATGCTGCTGGTGATAACCCATACAGTCGAGCACCACCAGCGCTGCGCCCTGCGCTTTCAGACGGTTTGCAGCATCGGCGAAGGTTGCCTGATCGCCCTGATAGGGACTGGCGACCGCAAAGCAGGGCTGCGCGGGCAGTTGCTGCCACTTTCCTGCCTGCTCAACAATCTGCTCCTCAACCGGCACGACAATGCCGACCCGCTGCTGCTGCACCATGGCGCAGATGAGCGGTGGAATCAGGCGATCCGGCTCCAGCAGTAGCGCACGCTGGGTGCGGAGCCGGCTGAATTCACCGGTGCAGAGCAGCAGAATGGTCGCATAGCCCGCCTGCTCCAGCGCACTGATTTTGCGCTGCAATCCCTGCTCCACTTTCGAGGCCGCCAGCCGCACCTGTTCGCCACTCTGCAGCCGCGACACCAGAACCCGGTCGCCCGCTGCTGGCGCGAAGCGTGCGGCAATCTCTGCCGCGCTGAGTCCATCCAGTAAACCGGCGTGATCGGTCAGCGCATCCGGCAGATGCTGCCGCAGCAGCGGCAGAATATCGCTGCGCGGAGACTGGCCGATAGTCAGCGTTACCAGCGGTTTCGTCATCTTAGTGATTCCGGTGACGCAGATGCGCCAGGCTGCCATAGAGTGAAATCAGCCGCGCATACTCTTCGGCGTCGTAGAAGTGACAGGTTCCACGACCAAACTCCTTGGCCACCTCAATGGCAAACTTCGCCGCTGCCGCAATGTCCACTTCATGGCTGGCGCCGGTTCCGCAGCCCGGCACCACCGACTCGGCAGTGATCGCCACCCCCACCACCGGCACATCCGTGGCGGTAGAAGGTTGCAGAATGCTGTTGAGGTGATAAACCCCATTGCCGTAAGGCGTAATATCCTGCGTGGTGATGGGAAAGGTCACCGCCGGACGGCCGCTGGTCATCTCCATGATGCGCAGCAGATCCTCCGAAACCCGCAGGATGTAGCCCTCTTTCACCGTCGGCGACAGGGCAAAGCCTTTGTGGTTGATAATGCGGTTACCTTTGGTGGTGTCGATTGACAGAATCGCATCCACACCCGCCACCGCTTCATTATCATTCATGGTGACATCGTCAATCGGCGAGTCCATGAAATCGACCGGCAGATGCGGCCGCGTTGGCGCATCCGGGCAGATATGAGTGGTAATGATGACGTCGCCATCGAGCCTGTCGCCTTTGCTCTGCATCTGCGCCAGTTTAAGCGCGCTGGCAACGGCCGCGATCGCGCCATCCGCATCTGACACCATGCCGATACGACCAGGACGAGCGCCGATGCCACCAAGGCGACCAATAATCCCCAGCGTCGGTGCACTGCCGCCGCCTGATTTGCCCTGCGTCCCCGGAATATCAATGCGCACAAAATCGGTGCGGCCTTTGGGACCGGAGACACGGGTAAAGCGGGCATCAACATCAGGATACGCCGCGAAGAGATCCACCACCTGCTGTCCGTCAATGTGGGCGCTATCCAGTAACTCAAAAACCGCCAGGGTCTGCTGCAAACTCATGCTTTATCCTTTTATTTCTTGCTGCTGCTGGCAAACAGCGAATGAAAGAAGCTGTAGAGGGCATCACCGGCAATAAAGCCTGCCGCCATAACCTCCATAGGCGACCTGCCCCGCTCGCCCCAGATTCGGATGATTACGATGCGTAAGGCGATCCCTACCACCACTGCCCAGCCCGCCATGGCGTTATTAATTAATAAACCGGTGGCGAGCAGCACGCCCAGCTGGCGTTTCGGCCCGCCGATCAACTGGATAATGGCCCCCGGAATCGCCCACATCAGCAGATTACCGGCGATACCTGGCTCAGCACCCGCCTGAATGGTTTTGGCATACACCCGCGCTACAGGCGGCAGCAGGTTGTCAGCAAAGAAGAAGGTATGGGCGTACCAGACCAGCGGAATCGACACAACAAAGGCGATCATAGCTGCGATGAGCTGAATACGACGTCCCCAGAGCTCCTGCTGCAGATCGGCACCGTTGCCGCGCAGGATAAAGCCCGCCTTCAGGTCATAACCCATATCGGCGAACGCCGGACCGGTGGCGGCGGTAAAGCCGCAGAGCAGGCAGAGCGCCAGCGGTGGGAAGCCGATCAGAATGCCGATAATCAGCGTAATCAGCGCCACGGCAAAGGCCGGGAACCAGCCGGAGTGCATAGCGGCAATGCCGACAATCAGTTCATGGGCGAAAGCAGCAAACGCGGCATAAAGAACAAACAGCAGCAGCATCGCGATGCCCATCTCACTCCACAGGCCGCCCGCCAGCGCCAGCAGCGCGGAAATCACGATATAACCCACGCTGCCGAAACCCAGCGCCCGCTGCACCTCATTGCCATTGCGGCTCACCACCAGCGCATCATTTTTGCGGCTGCGAATCACCATCACGACCTGAATCAGCGCTACCAGACCGGCACCGACCATCACGCCATGCGGAATATAGAGCGCATTAATATCAATACCGGCCACCGGCTGCGCATAGGCACGCAGCAGAAAACCGATGCCAAGCATCGACAGCGCCCAGATATTGCCGATAAACGCGGTGCCGAAGGCAGACATCGGGATCTTCAGCATGGCACCGACGACGCCACCCACAATGCCCAGCACCAGCAGCCACGCCTGGCGTCCGCCTTTATCACCCGCTTTGATCGCTTCTGCTGCTGCAACGCCCGGTGGCCAGGCATTACTGGCCGGAAAGACGCGGGTATCAAACAGCCGATAGAGCAGCCAGGCATCCAGCAGCATCGCGGCGCTGACGCCACAGAACAGCGGCAGGACCAGTTGCGGTTCACCCAGCGCCCAGGGCACGGCAATCGGCATCAACAGACTGTTCGCCGCCCCAAAGGTAGCTGAAGAGATGGCGGTCTGCGCCAGGTTCTGGATTTCAATTGAACGATAACGGCGGAATGCCTGCAGCGGAATACGCGCCAGCAGCATGGCAAACAGCGCGCCGATAATAGAGGTGTTAGGCGTTACGCCAATGGTGGTAATCAGCTGAATGCCAATAATAGCACCCGCGATGGAGAGAAGAATTAAAACCAGTGCCACGCCAACGTGCTTAATCGGATTTACCCGTTCCATATGTCCCCGCCAGTCCTTGTCCAGAAGAAATGAAATAACGTCTACCCGCCCGCTGGCCGGTTTACGCCGGTTATCAGTTTCACTGCTCTGATGCGCACAGAGATTGCAACAGCCACTGCAGATGGTCGTCCCTCCGCATGCTGAACCGATACAGGAGGCAATGAGAGACGGACACAGGCAACCGGAGTGCTGCGTAAAACGTGGCGATCAGATTGAAAGAAAAAGGCCCGAAGGCCTTTGTTTTCCCTGGTGTGGCGAAAGTACTACGCCGATAAAAACGGTGTGCAGTTACGCGCCATATTTTTCGGTCATCTCAGTGGCCGTTGCGCGTAATGCTTCAAGGAGCTCTGACGGGAAACCCGGTTCAGACTCCATAGACGGAAACGACAGGCAGAGTGCCACCGTTTCGCCATGATGTTTGTTATGAACAATAACTGACAGCGAGCTGATGCCTGGCAGCGATTCATTTCGGGCCAGTGACCAGCCCTGCTGGCGGATCTCAGCCAGTCTGGCACAGAGTGCCTCAGGACTTTGCGGCGAGTTCGCTGATGCGACCTGCCATTGATCATGGAAGCGCGCCAGCACCTCTTCATCACTTAACTGCGCTAACAGCGCCCGGCCGGTTGAGGTCGCGGCAGCCGGCATCCGACTGCCCGGCGGCGTGACCATCTGCGTAAAGTGACGCCCATGAAACATACGCATCACTAATACTTCCCGCCCGTCGAGCTTCGACACGTAACCCATGCAGCCGGTCTTCGCAGCCAGCCTGACCATCGCCGCTGAAACGCTGTCAACCAGCGGTGCCGAAAGATAATGTCCGGCGGCAGCCAGCAATACGCGACCAATGTGATAACCGCGCGTATCCGCATTCCGCTCCAGCAGCCCCTGACTTTCCATGGTGGCCAGCAGACGCGAAACGGTGCTTTTTGGCAGGTTTAACGCCTCAACCACCTCACTGAATGAGAGACCAACATGCCCCTGCGTCACACCTTTGTGCTGAAACAATCGAAGTACGGCGGCAGCATTTTCAAGTGTGGTCATGTTACGTGTTCCACTATATGGAACTAAGTTCCTCTGTTGGTTTGATGAAAATAAAACGTGGCGCTGAATCGGTCAAGCGACAATTTGATTCACACAGAGATCGGCAGCAGAGAAAATAAGGGGATAAAAATGATTAGCGGGGCTTTATCTGGTGAGACAAGGAGAGTGCAGAACAGAAGCATACGCAGAGAGCATTCGACAGTAAATCTGCGTCAATTTCGCTTCTTAAATAACCCGATCGACTTCAGATGGGAGTAAAAAGAGGCGTGGTTCAGGCACAGCGTCAGGCGGGTCAGTAATAAGCAGTTATCCGGTGTAACAGGCTGGCGTCCCTGCCAGCAGTGAAGCTTTACTCTTTTTCAACGTCTTCGTAGCGCGCTTTAGCGTCACGTGCTTCTTCTTCCGTTTCGTGCTCACTGATTAATGAATTCGGTTTGGGATGATCAGCACGCAATTCGTAAGAGGTTACTTTATTACCTTCAGTGCCCTTTTCAACAGGCACAACTTTCGCTTCACGTGGATACGGTGGTCTGGTCGGCATACTGTGTCCCTCTTGTCTGAATAACATTCCACAGGACAGGCCGCTGCCTGTCATAGGATAAGTATAGACAATGCCGTCTGAAGCGGGATCAAAGCGGGAAAAATCTGAGGGTTAGCTGGCGCGCGCCAGAGAGAGTGACAGCAGAATTTCCTCTACCACGCACTCAGGCGATTGCATCGCATTCACCTGATGATGGGCCGCAGCCTGATAGAGATGCGCACGTTCACGCAGCACATCACTCATCTCATCAGCAATCGGACGGCCGGTTAAGGTCGGACGCTGGGCCGCTTCAGGTTCACTTTCCAGCCGCTCTGCCAGCACCTCGGGGGACGCGCTAAGCCAGATCACCTGGCCCTGCTCCTGCATAAAACGACAGTTCTCTTCAGCCAGAATCATGCCGCCGCCGGTGGCAATGACGGTTCCGGGTGCCGTCACCGCTTTAAGCGATTCCGTTTCACGGGCGCGGAAACCTTCCCAGCCTTCCTCCGCCACAATCTCCGTCACGCTCCGCTGCGTGCTGAGTTGCAGATGGTGATCGGTATCCGTAAAGGCGTAGCCCAGCGCCCGCGACAACGCCTCGCCGACCGTGGTTTTGCCGCAACCGCGAGCGCCAATCAAAAAGATGGGTAGTGACATCAGGGCCGTTCCTCCGCCTGACCGCGCGATGCGGCTGCATGGTGAGCTTATTAATGCGACGCATAATAACTGGAAATTATTATGGCCTCTACCTGTCAGGCACGATTTACGCATTTTCGTCCCCTGAACAGCGACAATCTTTGTGTTTTCAAGGGGAAATGCATGCACGTTTTGTGCATCAGGGCCGTAACAGAGCGATAAAAACTCCGCAAAAGAGCGGCTAAAATGCGTCGGCAATATTTGCTTACTGCCCCGATTTTACTTTTCACGCTGGCGCCCACATATACTGGTAACAATCGCCACAGGAGAGTCATCATGCAACGCGAAGAACAACAACTGATCGAAGGGCTGTTCAGCCGTCTGAAACAGGCTGAAAGCCAGACCGTGGCACGCGATGCCGCTGCCGAACAACTGATTAACCAGCATCTGCAGGCGCAGCCGGGCGCGCCTTACTACATGGCACAGGCGATCCTGATTCAGGAAGCGGCGCTGAAAAAACTCAATGAGAAAGTATCGGCGCTGGAAAGCCAGCTGGCCCAGCAACAGCAGCAGCAACCTGCACAGAGCAGCGGCGGCTTTCTGTCCGGGCTGTTTGGCAGCGGTTCGCGTCAGCAATCGCCTGTGCAGCAGCAACAGCAATCGTCACCGTGGAACAGTGCGCCACAGCAACCGGCTCAGCCGCAATATGCGCCTGCACAAGCGCCTGCACCACGCGGCACCGGTTTCCTCGGCGGCGCACTGCAGACTGCTGTGGGTGTGGCGGGCGGTGTGGTGATGGCCGATATGCTGACCAGCATGTTCCACCATTCACAGCCGGAAGAGATTGTGAACATCATCAATGAGCCACCCCTGCCCGATGTGAATGACAATCTCAACACCTTCAACGGTGGCGATGACAATGCCGATACCTTTAACGGCGGTAACGACAACGCCTTCCTCGACCAGAATACGGGCTGGGACAGTAATTATGCCGACAACAGCGATCTCAATGATTTTGGCGGCAACGATTACGACGACGACAGCTTCGTTTAACTTCAGCGTTTCTGCTGGGTGAGCCAGCTATCAAGCTCATTTGCAAACTGCTGGCGGTCACGCGGACTCATCGCCGCGGGGCCGCCGGTCTGCACCCCACTTGACCGCAGGGTATCCATAAAATCCCGCATCGTCAGGCGTTCACGTATCGTCGCCGGTGAGTAACGCTCGCCGCGCGGATTCAGCGCCGCCGCACCCTTCTCAATCACCTCTGCTGCCAGCGGGATATCGGCGGTGATCACCAGATCGCCTGGCTGACAACGTCTGACGATCTCATTGTCCGCCACATCAAATCCGGCAGGCACCTGCAGGGTGCGCAGATACGGTGAGGGCGGCACACGCAGAAACTGGTTCGCCACAAAAGTGATGGTAGTTGCGGTGCGGTCGGCTGCGCGGTAGAGCACCTCTTTGATTACATTCGGACAGGCATCGGCATCGACCCAGATAAACATCATGATTCCTTACAGTCAGAGAAGAGTAAGATCTTGCCGGGTTCCCCCTAAATGGCAAATTTTATTTGCGGCGTGCTTTCCAGCCTGCGCCCGGCTGACTTGTTATTCAGGCTGGCTGAAGTAAGCTAGCTCACTGAGAAAAACGAATAATGTCCTAAGGAGATGGCGATGCTGGCAAAGAAAATCGGGTTTATCGGCGGGGGAAATATGGCGAAAGCCATTATCGGCGGACTGGTCAACAGCGGCAAAATCGCCCCGTCTGATATCTTCGTTTACGATCGCAAAGCAGAGACCAACCAGGCGATGGCAGAGCAGTATGGCATCAACGCAGCAGAGAGCGCTGAAGCGCTGGCGCGTGAAGTGGACATCCTGTTCGGCGCGGTCAAACCCAATGTCATTCTGAAAGTCTTAAAAGAGCTGACAGGCAGCCTGAAAAAAGAGGCGCTGGTGGTGTCGATTGCGGCTGGGGTGACGCTCGATTCGCTCTCATCGGTGCTGGGTTACGATCGTAAAATTGTCCGTGCGATGCCGAATACTCCCTCGCTGGTCAGCGAAGGCATGACCTCGGTCACGCCCAACGTGCTGGTTGAGCAGGCGGAAATCGACGAGGTGATAGCGATTTTTGAAAGCTTCGGCAAAGCGGCCGTGGTGGATGAATATCTGATTCACTCCGTGGTCGGCGTCAGCGGTTCTGCGCCGGCCTACGTGTTTATGTTTATCGAAGCGATGGCCGATGCGGCCGTACTGGGCGGCATGCCACGCGCTCAGGCCTATCAGTTTGCTGCACAGGCGGTGAAAGGGGCGGCGCAGATGGTGCTGACCACCGGAAAACATCCGGCTGAACTCAAAGATATGGTCTGCTCTCCGGGCGGCACCACCATCGAAGCGGTGAAAGTGCTGGAAGAGAAAGGCATGCGCTCGGCGGTGATGGAAGCGATGCTGCAGTGCATGGCGAAGTCAGAGAAACTGAGCCGCAGCTAACCGCTCAACAAAGGATGTGCAAGGCGGCCCCGCACGCTGGCCCGCCTTGCCTCCAGCTTAACAGATATTAACGGATCTGTTCCTGACAGAGCGCCACCGCGTCGGCAAACGTCATCGGCTGCTGCATCCGCTCCACCAGCTCAGCGGTCAGCGTATACATGCCGCATGAGCAGATTGCCGCCAGCCTCCCCTGCTGGCCATAAAACGCCATAAACTTTTTATCCTCCAGCGAGCCAAGCAGCTGGAATGAATCCCATTCTTTGGCATGGCCCAGATACTCATAACGGGTGCCATACTGCGTAGTCCAGAAGAACGGCACACGATCAAACGCGACGGTCTGGTCCAGCATGTTCCATGCGGCGGTTTGTCCCTGCTGATGCGCGACGCGATAGTGCTCAATGCGCAGCGGCCCCTGCGCCGACGGATACGTGGCGATATCACCCGCCACCCAGATATTGTCAGCGACCCGCAACTGCTCATCCGCCTGCAGGCTGCCATCCTCTGCCAGCGGGAGATCGTGGATAAAGTCGGTAGCCGGTTCGACCCCGGTGGCAAACAGCACCACCGTCGCGTCCAGCAACCGTCCGCCCTTGAGCTGCACGCCACTCACCTGCTGGTCGCCCTGCAGTGCTTCGATCTCGCCCTGCACCCACTTCACGCCGTTCTGCTCATGCAGCTGATAGAAATAGCGGCCAATCTGATCGCCAAACTGTTTAGCAAAGGGCAACGCCTGACGGGCGATTACCGTCACGTCAATGTCACGATTACGCAGCGCCGACGCCAGTTCGGTGCCGATAAAACTGTTGCCGATAATCACGATCTTATGACTGGCATCCACCGCCTGAAGCAGCTCATCGGTCTGCGCTTTGCTGCGCAGCAGATGGACCCCATCAAGATCGCTGCCCGGCAAATCGGGGCGGACTGGCGACGCGCCGCTGGCGATCAGCAGTTTGTCGAAGGCGAGCGTCTCGCCATCCTCAAAGATCAGCCGTTGCTGCTGAGCATCCAGGCGACTCACGGTAGCCTGAAGTCGTTCAACGTGATCCATCACATCCGCTTTCAGCAGCTGCGGCACCTCGCTGATATCCATTTTGCCCGACGGCACAAATTTGGTCAGCGCGGTGCGGTCGTAAGGCGCATCCGCTTCCCGCTCAACCAGAATCACGCGGCCTTTGAAGCCTTCATGGCGCAGACGCCACAGCGCTGCGCTGCCCGCCGCTCCACCACCCAGCACCACATAGACCGGTGCGGCTGCTCCACTGCCAATCGGCGCCGCGGGCGACATCGCTTTAGGATTCACCAGCACCCGACCCTCTTCAATGCGCAGCGGATACTGTTTGAGATCGGCTAACGCCAGCGGTTCACACATTTTTCCACTGGCCAGATTAAACGCGGCTTTGTGCCACGGACAGACCAGCCGATCGCCGCAAATCGCGCCCTGCTCCAGCGGCGCGCCTGCGTGCGGGCATTTCGCCTGATAAGCACGTACATTGTCACCTTCGCGGATCAGCAACACTTCCACCTCGCCGAGCGTTTTTTTAACCGGCTGGCGCTGGGGCAGATCGTTCAGGTCGACGGTAAATTGATAGTTCACGACATGGCTCCTTTAACGGTTCTTGTCTTGTGCTGCGCGGCAAAACAGAGTGCTGCGCAAATCCCCACAAACAGTAAGTGTGGCAAAAGAACCGGGAAGCCTGGCGATGAATGCTTATCAGAAGTTTAACATGCTGTTATAGAAGGGAATTTAATCAGCATTGCGCGGAAAGGAGAAGCGGCCACCTGCGTGACCGTGGGGATAATCAGCTTTTTTTCAGGCACTGGCTCATAAAGGTTTTACGCGCATCGCCCGCCAGTTTTTTATCACCAGCTTCGCCGTTACAGCTTTTCATTTTCATCTGCTGCGGTGACATCTGCGACAGCTTGCTGTCCTTTTTCAGGCATTCACTCATAAAGGTTTTGCGCGCATCCCCTTTAAGATCCTGTGATTTAGCATGCTGGTTACACATCGTCATCTTCTCCTGCTGCGGGGTCTTTTCCGCCGCACCGGCCAGTCCACTGACCAGCAGGCCCGCCATCATCATCGCCATTAAACCGACTTTCATCTTGTTATCTCCACAGTGGATTGTCCTTTGTTATTCTGGCAGCGAATAAGCAAAGCGGAAAATGTTTCAGGTTAAAGTGATGTGAAGATCCCATTCCAGTCAGGCACTGGGATTGTTACTGACGAGGATGTCTGAGTAACTTTTCGATGTAATTGCGCAGCAGTTGCGCATTTTCATCTCCGGCATCGGCCACATTGTCTATTGCGGTTTCAATACTGGTGGTTATAGCCAGATGTTGTTGCGGCTCCAGCTTGCGAACCAGTGCGGTAACAACAATCTCCAGCGCTTCGATTTGCGCCATCTACTCTTTGGCTGTCGCCTCTTTTTCAGCCAGCTTTACCAGCAATTCAGCAATCAGATTTTTCATGCTGTTATCTCAGCGGTGGAGAAAAGCTGAAATTATCACCACGCTGGTTAAAAAAACAGAGGGTAACCGCTACTTTTTTCAGTGAGTTAGCCCGCATTCCTCACCGTCTGCTCAGACGATTCCGGCTAACCTTGCGAGCGAAACGTTTTCCCTGCAATCAACGCTATGGTTAAACGTTTCGCCCGCCCGAAATCGGTCTTTTGCTTAGCGAGGATCGACAAATCCGCGGCCTGGTCCGCCGCCGTGTCCGCCCCAGCCACCGCCGCCGCCGCCTGGAGGCGGGAAAATACATCCGCTTAATGCAGTAACCAATGCCACAACGGCAGCCAGCTTAAAGATTCGTACCATATCTACCTCAGGGTGATGAAATCGGGCTGAGTGTATGGAGCCACCTGCATGGCGACAAGTGAGATTCTTCCGCATCCGGCGACTATTCATCTTTGCTGACCAGACTTAACGATTTACCACCATTAAGGCGGCACAATCTCAACATCCCGGCTGGATTACAGCACAAATTATTTGTGCAAATCGGGAGGGTGAACACTTTACAGGCGGCGTAATTTTGCGCATTGTGAGCGCATTACATTTACAGGATATAAACATGACTCTCTCTCAGGCTGCTTTCAGTGACATCCTCTCCCGGCGCGACTGGGAAAATCCGGTCGTGACCTCGCTGCATCGGCTGGATGCGCACCCGCCATTCGCCAGCTGGCGAGATGAAGTAGCCGCGCGGGATGACAGCCCCTCGGCGTCACTGCAGAGCCTCAACGGAGAGTGGGGTTTCCGTTATTTTACACAGCCTGAAGCGGTCCCGGCCAGCTGGTTACTGCAGGATCTGCCGGACACCACGACCCTTCCGGTTCCGGCCAACTGGCAGATGCACGGCTTCGATGCGCCCATTTATACCAACGTGCAGTATCCGATTCCGGTTACTCCTCCGCTGGTACCCACAGAGAATCCAACCGGATGTTACTCGCTCACATTCGGCGCTGACGCAGCCTGGCTGCATAATGGGCAGACACGCATCATTTTTGACGGCGTAAACTCGGCCTTTCACCTGTGGTGCAACGGACACTGGATTGGCTACTCTCAGGACAGTCGTCTGCCCGCTGAATTCGACCTGACGCCTTATCTGCGGCCGGGCAAAAACCGGCTGGCAGTGATGGTGCTGCGCTGGAGCGACGGCAGTTATCTGGAAGATCAGGATATGTGGCGGATGAGCGGTATTTTCCGTGACGTCACGTTAATGCATAAACCGCAGGTGCATCTGGCAGATGTTCAGCTGGAAACCCGGCTCAGCCCGGAGTTTTACCGTGCCGAATTGCGTGCCCGGGTTCGTGTTGCTCTGCCAGCTGACGTCAGCTCGCGCTATCAGCTGCGCCTGACGCTGTGGCAGGGTGAACAGCAGATTGCTCAGTGTCAGCAGCCGCTGGGCAGTGCCATTATTGACGAGCGGGGTCACTATCCCGAACGCGCCCTGCTCAGCCTGCCGGTGGAACAGCCTGCGCTGTGGAGTGCCGAAACACCCCACCTCTATCGCGCCACGCTGGCGCTGCTGGATGAGAATCAACAGCTGATCGAGGTGGAAGCCTATGATGTCGGCTTCCGTCAGGTCACCATCGACAACGGACTGCTCTGTCTGAACGGCAAGCCGCTGCTGATCCGCGGCACCAACCGTCATGAACATCATCCGGAGCGCGGTCAGGTGGTGGATGAGGCGACGATGCGCCGCGACATTGAGCTGATGAAGCAGCACAATTTTAATGCGGTGCGCTGTTCACACTATCCTAATCATCCGCTCTGGTACCGGTTGTGCGATTACTATGGGCTTTATGTGGTGGATGAGGCCAATATCGAAACCCACGGCATGCAGCCGATGAACCGGCTCTCCGATGATCCCCGCTGGTTTGCCGCCTATAGCGAACGCGTGACGCGCATGGTGCAGCGCGATCGTAATCACTGCAGCATTATTATCTGGTCGCTGGGCAATGAGTCAGGACATGGTGCCACACACGATGCGCTCTACCGCTGGGTAAAAAGCAGCGATCCAACCCGTCCGGTTCAGTATGAAGGCGGCGGTGCGGATACCGCTGCTACCGATATCATCTGCCCGATGTATGCCAGGGTTGATGAAGATCAGCCCTTCCCGGCGGTGCCGAAATGGTCGCTGAAAAAGTGGATCGGTCTGCCGGGTGAGACGCGTCCGCTGATCCTGTGTGAGTACGCGCATGCCATGGGCAACAGCTTTGGCGGTTTTGCTAAGTACTGGCAGGCCTTCCGCCAGTTCCCGCGTCTGCAGGGCGGCTTCGTCTGGGACTGGGTTGATCAGAGCCTGACCCGCTATGACGATCAGGGCGAACCCTGGCAGGCCTACGGCGGCGATTTTGGCGATAAACCCAACGATCGTCAGTTCTGTATGAACGGGCTGGTATTTGCCGATCGCACGCCGCATCCGGCGCTTTATGAGGCGCAGTGCGCCCAGCAGTTCTGGCAGTTTGCCGTCGATCCCGGCGATCCGCTGAGCTTTACGGTCAGCAGCGACTATTTGTTCCGCCACAGTGACAACGAAGTGCTGCGCTGGCGCATCGAACAGGCGGGTCGTGTGGTGACGGAAGGAGAAGTGCCGCTGGATATCGCTCCACAGGGCCAGCAGCGGATCACGCTGCCGTCACCGCCAGCATTACAGGGCGAATGCTGGCTGAACGTCGCGGTTCATCAGATTCAACCGACCCAATGGAGCGCCGCTGACTGGCGTGTCGCCTGGCACCAATGGGCGCTGCCCTCGTCGCTGGCGCTGCCATCAAAGCCGGAGAGCGGCCACGCACCGGGCCTGCACGATGATACCCGTGAGATTGTCATCACCCATCAGCAGCAACGCTGGCATTTTTCACGCCACAGCGGCGAACTGACGCAGTGGTTTGTGGATGAACAGCCCACACTGCTTTCACCGCTTCAGGACTGCTTTATTCGCGCCCCGCTCGACAATGACATCGGCACCAGCGAAGCGGAACGGGTTGATCCCAATGCCTGGGTCGAGCGCTGGAAAGCAGCGGGTTATGACCAGATGAGCAGCCAGCTGGTGTCGATGACGGCGAATGCGTTGCCACAGGCGGTGCAGATTGAGACGCTGCACAGCTGGCTCGCCCATGGCCAGATCGCCTTTATCAGCCGTAAACGTTATCTGATCAATGCGCAGGGTGAATTGCAGTTGCAGCTTTCCGTTGAGCAGTCGCGCGGATTGCTCCCGCCCGCGCGCATCGGATTACGCTGTGAGCTGACGCAGATACCACAACAGGTGAGCTGGCTCGGCCTGGGTCCGCATGAAAACTATCCCGATCGCCAGCTGGCCGCGCAGTTTTCCCGCTGGGAGCTGCCGCTGGATCAGCTCTCAACGCCTTATGTTTTCCCGGGTGAGAACGGTCTGCGCTGCGGCACCCGTCAGCTCGACAGCGGCAGCTGGCAGGTCAGCGGCGATTTCGCTTTCTCACTGAGCCGTTTCAGCCTGGAGCAGTTGCGGGAGGCATCACACCGCCACCATCTGCGTCCGGAAGCGGGCTGCTGGCTGCATCTGGATGCCTGCCACATGGGTGTCGGCGGCGATGACTCCTGGAGCCCCAGCGTCAGTCCTGAGTTTTTACTGACTCAGCAGCGCTGGCAGGCTGAACTGACAATTTGCCAGCCGACGCGGGCAGCGCTGTCTTCGGACGCCGGTAAAAGCGCTTCAGAAACAGCACGTTAATCAGCACGACCACGGCGGTGGCAAAAAAGACCCAGCGGAAACCGGCCACCGCCGACACCGCGGCGCCCAGCAGCGGACCCGCGACATTGCCGAGATACATAAAGGACTGGTTATAGCCGAAGATCCGGCCGGTGATGTTGTCACGCGAGTGACGCACCAGCAGCGTCTGCACCGCGGGCATCATCGCGCCATCGGCAAAGCCCAGCAGAAAACGTAATACCCCCAGCTGTGTCGTGCTGGTGACAAACGACATGGCGATAAACAGCAGCAGCGAGATGACCATCGTTGCCAGCAGGATACGCTGCGTACCGATGCGATCGCCGAGTCGTCCCAGACGAGGCGCGGCCAGCAGTGCAGAGACGCCAGGCAGCGCGGCGATGACTCCGCTAAGAAAAGCGATATTCTCAGCGGTGGGTGCCAGTTCCCGCACAAAGAGCGTCAGGATCGGGTTCACCGATCCGTTGCACATCTGGATCACCATGGTGGTGAAAAAGAGGCAGAGCATCAGTTTTGGATTATCCAGCGAGCGGAAAACCTCGCGTCCGCTGAGCTTCTCCTTTTTACTCACCGGGGTGTAACCGGTCTCCTTGATCAGGAACAGCGTCACCAGAAAGCTGACCATCAGCAGCGCTGCGGTGACAATAAACACCGTACGCAAACCGACCCAGTCTGCCAGCAGCCCGCCCAGCATCGGTCCCAGAATCACCCCGCCAATCTGACCGGTTGAGACACAGCTCAGCGCCCAGCCGCTGCGTTCACGCGGCACCTGAGCGGCCACCAGCGCCATGGCGTTGGGAATATATCCGGAGGTCAGCCCCATCAGGGCACGCAGCAGCAACAACTGCCAGGCTTCGGTGACAAAAGCCTGTAGCAGAATTACCACGCCCATGCCAAAAGCGGCGCGCAGCAGCATCAGCTTACGGCCTTTGCGATCGGCAAGACTGCCCCACAGCGGGGCTACGGCCGCCGAAACCACAAAGGTGATACTGAAGGTAAGACCCGACCAGAGGCTCAGTGATTCGCCACCGGTTACGCCAAGCTGCTCAAGGTAGAGCGGCAGAAACGGGATGATCTGACTGATGGCCAGGCCGGTAAAAAAGCAGCCAAACCAGACCGAGATCAGGTTTATCTTCCAGGGTTCTATAGTGCGTGGCATGAGCAGATATTTTAAAGAGAGGGAATGTTCAGTCTAACGCGGCTATTCTCAGCGTGACCGACAAAACATGGCACAAATGGCAAAAGACCGGATTCCTCTTTGATTCAGCGCAATCACCGGCGCAAATTTTCCAGCCCACCGGGTTTTTAGCGCGAAGCACGCGGGCGATGGTCTGGCCAGACCCGATCTCCCTCAATCCGGCCCGTCAATATAGAAAAATATGTCATTCTGTTACTGACAACTCTTCACCCCGCTTCTATGTTTAAAAAACCGCCAGCCGCGGCGGTATAGCAATCTTTTTAATCGGCGCGACATCCTCCGCAAAAAACGGTGCAGACCGTCCGGCTACGCTGAGGCGAACCAGCTTATTTCATGGTTAAACGCCCTTATGCTCAGGTGTAAGGGAGGGGGTCTTGTTTTAGCGGAGGTGGGTAATGAGAGTACAACCTGACAGCGCCAGCCGTGCTATCAGCGACTATTTTAACAGCCCGGACTGGCGGATACCGCCTGAGTCCGATCTGCTGGCGGTGATTCTGCGTGAAATAATGGAAGCGGGAGAACCCGCCACCAATAAAGCCCTTATTGCGCGGGTTATCGATAAACTGGAAGTGGAAGGCGACGAGACGCAGTTGCAGCGTTATCGCACCCTGCTGGCGCAGTTAATCGACACGCAGCCGGAGGCGTAAACCCACCACCTACTTCACCCAGCGCAATTTATCCGCTTCGCTGATACTGGCCCGTCCGCTGCTGCGCTGAAACAGGCACAGCTCCCGTCCACGCTTATTTTTCATCTGCGGCTGGGGATAGCGTCCTTCCAGCAACAGTGCGCTGTAGCCCGTGTTGTCGTCATACTCGATCGCCTCGCCCAGCACCTTTACTTTGCTCAGATGACTGGCGTTAATGCAGGCCTGCACCATCACCTGACGGCTCTTTTGCCAGGCCTCTTCACTGGAAGCCTGCGCCAGTGTGCTGCTGAGTAACAATGCGGGCAGAAGTGCCCCGATTATGCGTTTCATCTTCTCTGCTCCTGTTACGGCCCGAAGCCGCTAAAAAAATTCCCGCCGGGGCGGGAATAAACAAGACGAGCACTATCTATTGTGTGACGAGGAAGTTTCTTAAACGCGCTGCTATCCTCGCCTGCCGTTATGACAAACCTATGACATCTTTGCCGTTAACCACAATAAACTGAGCTGATATTGCCATTTTTGTCAGCCAGGAAGTTCAGCCGGTTAAGGTTGAAGTCCATGGTGACGGCAGAATTATAGGGAATGGCGCGGACCTTCTGTTCGAAGTGCTGACCCTGCAGCGCGGTTAACGGTTTACCGACATAATTCTGAAACTGAGAGGCACCACAGCGGTCAGCTTCGGGATCCTGCGCCACACTGGCGGTATCGGGCTTAGAGGCAGATTGACAGGCGGTTAATGCAAACAGCCCCACTACCAGCAGCCCTTTTCCATAAAATTTCACGTTTATTCTCCTGTTGGACGTGTAAAACCCTGCCCCAAGAATAGCAAAGCGCACCTGCTGACCTGAACCCCTAAAAAGTAAAGTTGTTACAGCAGCATTAAACGGGTCGCGGCACCGATCATTTTTTAAGATTAATCGCACTCATTGCCTAAAAAAAGCACAGCGGACCACTACAATATTAAGAATAGTCTTAGCCCTGTGGAGGTCATGATGGAACTGATTATTTTTGTCGTCTGCGCAATGCTGATGACCGCCGTGGCGGTTAAAGTCCGTTAAACGGGTTCAGCCTGGTTCTGCGCGGTTCTTTCCAGAAGCGTACTGAATGCAGCCAGCGGCATCGGTCGACCGAGGAAGTAGCCTTGCCCCTCTTCGCACGAGAGCTGTTTTAGCTGGTTCAGTTGCGCTTCTGTCTCAATCCCCTCAGCCGTAATTGTCAGGGCAAAGGCGCGTGCCAGCGCAATAATCCCCGCGACCACCGATTGTGCCTGCTGCGACTCCGGGAAATCTTTCATCCAGGAGCGATCGATCTTCAGCCCATTAAACGGGAAGGTCTTCAGGTAGCCCAGGGCCGCATAGCCGGTGCCGAAATCATCAACGGTTAACCTTACCCCGAGTGACCGTAAACCCTGCATCATCTCCAGCGCATGCTGCGGATGTTCAAAGGTCACGTTCTCCGTGATCTCCAGCTCCAGCCGCGTAGCCGGCAGGCCACTTTTCGCCAGCACATCCGCAACCCGCTGCACTAAATCGCTGGTGCGGAACTCCATGGGCGAAATATTAACCGAAACATAGCGATCGCCCCCCCATCCCAGCGCATCCTCACACGCGCGCATCAACACCCAGTCGCTGATGGTGGCGATGAGACCGCTCTCTTCCGCCAGCGGAATAAAGTGATCGGGGGTAATCCACTCATCCGGCGCAATCTGCCAGCGAATCAGCGCCTCAGCACCTGCCAGCTGACCCGTCAGCAGTTGATAGCGGGGCTGGTAGTGCAGGCGAAATTCATTGTTCTTCAGCGCTTTCTCAATCCGCCGCGCCATTTCACGCTTATCCTCACGCTGACTGGCCATCTCATTGGCATACCAGACCCACTGATTGCGTCCCGCTTCGCGCGCTTCATTCAGCGCGATATCAGCCATTTGCAGCAGCGCTTCCGGATGGCTGGCATCCTGCGGTACACAGGCAATCCCCATGCTGACGGTGAGATAGTGGACATGCTGGCCGGTGCTGATGGGCTGCTGAACCTCGTGCACCAGCTGTGCGCAACGCTGATCGACCCGCTCACGGTTCGTTTCACGCAATACCAGCACAAACTCATCGCCACTCAGCCGCGCCACCAGCTCCTGCGGGCCGATACAGCGCTTCAGACGCTGCGCTATCTGGCTCAGCACTTCATCGCCCGCCGCATGGCCCCAGGTTTCATTAATCGGCCTGAACTGATCGAGATCGAGGGTAATCAGCGTCAGCGGCGCAGCGCCATCAGGCAGCTCAAGGTGTAGCGTCAGAAACTCCTGCAGCTGTACGCGGTTCGACAGGCCGGTTAAGACGTCATGACGCGACAAAAAATGAATGCGCGCCTCGGCTTCCATGCTCTGAGTGATGTCCGACACCGTGCCGCGAAACCCGATACGTCGCGCATCATGCCAGATTGTTTTCGCGACCAGCTGGCCGATACGGCGGTTGCCGTGCGCCGACATAAACTGACAGCGCAGTGGCATCCGTTGCCCCTCCTCCTCCTGACGCTGCAGCCAGGCGACCAGCGAATGGCTGGGATGCGTCAGCAGGTGATCGATGTGACGGCCCAGCCAGTGTGTAATATCGTGGCCGGTCACGGTTTGAAAGCGCGCTGACAGGTAGATCAGGCGGCCCTCTCCATCCGTTTCCCAGATCCAGTCTGACGCCGCCTCAGCGAGATCGCGAAACCGCGCTTCACTGTTGGCCAGCTCCTGCTGACTGATCGCCAGCAGGGCAAAGCGCCGGTCAGAAAGAATCGCATTAGAGAGCGCATGGCGGCTGACGCGATGGGTGATTATGCCAATGATGATCGCCATGAGCATCAGTAGTGGTAACAGAAACCAGACCAGGCCCATGCCAGGCATCTTTGGCGTCCAGCGCAGCACAATCAGATCGCCACCGGGTAACGGTTGCACCATCCGCGGTTCACGCAGGGCATCCCCTGCACTGACGGGCAGGCGCAGTTCGCGCACATCCAGCGTGGCGCCCAGCGCCTGTAATTTGGCAGGGGTGAAAAGATTCACAAACACCATGACTGACGCTGGCCCCGCCATCGGCGGCATATTCGTCAGTTTGCCGCTGCCGATGGGGGCGGCAACCACAATGGCGGGCAGATGATTAATCAGCGCATCACGGGTTATCGCCGCGTCGTTGCGCTGACGTGCCGCCGCAATCAGCGCTGGAGCCTCTTTTCCCAGCCAGGCTTCCAGCGGCGTATCCACCAGCTGCCCATTAATGACGCTGTACGTGGTGTGACCGTTGCCGTCGACCACGAACACCCCCTCATAGTGATACTCTTCGTAGAGGCCCGGACCAAAGTTCTCTTCGTCATAAGCCCAGACTTTGTTGACCCTGACATGGAGATTGCGCCAGGCTTCGCCCCAGAACGCATAGTCCCGGATATCCGTGACCATCGCCTCCTGACGATTTTTCCACGCCTGCTGAATCAGCAACTGGTCATGCTCAACCGATACGCTGTTTTGCCGCTGCGCAATCGTCAGCACCATCAGCATCGAGAGCACCAGCACGCCAAACAGCAGCAGCGAAAGCGTGCGCAGGCTGCGCCGCGTAAAGCGGACAGTGCGGTCTTCAGCGGCATGACTGAATGGAGGCGAGGGTGGCGCCGGAGGGTTAGAAGTCATTAAGAGTGCTCACTACACAGTCAGAGTTTGAGATGACGGGCCTGCAATACAACATGCAGTGCTGACCAGATTAGTTTCCTCAGTTATCGGCTCACGCGCGCGGGTGTTTAGTCTGCGGTTAACATTTTGCGCTTAAATATTGTGTTACAGGCTGACTCGACAGCGATCTGGTGCATTGCTACTATGCGCTAACCTTCGCTGGCAGAGTCGCCTATGAATACCAATTCCGACAGAGTGACACTGACGCTGTTCTACGTCGGCAGCTTTGTGGTCTATTACCTGGTTACCATGCTGATCACGCTGTTCCCTAATTACAGCGTGCTGCGTAATGACGGCCTGCTGGTGCCGGTGCTCTGCCTGTTTGAATTTGCTGTTATCTATCCGCTTTACCGCTTTTACTGCCAGCGCCGTACAGACCTGCCGCTGGGTGAACTCTGCACGCTGCAAACTCTGCTGTTTACTGGCGCGCTATTTGTTCTGATGGCCGCACAGATGCAGTTCATGCAGCCGGAAGGATGGCTGGTGATGCAGGCCCAACAGGGACGCAATTCGCTGCTGATCCTGCTGCTCACCGCCGTGCTGCTGGCGCCGGTGTTTGAAGAGGTGCTGTTCCGCGGTTTTCTGTTGCAGGGCTTTCTGCTGTGGGCGCCACGGAGCCGCTTTGCCTGTATGCTGCTGACCTCACTGCTGTTTGCGGTGATGCATACGCAGTATGTGCACTGGCAGACCCTTATCGCCCTGACGCTGTTTTCGCTACTGCTCTGTTACGCCCGGCTGCGGAGTAACAGTCTGGCGCTGCCCATCTTCCTGCACACGCTGAATAACCTGATTGCGCTGCTGCCCGCCTGGTATTTCGCAGGCTAGCGCCAGGCCCGCCCCTTCTGACACACCTTACAGGCCGCCGCATCACCCCCTGGCTGGCGGACCATAGCTCACACTGACAATGCCGCCCCGGCACGTTTGTCTATACTGGATGTTAAAAAGGGATAAAAAGCACCACAGTCCGGACCACCAGACCGTGTAAAGGAGAGGATCTATGTTGATAGGATTTGTGTTGTTAGTGAGCGCATGCGGCTACGATGCCTGCGAGGCGCTGCCGGTATCAGAGCGCATCTATCCGACGAAGGTCGACTGTGAAACGATGGCGAACCGCATTCATAAAGTCAGACCGAATGTGGTACTGCTGTGCGGTGAAGTACATCGCTAATTCAGGGCCAGGTTCAATAAAGCAGGGCTGTAACGTTGCAAGCTGACGCTTTAGCGTACAAAATATAAGCTGTTGTTAACCATTATCGTTGTGAATCCCATGAAAACATCACGCCCCCGTCGTCCTGGTGGACGCTGGGTTTACTATCTTTTGTATGATGGCATTCTGTGGCCCTGCCCCGTCCGTTGGGAGTGGGAGAGCAGCTATGGCGGCTGGCTGCCATTTTACTACACGCCAACCTTTGAGTTTGTGGTGGGCGATCCGCGCAAGGCTTATCGCATTGCGCGCAGCGATGTGCGGTCTAAAAGGCGCGAGGATGCCTTTGTCTGAGCGCGTTTATCGCCACGGCAGCCATGAGGCAGTAAGCAGATAGTGAACCGCTTCCAGCACAATAATCACCATTAATAATATGCCCAGCGTGTGGCGGCCAATCCCCTTCATCTGTTCAGGCCCAGATCATGGCAGCCCAGCGAATCAGCAGCAGCGCGCCACAGATGCACAACAGAACCAGCACCATCTTCCAGTACTTTTTGGCTGCCCGGTATCTCGTCACCTCAGTTTCCTCTGGTCAGAAAGCGAAGATGCGCCAGAAGGCGCATCTGTTCCGGTCAGCAACAGGACCGGTGAGGCATAGCATAACGCCCGGGCCGCCAAAAGGCGACCCGTTACCGGCATCAGTTGTTCAGGGTGTAATCCAGCGTAATTTCCGCGTTCAGTACCTGAGAAACCGGGCAGCCCGCTTTGGCTTTATTGATGATCTCGTCGAAGGTCGACTCATCAATGCCTGGCAGAGAGATGGTGCTGGTCAGTGCCACTTTGGTGATGGCAAAGCCATCGCCTTTTTTGTCCAGCGACACGTCGGCCGTGGTATCAATGCTTTCCGGTGGATGACCTGCGTTGCCCAGCATCAGCGACAGCGCCATAGAGAAACAGGCTGCATGCGCTGCACCAATCAGTTCTTCCGGGTTGGTGCCTTTGCCGCCTTCAAAACGGGTGTTAAAGCCATAAGGCTGCTGGCTCAGCACGCCGCTCTCGGTGCTGACGGTGCCTTTGCCTTTGATATCGCCTTCCCAATGCGCCGAACCTTTCTTATGAATAGTCATGTCGTTCCTCCTGTTGGTAAAGAAGCTAAGTATAGACAATACATTCATTTTCGCAGGCTCAACTCACCGCGCGGGGACGTGGCGGTGTGCTCTGCGGTGCCAGTAACGCTTCCGCCTGCACCAGCGAATCGCGGGTAATTTCACCGATCGACTTCGCGCCGGTGAGGGTCATGGCAACGCGCATCTCTTTTTCAATCAGCGTCAGCAGGTTTTCTACGCCGCGCTGACCGTGGGTTGCCAGCGCATAGATAAATGCCCGTCCCAGCAGCACGCTGTCTGCCCCCAGCGCAATCATCCGCACCACATCCAGCCCGTTGCGAATGCCACTGTCCGCCAGAATGGCGATGTCACCTTTTACCGCATCGGCAATGGCCGGTAGCGCACGCGCCGAGGAGAGCACGCCATCCAGCTGGCGTCCGCCGTGATTAGAGACCACGATGCCATCGGCGCCAAAGCGCACCGCATCACGCGCATCTTCCGGATCGAGAATGCCCTTGATCACCATCGGTCCATCCCAGAACTCGCGGATCCACTCCAGATCGCGCCACGAGATAGAGGGATCGAAATTATTAGCCAGCCAGCCGATGTAATCTTCCAGCCCGGTAGGCTTGCCCAGATACGTGGAGATATTCCCCAGATCGTGAGGGCGCCCCTGCAGACCCACATCCAGCGCCCACTGTGGATGGGTGACCGCCTGCCAGTAACGACGCAGCGCCGCGTGATTACCGCTCATCCCGGAGTGCGCATCGCGATAGCGCGCGCCCGGCGTGGGCATATCCACGGTAAACACCAGCGTAGAGCAACCGGCGGCTTTGGCGCGCTCCAGCGCATTGCGCATAAAGCCGCGGTCACGCAGCACATAGAGCTGGAACCACATGGGACGCTTAATCTGCGGGGCCACCTCTTCAATCGGGCAGACCGAGACGGTCGACAGGGTAAACGGAATGCCTTTCAGGTCTGCCGCGCGCGCCGCCTGTACTTCACCCCGGCGGGCATACATGCCGCACAGGCCGACCGGTGCCAGCGCAACCGGCATCGACAGGGTTTCATTGAACAGTTTGGTTTCAAGACTCAGTTCCGACATGTTTTTCAGAATGCGCTGGCGCAGCGCCACATCCGAGAGATCCTCTACGTTGCGACGCAGGGTGTGCTCGGCATAGGCACCGCCATCAAGATAGTGAAACAGGAACGGCGGCAGGATACGTTGCGCGGCCGCGCGATAGTCACTGGCAGCGGAGATAATCATCAGTCAGATTCCTTTGGGTTGCGTGTGTCGTTATCCGGTAAGCGGGTGATGCGCGCCTGACGCGCTTCATCTTCATGCAGGCTTTTCATGGTGGTGTGCACAAATCCCAGATGCTGCATCGCCGCCTGGCGCGCAGCGTCGGCATCGCCCGTGAGGATCGCATCGAGCAGCGCCTGATGCTGTTCAGTCAGGCGGGCGAAAATCGCGGGCTGGGTATACATGCGCTGACGGCTCTGCATCACCGACGATTGCAGCAGCTCAAAAAAACCACGCATGGTCTGCAGCAGCACCACGTTGTGCGACGCCTCGGCAATCGCCAGATGGAAGCGCACATCAGCCTGGGCGGCGAGATCGGGATCGTCACTCTCTTTCAGCTTCAGGGTGGCGTCGAAAGCGTACTGCAGCTTCTCTTTGTCGGCGTCGGTGGCGCGCAGTGCGGCGTGCCAGGCGGTGCTGGCCTCGATGGCATGGCGCGCTTCCAGAATGTCGTAGCGGTAGTCGGGATCGTCGCGCAGTAGCTGGCGAATCGGCTCGACGATGCGCTGTTCCGACCAGGGCGCCAGCTGCTGACGGATCCAGGTGCCGCCGCCGCGTCGGCTAATCAGCATGCCGTTGCTGATCAACTGTTGTATGGCTTCACGCAGCGAGGAGCGCGAGACGCCAAGCTCCGCAGAGAGCTGCCGCTCGGCGGGCAGGCGCATGCCCGGCTCGAGCTGATGTTCGGTGATATAGGCCCGCAGGCGCGTCACCAGCGGATCGGCATTGCTGCTCATGGGATCATCCAGGGGAAGACGTAGGCCTGAAGTGTGGTTATCACACCGACCATACAGGTGAAAATCAGGCTGTGTTTAACGGTAAACCGGAACAGGTCGGACTCTTTACCCACCAGCCCGACCGCCGCACAGGCGATAGCGATCGACTGCGGCGAGATCATCTTACCGGTCACGCCACCGGTGGTGTTGGCCGCCACCAGCAGAATATCGGAGACGCCAATCTGCTGCGCGGTCGTGGCCTGTAAAGCAGCAAACAGCGCATTCGATGAGGTGTCTGATCCGGTCAGGAAGACGCCCAGCCAGCCCAGGAACGGTGAGAAGAAGGTAAAAGCGTGGCCGGTGTGAGCCAGCGCCAGTGCCAGCGTCGCAGACAGCCCGGAGTAATTCGAGATAAAGGCAAAGGCCAGTACCATCCCGATAGAGTAGATCGGCAGCGCCAGCTCTTTCAGCGTTTCACCAAAAGTCTGCAATGCCGCCTTTGGCTTCATGCGCAGGAAAATCATCGCCATGATCGCCGCAATTAAAATGGCGGTGCCGGTGGCGGACACCAGATCCAGCTTAAAGATGGCCGGATAAGGGGTTGCAGTACCGACCACGGGCGGCATCCGCGCCACCAGCTCATTCAGCATCGGCACCGGCATAGCCAGCACCCACTCATAGAGCGCACCGCCTTTGGCGAACAGCGCTTTAAACGGCGGGATACTCCAGAGCGTGACGGTGGCGGTGAGAAACAGGAACGGCATCCAGGCGCGGATCACCTGCCCCAGCCGATACTTCTGCGGTGGCAGCAACGGATCGCCCTGTTTCGCCTCTGCATCCGCAAAGCGGAAGATGCGAACCGGCTTCCAGACCCGCAGGAACAGCGTCAGCGAAATCAGCGAGGCGAGCGACGAGATAATATCGGGCAGCTCCGGCCCCAGGAAGTTGGAGCTGAGGAACTGGGCAATGGCAAACGATCCCCCTGCCACGACCACCGCCGGCCAGGTCTCTTTCACCCCGCGCCAGCCATCCATGATCGCCATAATCCAGAACAGCACAATCAGGGTCAGCAGCGGCAGCTGGCGTCCGGCCATCTGGCCGATGGCAAAACTATCCAGCCCGGTCACCTGCCCCGCCACAATAATCGGGATGCCCATCGCACCAAAGGCCACCGGCGCGGTGTTCACAATCAGGCAGAGCCCGGCAGCGTAGAGCGGATTAAAGCCGAGTCCCACCAGCAGCGCGGCGGTAATCGCCACCGGCGCACCAAAGCCCGCAGCCCCTTCCAGAAACGCTCCGAACGAAAAGCCGACAATCAGCATCTGCAGACGCTGATCGGGAGTAATCGACAGGATAGAGGCGCGGATAATGTCGAACTGGCCGGTTTTGACCGAAATTTTGTAGACGAACACCGCGGCGACAATAATCCAGGCAATCGGCCACAAGCCATAGAGAAAGCCATACACCACGGCGGCCAGCGCCTGTGCAACCGGCATCTGATAGAGAAACAGCGCCACCAGCAGCGCCAGCACCACGGTGGTGGTGGCCGCCAGGTAGCCTTTCATCTTCAGCTTAATCAGCGCAAAGAAGAAAAAGAGAATCGGGATCAGTGCGATCAGGCTTGAAAGCCAGATATTACCCAGCGGATCGTAGTTTTGTTGCCAGATCTGCATGCCAGTATCTCCAGATGAAAAGGTGACGTGGCACGCAGCCGCAGCGCTGGTGCCATCTGCCCCGGATTGGTCAGACCAAACCGCTCTGTCGGGGCTTATAGCAACAGATAGTTAACGCATTGTTAACCTGTGGCAACAGAAGATGCGCGAATTTTCCCGGAGTGTGAACCAGAGAAAAATATTGCCGGGATTGGTCGGACCAAAATCAGCGATTCACCTCAGGAAAGGCGTGCTGATAGCTGCGCGGATGGAAACGCAGATTAAGCACGATTAACAGCAGCGTGACCGCCGCCTGCAATAACCAGACGCTGGTGAAGTGACCGGTGAGCGCATGCAACTGCCCCGCGATAAACGGCATGCTGCCTGCGATAATAAAGCCGACGCCCTGCATAAAAGCCACCAGCCGCGCGCGAGCCTGCGGCTGCTCCAGATGATCCAGCGCCAGCACCAGCGCCAGCGGAAATGCCCCGCCCAGCCCGAAGCCCGCAATCCCCGCCCAGAGCCACGGTGCCAGTTGTGGCGCAAACAGGAAACCGAGCATGCCGCTGAACTGCATCGCCAGTGTCAGCAGCAGCAGCGGACGGCGATCGCGGCCCCGCGCCAGCAAGGGCAGCAGCAGCGCACCTGTGACCTGACAGCCGATCATCATGCCAAGCAGTGACCCGCCCGCCTGCGCGCTCCAGCCGAGTTGATGATAAAAATCGGGCAGCCAGGCGACACAGATGGCATATCCGCCGTTCACCAGACCGAAGCTCAACGCCAGCGTCCAGGCGCGGGTTTTCCGCCACAGCGAAGGCAGAGCGGCGGCCTCTGTCCGGGTTGCACGTGGGGTGGTGATAAACAGCCAGAGCAGGATGGCCAGCACCACCGGCAGCGCCCAGCTGCTCAGCGCGCCCTGCCAGCCAAGCTGCCCATTCAGCCACGGCGAGATCGCCGCGCCAATCCCACCGCCGCCCATCAGCGCCGCTGCCCACAGTCCGGTCACGCCGGCACTGCGGCTGCCAAATCGCTGACGGATCAATCCCGGCATCGCCATCTGCACGATGCCAATGCCCGCCCCTCCCGGCACAGTACTCAGCACCAGCCAGCCTCCCTCAGCCACATACAGCCGACTCACCAGCGCCAGCAACAGCAGCACCAGGCCACCCAGCAGCAGTTTACGTACCGCAAAGCGCTGCATCAGCGGGGCGCTGACTAACGCAATGGCACCCATCATCATCATCGGCACCGCAGGCAACAGCGAGGCCGCCAGCGGCGACAGACCGATGCTCTGCCTCAGCTCGCCGAGTAACGGACTGACCGAGGTCATCAGCGGTCGCATATTGAGCCCGGCCATCACCAGCGCCGCCAGCAGCAGGTTGTTCTCTCTCTTCATCTGAGATCCACACAGTTAAAAGTTGCCAGCCTGGCAGCAGTCGTTACTATCTGGAAATGAAATATTACTCTGCCAGGTAGTGGAAATATGAATCGTCAGCCGATGTTTACTCCGCAACAACTGCTCAGCTTTGTCGCGGTGTGCGAAACCGCCAGCTTTACCCGCGCCGCTGACCGGGTGCACCTGTCGCAGTCCACCGTCAGCCAGCAGGTGCGACGGCTGGAGGAGATGGTCGGCAAAGAGCTGCTGAACCGCTCCTCGCATCAGGTGCAGATAACCGAAGAGGGCGAGAAACTTTTAGGCTACGCCCGGCGGATTATCGCCCTGAATGGGGAAGCGCACGATGTGCTGAGTGACCAGTGGCGCGACGGCGTGCTGCGTCTTGGCGTGCCGGAAGATTTCGCCGCGCCCACGGCCGGTCTGCTGGCGCACTTCAGTCGCGACCATCCGCAACTTCGGCTGGACGTGATGAGCGGCATGCAGGTGGAGCTGCGTCGCGCCTGGCAGCGTGAAGAGCTCGATATCATGCTGATTAAACAGCCCGCTGGCGAGCGTCCGCTGGCGTCGCGTCCTGAACCCCTGCTGTGGCTCGATAGCGCAGAGTGGCCCTGCTTTGAGCAGACGCCGGTACCGCTGGTGCTGTTTCCCCAGCAGGGGCTCTATCGCGATGAAGTGTGTCAGACGCTCGACGCACTGGGCCGTAGCTGGCGCATTAGTTACAGCAGCGCCAGCCTGGTCGCGCTGGCCGCCGCCAGTGCGCAGGGTCTGGGGCTGACGTTACTGCCCGCCAGCTGCCGCCTGCCGCAACATCGGGTACTGGGCCCGGAACAGGGTCTGCCGGTGATTGATACCTTCGAACTGGCGCTGTTCTGTCGTCATCCGCAGGATCCGCTGCAGCGCGAGCTGGCGGAATCCCTGGCAACCTTCAGCCAGCTGCGCTGGCAGTGAGATATCGAATAGTCGTCAGTGGAAAATAACGCAGCAGGGTGGAGCGTCGTTTGTCAGATTAAGACCTTGTTCACTTTGCAGGAGCCTCTGATGCCTATTTCCTCTTCGCCGAGCCGTCGTGATTTCCTTGTGCAGGGCGTCCGCTGGACCGCCGCAGGCGGCTTGCTGGCCGCCGGTCTCGGCCAGGCCAGTGCCGCCACGCCATCACCTTTGTCCTCCATCAATCCCGACCAGCCCGCCGCCCTGCCCCGGCAGGATCACTATCTGCTGCGCAATGTGCGGCTGGAGGAGGGCTTTATCCGTGAGGATGATGAGATCGTTGCGACCCGCACCGGGCGTTACGACATCAGCGTGCGCGACGGTAAAATTGACCAGCTGACACCCGCCGGTCAGGGTGACAGCACCCTGCCGTCGTGGGATGCACAGGATGCCCTGCTGCTGCCCGCCACCCAGGATATGCATATCCACCTTGATAAAACCTTCTACGGCGGCCCGTGGCAGGCTCCGCGTCCCCGTCAGGGCAAAACCATCATGGACATGATTGCGCGTGAACAGGTGCTGATTCCGCAACTGCTACCGCACTCTCAGGCGCGCGCCGAAGGGTTGATCGCCCTGCTGCACGCCAAAGGCACCACCCGCGCCCGCAGCCATTGCAATATCGATCCGGTCAGCGGCCTGCAAAGTCTGGAGCATCTGCAGGCGGCATTAGCCCGTCACCCCGCCTTTCCCTGCGAGATTGTGGCCTTTCCCCAACATGGCCTGCTGCACTCGCAGGTCGATGGGCTGATGCGCGAGGCGATGCAGCACGGCGTTGAGTATGTCGGCGGCCTGGACCCCACCAATGTCGATGGTGCCATGGAGAAGTCACTGGATGCGATGTTCCAGATTGCGCTCGACTATCAGCGCGGCGTGGATATACATCTGCATGAAACCTCACCCGCTGGCGTGGCGGCGATTCAGTACATGATTGACACCGTGGCAAAGAATCCGGCGCTGAAGGGCAAAGTGACGCTGAGCCACGGTTTTGCGCTGGCGACCCTGACCGGCAGTACGCTGGATAAGATGATCGCAGGGCTGGCGGAGCAGCAGTTCAGCGTCGCCTCTACGCTGCCGATCGGCAAGCTGACCATGCCGATTCCGCAATTACAGGCAGCGGGCGTGAAGGTGATGACCGGCACCGACAGCGTTATCGATCACTGGTCACCGTTTGGCACCGGCAGCATGCTGGAAAAAGCGAATCTCTATGCGCAGCTCTATCGGGGATCGGATGAGTTCTCGCTGTCGCGGGCGCTGGCGATCGCCACAGACGATCGGCTGCCGCTGACAGCCCAGGGTGACCGCCAGTGGCCAGTACCGGGCGATGAAGCGAGCATGATGCTGGTAGCGGCGAGCTGTTCCGCCGAAGCCGTGGCACGGATTTCGCCGGTCGTCGCGACCTTCTCGCGCGGTAAACCGGTGTTTGCGCTGGCCCCGGCCTGAAACAGCAGGGCTGCGGACAAAAACGCCGGGAGCGTTTTTGAACAACGCAACGCGTTGGCCCGGCTACGGGCGCACCTCAGGGATGAGGTGCGTACTAAAAACGCCGGGAGCGTTTTTGAACAACGCAAAGCGTTGGCCCGGCTACGGGCGCACCTCAGGGATGAGGTGCGTAATCGACCATGCTGAGCCTTCTCAGCAAATTCGAAGAGATCGAGCTGGCTCCGGCCCGGTTACAGACGACCACCTTACCTAAAGCGCCGGGAGCCAGTACCTGCCCCACAACGCAAACCCACTCCCCCAAAAACAACAGAGCCTCCACAAGGGAGGCTCTGCATTTACCTGAGCGGAGTGCGGGTTACGCGCTTTTGGCCCATTTATCATTCGACATTAGTTCCATTGCCAGCGCGTATAAGCGACGATCTTCCTGATCACAGGGCTCATCTTCCGCATAACACGCAATCATCGAAGCGATCTTATCAGCCGATAAGCTCTCTCCATGAACATGCAGTGTCAGTACGGCGCGGCCTACTATTTTAAGCACATTTTCATGTGGTCCCTGGATGCGATTACTCAATGCAAATACCCTCTACCGGTCGTTGTACCAGGAATATGGCGCGCTAAATATAAAGCAATTAGCTCAGGATTTTTATCGGCACCAGTGGTGATATTTTTTAATGATTAATTCTATTACTGGAGTAGTAGTTAAGGATTTATCTGATTAACGATGGAATAAATATTTAAAAACGGCCACTTATCAAATAATCACTGGCCTCAAAAGATCCTCATTCTGGAACAATCACATTGAGTCGGGGTTAATCTATAAAAATAAACCACCTTTTTCCCGTAAACTTCAGTCTATTCCTAAGCCCTCTGACAGATATAGTTTCATACTGCTAACCATCGAGGTTCCCGTTGCTGTCAGGCGTGCTTTCTGCCAGACTTGCCCCGCAATAATGCCCTACACTTTCAGCCTCAGAGGCCGCGCCCGTGACCGCTTTTTCTACCCTCAATTCGCTTCCCGACAGCCAGCTCGAAAACCTGCGCGAGATGGGCTACACCAGCATGACGCCCGTGCAGGCCGCCACGCTGCCCGCCATTCTGCAGGGACGCGACGTGCGCGCGCAGGCGAAAACCGGCAGCGGTAAAACGGCTGCCTTTGGTATTGGTTTACTGCACCATATCGACAGCGCCCGCTTTCAGACCCAGGCACTCATTCTCTGTCCGACCCGTGAACTGGCGGATCAGGTAGGCAATGTGCTGCGCCAGCTGGCGCGCTTCACCCGCAACATCAAAGTTCTCACTCTGTGTGGAGGACAGCCGATGAGCGCACAGCGTGATTCGCTGGTGCATCCGCCCCATATCGTGGTCGGCACGCCGGGTCGTATCCTCGACCACATTAACCGCGAAAACCTCAAGCTGGACCAGCTCAGCACGCTGGTACTGGATGAAGCCGATCGGATGCTGGAGATGGGTTTCCTGAATGATATGGAAACGATCATTGAAGCGACGCCCGCTTCGCGCCAGACGCTGCTCTTTTCCGCCACCTGGCCAGACGGCATTACGGCCATCAGCACCCGCTTTCAGCGTGATGCGCTGAGCGTGGTGACAGAAGATGTCAGCGAACTGCCTTCAATCGATCAGCAGTTTTTCGAAGCCAGCCACAATGAAAAACTGGGTCTGCTGATAGCCCTGCTCAGCGATCGTCAGCCCTCATCCTGTGTGGTCTTCTGCAACACCAAACGTGAATGTGATGATGTCGCCGCGGCGCTTAACGCGCGTGATATCAGCGCCCTGCCCTTGCATGGCGATCTGGAGCAGCGCGATCGCGAACGCGTGCTGATCCGCTTCGCTAACGGCAGTGGTCGCGTGCTGGTCGCCACCGACGTCGCTGCACGCGGACTCGACATCAAATCGCTGGCGATGGTGGTTAACTATCAGCTCGCCTGGGACCCTGAAATTCACCTGCACCGTATTGGTCGTACGGCGCGTGCGGGCGAACATGGCGTTGCGGTCAGCCTGGTTGCTGCCGATGAGATGGCTCGCGCGCATGCGCTGGAAGATTTCCTGCAGCAGAAGCTGCCGTGGGTCTCTGCCAGCACGCTGAAAAAGGGCAGCAGCAAGCCGCTGCCTGCAGCTATGATGACTTTGTGCATTGATGGTGGCCGTAAAGCCAAGATTCGTCCGGGAGATATTCTGGGCGCGCTGACGGGTGAAGCGGGTTATCGTGCCGAGCAGATCGGCAAAATTGTCCTGACGCCGACCCACGCCTACGTGGCGATTGAGGCGAATCAGGCCAAAAATGCGCTGGTTAAACTCAAGCAGGGCAAAATCAAAGGCAAAACCTGCCGGGCGATTCTGCTGAAGGACTAAATAAAACGGGCGAGAAGATTATCTCGCCCGGTTTGTTACGGCTCTTCGATCTGGGTCACATGCAGCGTGGTTTTATCCCCTTTGCCCTGTACCTTGCCACTGACGCGTACTTTGTCTTCTGCGGTGTAGGTTTTACCATCAAAGGTCTTCTTCGGCGCGATAATCGGTAAGGTGCCGGTGTTGTCACGGAACTGATACCGTTCGCCCTGCTCTTTCTTCACGATGTAACCTTCCAGCGTCACATATCCGCCCTGACGGAAATCGCGGATCTGATCAATATGCGTCTGACCGGTATCTTCTGAACCTTTATAGCCGGCATCCTGCTTGTGTTGCGGTGGTGGCGTATCGCCCGCTTTGTATCCGCCCTCTTCGGCCGAAACACCCGCACTCATCATCACCAGCAACGACGCCAAAATCACTTTTTTCATTTCACACTCCTTTATTGGAAAGGTGTCCATGTTGAACCTTCAGGGTTAATCCTGGCACATTAATTGGCGTCCGTTTTATTTCACCCTTCTCTTCTCACCTTTTTCCGTTTGCTGCCGATAACCTGTTCACACCCTATTTCACCAGCTGCGTTAATGCAGAGGCAACCATGGATAATTTTCAGAAAGAGATCGATGAGAGAGCGAACCTCGCGTTATCGAACAAGTTTGAGCTGCTGCTGTTTCGCTTAGGTTCCGATCAGCTGAAAGGCAAGTCTGAACTGTTTGGCATTAACGTCTTCAAGCTGCGTGAAATTGTGCCGATGCCAACTATCACCAAAGCCGCAGGCATGCGTTCGCCGCTGCTGGGTATGGCAAGTATTCGTGGCCAGTTCATTCCGGTCATCGACCTGCCTGCCGTGGCGGGTTGTGTGCCGGAAACCGGTCTTAACCTGCTGCTGGTTACCGAGTATGCCCGTAACACCCAGGCGTTTGCCGTGGAGTCAGTTGAGAACATTGTGCGTCTCGACTGGAGCCAGGTGCATACCGCCGAAGCCGGTATCGGCGGCCGCAACATTACCAGCATCGCCTGCCTGGACAGTGACAAGCAGAGCAACGAGCTGGCGATGGTGCTGGACGTTGAGCAAATCCTGTATGACATCATCCCATCGGTGCGCGGCGTCGAACCGGAAGCGGCCAGACCGCGTGCCTTCAACTACCGCCCAGGTGCGGTGGCGATTGTGGCAGAAGATTCCAAAGTCGCGCGTCAGCTGCTGGAGCAGGGTCTGAAGAGTATGGGCATTCCGGCGCTGATGTTTAACACCGGTCTGGATGCCTGGGAAAAAATTAAATTGATGAGCCAGGAAGCGCAGGCTGCCGGCGAATCGATTCACGACAAAATCGCCCTGGTGCTGACCGATCTGGAAATGCCAGAGATGGATGGTTTTACGCTGACCCGCAACATCAAGCGTGACCCGATCCTCAAGGCTCTGCCGGTCGTCATTCACTCCTCACTCTCTGGCAGCGCCAACGAAGATCACGTGCGCAAAGTGGGTGCCGATGGCTATGTGGCAAAGTTTGAGTTGAATGAGCTGTCAGACGTGATTTTCAACGTTCTCGACACTGCCCGCTAAGCGAATGCGGGCCGCTAAGAATGCCCGGCACGCTTTTACTTTTTAGCCAGCAGAATGGCTGACCTGATCAGGAACCGACTATGCACATTGAAACTTTACCCGTTACGCCTGCACCTGCTACGCCTTCCCGTCAAAAGGTGCTGCGTGGCCGTTTACGCCAGCTGGCCTGGATTAGCGCCGTCACATTAAGCGTCGCGTTCTGGACAGGCCTCTACTTCTTAGTTTTCTGAATCCATTCATCCTTGTCTGGATCGGGCTGTCAGCATCACTGCTGACAGCCCTTTTTTTTGTCTGAATTTCCTCTGGTTATTACTTAACCGTTTCTGATGATTTTTACTGACTATTTATTCACCCGACGTTATTACTTAAAAATTATTAAAGGTACAACTTCGTGCTCCGATAACAGTATGCGCGAGATTACCTTTTTGCCTGAGGCTGTGACCACAGACATCAGCAAGGCACTGCGCACAACAGCAGGAAACCTGAGTGTTGCTAACAAATTGATTAATAATAAAACGGGGAAGAGAACATGTTCAGTATCAAGAATATGAAGGTGGGAATGCGGCTCGCAGCAGCCTTCGGTATTATTGTGACGTTACTGATAGTGATTGGCGTGACATCCATAACCAGGATTAACAGCATTAATACGGCGATCGCCTCGATCGTTGACGATCGTTATGTGAAAGTACGACTGGCATTTGATGTGCGCGATGGCGTCAACGATCAGATCAAATACCTGCGCGGCATGGTGATCGACACGACACGTCCGGAAATGAATGTGAAGCGTTATGGTCAGCTGGATGAAGCCACGCAACGCACCAACAGCGCAATGAAAAGGATCGAAGATATTCAGGTCACGCCGGTCGGCAAGAAAAAGATCGCCGGTCTGCTGGCCTCTTCCCAGGCATTTGAGAAAGTTAAAGCAGAGCTGATCACCCTGGTGAAAGCGGGCGATTTTGAGGCTGCCAGCACCTATGTCCTGAAATCGATGACCGCCACTCAGAACAAATTCCTTCAGGATGCCGTGGATTTTGCCAACTCTCAGGACGCACAGCTGCGCAGTGAAGGTCAGGGTATTGTGGAAAATGGTCAGTCGGCTATCTCCATTACGCTGATTTTCTCCGCGCTGGCGATTCTGGCGTCTATTCTGCTGGGCTACTTCCTGACCCGTTCTATTGTGCGTCCGCTGGTTGCAGCGGTTGACGTTGCTGAACGCGTTGCCGCAGGCGATCTGAGTTCACAGATGCAGGTGACCTCACGCGATGAAACCGGCGTCCTGATGCAGGCGCTGCAACGGATGAACGATAATCTGCTGTCGATTGTGACCGAAGTGCGTACCGGCTCCGACACTATTGCGGTGGCCTCTAATCAGATCTCCAGCGGGAACCTTGATCTTTCGACCCGAACCGAACAGCAGGCCAGTTCGCTGGAAGAGACCGCCTCTGCCATGGAGCAGATGACGTCGACCGTGAAACACAATGCCGACAACGCGCGTGAAGCCAATCACCTGGTTTCAACCACTTCCAGCGTGGCGCGTGAAGGTGGCGTGGTAATGGAGCAGGTCATTGAGAAGATGGAAGCGATCGCCCTCTCCTCACGAAAAATTGTCGATATCATCAGCGTTATCGACTCCATCGCCTTCCAGACCAATATTCTCTCCCTCAACGCCGCGGTTGAAGCGGCACGCGCGGGTGAACAGGGTCGTGGCTTTGCGGTGGTGGCGAGTGAGGTGCGTAATCTGGCGCAGCGCTCAGCCTCAGCGGCCAAAGAGATTAAGGTACTGATTGAAGATTCCGTCGCTAAAGTCGATGAAGGTAGCAAGCTGGTAACACACGCCGGTTCAACTATCGGCGAAGTGGTGAACAGCGTGCAGAGCGTGGCAAACATCATGAGCGAAATCACCATTGCCAGCAGCGAGCAGAGCAGCGGCATCAATGAAATCAATCAGGCGATTACCCAGATGGAAGCGGTGACGCAGCAGAACGCCGCGCTGGTACAGGAAGCGTCAGCCGCCTCACAAGCGCTGCAGGATCAGGCAGAGCGTATGGCACAGGCGATGAGCGTGTTTAATACCGGCAAGCTCTCACTGCAACCCGTACTGCGTTAATCCCTCTCAACGGCCTGCTTCGGCGGGCCAGTTTAAGAATGGTGACGATAAGGGCGGATAGGTTACAGGCAACAGAGCGGTTAGCGGTTAGCGGTTAGCGGTTAGCGGTTAGCGGTTAGCGGTTAGCGGTTAGCGGTTAGCGGTTAGCGGTAAAAGTTAAACAGGGAAAGTGAAAGTAAACAGGAAGGTAAAGAGGCAAAGGTTTGAGGTTTGAGGTTTAAGAAGGAGGAAACGCACAAACAAAAAAGGCTGCCAGAGGCAGCCTTTTATTACTGTAAATGCAACAACGCTATAAAGCTCACTAGCCTTAATCAGAGGGCGCGAAGCTGGCTCTGAATTGCAATCCTTGCCAGGTTCACCTGAACCACGACAGATTTGCAGAAAATGCATTTCGCTCCATGCGGGTTGGCTCTTGTAACATCAAAATGTGATGTACGAAACTGTGAGCCACTACAGTGAGGACATTTAAAAGTAATTTTCAGTCCTTAGAGACCAACAACGTTCGCAGCAGCTGGGCCTTTGGCGCCATTTTCTACTGTGAATTCAACTTGCTGACCTTCATCTAATGAACGGAAATCGGTGCCCTGGATTGCAGAGAAATGTACGAATACATCTTTGCTGCCGTCTGCAGGAGAAATGAAACCGAAGCCTTTCTCTGCGTTAAACCATTTAACGGTACCGCGAATTTTGTTAGACATGCTTAAATCCTTAATATATCGAGCCTTCCGGCATACATAATGGCCTGAGAACAGATTTTAATCAGAACGTAAGAGAAGACTCAAAAAGAAGGGATGTCTCGCGACAAACTTAGAGATGAGAACTGCTTTGGTTACTTACTTTGATAGTGTCTGTTAATCAAACCGACGATTCATTAGGCCACACTTCTTAAAGTGACGCAAGCCGTAATTCAAATTAATCGCAATCAGTCCGTTGACGAGGATGAAGGCGAAAGGCTGTGTCAGGGAGACTGTCTGGCTTCACAGTGCAGCGGTGACTTTTCTGGCGACGTAAAAAGAAGCGGAGATAATGTCAGATCAAAAAAGGGCGAGGCCGGAGCCTCGCCCAAAACACGCCGATCATCAATCGTAGTAAGGAACCTTACGGTCAACGCCGTTGATATTGATCAGCACAAAACCGGTCGGAGCGGTCTTATTGGTCGGCGTACCCGCAGCAGTAGCCAGCGTAACCACCCCTTTTTCGTTGGCCCCGATGCCAGCCAGCCCGTTGTGCATGCCAAAACGTGCAGCGGGTTTCAGGTTGCTGATTTTGGTGATGTCCGTAACCACCGACATATCAGCCTGGAACAGCGAGCAGGAACCGGTATCGAAGCGGGTCGGACCGGTCGTCTTCAGGTTGAACATGGTCTCGCCGCTGTTCGCTCTCAGCTTGACCCAGATTACGGCATAGGTGGTCCCTACCCGGCCATAACGAATGTCCAGTACGGAAGGCTGACCCATATGGTAAGCATCGGCCCAGACCGTCTCCAGTCGCTGGAGGTTGATCAGGGTTTTACCGGTGCCCACCACATTAACCGGCGAACCGGCGGTGCCGGAGGGCGTGGTCGCATCCGCTTTCCCGATCAGCTCCATTACCCATTGCTGGTTAGGCGCCGGGAAATAGAGCTGCCCCAGCCGATACCAGTTGTCGGTATCGGTGTTGTTCACCACTTTATAGCCGCTGTAGTAGCCGGCACGCAGCGAACCGGTCATGAACGTGCCGTAGTTCTCATCCCGACGATAGCCATATTCGAAGGTCGATAACCACTTACTTCCGGCCAGATCATTGGTGATTTTCGCCCCCGCCTGCAGGTTGATATGACGCATCACCACGCGGGCATTATTGAGATTGAGCGGCGTGCCGCAATCTTCAATGTTGAGCGTTTCGATGTTCCAGCCGCCGTCCGACAGATCTCCTGGGTTAGTCGTGTGCTCAATCCAGACGTTGCGCATCACTCCCTGTGTGACGCGCGGCATATAGAGCGTCGCGTCGCCATAGCCTGACTGGAAGTTGGCATTACACAGCTCAATGGCGGTTGAGTGGTCCCAGTTTCCCTTCGGTGTGTTTGACCAGCCGACATCAAACACCCGTGAAAAGGTATTAGAGCTGTAAATCTGATCGAACTTACTGTCGAGCGTATCCTGCAGCTTAAAGACGGTTCCCCCGGTACTTTGCGCCTTGAAGCAGAAGATATTGACGATCTGGCCTCCGACAATGGTATTTTCAAAGAACGGCTGCGTGTTACTGCACTGTTCAGGCGTGACGGTGACTTTGGCCGCGGTGTCGACAGTCCCGGCGTTAGCCTGTCCGTGCCAGCAGATACCTTTAATGACGATTCGACGCGCATTTACCTTAAACACGGTATTCGCGCTTTTGTCAGAAATGATGGTGGTGCGCGGTGCCGATCCGAGCTCCATATCATCGCCTGCCAGACCAAAAAACGACAACTCCGTATCGCTGATATCGATAGGTGAAATCAGGAAGCGGCCCCCCGGAAAACGCACCGGAATGGCTTTCGCGTAGGCGTTGTAAGACTGTGTCCATTCCAGCATCCGCTTAAAGGCTTCAGTGTCATCGGTCACGCCATCCCCTTTCGCGCCAAAGTGCAGAATGTTCACTTCGGCGGGATCGTTGATGGTGCGCTTCCAGTAGAAACCGTTACCCACCGCCACCGTACCGCCATCATCTTTCAGCGGAGTGGTGCTGAGGAAACCGACAAAGTCTGCGCCGCCACGGAAGCTGGAGTCCTTATCGTAATAGCGTTTAAGGCTCGCGACTTCACCTGATTTTGGTGGAACAGTGGTACGCAGTTCAGCAAAAGAGTTAACTTCGATCATAGAATCCTCCTCAGGATCATAGAGATATCGCGCTGAAATCAGCGCACTACTTAGCCGCAGCCGGATGGCCGCAAAGGGAGTCCCACATGTCGTTGTGGGTGTTGATGGCGCGCACCGTACGAACGTCCATTTTTTGCGCGTCATCGCCGTAGGTATAAAGAGGGGAAAAAAGTACGCAGGCAGAGTCGGTGATCGCCACCGGCTCAGGGTTTGTGGTATTTCGACTGCTGCAGCTTGTCGCGAGCAGCAGCGTCATCAAGGCTATGGTTGTCAGTCGCCACACGGTTAGCCTCCTCGCGGTTATGTTGTTGCTGTTGCGCTACCGCGGTGACGCGGGACGCCTCCTGTTGCGCGTTATCGACGTCAGAACGCGCTTTTTGCTGCACTTTGCCGATTTTCTTGCCGCCGAAATAACTGGCGCCCAGCGCCGCGATGACCGCAGCCAGCGCGGCGATCCAGTGCCAGCTGCCGCCCAGTAAGGTGGTAATCAGAGTCATGGCTTCGCTCCTTCAGACTGCTCCTTCGCATTGAGCAGGTTTTTCTGACGAACAAATTGTGCAATCACCCCCATCGCCACCATGAAGGCGCCCACCAGCCCGAGGTAGTTGTGCGGCAGAATCGCTTTAACGTCTTCGGGCAGTGCGCTCCAGGCATCAACGGCGGCCGAAGGAAACGACTGCGCCCAGGCGCTGAGCATGGAACCCAGCGACGCAAGCCAGACAGACCAGGTTTTGAAAAGCAGACGGGCATGAGAGACAAACTGGAGGGTGGTAAAGCGCTGCAGCAGCAGCAGAATGATGATTGCCGTCAGCACGGCGGTGAGAAACATGAGCCATCTCATAGCAACCCCCTGTAAACCGCATAGGTTCCGCTGCGCATCATCTCCGCGTGACGTCTGGCGCGGCCCGGCGTCTGACGGGCCCAGAGGCTGTTCATCATCGCGTCAGCCGCATCATTAAACTGTTCAGCCACGATCGCGCTGAGCATGTTTTTGAACTGCAGGACGCCCTCGACGCCCAGCTGATAAGCCATGCTCAGCAGCACGTCGGTGCGGGCGTCGTTGCACTTCGCCAGCGCATTACGCAGCAGCTCCCTGCCCTGCATCTCCTGAACTTTGTTTTCAAGAATGCACTGCTTCCAGACATCACCGACGCGCCGTGGCACGCGGAAAGCGTAATTACTCAGAGACGCCCCCTTGGGTCCAATGCGAATGCCGCCGGCCACCGTGGGAAAGCCCAGCGTGTCGAGATAGGGCGTGTCGACATACCCCTCTTCAAAATTCAGTACTGCGATTATCTGGCTCATAACGACTCCTCAATGACGGGTTAAAGCAACTCAGCCTTGTGAAAAGAAATACATAACGCTCGCTGATCATTACTCAGCACGGCGCAGCAGAAGGCCTTACTGACCCTGCAGCAAAACTGAACAGTAATTCAGCAAATTGCGCCCAGTGAGAACTGGAGAAAGCGAAGAGTTAGCCGGAACGGAAAAATGCGTTTTCTGCGCGTTTCAGCTCACGGCGTAGAGATGAACGTGCGGAAGACAGCAATTGTCGAAACTGGGTGTTTCCTGACTGGTGACGCGGGGTGCAGTAATTGCGCGGTCAACGCGCGGGGCGACCTGACGCTGGCAGATTTGCTCTGCACGTCTCAGGGGGGGTGTTTCAGTTGGGAAGTTCAGGGCCTCGTCGATGCTCTGTGTCAGGCTGCTGAGAGGTTGGCGCCGCCGGTGGCGACGAGTACGTGCGTTGCCTATAAAAACGCTTTTGCCATAGTGAATTATCGCCATAACTCCTCCTGTGAATGAGTCTTTGGCGATGGGGTGGCAGGCGCGAGCTTTCGGCGAACCGAACGGGCCCGAATGTCGCGTATCACGGTCGCACGCTTACCGCCCGGCTGCATTAGCAGTCAGGTGGAAAGTAAGCGAGGGGAAATAAACGGCATCTGACGACGCTGCATTTTGCGCATCCACCCCATCCCAAAGTTCACTAACTTTGTGGTGGTATGATTCGCGCTTGTGCAGCGCCTCAATTGTTTAAGAGCGGCTCGTCCCTGAAAGAACTGCTTCGTTCATCCATATCCAAATTATTAACAGGTTCTTATGCTTTATCAAACACTGTTGGTTAATTTTTTATTTACCGCTGGTTAAATTTATGAATTTATGCCGATTATTTTTTTTTCAGCCTTCCTGAAAAAACCGGCAGAAGTGGCCTTAACCGAGGATTTGATAATGTCGCGCCTGGCTCATGATCACTTTGGCCAGTACCTTCAGGCTGGTGACGTCATCATGATTGAGATACCAGGTTTCATAACGCTTATTATCTGATATTACAGCGATTTTCTTATGCTGCAGCTGCAGGCGCTTGAGATAGAGCTGCTCATCGAGGGTGAAAATATAGATGCCGTCGCCGTCGAACATCCGCACGCTGATATCCACAAACAGCTGATCGCGCGGCGCAAAGGTGTCAGCCATGGAGTCACTGTTGATAGCGATTAACCGGATGTTTTCCGCCGGGCGCCCGTTGAACAGCACCCGCGCCTCATCCAGACCATATTCGATCGCCTGGATAGTCTCGACAAACTCATCACGCGCGGGCAGGCCTGCAGCACTTCGCTGACCAATGTCGAGGCTATCAATCCGAAACACATTCTTCTGACCGGTGAGCGCACTTAGCGTCACCGGTTCAGCAGGTTGTTCCATACCGTATTGCAGCCACTCAACCCTGACGCCCAGCAGCTGGCTGAGAGCCAGTAAATTGCCGCCATCCGGCACTGACTGCGCGTTAAACCACTTCCACACTCCCGGCGTTGAAATCTTACAGCCTTGCTGCTGCAGAGCCCTGGCAACCTGTTTGTTTCGTCCATGTCCGGCAATGCCGGCACTCTCACAGGCCGCTATCAGCCTGGCGGTGAAAGCTTGTCTTGTACTTTCTTTTTTAACCATTAGTTAATAATCAGCCATAGAAGAGATACTGGATGTTATTTTCATTATTGCTACCAGTTCATTTTATATTACCGCTCGTTTACTACCTAACCGCTTTATCAAGCATTCCTGATAATCATTATCCGCTTCAGCCCGCGGCTGGACAAAAAATATTGCCTCAGGCCGCGTACAGCCCCGGCTTTCAGGAATGTTCCGTAAAAAATTGCGTGAATATCAGCCAGAATAATGGCCAGTAGTGACGAGACCGGAACGGAAATTAAGCTGATGCGCAGAAAACTCTATCTTTCACTGGACCGGAAAATGGAGCTAAAAAAAACGGGAGTCTCTGAAAGACTCCCGCTTTGTTAAAAATTATGGCAGTTATGGCCGGAGCGTATCGTCGCCCCATGCTATCCATTTATAGGTCGTCAGCGCCTCTAATCCCATCGGACCACGGGCATGCAGTTTCTGTGTACTGACCGCCACTTCGGCACCCAGGCCAAACTGTCCGCCATCGGTGAAGCGGGTGCTTGCGTTGACATAGACCGCTGAGGAGTCGACCTGACGGACAAAACGCGCGGCGTTGCGGGTATTACGGGTCAGGATGGCATCCGAGTGCTGCGTGCCGTGCGTACGAATATGATCGATCGCCTCATCCATATCCGCCACTAATTTGACGTTAAGATCCAGCGACAGCCACTCATCATTGTACTGCTGCGGATTCACCTGCGTGACCGATGCCGGGCCTTGCTGCAGCTGCGCCAGCACGTTGCTGTCAGCATGCAGCGCAATCGCTTCCTGTGCCATACGCGCGCTGAAGGCGGGCAGGAAACGATCGGCAATCGCCTGATCCACCAGCAGCGTCTCCAGTGAGTTACAGGCGCTGGGACGCTGTTTCTTGGCGTTGACGATCAGATCAAGTGCCGGTTCGATCTCCATCGTCTCATCAATATAGATATGACAAACGCCGATGCCGCCGGTGATCACCGGAATAGTGGAGTTTTCCCGGCACAGCTTATGCAGCCCGGCTCCGCCACGCGGGATCAGCATATCGACGTAGCGATCCAGCTTCAGTAGCTGATTCACCAGCTCGCGATCCGGATTTTCGATCGCCTGAACGATCGCCGCAGGCAGACCGTGCTGTTTGAGCGCGTTCTGGATCACCCGGACGGTGGCCGCATTGGTGCGCCAGGTCTCTTTACCGCCGCGCAGAATGGCGGCGTTACCGGTTTTCAGGCACAGAGTGGCGACGTCCACCGTGACGTTGGGACGCGCCTCGTAGATCACGGCCACCACGCCCAGCGGCACGCGACGACGCTCAATGCGCAGCCCGCTGTCGAGCTGACCGCCGTCAATTAATTGCCCCACCGGATCGGCCAGCTGACAGACCTGGCGCACATCGCTGGCGATGCTGCCGAGGCGTTGCGGATTGAGTGTCAGCCGGTCCAGCAGCGCGGCGCTCATGCCGTTCTGACGCGCATCGGCTAAATCCAGCTCATTGGCCGCCAGAATGTCTGCGCTTTCCGCCTCCAGACGGTCGGCAATGGTCATCAGAACCTGATTTTTCTCTGCAGTCGACAGATCGGCCACGGTGTAAGCTGCGGCGCGCGCCGCTTTTCCCATCTCTTCTAGCATTGTCCGCTCCTTAACTGACGATCATGTCGTCGCGGTGAACCGCCACCGGGCCATATTCATAGCCCAGGATTTCGCTGATCTGCTGGCTGTGATGACCGGCAATCATCCGCATCGCGTCGCTGTTGTAGCGTGAAACACCATGCGCGATATCCCTGCCCTGCAAACTGCGGATACGGATCACTTCCCCACGCGAGAAATTCCCCTGGATAGCACGGATCCCTTTCGGCAGCAGCGAACTGCCGCGTTCAATAATTGCTGCCAGCGCACCATCATCGACGGTGAGTTCACCTGCCGGAGGCGCACCGAAAATCCAGCGTTTACGATTTTCCAGCGGCGATTGCTGCGCATGAAAGCGCGTACCGACCGGCTTGCCGTCAATAACATCGCTGATCACGCCGCTGCGGCTGCCTGAGGCGATGATCACATCGATACCGGCGCGGCAGGCGACATCCGCCGCCTGAAGCTTGGTCGACATGCCACCGGTGCCGAGACCCGATACGCTGTCGCCCGCCAGGGCACGCAACGCATCATCAATCACATGGACATCACTGATCAGCTCAGCCTCAGGATTGTTACGCGGATCGGCGGTGAACAGTCCCTGCTGGTCGGTCAGCAGCAGCAGCTTGTCGGCACCGCCGAGCATCGCCGCCAGTGCCGAGAGATTGTCGTTGTCACCCACTTTGATTTCAGCGGTGGCGACGGCATCGTTCTCATTGATCACCGGCACAATGTGGTTATCCAGCAGTGCGCGCAGCGTGTCGCGGGCATTCAGGAAGCGCTCGCGATCTTCCATGTCGGCACGGGTCAGCAACATCTGACCAATATGGATACCATAGATTGAGAACAGCTGTTCCCACAGCTGAATCAGACGGCTCTGCCCCACCGCAGCCAGCAGCTGCTTTGAGGCGATGGTGGGCGGCAGTTCGGGGTAACCCAGATGTTCGCGTCCGGCGGCCATCGCGCCAGAGGTCACAATCACAATGCGGTGGCCCGCCGCGTGCTGCTGCGCACACTGACGAACCAGTTCCACCATGTGCGCCCGATTCAGCCGGCGGGAGCCGCCGGTGAGAACGCTGGTACCCAATTTGACCACTAAGGTCTGACTGCCACTCATATTTCCTGCCGTAGTGAAAAATTTTTACGAAAGGACGTTTTAACAGGAGTCGATAAGGAAGCCAACAGCCAGCAGGGGAAAAGCACGAATTTACGCGGACAAGGACGTAGACCAAAAGTTCAGGGTTAACAAGAAATCATGAAAAGTGTCATAAAAAGTTCATCGCCGACGGGTAAAAAGTCCGTGCTTTACAAAAACTTTCATTTTTTTACGGCGTTCACATTGGGATTGATAGCAAATGAAGAAAAGCACACTGGCCATGATCCTCTCCACGCTGACGCTGGCATCCGCCGCGCAGGCTGCCGAAATCTATAACAAAGATGGCAACAAACTGGACTTATACGGCAAAGTTAAAGCTGAGCACTACATCAGCGATAATGCCAGCCAGGATGGAGACAAGTCCTATACCCGTATCGGTTTTAAGGGTCAGACACAGATTAACGACCTGATGACCGGTTATGGTCAGTGGGAATATCAGTACAACGTCAATAACTCCGAGGGCAGCGACGCCAACAATGGCAACAAAACCCGCCTTGGGTTTGCTGGTCTGAAATTCTCGCAGTATGGTTCGGTCGATTACGGTCGTAACTACGGTGTGCTGTATGACGTTGAGGCCTGGACCGACGTGTTCCCGGAATTCGGCGGTGACGGTACAGCCCGTTCCGATAACTTTATGACTCAGCGCGCTACTGGTGTGGCGACTTACCGTAACAACAACTTCTTTGGTCTGGTCGATGGGCTGAAGTTTGCGTTGCAGTATCAGGGTAAAAACGACGCCACCAGCGCCAACACCCGCACCGACATCAACCGTCAGAATGGCGACGGCTACGGTGCCTCACTGGGCTATGCCCTGGGTGATTCCGGTGTGAGCCTGATGAGTGCCATCACCTCTTCTGACCGTACCAACCAGCAGCAGGCACGTGCCTATGGCGGCGGTGACCGTGCGGATTCCTGGGGTGCAGGCGTGAAGTATGATGCCAACAGCGTCTACCTGGCGGCGATCTATACCGATACCCGCAACATGACACCAATCAGCGGCACCAACCGTAACACCGGTGCTACCGTCGCGGGCGCAGCCAACAAAGCGCAGAACATCGAACTGGTGGCGCAGTATCAGTTTGATTTCGGCCTGCGTCCTTCTATTGGCTATGTACAGACCAAAGGCAAAGATATCGAAAACGGTATCGGCGATGCGGATCTGGTGAAATATATCGACGTGGGCGCGACCTACTACTTCAACAAAAATATGTCCGCCTTCGTTGATTACAAAATCAACCAGCTGGATGATGACAACGCGCTGTCGATTAACAACGATGACGTGGTCGCGATGGGTGTGACTTACCAGTTCTGATTTCAGGCTAGAAAACCGGACGGATTTGGATCTGGCAGCAACGCATAAATTCAACACGCAGGGAACACGGTCAGAAGAGGAAAGCGTCCCGCGCCAGGACGGCGCGGGCCGAGCGTGCCATGGATGGCGGCTTTTGCGTCTTTCCGATCTGACCGTGTTCTCTGCGAAGGCTCGAACTCACAGCGGACAAGCCTTCAACAAAAATGGCGAGTTTTTAAACTCGCCATTTTTTTCGTCTTTATTTCACTGCACTACCCAATCAGGCGCTCAGCTTCACCGGTTTCTCATCGAAATCGCTGGCCGGAATCAGATCCAGCTCGAACTCTTTCAGCATCGCTTTCAGACGGGTATGGAAATTCCGTAAGGTCTCTTCCACGCGCGCCGTATTCTCTTTGCCTTTGATGGTTGCCACCGACCAGTCACCCTCTTTATCGAACAGACCGATATGGTAGACATAGGTAAAGTGGTCAGCCTGCGCTTCCAGCTCCATCCACCAGCCCCAGAACTCACGCAGTTCCGGTGCCGGTTTCACATTAACGCAGGCAGCCAGGCAGTCGAAAAAGAACCGGGTTTCGCCACATTTCCCATCGCGAATATAAGGCCCAAGCTCCGTAAAGCGCTTAAGCAGGCGACTGCGGGGATGACCACTTGGTAACGTCATGCTGAATCTCCATAGATTTTGACCGCTATACAGCCTTGATTTTCCGGACGGCCAGGGGATGTCATGTTTCTCGCTTAACGGCAGCCCGGAAGAATTCCGCTACTAGTTGTAGCAAATACTGTAAATTTTGCCAGTTACCTTTTTAAACGCTTCTCCAGCCAGTCGCAAATTTCATTCAGCGCCTTGTCGAAACTGGCCATCATCGGCTTCACCGGAATCAGCAACGCTTTGCCATCTGACGAAGAGTTAGCGATCAGCTTGCTCTCCTCTTCCGGGCTGAAAAGATCGTTTTGCCAGTAGCCCGACAGCATGGGTGTCGGCGTCCGGCGGCCCAGCAATCCCTGAGTTTTCAGCGAATATCGATTGAGTTCGGTACGCAGCGCACTGTCAGAGGCAGTTGCCATGCCCAGCCGGCTCGCCAGCATATCCATATACATATCCGGGATCTCATCCTGCAACGCCGTCTGCGTCAGCAGCGCATGCACAATCGGGCCAAGACAGGCGACCCCACGCAGCCGCTGCGATTCCAGATAGGCCAGTCGTACGGCCACGTTAGCGCCAAAGCGATAACCAAACGCCGCCACGCGGGTATGGTCGATCCAGGGCACGTTTTTCAGATCGCGCAGCACCTGCTGATGCAGAAAGCTGGTGTCCTGACTCAGCGTCCATTTCACCGAGTTGCCTACCGACGGCACATCAATGGTCAGCATGGCGATGCCGCGCGGTGCAAGGTAATCATGGAACAGGCGATAGTGATCGCTCTGTAATGAGTCGAGCGCGCCACAGAACAGCACGGTGGGATAAGGCGCTTCAACGTCAGGCGGCATGTGCAGAAAGCCGTTAACCGGGCTGCCACCCTGAATGGCGAACGTCAGCGGTTTCAGCTCGCCCGGCAGGCGTTGAGTCGCCTCTTCATAGGCGCGGTTCGCCAGCGTCTGCGCCTGGTCGGCCAGCTCATCCCCTTTTATATAGGGATAGGCCGCAACGCTGTAGAGATGCGCCGCGTGCAGCCAGTAGTCGCCCGCCTCGCTGTCGTCGGTGGCCTCCAGCGCTTTCTGCTGCCAGATACCCGCCTGTTTACACCATTCGAAATGCCAGTTGCCGCCGCGAAAACCGATTACAGTGTCGAGCAGCGTCTCATCCGTATGTTCAACATTGCTGATGGCAATCCGAGCCAGCACTTCGCTGATCTCCTGCGGCGTCAGGCCACGCCATGTCCACATCAGCTTATTCAGCATACGATACCAGCCACGCTGGCTGTCACCATCCAGGGCTGAGTGGACATCCGAAGTAGCATGATGGTGGCGGCGAACCAGGGTTGAGGTTTCAGGATGTTTAAAGCGCGGTTTGAACAACTCCTCGCTGAGATTTTTGCTCGACATACTCACTTCTCCTGCAACAGAAACGGCGATGGCTAAGTGTACTGTACGGCAATTCGGGGTGCGAGGCACAGAAAGCACAACGCCCGGAAAACCGGGCGTTGTCTGATGCATATCAATCAGCTTTTAACAATCGGCGGGATGTAGACCACACCCATATCCCACGGCTGCTCGATCCAGGTATCCTGCGGAATATCGACAATATAATCATCAACCAGTGAGCGACCGGCCGGTTTAGCGAAAATGGTGCAGAAACGCGCTTTCGGGTACATCTCGCGAATCGCCTGGGCGGTGCCGCCGGTATCCACCAGGTCATCGATCACGATAAATCCTTCACCGTCGCCTTCTGCGCGCTTCAGAACTTTCATTTCGCGCTGATGATCGTGGTCATAGCTGGAGATGCAGACGGTATCGACGTAGCGGATACCCAGTTCACGTGCCAGCAGCGAAGCCGGTACCAGACCGCCGCGGCTCACCGCGATAATGCCTTTCCACTGTTCAACAGGAAGCAGGCGCTGGGCCAGTTTACGGGCATGAATCTGAAGCATGTCCCAGGTAACGACGTATTTTTCGCTCATAGAATAGAAATCCCAGCCAACCGAGGTGGCGTAAAAATGTGCAACGGGGAAAAGGTTGCGCGAGATTATAAGGAGTTGACGCACTAAAAACCAGCACCCGCGCACTGGTTGCGGCTTTTTAGCGCGTCTGAGAGCGCACCCGGTAGAAAACAGTGATATTCTCGGGCCTGGCTCGTCAGATTCTCTGACGGCGATTTTTCACTGGAAACTCGCGATGTCCGGCCTCGCCGGTACACTGACACAGGAGACCTGTCGTGTCTGAATTGTCTCAACTCTCTCCACAGCCGCTGTGGGATATTTTCGCTAAGATCTGCTCTATTCCCCATCCCTCTTTTCACGAAGAAGCGCTGGCGAGTTACATCGTCGGCTGGGCCAAAGAGCAAGGCTTCTGGTGTGAGCGCGATCAGGTCGGCAACATCCTGATTCGTAAGCCCGCCACCGCAGGCATGGAAAACCGTACCCCGGTTGCGCTGCAGGCGCATCTGGATATGGTGCCGCAGAAAAATAATGACACCGTTCATGACTTCACCAAAGATCCGATTCAGCCCTGGGTTGACGGCGAGTGGGTGAAAGCGCGCGGCACCACGCTGGGCGCGGACAACGGCATCGGTATGGCTTCTGCGCTGGCAGTACTGGCTGACAACAGCCTGACGCATGGCCCGCTGGAAGTGCTGCTGACCATGACTGAAGAGACCGGTATGGATGGCGCATTCGGTCTGCAACCCAACTGGCTGCAGGCAGAAATCCTGATCAACACCGACTCCGAAGAAGAAGGTGAGATCTACATGGGCTGCGCGGGCGGTATCGACTTCGTCACCACCCTGCCGCTGACCCGTGAAGCGGTGCCTGCTGAATTCCAGACCCTGAAGCTGACGCTGAAAGGCCTGCGTGGCGGTCACTCCGGTGCCGATATTCATATGGGCCTCGGCAACGCCAACAAACTGCTGGCGCGCTTCCTGGCGGCACACGCTGCTGAACTGGATCTGCGTCTGCTGGCCTTCAGCGGCGGTACGCTGCGCAACGCGATCCCGCGTGAAGCCTTCGCTACCGTGGCGGTCGAGAGCCACAAAGCGGATGCGCTGAAATCAGCGGCGGCGCACTTCCTGAGCGCCATCAAAAATGAGCACGGCATCAAAGAGCCGAACATCGCACTGGTCACTGAGCCGCTGGCGCATCAGGGTGATGCTCTGAACGCTGACAGCCGCGATCGCTTCCTGAACCTGCTCAACAGCATGCCAAACGGTGTGATCCGCAACTCCGACGTGGCGAAAGGCGTGGTAGAAACCTCACTGAATATCGGTGTGGTGACCATGGAAGCCGATCATGCAGAGATCAACTGCCTGATCCGTTCGCTGATCGACACCGGCCGCGATTATGTGGTGCAGATGCTGACCTCACTGGGCCAGCTGGCCGGTGCACAGACCAAAGCGAAAGGCGGCTACCCAGGCTGGCAGCCTGATGCGGACTCCGCCATTATGGCGCTGACCCGTCAGACCTATATCGCGCTGTTTGATAAGACCCCGAACATTCAGGTGATCCACGCCGGTCTGGAGTGTGGTCTGTTCAAAAAACCGTATCCGGAGATGGATATGGTATCGATTGGGCCGACCATCACCGGGCCGCACTCGCCGGATGAGCAGGTTCACATCGAAAGCGTTGGCCTTTACTGGAAACTGCTGACCACCCTGCTGAATGTGGTGCCAGAAAAGTAATTCTGTCACAAAAAAAGTAAACCAGGCTCCGGCCTGGTTTTTTTATGCCTGTGACTTTCCTCCAGCATAATTCGCTGCCTTTTCCGTCCTTTACCCCGTTATTCCGCCGCTTTCCCGCGCTTCGCTGGTCACAGCCGCCATTATGTCCAGATGTCTGGATGGCTAATAAGATTTCGTGCTAGCTTATGCGCTTTCGGCTGTTGCCGCGCCTGAAGGTTCAGGAAAAAATGCGGCCAGTGATTCTTCAGGAGAGTAATGACATGCCAGGGTTAAACTGCCTTGAGATGCGTAACATCTCCATCGCTTTTGGCGGGTTTGCCGCGCTATCGTCGGTGGATTTCCGCAGTGACGGCCATTCAGTACATGCTCTGACCGGCGCTAACGGCGCGGGCAAGTCAACACTGATGGCGATCCTTTCCGGTGCGCACAGCCACTACAGCGGCGAGATCCTGCTGGATGGTGAGCCGGTCTCCATCCGTACGCCGCGTGATGCGAAACGGCTGGGTATCCATCTGGTTCAGCAGGAAGTGGACGTGGCGCTGGTGCCGCAGCTCAGCGTCGCGGAAAACATTCTGCTGGATCGGCTGGCAGAGCCTGGCCACCGCTATCGCTGGGGCGAGGTTCGGCGTCAGGCGCGGGCGCTGCTGGCTCAGCTCGACGTGGCGCTGGACGTCAACCGGCTGGTGGAGCGCTGCACCCTGGCTGAAAAGCAGCAAATTCTGCTGGCGCGCGCGCTGTCGCACCACTGCCGCTTTCTGATTCTGGATGAACCCACTGCCCCGCTGGATCAGCATGAAAGTGAGCGGCTGTTTGCTGTGGTGCGTCGCCTGCAGGCCAGCGGCATCGGCGTGGTGTTTATCTCTCACCGCATCCATGAACTGAAAGCAATCTGTGACCAGCTGACGGTGCTGCGTGATGGCCGGTTGATCGAAACCGGCCCGATGGCGGCACTGAGCGGTGAGCAGATCGTGGAGAAGATGCTGGGCCATCAGCTCACCGATATCTTCCCGGCACGCCGTGCGCGGCAGGCTCAGCCGCTGCTGCTGGCGATTGACGGTCTTCATGATGAGCAACTGCTGCAGGATATCTCGCTACGATTGCACAAAGGGGAAATTCTGGGCATTGCAGGCCTGGCCGGTGCCGGTAAAACCGAACTCTGTAAGGCGCTGTTTGGTGCCAGCAAAAGCCGCGTCAGTCGCGGTGAACTGCATGGCCAGCCGTGGCAGCCCCGTTCGCCGCATGACTCCGTCAGTCGCCGCATGGCGCTGGTGCCGGAGGAGCGGCGCAAAGAGGGGATCTTTATTGATGAGTCGGTGGCAATGAACCTCAGCGTCAGCGCAGACGACAGCTTTTCGCGCTGGAGCCTGTTTGGTCATCGCCAGGCATGGCGCTGGGCGGAGCAGGTTATCCAGCAATTGCAGGTGCGCACCACCGGTCCGGCACAGACGCTGCGCCGTATCTCCGGCGGCAATCAGCAGAAAGTGGCGATAGGCAAATGGCTGCGCAACAACGCCGACGTGCTGATTTTCGATGAGCCGACGAAAGGCGTCGATATCAAAGCCAAAACCGAACTCTTCACCCTGATCGATAACCTGGCGCGCGAGGGGAAAGGCATCATTTACGCGTCGGGAGAGTTTTCTGAACTGGTCGGTTTATGCGACCGGATTTGCGTGCTCTGGGATGGACGCATTGTGGCCGAGCTGGCTGCGCGCGACGTCACCGAAGAGACGCTTTTGCTCTATTCCACCGGAGGAACCCCTGCGTGAGCAGCAAAGAAACCAGCCTGAATCTGACAGCCTCGCCGTGGCGTCACCAGTTGTTCGACTTTCTCTATAAATGGGGCATGTTGCTCACGGTGGTGATCCTGATCGCCGCTTTTGGTCTCGCCTCCGACAGCTTCCTTGAACCCAACAACATCATCAATATTCTGCGCTCAATTGCCATTGTCACGGTGATTGCGATCGGCGTCTCGATCTCGCTGACCGTTGGCGGCTTTGATCTGTCGGTCGGATCGACCGCCTCGCTGGCCAATGCGCTGGTGATTTCACTGTTTGTCTGGTACGGCTTCGGCACTACCACCGCCATCCTGCTCACCCTGGCGCTCTGCACCCTGGTCGGGCTGTTTAACGCCTTTCTGATTGTGATCCTGCGCATCCCCGACATGCTGGCAACGCTGGCGACACTGTTTGTGATTCAGGGGGTGGCGATGACCTACAGCTTTGGCGGATCGATCACCGAGAACATGGTGCTGCCGAGCGGTGATATGGCGGAAGGCACCATTCCGGCGGCGTTTGGCCTGCTCGGCCAGGTGCCCACCATCGTCATCATCATGCTGGTCGTCACCGTCGCCGCGCAGCTGGCGCTCTCACTGACTAAACATGGTCGCCGGATGTATGCGCTGGGCGGCAATCCGGAAGCGGCGCGCCTCTCCGGCATCCGCACCACCCGCTATCGGGTGCTGGCTTATGTGATCGCCTCACTGCTGGCCGGTCTGGGCGGCATTCTGCTCGCCTCGCGTATCGGCTCCTCGCAGGTGAACGCCGGTAGCGGCTACCTGATGGACGCGGTCGCGGCGGCGTGGATTGGCTTCTCACTGGCGGGCTCCGGCAAGCCGAATGCGCTGGGCACGCTGGTCGGTGCGGTGATCCTCGGCGTGCTGCAGAACGGTCTGGTGATGCTCTCTGTTCCCTACTACGCCATGGACATTATTAAAGGGCTGGTGCTGGCTTTAGCACTGGCGATCACCTATATCCAGCGCCGCTGAGGCGCGTTTACCGGAGTTGATAACAATGCAAAAAATAACACTCTCGCTGCTGGCCCTGAGCCTGCTGAACGCCAGCGCCGCCTTCGCGGATACCGTCACGCCGGTGCCTGCGGCTATCGCCAGTCATGATGGCCCGATCCGTATTGCGGTGATCCGCAATCTCGGCTCCGATGACAACACCACCCAGTTTGTTGCCGGTGCCATTCAGCAGGGTCGCCAGCTTGGCTTCAAGGTCAGCACCTTTCTCAGCAACGGCGACGATGCGCGCTTCCAGGATTTCGTGAATCAGGCGATCAGCCAGAAATATGACGGCATCGTGCTGTCGCACGGTAAAGCGCCCTACGCCAGCGGACTGGTGAAGCGCATTGCCGATGCAGGCATTAAGCTGTCGGTGTTTGATACGCCGGTGGATAGCCCGATCCCGGGCGTCACCGTCACCGCGCAGGATGACGCTTCACTGGCGCAGTTGTCGCTGGGCCAGCTCATCCATGATTTCAACGGCAAGGCGAACATCGTCAAGCTATGGGTTGCCGGTTTCCCGCCGATGGAACGCCGTCAGGTGGTGTATGAAAAACTGCTGAAAGAGAATCCGGGCATTCATCAGCTTGAGTCGATTGGTGCGGTTTCAACTGACGTTCAGGGCGACACCGCCAATAAAATTGGCGCGATTCTGGCGAAATACCCGAAAGGCAAAATCGACGCCATCTGGGGTGCCTGGGACGCCTTCAGCCAGGGCGCTTACAAAGCGCTGCAGGAGAATGGCCGTACCGAGATCAAACTCTACAGCATTGATGTTTCGAACCAGGATTTGCAGCTGATGCGCGAGAAAAACAGCCCGTGGGTGCAGACGGTAGCGGTGGATCCTAAAACTATTGGCGCGGTGAATATGCGTCTGGTGGCGAAGAAAATTGCCGGTGAAGAGACGCCAGCGACTTATCAGTTTAAAGCGGCATCGATCTCTCAGCAGCAGCTTAACAGCCAGCCTGGCGCGGTGAACGTCGCGTCACTGAACAAGATCATTCCGGGCTGGGGCAGCAATGAGGATTTCGTTGCCCCGTGGTTTGCGACCCTGGCGGCGAAATATAAGAAGTAATCGGATGTCAGCCTTGCCGGTCGGTGAGGCTGACGGTTACAGACCCAGCAGCAGCTGACGCTCCAGCTGGGGATCCACCATAGTCACATGTAATCCCACCAGCCGCACGCCGCGCCCGGCACGACGCTCATCCCAGGTTTTACGGGCGATGGCAATCATGTCCTCTTTGTTCAGCACCGGCCAGATATGCTCCTGGGTCGTCTGCTGAAAATCACTGAACTTCAGTTTGACGCCCTGACGCGCCACCTGCTTGTCAGGTCGGATCTGCGTCAGCCGGCGATCCAGTTCGGCGTAGAGAAAATCGATAATTTCCAGGCAGGCATCCCAGTCGCTGATATCTTCCGCCAGCGTCCGTTCAACCCCCAGCGATTTACGTTCGCGCTCAACGATCACGCTGCGGTCATCAATGCCATTGCTGCGCTCCCACAGCACCCGGCCAAACTTACCAAAGCGCTTTAACAGCAGCGCTAAGTCCGCCTTCTGCACGTCGCCACAGGTCACCAGCCCCATCTCTTCCAGCTTTTTGGCCGAGACCTTGCCGACGCCAGGGATCTTCGCCAGCGGCAGAGTCAGCAGAAAACCGGACATCTCCGGCGGGGTAATCACGAACTGGCCGTCCGGCTTATTGAGGTCAGAGGCGATCTTCGCCAGAAATTTAATCGGGGCGATGCCCGCTGAGGCGGTAAGCCCGGTTTCACGGTAGATGGTGGCGCGGATCGCCTGCGCCATCAGTGTGGCAGAGCCGTGACAGTGGGGGCTGTCGGTGACATCCAGGTAAGCTTCATCAAGGGAGAGCGGTTCAATCAGCGGCGTATAGCGGGTAAAGATGTCGCGGATCTGCGCGGAGGCTTCTTTATAGGCGTCGAAGCGTCCTGGCAGCAGACGCAGATGCGGGCATAACTTGAGGGCCATGCCGGTTGGCATCGCGCTGCGCACGCCAAATTTGCGCGCCGGATAGTTGGCGGTGCTGATCACGCCGCGACGTTCGCGGCTGCCACCAATGGCGATCGGGATGTCGCGCAGCTGGGGATTATCACGCATCTCCACCGCGGCATAGAAGCAGTCCATATCGACATGAATGATTTTACGCATACCCCCTCCGGCACTGGATAAGTATACAGTTGGCAGGGGTAACTGCAATATTTGTCGCGCTGACGATTAAAGTTTACAAATTTCTGGTCGAATATCCTTCAGTAAATCGCGAATTTGGCTGACGCCGTCTTGCTAAAAAAACAGACAATGTTTAATGTTGCGCTGCGGTAGCGGACAGTTCCGATAATGCAAACAGAGACGCACATTTTGCGTCATGTTCTCTTCACCTCAAGGTACACACAGCATGGGCAAAATCGCACTCCTGTTTGCGATGATTTTACTGCCAGCCCTCAGCATGGCAATGACACCCGAACCCGTCTCAACGGCACCGGTCAGCAAAGAATTAAAGAAGCAGTTACTCGGCACCCCGGTCTATATCCAGATCTTCAAGGAAGAACGCACGCTCGAACTCTACGGCAAAATCGGTAACGAATACCGCCTGCTGGACACCTACCGCATCTGTAACTTTTCTGGCGGCCTCGGCCCGAAACGCCGTGAAGGCGATTTCAAAAGCCCGGAAGGTTTTTACAACGTGAAGCTGAATCAGCTGAAGCCGGATAGCCGGTTTTATCGCGCGATCAACATCGGCTTTCCGAATCAGTACGATCGTAATCAGGGCTACAGCGGCAATTACCTGATGATTCATGGCGACTGTAAGTCGATTGGCTGCTATGCCATGACTAACGCCTATATGGATGAGATTTTTACCTATGTGAATGCCGCGCTGCGTAACGGCCAGCAGGATATCAGCATCAGCATCTATCCATTCCGCATGACCGACAGCAATATGCAGCGTCACCGCTACTCCACCTATGCCAGTTTCTGGCAGCAGCTGCAGCCGGGATACGCTTACTTTGCTAAATATCATCAGCCGCCGATGGTTAATGTCGCCAGCGGTAAATATGTGATGAACAGCAGCCCGGCACCGGTTTTAGCCAGTCCCGAAGCCGCTTCACGTTCATTCCTGGCGCTCTCCAAGGCAGAATAACGCCCATTCACCTGGCACGATCCGCTGCCAGGTTTCATTGGCCGTCAGTGGCTGCGTAGCAATCACCGTCACCACGTCATGCGGCGTGGTGTGCTGCTGAAAATCGACCTCCACATCCTGATCCAGTAACTGTGCCCGGCCAAAGGGTGCGCGGCGGGTGATCCAGTAAAGATTGGTGGAGCAAAAGGCCATCAGATAACGGCCGTCTGACAGCAGCATGTTAAACACGCCCTTCTGCCGCAACGTGCCGGCAAGCTCCCCGATAAAACGAAATACCGCAGGCCAGTTGCCGGGCGTACGTGGATAGCGCGTCGCCAGCTGATGCAGGATCCAGCAGAACGCCTTCTCACTGTCCGTTTCGCCCACCGGCCGGAATGTGCCAGTCTCCAGCTGCCGATAGCCCCTGAGCTGCCCGTTGTGCGCATAGGTCCAGTTACGGCCCCACAACTCACGGGTAAACGGGTGGGTATTTTCCAGCGACACCTGCCCGCGATTCGCCTGGCGGATGTGCGCCACCACCGAATGCGATTTGATCGGATACTCCTGCACCAGACGCGCAATCGGCGAGTTAAAGCTCGGCAGCGGATCTTTAAACGTACGACAACCTTTATCTTCGTAGAAGGTAATGCCCCAGCCATCTTTGTGAGGCCCGGTTCCACCGCCACGCTGAACCAGACCGGTAAAGCTGAAACAGATATCCGTGGGAACATTGGCGCTCATCCCGAGCAATTCGCACATAGCCACCGCCTTAGAGTAAGCGGCCTCCCGTCAGGCGGGAGGCCAGCGCAGTTACTTCACCATCTCTTTTTCGATCAGCAGCATCAGGATGTGGATCACTTTAATGTGGATCTCCTGGATGCGATCGGCATAACCAAAGTGTGGCACCCGGATTTCAATGTCGGCACTGCCTGCCATCTTACCGCCATCTTTACCGGTCAGGGTGATCACTTTCATCCCCTGCGCACGGGCAGCTTCAATCGCTTTAATGATATTGGCAGAGTTACCGGAAGTTGAGAGGCCCAGCAGCACATCGCCCGGACGCCCTACCGCTTCCACATAGCGTGAAAAGACATAGTCATAACCAAAATCATTACTGACGCAGGAGAGATGGCTGACATCAGAGATGGCAATCGCCGGATAGCCAGGACGATTTTCGCGGTAGCGACCGGTCAGCTCTTCAGCGAAATGCATCGCATCGCAATGTGAACCGCCGTTACCGCAGGAAAGCACCTTGCCGCCCGCCTTAAAGCTGTCAGCCAGCAGCACCGCCGCACGCTGGATCGCATGGATATTGGCCTCGTCGCTGAGGAATTTATTCAGCGTATCAGCAGCTTCATTAAGCTCAGAGCGGATAATGTCCTGGTACATAGGGATGTCCTTTTTTAGGAGAGGTTAATCGCAGCAAGTTTAACGGAATGGCCGGTCAGCGCAAAGCGTCATGCCATGGCTGGCCAGGCAGTGGCGGCGATTATCACTGCAGCGGGTGATGCAAAAATGGACAGAAATCGGTTTTTGTGAGGCAGGTTGTAATTTCGATGTAAACAAATTGATAAATCAACCCAACTGCTCTAAACCTCTCTACATAACAGGTCAGACCTCTTACTACTTGGAGCGGTTCATTATGATGGTTGTCTCGATACTTGCCACGGTGGCGCTGATTGGCGCCCTGTTCTATCACCGCCTGTCGTTGCGGCTCAGCAGCGCGATTCTGCTGCTGTGGACTGCTGCGATGGCTTTTGCTCACCTCTGGACGCCATGGTTACTGTTGCCGCTGGCGATCATCCTGCTGCCGTTCAACCTGCCGTCACTGCGCCGCAGCCTGTTTTCAAAGCCGATGTTTCAGCGCTTCCAGCAGGTGATGCCGCCGATGTCACGCACCGAAAAAGAAGCGATCGATGCGGGCACCACCTGGTGGGAAGGCGATCTGTTTCAGGGCAAACCAGACTGGCAGAAGCTGCACAACTATCCGCAGCCGCGCCTGACTGCCGACGAGCAGGCTTTTCTCAATGGTCCGGTTGAAGAAGCATGCCGCATGGCCAACGATTTCCAGATCACCCATGAGCTGGCCGATATGCCGCCGGAACTCTGGGCCTATCTGAAAGAGCATCGTTTCTTCGCGATGATTATCAAAAAAGAGTATGGCGGACTCGATTTCTCCGCCTATGCGCAGGCCTGCGTGCTGCAAAAACTGTCGGGCGTCTCCGGGATTCTGGCGATTACCGTGGGCGTGCCTAACTCATTAGGTCCGGGCGAACTGCTGCAACACTACGGCACTGAAGAGCAGAAAAATCACTATTTACCCCGGCTGGCACGCGGCGATGAGATCCCCTGCTTTGCGCTGACCAGTCCGGAAGCGGGCTCAGATGCCGGAGCCATCCCCGATACCGGCGTGGTCTGCATGGGCGAGTGGCAGGGTCAGCAGGTGCTGGGCATGCGGCTGACCTGGAACAAGCGCTATATTACGCTGGCGCCGATCGCCACCGTGCTGGGGCTGGCATTTAAACTCTCCGACCCGGATCATCTGCTCAGCGATAACGAAAATCCTGGCATTACCTGTGCGCTGATCCCGACCAACACGCCCGGCGTGGAGATAGGTCATCGCCACTTCCCGCTTAACGTGCCGTTCCAGAACGGGCCGACACGCGGCAATAATATCTTTGTGCCGATTGACTATATTATCGGCGGCCCACAAATGGCCGGTCAGGGCTGGCGGATGCTGGTGGAGTGTCTGTCTGTGGGTCGCGGCATTACGCTGCCATCGAACTCAACCGGCAGCCTGAAAAGTGTGGCGCTGGCGACAGGCGCCTATGCCCATATCCGTCGTCAGTTCCGCGTCTCAATCGGTAAGATGGAAGGGATTGAAGAGCCGCTGGCGCGCATTGCCGGTAACGCCTACGTGATGGATGCGGCGGCTACGCTGATTACCGCCGGTATTATGCAGGGTGAAAAACCGGCAGTGCTGTCGGCGATTGTGAAATATCACTGCACCCATCGCGGTCAGCGCGCCATTATCGACGCCATGGATATTGCCGGCGGTAAAGGCATTATGCTGGGTAACAGCAACTTCCTGGCCCGCGCCTATCAGGGTGCGCCTATCGCCATCACGGTAGAAGGCGCTAATATTCTGACCCGCAGCATGATTATCTTCGGACAGGGTGCGATTCGCTGCCATCCTTATGTACTGCAGGAGATGGCGGCGGCAGCCAGCAACGATGTTAACGCGTTTGATCAGGCGCTGTTCAGCCACATCGGTCATGTCGGCAGCAGCACCATGCGCAGCCTGTGGCTGGGCTTAACCGCCGGACGCACCAGCGCCACCCCGACCCGCGATGGCACCCGTCGTTACTATCAGCATCTGAACCGCATCAGTGCCAACCTGGCGTTGCTCTCTGATGTGTCGATGGCGGTGCTGGGCGGCAGCCTGAAACGTCGTGAGCGTATCTCGGCGCGTCTGGGCGATGTGCTGAGCCAGCTCTATCTCGCTTCGGCGACGCTGAAACGCTATGACGATGAAGGCCGCAACGAAGCCGATCTGCCGCTGGTGCACTGGGGCGTGCAGGATGCGTTACATCAGGCGGAAGTCGCGATGGACGATCTGCTGCGTAACTTCCCGAACCGTCTGGTCGCGGGCGCATTGCGGATGACTATTTTTGCAGGCGGTCATCACTGCCCTGCTCCGTCTGACCGTCTGGACCATCAGCTGGCAAAACTGCTGCAACAGCCGTCAGCTACCCGCAGCCGTCTGGGCCGTGGCATGTACCTGACGCCCAGCGAGCACAACCCTGCCGGTCAGCTGGAACAGGCGTTGCAGGATGTGATGGCGGCAGAAGTGATCCATGACAGGCTGTGCAAACAGACGAAGCAGCACCTCTCCTTTACCCGGCTGGATGCGCTGGCGAAGCGCGCGCTGGAGCAGGGCTGGATTGATGCTAAAGAGGCTGAAGTGTTGCAGCGTGCTGAGGCCAGCCGTCTGCGTTCAATTAACGTCGATGAGTTTGAGGCGGATGCGCTGGCAGTGCCGGTGAAAGAAAAAGCCCCTCAGGCTGCGTCGCGGGCGAGTGAGGCAGCATAGGTTTAGCGTTGCTCTGCAGCACCGGCTCAGGGGAAATCTGACCGCAATAATTAAGCCCAAAGCGCAGGGAATAGGGTCAGAAGAGGAAAGCCGACATCACGTCGTAATGCTGAACAGTTAAGATTAGATTTGTAAAGGCTGTCACGGTCAAACGTGGCAGCTTTTTTTCCGGGCGAACGAGCCGCAGTGCGGGCCAGCGCACCTCTGCTGCTGCCGGGCCGTCCTCGCGCCGCTCACGCGGTACCTTCGGCTTTGACGTCGTGCCGACGAACCGTTCGGGGATCGGCCCTCCCTGGCCGGCCCCGACCTGTCCACGCTTCCCGGCGTGGACTTCTGGCCCACCGTCACGCCTCAGCGCTGCGGATAGCCCTTTCAGCTGCAGAGGCGCGCAGGCCTCCACTCTCGTGCCCTTTTTAACAATACACACTGAAGTTTCAGAGCAGGCCGGTGGCGGGCAGGGGCAGGCAATCCGCAGCGCTGAACAGAATGAGTCTGCCAGGAGAGCCCGCAGGACGCGGGCGAAAGGCGGGGCGGCACAGGATGTGCCATCCCCGCCGGTCCGTCAGGCAGGCGAATGAAGTGAAGGAACCGCGCAGCGGCGCGAGGACCGCCAGCCCCTGAGCGGCACCAGACTGCGTTATCACCTGTCGCTTAACTGACTGACATCAAACATCACCTCGGCTTTTTTATCCTGCCTGACGGATGCGGGCAATCAGCGCATCCACATCTTCTACATGATCGGCCGCCAGAATCAGCGTGCGTCCCAGATTAATCGCATTACGGATGCAGTCGGTACGCATCGCCGGATCGGCAATCAGCTTCATATCCGCCACGTGTGACATCCCCACCGTGCGGCGAATCAGTTCGGTGCCGCAGTAACCGATGGTATCGGCCCATACTTTACGCAGAAACGCCTCCGCATAGCCTGGATAAGCCAGCGCCTCATCACGGGTTTTCTCTGCCGCCAGTGCCAGAAAGCCCGAGGCAAAGGTGGTCCAGAGGGTGTGCACATCGCTGAGGCGCTGCTCGCGTGCATCGACGGCCTCACGCGGTGGCAGCAGACCCGGCAGGCCGCAGTAGTTAATCAGCAGGTTACCAATGGCGGTACCGACATCAAAACCGATAGGGCCAAAATAGCCAAACTCCGCATCAATCGCTTTCAGGCTGCCATCAGCAACGAAAATCGAGCCGCTGTGAATATCACCATGCAGCAGCGCTTCAGCGTGGGCAAAGAAACGATGCTTGAGACCGCCTACCGCAATGCGCAGTGCATCGTCATTACGCAGGCTGGCGACCAGCGGTTCAAGCGCTTCGGGGTAGCTATTGCGCTCATGGTCGGTATAGGGATCGTTAAAGAAAAGATCTTCGGTGATTTCACACATTTCCGGATTAATAAAACGCGCCACTTCCGCTTTTTTCTGGTGCGGATGCAGGATGAAATCGGAGGTATGAAACAGGGTTTGTGCCAGATAGTCGCCTAACTGCTGAGCCGCTTCCGGGTAGTAAGCGCCCTTCACCAGCTCGCCGCGCCAGATGCGATGACTGGAGAGATCTTCCATTACCATCACCGCCAGCTCCGCATCGTAATGGGTGATCTTCACCGTGTGCTGCGGACAATATTTGTAGTGTTCGACCAGGGTCTGCGCTTCCAGCCGCGCCCGATCCAGCGTCAGCGGCCACGACTCACCCACACAGCGCACATAGGGCAGCGCCTGCTTGACCACCACCCGGCTGTTGCCCTGATCGTCATAAATTTTAAACACCAGGTTGAGGTTGCCATCACCAATCTCTTCTGCGCTGCTCAGCGCGGCAGGATTGTCCACGCCGCCAAATTGTCGGGCATATTCCACAGCATCAGCAGCAGTAAAGGTACGGTATTGCGACATTGCCTGTTCCTCATCAATCGAAGGGGGATAACCTGGGTGTAATAAGCCGTTCAGACGTCTATACATCCGTTCAGCATGTTGGCACAATAGGTATCATTAAAGCAACATGGATTTCACCCACAATGCAGACACTTCAAACCACCAGCTTACAGGTTCGTGACAATCAGCTCTGGATTCTGGATCAGCAGGCACTGCCGCAGCAAAAGAACTGGCTGTCCGCGCACAGCGTGCCCCAGCTGATTGAACATATTCATGCGCTGCGGGTGCGCGGTGCGCCGCTGATCGGCCTTTCCGCCTCGCTGCTGCTGGCGTTGCTGGCAGAACAGGGGCAGAAGCGCGCTGAACTGGCGCAGGCACTGGAGACCCTGCGCGCCGCCCGCCCTACCGCTGTCAATCTGATGAACAATCTGGACCGGATGAAACTGGCGCTGGCGCAGCCGGACTTTGCCCCCGCGCTGGCAGAAGAAGCCTGGCGACTGGTGCAGGAAGATAAGCAGCTGTGTGACGCCATTGCTGACGCGGGTTGTACGCGGGTGAAACCCGGTAGCCAGCTGCTGACCCACTGTAATACCGGCGGACTGGCCACCGCCGGTGTGGGCACCGCCCTTGGCGTGATTGCCCGCGCCCATCAGCAGGGGCTGATTAAGAATGTCTGGGTTGATGAAACCCGTCCGCTGTTACAGGGCGGCCGGTTAACCGCCTGGGAGCTGGGTGAGCTGGCGATTCCTTACACCCTGATTACCGATTCCATGGCCGCCAGCCTGATGGCCCGTGGAGAGGTCGATGCCGTATGGGTAGGCGCTGACCGCATTGCCGCCAACGGCGATGTGGCGAATAAAATCGGCACCTACAGCCTGGCGGTGCTGGCCCATTATCATCAGATTCCGTTTTACGTGGCGGCCCCGCATACCACGCTGGATCGCAGCTGTCCGGACGGCGCAGCGATTCCTATTGAACAGCGCGCCGCCAGTGAAGTAACGGGCGTTGCCGGCAGTTTTGGCAGCGTGCAGTGGGCGCCGGAAGCGGCGAAGGTCTATAACCCGGCGTTTGATGTCACGCCCGCCACCCTGATCAGCGGCTGGGTACTGGACACCGGGGTAGTCACGCCTGACCAGGTTCAGGGTGGCATTTTCCAGCCACAATAACGGTCTGCAAGGCGTTTGCCGCTCACGGTAAACGCCTTGCGAAAACAACGGGCGGTTTACGCCAGACGCGGATAGGCATCCGCAATCTTATCGCCGGTAAAGTTCGCTACCCAGCCTTCCTGATTATCGAAAATACGGATAGCCGTGAAGTGCGGTGACGATCCCATATCAAACCAGTGTGGTGTTCCCGCTGGTACCGAGATCAGATCGTTTTTTTCGCAGAGGATCTGCAGGATCTCGCCATCCAGGTGCAGACAGAAGAGTCCGGCACCCTCAACAAAGAAACGCACCTCATCTTCGCCGTGTGTATGTTCAGAGAGGAACTTCTCGCGCAGCACGGTTTTCTGCGGATTATCGGCGCGCATGCTGATCACATCCCAGCTCTGATAGCCCTTCTCTGCCACCAGCCGATCGATCGCATGCTGATAGGCGTTGATCACCGTTTCGGGATCCGGATTTTCACCCAGATCGCGATCGGCTTCCCAGCGCTCAAAACGGACGCCTTTGGTGCTCAGGCGTTCACGAATCTCTTCCGCGTCGGTGCTGTGCCACACCGGCTGGCTGGCTTCGCGGTCGGTAAAAATAGTCAGTGCGCTCATCCTAAATTGACTCCGGGTTAATCTGGGAAAAATCCGTCACCTGACGATGGCGGCTCTCGCCGTCCGCATCGCCACGCAGTAGTTGCAGCGTCTGCCAGCCCGCCTCAGCGGCGGCATCCAGCTCCTGATGAATATCGGAGAGAAACAGCAGCTGCTCCGCTGGCTGACCAATTTCAGCGGCGATAGCGCGATAGGCTGCGACTTCGCGTTTGGCACCCACGTGCGTATCAAAATAGCCGCTGAAGAAGTCAGTAATATCACCTTCGTCGCTGTAGCCAAATAACAATTTCTGCGCCGCAACCGAGCCGGAGGAATATACATACAGTTCAATGCCCTGCGCCTTCCAGCGGGTCAGTGCTGGCAGGACGTCAGGATAGAGATGGCCGGTAAAACTGCCGTTAACATAGCCATCGCGCCAGATCATGCCCTGCAGCGCTTTCAGGCCGGTTGATTTGCGATCCTGGTCCATAAACCCCAGCAGAATCTCTGTCACCGCATCCAGATCAGACTGCGGCTGACCGGCCTCCTCACGTACCGACTGCAGCGCTGCGGCGACGTTGGGCTGATGCGCATTTTCACGCAAAAAACTCGCCAGATGCTCACGGGCGTAGGGAAACAGGATGTTATGTACAAAACGGATATCGCTGGTGGTGCCTTCGATATCAGTAACAATGGCGCGAATCATGCTCTCTCCAGCAGGCGACGTTGACGTTCACATTCAAATAAAAATTCCAGACCTTCCAGATGACGGCGTGCTTCGCTGACATCCCGGCCCCAGCAGGTTAAGCCGTGACCGCGCAGCAGAAAGCCGTAACGCAGCGGAAAGCGGGCAGCGTAATCTTCAATTTCTGACGCCAGCGCCGCAATGTCCTGGCTGTTGTCGAATACAGGAATGGCCAGCGTATCCAGATGGGTGTGCTGGCCGCTCAATGATTTTTGCATCTCATAGCCGTGCAGCAGCAGCGCCGCGCCCTGCTCCACCCGCGACAGCACCGTCGCATTCACGGTGTGGGTATGCAGCACCGCGCCCGCCTCGGGAAAGAGTCGATAGATCATCGTGTGCAGACCGGTTTCTGCCGACGGCTTACGGCCAGAGAGCGACTGGCTGGTAGCAATATCGACCTCGATAAAGTCATCCCGCGTCAGCGTGCCTTTATCTTTGCCCGATTCACTCAGCAGGCAGACATGTTCATCGCGGCGCACCGACATATTTCCGCCGGTGGCCGGTGCCCAGCCTTTCGCGCCAATCCAGTGACAGGCGGCGACCAGCTGATCTAATGGAAGACTCTGCGACATAAAAGTTCCTTGCGGTGAAATATGATCTCGGGTGGCTCAGCCCAGATAACGATAATGGCTATAAAATTACAACAGGTTGAAAATCTTAAACAGTTAGCAAACGTGCCCGACTGCTGAACCATACTCTCCGGGTCCTGCCAGATGATCCGCATCTCAGCAAGGCGGCAAGCGCTTATCGCCGGGAGCTGACACTCGTCAGTGGCCGGGGTAAGTAAGTGCAGCCTACGCCGCTGAAGCCCGGAGCATGATGCATTTAGCCATCTAAGCGTCTTGATTGCCAAATACTATCATCCTGTTTATAGTGGCACAAACACCGGGTGACACCGCATCAATCTTCGCGCTTAAGGCCTGACATCATGACGCAGCACAACCTGATCCCCGAGAGTAAACTCCCTTTGCTCGGCACCACCATTTTCAGCCAGATGAGTGCGCTGGCGCAGCAGCATAACGCTATCAATCTCTCTCAGGGCTTTCCTGATTTTAGCGGCCCGGACTATCTGCAGCAGCGGCTGGCGTATCACGTCAGCCAGGGCGCGAACCAGTATGCACCGATGACCGGTGCGCTGCCGTTACGTGAGGCGATTGCAGAGAAAACCGCGCGGCTCTATGACTATCGTCCTGATGTCGAAACAGAGATTACGGTGACGGCGGGCGCAACCGAAGCGCTCTATGCGGCGATTACCGCGCTGGTGCGGCCAGGCGATGAGGTGATCTGCTTTGATCCCAGCTACGACAGCTATGCGCCTGCGGTAGAGTTGTCGGGCGGCGTGATGAAACGCATTACGCTGCAGCCGCCCGCTTTCCGGGTGGACTGGCAGGCGTTTGCTGCGCTGCTGAGTGATAAAACCCGGCTGGTGATCCTGAATACGCCGCACAATCCTTCCGCCACCGTCTGGCAGCAGCAGGATTTCACCGCGCTATGGCAGGCGATTGCTGCGCGACCGGTCTATGTACTGAGCGACGAAGTCTATGAGCACATCTGCTTCGATCAGGCAGGCCACGCCAGCGTGCTGGCACATCCCGAACTGCGCCAGCGCGCTATCGCGGTGTCGTCGTTTGGTAAGACCTTCCATATGACCGGCTGGAAAGTGGGCTACTGCATTGCCCCTGCCGCGATCAGCGCGGAACTGCGCAAGGTGCATCAGTATCTGACCTTCTCGGTGAATACGCCGGCGCAGCTGGCGATTGCCGATATGCTGCGTGAGCATCCGGAGCACTATCTTGAGCTGCCGGCGTTTTATCGCGACCGCCGCGATCGGCTGGCAACGGCGCTAAGCAGCAGCCGCTTTAAGGTGCTTCCCTGCGAAGGTACCTACTTTTTGCTGGTCGATTACAGCGCCATCTCCGATCTGGATGATGTCAGTTTCTGCCAGTGGCTGACCCGCGAAGTGGGCGTTGCCGCGATTCCTCTGTCGGTGTTCTGCGCCGATCCCTTTCCTCATAAACTGATCCGCCTCTGTTTTGCCAAACAGCCGGCGACATTAGATGCCGCCGCGGAGCGCTTATGTCAGCTTTAAAAATCACGTTACTGCAGGATACGCTGAGCTGGATGGATGGCGAGGCCAACCTGCGCCATTTTGACGAGCAGCTGGATGGACTCAACGGGCGCGATCTGATTTTACTGCCGGAGATGTTTACCACCGGCTTTGCAATGGAAGCGGCGAAAAGCTCGCTGCCTCAGGCGCAGGTGGTGGAGTGGCTGCATCAGCATGCCCGTCGCAACGATGCCCTGGTCGGCGGTAGCGCGGCGATTCAGACCGAACACGGCGCGGTAAACCGCTTCCTGCTGGTGGAGCCGGACGGCACGCTGCATCAGTATGACAAGCGCCACCTGTTCCGCATGGCGGACGAGCATCACCACTATCTGCCAGGCGAACAGCGTCAGGTGTTTGAGTGGCGCGGCTGGCGCATCCTGCCGCAAATCTGTTACGACCTGCGTTTCCCGGTCTTCTCGCGCAACCGCAACGATTACGATCTGGCGCTCTATGTCGCCAACTGGCCTGCACCGCGTGCACTGCACTGGCAGGCGCTGCTGCTGGCGCGGGCAATTGAAAATCAGGCTTATGTAGCAGGCTGTAACCGCGTCGGCAGTGATGGCAATCAGCATGAATACAGCGGCGACAGCCAGATTATTTCACCGCAGGGTGAGATCCTCAGCGCGGCTGAGCCGCACCAGCGCGCCAGGCTGGACGCAGAGCTGTCGCTGGACGCACTGAATGCTTATCGCGAGCGCTTCCCGGCCTGGCAGGATGCGGATCGCTTTTCGCTGTGAATGGCAGGCGGGAAGTCAGCCCGCCCATTAACTGCCGCGATAGGTTGACCAGGACCAGGGCGAAATCAGAAACGGCAGATGAAAATGGCTGCCCGCTTCGGCAATCATAAAATCGATCTGCGCGCTGACGTAGAGTGCATCCCGACCGGCGGCGGCAAAATAGTCGCCGATTTCTGCCGTTAAACGGTAGTGGCCCGGCGTCAGCGGCTCGGGCGTCAGATCTTTCAAACGCCCGTCGCTGTCGGTTTCACCCTGTGAAATCGGAAACCACCCTTCCGGGCTGTTCTGCTCAAGTGAAATCGCTACACCGCTGGCCGGTTTGCCCAGCGCCGTGTCCAGAATATGGGTAGTAACAGTACTCATTGAATCGTCTCCTTCAGGCGTAACAGGGTAATTTCACGCAGCTGATCCAGCGCCTCCTGCTGCTCGGCAGGATCGCTATTCTGCAACCGACGCTGCAACTCTGCCAGCATCTGCTCGCCGCTGCGCCCTTTAGCACGAATCAGAAACACCCGGCCAAAACGCGTTTCATAAGCCTGATTCCCCTGCTGCATTGCCTGCTGCAAAGCGCTGTCGGCCTGCTGCATGGCGGACTGCTCTCCGCGCGACAGGGCCGCCTCTTTATCCGCGCCGTTCGCGCGTTCGCCAATGCGGGGATGCGCCGACAGTGCTGCCTCCAGCTCAGGCTGCTGCCACTGGCGGGCCAGCGCATCGGCGGTTGCCCGTAGCGCATCCAGGGTGTCAAAAGGCCGCGCCGCCACCAGCGACTGCTGCCAGTGCGGAATGGCAACACAATGCCGGATGGCCGCCTGCGCCTCATCAGCCGACAGTTGATTAAATGCGGCTAATTCCATGTTCAGCTCCGTTCAGCAATCAGCGAGACCGCCTGTAAATAAGCCTGCAGCGCGGGCGCCACATCAGCCACCGCCACGGACTCTGCCGGATGGTGGCTGATACCGCGATGGTTACGCACAAATAGCATGCCGACCGGCCAGCGTTCAGCGATAGCGATGGCGTCGTGCCCCGCACCGCTCGGCAGTGACAGACTGCGACCCTGCACCGTTTCCACCGCATGACTCAGCGCCTGTTGCAGCGCGGAGTCACAGGCGGTGGCACCGATGCGATAATATTCGTTCGACTCAAAGCGGAGTCCACGCCGCAGCGCAATCGCCTCCGCCTGGGTTAACAGGCTGGAGAGCAGTGTCTCCAGCGGGTTGTCCAGCGGACCGCGCACGTCCAGCGACAGCGATACCTCGCCAGGGATTACATTGACCGCTCCCGGCGCGCAGTTAATCGTACCGACGGTAGCCACCAGTTGCGGATCCTGCTCACGGGTGGTCTGCTCAATAAACACCATCCACTCGGCAGCAGCAGCCAGCGCATCTTTGCGGTGGGTCATCGGCACCGTGCCCGCATGGCCCGCTTCACCGGTGAAACGGCAGTTGAGGCGGCGCGCACCGTTGATGGCCGTGACCACACCGAGCGCCAGATCCTCCTGCTCCAGGCAGGGGCCCTGCTCGATGTGCAGCTCAAGATAACCGACGATATCCTCAACCCGCCGCGCCGCAGATGCGATCCTGTCGCTGTCGAGACCGACATCCGCCATCGCCTGCGCCACGGTGATGCCGTTGCCGTCAGGATGCGTCACCCAGCTTTGCGGCCAGCTGCCGGTAATGCCACGACTGCCGAGCAGCGTAATGCCAAAACGTGTGCCCTCTTCGTCACCAAAGCCAATGACTTCAATCGCCAGCGGTAAGCGGCGCTGATTTTCGTTAAGCCACTGTACGGTTTCAATGGCGCTGAGCACGCCCAGCATGCCGTCGTAGCGACCGGCGTTGCGCACCGTGTCGAGATGCGAGCCAAGCAGTAACGCGGGTGCACCCGCTTCTGCCGCCTCGTAGCGCCCACAGATATTGCCGACTTCATCCTGCCACACCTGCATCCCCGCCGCCTGCATCCACTCACCGACACAGGCGTTGGCGCGCAGATGTTCGGGTGAGAGGTAGACGCGGGTCAGCCCCTCGGCCGTTTCGCTGATCGCCGCCAGCGCATCGCAGCGCGCCATAACGCGCTGTGCAGCGGCCTGGGCTTCGCTGGCGCTCATCATCATGCGTGGCTCCCGTAGTGATCCCAGGCGGCCTGCGCCGCGGCACCCTGCGGCGTGCGATAGCCGACATAGGTAAGCACCGTTTCCAGCGCGGAGAGAGTCTGCATCACGCAATCTTTACGCGCGTTGTAGCCCATGGTGCCGATGCGCCACACCTTGCCATGCAGCGGGCCAAACGAGGTGCCAATCTCAATGCCGAAATCTTCCAGCATCAGTTTGCGCACCTGATCGCCGTTTACGCCGGACGGGATCATCACGCCCAGCACGTTGTTCATTTTGTGTTTCAGGTCGCCGAAGGTTTCCAGCCCCATCCCCTGAATGCCTTTGAGTAATGCTTCACCGTGCAGTTTGTGGCGGGCGATGCCGTTGTCCAGCCCCTCCTGCAGGATCAGACGGGCGCACTCGCGCGCGCCAAACAGCGCACTGGTCGCTTCGGTATGGTGGTTGAGCCGCTCCGGCCCCCAGTAATCCATGATCATGCCGAGATCAAAATAGTTGGAGTAGATCATCTCCTCTTCGCCATCCTGATGCGCCTCGGTGCGGATCCCCTGCTCTACGCATTTGCGTTTGCGGATCACCGCCTCCATCTCTGCGCTCAGCGTGATCGGCGAGGTACCCGATGGACCGCCCAGGCATTTCTGCATCCCCGCGGATACGGCATCAAGTCCCCAGGCGTCCGTTTCCAGCGCGTTACCCGCCAGCGACGCGGTGGCATCGGTGTAGAACAGCACGCCATACTGTTTGCAGATCGCACCCAGCTGCTCAAGCGGCTGCAGCATGGTGGTTGAGGTGTCGCCCTGCACGGTCAGCAGCAGGCGCGGCCGCACTTTTTTGATCGCATCTTCAATCTGGTCGGGAGTAAAGACTTCGCCCCACGGCACTTCAATGGTGTGCACTTCCGCCCGACAGCGGCGGGCAATTTCGCACAGCAGATGACCAAAGCGGCCAAACACCGGTACCAGCACTTTGTCGCCAGGCCTGATCGATGACAGCAGAATCGATTCGATACCGGCGCGGGAGGTGCCGTCAATCAGCAGTGTCCAGCGGTTCTCTGTGCGAAACACGCCGCGATAGAGCGCCATCACTTCATTCATGTAGTGGGTCATCGCGGGATCGTACTGCCCCAGCAGCTGACTCGACATGGCGCGCAGCACACGTGGATCGGCATTGATCGGTCCAGGCCCCATCAGCAGACGCTGTGGCGGGTTAAGTTGCGGGTAGTGATTGATATCCATGGTAATTTCCTTTTTCAGAATCAGAGGCGAACCGAAGAGATAAACTGCTTCAGCTCCGGTGACTGCGGCTGAGCGAACAGCGTCTTACTGTCGCCCTGCTCCCAGACGCGCCCCTGATGCATAAAGACCACACGATCGCCCACGTCGCGGGCGAAGCTCATTTCATGCGTGACGAGGATCAGCGTCATCCCTTCTGACGCCAGCTGCTCCAGAACTTTGAGCACTTCGCCCACCAGCTCGGGATCGAGCGCGGAGGTGATCTCATCACAGAGTAAAACTTTCGGCGTCATCGCCAGTGCACGGGCGATCGCCACGCGCTGCTGCTGACCGCCGGAGAGGCTGGCAGGATAGTAGTTGAGACGCTCGCCCAGCCCGACCTTCTCCAGCATCTGCGCCGCCAGCGCCCGGCACTCGGCCTCGCTTTTTTTCAGCACCCGGCGCGGCGCCAGCATCACGTTCTCCAGTGCCGTCATGTGCGGGAACAGATTGAAGCTCTGAAACACCATCCCGACCGAGCGGCTGATTTCACGCGCCTGCGAGTCGCGATCGGTAATCGTCATACCGCCGAGCTTGATGCTGCCCTCCTGATAGCCTTCCAGCCCGTTCATGCAGCGCAGCAGCGTGCTTTTGCCCGATCCGCTGCGACCGATGATTGAGATCACCTCGCCCATGTCGATATCCAGATCCACGCCTTTCAACACATGGTTGTCGCCGTAATATTTTTGCACCTGATTAATGGTGATGAGCGGCATTGAATTTTTTCTCCAGATACTGGCTGTAGCGAGACAGCGGATAACACATCAGGAAGTAGCCCAGCGCCACCAGCCCAAAGACTTTAAACGGCTGATAGGTCACGTTGTTCAGAATGGTGCCCGCCTTGGTCAGCTCGATGAACCCGATAATTGACGCCAGCGCGGTGCCCTTGATCACCTGGACAGCAAACCCCACCGTCGGGGCAATACCGATGCGGATCGCCTGCGGCGCAATGACCCGCCACAACGTCTGACCAAAGGTCAGGCCGAGACAGCGCGACGCTTCCCACTGGCCTTTTGGCAGGGCGCGGATGCTGCCGTACCAGATATCGACCAGAAAGGCGCTGGTGTAGAAGGTCAGCGCCAGCGAGGCCGCCGTCCAGGGTGCAACATCAATGCCGAACAGGCCGACGCCGAAAAACGCCAGGAACAGCTGCATTAGCAGCGGCGTGCCCTGAAACAGCGCGGTGTAACCGCGTACCAGCCGCGTTAACCATTTGCGTTGCAGCAGGCGCATAAACAGCAGCGGCAGCGTCACCAGCGTGCCGCCGACAAAGGCCACCAGCGACAGCAACAGGGTCCAGCGTGCCGCCAGCAGCAGGTTGCGCAGGATGTCCCAGTCGGTAAAGGTCGTCATCATGATGGCTGCACTCCAAACCATTTACGGCCAATCGCCAGCAGCAGATGGCGCATTGCAATCGACAACGCCAGGTAGATCAGCGTGGTCACCAGATAGACCTCAAAACTTAAGAAGGTGCGCGACTGGATCAGGTTGGCGGCGAAGGTCAGCTCCTCGTAGGAGACCTGCGACACCACCGACGAACCCAGCATCACGATGATGCACTGACTCACCAGCGCCGGATAAATGCGCTGCAGCGCGGGCGGCAACACCACCCGCAGAAACGTCTGGCTGCGGGTTAATCCCAGCACCCGTCCCGCTTCCCACTGCCCTTTGGGTGTCACCTGTATTCCGGCACGAATAATCTCGGTGCTATACGCCCCGAGGTTAATCAGCATCGCCAGCAGCGCCGCCTCGCCAGCAGTGAGTTTCAGCCCCAGCGCAGGCAGACCGAAAACGATAAAGAACAGTTGCACCACAAACGGCGTGTTGCGGATCAGCTCGACATAGATGCCCCACAGGCGGCTCATCCAGCTGGGTCTGCCACTGCGCAGCGCCGCGCCCGCAATGCCGAGCGCCACACCACCGGTAGTCGCCAGCACCGTCAGCTGAATGGTGACCCAAAGACCGGAGAGCAGCTCCGGCCAGTAGGGCCACAGGGCGGGAAAGTTAAGTTGCCCGGTCATGAATCTTTCCTCAGGCGCCGAGGTTGGCGGGCAGCGGCGCTTTCAGCCACTCTTCTGACAGTTTATTCAGGGTGCCATCTTTGATGCCCTGCTCAATCAGCGCATTCACTTTCGCTTTCAGTGCCGGCTGATCTTTCTTCAGGCCGATATAGCAGGGAGAATCTTTCAGCATAAACTGCGCCACCGGCGCTTTAGCCGGATTCTGACGGGCAATGGCGGCGACCACCAGGTTGCCGGTCGCCACATACTGCACCTGACCGGAGAGATACGCAGACAAGGTAGTGTTGTTATCTTCGTAGCGTTTCACCTGTGCATCTTTCGGCGCAACGTCACTGAGCACCATGTCCTCTACTGCACCACGTGTTACGCCAATCGATTTGCCGCTCAGGGCAGACGCCGCTTTGATTTCATCGCCTTTAGGCCCGAATACGCCCAGGAAGAACGGCGCATAGGCGCGGGTGAAGTCGATCACTTTTTCCCGCTCGGCATTTTTACCCATGCTGGAGATGACCAGGTCGACCTTATCGGTTTGCAGATAAGGCACGCGGTTGGCACTGCTGACCGGCACCAGCTGCAACTTAAGTTTCATCTGCTTTGCCAGGTATCTGGCCGTGTCGATGTCATACCCCTGCGGCTGCAGATCGGTGCCAACCGAGCCAAACGGCGGGAAATCCTGCGGCACGGCGATGCGAATGACGCCGCGTTTCTGGATGTCCTGCAGTTGATCGGCCAGCGCGCTTCCCGCTTGTGCCATCAGTAATGCCGCTGTCGCAACCGCCATCAAAACTTTTTTCATTATGCACCCCGGTGAGATTAACGTGAAACAAAAGATTCTTTGAGATGCAATCTGCAACTAATGTGCCAATCCGGACGGCCACAGAAAAAGGGTTAAGCGGCAAAGCATTCAGCTGAAATCTGGCGTAATCGGGACGACTACGCCGGGGGAAGGTCTGTTCTGAAATGGGGCAAAGCACCAAAACGGTGCCTTTTAGCGGTGCTCCAGCTCGTCAAACTGCTGGTAAAGGTCGGCGATCTGATGAATGCGCTGACGTCCCTGTGCCAGCATTTCATGTAGCAGTGCATTGGCAATCAGGTTAACCAGACTCATGGCGGAGCCATAACTGTCGAAGGCGGAAACGCTGTCCAGCGGCGTACAGAGCTGCCAGCGCGCCAGCGCAATCACCGTCTGCGCCTGCGGCTCACACAGCGCCAGCATCGGGATACCGGCCGCCTGCAACTGCTGCATCAGCGGGCGAATGATGCGGGGACGACGACGGAAGGCCATCACGACCACCATATCCTCCGGCGTAATATCCACCAGCTCCTCAGCCAGCGTCTGGCCCGGCTGCGGCAGGATATGTACCTGCGAACGCGCCTGCACCAGCTGCTGTCGCAGATGCAGTGCCACCGGATAGGCGTTGCGCATGCCGATGATAAAGACGCGTTTTGCCTGCGCCAGCTGCTGGATAACCTCATTAAAGTGCCGGGCATCCAGACTGTTCACCCACTGCGTCAGGTTAGCCATCTCCTGCTTGTAGTGTCGCGCCAGCAGCGTATTGCCCTGCACCGCATCACGATTATCGGTCAGCGGCATGCCGCTCTGGCGCAGGATGCGTAACTCATCACGCATATCCTTGTATTTTTCATAGCCCAGACGCTTAAACAGCCGGCTGACCGTGGCTTTCGACACGCCACTGAGCCGCGCCAGCTCGGCACTGTTGTAGCTGATCAGGTCATCGAAGTGGTCAAACACGAAGTCGGCAATACGCTGCTCCTGCGGGGAGAGCTGGGGATAGTGACTCCTGAGTCGTTCATCAAGCTGTTTCATAACCCGTCCTGTAACTTTTGTTTCAGCAGAAGCTAGCACAATTTGCGCCAGGTTAACCGGCGCATCGTCAGCTCAGGGTGAAAACTGGAACAGCTCTTGCTTTGTTATCGGTTCTGTCACCCGGATAACGAGAAAAAGATGATTCAAAGCAATATGGCCCCGCAGGGGATGGCGGTGACGCCACACCATCTGGCGAGTGAGAGCGCGCTCGCGGTACTGCGTGATGGCGGTAATGCCATTGAAGCGATGGTAGCCGCTGCCGCGACCATCGCCGTGGTCTACCCGCATATGAATGGACTGGGCGGTGATGGTTTCTGGCTGATTCTGCCGCCCGGCGGCGATCCTGTCGCTATCGACGCCAGCGGCGCAGCCGGTTCGCTGGCTCATCACGATTTCTACGCCGATCACCCTAAGATTCCGCATCGCGGGCCGAAAGCGGCGCTGACCGTGGCCGGTACGGTCAGCGGCTGGCAGGAGGCACTGAATCTCTCGGCTGAGATGGGCACCCCGCCGCTGCCGCTGGCACGTCTGCTGAGCGATGCGATTCGCTACGCCGCCGACGGTATTCCGGTGACCACCTCACAGAGCGCCGCCACCGCGACGTTCCGCAGTGAATTGCAGCATCAGCCCGGCTTCAGCGCCACCTTTATGCCTGACGGCAACGTGCCGCAGCCAGGCAGCCGTTTTACCCAGCCCGCCCTGGCAAACACCCTCAGCCAGCTTACTGAAGAGGGGCTCGACAGCTTTTATCGCGGCACGCTGGCTCACCATATGGCCGATGAGATGGCCACGCTGGGCATGCCGGTGACGCTGGCCGATCTGCAGCAGCATCGCGCCCGCCGCACGACGCCGCTGCATCTCTCCCACAGCGAAGGTGACATCTGGAATATCACCCCGCCAACGCAGGGCATGGTGTCGCTGGCGATCCTGGGCATCACCGATCGGCTGGAGATGGCGGAGGCTGACGATGCGCAGACGGTGCACCGTATCGTGGAAGCCACCAAAAAAGCGTTTGCACTGCGCGACAAACACATCACCGATCCGCGTCACGTCACGGAAGATTTGCAGGCGCTGCTGGACAGCGATCACCTTGCCACACTCGCCAGCCAGATCACCGATGGAGAGGCGGCGGCATGGGGAAACGGACGCGGGCCGGGCGATACGGTCTGGATGGGCGTGATGGACAGCAGCGGCCTGGCCGTCTCCTTTATTCAGAGCATTTATCACGAATTTGGCAGTGGTGTGGTGCTGCCCGGCACGGGTATCACCTGGCAGAACCGCGGCGCCGCTTTCAGCCTCGATCCTGACCATCTGCTGGCCCTGGCACCCGGTAAGCAACCGTTTCATACCCTGAATCCCGCCGCCGCACGGCTGAAAGATGGCCGGACGCTGGTGTATGGCGCGATGGGTGGGGATGGACAGCCGCAGACTCAGGCGGCGATTTTTACCCGCCATGTGATTCAGGGCTTGCCGTTACAACAGGCAGTCAGTGCGCCGCGCTGGCTGCTGGGCCGGACCTGGGGGCAATCATCAGACTCGCTGAAACTGGAAGGCCGTTTTGACGACGAAACGGTATTGATGCTGCGTCTGTGGGGACATGAGGTGGAGCTGCTGCCGGACTTCAGCGAATCCGTGGGCCATGCGGGCGCCATTGTGCGCCACAGCAACGGCATGTTTGAGGGCGCAAGCGATCCACGCAGTAACGGCAGCGCCGCCGGTTTTTAACAGGAGCGAATCATGAATCAACACGACTGGGCCAGCTACATCGGCCATATGGAGCAGATACTGCAACTGGAACTGGATGACGCCCGCCGCGCTGAACTGCTGATCCAGCTGTCGCGTATCGCGGAGATGGCCGCGCCGCTGATGGCGTTTCCGCTGGATTACCGGCTTGAAGTGGCAGGAGTATACCAGGCATGAGATTAGGTGACGTTTCGATTCAGACCCTGCAGCGGGCGATTCAGCAGGGTGAAATCAGTGCGCTGGAAGTGGCAAAGCGCACGCTGCAGGCGGTTGAGCAGCACAATCCGGCGCTGAATGCCTGGACGGAAGTGACCGGGCCGCGCATGTTAAAAGAAGCCAGTGCGATTGATGCGCAGCGGCAGCGCGGCGAAACCCTGCCACCGCTGGCGGGCATCCCGTATGCGGTAAAAAACCTGTTTGATGTGGCGGGTCACACTACCCTGGCCGGTGCCAGCCTGTTCAGCGACCGGCCGGCGGCACGTGCAGATGCGTTTGCTGTCGATAAACTGCGTCGCTCTGGTGCGCTGCTGTCTGGCATGCTGAACATGGATGCCTACGCGTATGGTTTTACCACCGAAAACAGCCACTACGGCGCGACTCACAATCCGCGCGATCTCAGCCGCGTGGCTGGCGGCTCGTCAGGCGGTTCGGCGGCTGCCGTGGCCGCTGGTCTGGTCCACTTTTCACTGGGCACCGACACCAACGGCTCGATTCGGGTGCCCGCGTCGCTGTGCGGTATTTTTGGTCTTAAGCCGACCTTTGGCCGGTTGTCACGCAGCGGCAGCCATCCGTTTGTCGCCAGCCTCGATCACATCGGTCCTCTGGCGCGGCGGGTTGAAGACCTGGCGCTGGTATATGATCTGTTGCAGGGCGCAGACCACACCGATGCGTTTCAGGCCGATCGCCCGCTGGCCGCGACGCTACCGGGGCTGTCACAGGGCAGCGAAGGCTTGCGCTGCGGCGTACTGGGTGGCTTTTTTGCCCGCTGGTGCGATGAGGATGCCCGCGCTGCCGTCGCGGTGATCGCGGCAGCACTTGATGCACAGGAAGAGGTGCTGATGCCAGACGCTGAGCTGGCACGCTCGGCGGCGTTTATCATGACCGCGGCAGAAGGCGGCAATCACTATCTGCCCGCCCTGCGCCAGACGCCTGAGCAGTTTGAACCCAATTCACGCGAGCGTCTGCTGGCCGGTGCCATGATGCCAGGTGCCTGGTACGTGCAGGCGCAGCGTTTCCGCCGCCATTTCCAGCAGCAGGTGTTGCCGCTTTTTGATCGGTTTGATGTGCTGATAGCGCCGGCGACACCCTGCAGCGCGATCACCATCGGTCAGCAGACCCTGTCGATTCAGGGGGAATCGCTGCCCGCTAAGGCGAGCATGGGTATGCTGACGCAGCCGATCTCCTTCCTGGGATTGCCGGTCTGTACCGTGCCGCTGGCGACCCGAAGCGGTCTGCCGATTGGATTACAGCTTATCGCCCGTCCATTTAATGAAGAGGCGGTGTTACGTGCCGCCTGGGCACTGGAACAACGCGGCATTACGATACCGCAAATCAATATGGCTGGAGCCTGATGAACAGAGAGATTAATTTACCGCAGGTAGTCACCGAGGTGACGGCGCAGTTTTACCGCTACGAGCAGGCGCTGGTCAGCAATGACGTGGCCGAACTGGATGCGTTGTTCTGGCACGACCCGCGAACCGTGCGCCTCGGCGCGGGTGAGAATCTGTATGGCATTGATGAGATTCGTGCCTTCCGCGCCGCGCGTCCTTCAGCCGGGCTGAACCGGACGCTGCGAAACACCGTGATCACCACCTTTGGCGAGGATTATGCGGTTTGCAGCACCGAATTTACCCGCACCGGCAGCGATAAAATTGGCCGTCAGCAGCAGACCTGGGTACGTATGCCCCACGGCTGGTGCATCGTGGCGGCGCAGGTCAGCCTGATGAGCTGACATCGTCCGGCGCTTCGCCCGATCAACGCGGGGCGAGCGCCGGAACCGGCTTAAGGTGCCGGGTGCGTGTTGATCCAGTGGTCAGCGATCTGCTGACGGGTGCAGATCCAGACATCCTCATGCTGCTGGATGTGATCGAGAAAATTCTGCAGCGCGCGGAATTTGCCAGGACGACCCAGCAGGCGGCAATGCATACCGATCGACATCATCTTCGGTGCGGTTTCGCCCTCTTCATACAGCACATCGAAGCTGTCGCGCAGATAGGTAAAGAACTGTTCCGCGGTATTAAATCCCTGCGGCGAGGCAAAGCGCATGTCATTGCACTCCAGGGTATAGGGGATAATCAGGTGCGGTTTAACCGTTCCATCCTGACAGGTGACCTGGGTCCAGAAAGGCAGATCGTCGCCGTAGTAGTCACTGTCATAGCTAAAACCGCCCTGCTCCACCACCAGCCGCCGGGTATTCGGGCTGTCGCGGCCGGTGTACCAGCCGGTCGGCGCTTTACCAAACAGATCAACCAGCACATCGACCGCCTGCTGCATATGCTGGCGTTCGGTTTTTGCATCCATGCCCTGATAGTGGATCCAGCGCCAGCCGTGACTGACCACATCGTAGTCAGCCTGTTTAATCGCTTCGACGACTTCCGGATGACGCGCCAGCGCCATCGCCACGCCGAAAACCGTTAACGGCAGACCGCGTTTCTGGAATTCGTTGTGGATACGCCAGAAACCGGCGCGTGAGCCGTACTCATACAGCGACTCCATCGACATGTGGCGATCGGGATAGCTGGCTGCCCCGATGATGTCGGAGAGGAACTGCTCTGAGCCGGTGTCGCCGTGCAGCACGCTGTTTTCTGCGCCCTCTTCGTAGTTCAGAACAAACTGCACCGCCACACGGGCGTTGTTGGGCCAGGCGGCGTGCGGCGGATGAGCGCCATAACCGATTAAATCGCGCGGATAGTTTTTGTTAAAGCTGTACTCTTTCTTCTCTGCAGCGTCAGTCATCACTCCACCTGTTTTGATTCGGGAAAGTTCCGTTAGTTTAGATGCTGAAACGCACCTGAGAGAGGTTTCTGCAAAGGCCAGGCCAGATCACCATGTTTGCTGGTGCCAAAACCAAGCGCCACCAGCGACTCCACCATCTTCACCGCCGCGCTGACGCCATCGATCACCGGCAGGCCGAGCTCCCGGGTCAGCTCCCCGGCCAGCGTCGCCATTCCGCCACAGCCCAGCACAATCGCCCCGCTGCCATCTTCCCGTTTAGCCTGAATGCAGCGCTGCCGCACTTTTTCCTGCGCCAGGCCGCTGCCATCTTCCAGCGCCAGTACCGGCAGATCGATGGCATGCAGTGCGGCACAGTGATGGGTAAAGCCATACTGCTGCAGCAGATGACGCGCAATCACCAGGGTGCGCGGCAGCGTGGTGACAATGGAGAAACGCGTCGCCAGCAGCGTGGCGGTATGCATCGCCGCTTCCGCAATGCCGATCACCGGTCCGCTGGCCAGCTCGCGTGCCGCCAGCAAACCCGGATCGCCAAAGCAGGCAATGACGTGGCCGCTGACGCCCTTCGCTCTGCCCAGTTTAATCTGCTCCAGTACTCCGATGGCGGCGATCGCCTCATCGAAGTGCCCTTCAATGGAAGGCACGCCCTGCGACGGCGAAACAGCCAGAATTTCGGTGCCCGGTGCGGCGACCGCACGCGCGGCCTGACCGATAGTTTCGGTCATCGCCAGGCTGGTATTAGGGTTAATAACCTGAATCAGGCTCATGAGGCAGCTCCAGAGCCTGCGGCAAACAGTCGGGAAAAGTCGGGCAGCGTTTCCCCGCTGCGCTCAAAGTGCAGGCTGGAGACGATGTGCTCGAAGTGATGCTGTAGCGCCTGCGTCAGCGGCTGCAGCGCACGCGCGCGCAGTAACTGAAGCAGATTCGCATGATCGTCACAGCGGCAGCCACGCTGCCAGGGTGCGCCATAGGCGGCGATCACCAGCGATGATCGCTGCGTCAGACTGGTCACCATGCCGGTGAGCACCTGATTCCCGGAGATTGCCTGTAACTGAATATGAAAGGCCGCTGACAGCCGGATGGCTGCCGGGCCATCATGATCGGCGTGCGCCTGGTTCTCCTGCGCGATGAGCTGCTCCAGCGCCACCAGATGCGGGGGCTGCAAATGGGCCAGGACCACTGGCAGATTAGCGCACTCCATTAAACTGCGGGTTGAGAAGATATCCCGCGCCTCTTCAACGCCGGGTGTGGAGACCTGCGCACCACGTTTGGGCGTCAGAGTGACCATTTGCACCGCCGCGAGGCGTTGCAGCACTTTGCGGATGCCGGTGCGGCTCACACCGAAGACCCCGGAAAGGGCCTCTTCCGGCAGTTTACTGCCCGGCGGCAGCTGATGCTCAACAATGGCGTTCATCAATGCCTGGTAAATCCCTTCATCTTTATCCTGCAGCCTGGTGGCGTCTCGCTGTCCTGTTTTACTCGTCATTACACGCTCCGGTCGCTTGCTGTACGCCACATATCGTATACGTGAAAAATAAATATTGTATACAAGAAAAGAGATCTGGCCTGGATCCTGCAATACCGCTTTACCAGATTATTCATTCCACTCTCGGGTAGAGGAGCAGGTTTCATGCCAAATCAATCAACGGTGGCCAGCACGGCCTCTGAAGCCAACGCCCGTTACAGCCCACGACTCTGTAACGACGACCTGGCACCGACTCGCGATCAGAACTGGTCGTGGTACAACATTTTTTCTTTCTGGATGTCGGATGTGCACAGCATGGGCGGCTATGTGGTGGCGGCCAGCTTCTTCACGCTGGGATTAGCCAGCTGGCAGGTGCTGCTCTGCCTGCTGGCGGGGATCTGCATCGTGCAGATCTGTGCGAATCTGGTGGCGAAACCGAGCCAGATGGCGGGCGTCCCCTATGCGGTGATCTGCCGTCAGGCATTTGGGGTGTTTGGTGCCAATATCCCGGCGGTGATACGCGGCCTGATCGCGTTCGCCTGGTATGGCATCCAGACCTATCTGGCGGCGAATGCGCTGATGCTGGTGCTGCTGAAGTTCGCGCCGTCGCTGACGTCGATGACCGTGCCGCACTGGCTTGGTCTGTCGCTGCTGGGCTGGTGCTGCTTCGGCATTATGTGGTTACTGCAGGCGATGGTGTTCTGGCATGGCATGAACGCCATCAAACGGTTTATTGATGTCGCCGGACCGGCGGTCTATGTGGTGATGGTCGCGCTGGCGGGCTGGATTGTATACAAGACCGGCTTCGATGGGATCTCGTTTACCCTCGCCAGCAAATCGCTCACCGCAGGCGAGCAGACGTGGCAGATGATTACAGCGACGGCGCTGGTGGTCTCTTACTTCTCCGGACCGCTGCTGAACTTCGGTGACTTTTCACGCTACGGCAAAAGCATGTCAGAGATCCGTCGCGGCAACCGCTGGGGACTGCCGTTTAACTTTCTGCTGTTCTCGGTGGTGACGGTAGTGATTGTGTCGGGCACCCAGTCGCTGTTTGGCAAAATGATTACCGATCCCATCGAAACCGTAAGCATGGTCGGCAACGATCTGGCGGTCGCGATTGGATTGCTGACCATGATTACCGCTACCATCGGCATCAATATCGTGGCGAACTTCGTCTCGCCCGCTTTTGACTTCTCCAACTGTTCACCGCAGAAAATCAGTTTCCGTACCGGCGGGATGATCGCCGCGGTGGGGTCGGTGCTGTTAACGCCGTGGAATCTGTTCCAGTCTCCTGAGCTGATTCACTATACGCTGGATGTGCTGGGATCGTTTATCGGGCCGCTGTTCGGGATTCTGCTGACCGATTTCTATCTGATTAAACGTGGACGTATCTCGGTCGACGATCTTTTTAACGATACGCCAGCAGGCCGCTACTGGTATCGCGGTGGCTTTAACCCTAAAGCGATTGGCGCACTGCTGCCATCGGTGGCGATTTGCCTGGTGATTAGCTTTATCCCTTCCCTGCATCAGGTGGCGAATTTCAGCTGGTTTATTGGCGCCGGTCTGGCGGCAGGCTGCTATCGCTTTATCGCCCGTGAAGATCGTGAGGCGGAGGATGGTGCCCGCTGGCAAGGCGAGGTGATGCCGCAGAAGAACCAGGCCACCGCTGAATAGCAGACAGCAAAAATCCGATTCATTTCTGAATCGGCTTTTTTAAAGAGATTGGCGGAACGGACGGGGCTCGAACCCGCGACCCCCTGCGTGACAGGCAGGTATTCTAACCAACTGAACTACCGCTCCGCGCTTTGTTCCCCGTCGGGAACGAGGCGCATAGTAATGGCAGCCTGTTGCGACGTCAACGCTTTTTCCAGGCGAACAAATCGTTTGCTGTTTTTTTCAGCTTGCCGTTGATTTTATCCACAAAAATGCGTAATTCAGCCGCGCCACAGGCAACTACCACCCTTTTTCATCACCAGATCCAGACGTGACTCATGGGCAACCACTTCCTCATCGCTGGCCGTGACCACGCGCAGTGCAGAGGTGGGACGCACGATGCGCTGGATGCTCTCTCCCTGCGCCTGTCGGGCGCTTTCACTTTCCGATAAAAAGGAGAGTGAAGTCTGTCCGCCGGTCATCGTCAGGAAGACTTCAGCCAGAATCTCGGCATCGAGCAGTGCGCCGTGCAGGGTTCGTTTGCTGTTGTCTATTTCGTAACGCGAGCAAAGCGCATCAAGGCTGTTGCGCTTGCCGGGAAACATACGGCGCGCCAGCGCCAGACTGTCGGTGATTTTGCAGAAGGTTTCGGTTTTCTCAATGCCGCGGTTCAGCTTTGCAAACTCGTAGTCCATAAAGCCGATATCAAACGGGGCGTTATGGATCACTAATTCAGCACCGCGAATGTAGTCGAGAAACTCATCGGCAATCTCGCTGAATGCAGGCTTGTCGGCCAGGAACTCATCGGCAATGCCGTGTACGCCAAAGGCTTCGGGATCGACCAGCCGATCGGGCTTGAGATACATATGGAAATTGTTACCGGTCAGGCGACGGTTAATCACCTCTACCGCACCAATCTCAATGATGCGGTGCCCCTCATAATGTACCCCGATCATGTTCATGCCGGTGGTTTCAGTATCGAGAACGATCTGGCGGTTATTTGCAGTGCTCATAAGACCCGTTTTATGTCAGACTTAGCGTTTTTGAGAGGAAGTCTACCAGAGATGCGCAAACAGGTAGAAATATTCACCGATGGATCCTGTCTTGGAAATCCCGGCCCCGGCGGTTATGGGGCGATTTTACGCTACGGTCAGCATGAGAAAACCTTCAGCGCGGGCTATCACCTTACCACCAATAACCGGATGGAGTTGATGGCGGCGATTGTCTCACTGGAAGCGCTGACTCAGCCGTGCGATGTGGTGCTCAGTACCGACAGTCAGTATGTGCGTCAGGGAATTACCAGCTGGATCCATAACTGGAAAAAGCGTGGCTGGAAAACCGCCGACAAAAAGCCGGTGAAGAATGTCGATCTCTGGCAGCGTCTCGACTTAGCACTCAGCACCCATAAGATTCAGTGGGAGTGGGTTAAAGGCCATGCCGGACATCCGGAAAATGAGCGCTGCGACGTGCTGGCCCGCAGCGCAGCTGAAAATCCCGCTTTTGAGGATATCGGTTATAAAACCGAATCCTGATCCTCTGCCTGCCGGAACTGGCGTGTGGCATTGACCGTCTGGCGGATCTTGCTGGTGCTCATACTCTTCTTAGCCCGGGTCGGCAGCAGCGGGAAGGTGCGTTTACGTGCCACCACAATATTCAGACAGCCCAGCGCCGGTAAGTGGGCGCTGATCAGTTTTCCGCCCTGCCGATGCCACGGCAGCACCTGAAAGCGGGTGCGATAGACCACCTCATAATTCAACAGTCCCAGCCAGTCGACTAACCGCACCTGGCTGAACATCCGTCCGCTCCAGGGGGCTTTGCGGTTCAGGCCCGGCACCATCTTACTCACGCCGAGCAGGCTGAATGGATTGAAGCCGCTGATAATCATCCAGCCATCATCAATTAACACCCTATCTACTTCACGTAACACCCGGTGAGGATCCTGGCTCCAGGCGAGCGTATGGGCCAGCAAACAGGCATCGATCGACTTCGACTCAAACGGCAGTTGCATCGGGTCAGCCAGCACCTGTAACAGATCACCTTCCCTGCCAACATTGACCTGATGTGAAATAGCACAGTTTTCGGTGTTGATTTCTGCGCTGAGGTTGCCAAGCTTAAGCATATGAAAGCCATAAAGCTTTCCAAGGTAAGGCTGAAGCTGCTGCGTTAGCGCGTCGCGGAAATAATCTCCCCACGGCATATCGCGCCATGACAGCGGTGCGTTCAGAATCTGGCGTGATTTAGCGGGCTTCATGCTTTACGCTCTTCCTTTTCCTACGACCTGCGAGAGGTGATGATGAATCTTACCAGTATTCCTGCGTTGCAGGACAACTACATCTGGACGCTGACTGATGATGACGGTAAATGCCTGATTGTCGATCCCGGCGAAGCCCAACCGGTGTTAGAAAAAATGGCCTCCAACGGCTGGCAGCCGGTCGCTATTCTGCTGACTCACCACCATAACGACCACACGGGCGGAGTGAAAACACTGTGCGAGCATTTCCCTCAGCTTGAGGTCTATGGTCCCCAGGAAACTGCGGCTAAAGGGGCCAGAACGATAGTCAGCGAAGGCGATAAGGTCACGGTACTGGGCCTGACGTTTGAGGTGATCCACACTCCTGGTCACACTTTAGGACATATCTCATATTACAGCTCACCTTATCTTTTCTGTGGTGACACACTCTTTTCGGGCGGCTGCGGACGCCTTTTTGAGGGCACGGCAGAGCAGATGTATGATTCCTTTCAAAAGCTTAACCAGCTTCCAGGTGAAACATTAGTCTGCTGCGCACATGAATATACTTTATCCAATCTGAAGTTTGCTGCGGCTATTCTGCCCCATGACCCACAAATAACGGCCGAATATCAGAAAATTAAGGACTTACGCGCTGAAAATGGCATTAGTTTGCCCACAAAACTGGCGCACGAACGGACAATAAATTTATTTCTTCGCACGCAAGACGTTGATTTACAAAGGGCATTAAACGTTAACGTTACTGATGAACCCGTATGGCGTTCATTTGCCGTTCTACGCGAGAAGAAAGACGCTTTTTGATTTTTCGGGTTGTGTTGTGAAAAGTCGTCACGTATAGTTGCTCGTCTTTTAAGCGAACTATTGACACACACATGAAGGCTAAAGCGATCTTACTCGCCTCAGTCTTGCTGGTAGGATGTCAGGCGTCCAGGAACGATGCCAATATCCCGGTACAGCATGCACAGAGTCTGTCTTCAGCTGGTCAAGGTGAAAATGGAAAGTACGGAGACGAGTTTTTGTCGCCGCGATGGCAGGAAGATGGAACTGGCCTCGCAGCAGACGCAGATCTCTGGAGTTTCATTAGTGACGAGTTGAAGATGGGGATTCCGGAAAACCCGGCAATCCGCGAACAAAAAAGTAAATTTTTAAAAAATAAGAGCTATCTCCACGATGTAACATTACGGGCAGAGCCGTACATGTACTGGATAGTCGAGCAGATACAGAAACGTAAAATGCCGATGGAACTGGTACTGCTACCCATAGTGGAGAGCGCTTTTGACCCCCGGGCAACTTCATCCGCCAATGCCGCTGGTATCTGGCAGATTGTTGCTGCAACAGGTCGAAACTATGGTTTGAAACAGAACCAGTATTACGATGGGCGACGCGATGTGGTCGCATCCACGAAAGTTGCGCTGGATATGATGCAGCGTCTTAACACCATGTTCGACGGCGACTGGTTATTAACCATCGCAGCGTACAACAGTGGTGAAGGACGTGTACTCAAAGCGATAAAGCAGAACAAGGCGCGCGGTAAGCCGACTGACTTCTGGCATTTGTCGCTGCCACGTGAAACGACCGTGTATGTGCCTAAAATGTTAGCTCTGAGTGAACTGCTCAAAAATAACAAGCGTTACGGTATCAAACTGCCGACACCTAATGAAAGTCGTGCTCTGGCGCGAGTGGAAGTGGGTCAGCAGATACAGCTGACGCAGGCTGCCGAAATGGCGGGTATGTCGCTCACGAAACTGAAGAGCTTCAATACCGGTTACAAAGGCGGCGCAACAGCGCCAAACGGCCCACACTATATTATGGTGCCGAAGTCGAACGTCGCGAAACTGCGTAATTCACTGGCTTCCGGTGACATCGCAGCGGTACAGCCTACTCAGCTTGCGAAAGCCAGTGCGAGTGGCGGGTACAAAGTGCGACGGGGTGATACGCTCTCTGGTATCGCCTCAAAACTTGGCGTTAGCGTCTCGACACTGAAGCAGGATAACAACCTGCGCGGTGCTGATATCCGACCGGGTCAGACTCTGACCATTGGTTCGAATGGCACCCGACTGGCTGATAACGGCAACAGCATCACCTATCGTGTTCGTAAGGGTGATTCTCTTGACAGTATTGCCCGTCATCACGGCGTTAACATCAAAGACGTGATGCGCTGGAACAGTGTGCTGGACAGTGCGAAAGATATTCAACCCGGCGATAACTTAACGCTGTTTGTGAATAATAACGCAACACCTGATACCTGATACGTTGAAAAGGCTGACATTTGTCAGCCTTTTTCTTTTATTCATCCGCCACCGTTTACTCATCTGCCGGACTTCCCTCCCCCTTCTGCAGGCTCGCTTAATGCACCGGACTAGCTTCCTGAACTGAACTCCACCAGTAAGGGGTTATGGTCGGACGCGCGCGTCACCAGTACGGATGCCTCACTCACCCTGAGATCGCGATAGAAGACGAAATCCAGCGGGCGACCAAAGGCTTTACGGCGGTGATCGGCAGTGAACATGACCTCTTCCAGCTTCATTCGCTGTGCAAAACGGTAGAGTGCATTGATACGCTGACGGCTCCAGGCATTGAAATCCCCGGCCATAATCACCGGCCCCTGGTGATGCATGATCTGCTCCCCGATTGGCCCCAGCTGTTTACTGTAGACGTCGACGCCCAGGCTGAAATTTACCGCATGGATGTTCACGACCATCAGCATTTCCCCCGTGGGCAGCGGATACGCCGTGACCAGTGCCGATTTTGACAGCCTCAGCAGAGGCTCACGCTCACGCAACGGGCAGCAATAGACCGGGTGCGCAGAGGCGAGCGTCATCACCCCAGAGGGATGCTGAGGCAGCACAAAGGCAGGTACCTGATCGGCAGCAAGATAATTACTGGTGGCAAATTCCACCAGTTCTGGTGTGGTCTGCGCTTCCTGCAGTAATACCAGGTGCGCATCTTTACCAAATCCTTCCAGTACCGACATCCAGTCTGCGCGTTGCTGCTTGAAGATGTTCCACACCAGAACTTTGAGGTTTGGGTGCGCGGGCAAGGGTGCGCCGGGTGGCAGTGCCTGACCGAGATGGAGCATCGCGCCAGGTGGAAAGATCTGTTCCACTGGTTGTCCTGCTACATATCGCATTGCATAAGTTTTTTTGCGCACTTTCCCGCCTGGCTGATGATTCAAAATACAGTTAACACCTGTCTGTTATAGGGATTTTAGACCGGGGTTTCAATGGATGCAGGTGAATGTCAGAATTCATCACCTTTTCCAGAATAAAGCAGCCCTTTTACGTTCGCTAAGCAAAACGAGGCAGATCAGGCGGTGACATCCCCGATGTCATCGTTAACGGCTCCTGTACTGGTTATAACAGCATTATCAGTCATAAACTGGCTTAATGGCCATGTGACTGCAGGGAGGAAGAATGAAGGCATCTTCTGATGAACTAAAAGTGTTTGTCAGCGTAGTAGAAAGTGGAAGTTTCAGTCGCGCTGCTGAACAGCTGAAGATGGCTAACTCTGCCGTCAGCAGGACAGTTAAAAAGCTGGAGAGCAAGCTGGGTATTGCCCTGCTGACCCGCACAACACGGCAGCTGGCGCTTACGCAGGAGGGCGAACGCTATTTTCGCCATGTTCAACGTTTTTTGCAGGAGATGACCACGGCAGAAAGCGATTTGATCGAGAGTTTACAGGCGCCTAAAGGACTACTGCGCGTTGATGCCGCGACGCCGGTCATTCTGCATTTGCTGATGCCGATGATTAAACCCTTTCGTCTGCGCTATCCTGACGTGACTCTTTCTTTGATCTCCTCAGAGAGTTTTATCAATCTGATTGAGCGGAAAGTGGATATCGCCATTCGCGCCGGCAATCTCACCGACTCAACGCTGCGCGCCCGGCTGCTGTTCAGGAGCTTTCGCAAGATGGTTGCTTCACCCGCCTATCTCCGTGAGCATGGGACACCGCAAACGGTGGCTGAGCTGGATAACCACCACTGTCTCGGCTTTGATGATTCCCCACGACTCAATCGCTGGCCCGTCTCCCGTGAAAGCGGCGAACTCTATGATATTAGCTGGGCTATCTCCTCTAACAGCGGAGAGACGATTAAGCAGCTCTGTCTTACCGGTAATGGTATTGCCTGCCTGTCGGACTATATGATCGATCGTGAAGTTGCTGAGGGAAAACTGGTGGAAGTGTTGGCCGAGCAGCGTCTGCCGGTCGAGATGCCCTTCCATGCTGTTTACTACAGTGATATTGGCGTAAGCCAGCGTGTGCGCGCTTTTATCGATTTTCTGAGTGAGTGGACAGCTGACCAGCCGTGGCGTACCTGAAGTCTACAGGGGCAGGCCTGATCGGGGTCTGCCCGCACACAATTTGGAAGGGGTGGGATCGATTGCGCGATTATCGCTTCAGATTCAAAGAATTAGCGATCGTTAAAATGATCCGGGAGATCGAAGAGAATCAGCGCGGTGTATTTTTCCGTGTTGAATTTGCTGCAATGGAAAAAGCCCTGACCGTTAAGTCAGGGCTTTCCAATTAAGTGGCGGAACGGACGGGGCTCGAACCCGCGACCCCCTGCGTGACAGGCAGGTATTCTAACCAACTGAACTACCGCTCCACCGATTCTTTCACAGCTGTCAGCAACGGGCTGATGGCCGTCTGTTCCTGTTATTTTCCTTGTCAGGGGAAAAGGAACGAATTTGATGCCTGGCAGTTCCCTACTCTCGCATGGGGAGACCCCACACTACCATCGGCGCTACGGCGTTTCACTTCTGAGTTCGGCATGGGGTCAGGTGGGACCACCGCGCTAAAGCCGCCAGGCAAATTCTGTCTCCGCGCCGCCCGTAAGGCCGCGCAGATATATCCGGTACAGGCTGAAAATCGTGTCTCTCAAAAACGCCTCTGGCGTTGTAAGGTTAAGCCTCACGGGTCATTAGTACCGGTTAGCTCAACGCATCGCTGCGCTTACACACCCGGCCTATCAACGTCGTAGTCTTCAACGTCCCTTCAGGACTCTCA
>NZ_JBMOWE010000011.1:0-90632 GCF_049310725.1 Pantoea sp. BJFS-204 | reverse complement strand
GCCAGAAGCGGACATTTTTGCTAAAGGTGATGAGTTACTGGGTCAGGCTGTGCAGAGTAAAAGCAATGAGCAACACCCCGCCGGCAATGTTGACGTATTTTTTGAGCATTAATGGATTTGTTTTTTTTACTGAAAATATAAGTGTTTGACTGACAGCGAAAAGCCAAACGCTCATGACCACGACATGTACTGTTGCCAATGTCAGATAGTTGTAGACGCCTCCCTGTATCCCTGCGAACTGCGAAACGACTGTCAGATAAAAAATGATGGCTTTAGGATTCAAAATATTAGCTATCCAGGCCTCTCTTAAAGTCACCGAATGTTTCGTAACAGCAAGCCCGCTGGCATTTGACCTTATCCCGCTGCGGATGAGCATTGCTCCTAACCAGAGCAGATAGGCGGTTCCGAAAACTTTCAACACCGCAAAAGTTGCTGGAGACGAGATGATCACAGCGGTTATACCTAGCCCTATGAGAACCGCATGTGTGTATATACCCAAGGCTGTTCCGGCAAGCGTTCTGAATAGTCCTTTGTAACCGCCAGCCAGAGCTCCATTCATAACAAGAGTGAAGCTTGCTCCGGGGGACAGTGCAACAGGGAGTAGTGCTGGCATAAAGCCATAAAGGTTTATTTCCATAGGTTTTGGATATTAATTGATGCTCTACTTGATTTCCATTAAGGCGCTTCGCCAGAAAGTGATATTTAAAGCAATTGGAATATATAAATCTTTGCCAAAAAAGGTCCGCTCTTCGCTCATAGCGGACATTAGCCCGACGTCAGTCCGCTTTGTGCCAAAAGCGGACATTGGTAGCTGGTAAAAGCTGTAGTGATACTTCGCCGGAGAGAGTAGACCTGTCCGGTTTAGATATCGAAGAATATTTATCTGATTTCGTTTTTTGCAAAACTGCTGTTTAGGTTTTTCAGCACTTCATTGATACCTCTGCTTACAATCCGGTCTTCCCGCATGACTGTCCCGAGAGTCCGGTGAAGAGAGGGCGTCACAGAGTAAAGATCGAGCCCCGATCTTTCCTCAATGCATGCAACGGACATTCTGGGAACAATGCTGTAGCCAAGACCGGCACGGACCATTCTTTTAATAGCTTCGATACTGCCAAGCTCCATGACCGGGCAGGCAATATGTCCCGTCTCCCGGAACCACTGGTCAATCAGGGCGCGTGTCCCGCTTCCCGGTTCAAAGATAATCAGCGGCAGCGGCAGCAAAGCGCCCGGATTCCATATTTTCGCACTCGGCTCTGATGCATCCTTTTCCATGATGACAACAAACTCATCCGTACCCAGCGGGATGATGCTCAGGTTTTTACCTGCAGCTGGCAGAGTCACCAGGCCAATATCTATACGATTTTCCTCCACGCCCCGCACTATATCGGAAGTGTTACCTGTGCGTACGTCCACCTTCAGCAGGGGATGGGCCTGCCGCAGTTGCTGTAGTAAGGGGGGAAGTAAATGAATACAGGCCGTTGCGCCTGTGCCAACAGTAACAGTGCCGGTTATCTCATCAGAATGCTGGCACACCGATTCAACTGCTGTACTTACCACTGCATCAATTTTCATGCTGTGCTCAACGAGAGTCAGCCCGGCTGGCGTGGGCCTTACTCCCCGGCTGGTTCGCTCAATAAGCCGGACCTGAAGCGCCTGCTCCAGTTGTCTTATATGCAGGCTCACTGCCGGCTGCGACAGACCAAGTGCTTCAGCCGCTCCGGAGAAACTGCCCCGGCTGACGACCAGTCTGAAAGTAGCCAGGTGATCGAGGTTCAGGTTTGCCATGCCAAAATTTTCCTTATGCCGCTGATAAGTCCTGCTGCCTGTCTGAAATTATTCATTCCGGTTAGTCTCTGCTTATGACCGCAGAAGGAGCCGTACCGATGGAAATAACCGAAGCAGATGAACGACATATTCCTGCCATCCAGCAGATTTATGCTTATCACGTATTGCATGGCACCGCCACTTTTGAAACTGAACCGCCGGATCCGGCTGAAATGACAGCCCGCCTGAAAAAGGTGCGTGCAGCAGGACTGCCCTGGTTTGTGGCTGTTGAGGACGGCAATGTCCGCGGATACTGCTACCTGTCACTCTACCGGGAACGGTGTGCCTACAGATTCACCCTGGAGAATTCTGTATATATTGCCCCCAACTTTCAGGGCCAGGGGATCGGAAAAAAGTTGTTATTGAGTGCGGTCACATGGGCAGAGGACCGCAGCTTTCGCCAGCTCGTGGCCGTAGTTGGAAACAGCGAAAATAGCGCCTCTCTTGCCCTGCATCGCGCGGCAGGCTTCAGCATTACAGGAACGCTCAGATCTGTGGGCTTCAAGCACGGACGCTGGCTTGATACGGTCATCCTGCAGCGTACGCTCGGGCAGGGCGACGCCACATTTCCGGAGAGCACGGGTTGACTGACGGGCATCTGACAGGCCGCACCATTTTCTGCATTGGCATGACGCAGCTAATCAACTGGGGTATCACATTCTATATGCCGGGGGTCTTCGGGACCGCCATCATGTCGGAGACAGGCCGGTCACCAGTTGTGACATTCTCCGGGCTGACTATTGCCATGCTTGTTATGGGGCTTGTCTCGCCACTTACCGGCCCCCTTATAGCACGTACCGGCGGGCGTACGGTGATGATGGTGGGAACCTTCGTCATAGTCCTCGGTTGTTTTCTGATGGCTTTTACCCATTCAACAACATCGTGGGTTGCCGTCTGGCTCCTGATGGGAGCTGGCATGCGACTTGCCCTGTATGATGCCGCATTTGCGCTGCTTGTAGAAATTGCAGGCGCAGAGGCCCGCCGGGCAATCACCCTGGTCACACTGCTGGGTGGTCTCGCGTCAGTCGCGTTCTGGCCTGCTGGCGCTGCGCTACTGCACTTTACCGACTGGCGGCATGCCATTATCGTTTACGGCTGTGCAGGCATTGTCAGCCTGCTTTTTTTGACCACCGTTCCGGCAGGTTATCGGCGTCAACCTCCCGTTGCCGGGCAGCCCGCTCTTCAGGCGATCGGACCAGCAGAAGACCGGAAAGCCTTCATCAGCGGCCTGTGGTACGCCACGTTGATAGCGCTGATAAGCTTTGTTTCCACCGGCGTGTCCGCTCATTTTCCTCAGATACTGGCCGCTTATGGTATGCCCGCCGTAGCGGGTATGTTGTGGGGGGTGGGACAGGTGAGCGCCAGACTGCTGGACGTGGCTTCCGGTGCACGTACTTCAGCGATCCGTCTGAGCCTGTTTACCGGCATTATTCTGCCATTATGCTTTTTGGTTGGCCTTGCAGGGAATGTTACCCCGGTGGCTACAGCCATCTTTATTCTGAGTTACGGGGCTGTAAACGGACTGAGTACGATCATTAAGGCCGTCCTGCCTCTTGTGCTGTTTGATCCGCAGCAGTATGCCCGTAAAACAGGCTTACTGCTGTCACCCGCTTTTTTGCTCGCGGCGCTCGCGCCGTCAGTTTACGCCATACTGCTGGAGCAATACGGCACACCCGGCACGCTGCTTTTATCTGCCATCCTTACCCTGTTCATCACGGCGATTTCCATAGTGATCTGGCGTCGTCATCCTTCCTCTGCTGGACCGAACCGGGATAAGGGCGAGCCATCCATTCCGGGGAAAAATATTTGACGCTGATTATATTTCTATTATTCTGGAAATATAGTTTAAGGAGGGCGTATGGATTTAAAAACAGCAGCAAATGCGCTTCGGGAGCTGGGGCACCCGACCCGTCTTAGCGTATACCGGGAGCTGGTGAGAGCGGGTCATGACGGCCTGCCAGTCGGTGTTCTGCAGAAGCGCCTCGGTATTCCGCCCTCCACGCTCAGTCATCATATTTCGGCGCTGATGTCCGCGGGCCTGATCAGCCAGGAACGGCAGAGCCGTACCTTGTTTTGCAGACCTTGCTATACGCAGCTTGAACAACTGATGGCCTTTCTTACAGAGGAATGCTGCGCAGGCAGTAGCTGCAGCCTGTCACCCGCGACGACTCACGAAGAGACCTCATTGTGAATAACATGAACGATACCCTGAAAAATGTTGATACTTCACTCCTGGACGTGCCGCTGACGGAAGATAAGCTGAGGGCTGCAGAAGTGGCGCACCCGCCCCGCATTCTGATGCTCTACGGCTCGCTGCGGGAACGATCTTATAGCCGGCTGACGACGGAAGAAGCCGCCCGGCTGCTGACGGCAATGGGTGCAGAGGTCAAAATTTTTAATCCGTCCGGTCTGCCGCTGCCTGATGATGCCCCTGAAACGCATCCCAAAGTTGTGGAACTGCGCGAACTGGTTCTCTGGTCGGAAGGCATGGTATGGTGCTCCCCGGAGCGTCACGGCGCTATGACCGGCATCATGAAGGCGCAGATTGACTGGATACCGCTGACGTCAGGTGCGGTTCGCCCGTCGCAGGGAAAAACCCTGGCCGTCATGCAGGTCAGCGGCGGCTCGCAGTCTTTCAACGCAGTTAATCAGATGCGCATTCTGGGGCGCTGGATGCGTATGATTACTATCCCGAATCAGTCATCCGTGGCAAAAGCCTGGGCTGAATTTGATGAAGATGGTCGCATGAAGCCTTCGCCTTACTACGATCGCATCGTGGACGTAATGGAGGAGCTGATGAAGTTCACTCTGTTGACGCGCGGGCGCAGTGACTACCTGACCGATCGCTACAGCGAAAGGAAAGAAAGTACCGCGCAGCTCTCTGAGCGGGTTAATCAGCGCAGTATATGAAAAAAGCCGGCATCTGCCGGCTTCTGTTTTTGCGTCTCCCTTCCTGCCGGCAGCACACTGAAAAAATCAGTGGCTCATCCGGTTTCCGTGTTCATCAATGACTTTTTCGCCGTCCTCTTTCGTAAATGCTCCCTGCTGCGGGTCAGGCAGAATGTCCAGAACCGCTTCAGACGGACGACAGAGTCTTGTGCCGAGCGGCGTCACAACCACGGGGCGGTTGATGAGGATAGGGTGAGCCAGCATCGCATTCAGCAGTTCATCATCGTTGAACCGGTCTTCTGCCAGCCCCAGCTGCTCATACGGCTCTGTATTTTTGCGCAGCAGGGCGCGTGCGCTAATACCCATATCAGCTATCAGCTTTTTAAGCTCGTCGCGGGATGGTGGCATCTCCAGATACAAAATCACTGTTGGCTCCACGCCACTGTTACGGATAAGCGCCAGAGTATTACGGGACGTTCCGCAGGCCGGATTGTGATAAATAGTGATATCAGTCATAAACGGTACTCCGTTAAGGAGCTGCACAGACGCAGCCCCGGGGTTAAGGTTGAAAAGACAGGCGCAGGGCCAGCGCCGCCAGCGTCACAAAAAGTACCGGCAGGGTCATCACAATGCCCACGCGGAAGTAGTAGCCCCAGCTGATGGTGATGTTTTTCTGAGCCAGCACGTGTAGCCACAGCAGTGTCGCCAGGCTGCCGATGGGTGTGATTTTCGGGCCGAGATCGCAGCCGATGATGTTGGCGTATACCATTGCCTCTTTCACCACACCCTGAGCCGTGCTGCCGTCAATCGAAAGCGCGCCAACCAGCACGGTAGGCATGTTGTTCATTACGGAAGATAGTGCCGCAGTCAGGAAGCCGGTGCCAAGTGTGGCACCCCAGACGCCGTACTCAGCAAAACGGTTCAAAGCAGCAGAGAGGTAATCCGTCAGGCCGGCGTTACGCAGGCCATATACCACGAGGTACATGCCCAGCGAGAAAATGACTATCTGCCAGGGCGCGCCTTTCAGCACTTTGCGGGTGTCGATAACCTGTCCTTTTTGGGCAACCAGCCAGAGAACAAACGCCCCTACCGCTGCTACCAGGCTGACCGGTACTCCAAGGGGCTCAAGGCCGAAAAATCCGACCAGCAGCAGAAGTAAAACAAACCATCCGGCCCGAAAGGTGCGCATGTCGCGTATAGCTTCCGCTGGCGCTTTCAGCTTCGCCAGGTCATAGGTTGCCGGGATCTCTTTGCGGAAAAACAGATGCAGCATCACCAGCGTAGCCACCACGGAAGCAATATTCACCGGCACCATGACGGAAGCATACTCACTGAAGCCCAGCTTAAAGAAGTCCGCCGTGACGATGTTGACCAGGTTCGACACGATTAGCGGCAGGCTGGAAGTGTCAGCGATAAAGCCCGCTGCCATTACAAATGCCAGCGTGGCAGCCGGACTGAAGCCCAGCGCCAGGAGCATGGCAATAACGATTGGCGTCAGGATAAGCGCCGCGCCGTCATTGGCGAACAGCGATGCCACTGCCGCGCCCAGCAGAATAATATAGGTGAACAGCAGTCTTCCTCTGCCGCCTCCCCAGCGGGAAACATGGAGTGCTGCCCACTCAAAAAAGCCGGACTCATCTAACAGCAGGCTGATGATGATGACCGCAATAAACGTGGCCGTCGCATTCCAGACAATCTGCCATACGGCAGGAATATCACCGATATGCACCACGCCGGTCATTAGCGCCAGAGCGCCCCCGATAACGGCACTCCAGCCAATACTCAGTCCTTTCGGCTGCCAGATAACCAGTACCAGCGTCAGAACAAAAATCGCACCCGCCAGAAACATATACTCTCCTTTAATACTGCACCTGTCAGGCCTGGCGCAGAGAACTTAAAAATATACATATGGGAAAACACATATGAATAGTTAAAAAATTTAAATGCAGATTGGCTTGCCGTTGGTGGTTACATTGTCCCGCTCAGCCTGCTGGCTGAGCTGCAGGATGTCATCCCGCTGGCACAGATAAGCCTGTTCAATTACAGCTGCCGCCCAGACGGGCATATGAGGTGACAGTCGGTAATGAATCCACTTGCCATCACGCCTGTCGATAAGCAGACCGGCGTCCCGGAGTAACGCAAGATGACGGGAAATTTTTGGCTGAGATTCTCTGAGAGTAGTTGTGAGTTCGCAGACGCAAAGTTCTCCCTTTTCCCGCAGCAACAGCACCAGACTGAGCCGTGTTTCGTCAGAAAGCGTTTTGAAAAGCTGTAGAGGATTAAGCTGAAGCATTACAACTCCTGTTTAACAAACAGTGAGCAGTATCGCTAAGTAGGGGGTAGCGAGCAACTATACATTCGGTAAAACATATATTTTTGGTGGTTTTTTATCTTGCAGGTCAGATATAGAGTACGTCGATAAATAAGTTGTAATCGATCAAGGTCCGCTTTTCGCTCATAGCGGTCATTCAAATTCGAACTAATCCTGTAGATTTTCCATTCCACATAAACGGCGACATGTCAGCGCGCATGATGGCCATACTGGGTGAGATGGCCGCGGGACAGGAAGTCTATTCCATCGATGAGTCTTTCCTGGACGTGACCGGGATTAGTGACCTTATCTCCCTTGAGACATTTGGTCAGCAGATGCGTGAGCGCATCCGGCGTGAAACCGGGCTGATTATTGGCGTAGGATTCGGACCAACGAAGACACTGGCCAAACTGGCCAACCATGCGGCAAAGAAGTGGACGCAGACCGGGGGCGTTGTGGATTTGTCCAGTAGAGTCCGGCAGCGAAAACTCCTGCACCTGACCGACGTCGGTGATATCTGGGGGATTGGCCCGCGCATTACCAAACGCATGCATCAGCTGGGGAACACAGCGGCTCTGCAGCTGTCTGACAGCAACATCAGCATGATACGTAAAAACTTTGACGTTATTGTTGAGCGCACTACTCGCGAACTTAATGGTGAGCCCTGCATTACACTGGAAGATGCCCCGCCACCAAAGCAGCACATTTTAAACTCGCGATCTTTTGGCGAAAGAGTCACAAAACTGGAAGACATGCAGCAGGCAATCGTGCTGTATGCCACACGTGCGGCAGAAAAACTCAGGGAGCAGAATTCGCGCTGCCGACATATCAGTGTTTCCATCGCCACCGCTCGTCACGGTAATGAACCGCAATATTCGAATACCGCCTCTCGCATCTGTGATTATCCGACGAACGATACCCGCGACATAATTGAGTCAGCGCTAAGTGGCTTCAGCACCATCTGGCAGGAGGGTTACCGGTATGCGAAGGCTGGCGTCATGCTGGGAGATTTTTATCAGTCAGGTGTTGCGCAGTTTGACATGTTCAGTGAGCAGCAGCCGCGTGCGAACGCAGACGCGCTAATGGCAGCACTGGATGGTATTAATCGATCCGGGAAAGGAAAAGTCTTTTTTGCGGGTCAGGGTGATCGCGACAGTTCATGGCAGATGAAACGTGAAATGCTGTCGCCACGCTATACCACAAGATTAAAGGATATTCCGATTACTAAATAACTTTAGTTAGCCGAATGGGCTTTGTGATTACTATCCTGGTGTGTACTAGAACATAATCTAATATTTTATTTTGGCTGATTTATTAGCGAGTTCTTCTAGTAGTCTTATTATTATCGGCAGATTATAGTGTAGATGAACTGCCGATAATAACGTGTTTAATCAATCATAATCTTAGGCTGTTAATTTATTGCTTGTGTATTTTTTAATCCCTGCGTAATTTTTTAATTTTTCAAGTTTTTCATCTTCGAAGGTTTCAGACATGTTGCTCATTGTCTTATCAATAGGGTTGGTGACAATACACCTTCTGCCTTCTCTAACTGTAATATCACCTGAAGAAGATAGTTTTGTTTCAAATATTAAGAAATCTCCACTTTTGCTGTAATATCTATTTGTTCTGAGAATGTGTTCTATTTTATCTTTTTTTGCTGTGTCAAAGTTTGGTCCAAATATTACTCCTAGAATCTCATTTGGTAAATGATGGTAAATTTTTTCCCTAGGATCAACTTTATAATTCTCTTTAGGCATGCTAGCTACGAAAGCTGGTTTTTGTTCACTAACGATAAATGCTCTCTTTTCATTCTCATAATGCCAAAACTTGTTTTTTATTAGTAGTTTATCTTGTATTAGAGTGTATTTATCAGCTGCATCTGCACATCTTAATAGAGGGATTGATTTATCTCCATCATCATAATCTACATCCAATACACTAATGGATTTGTAATGGCCAGAATATATATTTTCACTCAATTTAATTATGTCACTTTCAGCTTTGTATATTATTGCGCACCCCTTGAAACCGTCAGCGTAATGTGCCCACATCATGGGGTTTAAAGCATCTTTTGAAAAAGATACACTGAAAAACTTCATGTTAACACTTCTTGCAAGTAACTCTTTAAGTCCAAGCTTAAATGATTCAAGTCTAAACGCTAACGTTTCACCCTCCTTGGAATCTTTAATAAAACGACTATTTAGGAAAGGCGTTAGAAATATATCTAACTCAAATTTAATTTCTTTGAAGAACTCCTGAAGTGAAAAGAAATCAGAAGAAATACGTCGGCCTTTAAAAAATGAGTTGAGAGCCGGTACAAAATCCTTCTCTGAACAATAAAGATTTCGTATCTCCCAATTCTCAGATATCTTCGGAAGGCCCAATAATCGGTGCCACAATGACTCATCATCTTCAAATTCATAAAACGAGACAAGATCATTAGGATCGTTGAGTTCATGATTTGCTGAAAAATAAAGCTCGTTATACCTCAATGCTTTCTCAAGATAGATACCTGAGCGAAAATATTTAAATAGCGACATTTAATAAACTCCTTGAATTAAATGCTTTTTTAATTTCAGTATTATGATTAGTACTGAACCAATGATTTCATCGACATTCACACTTGATAAAATAATAGATGGTTTATCCAATGGAATAAATTTAAAAAATGTCAACATCAGTTTAGCTCGTTGAAGGCTTTCCACATCGCAGGCCCACTTCGAGCCAGATGCTGTAGTGGCCAACTTTTATCGACCACTTCATATGGAAGTTCCTCTGCAAAACCACATCAACAAAGAATTTAGACTTAATATTAACTCACAGCCTGATCGAGCTTTTCGATTGCATCTATCATGGCTTCTACTGTTGCCCTATCGAATTCTTCCCTATCGTTTTCATCATGAGTACCTTTATTGAGATATCGCCATTCACGTGATTCTCCGTTAAAACCGATCAAAATCTCGATGGGAGAAAAAACGGAATTTTTATCTGGCGCATTAAAATCGGCGCGGCCAATTTGTCTTTTCAATTGTTCTGATAGATTACGAAGCTCAATAGGTGCAGTTGCTGACCTCAGTTTTATACTGAGGTTACCGTCACCGTGTTTACTTAAATAACGCCACACCTTCCCCTTCATCAGAGATTCAAGTGACTGCCTGCACTTAGCTAACGCTTCCCTTATTTCATTACGCTCATAGTGGTTTCGTGCAGAAAGAATATAGTTCCTAGTAGCACAGTTAAAATCCACACAGATATGCGATTCGGCCTGACCTGGTAAAAAGCTGAAAGTCCGGCACTGTGCAGCTACTTGGGCAGGCAGTAAATTTTGTATGTCTTTGAAGAATTCTTCTCCGTGGCAGGCTAGAATTATTTGCTTATCTGCAAAAAAGGTCTCTTCAAAAAGCGTTCTTCGAATAGATTCCCTGTGATCGTCATCAATAGCATTGACCGGATCATCAAATATTAAAATTGGGCATTGCTCACTAATGTTTTTTGCCAATAAAATAGCCAAACCTATGCAGCGTACATGTCCCTCACTGAGCACATGTAGGGCATCAAAATATTGTGATGGATTGCTATGGAATGCTACCTCTAGCCGTTGATTCTGTATCAGGGGGAGCTTGATACTCGCGAGCTTTTCTCGAGGAGGGTCATTACGGTTGAATGAATTATAAAGAGTAACAATGCTGTCTCCGAGATTTGCAACCAACTGCTGAGGTAAACCGTCTTTATAAGCATTTAAATGCAATACGAACTGGGAGTAGGCTGCTGATATCTCGAGATTTTTTATTACTGCGAACTTCTCTAATTCAACCTCTTCAATAAGCTGCCTGTTTTCCGTGTCAAAATTATCAATCATCAACTGAGCTGTTGTGATGGCCCTTTCAATCGAAATTCTTCTAGTCTGTAATATTGTTATCTGGCGTTCTGAATCGCGTAGTTGCGTAAGCTTACGTTGACAAGATTCCCGTAATTCAGCAGTAGCTTCTGTTTTTTTATCTTCGTCTTCCAACTGCAATACCTGTTTCTCCAAAAAAGACCAGGGAGAGATGCCATCTACTGCTGGTTGACGCAGATTACACCACAAAGCTATGCCATTATTCTCACGGAATGTTTCGAGAACATTTTCATGAGGAAAGAACTGACAACAGGCGTCAACAATTTGCGAGATCTTGTATATCTTCTGGCTGATCGATTTTTCCAGTAGACCTATTTCTCCCTGTAAGAATGATAAAAACTCAAGCTTCAGCAATTCCTCACTGGAGTGACTATAGGGGTTTTTTGTGACTTGCTGGAGTGGTGTATGGCATGCAGGGCATTGTTCAGGACTGATACTCTTTAACTGAACGACTGCTTCGAACAATTTTTTAAAAGAAAGTTGCTGACTCTCTTCTGTCAGTTGCTTTTGTTTAGTATTCAGGTCGGCTAATATATTTTCAACAGAGCAACCTAATTCTTTCAATATCGAACAGGTTAGGTAACTCTTATTCGGAATAGGCGCCTGTAACTCTTCCTCAAGCTGCCGGATAGCTCCAATATTTTGCTCATTCCCTTTCAACTCGATTATCATCTGTTGGTACGACAGGCCCTCGCGATAGCCAGATGCCAGCATCTGTTCCTCAGAAACCACACCAACAAGATCTGTCTTACCCGTTTCAAGATGCTGGATAGCTCCCTCGAGTGTGCGGCGTTTTTCTGCTAACTGAGCGGCTTTTATTCCCATCTTATCGATATATTTGGCATCAATTTCCGTACTAAAATTTCTGACAAAATCACTGAATGCGTCCAGTCCGAATAAAGTCGAAATAAGTTCGGTTTGCCTTGCCGGAGCCAGCGCCGCAATTCTTGAAAAGCTATCGATGCGGTTTTTTTCTATAAAGAAAAAGCGGTGTTGTGCATCGTTATCTACAATCGCCACATCCTGCCCTTGAGTTCCAACACCAGTAATTACAGGTGCAGAAAACTGATTGACGTATGCATTTCTAAAATAGTCGGTTTGATTACGAAAGCGCTTATTTTCAGCCTCTGCAACGCTTCCCAGTAATGTATATTCAAGTGCTTCGCAGAAACTAGACTTCCCGGTACCATTGGGACCATAAATCAGAACCAAACGCGAATCTAGATCAAATTCCTCCTGTCTGGCAAATCCTCTGAACGGTCCAACGGATAGGCTTCTGAGCCGACTAAAGGCATAGACACGTTCAACGTTCTGCTCAGCCAGTGGCTGGACTTCCAAGCTAAGGGTCTCCCAGGCGGGCTGTGCTAGACCAACGATATGTTTGATCCGTTGGCCGTGTGCAGTACTTAACGGGATAATAGTATTTATATTATTCCACACAAGATTCGCCATTTTTCTGACATCACCATGTACATCTGCTGTATCTAAAGTTTGGAAAAATCGCAAAAATTCGTTGCTGAGCATCATAAATCCTTTTGACTTGTTTTTTCTCGTTGTGAGGCAATGAAAGAAGATAAACTTTCATTTTACATATTGACGTGATATGTAAAGCAAATGTTGATAATTTTAAACTGAACTACGATGAAGTCAGCATAAAATGATTTGCTGAGCTTCGCCACCAAAATAAGCATTTAAATATCAGTTCGTTGCTCATAGTATTCGTAATGCATAACGTAAAATCGAACGTGTCTATTCGTGATTTAGAGGTCGTTTACTACTCCGCTTTGCTAGGGCTATTAATAAGCTAGGGATGGATAATAAGTACTGCAAGCGGAGGTGTTCCGCTTTCCGCGTAGTAACATAAGAAAAAACTTTACGGTCCCGATGGTTTGAATAAAATTGAATGAGTTACATCTGTCCAATAGGTCATCATTCAAGAATTAATTCTGATCGAAATACATTTCCAATTTGCAATGTCGCATTTTTTTCGTCATCGTGAATAATGTTTTCTCCCATCATATCGACCCAATGGTTCCGTGATGGTTCGACCAACGCGTCAATGGTTGGTTGCTCTCTGAGCAGATCGATTGCGTCAATATTGATACCTTGTCTTACGGTAACTTTTGAAGTCTCTACACCACGAATAAAGATTGGCCTCGGCAATTGGAATGTAACCTCTCTACCGCGATAATGGCCCCCGAAAATGTGATGTCTCAAGTTGTTTTCCAGCAACTCTTCACGTGCGCGGCGGTCTCGATCTGCAAGGAACTCAACACGTTTTTTATCTTTTCTTTTTGTCGAGGGATGCATTGCTTCCGGTTTTCCGAACGGCGCGGCTACCGCCTCTGCAGTAGTTTCAAAGCCTGTAGACCGAAGCAGTTTGGCCATTACACCACGGATTGCAGCATCCTTTGCAAACTCCAATTCCCTCTCGGTAATTGTTACAGGATCTTGGGGGGATGGATCAATGACCTTTAGGTGACTTGGATTACCATCCTCAATACCGATGCTGAGGCCTGAGACCAATCTTTGGCCTGTGTGGGTGTGAGGGAATTTGATGGAAAGTTTCTGAGATATACCTGAATCAATTTGGCGATCCCTGAAAACCTCGCCAGATTGAGTTCCCTTACATTCTATAATATGCCAGTCACCATTGAGGTCTCGTATCACGAAATCAGGCGTCTTGTTTGGCCCTCGCTTTGCTGTTCGATGTTGATATGCGCCATGATTCGCACCGTAGCGTTGCAAAAAATAGCGGCCGTCGACAATATCAACCAATGGTAAATGTTTCATGAGCCAGACCATTGGCACTCCCATTCCGAAGTCATCACTCAGAATGGTTTTTTGATGCGCATCAAGATCTGCATAGCTTTTTGTCAAGCGAAGGTCAGCGTCATGGGGGGTGATCGCTGCTAAATATCTCACCCATGCCCAAAATTCTGCAAGCGAAACGCCAGTTACAGAAATCGGTGTTGTTAGGTAGCCGATCATCAGTAACATGGAATTGATGTTCAAATCGAAAGTTTTGGTGCCCGCAGTGAAAGTAGACGGGAAACTGGGAATCTTGCCAACGCCTGGCCAGCTATTAGCGTCAACATCAACGTCGATTTCACGGTACATTGAGAGTGCTCCTCACTGAAAAGTTGGGTGGTTGTTTTTACAGTAAATAAGGAATGACATAGTTATGCCCTCTTAATAGGGCATTTCGTGAAAAATAAGTTAAGAACAGTCTTTTTTTCGAACTTGTTCAATCCCACATTTATTATTTTAATAAATTGAGTTAAGTTTTTTTATCGGTTAATCACCAAAAAACTTTACCCACCTCAAAGTAATAATTTTTACCTGCACAGAATAAACAGTTTCATCCGAGCTGAGAGCGGACCGGAATTTACTTTGCATCACATAATGATGTCGTCGTGCTCCGCTTTTTATGCACGCCGTCGGCGTGCAGAAGATAAGGCTTCGTGCGTATAGCGGCTAGTGCCGTGCCTTCACTGTAGCCCGATCGCTTTGTGGTAAAGCGCGTCTCCTTCGCCCGTTCGCACTCCCTCCGCCACGTTTACTTCCGTCGCGCTTCCGCTCAGTTTTCGCGTCATCGCCGTGCGTAATCACGCCTCCGCTCGCTTGCGCTGCGGCCTCATCTTCACGCTTGACCACTGCGTCTCTTCGTCGGGCTGTCATTCAGGCACGGCATAGGCCGGAGCTGAGACAACTTTGACTGCGGAGGATTTCTTATGACATTTAGCGGACCAGCGGTATACGTCGGGACTTACCATAAATACAACTGCGGCAGCATTTTCGGGAAATGGTTTGATCTCAATGACTTTGAGGAAAAGACCGAGTTTCACGACGCGTGTCGCGAACTCCACGCCTCTGAAGAAGATCCTGAATTTATGTTTCAGGACTGGGAGGGCATTCCGTCTAAATTCGTCTCTGAATCCTCAATCGACTGGGATTTCATCGCGGCCTGGAAGCAGGCGAAAGAATAGGGCAGGTAAGACGCCTTTGTTGCCTGGGCGGATTACTCGGGCTAGTGTGATTTTGACGCATTTGATGATGCGTACAGGGGGAAGGCAGAAACGGAGGAAGATTACGCGTATGAGCTGGTTGAAGACAACGGCCTTCTGAATGACGTTCCGGAGCCGCTGCGCTCTTATTTCGACTATGAAGCCTATGCCCGCGACCTGTTCAGCAGCGGCTATGTACTGCACGACGGCTTTGTATTCAGCAACTGATGACGCCGGCAGGGGAAGCCCTGCCGTAAAGGAGAAAAAATGAAACTGTCACCACAAACCCGCGACATCCTGCGTCAGTATAAAGCCCTTGTGAATGCGCAGCGCCGAACCGACGGCCTGAAAGAGCTGAGGACGGAGGAGATCATGGATGAAATCTGTTATTTCATGACCTGTCAGAGTGCCGTTTACATCGGTGGCCACTTTATTCAGCAGGGCGGGAAAGGGTAACCAGCACAGTCAGGCGGTTCAGGCCGCCTGTCAGCCCGCCGAAAAACCTTCGCCTGCGGCGGCGGGGCGGGAAGACATGCGCCTGACGGCGCAGCCACCGCACCGCCGTTGAGTATGTGATCCATCAAAACGGCTTTCACTGCCATTTTCTCAGCATTGTTACGCATAGTCAGCGGCCAGTACTGCCGGTTTCACCCGTTTTATGCAGACAGTTTTTTGTCTCACCGGGCGTCCTGTCGGCTGTCATGCTTCGCACAGAGCCGGCGAGCCGTCTCTGCCCGGCCCCGTTCCGGGGCAGCGGGTTTCCATCCTGACGCAACACCTTCCGCTCACAGCAGCCGTTCCGGCTGCGCCACTCAGTCACGCCGTAAACAGCGTTCCATGTATCCCGCCATCACACACTGCGGGATGTAAGGGGCAACGTCGTTTCGCGCCCGCGCGTCACGCCGTTGCGGCGGGTTCCTCCTTTCCTCATGGGTTGTTTCGCCCGTATGAGTCCTTTCGCCGGGGCTGAGACAAGCACAAACCGTCTGGCTGTCCAGGGACGGCTGAAGCCTCTCGCCGGAAAATTTTTTATGTGGCCAAAAATTTTTCCGCTCGCTCCCGGACATCTGCGCCGGCCCGTGCTCGTTGCGCCCTTTGCGGCGAACGGCTCTCAAACGGGTGAAGGTTACAACCAGGGGAGCAAGCAGCAGTTCCCCGCAAAACGTCAAGACCGCGGCCCCGGCAACTCAACGGGTGATGGTTTTAAGGGAAAAAAGACAGGAGATATCAGTGGAACAGCCAGCAGTTGTGCGCTTACCGGATGACACCTATACGCGTGAGCAGGCGACGGCAATCGCTGCGCAGTACGCCAATGTTGCTATCGAAGACGATCAGGGTACGCACTTTCGCCTGGTCGTGCGTAAGGACGGCGACTTGGTCTGGAGAGCATGGAATTTTGAAGCAAACGCGGGTTACTGGCTGAACCGTTATATCGGTGATTACGGTATTCGCAAAGCGCAGTAAGCAGTTAAAAGGTGCCCTGCGGAGCAGCCACTCTGCAGGGCGAGACAGTCATTAATCTCATGAGGTATCAACGATGTCAGTAGCCAATGTTAAAGCAAAAGCCCCAAAAAAAACCAGCGTTAATAAAGTGAGCGACGCCGAACAGGCGGCGGTCAAAGCGGCGCTTGAAGCCGCGCCGGTTGAATACGCGCCTCTCTCCGTGTTCATCATGTCGCTGCTTAATGCCCGTACCATTCCGTATTCCACTGAAAGCGTTGAGAGCATGGCGGCAACCATTAAGTCGGTCGGCCTGTTGCAGAATCTGGTTGCCCACGAACTGCCGGACGGTGAACTGGCGGTGGCTGCAGGCGGCAAACGCCTTACTGCCCTGAATCTGCTGCTCTCACAACAGTTTCTGACTTCTGATTATCAGGTGCCTTTTAAACGCGTCTCCCCGGAAATGGCCGCGCTGGTTTCCTACATCGAGAATGCGCAGCGCAGTGATATGCATGCGGCAGAACAGATTGCCAGCTTCGGTACCCTGGCTTATCAGGGAAAAACCCCCGAGCAGATTGGTGCCGGGCTGGGCTACAGCACCCGTCACGTTCAGCGCATGCTGAAACTCGCAAACCTCGCGCCATCACTGCTTAAGCTGCTGGCAGACGATCAGCTGACGGTCGAGCAGTGCCAGGCGCTCTGCCTTGAAGACGATCAGGCCCGTCAGGTGCGTGTTTATGAAGAGGTGAAAGCAACGTGGTCTAACCTGCCCGTCAGCATGTTACGAAAGCTCATTACCGATAAAGAAATCTCGATCACGGATAAACGTTTTCTCTTCGTGGGTCGTGAAACATATGAAGCGGCAGGCGGTGTTGTGCGTGAAGACCTGTTCAGCCAGCAGGAAGGTGAGGGAACGGCTGATGCGGTTCTGCTGGAAACCCTGAGGGTGCCCGCAAGCAAATGAGTGGCGCACGGGCGTTTTATATCAACGTCTCGCGTGCAAAGGACCACGTTCAGATAATTACCGATGACAGAGATGGCTGGACAAAGACGCTCGGGGGCAGAAAAAACGCGCCGTCCACGGCGCATGACGCGCTGATGCCGGAGCCGGAGCGCGTTCAGGCCAGGCAAATCTGGGCGATGGGGCAGGCCGCGTCAAAAACGGCCATCGGTCGCGCGTTTCTGCGGTCAAACGGCCTGAGCGGCAGCCCGGTTACTGCCCGTATTATCCCACCGACGCGAACATTCCCTGAGCCTCATCTGGCCCTGCCGGTGTACGACGGTAACGGTAAAGCGGCGGGCCTGACGATGGTGCCGCTTCGTCCCGGCAGTGGTGAAGTAAGTCGGGGTACCGAAAGGCGGATTATCACTACCGGCGGACAGGCGGCGCTTTTGCAGAAAAGCCGGAACGGTGAAACCCTGGTGGTGAACACACTGGACGAGGCGCTCAGCACGGCGAGAAAGCATCCCACGTCCGGCATTCTGCTTAAAACCGGAAACGACTCGCCGTCACAACAGCTGCTAAAGATTTCAGGAGGCCTGGAGCCCGTAGCTGAAACGGTGGTAAGAGCAGCCGTTAATAGTGTGCAGAACACACCGCCCGTTCCGGAAGATACGGTGTCAACAGCGGTACCTGCCGACATTGGCGACGCTGCGGTCAGAGACCTTGTAAGGAGAGACAGTCATCAGCCTGACGTTCCTGTCGTCCCGGAGGCGCAGATTATGGCCAGTGACAGTCGGGCAGATGTGGCAGGAGAGGAAAAGCTTGCCAAAGACCTCAGTCGGGCTGCTCCACAGGAGATGACAGACAGTGAGAAATCTGAGATCCCAGATGCCAGGTCTGTAACGGACGAGGTGAAACTTGCCGGCCGGGTTCTGGAAGATACCCGGCAGGATTCTCCGGAAATTATCAGGATGCCGGAGGAGAGCCGGGAGCAGCCAGTACATTCGGGCAAGGGCGATACAGAACTGGCTACTGAGCTTTCAGCCGCCGCCCGGACGGAAAGAGAGATTGCGGCAGGTCTCAGCAGGCCGGTTCAGCATGATGCTCCGGAACGAATGCCACCCGAATTGTCACATGCACCCTCCAGGAACATTCAGAAAGAACGTTAAAAATCAGCGTGGCCGCACTCATTGTGGCCTCCTCACCTTCAGTCTGCTCCGGGCAGGCATATGAGATAAATCATGAAACAGACCCTTAAGATGGCCACCTTTGCGCTGGCCATGAGCTCCTCGTTGTTTTCAGTACAGTCCGGCGCGACCGGCGCGGAAACTTTTAGCCCCGAACAACAGGCCCGCATCGGCGAGATTGCGGCGGACTATCTGGTCGCGCACCCGGACGTGCTCATAGAGGTGAGCAAAAAGCTACAGGCGCGGCAACAGGCAATGCAGCAGCAGACTTACGTGCAGTCAGCGCTGAAAACACACCGGCTGCTGATGCAGCTTGATGGCGTTCCCGTGAAAGGGCCGGCTGACTCAAAGGTTATCGTGACTGAGTTCTTTGACTATGAATGTATCGCCTGCAGCATGATGGCGCCGGTGATGGAAAAGGTGATGGCTGCAAACGCCGGCGTGCGCTTTGCATTCCGGGACTGGACCATTTTTGCCGCCCGTTATCCGGAATCAGAGCAGGCATCACGCCGCGGCCTTAGCATTTACAGGAAACACGGCGCAGACACGTACATGGCGTTTCACAACGGCATTTACCAGACAGGGCATAACGAAGGGAAACTGACGGCAGAAGATATTGAGAAAGCCGCCGTTGCTGCCGGTGCAGGTAACGCTTCAGACGATAGTAATGCTGCCTCCGACCAGATTATTGAGAACAATGCTGACCTGGCTGAGATGCTGGGCCTTACGGGGACGCCGGGCATTATCGTGATGCCTGCTGAGAACGCCACACAGGATAACACCACGGTTATCCCGGGCGTGGTCAGCGAACAGGTTATGCAGCAGGCCATTGCCCGGGCAGAGAAAGGATAAAAAAGACCGGCCTGAGTCATAAAGGGCCAGTCATAGTATCCACAACGGAAAAGGCAAGGCCATCGGATGTACTTACAATCGCGCCGACAGTATCAGTGAGTATCGGCCATACCGCCAGAACCTTTACCCCATGACGGCCACGCCGCTCAGGCTGTTCGTTCCTCGCTCTGACCGCCCTGCCCATTGTATTGTTAAAGCGATCATTCGCGGTCGAAGGTAAGCATCGCATTTAGACCGTATTAACGTTCAAGCCGAGGTAAGGTCTACCTTCAATGGCAACAGATCGCGGACTCGGTTTTACGGACCGCCAGTCCCTCCTTTGCAGGGCTGCCACGTATCTCCGCTTCGATGGAGTACAGCTCACCGATGCGCTTCAGCGCCTCGGTGGTAATATCAGTTGGGGTGCGGACGTGAACGTCGTGGATTTTTCTACTGGCGTGCGACATACAGGCCGCTTCGATATAATGTAGCCGCGGCGACCACGGAAAATGAACAGGTGGCCGCCGAACGTGTCAGTGCTAAGCGTGTTCTGCACCTTTGATGCCAGGCCGTTGAAGCCGTTTTTCATATCAGTGATGCCGGAAACCAGCCAGATAAGTGAGCATGTGGGGAGATATCATCGGCTCCCTCCTTTCATTTCACGGATGAGCACCTGAAGCATTTCCGGCGACAGCTGGCTTTTTATTCAGCAGATACTGGATAACACCAGCATAGTCTTTCTCAAAACTCTCATCTGTGGAAGTGTCGAGCGCCATATTATTCACCAGATATTTTCCCCTAACGAAGAAGGCTGGCACGAATCTTAAGCCCAATTGCTCAGCCAGCCTGTCCTGGCGGTTTACAGAGGCAGTAATTTCTGTGGAATTCCATAGCGTTTTTATTTTATCAACAGAAATACCTTGATCAATAAATAATTTCTGAAGGTCAGTTTCACTTTGTACAGAGTGTGACTGCTGCATCGCCCTGAACAGAATAGGTGTCATTTCAGTCTGTTTATGAAGGAAAACTGCTACGGCCCAGGCACGGGTCAAATCACGGCCTGAAGCGCCAATTCTTGATGCATGATAACGTTCAAAGGTCGTACCATTAGGGAGTGAAGCAACAATAAAATTGTTAATATTGGATTTCATTTCGAAATAATAGCAGTGCGGACAGTTGAAAGAAAAATAGCTCAACACGTCAGGTACGCCCGTAACAGTATCAGGCAGTTCGAAATAATCTTTATCAGCGACGTATTCTCTTGCCTGTCCCGGCATCACCCAGAACATGCACATCAGCATCAGAATGCTTCTTATATCGGTGAGAAGGTGCATTATGTCAGGCCATTTCATCATTTTTATCTTCTCCATACTTATATTGTTCCCTTTGCAACGTCAGCAGAGAGTAATATTCCCCGCGTGCTTGTTCCAGTTCTGCCGGTGTTCCCCGTTCAACGATCTCACCTTTTCTGAGAACAATAAGGAAACTTGCGTGCTTCACCACGCCAAGACGATGAGTGACCATAACAGCTGTTTTGCCCTGAACCAGGGAAGAGAACTGACGGAATATTTCTGCTTCAACACGGGGATCCATCGCGCTTGTGGGCTCGTCAAGAATAACCAACTCTCCAGGAGAATACAGGGCACGGGCGAGAGCCAAACGCTGCCACTGGCCGCCCGACAGTTCCGTGCCAGCATATTCCTTACCGATCAGGGTGTCTGGTGTTGTCCCCGCATCAAGTAAAAAACGGGCTTTTGCACAGGCATTTTGAAAATCCCGCTCTGTTTCCGGGGTAGTAATATGAGTGAATGTGACATTTTCTTTTATACTGAGATTATAGTGTCCAAAATCCTGAAATATAGCACTAAGGCGGCGGCGCCACTGCTGAATATCAATTCCGGCGATGTCCTTGCCGTTGCAGGTGATGCGCCCCGATGTTGGACTATAAAGTCGGCAAAGCAATTTCATCAGCGTGCTTTTACCCGCGCCGTTTTCACCCACTATAGCGAGATGGTCGCCAGCGCGAAGAGTGAGATTAATGTTTTTCAGTACGAAATTGCCTGGCTGATATGCAAATGACACGTCTTCAAACCGAATCTCTTTTATCGGCTCCAGCCATTCTTCTTTTATGCCCAACTTAGGTATGTCAGCTACGGCCTCGAGAGACTTTAGCCGAGCAAAAAAACCAAAACAGACACCCACACTAGCAAAAGAGTACACCATCCATTGACAGGAAAGACCAAAGAAGGAAATGGACTGGATAGTCCCCAGTAACCCTCCTACAGTGATTTTCCCGGTTGTGAGATAATTTACAAACCAGAACATCATGCCCAGTGCACAGATCAGGTAAAGCAGATTCCAGGGCTGCGGACGCATCAACTGTTTCTTTCGTACCTTATTGAGTTCGTCTTCAAGTTCATTGAAAGCTTGTTGATGTTTATCAAGGAAAAAAGCGGAAAGGTTAAAGAGCCGTATTTCTTTTGCAAGTTTCACGTCCAGCAAAACGGAGAGAAAATATTTGATCCTCCTCGCAGGCATCCCTTTCCCGAGCATCGCTTTGAAGATATCTATCTGCGAATACGCTACAGCGAACGTCACGGGAATGAGCGGGAGCAGGAACGCCAGCGGCAGCCACCATACTACTGAAGCCAGAACCAATGAAAGGCTGAGCAGCGTCAGGGTCCCTCTAAATATATCGATCAGATTGACCAGCAGGTTGAGCGGGCGGTGCGCCGCTTCACGGGACAGTACTTCCAGGTCGTCATGAAGTTCAGGAGATTCAATCAGCATTAAATCATCAATGCGGCAGGCTGCCTCCATTATTTTCCTTTGTGTCAGAAAAGTAGCTTTGGAGTTAAGGATACTCTGTAGTGTGCTGATAATCGGCGAGAGAATCCCGGGGATGACGAAAGTCAGCGCCCACAATATGGCAATGGTTGTTAAACCGGTACGATCATCACTGCTGATGACGTTTCCAAGATGGATACTTGTCATCACACTCAGCGTCGGCAGGAGACCCTGAATTGTGATTAAAACCATAAAAAGCAAAGAAAGCTTCGGAGACGAACGAAGCAGCAGAGAGACCGAATATACTACCAAGATTATCTTATCTTTTATCTTATACATTATAATTCTCCACTGTAATGGGGTTACCAGACGCGTACACAATGATTTCATCAAAATGCAGAGGTGCACATATATTCATTAATAGGGCATCCTGTTTCTCATTTCGGTAGTAAGATGAGATCATTTTTACACGGTAATAGTCGCCTCTATGCACACACGCATTTCTTATTTGATATGAGTCGAGTGTTTTTCCATCGGGTGTGGCAATAAATTTCATCTCTTGAGAAAAAACACTAAGTGATTTAACAGATAGATTGAACTGATTCAGCCCGATTATCCTCTGACATAGAGATGGATATGTTAACCAGGAATGGCGACTAGCATGAAAGTTATGACAGATGACAATTACTTCCGGATAGTTATTACTGAGAATGACGCAAAGCTTATCTGCCATGGCTTTCTCCCGCTGTTCGGGCGTAGCACTGCTTAAGACCTCATTGTTAGCCGCATCAAATTTCAGCAACTCAGATAAAACCGATCCGGCAGGACTGTTCAATATACTCAGCGCAGAGATATAGCCCCTCTGTCGCGTTGTCGTAAGCGGCAGATCAATGCCGAAAATATCTGCATCTGGAGGCAGATTCATCAGCAACATCCTGAATTCAAGAGATCTCATCCACCAATAGGTTGATGAAGCAAGAAACTTCGCCATTGCAGTACTGCTCAGAGAATGTCGTTTCAGTGCAAACAAAATAAGATCAATAGTAGGACATTCAACAACCACTGCCACAGGCCCACGCTGAGACATTAAGTTTATATATGTTTGTCTCATCAGCCAGGATTCATCAGAACCATGGCTGTTCTGCCCAAGGAAAGTAATCGTACGATTATCGTGTGCCGAGATGAGCATGCATGCTCCTGACGATAAGTTCACGCTGCCTGATAAGATAAGAGGCAGGCAGAAGAAAATTGGACTTAATCTGCTCAAGTGGAGTCTGAGTCAGGAAGTCTTTAATAACTTTACCATTAGAATCGAATAAAGACTTAGTATTGCAACGAATATAAAATATAGGAATGTCGAAGTTTTTAAGGCATTGAGCTTCATAATTAACAAGTGACTTAAAGCGTGGGTGCGCACTTTCATAAAGAAGATACTCATTAATAAGTGACGGGAAAGCAGTATCAATGGTGCGGCTTACATCAGGATGTATGATCTTATTGATCACCAACATATAATAGGCTGTCGTCCTGATTAAATATCTGGGTTTAATTTCATCATGTGCCGTAATACAGGCAAGAATATCATCTGACTTTTGTTTAATTTTCTCATAGGACTCTTCATATCCTTGGATAACATCCGGGACATATTTCAGGGACTGGACAGGCTTCCCTTCAAAGTGAGGATAGTTTTGGGTTTTTTTAATGAAACCGTGTTCATAGCGTACCTGAATGCGTTCACTGGCGTCGTTAAGTGCATGGGGATGTGTATAAGACTGAAATATGTTAGTGGCCGCCGTCAGAGCCGATGTGTGTCCGATGCCGTTAATTACTACCTCCTCGCTCTGAAGTAAGCCACTCTGATATACTGAACGTTCAAGGTCAGGGTTATCTTCAAAGTAATACTGAAAGCTGGTTTCTGCATCTATCAGGAAAACACGATTTTGATCAACAATGAAATTGTCGAAATGGCAGTCATTGATATTTAGCAGATCGACTAGTGCCAGGATATTTCCATACTGCCGGTAAACATCCCGGGCTTCACCCAGAGAATGAAGAGGGCGATTATCTATGTAAGCCTGCCACAAATGTGTGTTCCTGCTCAGAGTCTCAGGGCAGACTCTTTTCATGCCGATAATCTCACAAATCTCATTGAGTACTGACTCTATACACGAGTCTCTTGGTTTATATATAATACGTTGATCATTCAGAGTTAAAAGAATCGGCTGCTGCCCATTTTCATGGCGGTCTCCGCCAAGAATTTCGATTGAACTTGCACAGGTAAGGGCTTGAATACCGAAAATTTTCTCAAGTAAGTTGAAATCAGCATCAAGACGGTCAAGAAAAAGGGACAAGTTACCGAGGGTACTTGCACAAATATGTGCAGCGAGTTTCTCAATGTATGCATTTTGTTTTGAGATTGACGAACGCCAGCTTCCATCACTGTTCTTGAAGTAATGAGTATAACGGTCAGTTACTGAGGTAGGCTGTAAGCTCAGCCAGATATCGAAGGAAATAACAAAATCTGGTAAATAAATCTGATCTAGAGTTTCACCGATGTGAGTTAGAACTGCGCTGTAATCAACATGAGTCAGATTGTGCGCTGATAATAGCTCATTAATTTTCAAATGAAAATTTTCAAGATGAGGAAAATACAAATATGCTCTATGTGGCTCTGTGACATTATATTTCATCTGAGATTCCCAAACGAAAAGTGGCACTGCATAGAGTGCCACTTGTTGTGCCATCACTCAGCTAAAGAAATCTGCTGAAACTTCTTCCAGTTCCTTGATGAGGAAATCCTCTGCACTGATGAAGCCACCACCACCACCGCCACCGCAGTCACAGGTACCACTGGCGCAGTCCCGCCCGCTGTTTGCCATATAACCACGGATTTCTGAAATTTTATCAGGTGCTACTTCTACGATACGTTCCATTTAAAACCTCACTTTAATAAGTTGAAATGGTGAATTAAATTACCTTTCGCGAAGTACTGCATGTGTACACGGAAAATATAATTATCCGAATAACGATAATAGGTCATCTTTTTTATGCTTATTGAATCCAAATTAAACCGCAAAACTATTAATAAATCCTTTATTGACAAAAACTTACCAAATTGAAACTAAATGTAACGATGGCCCTAATGTCAATATTTTCTTAACGTTGAATACAAATATCAAAACTACTTGAGTGTTAAATTATATATAAATCAAGATGTTATAAAGGAATCGTTAGCAGCGCTTGACGAGGCTACTATGTACCAAACACGGGAATTTACAGCCAAACCCCGACTCTCTCGTGCTCATAGCAAGTTTAGCCGCGAAGCATAAAAAATAAGCCCCCTGTTGCTCTTTCCATCACCCGGATAACGCGACTTTTCTTCAATACGGCTGACGCAAAATATATGGATAAAATAAGTGTGACGGACTATATAGTCCCAATCGCCACGTGGATGCTGACTAGGATAAAAGTCCATATCAAGTGTGAGTGACCGGCGGGTATGAACTGCGGCAATAAAGATACATAAAAAATACCCATTTTGGAATTGAGCACATACCCCCTTCGTTTATACGATTATTATCGATAAAGTGAATCTATGAGTCTGAATACATGCAATATCGTCAGCTTTTCGCTGTGAGTTCAACCGATGGGTGAAACACACTTATTAAACCGCACTGCGGGGGATCCAATTCATCAAACCAGAAAATTGAAAAGCAACAAGCTAACTATCACTTCTCACCACTCAGATAATTATTGTTGAGCACCACCACCGGTTTACCGCGCAGGTCGGGACGGAACAGAGGCTCGCAACTCGCATAAAACGAGTTAACGTCCGCCAGTCAGAACATAGGCAGCGCCATAACTACCTCCTGCGCGCTTTATGTACTGTTGAAGAACCCGGTAAAGGCGCTCAGCAGCCGCAGCTCCTCCGGATAAATGACGGAGTATGCCGGATTCTTCGGCAGGAGAGCAGGGCGGGAATGAAGTTGCAGGCGCTTAAAGTAAATTCGCCGTTCACCTCGGCGATGACGATGTCCCCGTGCGAGGCCTCGTCTGCGCGATAGACCGCCATGACGTCGCCATCAAACAGCCCCAGTTCCTGCATGCTGCTGGCGCGTACAAAAAACGTGGAGGCGCGCCGGCGGATGCAGAGCTCGGTGAGATCACGCTCACTTTTAACATAGTCTGCGGTCGGCGTGGGGATGCCTGCCGCGCATGGATTTGCTTAGAGGGGGCACGCGTAACTTGGGCTGAAAACTGGGGGCCAGAGCAGCCTACGTGAAGTGGCTGCAGCGATCGAACTGGCAGACAGGGCGCTGGATACTGATATCAGCCTCAGCTGGGGATTTATGCGAGACTGAGCAGAAAGCGTAAAGTCCAGAAGGCCCGGAGGGAAACAGATTGAATGTCTGGCTGGCTGGTCAGTTATCAGGAGGAGGTGGGAAGCACCTCACACGAATATCACATGCTGCTCAGCGGACAGGATTTTACGCTGGCCGAAGCCGCATGCGAAAAGATGGGCGAAAACTGGTGGCCACCGGAACGTCCCGTCTGCTCACAGGGGTGCTACTGGCAGTTTGATCGGAGCTGTGTCTGGCTCAAAAGCATCGTTCTGCTTGATGAACGTGAGGCAGAGACGCTGACGGCCACGCCGCTCAGACTGTTCGTTCCTCGCGATGCTGCGGTACGCCTCAGCCTGACCGCCCTGCCCATCGTATTATTAAGTGATAATTCATGATTGCAGCACAGCCTGCTACTGAAAATCAGGAAATACATCTCCCAGATCTTCCTCCGGGTTACATCGTCCCGCCAGACGCGTAATTTGGATTAAGTCAGGCCGCAGATGCGAAGACGTTCAAAATAAAGTTTATTAGTGAACTTTTTTTATCCATACGATTCGAGCTATGCGCAAACTGTGCTGGATTTAAACGGGTGAGATGGGTATTCTTTTCAGAATTCGCCGGGCGGCGATCCTTTTTAGATCCTTATCGAATACTGTGGTGGTTGACGATGAGGATTTGCAGTAAACCTGTGGCCGGTCATGCGCGGCACGGGAATAAATTAACCGGATAGGACGTATCCGTTAAAACGTCCAGGGTATAGAGTCTACGGTTTACCGTACTCTGAATGCAAAAACCCCCCGAATCTGAGATCAACTTGGCGGAAGAATCAGAATCAGGGGGTCCAAAAGCAGGCGCAGCGCCTGTAAAGGATTATAACGCATGCTATTCATAAGACAACCCCTGCACGCCATAAGTTTGGGACAGGGTGAATGACCGCATTTTAATCGGGATAAACAGCCCGACTTCAGAAAATGACAGACGTCGCCGCGGCGATCATGATGTCACCTGCAAATGCCCTGAACCCCGGTGGTTCGCACCTGATGACTATCGCCCGCTTCCGGGTGAGTTTGGCCACGCCATGCGTCGTCTGGTCGTCAAAGAGAAGAGCAGCGGTAAATGGAAGCTGCGTTTCCGGCCGTCACTTCATCCTTACTTCACGCAGTACCGTAAAGCTGCAGGTCGCGATCGGCATTTCCGTCCGGAACGGCGTGCGCTTATTGATGCATTATTCCCTCTGCTTGTTCAGCGTGCCGACATGGCCACCTGGGTTGTGACCGCCAATGTTAACCGGCTGGCCAGTGAACTCAGCCCGAAAGACAGTGAAGGCAATGTCATCCCCGAAACCCGGGTAGAACCCTGCCGGCTGTCGCGTCTGTTTCCGGAGCTGGCCCGATTTGGTCTTATCGAAATGCCTGATCTGGAATGGGACCCGATTGAACAGTACTGGATGCCCCGGCATATCATTCTCACGGAACGTTTCTGGCAGCTGTGCGGCGTTAACATGGATAAGCTGCTTCTGCAGCGAAATCAGCGCATCGAGGCTGAAGAGAAAGGTATTCTCGAACCCGGTACGCGTGACTCCGTCAGGGCCGCCCGTCGGCGCTGGTATGAAAAAGCCCGTATAGCGACGCTGCTGAGTCGGCGCGAGAAGGCAGTACGGGGGAAAAGGCGCAATAAGCTGGGCAAGCTCCCCCTCGATGAACGGCGCAGCACGATGGCCAGCTGGCTCATTCGCACACGGCCGAACCACGAACTGATCAATCTCGACGCAGACAGTTTTGATCGCCTGGTGTGGCAGCATCTTAACCAGCTGGAGCTGGGCCTCGGCTACGAGCCTGCACCTCCCGACGTCGTTCACTGACGTTTCCCGCACGATTTTAACCGCCTTGACTGGCGGTAAAGTCGTTTGTGCCGCGTAACTGACGCTCTGTTTTTCTCCCCGCAGCCGCGCCATTCCGACCCCGCAACTGACATAAATACAGCTTTTCGGGGGCTGTCTTTTTTTACTCACAGTTACCCGCAATTGGAAAATTGACCTTACCTGCAAGTGAGTCTGAGGTTACCCGCAAGACATTCCTGACCTTCGGTCAGTAAAAAAATAATCAAAAAGAAAATAAGGTTTTCAGTCCGACCGTTCAGAGGATAAATAATGAGGCCTTCGCTTGCAGCGGCCGCAGGCGTCCGCGCCGCTCAGAATCTGGAGTAGCTCCCGCCTTCGGCGGGCATGGTAGAGACTAATAGTTACAACACTCATAAAGACTTCATAGAACTGCATCAGAGCAGACCTGAAACCCCGAGCCCGTATCAGCCAGAACCCGAGCCGTCCTGAAACTCCGAGTGCCCATTAACAGGCCGCCCCCGCCCCGGCCCTCCGGGCCGGAACAGGAGTGGCTGATAAATGGGTGTTGTAACTAATTAAATTTTCATTGCTTTAAATGGTGCCGCTGATTCTATCTTTCGTCTTCGACCGTCCGGCTGATAAACTACTGACAGGCCGCTGTTTAAACGGCGTCTGGCAGGACGGGGTTGGATTTTTGCCACCATCCGCCCTGTAACCGGCTCTGCCGGGCTTACGGCGCCCGAAGGCAGTTGAGCCGTCCTTAACCGTTTCTGGCGCCTCCATGCCGCTGACGCGGCATACAGAAACAGGTATGGAACTTAGTAAATGCCTTGAGATCTCGATATCACATCTTTCCACTGCATATATCTGCTCTGCATCATTCCCGCGTCAGCCTGAGTCCGTTGACGTTGTTCCTGATGGTTACAAGTCTTCTCAGTTTTGGATTCACCATTACAGAGTCCTCAGAATATGAGCGTACAAAGCCCAAAACCAGTTCACCTGCCTGCGCCCTCAAGCGTAAGGATTTGTGCGTTAATTATTTCACTGTATTTTTCAAGTGAACTTATCTTTTCTCGCAGAGAACTGACCTCAGCCTCATACCTTGAGGCCAGTGAGCAGTGTGTAGCAAATACATCGTAGTCCTGTTTTTCTTCACACTGTTTTTTATGCGACCCTGCATTCGCACTAATTTCACGTAACGATGCCTGGGCTTCATCTATCTTATTATTATTAATCGAGAGTTTATCGCTCAGCTCTCTGATTTTGCTTTCTTTTAAGTCAACCTGACGCTGTCTGTCATCACTCCCGAGCTCATTAATCGTATTCCTCAGGTTCTGGTTTTCTTTTAAAAGCTCCGTATATCGGTTTGTCAGCGTGTTCAGGCTTTCATTTAAAACGACAGACATTGCAGTGACTTTCTTTTGAACTTCATCGTCTCTGCTGGCCAATGCCGCGTCATGCCGGGCCTGAAGCAACTCCAGATTTTTGTGCAAAAGCTGGTTCTCATGATTCAGTCTGTCAGATCGGACATTCATCGCGCTGATGACAGTTACGTTCAATGCTTCATAAGCAATACCCACACCAAGAGTGAGGAATATCAGGCAAGAGGAGATAGGATGATCTTTAAGCCGCGCCGGAAGCCATTCATTGAGATTAAACATGCAGAATTTCTAATGATTAAAGAGCTACCAAATCTAACAGATACTACTAACTGAAAAAACACCATCCATTAAAGTTCGCAGGCAATGAATGAGTTAACTTTTGCTGCTGCATGTGTTCCTTTCTTCGCAGCTGAAGCCAGATCGAATAGCTGACTGTTTTCCAGAAAGGAGTAACTTAAGGGGATCCGTTTCCTGAGATATAAGGAAGAGGTGGGGTAACACAATATGTCAGGCAATAACCGGCTGTGCAGCGCTACCGTTGCCATTTGACGATCGAACACTCTCAAATGTCATACGGTGCCTTCATACCGCTACGCGCCATACAGAGCGCAATCTTTGGTGAGTTGCCAATCGCTATGTAAATTTACCCGTGCACGATTTATTGCCTGGCGAAGCACGGTTAGAATAGCGAATATGATTCATAAGAAGGACAGACTGCAGTGACGCTGACACAAAAATCGGGTCATCTGGCCTGGTGTGCTCTGGCAGCCCTTGCTCTTGCACGTCAGGACGGTACCGTTTTTTCTGCTGCTCAGGAAAATCTCTTTCTGACACGCTGGCTGGCAACCGCCCTGAAGCAGCGCCGCTTTTCGCGTGAGGTGGCACCCGATATTGAATGGCTGCTGAAGCAGGGGCGCCAGTATGGCGTTGCCGCAAAGCTTGCCGGCAAGCTTGACTACCTCTGGCGCTCATGTACCGGCAAATTATCCCAGCAGAGTGATCTGTTCCGGCTGACATATGCCTTGGAGACGGCGAAAGATATGTGCTGGGCTTATCGGCTGCTTAGCGACCGGGAGTGGTCGGGAAGGCACTCCGCTATTCTGAACGCTGGCGTAAACGGAATTTATCTGTCCCGGACCAGTCTGGATGCTGCGTTTGACGACGACGGCCAGCAGGTCACACCGGTGATGGCGCGACTGACCGGGCGCGTGCAGGGGCTGGAAACGCTTCTTAACCGCTGTGGATGGCTGATGGCCGTGGATGGGCTTTCCGGGCTTTATGAGCTGACTGCAGAAAAAGCTGAAGAAACAGTTACAAAGGAAAAATGATCGCAGCGAATGCTCTCTTCAGTTGACAGTAAAACAAGGTTCACTGACTACAGTGGATGTCTGTCGCAAGCAAAAGCTAAATACGAAACGTGAAGCGATGCTGCCGGTGCTCAGAGTGCATCGCGGGTCCTTTCACTACGTGTGCAGGGCTGCTCCGTGTGCACGGGCGAGACTGCTGATAAAGGACATTATGGCGGCCTCATTTCCGATTAAACGCTTCAGAAGCCGCGGATATTACTGAAAGTACAGAATGGATTGGATATCACCGAATGGCGGGGCAGTGAGATAACAGGGGGATGAGCTTGACGGCTTAGCAGCACGGCCGGAAAGACTAACGGAATTCGTCAGTGGCTGATTTGTACCAAATCGTCTTCCATCAGGCCGGTCATTTTCATGATGGTACTGCGATCGATACCGTTCTGCAGCATGGTACGCGCAACTTCGAGTTTGCCTTCATTTCGGCCTTTTTCAATGCCGCGCTGTTCACCCAGCTGAATACCTTGCTCGATACCCTTCTCAATGCCCTTCTCAATGCCCTTTTGCTCAAGCTGCTGTGCGATGGTCATGAGTGCGTCTCCGTGTTGCGGCACACGCTGTGCCAGTTCGCGTACAAAGGCTTCGGCGTCTGATGTTTCGCCTGCCTGTAAAATATAGTGTACCAGCGATATCACTTGTGATGAAGAAAGATATCCGGCCAGCAGAATGGGGGCAAGCCTGTCCACCAGTTCAGCCAGGTCCCGCTGGTGAATATGCTTCTGCAGCAGGGTCAGGGCAGCCATACTGCGATGGTCCGCGATTTCATCATCCGGTATGACCGTGACATCCACCAGGGGAAAGGCACTGCCATAGAGGTTTTCCGCCAGCGCGGGGTCATCAAATTCATCGAGCCAACGCGTTGAGTAGGGGTAAGGGCTGCGCCTGCCGGTATAGAACAGCACCGGTATCACCAGTGGCAGCTGTTTATGGCCAGCCTCAAGGTGCCGCTGCATGGCGGCAACAGCGTACCGCATGAGCCTGAACGCCATATGCCTGTCAGGGGAGGACTGATGTTCGACCAGAACATGTATGTATCCATCGCCTGCTGTGGTCTTCAGGCTGTAGAGTACGTCGCTGAAATATTGCCGGAGATCGTCCTCAACAAATGAACCGGATTCGAGCTTCAGCGTACTGAGGTCACAGATAGCACGCAGCTCTGTGGGCAGATGGAGTTGCATGAAGTCACGGGCGACATCTGGATGGGTCAGAAACTGCCGGAACGTGGCATCGTGAGGAGTTGGTGTGCGGTTTTTCTTCTTCATCAGTCCCGGCTCTGAAAAATAATCGCTGTATGTTACCACAGGCAGAAATCCGTCTGCATTGATGGTGAACGGATCTGTCACTCCTGCAGGTAGCCGTTCAGATTATTTTTAGTGTTTACGGGCACACTACTTCATCGCGCGATCGCTAATAATCGAAGCATAATCATTCTTCCTTGCAGGTCACAAAGCCAGAGTAGTGATAGGATAAAAAACACCGGCTGTACCGTAGGGAGTCGCTATAGCTACCCTCACTTTATTTAACATAAACTACATTTCACGCATCTTACAGCGTCGGTAAAAAAGCGTTTGCATTCTCCAAGGGACGACGGGGATTGCCATTCAGGAATGACCTATTGCGACACACTCTGAGGCTTATACTTTACTGATTCCATTATTTACCGCTGACGGGCATGAAATTCTGCATTGAGCCAGTGGGTAAACGTTATGATCCTACTGGTGAACACACTTATGTCGCCGCGGGGACGGTAACTTATGCTTAACAAATAATCCATCTCTTCGGCCAGTGCCGGATAGCGGTCATTAAATTTTTCAGCCAGTTCTTTTAGCGTAACTGGCCAGTCCTGATCGTTATCTTCTCTCAGTATGTTTGTTGAACGAATGGCCTTACGTGCAGCAGACCTCTGCAGGACATGGCGCTGCACAGGTTTCAGAGTGGGTTTCATCAGAGCAACGTAGCCGTTAAGTACCTCGAGAAAATCACCGTTAACGGCAACGGCTATGTCCCTTGAGGGCCTGAAGGGTTCAAAGCGATCGCGCAGGTCTTCACCGTAAACGCATATGCAGTGATGCTTCAGCCAGTAACCCCATCGAATACCGTTAGCCGGTAGCATCACTTCCTCAAGCACGCCCGGATCGATGTCAATCTTACTGACAACCGGATGATCCTGCTCAAGCTCAGTCTTAACAACGTCGATTTTTGCAGTGGCATCTGCATCGGGTTCGCGATAATAAATCACGGTAAGATCGAGGTCAGACAGCCTTTCAGTGGCCGTCGCGTCGATAATGCTGCCGTATACATAAACGCTATGAATCAGATCCGGAAATGTCGTTGTCAGTGTCTGAACAACATCCGCAACCAGCTGTGAAAAGGCTGGCTGAAATCCTTTGAAATCAGGCTGGGTAATGAACCCGTACTTATCAACTGCCATTGGCTCACCGTCATGTCATACATCATATCGTCAGTTAAAGCCTGCAACGCTGAACAGTAATTCTTTCAGCATCACAGACAGATTTCAGTCAGGGTAAACACAGTACTGAACCTCAGAAGCAGATCGCTTAATCAGCTAATCATCATCGTTTTCCATCAGGGTGACCATTGCTCCCCGGTGAGCTTCAACCATACGAATGTAGCGCATGACAGTCTGGGTCTGCGTCCAGGTACCTTCCTGCATGATCTGTGCAATGGATATTCCTTTTCTGGCCATATCCTGTGCGGCACCGACGCGGGCGCTATGTCCGCTCCAGCTTGCATAGCGCCCTTTATTGGTTTCAAGAGCCTTTGTCTCACCCGCAGCCTGACGGGCACGACGATAAATATCTTCCAGGCAGGGTGCGCTCATGGGGACTTCCGACACCCTGCCGATACGGTTAGATCGATGAACAGGACAGAAGATAACAGCGTCAGGTTCGCTGGCGAGACCCGCCGCGGTGACCCATTCGGTCAGCCTGCGGGATGACTTCGCACTGAGGGACTTAACGATGCCACCTGACTGCAGGATGGTTTTAGTCCAGCCAACGTCCAGAATGATACGCCCGTCTGCTGCACGGGAGATATCTCTGATCCGCAGACGGGAAAGCTCGCTCATGCGCAGAAGTGTGCTGTAAGCAACGTGCATAAACGCAAGGTCGCGCAACTGCTGCAGGCGCGGAGAATGAGCCCATTCAGCATCAAGACGGTTCAGATCTGGCCGGCAGAACGGGACGGCCTGTCCTGTACGCTCACCCGACATGACCGCTATACGGTTTATCTTTTTCCTGGCGCGAACTACGTCCGACGCAATCGTTGGCGGCACCAATCCGGCATTACGGTGTAACATCGACATAAGCGCCGCGTGCACCGAAATAGTTGAAGTTGAACGGCCAATGGTCTGCAGGTGAAACAGGTAGTCCTGCATGTCATCCGGTGACATCGGCAGAAAGGACCGACGATTCTCCTGCGACCAGCGCCAGCAGATCCGCATCACGCTCAGTAGCTGACGCCACGTGTTGGCAGAAAAGGCCTCTCGATGGCGGACGAACGCGGCCAGTTTAGCAGTGAGATCATCACCGGCGCTGCCGCTAAGAGTCACACCGGTAAAAGCGGAGATATCGTTCATGTTTGCTCCATTTACAACTCTTGGCTGAAAGGCAGCGCTACGTGAATTCTGAGAAAGAAGCAGGGGTACTGCTCGTCAGATTTTACGTAGCGACGCCTATTTTTTAAACACCGTCTTTCAGCCGCACGCCGTCCAGAACTTCGCCGTTTCATATAAATGGCTGTAAAGTTCAGGATCCAGCCCCGATCCGCATGATACAAGGTTTCAGAGACTATGTCTGGCCTTATATAAAGGTAATTATATAAGGTTAGAATTTTTGCCCGAACGCGAGGGCCGCTACTATAGTTAAAGAAGCATGATAATTGACGGAGCGTTTAATTTTATAAATTCTGAGGGCAATTTAAGTTCTATAGCCTAAAATAATAGAAAGTTAGCTTTAGCTGTTTATCTTAGCTTTTCAGGTGTTTAGAGTGTTTTCAATCATAAGAGCGAATAGCTTTATCAAGACATAACCTCAAAGATTTCTATTTTAACGACGTACTTGATTTAAATTAAGTACAGTTTATATAATACTTCGCAATGTATTTTTTAATGGAAAATGAGTTTTATAAAAATTGGAGTGTTAATGAAAAAGTTAGCAGAGACATATGTAAAATACGGGGTGCCTAGTGATCTAGCGGCAAAGTATGAAAAATTAAACTTATCAGCATCTTCTTTCAGAAATTTACCCAACACAATCCTGAAAGAAAAATACAAATTAAGACAAAATGAAATTAAAATAGTTAAAACCTATTTAATAAGACAGGTTATACCTCAAGACACCTTGCAGAAGTTATTAGAGAACAGTAATTTCACGTGTTGTTGCTGTACTGGAACAAAAAGTGATGCTTATATAGTTCATCATATTGTTAAATATGAGATATCACAAGACAATTCATATGAAAACCTAGCCGTTCTATGCCCAAATGATCACGACCTAGCTCACAGAGGAACAGGACTAACAAATAGTTTGACTTCTGACCAAATTAAATCGGCAAAGGATAATTGGGAACAAATTGTTCAGCTTAGAAAGCTTGTTGCTGCGTCTCCAGCCGAACTTAAAAAGTTTTATTTATCCATCCCAAGATATCAGGAAATAATTGATGAAATTGAAAGATTAAAATCAACCATCGCTGATAAAGAAGATATTGCGAAATTAAGCATTTCGGCTTTGCGAGCCGAGAGAGAAGTTAATGAATCTAATATCACAAAGCTATCAGAAGAAAAGAATACCCTTGAATTGCAAATAAAGACACTAATAAACAAACTATCTCAGTTCCAACCTGATCAGTATTCAGAAATTCATAAAATCGGAGTTGAATTATTTCTTTCAGGTGATATCAATGGAGCCTTAGGAGCATTAAGTGAAAAGGAACTTAATGTTCAGCTTGAAAAGATTATCGACACTCAAAACTCTTTACTTGAGAGTGTCAAAGGAAATATTGAATCTCGTTTTTTACGTGCAAACTTACTGTTTATAAATGGTAATGAAGCCGAGGCCTGTCATTTCGTTGGTGAAACACTAAGAGTCTGCGAGAATCTATGTGACAGCTACACTGAGTTACTCCCAAAACTAGCATCCTGCTTTGAGATAGCGGGCACTATATATTTTTGCTGTGGGCACATCGATTCAGCAGAAGCGGTTTTTCAAAAAGGGTTAGATTTATGCGATTATTTAATCAATAACGATATACCATCAATTACGCCCTTGATTCCTGATTTTTTGCATAACCTGGGAACGGTAAATTATTCGCGTAATAGGTATGTCGAAGCAAGAGAATTCCTTGAAAGCTCTTTAGAATGGTACAAAGACCTATCTTCTATTTTTATTGGAAATGAATTTCCATCTAATAACTTTATAACTAGCAATCTCATTAGAAACTACATTAACCTGAGTGTCACATATCAAGCAATGAATCTTGAAAAAGAAGCAAAAACTGCATTTGAAGAAGCCCAAAAGCTTAAGATAGAATCAAAAATATTTGAAGAAAATTCAGGTTGTATAGACGAATTACAAATAAGGTATTTATCCAGTAGCGCTAACTTATCACTTAAATCTGGTGATGCAAGTATGGCTATCAAACCTTTAATGGAATTAATTTTAATCCTTGAAGATAAATCCAAAGAAAATCCGAAAAGGTTTCTCCGGGAATTGGTGAACACCTATTTAGAAATATGCGCTGCATCATTGCAAAATAATACTGAAGTTGAGTTGGCGAATTACATTGAGCTGGCAATCATCAAAGCACGGTCTCTACTTTCCTTAGAGGTAAATGGAGACCCTAGTCCGCTTGCATATGCAATAATGTTCAAAATATTAAATAGTTTACAAAATGGATCATTGAGTGCATCAGACTTAGAAATTTTTCAAGAAGCTGTTGATATCGTTGAAGATTTAAAGCCTGAAGAAGGAGACCCAAAAATTCGCGAAGGGATAAATATACTTAAAGGCCTAATCGGCCAAAAAAAATAACTTGCTATCTTTTATTATAAAAGAAAAAACCTGAAAACACTCCATAAAAACTGTCTTTTTTACATTATGCCCATTATTTTAAAGATCTTAGAGTTTATTCAGGGCATAATGTTTGTTTAACCCCATAAGCCAGAAATATTAGGTAGCATTATTGGCTAAAGAAAAACAGCTTTTTTAACATAATAAGTGTTATGCAACATATTTTCGTCCGTTACAAATCCACGTTTAAACACCATAAATCTATTAACTGTGCAGGTAAGCAATGCGAATAAATGAACTGATGATACTCTCAGGATAAGTATGTGGTTAGATAGAAGGTACAGTAATCGCTTTTGTAATGTCTGACAGAATGATGCCGGACTCCTGCTACCGTTCTCCCGGCTGAGTGTGTTGGCATCATCAGTACCTGTAATGGTTCCGGTGACATTTAATACGTTGCGGAAGCCTTTTAAGCTCAGTCCCAATATAAAGGCGTGACGCTCAGCAGGTTGATGTCCAGCTGACTGTGCATCAGCATCACAATAAGGATGGCAGCAGTGCAAATCATCTGCGTCACTACTGCCTTATGAAGGCGTGCCACCGTTGAGATCCAGTTCTCGTCGCTAGGATGCAGCTTAGTGAGCGCGGCAATGGCCGGGTCACGCAGCCGCTTCTCAGCCAGTGAATCGATAATGAAAATAGTCACGCTCAGCACAAACCAGATCTGAAAAAGACGGTGCCAGTCATACAGCCAGAACATCCCAATGCCGCTCAGCATCAATGCCCAGCCGGCGATATTATAAAATCGGTCAGTCACAGTCAGCCCCTGCAGTAGCAGCGCTGCATTCTCTGCTCGACAAATCTTTAGCCGTGCGGAAAGCCAGGGGGCGAAGAGCAGCGGGCCAGTTGCAGCAACCGCTGCCAGTGCGTGAAATATTTTGATGACGTCATAGTTCAATTCAATTTCCTCTAGGTGTTCAGGGACAGGCGCTACTTTACTGGAGGTGGTTGGCCCTAAGAATGTTCACAGAACACATCTTATCGAATCAAACGGACAGTTTTGTGAAGTTATTGGGGCGCACTGGTCCGCTGATCCTGCAGGTGCTTGCGTATCTGACCAGGGCTGCTGTCCGCTACACGTCGGAACCAATGTCCGAATGAGTCACCGGAGGAAAAGCCCAGCATCACTGATAACTCTTCATTGGAGGCATCATTCGCCAGTCCCTGCCAGGCCACAGCCAGCAGCAGACGGTTATGCCAGTCAGTAAAACGCAGCCCGGTTTCTTTGCGGAAAAGGCGCGCAAGCGTGCGTTCAGTGGCGCCAACGCGGTGCCCCCATTCCGCCAGACTCAGACGCTGCGCGGGATCGGCTATTAGGCTGTCAGTGACCTTTTTCAGCCTAAGATCCAGCGGCAAAGGTAACGTCAGGTTGCTGTCGGGCTTCTCCTCGATCTCTTCGAATAACAACTGCAGCATGCTGTTGCGGCGTGTTTCCGACAGCGGTGCATTGGTGTCGGCGAGCCGATCGCATAGGGCAGAGATCAAAAACGAGGTATCTATCAGCTTCACCTGGGAAGTGAAGGAGTGACAAAGTGTCGGCGCAATATAGAGTACCGTCAGATCGACGCGGCTATAAGCCGCGCCCCAGTGAACAGTGTATGGCGGGATCCAGACGGCCATTCCCGGCTTCATGAGCCAATGCTGCTCAGGTGTATGCCCGTGCAGTACGCCACGTTTAACCAGCACAAACTGGCCGAGCGGATGGCGATGAGGCTCATTCTCCTTCGCCGAAATTTGTTCCAGCACACGCTCAATAATCAGCGCGTCATTATTTAACGTCACGGTATCCCTTTGTTCCGTTTTAAGGCTATTTCGCCGGATAAGCGCGGGGCAATAACAGGGTAAAGATCACCCCTATCAACATACTGACGCCAATGATAATAAAACAAATCGGGAAAGCGAGCAGGCCACTAAGATGCAGCTGCATCGTCGCCAGAATATTTACCCCCAGCGCCGCGCCCAGGTTGCGCAGAAACTGTACGGTCGCGGTCCAGGTACCAAGACGTTCCGGCGGCGCGGCGTTTTGCGCCAGCACAAGTGTGGCAGTGGCGGTGAAGCCCATGCCCAGACCGGTCAACAGCAGCGACGTCGCCATCAGCCAAGTCTGCTGCTGCGAAATGGCCCATGCCATCAGCAGACCACCGACAGCCAGCAGCAGCATGCCAGCTGCCGCCATGCGCCGATAGCCCGCTAACGCCAGCCTGGCGCCGCATATCGCCGCACCCACGACCCAGCCCAGCGCAGCCAGCATTACCAGCAGGCCGGTCGGGACACCTGTCGGCTGCTGGCTGAGTGCCAGCGGAAGCAGCGTGACAGACGCATAAAGCGCGGCACTGGAAAGCAGCACCAGCACGATAACCGGAAACAGTGTGCGCCGCTGAAAAAATGGCAGTGGGATCGGGCTACTCTCTGGCTGATACCGCACACGGGCGATAAGTGCCAGTACCCCAGCTATCAAGCCTACAGCCAGCATCGCTATCAGGGTATCGCCGCTTTCCGGTCGCGCCGTCAGAAGCAACAGGCAGCACGTGGCGACTATCAACGCCCCCTGTGCAGGAAGATCCAGACATGCTTTGCCTGCTCCTTTACTGACCGCCGGCGTTATAAACAGCAGCAGCAGCGCCAGCAGGCCAAGGGGAATATTCAGCCAGAATATAGCCCGCCAGCCGAACGTTGCATCCAGAACGCTGCCCAGCAGCGGACCAACGACGGCGGAGAGGCCCCAGACGCCGCTCAGCATTCCCTGCATCTTACCGCGCCGTTCGGCATCGAACAGGGCTGCCAGCAGAGAATAGGAAAGCACGATAATCCCACCAGCGCCGATGCCCTGTAGCGCCCTGGCCAGAATCAGCATTGGCATGGTCGTACTGACTGCCGCCCAAGCCGAGGCACAGAGGAATATCAGCAGGCATGCCTTTAGTGTTGTGGAGACGCCAAACCGGTCACCACATGCCCCGGCCAGTGGCGCCACCAGCGCCACTGGCAGTAAAAAGGCGGACATTACCCAGGGCCAGAGTGTCGGATGGCCTAACTGCTGGCTGATAGTCGGCAGCACCGTACTGACGATAGTGCTGTCCACTGCGGCAAGAAACAGTGCGACGATCACCGCCAGCACACCGACATTGTTTTTTTTAGTCAGCGCTACGGCGGGCGCTAAGGTGGTCTCTTTCATTTTCTCTCCTTACCAGGCGGTGTGCACGCGCGAGGCCTGAGAAAACTGCTGCACAATGGCTGCCGTTTCCTGGTCCATATAGTCGTCGACATTACGGATCGAGTCACCAGACTGCACGATCTCGCGAAAACGCAGTGTCATGTCCAGCTGCGTCCGGGCAGCGATATTGCCTTCGGTGTAGTCGAGATCGAACGCCGCTTTCACTGTTTCTGCGCTGGCGATTGCCAGTTGCGTATTCAGTGCCTCCGTCTCCTGCACCAGCTGATGCATACGCCGGTTTTCCGCCGCGCTAAAGGTGGGGATTATCTGCTCGAATATGGCATGATCACACTGGATATGGCGCGCTTCGTCCAGACCGTGGAAATGCAGCAGTTGTGTGAGGAAGCTGCGCTGCATCGGATCCAGAACCTTCAGACGACGCTCAAATACCGTAATGATCGACTCGCCTACATAGGCGGTGGAACAGAGTGCCGCCAGCTTGATCATCGGCGCGTCATTATCGTTGTAGAGCGCCACACGATCAGCGAACAGGTTGTTCTCCAGTTTGATATCGCGTCCTGACAGATGACGTACATATTGATAGAAGCTGTTGGCGTGATTGATCTCCTCCGAGGCGAAGCAGGAGACAGCATGATAGAGTCCGTCGCCCGCTTTAAACGGTGTCGATTCCGCCTGAAGTTCGCACAGGATGCGTGTCATCACTGTGGCGACGTGCATCTCTATTTCCGCCAGTTGCGCCAGCTCTTTATAGAGATAAGCGACCGCCTTATCTTCCTGACCCGCTTCACCGACCAGCGCCCGTGACAGAAAATCCAGCTCTCTGTCGCTAGCGGCCTGCTCCCATGGCATGCGGTTAGGATGCAAGTAATTAAGATGCGCGTATTGGTTGATACTTTTGAAATCAGTCATGATGCATTCCGTCAGGCCAGGTAAGAGAGAGCATTAAAAATGGTGCGGGCTTTGTCTTCGATGCGACGGCGGCCGTGCATCACCCGGGTGTTATCAATCAGCACGATATCGCCATGCTGCCAGCCGATATCAAAGGTAAAGCGATCGCAGATGGCATCTGCTTCACCCAACAGTTCGGCGGGAATATCATCACCATTGGCGAATGTGATTACCGGCTTCTCATAATGATTCGACGGGCCAAAAATACTGTTGGCGAAGTTGTGGCGCTCAGTCCGGTTCAGGCGGCTGGCCCTTATTGCTGGAGTCTGGAACGCATAGTGAATCGAGCCATCGTCGTTGAGGGTGATGCGGGTATTGTCTGAACCGGCGGTCAGCGACAGCAGATGATCCAGTGTGGTTTTCGCAAGGCTTTCCGGGGCATTTTCCTGAGAGGCCAGCGCGTAAAACGCATAGGTTTTCCACTTCTGTTCTTCTACCCGTCGCGTATACATAATCTCCTGCGCGCTAAATGCCCTTTGCGCTGCTGGGCTGAGATGCTTATAAACCAGCTTGCCATCACACACTGTGGTCTGCGAACCCTGTGTCGGTGCCTGCTGGCAGTAAAACCAGCAGAGATCAGGCCAGAAGGGGCTGTTGCCGTTTTCACAGTGCAGGCCGACCTTATCAAAACCGGCATCGACTTTCTGCGCGGTATCGCCGCTGAAGCTGCGCGCCGGATCGAGACTGATACGGCCGCTTGACTGGCGAACTAACTGAGAAAAATGGTCAATGCTGTGGTTAAAGCCACGCAGCACCAGATAGCCATGCTCGGCCAGTTGCGTCAGCAGGTAGGTTTTAGATAACAGGTCTACATCGCCTTCATTCAGCGAGGTGACTATCAGACCGCCGACGCGGGTATGGGCAGTTTCACGAATATTCATGCAGTCAAAGTCTCATGTTGGGCTAAGAAAGCCTTAACGGCGTTACGACGCGGTCGTCCGGTAACGGTAAACAGGCGCTCCATGATCTCCGCACTATGCGGAACCAGTAATGGCTCAGGAATAAATTCAATTTCGTTGAGATGTTCACGCGCATAGGCAGCGATGGCCTGGCGAATAGCGGGTGCCTGCCGTATATCCTCCACCACAAAAAGACCACCGAGAAACTCCTGCCTGTCACCGTAAACAATGACCTGCTGCACACCAGGAACGGCGCGATACGTGCTTTCCAGCCACTCAGGAGAAATGTTGCGGCCGTTAGCGGTGATGATGAGTGTTTTCTTGCGCCCGATGATGGAAATAAACCCATCCACATCCTGCGTGGCCAGATCGCCGGTGTGCAGCCACCCCTCATCGTCAATTGCGCAACTACTGGGATCTTCGCTGGAGTAACCGGCAAACAGCGAACTGCTGCGCAGGCAAAGTTCACCATCTTCAGCAATTTTCACTTCAACATGTGAAAGCGGTTTTCCCACTGTGCCGATACGGTTGGCACCGCGCGAGTTCCAGGTGGCAACCGAGCTGTTTTCACTCAGGCCATATCCCTGATAGACCGGAATGCCGTGGGCGTTAAGCACCTGAAGCACTTCCTCAGTAACCGGCGCGCCGCCCGCCGCCAACAGCGGAGGGACTTCCCGCCCAAATAAAGCCTGCAACAGGCCCGGACGGTCACCGTGGCTAACGGCATGTTCGGCTAACGCTTCCACCAGTGCTGGCGTCAGTGTCATTGCGCTGGGTCGTGCCGCACGGATTAGCATCAGACGCTGGGCCGCTATTACGCCAGGATGGCCCAGCGGCGGCATATCAGCGGGCGGCATTACCACCGCGCCTCCGGAAGTAAGAGGCATATAGAGAGCAGTGACCTGTTCAATCAACAGGCTGAGCGGTACCAGGTTCAGATAGCGTTGGTAGTCATCGGGTAGGGCGCACTGCCAGAGTGAGTCGACCAACGCATCCAGACCGTGTCGGCGGATCATTACCCCTTTAGGTTGGGAGGTGGTTCCCGAAGTGTGTATGATTTTAATCACACCATCCTGCGTGGTGTCGGCTGGCTGAAGGGCAACAGATGGAGCATATTGCGGCGTTTCACCCAGCGTTAACGGCACTATCACCGACTGGAGATTCAGCCCGCTAGCCTGCCACTCAGCCAGGCGCTGTGCACCTGTCGTATCTGTCAGCACAACCTGACAGTTCTGAAGCAGAAAGGCAGCCTGTTCCCAAGAAAACGCCAGCGGCACTGGCACTTCGACCAGATCTGCCAGCAGTAGCGCGATATCCGCCAGCACCCATTCAGGCGTATTGCCCATCACCATACCGACCTGTGTATGCTCGCCTGCCTCAGCCTGCAGATTGGCGGCCAGCTGGCGCGCCTCCTCAAGCAGATTGCGATATGAGCAGCACACCTCTTCTTCAAATTGGCCGTTATCTCTCTGCCGTAACTGAATAATCGCGGCGGCTTGCGGATGGCGCAGCGCCTGTGAGATGAATTCATTAATAATATTCATGCTGCCACCTGAGCGGAGGAAAGCGTGCAGCGTGAGATATGTTCAAATTCCGAGAAAACCAGACGGCCGCAGAAGTGATTAAACAGATGGCCGCATTGTTCGAGTAAAATAACGCCGGTCTGGGGCGTCTGATCATAATAACTTCCCCAGGCTGCGCGCATTTCTGGCGAAAGTTTTTCCGCCGATGCTTCGCTCAGCATGCAAAAGGGTACCTCATGAAAAGCCAGTAATTTTCTCAAGCGGCGTGTAGAAGTGCAGAGAATTGCTTTACTCCCCATAAACCAGGCGATAATCGGCATTAAACGAATTAAGTCGGCGGCTGCGTTAGGGTTATCTGACGCGAGAGAACCAATCTCAACCACCTGATGGCGAGACAGTTTTTTCCCGGTTTGTTTCAGGATGGTTTCGTCCAGCGGGGCGGAAAGATAGCGCTCCGAAAAAAGAGGTTGTGCATGCGTTACGAAGGAAATTCCGGTACAGGCGATTAATGCTGAAGTCTCTTTATTTCGACTGGCGATAATAATGTCAGGATCAGGCTTTATGTTCGCACCATAATTTTTGTTATAAATATCGGAAATATAACGCCGCGCTTCTTCAGCCGTATCGTCATCACGGCGAATAATATCCAGCGTTGTCGAAAAAATATCGATATTCTGCTGTCTATGTAAAAAGCTACTCATCCAAGCTTTCCCTCACAGTGGGTGATAACCGGGAAGAATGATAAGTTGCATTTATAAATAGTGACATGCTCAGCTATGACAAGATATCGAATGAAACAGACAACAGAATCATGAGGCTGCTAAAGTCATAGAAGTGTGATTTGATGTGAAGAAGTGTCTTAAAACACTGCAGGCAGGTGGATGTCACACCAGCGACTTGTCATCCGCAAAGTCAGCCTGCAGAGTATGACCATGCATGCGAGATTTAATTTAACATAAATAGCATTAGGCGCATTAATTCGCTGGATTTTCATTAAACAGATAGGCTCGCAGTTTTAGAACAATCACTCTTAAAACTAAATTTATTTAATCAAGTCCGGGTCAACTGCGGGTATGTCTGCACCATAATATTCTGTCATAAGGTGCGCCCGGGACGTCACCATGGATACAAATTCTGCGTCATTTCTCGCTCCCGGAGGTAACAACATAATCATCGCTACTGTATCGCGTTTTTCGAATAATTCTAGCTGGATAATAAAACTACGAAGGGCATAACGCGGAAGTCCTCTAACACCCCATTGCTTAGAGTCTAAATCCGCTTTTGACATAGCCAACTCTGCGTGATACTTACTGTAAAATAAGGGTATATAGTGTTTTTTTAATTTATCTATAAAACCGCAGTAATAAGACCCGGTATTTTTCCCTTCTCGAATTTTCATTATAGTCCAGAAAGGTTCACCAACATAAGACTCGTCGGGTAAAGCAACCGTCATCAGGCGCTGGGCAATAATTTCATTTAGTGCTGGTAAATCAGTTTCAGTAAGAAGCGTAATACCATAAGATTCACCAACCTGTCTGGCACCTTTTTGATACCCACTTTTAGATATCATAACCCCAGAGACGCCACCAATATCACTAATTTTAAAAGAAAATGAAGCAACGTCCTCTTTCTCCACAGCTCTTCCTTTGTGTTTACATTCGATCATCACTTTATGCCTGACACCAGCTTTGATGAATTCATAGTAAACGTCAATTTGATGATTAGCGCCAGATCTGCCAGTAACGCATACATTTCGGGAAACCATTACTCCTTCATCTTTCATATTTAAAAGCTGACTATAAACTTGCTGCACTTGCTCTTCCAGCATTTTCCAGTCCGTATTTTTACTCATCTCACAGATCCTTAATTCATCAAATCCAATCTTGGTATAGCGGAAAATGTCATGCTGAGCAGCCGATGACTAATGCACAAAGATCCGGTCGTAGCCGAGGTCCGCATAGCTATTTTTATGATGACGGTCCACCCAGAACGCGGTATCCATCAAAGCGTTGAGGTTGTTATACATTTCCGCCTGCCATTGTGTGGTTTGGAAGCGCCCATCATTTCACCTCTGGCCCCAGCTTTGCAACTACACGCACCTTACCAGTGTATATTGTTCCCCACCAAGTATGCAGGACAGAGTGCCTGGTACGCCCCCTGCCCCGCCCCGTTTCCGCTCTTCCCTTTACCATCATAGGGTTACACGACGATCGCAGCCCGGTTCAGAGGCTGACGCCCCGCTGTTTATTCGAGGCTGACCAGGTTATTCTCCGTATTCAGGAGAAAAGCCGGAAAACAGATCCAGACCGGATCCTCTGCGGATCGATTTATTCCCGTGGTTTTCGCTGGACAGACAGGGGAAAATACGTTCCACCCCGCCAGACAACGGAGATTGAAAGTTTGAGTACTTTGCCCCGCGAACTTATGCAGAATTCACGCAGCGACGTCAGTGGTCATAATGTGACCAGTTCGGGCGCCGCACGCTATTTTGACTACGAAAGCGCGGTAGCGCTGCGAAACCTGGCCGCCGCCTACGGCACCGACATGCCGCGCTACCTGCTGGCCCCCGAAGTGGCCGTCCTGCTGTCCAGTGTGCCCGATCTCCGCAAGCGTCTGTTCATCGATGCGCTGTGGAATACCGGGGGGCGACTTAATGAGATCCTGCCGCTTACGAAAGAAGACTTTGTGCTGGACGACCCGCTCACCGGCGCGCCGCTCTCCTCACCGTTCGTGGTCCTTCGCACTCTCAAGCAACGGAAGCTCGAAGAGGCAGCGCGCAGCCGCAGCCGCCGGCGCGGGCGCCCGACGAAGGAAGAGCAGCTGGCCGAGCGGGAAACAGAGGCGGAAATCCGGGACAACCCGCCGCGGGCAGTGCCGCTGACCGATCCGGGATTCGTGCAACGCTTAAGGGAATGGTTTGCGACGGCAGGCCTGCCTGCGGGGGCGCGGCTCTGGGACATAAAGAGTGAGGACACGGCGCGCATCTGGATAAGTCAGGCAGTGGCGGCGGCGGCGCGTGACGGTGTGACGTTTTCCATCCGGCCGGTGACGCCCAAGACATTCCGGGATTCGTTTGCGATGCATCTCGTGCAGCACCAGGTACCACAGAAGGTCATTCAGACCCTGATGGGCCATAAGGACGCAAAGTCTACCGAGTGGTATACGCGGGTGTTTGCGCTGGACGTCACCCGTCAGCTCGGGGTGCGGTTCTCCATGGATCCACATGAGGCCAGCAGGCTGCTGCTGCCCCGCTGATCTTCGCCTTGATAACGCTTACTGTCTGAATTGACGGAGAAGGCTTTCCGGTAAAAACCAGGAAGCCCCCCGGGCGAACTGACAGGCCACGCAGAGTTTGTTGCGGGTAGCGGGTGGCAACTCATTTCATCGCCGGACTGCGAGCAGCGCCCGGTGTGTTGCATCAGGCACAACACAGACGTCGGTAAAATGTCCGGGTTCTTTACTGGCTCCCCTGTTCAGGGAATGCCAGCCATACCGGTGATGTTCCTGGTAAAAGAGCTTGATGACTTCATCATCTGCGTGAAGCGTCGCCGCCTCATTCTGGCAGGTAATCAGCTCAATCTGCTTCTCATCCATACGGTGCGACTCAATTCTGATGCAGGGACTCTCGCAGATAGAACTGCACACCAACGGTGAGCTGCGCCTTGTTTTGCTGAGGATATGCCTGTCGGGTCGTGAATTGTCTTACCGCAATTGATTTCAGCAACCGGGAAAAGCTATCCAGTACCTGACATACTCCTGCCTCATTAACAGGACCGCGGAGGATACGGGAAACGTTAATAATCAATATGCCTGCTGTCTGTGAGGGGTTCAAAACATGATGTCACGCCTGAAGGCAGGGATTAGAATTGTGTGACGTACATCTGGTTCCATAGCAGGTTATGCGGAGGGAATGAATAGACATCCAGGATGGTGAGAACGTTGAATCAGCACGGCTGAGCCAGACACACCATCTTTCCTGTCGCGGCTCGCAGAGAATTGCTGTTTTAAAAATGAGTTTTTATACGCGAGGTCCCCTGTTCTTTTATCATGCTTAAGGCTGGACAGCTATGATAGCTCTGTTGCTTTGACCAGAACCGGCCCTGTCAGCTGCTGGCAATTAAAGAAAATGCTATTCGGGGAATTTCAGATTGAAATTTTCTTTCTTTATTCAAAAAAAAACATAAGGTTAAAGAAGTTTTTTTGCGGGAATCCTCTTCTGGATTTCCCGCAACCGGCAGTAAGTCATGCGTCTTTTTCATTCACAACCATACGCTCAATGACGCTTCTGACAGCGGCATCAAGTTCAGCCTGACAGGCTGCAGAAAGGCGCGAGAATTCATAAGTAACCATCCGTTTATCTGAATCCGTTTTCTTTCTGGCAAACTGCTTTTTATCAGCAAATTCAGCCAGTTTTTCAGTCACGACTTTTTTGCCGGCCGACCCTTTTTTAGGCTCTGCGATTTCAGCGCGAAAATAACTGATTATTTTTGCCTTATAAGTGGGATCACCCCTGTCGTAATGCGCGTCACTTTCGATACGTGCACGAACGTGGCCAGTTAACTCCTCCGTGCTGATGCCTCTCGTCCGGGCTCTCTCAGTCACCTCAAGCAGAATCTGATAGTCACTGATGGAGAGTTCACTGACAGAAGGAAACACCGCAATGATCTCTTCAGGAACTGCAGCCGCCTGAAACGCCCGGGTGACCTTGGCCGCAGAAAGTCCTTCTGCGGCGGCAATATCTGACTGATTCATATCTGCAGGATACATCAGCTTTAATCGTTTACCGAGTTCACGCAGCGTATGTTCTCTGGCAGTCTGAATGTCAGCGGCCAGTTGTCTGGCATCAGAGAGAGACAACGCATCACGCGTCACCAGCACTTCAAAGGCGGTCCCGTTGTAAAGACAGGCCGCCCGGCGGCGTGAACCATCGAGAATCTCTGTACGTCCGTCTACCTCCCGGCCAATAGCGGGAAAGAACTGCTGCAGTCTTATGGTACGGGAAATATCACTGACCGATTCGCGCGTCAGAAAGGCCTGGTCTCGACCATTAACGGCTGCGTCTACAAAAGTCTGTGCTTCAATGTCATCATGCAGAAACTTTGTCAGAACAAAACGGGCCTGAGTACCAGACTTCAGGGTGAAAACCCGCTCGCTGTCAGACTCGCTCATCATTTTCGAAAAACTTGAGTTACCCAGCTGCCGGCCCAGTTTCACCATTTCTTTCTTCATTTCACACCCCTGATGAACTCAATCCTTTTAAATACAGCCTGAGTAAAACGTTCTGCTTCCCGTTTTGCCTTTTTCAGCGCCTCAGCACTGCCCGGATAAGAACCCGGATCGGCGCTGATGATGGTATCAAAGCTCTCTCCACAACGTTCAAAGCCATCCAGCCGTGGCAGTGCCGCATCAAGAATGTAAGAAGTGAAGACATCGCGGGCCAGACCATGTGTCATCTCATGGTCACGCTTTGAGGTCATTTTCGACATAAAGCCTATATTCCCTTTTATACGCGGCGTAATTCCCTCTTCCTCAAGCTGCTCAATCATTTCAGGCAGTCGGGTAAGATATTTCAGAGTGGAGTGAAAATCCACCTGTGCCGGCGGTGTGGGTGTGAGCAGTAAATCGCTTGCCGCGAGAGCATTCAGCATGAAAGCATCAAGGTGAGGACCGGTATCGATAAAGATAAAATCATAATCCCCGCCAACACGGTCAATGATAGTGCGGCGCAGAACTTCTGAGGGTAACTTGTCCGGCAGGTGTTCTCTGACGAGATCATTCCACTGACTGGCAATGAAACCATCGTCTATGGAGGCGGGGATCACATCCACACCAGGAATGATTGTGGGTTTAATAATGTCTTCACGGAGCTGCTCAGCGTCAAGATCGTTAAGCATTGCCTGTGCAGCCGTCTCCATTATAGAGCCAATGCTGTTTTGCTGGCTGAGAAACATGGTGCTTGAGGCCTGGGGATCAAGGTCAACCACAAGGACACGAAGATCATGCTGCAGAAGATCCTGATGAACACGTAATCCATGTGCAAGCGTCACCGTGCTCACGGTTTTCGACACGCCACCCTTCAGATTCACAACAAAGATAACAAAGGGGCCTTCCCCGGCGTGCAAATCACGGTATTTAGGCACTTTGCGGTGAGCGTAAATATCAACTACGTCTTTAATGGTCAGCGCATAGTGTCGGGTATTACCGGCGTCTTTTCTGCCGAAGACATGCCCCTGCGCTTCCATTTCATCGATCGCCTGCTCAACTGCACGCCGGCTGAGTTTAGGCAGGTTCGCCACAGAGTTACGTGTGAATGTCTGGTAGTACTGATCCAGACCAAACTCATTTCTTCTGAGGGATATATCGTCGCTCATACTGCGCAACATTGCGCTGGCTCTGCGTGCAGTCTCGTCCACGCCACCATAATGACTTTTCATTTAACGGTTCCGTTGTCAATTTTTATGTTGATTGTACATGTCAAAAATGTCAGAGCAACATTTTTCGGAAAGACATGAATTTCTTGTACATGAGAAAAAAATATTGCTCACAGTATCACGTCTCTACCGGCAAAAGTGATGTCCTGTTAGTGAGTGAATCACAGTCTCAGCATAAGAAATGCACTGAAATTCAGATGGGTTTTACCCCACATCATAAAGCATTCAAGTATATGTTTTTGTTTGATTTTATTAATTTATTTCAGGCTGAAATTCCCTCTACTTCAGCGATAATACGCAATGTCTTTCAGTTACTCTGCAGCTGATGCCTGTACAGTTTCAGAAGTTTCGAAGGTCATTCATGCATGCTTCAGTAAATTTGGCAGAGGCACAATTTTAATTAAAAAACTGAGTACGGTTATTTTGGTAGAGAAGATGAAAAGTCTCATTTACTCAACCTTTTAGACAATACACGTCTGAAATAGGAGACTTGCAACCTAAAGCATCTAGAACTAAGCAATAGATCGTGTGTGCTGGCGGGATACGGTTGGCATGAAAGAGAATGTGCGCTGGCGGGATGTCATTTCCCAAAGGAAAATGTGTGCTGGCGGGTATTAAAAAGCACAGGACTTCAACATATGTTCTGGCGGTTCTGCTTACAGGCAGTTCCTCAAAAAGCCGTATATAACGGGCTATATGGAGCAACTGACTGATAAGGTGGACGCCTATTTACTTTGCAGAAGCAAAGAAATGCAGGCTGACAGGCTTTTTTCTTCATTTTGGATACAGAAATGTGTGCTGGAGGGATACGAGTTTAGGTGAAACTAAAATGTGTCATGGCCGGTTAAGCCCGTCCGAAAGTCACGATCATGTGTGTTGGCGGCAAACTGAGCTTCAGGAACTTCAGAAAAGTGTGTGCTGGCAGGATAGGTTATCCTGAATGACTCATAATTATGTGCGTTAGCGGGAGATTAATGTGTGCTGGAGGGGATCAGCTGTGCTTAAATTACCCGAGAGTGTGTGCTGACGGGCTGCTGTTAAGAGTCAGAGCCCTTAATATGTGCCCTGGCAGGTTTCCGGAACAATGCATTGACTGAGCATGTGCGCTGGCGGGATAGCATAATTACTGTTCTGAAGTGGAGGGCTGTCTAAGGCCCCCGATAGCACACATTCAGATGTCAGCTGGTTTAAGTTTGGGGTTACGCTTATGAATAATAACGAAATTTTCCCGCGCTTTACGAACCAGTGAGAATTCCAGGTAACCTATCTTTTGTAACTGCTCAAGCGCTTTTTTGATTGTGCGGTTTTGTTCGCTTACAGAACTGCTGAGAGAGAGACGTTCACGTAAACGTGAAAAGCTTACCGGAATAGGATTGGCTGGAAGGCTTTCAATGAAAGTGTAAATAGCCTGAGCCGCTTCCTTCTTGGGTAGTGCTTTGATTGCATGTTGCTGAAGAAGGACTCTGTAGTCCAGCTGAAACAGTTCCCAGAGTTTTTCATCCGCTTCAAGCTGGACGATATCTTTTTCAGCATCAAAGTAGCCTGTTTTCAAAAGCCCTGTCTGATAACTTCCCTTAGCATCACGTCCACGTTTGAAAGAAATTGATTTATTACGTAATTTCCCCAAAGACTCATGGATCGAAAGGCGTAGCCTGCCGTCTATACGTTTAGCAGAAAAGCCACACCCTTTAGCAAACTCAGTGAATTTCAGTTCAATTTTATTCGATGTCAGTCCGTGTCGGCTGAAAGCATAGATAACTCCTATCCACACTTTGAAGTCACTATCCATATCGAGTCGCGGACCTGAAATATTGATATGATCGTAACCTTCAGCCCGGGCAATCTCCAGCTGTGAAAACAATTCCGAAGCATCAACAATATTGTTTTCACCCTGTGATTTTGTGGGTTTAGGCACGAAAACACCAAGGCGCATCAATGCCACTGGCTGAACAGTATTGTTAGAATTAACTGTGAGCTGTTTTTCTTTACTGACCATGTCACTATAAAGTGCATCGCCAATGAATGACTTATCTGTCATATAGTTATCTCAACTCTGCGTCACAGGATCTTCCTGTTACTAAAAATGGCTTCTATCCCAACAGCACACACACTACATCCCAACAGCACACATTACCAGCCCACCAGCACACATGATTTTCCCTTCAGAACACATGTTTATCCCGCCACCACACATCATAAAAGTGCTTCAGGCCTTATGTGGCAGGGCCTGAGAGACAGCGGGATCTTTTAGGAGCTATAAGGATCTAAATTGGTAAGTTATTGGATCGAGCCTGTGCAAATGTGGATAAACGATCTTCTTTGCTAACGCGCCTGCGGCTTGTTCAACTGACGGCGCACACACAAACAATTTGTGTGTGCGCCGTCAGTTACCGGTAAAATCTTGCTGCTACTCCATGCAGTCTCTCATTTAACGAATTTCCATACGTGTGGCGGAACGCGATCAAACAACTTTCCCATTGTCAATTCAGCTTTACGATGATCATATGCTGAGTTAATTGCGAACTCTTCTTTCGAGTCACCTTTGTATTTCAGGTGCTCATATACAGCCTCCAGCGTATCAATCGAACGACAACGTCTGAATCGCATCAACCAATCTGTTTTTGTCATTTTTCCCTTATGCCAGTTCTGACCTGCAGGCGGGCTTTCACAGGACTGCACCGCTCTGATACTCATCATATATTTTAAACGCCCAGGTGCCGGTTCTGCCGAAGTGTCTCTGTACGAATTTACAAATGTTCCAGTAGCAGAAGCGCTTGAAAGCTATCAAAACGGGGTGTACTCGTAAGAGTGGTGGTTGATGAAAAAAAGTCACGGCAGCTGGTTACTGATTAACGGACTGCCGATTCGGGTGTTCCGGTCAGAAAGGATACACAGTAAAGTATTATGCATAACGAATTTATTACGACAGGAAAAAGTGGCGTGCAGACCGGAGCGTTTAATTACACCTCATCGGCTGAAAAACGTAATGCTGAGAATGCCCTGGTTATCCGGGGCAATTCATTCCTGAGTCAGCAGTATCAGAATGAATTTAACCGCCTTTGGGCAGAGTCATCGCCCGTACAGTGCAACTATTCATGATCTACAGGCGAAATATAATCTGCTGAGCGGACTGTATATGACAAAGAAAAAAGTTTATCCGGTTCACTTCACTGGTCAGCGGGGCCAGCAGGAGGCGTCTGAGGCTTTCCAGCTGAATGAAATATCCGCCTGGCAGCGCTGGCTTAAGCACTCCCGGGATAATAAAAAAACTACAGTGGTGACCTGCAGGTGTCTGCCGGCGGAAAGTGATCCTGTCAGGAGGCGCCTGAAAGTTCACTACTCCCGGGATACCGAACGCTGCTGGCTATCTTCATACGCGTTTACAGGTAATGAGCATAAACCTGACTGCCGGTTTTATTCGGTGTGCTCTGATGAACGTCAGGCAGAGATTTATCAGGGAGAAGCTGTCCGTGCTGCAGCGGATGGCACAATTGTGGTCAGACTGCCCACGGGCCTGCAGAAAAAGGCACCTTCTGATGTAAAACCGGCTCAAAATGTCTCAGATGACGAACCGGTCAAACGAAAACGACGGCCATCGATGAGCCTGCTGGGGCTTCTGCACCTGTTGTGGGAGCAGTCTGGTATTAATGTCTGGCACCCCGCTTTCGATAAAAAGAAACGTACCCCTGGCTGGGTGAGCTGGCACCTGCAGCAGACTGCGGCCCGGATTCGTATTGGTCGCGTGCCACTGGAAGAATCCCTCCTGCTCATGGCCCTGAAAGGTACTCAGCAGGTTATCGCCAACCGGGAGCATCTGAGAGCAGCCGAAAAAAGCAAAAGGCGACTTATTGTGGTTTCCATGTTGGCTGGCTGGAGTGAGGCCGGTGAAGCACGGCTCCAGGCAATGCTGCCGCTGGGGCTGTTTTCTGGCTTTCCTGATCTGGTTATGCCTGAAGACGTTCGTCACCGCTTGGAGCGGAGCTTTAGCCGCGAACTCGGGGACTGGCGAAGGGGAATGAAAGTCGTGGTTATCGCTGAAACAGAGCCGCCTGAAACGTCGTTCAGAAAAGTAGACGGGCGTAACCGGCCGTCGAGCTGCAGTACCGTGCTCGATGTGGCGCTGATGACGGTCAGTCCACGCTTTATTCCGCTCGATTCCGGCTATGAGGCGGCTGTCGAAGACAAACTATGGAAGGAAGAACGTGCCTTCATCAAGCCTCTGCGCTACGACGGTGAGGAAGACGTATTCCCGGACTTCGTTCTGAAGGACGTGAAAGGCGTGGATGCGCTGCCAATGGAAGTTTTCGGAATGAACACACCCGAATACCTACAACGTAAACAGGAAAAATCTGCCCATTATGATGTGGAATATGGTCAGGGCCGTTGGTGGTACTGGGAGGCAGCAGGCAAAATGGAAATGCCACCATTCCCGTCTGTCTGAAAGTCCTGGCGGGATTGAGACGTGAAGGTGATTAGCAAGTCACCTTCACTGGGAATATTTAAACAAACTTCAGGACCATATGAGACCCCTGAGTTTTTTTGACTGCTTCATCGATATAGTGCTGACGAACGGCATCAGTTACGGGTTCACTTTCGTAGGGGGGTTCAAATTGTTTCATAGTGCTTGTTTCAGCCACGAAACCACCCACGACCATTTCACCTTCTGCCCTGATTTTTTTTCCGTCTATATCGAGCATCACATATGAACTGGTGCCTGTAATTTTCATATCAGTTATCCCTTACAAAAATGACTTTTTCCGTCTGTGATACCGGATCGATTGTGGTGATTTTCGTGACGTTATCATTGCCCATCAGGCGCGGTAACTCAACGTTTTCCCAAATATTACCTTCACGCAGTGACTGTCCCACGACGGCCCTGACTTCTCCAGATACCTGTTTTGCATAAGATGCTGAGACGTCCTCCCAGGCCTTGATGCTCTGCGGGTTGTCGAAATCCCATTCAGGCATTTTAATGTTTTTATCTTTGATTGTGGACTCAAGCGTGACACCGCCCCGGGACTTGGCAATGCCTTCTGCGACGTCAGGGCCGCCGACACCTTCAGTTCGTCCTGACCAGAAAAAGGCACTGTCCGGATCGGTGGCCAGCTGGGGTTCTATTTCTTTGAGGTTGATGAGGCTCTTAGGCGTGTTGCGCCATGCATTGAAGGCTGAGCCTCCTTTTGCGCCGGCAAGGCCTCCAGCAAACGCACCGCCCAGCGAAAGCCACTTCTGACCGTCAGAACCTTCGCCCCATAATTTCCCGCCTATGTAAGCGCCACCATAGCCTCCACCCATGCCTCCCGCAAAACCAAGCAGGGCTATGGCCGGCCCAGCCAGAACGGCAGTGGCAGCGAGGCCTACACCCAGCAGCACTCTGTCAACCCAGTCCGGAATTTCCGGACTGATTATGTCAGTCTGCTCTTTACTGCCACCAATGTAGACGTTGGGGGAGCCATCACTGATTACACCACTGCATGTCAGGCGGTCCCCCGTCCTGGCTGCGGGAAGTCCATTGATGAATACGCGTGAAGACCCTTCTGCTACACGCTGAAGGGCCGTGCCGTGCTCGTCACAGTCACCCACCGACATATGCGACATCACCGCCGGCCTTCCGTTGATGAACACGTTTGATGAACCGGTGACCAGATGGCCGGTTTCGTGGTGGGGTGCCCACGACATGCTGCCCAGAACTTCTCCCAGCCCGCCGCCACCTGCAGCACCAGCGATCGTCGCGGCCAGTACTACGGTTCCTACGCCCCCCGTGGCCAGCGTTAACGCCGCGCCGGCAATGGCCCCGCCTATCAGACCGAGCACCAGCCAGCCTTTAGAGGCAGAATGTTCTATGCCGTCCCCCACTCGTGCAGCGGAAAAGGCTTCAGCTGCACCACTCATTTTTCATTTATCCTCTGGCTGAGGTAAGCCTCAACAGCTTCAGCTGTATCCAGGCCGTTAACACCCCGGACACTTCTGGCCAGAAGCAGGCTTGATTTGAGTCCCGGAGTTCTGGCACCGGTCATCTTCCACAGCGCAAAGCGGCCAGCATGCTCGCCGTCAGGTATCGGAGACAGCATCAGCGGCTCGCCGGCAGCGTCAAAGAACAGATAACTGCCGTTCCTGGCCCGACTGAGATCAATAGATGAGTAGAGATCAGAAATTGAAGGGAACACGGTAAGTTCGCGGCTGTCACGGTCAAAGCTGAAGAAGATTTCCTGACTGTCGGCGGAGATCTGGCTGCCCCGCGCGGGTGAACCTTGTGCATCGTCCGGAAATGTAATGCTGTCCGTGATGTTGTCGTAGATGCGGCTATGGTAATCGTCAAACGCATCCGGGCAGGTGCCAATGAAGCAGAGCAACTTTTTCCCAGTACTGAATTCAGATGTCAGTACAACCCTTTGTTTCTGAAAGATGATTCTTTCGCCAGATTTGAAACTGTAAAACAGTTCCAGTGCCTGCCTGCCATTTATTTCGGTGAGCCGGGCATGATTAAGTGAGAGATCCTGCAGGGTAGCCTGCAGTTCGGATGACAGTCTTTGAGATACTGACTGAAGCGTGTCTTCTGCAGCAGCTGTTGCGCGTGAAATCACGAAGGTGAATTCATTGGCATTCGTATGGCTGAGGGTAAAGAGGTTCATGGTGCGATCGCGGAATACGTCAGGCACCGTTACGTTGCAGTCCTGCAGGGTATATTCAGACATCTAAAGCTTCTCCGTTCCGTGAGTCCGGACCAGAATATCAGCGTTTCAAAAAATGATCTCCCTATGATCCTGTCCGAAAGTTAATCCGGGAGGAGATGCAATAGGCCGGGGTGATGTATGCCTCAAGCGATATTATTCCGCGGCCTTAGCACCATCTGGCGGGAAGGCAACCGGTACGCCAATGCAGGCGTCATGCCAGATGACTTTCAGAAACGTAAAAAGGCGGGGTGGCCCTTTCCGCCTTAATTCAAATGCCTTAAGTCCCTACTGACGTCCGGTCAGTCTGAGCGCCCCCAGTCAGGTTGGCACTGAACTTCAGCGCAATGTCAGCAGGAAAAGTGTCATACTGTACACCGGTTACAAAATGTACCTTAAGGCCTGCAGTATCCATCACAAGATCTGCTTTATTAAATTTTTTATGAAGGTTAGTAGATGGAGAAGAATTAAGTTTCGCTTGGTCCAAAGAGGTAATCGACGGGCTGGGATACCAAATGTCATCTTCGGCATTTTCGTACATTTCAACCCTGTATTTTACGCCGTTCGCACCTCCATTTCTCACGCGAGACGAATTTCTGAACAGAACGATATTATATTTAGCATCATCCTTATTTTCGGGGTGTGCACTCTGCGTTGAATGAAACATTATGCCGTCCAGCTTTAGTGAATCAGAAATGCTGAGGTATTCTGAAACAGCCTGAGTTATCAGATATTCGCTGTCCGTCCGGGCAGCTGTTACGGGGACCGTGAGCTTTCGTAATAAGGTTCTGAGGAACGATGTGACTTCAATCTGGCCAAGTGTTTCCGGATCGAACAGGCTGCCCTCTTTTATTACGATGTGTTCAAGCGCCGACAGGTCAAGAATACGCATCGGGCGCGTTGGTCTGAAGGGTGCTACTACCACCACACTACCTACAGCGGGTCGGACCTCGGCAATTGCCGTTTCACGACTGGCTGCGCCGTAGAACACCGGTACACCCGGAGCGTTCATCCTTCCGGCTTGAGCCTTGGCTGAAGGTGGCGGACCGAAATTACGCTCAGGATGTTCTAACTCTGCTTTGATTTTATTGTAATCATCAAACGCTCTCGCCCTGTACATAACATCATTTTCATCAATGATCCTGATTGTCACGCCGGATGAAATGTATGCTTGTTCCACGCCCGAAAATATCCGGTCAAGAAAGGTGCGCAGGCTACTGTTAAAATAGCGACTTTCGGTCTCTAGCGACTTCTTGATTTTTTTCCATGTGTAATCAAATTCCGTTACTTCAAATGGCTCTTTAACATAAACATAGAAAATACTGTACGTTTCATCTTCCCATTCATTATATTTCTCACAGAGAAGATCAAATATATCCCGGCAGGCCGCTTCATTCACGCCCAGTTCCTCTGATATGACTTCCTCCGTGGTAGCCCCGAACGCAAAGTTTTCGTTTTCAAAATATGATGTGTAGTAACCATTAAATACCGCATGCATACGGTCTGCGACGTCACTTAGCTCAACCGTGCTTTCTGCCTGTCCGCAGTAACTGCACGGTTCCCCGCTTTGTCCATGCGATCGGATATGCTGGCTGACGTAAGAGTCTTCGATGCAGACGTCACAGATGTACTTTTCTTCGTCCATAGTTTTTTTGCTTTTATCTGACCGGATTATGTCTTTCCATTTTACCTGATAGCACTGCGCTGGCTCGCATTTCTTTTTTTTACACAGTGACCAGGCATGAAGCAAAAGGTGACTGGTAAATAGGCCTGACATTGACAACGGATGAAGGCATACTTTATAGCTCTCAAGTTACACTTTCCATTCAGGGGTGATTGGTGATGGAACAACACACCTTCATAGACCGTTTTTTTCATAGTAGTAAAGAGCTAGCAGACTTCAGGAACATGGGGGAACGTGACATAAATACGCTTTTCAGCTTCCTTAATAACCTGCACTCATTTCAAGATCGCATTCGCATGCAATTTGATTTAAGCATTGCTCAACACCCGGAATTCAAGCTTCTGAGGATTATCAGAAACTATTTCCATCACGTCGGGGATGTTGATGAATTCAGAGTATTTAATGCCAGGAATGAATTTTCACTTAGCCATACAGAAATGATTATTATCCCCGTCTCTGTGATAGCTAAAGCCGTATTAAACACGAAAAAAAGACGTGATGGCTTAAAAGAAATTGAGTCTATATGTGAGTTTATCGATGGATTTGAATATATATCAGAGCAGGATTCATTTCTGGCTCAGGGACGTTATCTTATTCATGAGGGAAAAAATTATTACCCTGGGTTCGACCTTTTTAAGTGTATTTATAACATAACAAACGTAATAGCTGACATGTGCCGCGAAACGCCAGAGTTTTCACAGAAACAATGTGTGCTTTCGCTCGATAGTACTTATACTAGTGATAATAATATAGGGAAGTTCAATCTATACTGTCACGCCGGAAATGTTCCATTCCTCTCAACTGAAGGATATATATTTCCTTCTCAAAACTGAGTATATGGTGAGGTTGCATAATGTTAAGAAATCTGGAAAGGATGAAACATGCCCTCACTGAGTGGGCTATAAAAGAGGGCATGTTAGGTGATGCGCATTTTTATACCCGGAAGGAATGGAACAAACGAAAAGAAGAGGTGCATGACGATGCGCTGATGGTCATGGTGATTGACGGTAGCGGGTTATGGAACCTGGTGAACACGGGGTGTGACACCACTGAATTTGAGGATCTGATTGAGTCCTTTGGCTTCTGGTATGAACTGGGTTATTCCTGGAGCATAGGATTTTATCCTACCGATAATTATGACTACCGCAGGCTCAACGGTACCTATGCCTCAAAACTCTGCGATCCGAGATGGAAACGGAAAGCCTCTCTGGTAAAGGACGTGGCCGGTCACGAGTGCCAGGACTGTGGTGCAAACGGCTACTTGGAGGCGCATCACTGTTATTACACCACGATAAGTCAGGGCTATGAGCCATGGGAGTATCCGCTCAGTGCATTTCGCGCGCTGTGTTCTGACTGCCACCGGACACGCCCTGTTTCTGAAATCAGGATGCGTGCCTTCCTGGCTCGGCTGACCCAGTCCCAGCTGGCAGGACTTATTGATGGGCTGGACAATGGCTTTAACCGTTTTGAGGCCGATTCGTTAATTCAGTTTATGCAGAAAGCGACATTTCAAAAGAAACCTATGGATGAGGCGCTTATGCTTCTGAAAATAAACACTGATATCTATGACTGAATTATCTGAAGAAATTCCTTCAGGATGTTATTTTCCCAAGTCTATATTCAATTTTTAAAGGAAATAAAATGCAAGCAAGTGATTTTAATAATCCTTTCGTCAGTAGTGTTGCGATTAAGGTAAGGGGGTTCAATAATTTAATTTTTATGCTGGCTTTTAGAAGTGAGGATATCGATAAGAATTTTTCTTTCAATGAAAACGGCAGCCAAGCCCTTGGCTGGCCCGCTCATATAACTAACATGTATGCATAACGTAATATGTGGGACGTGGACTACAACCGTTTATATCAGATATGCATAATATCTCACTGTTCAGAGCTTGAGTATTTCTTCAAAACGCTTTTTGATAAATATCTACATCTTCCAAAAAAGAAAATAACTTTTACCAGAAGTTTGGTCTTGTTATAAATGAACTGAATAAAACGGGGATAGATTTTACCTCCATTCAGCAAGATATTGATCTGGTAGGTATTGCCTTTCAGGTCAGGCATATTGGTATCCATAACATGAGCATTGTGGATGAATATTTTCTGAAAAACACGAATGGACTCGGAACGCTGGGACATCCCTTTATCGTAGACCAGAAATTTGTGAGGGATACCTCATCGGCTATCGATAAGATCTTCAAGCGCCTCGACGACGCCCTTCCTCCTGTTCCCGCCGGACATTGCTTTTCCCGGCGGTACTAGGCATTGAGCGAAGAGAGCCTTGTGAGAAGGTAATGGCATCTCTGAATCCGATCTAAACCAGCGCTGGATGTGAATGAAGGGCACAGGAGAAAATCGTATGCAAATCTCTTGGAATTCCCTACCTGCATAATCGGGTCATAGGATTAAACCCAAAAGGTCTTCAGCCGATAAACAAAGTCATAATACCTAACAGGAACACACTTCAGATAAAGGATAACAGTCATGACCCGAGCAATAAGCGACAATGATTACCGTTCACAGAAAGCCGCGCTTTACAGCTTGATGGGCGAGTTTGCCGTAGAGTTTGAAATCATCTGCCTGAACATGCGCATGGGTATTACTATGCTGGCAACACAATCCGGGCTTCAGGATCAGAACATTATGCAAGCGGCGATGGCTGAATATTCAGCCGCACCGCTGCTGAAAGTATTCCGCTCCATGTTTATGGATTCTAAATGGATCACCACGGAGGTGGAACAATCCCTCAAGGACATAAACCGGAGAATGATAAAGCTCACTGAAACCCGTAATCAGTACATCCATGGTACGATTTTCGTAGGATGGGGTAACGGCAATGAAACTGAGTTTACTCACGCAAACGGACATAAAATTGTCAATACGAGTACAGGAACAGAGATAAAACATTTCACCGTTGATGAAGAAACCTTCAGGCCGATATTGAAGGAGTGCCGGGAACTCGCCGCGCTGGTTCAGGAAACGTGGACTGTTGCGCTGTTCGGCCATTTTTCAGCGCCGGATGCAGATGCCGGGACATCTACGGGATCTCAAGCAAATCAAAAGGAGGAATCGAAATGAGTTTTACTAAGCGGCTGCTTGAAGAGGCTGAAGAAGAAGAAGCGATGAATGAATGGCTTCGCGATCACGTCGATTGGGGCGTGGTGGAGGGCGATCCAGAATGGGAGGAAGCCAAACAAGAGTACCTGGCTGGCCTCACGTGGGAACCTGACTGGGAGCAAGAGAATTTCGAGCAAGAACTGGCGCGATTAACCCAGGACGATCTGGCCCACGCATCGTTCTTCAATCAGATGTCCGCTCTGGAAGATGATCTACCGGATTCACCGTCTGAGTCACTACTGAAAATGACCTATTCCTATTCCGTCACGCTGATGGAAACCTGCCTCGGTGACATGATTAAAAGCGTGGTGCTCAGTGATGACTATTATCTGAAAAATGCCATTACAAGCGTAACTGAATTAAAAATCATCAAGCTGTCGTTGATGGAGGTTTATTCAGACAGCGCTGTCGTTAAAAAGGTCGTATTAAAAACGCTCTCCGATTACCTGTATCATAATATTGAAAAAACCGTACCTGTATACAGCGCGATACTTGGCGAGAAGACGCCGGTGGACGTCAGAAATAACATGCCGTCGGTGATCCTAATCGCCAAAGTCCGGCATGACATTGTTCACCGTAACGGCGTGGATAAGGACGGCAACCACGTCCCACTGAATAAAGAAATCTTACTTAAGGCCATGAAGGACATTAAAGAATTCGTTAATCACATGAAGGTATCGATTGATGCTTCCATGTATAACCGCACTTTAAATCCTGTACCGTAATCTTTCTATAAAATACGGGAATCGTCATCCCGCTAAGGCCGTTAATAACCAGCCTTAGCGGGAATATTGCCCGAGAAATAAACCAATCAGGTATGTAAGGAATTTAGCATGACGATAATGGCTGACGATATATTCCTTGTTACAGGCCGCATTAGTGCGTCAATGACACTGGTCTCCGCACAGAAAGCTGTCTACCCTAAAGCACGTTCAAGTCATGTGGAATTGCACCTTGGCGATGGGACGTTGATCCATTCAACGGCGGATGGCGGAGTTCACCTAACATTTTTACTGGATGAGTTAAAGAGTATCAAAGATAACTGGAGTGTAATTCGCCTTAAAGGACTCAGCGAATCGGAACGGGATGGTTTAATCACAGCAGCTCTTTTTTTTTGGCAACAAAGCTATAATAAAAGGTTTTTTTTAAAAAGCGTGAGTCATGCATCTTTTTACTCAGAATTTATTGCAAAGGCTTATTTAAAAGCAGGCATGCCAATCCTTGCTGGAAAAAAACCAAGTCGAGTTGCACCTGCTCATTTTGATAAAGCTCTGGATAAACGGCTAGAATGGGAAGATGTCACCCATGAATATAATGATCTCATATCACGGATGCAGTCTGAAGAGTGGAAGTATCGTTTTGCTTTTTCAACTATACAGGGTGCGCTGAATAAAAGAAATGCACTGAGTAAGATGAGAACCGATGCATTTCAGTATATACAGGATGTTTCTCTGGTAACGGATGAGCAGAGTATGTTTGATCTCATTGAGTCATTGAAAAAACAACTCACGGAAAAGCGCACTCTGACCTTTTGGAATGAACGCGACTGTTTACCTTATAAAGATAAAGGTAAAAATTAGTTATAAGCCGAGGAAGGGTTTAAGCATGCTTTTCAGTAAGCATCAGTCATAATTTTACTTATCTGCAGGAGGCTTTATTAAAGGCCTCCTGAGATATTTTTAAAGCAAGTCAACCAGTACTGATTATGGCTTCCTGGGAGGAACTTTAGGCCCGTTTGCCGGGGCAAACGTCCGCTGCGGAGAAGCCGATGGCGCCGTCTGCTGCCCGTATTCCCTCGGCTGAAGACCCGTAACGTGATGACGTTGACCCCGCTGCACGCCTTCTGTCATTAACTGATTACCAGAGGTAGATTTTTGATAGCCCTCTCTTGCTACCTGAAGACCATCCATTGCGACTGCATGAAAAACATTATTCTTCGGCTGCGCCTTCTGATCCTGATCTTTCGACATTTTTAGGCACCTCTATGTAGTTTTCGAAAATTACCATCTTGCCGTACTCCTTAGACAGATACATAAAATTTGTCATCCAGAGCTGTTTTCCCGTCTCGGCATGCAAAACCGTCACATTTTCTAGGCCGAGCTCCTGAGTTTTGTCACTTTCATTATAAAGAAATATCGTTCCATGGAGCAGAAGATTATCTTCATGAAGGAGTGCATAGCAACTCCCGCCGTTTTTATGAAGAATCTCCAGAGAACGGATATAGGCGTTATCATCGCCATACTTATTGGATATGCCCTTCCTTAGCAAAAATTCATGTAACGATCTTCGGGTTGAGATAAAAACCCAAAAGAGTCCAAGCGGAACAGAAAGCAATCCGCCCCATAATATTTCTAACGGATTTAATTTTATTTTTTCTTCACCGTTCGCCACAGACCATACTGAAAGAAGATACCAATCGATAGACTTGGTATCTTTTATTCCATGGAAGATCTGATATCCCGAAATAAGCCCCTGCATCACCAGATAGGTTGTTATTCCAAAAACAATTGACATTAGTATGTAGCGAAAGGAATCCCAGGGTTTGTGCTGCGTGTAGGTATCATAAATCAATGCCATGATGACGCCGGGGATCATGATAGCAACAAGTGAAATGGTCAGAGCGTTCATTATTCTTCTCTTTCAGGTTGTTCCGAACATTCTACCATCATTACGATGAGACGCCGATGGTCGGTGTTTTGTCGTTGAAGGTATTTCTTCTCTTACCAGGTATTGAGAGTAGAGTTCCTGGATGTGGATCAGAGTGTCCACTTAGGGAGAATGCCAGCCTGTACGAGTGTTCCCCATGCGCTGAATACTGTAAAAATGACTGCCAGGATGCTCCAGAAAAGTGTCCAGTTCTTGATCTTGCTGTCCCGTTGTTCCCTGTCATTTTCATGTCGGTACTTTTCAAGTGTTTCAAGAGCCTTAGGCTGAGCGAGATAATTACCCGTGCCATCTATTTTCAGATCGCCACTTACAACCAGAGAGTTAAGGTAAAACCTTATCCTGTTGTGAGAGTTTGTGCTTTCAGGATGAAAAAGCCACTTTGAAGTATAAATTTTATTCATTACTGATATAGAGCTAATTCCATGTGGTTTGTCTTCGATAAAATATTCATCAAGTACAACACTCAGAATTTCCAGCCGATCCTTCATTAAAAGTGTCCGTTTGTTAAACCTGTACTGAGCATAGGAACGACGGAAGTTACCAGATAATGCTGTAATCTTATGAAATGTGTTTTTAAGTGTTAATTCTTTTAAGTTGTTATAAATAAACTCATTTGCTTTATAGTAATGTCTTACAGAAAAATATTGCTGATTTAAATCTTCTGGCTTTAATTCTGTCATGATTGAAAAGGCAGAGCCGTCATACTTTAATGCCTGAACTCGGCCCCCGGAGAAACTCTTGAACATGTATAGGTGTTCTTCGTTTTTTCCGGTGGTCATTCTTACATCATAAAAATCATAGTGAATTGCCACATCGAAATTTAATGTGATCCGGTCACTATCGTGCTTCTTTTTGTTAAATTGCTTAAGCCAGAACTGTATCATCATAATTTTAAGCTCGATTTTAATGATTTTTATCTTTCGTTTTTGACGTCATTAGCAGGAAATATGAAGGATGACTCTGAATTTCGGCAGAATGGCTGTGGCTATCATACAGCCCCTTCAGTAGCGATATAGCCCCGGTTGTCATTGTTACCCAGCTTGGTGCGCCTATGATCCCTATAACTGCCGGTGCGACATTCAGTAAAAGGTCTTTCTTACTTCTACGCTTATATGCTTCAATTTTTTGCTCAATATCACTCAGTCCTTCATCCCAGACTCTCTCTGTAAACCGTCTGTTTATCAGCTGCCTCCGGTAAGGGTCACTCTCTGCTTCCATATCAAAAGCAGTGTCACGTAACACCGCCCGGAATGCGTTAAAGCTCGACTCGAACTCGGTTCTGATGCTGAAAAGTTCACCGGGAGTTAGTCCCTCCAGAAACGGCACATCTACGGAAAGTTTGACTCTCTGAACTTCATCTTTCGGATCCAGCTTACGAAGAACTTCCCCCTGAAGAGGACAGTAGGTACCAAGGGACGCCCTTCCTGCATGAGCCTGCTCAAGATCAGCTATAAGATTCCTGTAATGAAAGAGAACGGTGCGGTTTTTTGCACCTTGCACCCACCTTTCATAGCTTTTTTTATCTCGGTGGGCACCCATCACAATATCCGAGAGCACTATGCCATCACCATTATCAGTGACTTTTCCGGCGTGCTGATACATATAGCCATTAGTATAATTGCTTCTGCAGCCCTCGATTTTAATCATGATTTCATTTGCTAAAGCTCTTTTGTCCAATAATTGAATCCTGTTGCTGCGCCCTAATCTCCCGATATTTTGTACAGATAATTTCTTTTCATAAAGTCGGGCTATTTCGGCCGGAAGATAGCGATAGATGAATTTCGACTCAGCATTATCAGTTAATATTCCGTTAGCCCTTTCGGATTCTTTAATTACCGATTCACTTCTTGTGAAAACAATAAATTCTCCCTGTATGAGGAGAAAGTTTTCCTTCGCAAAGCTTATAAATGAAGCTATCTCTTTTCTTAGTTTGTCTGACCTTTCATCGCTGTCAGTCTCGACAAATTTGTCAATGACGTTTTCCGTTAAGTTAACCCTGTGTCGCAGAGTCAGTGAATATAGGATGTCATCCAGGATGACCCGGTCCATTGAGAAAATTCCGCTTCGGTAGTTAGCAATGTTTTTATCTCCGGCCATATAAACATTGAGTCGGGAGGGTTGTAAAGCATTAGTAGCTTGGCTTATGAGCAGGTCTATTTTTTTGTTGTATTCATTTAACTCATTCAACAACTCACTGAATTCTATATCTGCATATCCATTGTTTAACAGTTCATCAACCCAGAAAAGGCTGTCAGTCAGAGCGTAGAGATTGTTATACATGGTTTGTTCCTTTTACCTGGCTTTTGGTCACAGCGATTGCCGCATGGCTGAGCTGTTTTCAGACGGGAAGGCCTTCATCTTACAACCATATGCGTGACCAGGCATCCAGCATAGAGTGCCTGGTATCGCCCCGCACCAGCCATATCTTGCATTTTTGTAAAAAAATCGAGTTTCATCAGACAGATAGCCGTGAAGAAACTGTACCCGCTCCTTTAGCGACGCCGCGTGTGCGAGCAGGCGTACCTGGTTATATTCCTTATAGCGGAAAAAAGGCCGATCCGTCCTTACCCGATCACCGATTTATTGCGGTCGGTTTTTCTGGACAGATGCGCGAAAATACGTTCCATGACCCCGGACAGCGGAGATTTAAAAATTGAGAGGGTTACCCCGCGAACTATCGCAGAATTCATCAAATTCATCGAAAGGAAATTCTGCGTGCTGAGATCTCATTCCCGGCAATGTGCTACCGGCAGGCTATGTCCAGAAAGTGACGGGCTACAGGTGTGGAACGTTTAAACAGTGCGCTGTGAGCCACCGGCGTGATTTTTTCGTTGTTATGTGCAAATTCTTTCAACGCAGTCTTTGCTGCATTCTGTCTGCTTACATGTATAAATGTAATAAACCTCACTAACAGCAAAATATGCTCTTCTGTGCTGCATTGTGACTTTTTTCACTACATCCTTCACACAGCTTGTCTGCTGAATCAACCAGATCCGGAAAAGGGTGAAAGAAGAAGTGAAAGACTCAGAAACCTCGGCCCGAGTAGCAGGCCGTGCAATTAGCTAGCGTCTCTAATCGGTAGTCAGATGACGCTAGCTAAAGATATTGCGTTACTTTGATAATTCAATTACTCAAATAATTCTTTAATCAATTTCATGGTGATTCAATGTGATATATGTTGATGACTATACTAAATATTTGCAAATCCGCCTTCTATATACCATCTTTCGTTAATTAACTTACTAAATAAGGCGTACTCCCAAGAGTCAGGGCGACGACTAACCATATTTTTTTGATCAATAAGCTCCTGATAAACCGAATCCCAATCATTCAGAACCAGTAGAGGCTGGAAATTATTTTTCAGATCTTCTAGTCTGACTATGGCGTTTGAAGAATAAAGCTCATCTAGTTTCAAGCGTCTGAAATGGCTTTTAAGTTTCTCGTCTGCACCGTTTCCTAAGTGAATGTTATTTTTACATACGAAAGTCAACTCTATAGGGTTCATGCTTGTGAATCTGACTTCAAACCATTGTGCTTGTGAAAAGTTATCATAATAAGGATGAATGAACTGTTTATCGAGTTGGTTAGGCATTGTGTGTTTTTTTGCTTCGTTACATCTGGAGCAGATAGGCACTAGGTTTTTTGGGAAAACAGAATAGAGAAAATAAGTTGATTTGGGCACGTGATGGTCTAAGGCTGTTACTATACTTTCCGAACACATAGGGCATTTTTTTCTTGGTGCCGAAGCCAAAATTCTATCATAATCATTGCGGCAACAGCCTGTTTTGCCTACAAGTTGTTTGGTATAGATATTTTTCATAAAATCTGCGTTCAGATTTCCATGTGCCAGCGAACGCGGTATCGTATAGCCCCTACTCGAAGTCATCAAACGATCATAGTCTTGATAAATCTGTGTGAAGTGTGGAATTGCGCCCCTCAATTCCTGCGCTAATAAAGCATCAGTACAAGCTGAAGCACAATTGATAATTATGTTGATATCATTGATGGCTGGCTTGCTTATATTAATCATCGCTATCCCTTTTTTTCTTATTTACAAGGGACCGGACTAATGCTCGTGCTTCTCCGCCTAACTTATTACTGAAATAATTATTCACTTCATCAAAAGTAGAAAATTTTTCACAGGCGTCCGCTATCATTTTATAAAAGCCCGTGTTCACGACTTCATGGCTGAATACTTCACGCGTCAGGGTTCCGACATTTTCCCCAAACGTCTCAATTTGCGGCCGGTCGGCACTGACATACTGACCTGTTCTGTTTAATATCCATACACAGTCTGAGCGAACCTCCTGAAGAACTACCGGAGAGTGTGTGGCAACAATCGCTACTCCGTTTCTTTCACTCATAAGATGTGAGACAGCACGGATATAAGCAGAAATCAACGGAGGGTGCAGGTGAGCTTCAGGTTCGTCAATAAGAGTCAGAGATCTGTCTTCTGTTACCTCAACCAATTTAGTGATACTGAGTAGCGTAACCAGATGACCTGAGCTTAGCTTGTTCAGAAATTTTTTAACAACCTCTCTCCAGTTCTTTGAATAGTCTTTATCCTCGAATTGCGCGAGTTTCGAAACGCCTGCCTCAGAAAATAGTGGATCATTCTCTAAAATATTCAGACATTCCTCCCATCTGTTCCTTCGTACTCCTATTAAACATTCCTGCATACTTTTGCAAAACTCTGCATGTAGTTCATCTGAACTTTTTGGTCTTAGTTTATTTTCATTGTTATCTCCTCTCTGATCTAGTACCATCAAACCTATATACTGATATTTAACTCCAGAGGGGAGATTATTAACTCCGACAGGGCCAAACCTGTCAAATGGGCTATATGAACATAAGTTTAGTGAGTTAAAATATGTGCTATTGTCTTCCCACTCAACATGTTCCTTTACTTGAAGAGATCCGACAGGGTTTTCATTATCAGTATCAAGTTTTATTACACCTTTAATAAAACCTGAAAATAAGGTTGTTTTACCTACTCCATTCCTGCCAATTATAGCTTGGATATTGCTCTGTGGCATGTCTTTATTGTCAACGCTGAATTCGAGCCTTATTTCATGTTCATTAACATCTTTGGTTGGGAAAAGATAGGAGAAATTGAAAGGCCTGTTGTGGTCTTCTTCATAAGCAATAGCATGCAAAGATTCTTTAACATTCCTTTCGCTAATGTCCCTTAAAAGAGAATCCCTCATAGCAGGGTGAGATTTGTAATTTTCAAAAATCTCCAAATTGTATGCGCAGTCCCTGATGCCTTTCAGTATTTCAACTCTTGTATTTCCAGTTATTTGGTTAAGAGTTTCATAAAAGTTCTCGCTTTGACCCAGAGAGAAAAAACTTTCATCCAGATAGGGGAATGTATCAGGTAGGTCAGGAGTATAGAAAGGCTCTCCCTTTTCCTCCTCTGAAAGTGAAGATGACGCCTTCATATCTTTATCTGCTATTTTTGTATAGCCAATCTTGGATAATTCACCAGAGTCATTGCTATAAAACATAGTAAAAAGAGTTTCCCAGTAAAACCAGTCATTCCATCCATCTTTAACTAGGTAGACCGTATTTTTTTCTGACTTATCTGGTATGTTCTTTACCTTTCTAAATTCCATAACTTCTCCCTACATTGAGATTTACATTGAAGCTGCTCATTTAGTTTTTTAGCCCAAAAATTCAAAAGCTTAAGTACCTAACTAAATTGTTAAGGTATAGCTTTCCCATCGCGTACAGGCCAGAAGTTAGCCCTGATCGCAACTAATCGGCAGCGTCTGGCTTTCAGAATTTCACCAAGACCCTGTCAGCTTCGCTTACCTGAATAATATTATATTTCCCCCCCTAACACAGCTTATAAAAGTAATTCTGTCCCAATTGAAAGTTAACTGATTCATTCACTGCGCATTGCACATTCCTTTTTGTTATCTCCCGCAGGCCAGGGGAAAAGGCTTAATTCGGATTTTTTCCTGTCTGCTGTTCAAAAAGAGTTATTTTTTTCGTGAAAATCCACAATTGAACATTTTGACTCGTTCATTTTATCGATGGCTAACTCATAGAATTCTTTATGCTTTTTATTGTCACTGAAATAATTTATTTGTTGATTGGTAAACCTTAAAAGAGGTATTTTTGCGCCTTTAAAAATTGTGTTTTTTATTTCATCCCACTGCTTTCTTTGAACGTCGTTGTGTGTAGGATCATCGACTTCAACACCAAATATTACCTGCGTAGTTATACTATTACACACCAGAAAATCTACAGATTTAAATCCTAATTGATGGCGCCAATATTTTACCAGTTTCTCTTCATGAGGATATTTTAATTCTTCCAAAACATGATTAATCTTTAACGCGTCTTTAATTATTTCTTTATCAACGTCAAAGATCTGCAATAAATGCACCTGCGTAAATATCCTGTAAGAAGAAGTTTTAACAATTTTCTCCAGCAAGTTTAATGCCTTTATTTCAGTTTCCGTTAATACTCCCTTAGAACGTTTTAACTTGATGATGGATTTATTATGGATCTCTGGTCCCAGCATTTTAAAGATCCCTTCGCCAAATGGGTTAAAAGGCATGTTTTTTCCTTACTTAAGATATTCCCACGATAATATTATTTGTATTTCTTGCAGAGCAGCTTCTTAAAGGAGAGATATGGCCTAAGCAACCCCGCGAACTGCTCAGATTTCCATCATAATATCTAAGGTAAGAATATCCCAGGCTAATTTGAAGCGCTTGCATCAATTCCTTGTTGTTAAATCTATGAGATCCGAAAACCGTAGGAACCGGATCTTGACTGGTCAGTGGCGGCTTTTGCGCAGGACACTACATATGGTGGCTATATCAGCTGTTGTAACCACTACATATAGCGTCATAACTCATGGCAGGGCCGCCTGCGCCGGGCTTTTCCCCGCCCCGCCGCCGTGCTACGCTTCCGGTTACTGCCGTATCGGGAAAAAGTCGGATCATACAGACAGGGTGATGCGGTAATTGCGGAATGAAACAGTTTTAGCTGTTAACAACGCGACATTTCCAAAAGTGCATTCTTATTGACTCATTATAAGTACACTGAGAATTAATAGCCTCTAATTTGACGCACACTGTCTTTTCCGTTCAGCCTGTTGTCACCTGCCTGCAAAAAGAAGAAAGGTTGAGTCATGGCGAAAATTCAGGCCCGTAACGTGGACGACGCGCTCTATCAGCGCATCGAGCAGTCAGCAATGAAAAACGAACGATCGCTGGAAGGCGAAATACGGACTGCCCTGCGGGAGTATTATCAGCCTGTCGTCAGTCAGGAGCCCATGATGTCAGAACGGGAACGCTGGCAGCACGAAACGGGCAAGCGACTCAGGTGGCTGTTTGACCGGCTGATGGCGGACAATTATTTTCGGGATTATGCCGGAGGAAGGACGCTGGATACCTTTGACCTGGTCCGGCTCGGCAGACAGCTTAATACATCCCCCGGGCTCCTGATGGATATCATGGACGGGCTGCAGGAGCTTACGTTTGAGCTTGCGGACGTGATTGCTGAAAAATTTGGCTCCTCCGCTGAATGGTTGCTGGGAGAAAGCGGGCAACCCTTTCCGTTTGTTGACATTGGCTCTGTGGGGTATCGGGAGTTTTTCTTTCCTGCCGAAAGTAAAAGCGATTACACGTTTGAGTTTCTGAGAATATCCGGCGGTATGCACAATGGCACCCTGCTCATATTACGTAAGGATATGCAGACAAAACGGATCACTCCCGGCGTCATCAATGATTTTCATCTGAACAGCGATATGGGGAGCGGCGGATACGGGAATATGAAAAGATTCCTCCTGCTTCTCAAAACAGAAGGTGCCCGGCTGTCCATCAATACTTTTGACTGGACGCCCGAGCACCCGAATTTTGGATTCTCGACTGTCATAGGCCAGCATCATCACGTTTATTTTCAGGACTCGCCTCACCGTTCATCTGCCCGCTGGCTGCAGCAGGTGTTTAACGGTGAAGATCCGGGCGGCTGGTTCAGCAACGGATGGACATCCATTCTCAGGGAGATCGGCGAAACGCCTTTTGGCGCTCAAAGCAAAGAGGCGGACGGAGTGGTTTCAGAGTGAATTCAGCCGTAATAAGGGATTTGATGTGCGGGTTACTTTGTTCTGGACTGATACCAGCGGCTGGAGCGGCAACGAATGAGGAAATGAGCCGTCTTGATGAGGCTTATCCGCCCGGGAGTGTGGTGATCTGCCGCCAGGATCTGCCAGAAGACGGTATGGTGCGCCTGCCGACCCGGCTGGAGATCCGGGAAACTGTTATCAGCCGGAAGGCTGACCTGACCACAGGACGGGGTGTCGCCACCTGGATAACGCATGGCAGCACCGCACCCGGTCTGACGCTCACGTATATGTTCAAGCAAAGGAAAAACGGGTCGGGTTATTATTCACGAATCGATCCTGCCAGTATGGCCGTCTCAATGCCCGCTGTCGGGCCTGAAGGGGAAAAAACCGTTCTTGAGGGTTTTCGCCGGCGTCTGCCTGCAGGTGAAGAATTTGCTCCCTTCAGCCAGACAGAAATTACGGATTTCCCTTCCTATGTGGTCCGGAAACCTGGCGAGCCTGTGAGTTTCTGCCATAAGGTAAAGCAGAAATGACCCTGACGCTGCCGTCTCATTATCCGCACGCCCCCGTTCCGCAGCTGCAGGTTGCGATTACAGACCCGTTACTAGCGATACAGGATGATCCGACACAATGAACAGAGTGAAAAGGAACGCGCATCGATTCTGCACGGCGGCCATTTTCGCCGGCACGGCTTTCGGTGCCAGGGCCGTTACCCAGGAAGAGGCTCATCGTCTCGATACTGCCTACCCGCCAGGCAGCGTTGTGGTCTGCCGTTCTGATTTACCGGCTGCCGCAAAGTCAGCAGAACATACAACTGTGGTTACCCGGGGAAAAGTACTCGCCCGCCACGATAACCTCACGGATTTCGACACGGAAATCGCGTGGCTTAATGAGGGGACGGGTGCAAAGGCCATGGCCCTGACGTTCCGTTCGAGCGAGCGCGCCGTACCCGCTGGCGTCTATCTTCGGATCGAGCCGGACAGTATGGTCCTGACGGTGCCCGGCGCACCGCCCGAAACCGTGAAAAATTTCCTGAATAGCTTCAGAGTCGCTATGGCGGGCGAGGAGCATTATAGCCCTTACTCTGACACCGATATCACGGATTTCCCGTCCTACGTGACACACAAGCCCGGCGAGCCGGCAGCATGGTGCAGTAAGGAGGAGCCCGCTCATGAGTAACGGCAGGGACCTGACGTATCTGCCAGCCGGATATTCTTCACCGGCCACCGCCGCCCTCCCGGTTGCAATTGATTATCCCGCAGCACTCGCGCTGCGCCAGATGGCCGCGCAGCACGATGAATACCCGCAGTACCTGCTGGCTCCGGAGGTCAGCGCGCTGCTTCATTATGTGCCGGATCTGCACCGCAAGATGCTGTTCACTACCCTCTGGAATACCGGCGCGCGTATTAATGAAGCGCTTGCGCTGGCCCGGGGAGATTTCAGCCTGGCGCCGCCCTACCCTTACGTGCAGCTGGCCACGCTCAAGCAACGTGGTGAGAAGGCCGCCCGCGGTCCGGGACGCGCTCCCGCCGGTATTGTGCCGCACCGCCTGGTGCCGCTGTCCGATCCGCAGTATGTAGCCCAGCTGGAGATGATGGTCGCCACGCTGAAAATCCCGCTTGAGCGACGCAACCCGGAGACGGGCCGGATCGAAAAGGTCAGGCTCTGGACGGTGACTGACCGGACGGTGCGCACCTGGCTGAACGATGCCGTCGCTGCCGCTGCCGATGACGGAGTCACGTTCTCAGTGCCGGTAACGCCACACACATTCCGGCACAGCTACGCCATGCACATGCTCTATGCAGGTATTCCGCTCAAGGCTCTGCAGAGCCTGATGGGACATAAAAGCATGAAATCCACTGAAGTCTACACGAAGGTGTTTGCGCTGGATGTGGCTGCGAGACATAGAGTGCAGTTCCATATGCCTGGAACGGAAGCTGTTGCGATGCTCAAAAATAATATCTGATCTGTTTCAAATGTAACGACCTCTAAAAATATCTATTATTTATCAGTTTCTTACTTTCATCTCTACAAATCAAGATGATGGGTGTAATCACATGATTATATAATTTTATAATCATGTGATTTATTGATTTTATAATCACATAATCTTTTTCATTGAGTTTTAAACTCACGTACGTATAGTTACAGGATTACAGGATTACAGGATTACAGGATTACAGGATTACAGGATTACAGGATTACAGGATTGCAGGATTACAGGATTACAGGATTACACGATTGCAGGATTACGATTTTTGAGGCGAATTTTTACATTTGAAAGGTGTGTTTATGGCTAAAGTCATTTCTTTTTTAAACGGTAAGGGGGGAGTTGGTAAAACGACTACTTCAATAAATGTAGCTACAGCAATCGCAAAAAGGGGGGCCAAAGTAATAGTAGTCGATACTGATCCACAGAGTAGCATCGGAAACTGGTACAACGAGGATAAATGCCTCTTTGACGTAGCTGATGCAGGATCAGAAAAAGAAGTCTACTCAGTAAGGAAAACATTGAAATCATATGATTACATAATCATAGATGGTGCTGCTGCGATATCTGCTATTTCAGCTGCTGCAGTCATGGTTTCCGACGTGGTTTTAATTCCTGTAACACCTTCACCGCTGGATTTTGCCGCCTGTGGCGCCATCATTGCTGTGATTGAAGCGCGGCAGGAACTGCAACCAATCAAGGCTAGATTTGTAATAACAAAAAAGGTTAATACAGCCAAAATGCTGAGCGTTCTTAAGGCATCGATTGAAGATACGGGCATTCCCGCGCTACGGACAGGAACGACGCAAAGGCAGAGTTACATTAAAACAATGATGGATGGCGGCACCGTTTTTGATACGGACGATTCAAATGCCAAAGGTGAAATCGACGTACTTACAAACGACATTCTGGAATTATGCCAATGAAAATGAAACTCGGTGCTAGCAAAAGTACAATGCAGGCGGTTGACGCTATCCACAAACCGGTTTTGCCGACAAAGAAACTCCAGATGAACATTCCTGAAGATCTGCACAAGTCCTTCAAGCTGGCATGTTTGAAGCAGGACAGAGACATGACTGATGTAACAATTGAACTCATCAATGATTGGATGGAAAAAAACCGGTAATTAGATGATTACATGATTACATGACTATATACTTATTTGATGCCTTACTGGCTATGGGTGGGCTGCTTTATGGACAGGTTAAAAATAATGCTATCTGCATTTTTGGGCTTTAAGCCGATGAGTTCGATGAGTGATAAAGATAGAAAAATCGCTGCTGAATGGGGATTCCTGCTGAGCACGCTGTTTATCGTGCCGCTTTTCTTCATGCATGAGGCCAGTGAACTGATCAAAATAGGTATGCAACTGCTGTGGGGTGCCTGCGTTTCGCGCGCCGCATTTCTGGCAAACGGCGGCTGGAACAAGAAAAAATCACGTTAATAAATCACCTTGAGGGGGCTGATGCTCAGTAGAACGAAAACTCACGTTGTGTTTCACAAAATACAGGCATGGATCATTGGGGGAGATTGTTTAGATAGGGTTCTGGCTTAGAACCCCAAAGGGCCACATCGTATGAGTCACTAGATACCGTCGAGAAGAAAATCAATAGCAGCTTTAATCTCTGTACGATAGATAGATGAATCGCAGAACACAACCCCCAAAGCACGAGTAGGAATGCTCGCCATTTCATGCGTCATTACGGCATATTCTTTGTCATCAGTCAGTCTGATAAGCGGAACCAGCCGTTCAGGTCGCGTGCTGCTCGGGTACTTTTCAAGAGGCAGCAAGGGGATCACAATCCTGCGGTTCAACTGCCCGATAATATCGCTGGTAACATCGAGCAGCAGGGGATAGACGGCGCTTTTCCCGGTATTACTGTATACAGTGAACTGCATTCTTAAAATGTCCTGTACTCATCGCTGAAACAACCGTGTTCATCGTGAAAGCGGTTTAGAGCTTCCAGTGCTTCGCTGTTTTCCTCCTGCCATTTTTTTGCCTCGTACTGACGAAGTTCAGCGTCGAGGGCCGTGGTCAGGGTAGCACTGAGATTAATTCCGGCCTCACGCGCACGGCTGAGTAAGTCACGTTCTACGGTCATGGTAACGCTTTGCGTTGCTCGTTGTATTATAGCCATAAATACCCCACGTAAAATCCCGTGTAACTAACACTGCCAATCACACGTAATATAACACAGGAAAATAACTTTGAGGGAGTAATAGCTTAACGTGAGTTTTCGTTCCACTGCGCGTCAGCCCCCTTTTAATGCAGAAATGTTGATGGAAATACAGGAACTACTGACGTATATGCGCGGGTAGGGGGTGATGCTCATAACGATTACCCAGTGAGCCGATATGTTTAAGGGTCCTGTCCAAAGGCGCTGCCCTGTCTTTAAGGGATGGCTTTATCAGCTTGCTCATGGTGACAGGCTACCACGCGGGCGATAATTCCGTGGAAAACGCCCGTGCAGACCTCTCTACGCTGTTGGTAAATTCTGGCAGCACTCTTCTTGAGAAATCAGGGCTTCAGGCGTACATCACACTCTCCTGAAACCGGCTACATCACGCACGCTACCGGAATATCGCTCCAGCGCGTTGTCCATGCCGGTGAGAGCATGTCCCGCTTCATTTTCCATTCCGTATTCACGCCCTGACCGGCAAACCACACACTGCCCAGCCCGGACTGATTGATCCCGTCAAGAACCTTCATCAACTGGGCACTGTTAGCACGTGGCTTATTCTCATCGAACAGATTCAACTGACTGACGCCGTTAGGCGTAAAATCGTCGAGCATTATCCCGGCCTTCATGTAACGTCGCCCTTCAAGCCAGATGCGATCGAGAGACCGCATGGCAACTTCAATTACGTCACGTGTGTCCTGGGTAGGAATCTTAAGACTCTCACCGGCGCTATTGCCATAAAATATCTCACCCTGCGCATGCGGCGAGGTGCGAATAAAGACGCTGATACGCCGGCAGAACTGACGCTCCTTTCTGAGCTTCTCTGCAGCTCGGGTTGCATACTGACACAGCGCCTCCTGCATCAGCACCTTCGACGTAATTCTCTCGCCAAAAGAGCGGCTGCAGACGATCTGCTGTTTCGCTGGTACAAATTCTTCGAGAGGAATACAGGATTCCCCATTAAGTTCCCGTACAGTACGCTCCAAAACCACGCTGAAGTTTTTACGGATAAGGGCAGGGTGGGCGCGTGACAGCTGCAGGGCATTTTCAATGCCCATCAGATTAAGGCGCTTGCCTATGCGTCGACCGACGCCCCAGATTTCCTCAACGGGCTGGTTCGCCAGCAAGGTGGCGGTGCGCTTCGGATTACCCGGAGTCAGCGCTAATACACCGCGGAACTGCGGCCACTCCTTGCTGGCCCATTGGGCTGATTTGGCCAGGGTTTTTGTCGGCCCCATACCCACGCCGACAGTGAGGCCAGTCGTAGCCAGTACGTGTACGCGCAGGCGCCGGCCAAAATGTTCAAAGTCTTCACAGAAATCAATGCCGGTCAGGTCCAGGAACATCTCGTCAATGGAATACTGTTCCACGCGAGGCGTTATCTCTTCCAGCGCGGTCATTACGCGTTGAGACATACTGTGGTAAAGCGCGTAGTTTGAACTGAAGACGTGCACACGCTCGGCAAAATCCTGATTTTTTATCTGGAACCACGGTGCGCCCATTTTGATGCCCAGCTTTTTTGCGCCGGCGCTGCGCGCGATGATGCAGCCGTCGTTGTTCGACAGGACGACAACGGGCTTACCGCGCAAATCAGGGCGAAACAGTGCTTCGCAGCTGGCATAAAACGAATTGACGTCGGCCAGGCCAAACATTGGCATGATCACCTCCGGCGGGCTCGGGTACTGTTGAAGAACCAGGTAACCACACCGAGCAGCTGCAGCTCCTCCGGATAAATTACCGGATAGGCCGGGTTCATCGGCAGCAGGGCGAGCCTGGGCTGCAGCTGCAGACGCTTGACCGTAAATTCGCCGTTAACCTCAGCGATCACGATGTCGCCGTGAGCCGCCTCTTCTGCCCGGTCAACCACCATGACATCACCATCGCAGAGACCGAGGTCCCGCATACTGTTTCCACTGGCGCGCACGAAAAAGGTTGAGGCGCGCCGGCGGATGCAGAGCTCATTCAGATCGAGTTCTTTCTCAACATAATCCTGAGCGGGGGAGGGGAAGCCTGCGGCGCACGGATCGGCATACAGCGGCACCCGGACACGGGGCGTAAATATGGGTGGCCAGAGCAACGTCAGCCCGGGAGTATAGTTACCCGGATTCATGACCTGATGCCCAGGCCATACTGCAGCAGTACTGCGGAAACTTTGTTGAAATTGCGCATAAAAAATTCCTCCTCTTATTTTACTGTTTATACGTACAGTATTATTGAGGTGGATTAATCTGGCAAGAGGGAGCGAAGCGGCCATGTATAAAAGCGAAGCCATCTGTCTGACAGGATGGGGAATTTTATAAAGGTCAGCCCGGCACTAAGTGGCCCGGCTGCTTTAACAGTAATGCGGAATATATGTATGGTGTGTAAGCAGTCCATACCGGCATCGGTGAAATGACGCTTCCTCGTCACGACTGTTCGTTCCTCGCTGCGCTGCGGTACGCCTCAGCCGGGCCTGCGGCGAGCGTTACAATTGCACGTTCAGGGAAAGAAATATGCAGCCCTGTTACTCTTCCGGCTTACCTATTCCGGCAACAATACCCAGCTGAGAGATGCGAACTATAAAAGCGTTAATCCTTATCTGCCGGTGAGATTTCGATAAGCTCGTGGCCCTGGTTATGAATATTGCCTACTTTTTTGCTGACAGGATGCCAGGTAAATGCTTTTTCCGGAATGGCTGCGTCGCGGGCAATTTCTTCTGCACGCGCTGGAGACGTTTCGTCACTGAGCCATTCACGAACAGCATCAGGCGTAATCACCAGCGGCCGCCTGTCATGTATATCGACCATGCCCTGATTGCTGGCTGACGTGACAATCACGAAGCCCTCTTTGCCGTGATCCTGCCCGTACGGCTGCCTGCCGATGGCGGCGAAGAAAAGTGGCTCCTTTTTTTTGTGAAAGATGAAGAATGGCTGCTTCTCACCACCTTCTTTCTGCCATTCGAACCAGCCGTCAGCAGGCACGATAGCGCGGCCATGATTCCAGAGAGGCTTAAACATGCGGCCGCTCGCAGCCGTCTCACCGCGCGCGTTGATAAGTGGCTGCTTATCCCACCATTCCGGTCCGTAGCCCCAATATACCGGATCGAGGCGCAACGAATCTTCCTGCTCGTTTAGCAGTAGTACTTTAGTCCCTGGTGCTACGTTAAAGCGACCGACAGGCTCTGGATCGAATGTGATTTCGTCCGGTTTCAGGCCGAGTGAATCAAAATAGTCGTCGCGACTGCTGTACTGCGCAAATCGTCCACACATGGGTACCTCCTGCTGTTGATGTAAGGATAGCGACGTATACTGATATCAGGAGTATTAAATGCGCCTGCATGACGGACACCCGGTCGTTATCAGGTTCACCTCATAAGGCTGAAAAGCTGTAAAGAATGGAGCAATTCATGGCCTTTCAGAGTCCGGCCCAGAACTACACCGAAACGCGCCTGAGTCTGGGCGATCTGGTGCATCTTTCCCCTTACTCTACCTATCTGATGCGCAGCGAAAGCGACTGTCCAGATGCTGGTATTATTAAAGGGTCCGTGCTGGCCATCGATCGCGCGCTGACACCGGCACACGGTCAGTTAATCGTTGCAGAGCTCGAGGGAGAACTGACGCTGAGGCGGCTGCTGCTCAATCCGGTTCCCGCCCTGCAGGCGCTGGACGCGGACGAAACTGTTACGCTGCTTGATGTAAGCCATGTGCTGCCAGTGTGGGGTGTGGTTGCCTATGCCCTCACCGATGTAGCCGGAGTGGGATTTAACGGACCGGCAGGAGATGAGTAATGTTTGCGCTGGCCGATGCCAACAATTTTTACGCCTCATGCGAAACCGTATTCAGGCCCGATCTGCGTGGTAAACCGATTGTCGTCGTGTCGAACAACGACGGATGCGTTATCGCACGATCGGCCGAGGCAAAGCGTTTAGGGGTTAAAATGGCCGCCCCGCTATTTCAGAATGAGCGTTATTTCAGGCAAAACGGTGTGCACGTGTTCAGCTCAAACTACGAGCTATAGTAAGTTACGTGGAATGCAACATTTAATGGGTAAACTTTGAGCAGCAATGCTGCTGTCAGATAAACGCAATAATGATTCCATCGGATGAACATGTCGTGTTATCGGCAGAACACCGGCAAAACTGCTGTCTGATACCGATACGTAGCGCTAGCCTTACCTTCTCCTCGCAGCCGGGCTTTAAGCTGTTAATTTTGTGCCTCTACAGCAGGCCCGCTTTCAACAAATAGTTGAAAAATTATGCTGGTTATAACTGTTTTTTGGTCAGACATTGCCTTAGAGCGAAAAAAAGATCACAAAAAAACCTTCCAGCTATTGCGGTTTACACAAATTAATATTATTAACTAAAACCTTACTGATGAATTACAAAAAACATAAGGGATGGAAATGAAAAAGGTTCTTCACGCGTTAACTGGAGCTGTACTGGTTGCAGGAATGTTATCTTTATCAGCGCAGGCTGCAACAGGAGGGGCTTACTCAAGTGCTTCAAGCAGGCCTATGACTATTACAGCCCCTAATACCTGGTATACCAATAACTTTCCGATTCGAAGTGGAGATATCATCCCTTCAAATAATGGTGTAATTTCAGTTATTTATTATCGATATGCTGTGGGTCAGGTAAACGTGGGTAGTAAAGGAACACTGAACGTTCAGCTTTGTCAGGGCTCTACAGCTAACTGTACGGACATTACATCAGCTCAGTCCGGATCAACTACTGCCTTTAAAGGTCAATCGGTTTATACGCCATTCTTCCTTTACTATCAGGTAAAAACTACCAGATCAACCACAGGCACAATCACTGGTTCGAGCGACACTCAAATTACTGTTAATTATGATATTCCTCAGTAAGTGACGCCTGGTTTGCCGGCAATTTAGGTTGTCGGCATCCGGCTGTATTTTGAACAATCCCCTCACCTAATATCAGCTCATCCTACCTGCTCAGCATCCGGACCTGCGTAATGTTTAAAAATCCTTACTTATCAGGAGTTTCATTCAATGAAATTCCTGCCCTGACGCTTGAAAAAATTAGTTTTTTTTATAAAAAAACAGCTATTCCTAACGAAATATTTTCGGATGTTTCATTCAGTGTTCTGACCGGTCAAACCTGCGCCATAACCGGGCCGTCAGGGGCAGGCAAAAGTACACTCATGAGTCTTATGGGCTTACTTGAAAGGCCTGCATCGGGAAAAATTTTTATCGAAGGTGAGGATGTCTCTTCCGCAGGCAATGATGAACGCTCCCGCCTGAGAAATATGCACCTCGGATTCGTATTTCAGGGGTTTAATCTCTTTCCGAGGCTGACCGCACTTGAGAACGTTGCCGTTCCGCTAATGTATCGGGGCCTAAACCGCAGGGAAGCCTCCCGGATAGCTGCAGTACAGCTTAAAAATGTTGGCCTAGGGGAATATCATAATCATCGTCCGAATGAAATGTCGGGAGGACAGTGTCAGCGAGTTGCGATTGCTCGGGCTCTAAGCGGGTCTCCTGCTATAGTCCTGGCAGATGAGCCTACGGGAAACCTTGATGACGTTAACGGTAATATAGTCATTGAACTTCTGCTTGAAATGAATGAACGCTTAGATACAACGCTTATTGTTGTCACTCATGATGAGTCGATAGCGGGACGTATGAAACGTCGCTTCGTAGTGGATGCCAGAAAGGTGGCTGAAAGATAAATGACTGACCTAATGCCAGATCCAGATCGGAGGAATTATCGAAGCCGCAAGATTTACGGGCCTTCTTTCTGGCAGATCTTCACAGCGGCGATGGACAGTATACGGTATCTTGGCCGGCGAGCTGTTCTGGCTCTTACAGGCATAGCAGCAGGCAGCGCTATTGTCGTTGCGCTCATTAATATTGGCAATATGGCGCAGATGGAATCGGCAAATGTCTTTCAGGGGATGGGTGGTGACATTCTTATGGCTAACTTTCAGCCTGCGCCTGGCCGTCCTGTCAAAGGCTTCATGCCCGGTGATATTGACATGACCCTTTTGGTCAGTTCTCTCGATGCTTCCTTAAAAGCGGTAGGAATAGTGATGACTGCATCTGAGCTTCCTTCCGGGAGGTCCCGGATGCCGGTTGTGCTTATTGGTCAGAGCGGTAATCTTGAAGACATCATGGGGCTGAAACTGCAACATGGCCGGTTTCTTACGCGAACAGATGCCAGCAGTACATATGTCTTTATTGGCAGTGAGCTGGCCCGGGGACGCCATATCGGCGACCAGTTAAGGCTGGGGGAGTATATCTATACCATTATTGGTATTCTTGCCCATCGCGGGAATAATCCTCTTTTTCCGTTCGACCCTGATAATGCCGTGTTTCTTACCGATGTGGGAATGAAGCGGATAATGCCCTCGCCCTATCTGACAATGCTGATAGTAAAATACCGTCAGGCTTCTTCGCAGAAAATGGCTGACCAGCTGCAGCACATACTGCATTCATTCCGGCCTGACATTGATATTAACGTACAACTTCCAGAGACACTCATCGACGGCATGGATCAGCAATCCAGATTATTTGGCTGGTTACTCATCTGTATGGGATGTATCGGTCTTCTTACAGGAGGAGTCGGCATTATGAATGTGATGCTTATGAATATCATTGAGCGAAGAAAGGAGATAGGCATAAGACTGGCTATAGGCGCACGCACAAAGGACATTGCCTTACAGTTTCTACTGGAATCTCTCATCCTAAGTGCAGTAGGCGCTATTGCTGGCTGTGTCACGGGAGTGGCCGGAGCTCTGTTATTTTTTGAATTTGCAGGCTGGTCTACTCTGGAAATTACTGCGTCTTCATTGTTGCTGGGAGCCGGCAGCTCCTTGCTCTCCGGGCTTCTTTTTGGTTTTTATCCTGCTATAAGGGCAGCACAAACCGAGCCTGTTAGGGCAATGAATGATGCGTAAAGCGTTACTGGGTTATCTGGCCTTCAGTTTTATTTCCTTTCCTTTAATCGTATCAGCCGGCGAATCACTGCATACAGATGCGATGCATGGAGACCTGATTCACTCAGACAACAGGCAGGTCATGCTGTCACTGAGCGAAGCAATATCGCTGGGGCTGAGAAATAACCCTGCTATAAGAAGTGCCTATCTGAACCGTATCTCACAAAAATTTGATCTGCGCGTTGCTGAGGACAGCTTTACCCCTAAGCTCGTTATATCGGGAAACTATCTGCGTGGGAAAAATCAGGAAAATCTTTACTCACAGAATACACTGTCACCTGTAACAACGCTGCTGACGCCGTACGGCACGCGTCTGAGTCTGGGATGGGCACATAACTCAGTGCATAGTGATAGCAGCGAAACTTACAGCAATGATGGGGCGGATTTCACCGTTATACAGCCACTGCTCCGTAATGCCGGAAAGGAGGTTACAACGGCAAACAGAGAGCTGGCCAGACTGAGTGAAGCCCAGCACCTGCTTGAACTGAAAAATACCGTTTCCCATACAGTCACTGAAATAGCTGAAGCCTATCGTGCGCTGCAAAAAGCCGCCCAAGAAGCTGTAATATTGCAGTCTTCGCTACAACGGGCTAAGGATCTTGTTATGGTAAACAGCGCCCTGATTAAGGCTGGCCGTATGGCGCGCCTTGATATTGTACAGACTGAGGCAGAAGTAGCCGGGCAGCAGCTTTCGCTTGAGCAGGCACAGAATGCGGTTGAAAGTGCGAGACTGCAGCTTTTGCAACTTCTGGCAATTGACCTTAGTACCCCGCTGGTCACCGAGCCCGTAAGTACTCCTGTATACACTGCCATTAATTCTGACAGGGCTATCCAGATAGCCAAAAATGTTCAGCCTGCTTTCCTGAACCGGCTTCTTGAAAATAAAAAAGATGACATTAACGTATTACTGGCCCGTAACGGCCAACTGTGGGATGTTTCGCTCATTGCCGGCTCGAGTAACAGGCAATCGAGAGGTGCAGGCTCAGGTTCTGACCATAGCCGGAATAATTATGTTGGTATACAGGTCGATATTCCTGTCGGGGATTTATCCTCACGGCAAGCTGCGCTCAGTGCAGAGGTCTCCAAGAGGGCTGGCCGTCTTGAAGCTGATGACATGGAACAAAAGTTGCGCAGAGATATACTTATCGCCACGAATGATATTACCACCCGATGGAAGCAGTTCGTTATATCACAGAGGGCAGCTGAACTTACTCAACAAAAAGTGGATATCGAAAGGCAGAAGCTGGCTGCCGGACGCTCGACTAACTTTCAGGTTGTCTCATTCGATGCTGATTTGAGAAACGCAGAAAGTGCACGGCTGGCTGCGGCCATCAGCTATCAGAATTCACTGACTGAACTCGATGAAATCATGGGAACAACGCTTCAGAGCTGGGGCATTATGCTGAATGATAAGGAAAACGATGCCGGGCAGGAATAAGGCGGTACTGGGGAGCCTGCTTTTGGCTGTTTTTCTTCTGGCCGGATCATGCCTTATCATCGGTTTTCATGACAGGAATGAACCAGGAGAAACAGGTTCCTTGGAAACGTGGCTACCGGTTAATTATGCCCCGGTCAGTAAATTTATGGGGCTGGCAGGTCACATTGAGGCCGAAGAAGACGTAACCCTGAGTGCACCATTTGATGGGGTCATCAGTAAGGTCGGACCGGCACCAGGCAGCCGCGTTAAAGCCAGCACACTTATATTTGCAATAGATCCTGCACAGTTAGAGGTTCGTATCAGGACGGCACTTTCAGATCAGTTAAAAGCGCAAAGCGAAGTTAACAGGCTTGAGCACTGGATGAGTTCTCCTGAAATCACCCGTTTGCGCCGGCAGATTAATATCGCCGCAGCTGAGCTTGGGGATACGCAGGCAAATTTGCATGAAACAAAAGCGCTCTACGAAAGAGGTATTGTCGCACGCAGCGAACTGGATGCTCTTCGTATGCAGGTCAGAACACAGGCTGAAGAACTACAGAACTCAAGAGATGCGCTTGCGCAGGCCCTGTCTGATGCTGATGGCAACAATATGCGCATTGCACAAATGGTGTTACTCAATGCAAAAACGCAGTACAACTCACTTGTTAGCCAGGCTGCCAGAAAGGAGGTTCGCGCACCTTTTGACGGACTTTTGCTGCCAGCCGCCCTGCCGGGCGGTGCGAAAAGTCTTAATGCGATACCCGGACAGCAGGTTATGCAGGGTGCACCTGTATTCAATCTGACACGACTTGACCGTTTTCTTGTCAGAGCTCGCGTTCAGGAAGGCGATGTTCGCTTTCTCAAAGAAGGTATGAATGTAAAGGTGACTAGTGATGGACTGCCAGGCGAAAAACTGTCAGGAAAAATCATACGGATAGCATCACAGCCTTCTGCAAAAGATGAAGCATCAGGCACAATAACATACGATGTAATCGCATCCCTGAATTTCCCGCCGGAAACTTTGGGCAACGTACGGCTTGGCATGAGCGCAGATGTGCAGATCCTGACATATTCAGATGCCCATGGCATGGTTCTGCCCGCGCAGAGCATTAAGGATGATGGCAGTGGCAACAGCTATGTAGTTTATCGTGAAAAAACGGATACAAAACCTCGCCGGGTTTTTGTGACGTTGAAAGAAACCGTTCCGGCAGGAATTGTCGTTGAGGGGCTTCTTCCGGGAGAGATTCTTATCCCGTCGTTGCAATAAACACAATAAACAGATTAATTGGCCCGGCCGGCCTTAGTTTTCGTAAACTTGCAGGAGCATTCCATGGTCAATACCAGGAGCAGTGTCATTATTTTTTTTGCTCTTCTGATTACGTCAACACAGACTCTGGCCGCTGAAGGAGGAGCTTATAACAGCAAGCCTTCTGAAACCATGAAACTGGGAACAGCAAATCAATGGTACGAATATCAGTTTCCGGTAACAGCTCTTCCGGAAGCGGGCGCGAAAGTATCCGTAGTTTATTATGAATATGCTCTGGGCCCGGGAGACCTGCGCGGCCGGGGCACTCTGTCAGTGAGACTGTGCCACGGGGCTACCGATAACTGTACGGATATTTCTGGTCAGCAGACAGGTTCAACTCTTTTCTTCAGAGGACAGGATGCAGGTCAGCCCTTTCAGCTTTATTATGGACTGACCAGCGATAAGCCTGTTATCAGCATGACGGGAACCGGAACGACGCAGATAACGGTAAACTGGGAAACAGCAGAATCACACTGAACGCGGCATTGCGCTCCGGACTTCAGTTGGCGAAGCTCCCCTGCTGAGCCAGTGACAAATATTTCTCAAACATCAGCTCATAATACTTCATTTCTTCCAGCGGGAGCTGAGTATTCAGAACCGGCAGTCGGAATGGCTGCAGCGTAAAGGGCTCAGCAGTGAGCGGGACCAGGTGGGGGCATCGCAGTGAGGACTGCACCAGTTCATCAATAAAACCGGTATCGCTGTCATGCACGCTGGTCTGAACAATAATTCCACCCGTAACACGGGTTTCGCCGTGTCCTGACTGAAGCAGGCATGCGCCATAAACATACTCTGCTTTGTGCGGAGTATAGCTGTGAACGTGACCGGACATGTTCCTGTCAGTAAAAGTGCAGTGAAACAGTATGACTGTCATAAGTTTCCTTCCAGAATCTTGCAGAACTATCTTCCCCCGTTTCGAATCCTGAGGGAAGATATCTGTATAAGATTAACGCAGGTTGACCAGGGTGTTGAGGATCTGATCCTGCGTCTTAATGGTCTGAGCGTTAGCCTGATAGTTACGCTGAGCAACAATCATATTGACCAGTTCTTTACTTTGATCCACGTTCGACGCCTCAAGCGCACCTGAAGTCAGCGTGCCCAGATTTCCTGTGCCGGCAAGACCGACCAGAGCCTGACCTGATGCTGCTGTTGCAGACCAGACGTTATTTCCTTCTGACTTAAGCCCTTCAGCGTTTGAGAAGTTAGCCATAACTATCTGACCCAGAAGCTGGGTTTTCTGGTTTGAATAGCTGCCTGATATTGTCCCATCATTGTTAATTACATATGAGGTAAGCTCACCCGGCGCATAACCATCTTGTGAAGGATTACCAAATGTACTTTTGGTACCGGTATTCTGCTGCTTTGAGCCTAGCAGACTCAACTGCATCGTCTGGTTAGCTGCTGAACCGTTCAGTGCGCCGATGTCCACGGATACATTGCCCGTACCATTGAGTATACCACTTGATGTGAAAGTCAGATTTGTCGCCGGACTGGCAACGCCGGTTGTACTGTCCACCGGATGCAGTGTCCATGCATTATCACCAGTTTTAACAAAATATAAATCAAGCTGATGCGTATTCCCAAGCGAATCGTAAACGCTCATGGATGTCTTATCGCTGTAGCTGTCTACATTTGCTGTGTCGAAGGGAGTGACTGTAGGAACGTTATAAGATGAATTAAGGGTAGCCTCCAGTGCGCCGGTGGACGTCGGGTTCGCTGACATTGCCGTCGAGGGAACGGTGAGTTCTACGGGGTTGGCACCTGTCTGAACAACTGGCGGTGTACCAGCGACCGGGTATCCTGTCAGAGCCATTCCACTGGTATTGACGATTTTCCGGTCTGACGTCAGCGTAAACTGACCATTGCGGCTGTAATAAGTATTACCCGCATTGTCCTGGAGGCGGAAAAAGCCACCATTGCTTATAGCCACATCCAAACCGCGACTGGTTGTGGTGGTATTACCGTCTGTAAAGTTCTGAATGACTGCAGCCACTTTAGTGCCAAGGCCCACGCCAGACCCCGCAAAAACATCCGCAAAGGCAGCCGTGCTGGCTTTAAAGCCCGCAGTGGCGGAGTTTGCAATATTGTTACCTATAACATCCAGGTTACTTGATGCAGCATTAAGGCCGCTGACCGCTTGTGAAAAAGACATATCTAGACTCCGGCTGTGTATACGATAATGTTATTTAATGAAAGTCCACTAACTCCATACGTATCACCGGCTGACTGGTGCCTGTACGGATAAATGCACAATGTGTGAAAGCTGACTAAAGTGATTTGCCCAGACTGCACTTCTGACAGGTAAATATCTGGATAATCATGAATGAATATTATCTCGACAAGTTAAACTGTCATGTCATGAATAGAGGGGCAATTCATGTACTATTCATTCCATAATCACCTGACTGGTCAGCAGCAACACCTGTGAATCCAACGGTTACAAATGTCTGTGCATGGTTGACTTGGCCATATCATTTGCAGGTTTGAGTAATTCATAGTCGTGACCACCTTATAGTTCAGGCAAAAGAGCTTACTCTCTCGTTTTTCACAGCTAATGCATGCATAAAGCGTGTGTTTACATCAGCTTCATGTTCCTGTCTGCAGTCAATTAATCACGATTACCACTGTAGTTTTCCATTCCACATAAACGGCGATATGTCTGCACGCATGATGGCCATACTGGGCGAGATGGCTGCTGGACAGGAGGTTTACTCCATTGATGAGTCATTTCTGGACGTCACCGGCATTGGCAATCTGATCCCGCTTGAGACATTCGGACACCAGATGCGTGAGCGTATCCGAAAGGAAACCGGGCTGATAGTCGGCGTGGGGTTCGGGCCGACTAAAACCCTGGCCAAACTGGCCAACCATGCATCTAAAAAATGGACGCAGACGAATGGCGTCGTAGATCTGTCAGACAGAAGCCGACAACGAAAACTCCTTCATCTGACTGATGTCAGTGATATCTGGGGCATTGGCCGGCGGATCAGTCTGCGCATGAACCAGCTGGGAATCACCACGGCCCTGCAGCTTGCTGACAGCAACGTCAGCATGATACGCAAGAACTTCGACGTTATCGTCGAGCGCACCGCGCGTGAACTCAACGGAGAATCCTGCCTGGCACTTGAAGACGCACCTCCGCCCAAGCAGCAGATCGTTAACTCACGTTCTTTTGGCCAGCGCGTTACACAGTTGGAGAAAATGCAGCAGGCCGTGGTGCTGTATGCCACGCGCGCGGCGGAAAAACTCAGAGAGCAGAATTCGCGCTGCCGCCATATAAGCGTCTCGATCGCCACCGGTCGCCACGGTGATGAACCGCAGTATTCGAATACTGCTTCCCGCATATGCGATTATCCGACGAATGACACGCGGGACATTATCGAATCAGCTCTTCGAGGCCTCAGTACTATCTGGCGTGAAGGCTACAGGTATGCCAAAGCAGGGGTCATGCTGGCCGATTTTTACCAGTCAGGCGTGGCGCAGTTTGACATGTTTAGTGAGCAGCAGCCGCGCGCGAACTCTGATGCTTTAATGGCAGCGCTGGACGGCATCAATCGCTCAGGCAAAGGAAAGGTCTGGTTCGCGGGTCAGGGAAATCGCGACAGTTCTTGGCAGATGAAGCGCGGAATGCTGTCGCCGCGCTACACAACGAGAATAAAAGATATCCCAGGAATAAAATAATTTTAGAGTAATTGAGGGAACTCTTTAACTAAGAGTCCGCTATGTGCCAGAAGCGGACATCAATGCATCCTTAAGAGATGACAAAACCTGATTAGCGATTATTTATTTCCTGAGCCTTTAAGAAAGCGGGGCGACTCGTTGCTCTTGATATGTAGCTATCAAGCTCTTCGGTGATTTCCAATCCGCACAGTTTTGCCCATAACAACGTATGAGAAAGAAAAATATCGGCCAGTGTAAAGTTGTTACTCGCAATCCATGTTTGAGTTGGGTTAAACCTAATCTGAGAGATAACTTTATCTGCTTCCTTACTGAGGTAATTCATTAAATCTAGGGAACGTTGATTTTCGGGAGTGAAGACAACATGTTTGAGCAGACTCCAGACGGGGGCTTCCAGATCGGATAGCGTGAAGCTTAACCACGAATTAACGGAGGATTTTTCTTCAGCAGTTGCGGGATAAATAGAGATGTTTTTATGTTGTTCACACAGGTAAATACAGATCGCTAAGGTTTCACTGATTGACACTTCACCATCGGTCAAAAAAGGAACTTTTCCCAATGGATGGGGTGATTTAACCTCAGAAGCAGGGTTCAAAAGATCGACTCTGATAGACTCGTAATTCACTCCCATTTCTTCAAGAGCCCAGAGTACTCTTAATGATCGGCTTTTGGGGTAAGTATAGATCTTCATTTCAATATCCCTTTGTTGTGAAAACAATTTTATAAGGCAAGTGGGTAGCTCATGTCAAAATTTCTGCTCCTCGCTCATACCGAATCTTGGCCTGCATTTAGTCCGC
>NZ_JBMOWE010000010.1:0-116725 GCF_049310725.1 Pantoea sp. BJFS-204 | reverse complement strand
CTCCCAGCTGAGCTATAGCCCCATACAGTTACTGCAGAGACCACTACTACCACTCAACCGAGTTACATTCTTCAGGAGAAGGATGCAATTTCTTTTCAGGCAAGGCATGCGGAAGGGACGTTTACTCAGGTAAACGACCGCGCGCATAACGCAGCATGAGAAGAAATTTGGTAGGCCTGAGTGGACTTGAACCACCGACCTCACCCTTATCAGGGGTGCGCTCTAACCACCTGAGCTACAAGCCTGTAGAGGTTTTTTCTGCTCGTTACTTTTTATCAGACAATCTGTGTGGACACTGCGCGGGAAGGTATCTTCAGGTAAGGAGGTGATCCAACCGCAGGTTCCCCTACGGTTACCTTGTTACGACTTCACCCCAGTCATGAATCACAAAGTGGTAAGCGCCCTCCCGAAGGTTAAGCTACCTACTTCTTTTGCAACCCACTCCCATGGTGTGACGGGCGGTGTGTACAAGGCCCGGGAACGTATTCACCGTGGCATTCTGATCCACGATTACTAGCGATTCCGACTTCACGGAGTCGAGTTGCAGACTCCGATCCGGACTACGACGCACTTTGTGAGGTCCGCTTGCTCTCGCGAGGTCGCTTCTCTTTGTATGCGCCATTGTAGCACGTGTGTAGCCCTACTCGTAAGGGCCATGATGACTTGACGTCATCCCCACCTTCCTCCGGTTTATCACCGGCAGTCTCCTTTGAGTTCCCGACCGAATCGCTGGCAACAAAGGATAAGGGTTGCGCTCGTTGCGGGACTTAACCCAACATTTCACAACACGAGCTGACGACAGCCATGCAGCACCTGTCTCAGCGTTCCCGAAGGCACCAAAGCATCTCTGCTAAGTTCGCTGGATGTCAAGAGTAGGTAAGGTTCTTCGCGTTGCATCGAATTAAACCACATGCTCCACCGCTTGTGCGGGCCCCCGTCAATTCATTTGAGTTTTAACCTTGCGGCCGTACTCCCCAGGCGGTCGACTTAACGCGTTAGCTCCGGAAGCCACTCCTCAAGGGAACAACCTCCAAGTCGACATCGTTTACGGCGTGGACTACCAGGGTATCTAATCCTGTTTGCTCCCCACGCTTTCGCACCTGAGCGTCAGTCTTTGTCCAGGGGGCCGCCTTCGCCACCGGTATTCCTCCAGATCTCTACGCATTTCACCGCTACACCTGGAATTCTACCCCCCTCTACAAGACTCAAGCCTGCCAGTTTCAAATGCAGTTCCCAGGTTAAGCCCGGGGATTTCACATCTGACTTAACAGACCGCCTGCGTGCGCTTTACGCCCAGTAATTCCGATTAACGCTTGCACCCTCCGTATTACCGCGGCTGCTGGCACGGAGTTAGCCGGTGCTTCTTCTGCGGGTAACGTCAATCGACGCGGTTATTAACCGCATCGCCTTCCTCCCCGCTGAAAGTACTTTACAACCCGAAGGCCTTCTTCATACACGCGGCATGGCTGCATCAGGCTTGCGCCCATTGTGCAATATTCCCCACTGCTGCCTCCCGTAGGAGTCTGGACCGTGTCTCAGTTCCAGTGTGGCTGGTCATCCTCTCAGACCAGCTAGGGATCGTCGCCTAGGTGGGCCATTACCCCGCCTACTAGCTAATCCCATCTGGGTTCATCCGATAGTGAGAGGCCCGAAGGTCCCCCTCTTTGGTCTTGCGACGTTATGCGGTATTAGCCACCGTTTCCAGTGGTTATCCCCCTCTATCGGGCAGATCCCCAGACATTACTCACCCGTCCGCCACTCGTCACCCAAGAGCAAGCTCTCTGTGCTACCGTCCGACTTGCATGTGTTAGGCCTGCCGCCAGCGTTCAATCTGAGCCATGATCAAACTCTTCAATTTAAGTTTGATTTGCTTAAACAAGTTAAGCGGTGCTCATCTGTAAAACGTCATAATGAATTTCATTATGTGTTCACTCGTGAGGCTTGATATTTTTTTACGTCCGGAGACGCTGATATCAATCCTGCGAGTGCCCACACAGATTGTCTGATAAATTGTTAAAGAGCATGCCGCGATTTACTGCGGCGCGGGCTGCGTATATTACGCTTTCCGCATTGTCAGTCAAGCATTTATTTTCGCTTAACTCACTGGTTCGTATGATTTCGAACCTACTCAACCCGGCGCTTCGTAAGCCGTTGTGCCGTGTCAGTGGAGGCGCATTATAGGGAGTTCTCGGAGGGTGACAAGTGCTAATTTCAAATAAAATTCCGAGTGCTGATTTTTTCAGCTAAAAGCCGCTAAAGCGCCAGTTTTTCCAGCAACGGGAAGCCATAACGCCGTAAAACGGGTGATAATTGTACCGCTTCGCCATCCAGCTCCGTACAAAATGCAATGTTCTGCTGCGATGAATGCACTTCAGGTGCTTCATGCTCCAGCAGCCAGGCTGTACGTCGTGCAATTGCCGCACCGGAATCAATCAGACGCGTCCCTTCCGGTAACACCTGCTGCAACTCTTCGCGCAGTAAAGGAAAGTGCGTACAGCCTAAAACGACCGTGTCCGGTGGTTCCGCCATCCGCAGCCACGGCTGAACAATACGGCGCACCTCATCCAGAGCCACCTCCGCACCATGGAGCTTCGCTTCTGCCAGTTCAACCAGCTCCGCTGATCCCAGCATCTCTATCTTGCAGGAACCGGCAAACTGCGACACCAGCTCATGGGTATAAGGACGGCGCACCGTGGCACGCGTCGCCAGCAAGCCCACTACGCCATTTCGCGTCAGGCGCGCGGCCGGTTTAATCGCCGGAACCACCCCCACAACCGGAAAGGCAAAACGTTCACGTAAAGCGGGCAATGAAACGGTGCTGGCCGTATTACAGGCGATGATCACTAACGAGAGAGGATAGCTGCGGGTAATGGCCTCAACGATAGCGACCACCCGATCCACAATGAAAGTCTCGCTTTTCTCACCGTAAGGGAAGCCAGCGTTATCGAAGGCGTAAAGATAATGAAGATCCGGCAACAGCTGACGGACCTCATCATAGACAGAAAGCCCACCGACGCCGGAATCAAACACCAGCACGGTGGGACGCAAATCAGAAGTTATAGCTGCCGCTGAGGTAATACTCTCGTCCTGGTGTCTGATAGCCATACACTGTCTCGTAATCTTTATCGAACAGGTTGGCAATTCTACCACGAACCGTGAGTTGTGAAGTGACAGGATATGAGACGGCGAGATCCCACAGGCTGACGCCACCTAACTTCACGCGACGGCTGGGAGAGCTGTTAAAGTCCGTATCATAACGGTCACCCAGATAATGGTAGGTAACTGACCAGTCAAACTCATACAGCGTCCAGTCGAGCTGATATTTCACCTGCTGCTTAGCCCGGCGTACGAGCGGCTGATCGGTGCTGCCATCCCGTGCGTCGACATAATCATAAGAGAGCTGATGCGCCAGCGGCCCGGTGTCGAATCCTGCAGTCGCTTCAACGCCTTTAATGCGGGCCTGCTTAATGTTGTAGTAACGGAAAGTCGCCGGATCATTATCAATCAGATTATCGATGTCGTTGCGATAGCCCGACACACGCCAGTTCACCGGTCCGCTCAGCCCTTCAAAGCCGCCTTCCCACTGCTTACTTTTTTCAGGATCGAGGTCGCGATTGCCATAAACCGGGCTGTAAACCTGCGACAGATTAGGTGCTTTAAAAGCGGTGCCATAAGAGGCGAACGCGCGGTAGCCGGAGATAAACTCCCATGAGGCCGCCGTCTGCCAGGTGTTATGCCAGCCAAACTGATTGTTGTCGTCACCGCGTACCGCACCTTCAAGGGTGACGCTGCCAAACTGCTGCTGGCCGGTCAGGTAGAGACCGGTATTACGCTGCTCATAGCCATCTGACAAATAGTTCGTGCCCGGCTCGGTCGTCTCTTTCTGCCAGTCGATACCCGCGCTGATCGCCCCCTGCCCCACCTGCACGGTGTTGCCCCACTGCAGATTGTACTGGGTGACATCATCAAAGGTGGACGCGGCACCGTAGCGGCCATTGCGCGGATCGTAGTTAATGTCTTTGGTATGGCCATAACTGGCGATGAGCTGGGTAGAGTAGAAGTCACGATTGAAGCGTAACCCGGTGTCCCAGGTCTGGCTATAGAGCTGGCGGGTATCCGCCAGCCCGATAATATTGAAATTATTATCGTAGGTGTATGAACCGTCGTAGGCGGTGCGGTTATCAAACCCGTAGCCGCGCACAAAACCACTGAGCTCATCGCTGAACTGATGCTCAAGGTTGCCATACAGGGTTTTGCTCATGAAGCCGTCGCGATCGTGCTGCGCCGGGCTAAAGTCATTGGGATAACCCGCCACCACGTCATACCCTTTGGTATAGGTGTAGTTGCCTGCCAGAGTGAGCTTTGTCGCATCGCCCAGCATCTGCTGGGTTGAGCCGTCGTAGGATTGATAGCCGTTGGACCCGACGCCCGCCGTCAGCGTGGTGCCGGGTTGCGATCGGCCCGTAATGATATTCACCACGCCGCCAATCGCATCGGAACCGTAGACTGCAGAACGCGCACCGCGAATATATTCGATGCGCTGCACCAGTGACAGCGGGATCTGGCTGAGGTCAGACGAACCGGTGATGCCCGCCTGATTAAGCCGGATACCATCAATCAGGATCAGTACATGTCTCGATTCGGTGCCCCGAATAAACAGCGAACTCTGCTGCCCTAACCCGCCACTTTGCGCGACATCGACACCCGGCAGGCGGCGCATCACATCGGTCAGGCTTTTGGCCTGCCAGCGATCAATCTCATCACGTGTGACGACAGTGGTGGGTGCCAGCACACCTGAAACAGGTTCAGCAAAACGGTTGGCGGTGACTATTTGCGTATCATCATTCCCCTGAGCAAAACCGTATTGCGCCCAGAGAGAAATCGCCGTTGCGCTCAGAGCGAACAGCGAAGCAGTTTTTTTTGTCATTTTTATCGCATCCATAAGACGAAGCAGGATGCCGCAGGCCGACAATCAATAGCACGCGATGATTGTACGAGTAGCGACGTTACACCGGCAGGTCTTCGGGCTGGGAACCATAAGTGATGATGACTTCCCATCCCACAGGACAGTGTCTGCAATTGCACTCATCACGACATTCCTTACCGCTGCGCGTCAGCTCCAGATTCACACTGGATTCCCTATTAACTCGGGCTTGAGGCCGGCGTCTGCAGTCTACGGAGTGGAGATACGGAAGTCCAGACTGCCAAACATCTTCTCGCTGCGGGACTGGACATCAGCAAGTGAATGCCTACAATCGCCCGCTGGTAAGCTATTAATCAGGATTGCTCATGACACCCGAACATCTCCCCATTGAAGACTATGACGCACAGCTGGCGGAAAAAGTCAGTCGTTTAGAGACGATGATGACACCGTTTGCTGCGCCCGACGTGGAGGTGTTCCGTTCACCGGTCAGCCACTATCGGATGCGCGCCGAATTCCGCCTGTGGCACGACGGCGATGATATCTATCACATCATCTTTGATCAGCAGACACGCGAGCGGATCCGTGTTGATCAGTTCCCGGCGGCCAGCCAGCTGATCAATCAGCTGATGCCAAAGATGATCGCCGCGATCCGTGATAACCGTACCCTGCGTCATAAACTGTTCCAGATCGACTATCTGTCGACCCTGAGCAATCAGATTGTGATTTCGCTGCTCTATCACCGCAAACTGGATGATGAGTGGCAGCAGGCAGCCGTGGCGCTGCGTGACCAGCTTCGCGCGGAAGGGCTGGATGTGCAGTTGATTGGTCGCGCCACCAAAACCAAAATCTGTCTGGATCGCGACTACGTTGATGAGTGTCTGCCGGTAGCGGGTCGCGAGATTATCTATCGTCAGGTCGAAAACAGTTTTACCCAGCCTAATGCGGCGATGAATATTCAGATGCTGGAGTGGGCGCTGGATGTGACGCAGGATTCACAGGGCGACCTGCTGGAACTCTACTGCGGTAATGGCAACTTCTCGCTGGCACTGGCACGCAATTTCCGCCGCGTTCTGGCGACTGAGATCGCCAAGCCCTCTGTTGCGTCAGCACAATACAATATTGCCGTGAACCAGATTGATAACGTGCAGATCATTCGTATGGCGGCGGAAGAGTTTACCCAGGCGATGAATGGCGTGCGCAGCTTTAATCGTCTGGAAGGAATTGACCTGACCAGCTACGAATGCGAGACGATTTTTGTCGATCCGCCGCGCAGCGGACTGGATGAAGAGACGGTGAAAATGGTGCAGGCGTATCCGTGCATCCTTTATATCTCCTGCAATCCGCAGACCCTCAGCGACAATCTGCAGACGCTGGCGGAAACGCACGATGTGACGCGGCTGGCGCTGTTTGATCAGTTCCCCTATACCCACCATATGGAATGCGGTGTCCTGCTGACACGTAAAGCGTAAACAAAAACGGGAACCCTGAGGTTCCCGTTTTTTTATCACTACTGATTACGCTTGCGCTTAAAACGCGTCGCAATCCAGAACACCAGCGCTACCATCAGAACGGTGGGAACGAAGTTGGAGCCAATATCCGGGTATTCTGCCCGCACCAGCGCGCTATAAACCAGAATCCCCAGCAGGAAAAACGCCGCTGCCAGTCCTGGCATACCGTCCGGCATATTGGTGTTGAGGTAGCGCTGATGCAGACACCAGGCCGCCAGACCCAGCGCAATCAGCGGAAAAATCGAAAATGGAACAAAGGCGCTGAACAGCACAGAAAACGAGCCGTTAATTGCTAAGCCGGTAATAAAAGCCAGTACCAGTGTGCTTTTATCGCGAGTACCTGGGTGGGTCATGGACTGATCCTTACTCATTGCTCTTCGGGTTTTTCCAGGGTGGCCGCCAGTCGCTCTTGCTCCCGGCGGTACCAGTAATAAGCGCCTTTGGCGATCATACGCAGCTGTAACACCAGCCGATCCTCAAGCTTACGTCGCTGCTCAGCATCAACATCCAGTGCTTCTGCACCGGCGCTGAAAACAATGGTCACCATCGCTTCAGCCTGCGCTTCGGTAAAACTGCGCGGCATGCGATTTTCGACCTCAAGATAATCGGCCAGTTCAGCGATAAAGTGCTGAATTTCACGCGCCACGGCGGCACGAAAAGCGGCAGAGGTGCCGGAACGTTCACGCAGTAACAGGCGGAAAGCGTTGGGATTGTTGCCGATAAACTCCATAAAGGTCGACACCGACGTTTTAATGATGCTGCCGCCTTTGGCAATACGCTGGCGCGCCTGGCGCATCAGCTGTCGCAACATCAGCCCGCTTTCATCTACCATCGTCAGGCCAAGCTCATCAACATCCTTGAAATGACGATAAAAGGAGGTAGGTGCAATCCCTGCTTCACGGGCAACCTCCCGCAAACTCAGACTGGCAAAACTGCGCTCGGCGCTGAGCTGACTGAACGCTGCTTCAATCAGTGTACGTCGTGTACGTTCTTTTTGTTGCGCTCTGACGCCCATTCTCTCTGCCTTTAGCGGTGTTAAGCAGGCACTATATCAAAATTTTCAGCGTACAGATTGGCAATCTTTGTCACCGCCTGTGAACCTCACTCTTTGTCAAAATGTGATGAAAATCGCTGATAGAATTCAGAAGTACGCGACGAGATGTTAGAATCTCGTTGTAAAAATGTATAAATAATAGGACGTATCGGTATGCAAAAGTCTTACGATTACGATGCCATTGTGATTGGCTCAGGGCCCGGCGGTGAAGGGGCGGCGATGGGGCTGGTAAAACAGGGAGCGCGCATCGCCGTGATTGAACGCTACCACAACATCGGCGGCGGTTGTACGCACTGGGGCACCATCCCTTCTAAAGCCCTTCGCCACGCCGTCAGTCGCATTATTGAATTCAACCAAAATCCGCTCTACAGCGATCATACCCGACTGCTTCGCTCCTCTTTTGCCGACATTCTCAATCACACTGAAAACGTGATCAGCCAGCAGACAGCCATGCGTCAGGGCTTCTACGAGCGTAACCGTTGTGAACTTTATCAGGGCGATGCGCATTTTGTTGATGCCAACACCATTGAGATTGAGCAACCGGATGGCACGCGTGAGACGCTGACGGCAGAGAAGTTTGTTATCGCCTGTGGTTCACGACCTTACCATCCTGACAATGTCGACTTTACCCATCCACGCGTTTATGACTCCGACTCTATTCTCAATCTGCACCACGAACCAGGCCACGTCATTATTTATGGCGCGGGCGTGATTGGCTGTGAATATGCGTCGATTTTCCGTGGCCTGAACGTCAAAGTTGACCTGATTAACACCCGCGATCGCCTGCTGGCGTTTCTTGATCAGGAGATGTCTGACTCTCTCTCTTACCACTTCTGGAACAGCGGCGTGGTAATTCGTCACAACGAAGAGTTTGAGAAGATCGAAGGGGTGGAAGATGGCGTCATCATGCATCTGAAGTCGGGTAAGAAAGTGAAAGCCGACTGCTTGCTTTACGCCAACGGCCGTACCGGCAACACCGATTCGCTGTCGCTGGAAAATGTGGGTCTGGAAGCGGATGGTCGTGGCCTGCTGAAAGTGAACAGCATGTATCAGACGGCTCAGCCGCACATTTATGCCGTTGGTGACGTGATTGGCTATCCAAGCCTGGCCTCAGCCGCCTACGATCAGGGCCGTATTGCCGCTCAGGCGATTATCAAAGGGGAAGCGTCAGCGCACCTGATTGAAGATATCCCAACCGGGATTTACACCATTCCGGAAATCAGCTCCGTGGGTAAAACCGAGCAGCAGCTGACGGCAATGAAGGTGCCTTACGAAGTAGGCCGCGCGCAGTTCAAACATCTGGCGCGAGCGCAGATCGTTGGCATGAACGTTGGCAGCCTGAAGATTCTGTTCCATCGGGAAACCAAAGAGATTCTGGGAATTCACTGCTTTGGTGAACGTGCCGCCGAGATTATTCATATCGGTCAGGCGATCATGGAGCAGAAAAACGGTGGCAACACGATTGAGTACTTCGTGAATACCACCTTTAACTATCCGACCATGGCCGAAGCCTATCGCGTTGCGGCGTTAAACGGCTTAAACCGCCTGTTTTAACGCGGCGTCGAAATAGTGCTGCATGTGGGTTTTAATCGCCTCTGCCAGCTGTTCATAACGGCTGCGCAGTGGTGAACCCGGTCGATAGACCAGCGCAATTGTACGCTGTGGCACCGGTTTGTAGCAGGTGAGATAGCAGACGCCGTCGCGGATACGCTCCGGTGGGACTGCCAGCGCCGGTAACAGCGTAATCCCGCTGCCTGCCGCCACCATATTGCGCAGCGTCTCAAGACTGGTCGCGCGAAAATGGGTATCTTCATCGGCGCCCGCCTCAAAGCAGAACCCCATCGCCTGGTCACGCAGACAGTGCCCATCTTCCAGCATCAGCAGCTTCTCGCCTGCCAGATCGGACATAGGTACCCGGTCGCGATCGCACCAGGGATGATCGGCATAGACTGCCAGCTTCATCGGCTCATCAAACAACGGCACTTCGATAAAGGCCTGACTCTCTTTGACCAGCGCGATAATCGCGCAGTCCAGCTTGCCACTATCGAGCTGTGCCAGCAGTTGCTGCGTCTGCGCTTCGTGCAGATACATCTCCAGTTTCGGGAATGTCTGGTGCAGCGTCGGGATAATCTGTGGCAATAAGTAGGGCGCGGTGGTCGGGATGAGGCCGATATGCAGCGGACCTGACATCGCTTCCCCTTGCTGACTGGCCATCTCTTTCAGCACTTTCACTTCACGCAGCACCGTACGCGCCTGATCCACCAGCAGCAAACCTGCCTGGGTGAACAGCACTTTACGGCTGGTGCGCTCCAGCAGCATCACACCCAGCTCATCTTCCAGCTTACGGATCTGCCCGCTTAACGTCGGCTGACTGACATGACACGCATCCGCAGCACGGCGGAAATGACGGTGTTCAGCAAGCGAAACCAGATATTCAAGATCACGAATATTCATTGTTACCCTCCAAGCCACGATAGACCGTGGCGATAGATAGAATAGCAATGAACGATTGGCCCTATCAAGGGTGGTTGGGAATAATGCGCACATCAAATGGAACGCGGTATGTCAGGAGAAAAAAATGTTTGCAAGTCAGGAAGGTAAAGCTATTCCGTCAGTGACTTTTCACACACGTCAGGGCGATCGCTGGGTCGATGTCACCACTGAAGCGCTGTTTAAAGACAAAACGGTCATCGTTTTTTCACTGCCGGGCGCATTCACACCGACCTGCTCCTCCAGCCATCTGCCGCGTTACAACGAATTAGCGGGTCTGTTTGCCCAGCAGGGTGTGGACAGCATTCTGTGCGTCTCGGTGAATGACACGTTTGTGATGAACGCCTGGAAAGCAGAACAGCGCGCAGACAACATTACCTTTATCCCTGATGGCAACGGCGAGTTTACCCGCGGCATGGAGATGCTGGTTGAGAAAGCCGATCTCGGCTTTGGCCCACGTTCATGGCGCTACTCGATGCTGGTGCGTAACGGCGTGGTAGAGAAAATGTTTGTTGAGCCCAACAAGCCGGGCGACCCATTTGAGGTCTCTGATGCCGACACCATGCTGCGCTATCTGGCGCCCGAGTGTAAAGCTCAGGAGTCGGTCTCAATCTTCACTAAACCTGGCTGCACCTTCTGCACCCAGGCAAAACAGATGCTGATGGATCATGGTATTCAGTACGAAGAGATCGTGCTGGGACAGGATGCAACAACCGTGAGTCTGCGCGCCGTTTCAGGCCGGGCGACGGTACCGCAGATCTTCATGGGGGGTCGTCACATTGGCGGCAGTGAGGATCTGCAGCAATATCTGCTGTCAGCGTAAGAGAATCTGAGCGTCGGCCGGGAGAGCAGGCGCTTTGATGATGTGCCTATAAAAATGAGTAATTCTGAAGCTAGAGGTTGGCGGGCATTTAATGTGCCCGCTTTTTTTTGCCTGTTAATTACGCCAGACGCTGCTTTGCGTCACCGATGGCACGCGCAACCTGCTGTGGCGAGACGCCGCCCTGCGCATTACGCTTATCCAGACAGGATTGCAGCGCCAGAATGGGATAGACATCCTCGCCAATCACCGCACTGAACTGCTGCAGCTGTGCCAGCGACAGCGCTTCCAGCGCCACACCCTGACCGATAGCGGCCACCACCACTTCCCCGACGATATGGTGTGCTTCACGGAACGGCACGCCTTTGGCGACCAGATAGTCAGCCAGTTCAGTGGAGTTTGCGTAACCCTGTTCAGCCGCTTCCTGGCAGCGCGGGCGTTTAACCTGCAGGCCATCCAGCACCAGAACTGACATGTGCAGACAGTCGAGCCAGGTGTCGAGCGCGTCAAACAGCCCCTCTTTGTCTTCCTGCATATCTTTGTTATACGCCAGCGGCAGACCTTTCAGCGTCATCATCATGCCGGTCAGCGCGCCCTGCACCCGGCCACACTTGCCGCGAATCAGCTCCAGCGCATCCGGGTTTTTCTTCTGCGGCATCAGCGATGAGCCGGAGGTCACTTTATCTGACAGTTCGATAAAGCCCGCTTCACCGGTGTTGAAGAAGATCATATCTTCGGCGAAGCGCGACAGATGCACCATGCCGATGGCAGCGTCAGAAAGCAGCTCCAGCACGTGATCGCGGTCTGATACGGTATCCAGACTGTTGCGCGTGGCAGAAGCAAAGCCCAGCCAGCCTGCCAGCTGCTGACGATCGATCTCATACGCGGTACCGGCCAGTGCGCCACAGCCCAGCGGGCTGACATCGAGCCGCTTCAGCGTATCCTGCAGACGGCTCTCGTCACGCGCCAGCATTTCAACGTAGGCCAGGCACCAGTGCGCAAACGTCACCGGCTGCGCACGCTGCAGGTGTGTGTAGCCCGGCATCACCGCATCCTGATTGGCTTCGGCGGTGACCACCAGCGCCTGCTGCAGATCACGGGTGGCACCCAGCAGCGCTTCAATCTGCACCTTGCACCACAGCTTAAGATCGGTCGCGACCTGATCGTTACGGCTACGTCCGGTGTGCAGTTTTTTGCCCAGCGCGCCCACCTTGTCGATCAGCTGGCCTTCAACCCAGCTGTGGATATCTTCGGCGTCGCTCTGCAGAATCTGCTCAGGATCCTCACGGACTTCATCCAGTAACGTATTCAGGGCCGCTTCCAGCTGCTGCTGCTCATCCTGAGTCAGGACATTTACCGTCACCAGCGCTTTGGACCAGGCAACAGAGCCAATGATGTCCTGCTCTGCCAGGCGGTAATCGAAGCGCAGCGAGTCATTGAACTGTTTAAAACGTTGATCCGCTGCCTGAGTAAACCGTCCACCCCAAAGTGCCATGTGAAAACTCCTCTGAATCGTTAAACAAGGGGCGGCATAAATGCCGCCCCTGAAATGAAACTGTGAGGCGAGGCGCACCTCGCCTGAAAATTACTTCTTCTGCTCGTTCAGGGCGCGGATACGCGAAGAGAGCGAGAACAGACGGATAAAGCCTCCCGCATGACGGTGATCGTACACTTCATCTTCACCGAAGGTGGCGAACTCTTCCGAGTAGAGGCTGTTCGCGGAACGCTTCTGGGTGGCTGTCGCCTGGCCTTTGTAGAGCTGCAGCACCACTTCACCGTTAACCTCTTCCGCCAGCGATTCGGCAGCGGCCTGAATCGACTTACGCAGCGGGGCGAACCAGCGGCCGTCATAAACCACATAGGACATCTCGTGGCCGAGCTGCTCACGCCATTTGAAGCTATCGCGATCCAGCACCAGCTGCTCAACCGCACGCAGCGCATTGACCATGATGGTGCCGCCAGGGGTTTCGTAGCAGCCGCGCGATTTAATCCCTACCAGACGGTTTTCAACGATATCAATACGGCCGACGCCATGTTTTGCGCCCAGCACGTTAAGTTTTTCCAGGCACTGGAACGGACTCAGTTTTTCGCCGTTAACCGCCACGACCCGACCTTTTTCCACGGTTACGGTCACTTCTTCAGGCTGGTCAGGCGCTTCCAGCGGATCGACAGTCCAGACCCAGCAATCTTTATTCGGTGCATTGGCCGGGCTTTCCAGCACGCCACCTTCGGTGGAGATGTGCCAGGCGTTTTCGTCGCGGCTGTAGATTTTCTCCAGTGACGCGGTGGTCGGAATGTTGCGCTCTTTCAGGTAGTCCAGCAGCGCTTCACGTGAACGCAGGTTCCATTCACGCCACGGAGCCACCACTTTCAGCTGCGGTGCCAGCGCGGTGTAGGTGGTTTCGAAACGCACCTGGTCATTCCCTTTACCGGTAGCGCCGTGACACAGCGCATCCGCACCCACTTTCAGCGCCAGCTCAACCTGTGCTTTAGCGATGATAGGACGCGCCATTGAAGTGCCCAGCAGATAAGTGCCTTCATAGAGGGCGCCAGTCTGCAGCACCGGATAGACATAGTCGCTGATGAACTCTTCACGCAGGTCAACCACGTGGCATTCAGATGCGCCGGACTGCAGGGCTTTCTTCTCTACACCTTCCAGATCGCCGCGCTCCTGACCGATATCTGCGACAAAAGCGACGACTTCACAGCCGCCGTAGTTCTCTTTCAGCCATGGAATGATGGCCGAAGTATCAAGACCACCGGAGTAAGCCAGAACGATTTTTTTGATGTTTTGCGTTTGCATTTCGTAATCCTTGAATCAGAGTCGTTAAGCGAGAATCCGGGTGCCAATCGACACGCCGTTAAACAGGTCAGGCAGCCGCTCAGCGTGACGCCAGCTGGCAATATCCACCGGGCGGCCCAGGGTACGCGCTGCATCAAGCGCAGCGTGCACTTTCACAATCATGCCGTCGGTAATAATGCCCTGGGTAATCAGCTGCTCAGCTTTGTCGGCGGTCATCTCTTCGATGCGCTGACCTTTGCCGTCGAGAATACCACTGACGTCTGACAACAGGACCAGATCAGCGCCCAGCGTCGAGGCCAGTGCGGTCGCCGCCTGGTCAGCGTTGACGTTCATCAGGTCGCCGCTGTCAGTTATACCAATTGAGCTCACCACCGGCATATAGCCGGCCGCCAGCAGGGTGTTCAGCAATGCCGGATCGCCCGGCATTGCGTGGCCAACGTGGCCGAGTTCTTCATCAAACGGTGTGACATTCACGATGCCCGCATCGCCCAGGCAGAGGCCTACCGCGTTGATGCCCGATTTTTTTGCCCAGGCCAGCAGCGTTTTATTCGCGGTTCCCGCCAGCGCACCGGTAATAATGTCGATCTGATCGGCTGGCGTGACACGCAGGCCATTTTTCTTCTTCACCGGCAGCGCCAGCTTTTTCATCAGTTCATCCACCAGGCAACCGCCGCCGTGGACAATAATCAGCGGACGCTGATGGGCGCTACGGTAGGTCAGCAGCGCTTCAAACAGGCGGGCCAGCGCTTCTTCGCTGTCTAACAACACACCGCCCAGCTTGATAATCAATGGATTGGTCATGGTATATTTGTCCGTTAAATCAGTGACTGCGTTTCAGGGAAGCCGAACCGGATGTTCAGGCACTGTACCGCCTGCGATGCCGCGCCTTTCAGCAGATTATCTTCGGCTGCCACGACAATCAGATGCTCGCCCTGCACTTCAAAACCGATATCGCAGTAAGGCAGACCTACAACGGCTTTCAGCGCCGGTACGCCCTGTTCGTAGAGCCGCACCAGTGGCTTGTTGTCATAGGCGCGATGGAAAACTGCGGCGATATCTTCACGGCTGACACCCGCTTTCAGACGGCAGGTAATCGTCGCCAGGATACCGCGCGGGAAGTTACCCAGATGCGGTGTGAAGATCACCGGCGTACCTAGGTGCGCAACGATTTCCGGGTGATGACGATGATTGAACAGCCCGTAAGGCTGCAGGCTCACTTCGCAGAAGCTGGTGCCGACATTGGCTTTACGTCCGGCACCGCTCACGCCGCTGGTGGCGTTGATTACCGGCCACTGCGCCTCGTTTAACAGTCCGGCATCCACCAGGGGCTTCAGCGCCAGCTGCGCAGCGGTCGGGTAGCAACCTGGCACAGCCACCAGCTGCGCCTGCTGGATTTTCTCATGCTGATATTCGGCAAGGCCGTAAACGGCTTTGTCCAGCCAGTCGCTATGCTGATGGGTGAAGCCATAAAAGCGGGTATAAAAATCAGCATCATTCACGCGGAACGCACCCGACAGGTCGAACACCACACAGCCAGCCTTGAGAAATTCCGGCGCCAGGTCGTGGCTGACTTCGTGGGCCGTCGCCAGGAACACCACATCCACCTTGTCTGCCCACTCGGCCGCGCTGCTCAGCGGCTGCAGCGGCAAATCCACCACACCGTTCAGCTGCGGATGGAGATCGGAGAGGCGCTTGCCGGCATCAGGGCTTTGCGCCGAAACCGCCAAAGCGGTTATGTTGATATGTGGATGGCGATTCAGGAAGGTGGCAAGCTCTGTACCAGCATAACCACTGGCACCAACGATCAGCGTATTCAACATCAGGCTGTAACCCTTTTTACAGTCGCACGTTCCGGGTCGCGGCCTTGCCCCGTTACCCGCCCTGTCATCTGCAGTGATTTAAGGTTCCCTTGCAGAGGACGTTAATGTATTTTTATTCACTATTACTGCATGAATATGGATACATCCTAACCCAAGGACCGCCAACAGTGAAGACAAAATTACCGCCTTTTATTGAACTGTACCGCCAGTTAATCGCCACACCGTCGATCAGCGCAACCGATGCCGCACTGGATCAGAGTAATGAAACTTTAATCAATTTGCTGGCCGGCTGGTTCCGCGACCTCGGCTTCAGCGTTGAAGTGCAGCCGGTGCCCGGCACCCGCAATAAATTTAATATGCTGGCGCGTACCGGAAGCGGTGCGGGCGGCCTGCTGCTAGCAGGTCATACCGATACCGTTCCTTTTGACGATGGCCGCTGGACACGCGATCCCTTTACCCTGACCGAGCACGACAACAAGCTCTATGGCCTGGGCACGGCAGACATGAAAGGCTTCTTCGCCTTTATTCTCGATACGCTGCGCGATGTGGATGTCAGCACGCTGAGCAAGCCGCTCTATATCCTCGCTACGGCCGATGAAGAGACCACCATGGCTGGCGCCAAATATTTTTCTGAGTCGACGCAGCTGCGTCCCGACTGCGCCATCATCGGTGAACCAACCTCACTTAAACCGGTGCGTGCGCACAAAGGTCACCTGTCGAATGTGATCCGTATCGAGGGAAAATCGGGCCACTCCAGCGATCCCGCACGTGGCGTTAACGCCATTGAACTGATGCATGAGTCGATCACCCATCTGATGCAACTGCGCAATACGCTGCAGGAGCGTTATCACCATGACGGCTTTGCCATCCCCTATCCCACCATGAATTTCGGCCATATTCATGGCGGTGACGCCGCTAACCGTATCTGCGCCTGCTGTGAACTGCATATGGATATCCGTCCGCTGCCGGGTCTGTCGCTGAACGATCTCGATGGGCTACTGAACGAGGCGCTGGCACCGGTCAGTGCGCGCTGGCCGGGCCGTGTCACGGTGGCTGAACTGCATCCGCCGATTCCTGGCTACGAATGTCCGGCAGATCATGAACTGGTCAGTGTGGTCGAGAAATTGCTGGGTATACCCACTGAGGTGGTGAACTACTGCACCGAAGCGCCTTTTATTCAGCAGCTCTGCCCAACGCTGGTACTGGGCCCGGGGTCGATTGAGCAGGCACATCAGCCAGACGAATTTATTGATACTGCATTTATTAAGCCGACAAGGGCGCTTATCAGTCAAGTTGTGCAGCATTTTTGCCACTGATTAACAGCAAATGGGGCATTTCACTGCATTAACAGTAAAATGCCCCTTCATTCTGCGGGATTTAGCAATAAGAATAACTTATCCCGCTTTGTTCCCGATAAATTCTACGAATTTCCGTTATTTAGCCACATCTTCAGCACACTTTAACGCATTTGACGAACGCAACATTACGTGGCTAGATAAAAGACGATGTTATGCCCACCGGGTGATTATCCAGAGCGTTTCAGAATGTGGACAGGCGGCAACGGAGCCGGTTCCCTGTAGATTAGGGGGAACATGGCGTTGCTGATTTTTCTGCTGCCTGAAAGGTCGGGTGTAGAAGTTTTTCAAGACGATAAGGGTGTCAGGGTCCAATGAACGAACAATATTCCGCAATGCGAAGTAATGTCAGTATGCTCGGCAAACTGCTCGGGGATACGATTAAGGATGCACTGGGAGAGAACATCCTCGACCAGGTGGAAACCATCCGTAAGCTCTCCAAGTCATCCCGTGCAGGAAATGACACTCATCGTAAAGAACTGCTCAATACGCTGCAGAACCTCTCCAATGAGGAGCTTCTGCCGGTTGCACGCGCTTTTAGCCAGTTTCTGAACCTCACCAACGTGGCTGAGCAGTATCAGACCATCTCGCAAAGTGGCGAGGGTGAGAACCATCCCGAACTGCTGAAAAAGACCTTTGATACCCTGAAGCAGCAGAAAGATATCAGCGAAAGCGACATCCTTGCGGCCATTGAGTCGCTGTCGCTGGAACTGGTGCTGACGGCTCACCCGACTGAAATCACCCGCCGTACGCTGATTCACAAGCTGGTCGAAGTTAACAGCTGCCTGAAACAGCTCGATCACAGCGACGTCTCCGACTACGAACGTAACCAGATTATGCGCCGTCTGCGTCAGCTGGTGGCACAGGCGTGGCACACCGATGAGATCCGCAAATATCGTCCGACCCCTATCGACGAAGCCAAATGGGGCTTTGCCGTGGTGGAAAACAGCCTGTGGGAAGGCGTACCCGCTTTCCTGCGTGAGCTGAACGAGCAGGTAGAAGAGGCGTTCGGCATTAAGCTGCCGGTCGATTTCGTGCCGGTTCAGTTCACCTCATGGATGGGTGGCGACCGCGACGGTAACCCTAACGTTACGGCGGCGATTACCCGCCACGTTATGCAGCTGAGTCGCTGGAAAGCCACTGACCTGTTCCTGCGCGATATCGGCGTACTGATCTCTGAGTTGTCGATGTCAGAGTGCACTGAAGAGATCCGGGAACTCAGCGGCAATCCGGAAGCACTTGAACCTTATCGTATGATCCTGAAACGCCTGCGCAGCCAGTTAATGACTACCCAGTCATTCCTGGAACGCCGCCTGAAAGGTGAACGTCTGCCGCGCCCGGCCGATCTGCTGGTCTCCAACGATCAGCTGTGGGATCCGCTGTTTACCATCTATCAGTCACTGCAAAAGTGCGGCATGGGCATTATCGCCAACGGTCAGTTGCTTGATACGCTGCGCCGCGTGAAATGTTTCGGCGTGCCGCTGGTGCGTATCGATCTGCGTCAGGAGAGTACCCGTCACACCGAAGCGATTGCTGAAGTGACCCGCTATCTGGGCCTCGGCGATTATGAAAGCTGGTCCGAAGCGGACAAGCAGGCCTTCCTGATCCGTGAACTGAACTCCAAGCGTCCGCTGCTGCCTCGCAGCTGGGAGCCCAGCGATGAAACGCGTGAAGTGCTGGAGACCTGTCGCGTCGCGGCTGAAGCGCCACAGGGTTCTATCGCCGCCTATGTTATTTCCATGGCGAAAACCCCTTCTGACGTGCTGGCCGTGCATCTGCTGCTGAAAGAAGCAGGCATCGGCTATGCCATGCCGGTTGCACCGCTGTTTGAAACGCTTGATGACCTGAATAACGCCAATGACGTGATGAGCCAGCTGCTGAGCATCGACTGGTATCGCGGCTTAATTCAGGGCAAACAGATGGTGATGATTGGCTATTCTGACTCGGCGAAAGACGCCGGTGTGATGGCCGCCAGCTGGGCGCAATATCAGGCACAGGATGCCCTGATTAAAACCTGTGAGAAGGCCGGGATTTCACTGACGCTGTTCCACGGACGCGGCGGCAGCATTGGCCGTGGCGGCGCACCCGCCCATGCAGCGCTGCTGTCGCAACCACCAGGCAGCCTGCGCGGCGGTCTGCGCGTGACCGAACAGGGCGAGATGATCCGCTTTAAATATGGTTTACCCGCCGTCACCATCGCCAGCCTGTCGCTCTACACCGGCGCAATTCTGGAAGCGAACCTGATGCCGCCGCCGGAGCCAAAACGCGAATGGCGCGACATTATGGATCAGCTCTCCGCCGACTCCTGTGCGATGTATCGCGGTTATGTGCGTGAAAATGCTGACTTCGTGCCCTATTTCCGCTCAGCGACACCAGAGCAGGAGCTGGGTAAATTACCGCTGGGCTCACGTCCCGCCAAGCGCCGACCTACCGGCGGCGTAGAGTCGCTGCGTGCGATTCCATGGATTTTCGCCTGGACGCAGAACCGTCTGATGCTGCCTGCGTGGCTGGGTGCCGGTGCGGCCCTGCAACAGGCGATGGCCGCCGGTCATCAGGATCAGCTGGAAGCGATGTGCCGCGACTGGCCATTCTTCTCTACCCGTCTGGGTATGCTGGAGATGGTATTCTCAAAAGCGGACCTGTGGCTGGCGGAATATTACGATCAGCGTCTGGTCGAGAAATCACTCTGGCCGCTGGGCAAACAGCTGCGCGATCAGCTTGATGCGGATATCAAAGCGGTACTGACCATTGCCAATGACTCACACCTGATGGCCGATCAGCCGTGGATTGCCGAGTCAATTGCACTGCGTAACGTCTATACCGATCCGCTCAACGTACTCCAGGCCGAACTGCTGCATCGTTCGCGCGCGCGGGAAGCGAATGGCGATGAACCGGATGCCCGCGTTGAGCAGGCGCTGATGGTGACCATTGCCGGTGTCGCGGCAGGCATGCGCAATACCGGTTAACGGTGGTGCAGTAAAAACAAAAAAAGTCGGGACTCTCCCGACTTTTTTATTGGCTGAAGCAGAGCGGTTAAGCCGCAGCAGCAGCAGGACGCACGCCCAGGGTGTGACAAATGGCATAACTCATTTCGGCACGGTTCAGCGTGTAGAAATGGAAATCCTTCACCCCTTCGCGTGACAGGATTTTCACCATATCCATCGCGATATTGGCTCCCACCATTTTCCGCGTTTCCGGATCATCATCCAGACCGGCGAACATCGCGCTCATCCAGCCCGGCACGCGCACATTGGTCAGCGTGGCAAAGCGTTGCAGCTGTTTAAAGTTAGAGACCGGCAGAATGCCCGGCACAATTTCCACGTCAATGCCGGTCGCGACACAGCGATCGCGGAAACGCAGATAACTTTCAACGTCGAAGAAAAACTGGGTAATAGCCCGGTTGGCACCTGCATCGATTTTTCGCTTCAGGTTAATCAGATCGGCCTGGGCGCTTTTCGCTTCGGGATGGACTTCCGGATAGGCCGCAACCGAAATATCAAAATCACCCACCTCTTTCAGCAGCGAAACCAGATCGCTGCCGTACATTTCTGGCTTACCGCTGCCAGGAGGCAGATCGCCGCGCAGCGCCACAATGTGACGGATGCCGTTGTTCCAGTAATCCTGAGCGATGGTGCGCAGTTCATCGCGCGTGGCATCGACACAGGTCAGATGGGGAGCAGCTTCCAGACCGGTGCGATCTTTAATGCCTTTGATAATGCTATGGGTGCGATCACGTTCACCTGAGTTCGCACCGTAGGTCACAGAAACGAATTTCGGTTTCAGACTGCTCAGGCGATCGATAGAGGTCCACAGGGTCTCTTCCATGTCGCTGGTACGAGGCGGAAAGAACTCAAATGAAACATTAATTTGCCCGTTCAGCTCAGCCAGGCTCTGGTTTAGCGCTTCGCGCTGATTGGCATGAAAGAAACTCATCCTGCACCCTCATCGATTAACAATCGGCCTGTGAACATCTACACGTTTAGACGTCCAGATGTTCAAAATGACGTAATCTGACTGTGCCGTCAACTTAAAAATGGTCGACAGTCGTGATCAATTTTCAATCAACATGAAGGAGATTCAACAGGGGAGCGATAACGCATTGAAAACAGGCGCCGAAGCGCCTGAGGAGGAGGAGTTACAGCAGTTGTGCGAGGCGATTAATATCTGACTGGATAGCGCCTGCGGTGACATCCCGGCCTGCGCCCGGTCCGCGGATCACCAGCGGATTATCGCGGTACCAGCGGCTCTCAATCGCAAAGACGTTGTCGCACGGCAGCAGTGAGGCCAGCGGATGTTCCGGACGCACCGCTTCAACACCCACGCGCGCCTTGCCGTTAGCATCAAACCGGGCAACGTAACGCAGCACCAGGTCCATCTCCTGCGCCGCTTCGAGCCGCTGCAGCATCTGCTCATTCAGCTCTTCGCCATTTTCAAAGAAGTGGTCGACAGATCCCTGCTGACAGTTACTGGGCACCAGCGATTCCACCCGCACCTGATCCGGCTCGATGTTGTAGCCTGCCTCACGCGCCAGGATAACCAGCTTGCGCATCACATCCTGACCCGAGAGATCGGCGCGCGGGTCGGGCTCGGTTAAACCCTGCTGCCAGGCCTGATCCACCAGCTCGGTAAAGGGCACCGTGCCATCAAACTGCAGGAACAGCCACGACAGCGTGCCGGAGAAGATCCCGCTGATCGCCAGGATGGTATCCCCGCTGTCGCGCAGATCGCGCACCGTGTAGTTGATCGGCAAACCTGCGCCAACGGTGGCGTTATAGAGCCAGTGACGTCCGGTTTTGGTAAAGGCATCGCGGATCTGGCGCCAGGTCTGACTGTCAGACGCTCCCGCGACTTTATTGGCGCTGATAACGTGAAAACCGTGACTGGCGAAGTCGAGATACTGCTGCGCCAGCGGTGTGCTGGCAGTGACATCCAGCACCACCAGGTCATCAAACGGGTGAGCACGCATCCACAGGAACAGCGACTCTTCATCGCGCTCTACCGCTTCATCATCAAAGAAGGCGAGTGCCCGGCTGGCTTCCAGCCCGTCATAGCTCAGCAGGCTGCGACGGCTGTCCGCGACGCCCGCCAGCACAAATTCAAAGCCGGTCCGCGCTGACAGCGTTTCCTGATCGCGGGCAAACAGCTCCAGCCAGCGTGAACCAATATTGCCTTTGCCAAACAGCATCAGACCGATGCGCTTTTCTGCCCGGAACAGCGACTGATGCAATCCCTGAATCAGATGCTGAGTCGGGCCGACGCGCAGCACTGCGACCACGCTGATGTGCTCTTCTGACTGCCAGATGAACTCAATTGGCTGATCCTTTAACTGCTGCCAGAAGCGATGGGTATGCAGCGGATTGCGGGTAACGCCTGCGCCAACCAGCGCCACCAGCGCCAGGCCGTCGCGCAGCTGCAGATGGCCCGGTAAACCGGCATCCTGTAGCAGCGTAAAGGCGCTGTTTACCACTTCGGCGGTGTAACAGAGCTGCAGCAATTGACGATCGGGATGAACGCCAAACGCCAGCGGACGCAGCTGCGCGCGCTTCAGCAACAGGTCTATCTCTTTGTGCAGGATGGCGAAGTCATGCTGCTCTGGCAGCTGAATCTCAATCAGGCAAACATCATCATGGCTGGTGACGATACGCGCGCCCGTCCCGGAGGCCAGCACGCGCTCGATGCGGGTTGAGCCCTGCTCCGGCTGATAACTGCAGCGCAGTTGCAGGTCGATATCGCTGCCTGAAACCGGCTGCAGAGTACGGGTGTGGAGAACCGGTGCAGCCAGGCGCGCCAGCTCGCTGGCTTCATCCAGCCTTAACAGCGGCAGCAGACAGGCATCAGAGACTTTACGGGGATCGGCACTGTAGACACCCGCCACATCGCTCCAGATGGTCACCCGCCCGACACCCGCCAGTGCGCCAATCTGCGTGGCAGAATAGTCGGAGCCGTTGCGGCCAAGCAGGACGGTTTCACCGGCGTCGTTGCGGCTGATAAATCCGGTCACCACGATGCGCTTGTGCGGATGCTGCGCCAGTAGAGTCTGTAGCAGTGGCCAGGACTTCCCTTCATCTACCTGCGGTTGTGCGGCACGTTCAGCGCGCAGAAACTCACGCGCATCCAGCCAGCAGGCCTGAAGGTCACGCTGGCTCAGTACCGCTGACATCAGGCGTGCCGACCAGACTTCACCGTGACCGACCACTTCGGCATAGACCGCATCGGTGATCGGCGCATCCAGCAGTGCGGCCAGCTTTTCCAGATCACGGATAAACGCGGTGATTAAAGGTTCTGCGACCTCAGCAGGCAGCAGCGCACTGATCAGTTCGCTCTGGTAGCGCCGTAAGGCCTGTTGCACCTGATGCGCAGAAAGCCGATCGCTCTGGCTCAGCTTCAGCCAGCTAATCAGCTGGTTGGTAGTTGAGCCTGCCGCAGAGACCACCATCAGGTCGCCCGGCTGGCTGTAGTCCGCCATAATACCGGCAACGCGCTGATAGCAGCGCGCATCGGCCAGGCTGCTGCCGCCAAACTTATGCAACTGCCTGATGTTCGGCGTTCCCGCGCCTGCTGAAATCGTCATGCTTAACCCTCGGCTGCGACCCGGAATGCATTATCCAGATCGGCAATTAAATCTTCGTGATCTTCAATACCGACAGAAACCCGCAGCAGCGTATCGGAAATGCCCGCTGCCGCGCGTGCTTCTGCCGACATCCCCGCGTGCGTCATGGTGGCGGTATGGGAGATCAGACTCTCTACTCCGCCCAGCGATTCCGCCAGCGTAAATAGCTGCAGTGCTTTCAGGAAGCGACGCAGCAGCGCCTCATCACCGTCGACCTCGAAACTCAGCATCGCGCCAAAGCCGCGCTGCTGACGTACGGCATGTTCGTGTCCGGCGTTTTCCGGCAGCGAAGGATGATACAACTTTTTCACCAGTTTCTGCTGCTTCAGATACTCTACAATCGCGAGTGCGTTGCGTTGTGCGGCTGCAATCCGCGGTGAAAGCGTACGAATCCCGCGCAGCAGCAGATAACTGTCAAACGCTGCACCGGTCACACCAATGTTATTTGCCCACCAGGCCAGGTCGGTAGCGAGTTGCGGATCTTTGGCGATGACCGCGCCCGCCACGACATCGGAGTGGCCATTGAGGTATTTGGTACAGGAGTGGATCACCAGGTCCGCACCCAGCGCCAGAGGATTCTGCAGCGCCGGACTCATAAAGGTGTTGTCCACCACGCTGATGGCACCCGCAGCACGCGCAGCGGCGCAAATCGCGCTGATATCTACCACGCGCAGCAGCGGATTGCTGGGGCTTTCAATCAGCACCAGTTTTGGGTTTTCATCCAGAGCGGCCTGCAGCGCTACCGGATCACCCTGATCGACAAATTTCACCCGATAGGCGCCGCGCTTGCTCAGGCTGTCAAACAGCCGATAGCTACCGCCATAACAGTCATGTGGCGCGACCAGCAGATCGCCAGGCTTCAGAAACACCGTCGTGACCAGGTGAATCGCCGACATCCCGGTATTGGTTAATACCGCGCCCGCTCCCCCTTCCAGTTCTGCCAGCGTACGCTGTACGACATCACGAGTGGGGTTGCCACGACGGGAGTAGTCATGCGCACGAGGCTCATTGAAATCCAGGAAGTTATAGGTGGTAGAGAGGTGGATTGGCGGGACAACGCAGCCATATTGCTCGTCATCATTCAAACCGCTGCGCACTGCGATGGTTGCCGGTTTACGCGTCATGAGCGAATTGTTCCTGAAGAGTGAATAAAATGTAGGCCACAGGATATCACCCTCTAATTAGACGTCAATACATCTGGACATCTAAATGTCTTTGCGTATAGATTGAGCAAAACCGCAATAACCGCTAAAATTATGCGTCATCGCCTGGCGTTCCCCTCTGTCAGACAGAGGCAGTGAGCGAAGAAAACCCGCCATATCAGGGGTCAGGCAGGAAAAAATCAGGCATAATCCGCTGATTTCCTAACATTTAACGTTTATTAATTAAGGTAACCCATGGCTGAATGGAACGGCGAATATATCAGCCCGTACGCTGAGCACGGTAAGAAGAGCGAGCAGGTCAAGAAGATCACAGTATCAATCCCATTGAGCGTGCTGAAGATTTTAACGGATGAGCGTACCCGTCGTCAGGTGAACAACCTGCGTCACGCCACCAACAGCGAACTGCTTTGCGAAGCCTTTTTACATGCCTTTACGGGCCAACCGCTGCCGGATGACGTCGACCTGCGCAAAGAGCGTAGTGATGAGATTCCGGAAGAAGCAAAAGCAATCATGCGCCAGATGGGTGTCGATCCGGATACCTGGGAGTATTGATCTTTCAGCCATAAAAAAACCCAGCCGAAGCTGGGTTTTTTCTTGCCGCCGAACCCGCAGGTTCAGGTGCCTTTTAATCTTATTTTTTAGCGCCTGGCACGCTGAAACGCTTGTTAAAGCGGTCAACACGGCCACCAGTTGCCACTTCACGCTGCTTACCGGTATAGAACGGGTGGCATTTGCCACAAACGTCCAGGTTCAGTTCGTGAGTCAGTGTTGAACGGGTGTGGATCTCGTTGCCGCAGGTACATTTGATAGTAACTGCTTCGTATTTCGGGTGAATACCTTGTTTCATGGGAAACCTCATTGAAGGCCGTGTCGCTCTCCGTGCCAGGCTTTAACCTGCACAGCACCACACGCGATTGAACATTATAGGGTGTACTCCGGCCAGATATTTCTCACCGAAGGCGGCATATTATACAGGTAAGTTTCGATTGCTGCAAATATCTGCTGAGATACCCGCCATCAGGGTCAGCGTGTACACTAGCTTCCCCGATCATTGAGCCGGAAAGAGAGAGTTATGCCCGTAGTCCAGGTCGCCCTGCCCGTCCCCTTGCCCCGCCTGTTTGATTATCTGCCGCCACAGGGCGCGCAGCCGGTCATTGGTGGTCGCGTGAGTGTGCCCTTTGGCAATCGCAGGATGATCGGGATTGTGGTCGCCTTTCGTGAGAGCAGCGATCTGCCGGAAGCACAACTCAAGCGCGTGATTGAGGTGCTGGATAGTGAATCCCTCTATCCAGCGTCGCTGTGGCGCATCCTTAACTGGGCCGCCAGCTATTATCATTCGCCGCAGGGAGAGGTACTGAGTCACGCTATTCCGGTACTGCTGCGTCAGGGCAAAGCGGCGCAGGACAATCCCTTATGGCGCTGGGAAATCACCGAGCAGGGTCGGGCGACTGCGCCAGAAAGTTTAAAGCGGGCACCGAAACAGCAGCAGGCGCTGGCTGCACTGCGGCAGCAACCGCTCTATCGTCATCAGGTCAGTGAACATGACCTCACGGATGCGACGCTGCAGGCGCTGCGCGCCAAAGGGTTATGCGAACTGCATGAGCATCAGCCGCAGATGCACGACTGGCGTACCACTTATGCCGTAAAAGGCGAACGTCTGCGGCTGAATACCGATCAGGCGATGGCCGTGGGTGCGATTCGGGCAGATGATGAACATTATGCAGCCTGGCTGCTGGCGGGCATCACGGGTTCAGGCAAAACCGAGGTTTACCTCAGCGTGCTGGAAAATGTGCTGGCACGCGGTAAACAGGCGCTGGTGCTGGTACCGGAGATTGGCCTGACCCCGCAAACTATCGCCCGTTTTCGCGAACGTTTTGATGCGCCGATTGATGTGCTGCACTCCGCATTAAATGACAGTGAGCGGCTGGCGGTCTGGTTACGTGCGCGGCGCGGCGAAACGGCGATTGTGATTGGCACCCGATCGGCGCTGTTTACGCCACTGGCCCGTCCTGGCGTAATTATTATCGATGAAGAGCATGACAGCTCCTATAAACAGCAGGAGGGCTGGCGCTATCAGGCGCGCGATCTGGCCGTCTTCCGCGCACATGAAGAGGATATCCCGATTGTTATGGGATCGGCGACCCCTGCTCTGGAGACACTGCACAATGTCCGCAGCGGCAAGTATCGCCAGCTCGACCTGACAAAACGCGCCGGCAATGCCAGACCGGCACTGCAACAGCTTATCGACTTAAAAGGCGTGCAGTTGATCGGCGGTCTGGCACCGGGCCTGATTGGTAAAATGCGCCAGCATCTGCAGGCCGATAATCAGGTGCTGCTGTTTCTTAACCGCCGCGGCTTTTCGCCCGCCCTGCTCTGTCATGATTGCGGCTGGATTGCTGAGTGTACCCGCTGTGACCGCTACTACACGCTGCATCAGCACCATCGCCAGCTACGCTGCCACCATTGCGACAGCCAGCGTCCGCTGCCTAACCAATGCCCGCAGTGTGGTTCAACCCATTTGCTGCCGGTAGGCGTCGGGACTGAGCAACTGGAGCAGCAGCTCGGCACACTTTTCCCTGGCGTGCCGGTGTCGCGAATCGATCGTGATACCACCAGCCGCAAAGGTGCGCTGGAGCAGCATCTGGCTGACGTTCATCGCGGCGGTGCAAGAATCCTTGTCGGCACCCAGATGCTGGCCAAAGGCCACCACTTCCCCGATGTTACGCTGGTGTCGCTGCTGGATGTCGATGGTGCGCTGTTCTCAGCCGATTTTCGTGCGGCGGAACGCTTTGCTCAGCTCTACACCCAGGTCGCCGGTCGTGCTGGCCGAGCCGGCAAACAGGGCGAGGTGTTGCTGCAGACTCACCATCCGGAACATCCGCTGCTGCAGACGCTGTTGCACCAGGGCTATTCGGCGTTCGCCCAGCAGGCCTTGCTGGAGCGACAGGCAGTCCATCTGCCGCCCTGGAGCCGCCATGCGCTGTTCCGCGCTGAAGATATGGATAACCAGCAGGCAGCGGAATTCCTGCAACAACTCCGTAATTTGCTGGAGGCAAGCCCGCTGAACGATAAGGCGATGTGGTTTATGGGTCCGTTGCCTGCACTGCAGCCAAAACGCAGTGGACGCTGGCGCTGGCAACTGCTGCTGCAGCATCCCTCCCGGCAGCGTCTGCAACAGTTGCTGAGCAGTTCGTTGCCGCTGGTTTCAACACTGCCCGCGGCGCGCAAAGTGAAATGGACGCTGGATATCGACCCTACCGAGAGCTGATTTAAGCTGACACTGCGAGCCAGATCGAAAAATGTCGCATAAGTCACAATTTTTATGCAAATTAAGTAACAACCAGCCGGGCAATCGTTAACAATGTTGCCCGGTTTGCCTTCAGGTCAGGCAGAAACAGAATTGAACGCGCCATAACGCGTCAGGAGCATGTGTTGGAGCAGAATCAACAACCGCCCGCCGCCACGATGAAAGATGTTGCGGAACATGCGGGCGTCTCAACCGCCACCGTATCGCGTGCGCTGATGAATCCGGAGAAGGTTTCTGCGGCCACCCGCCAGAAAGTCGAGCAGGCGGTTGCCGCCGTCGGCTACGCGGCACATGGCCCCACGCGCAACGCCCGTCGTAATGAGACGCGTACCATCCTGGTCATTGTCCCTGACATCTGCGATCCCTTCTTTAGTGAAATCATCCGAGGCGTTGAAGTTACGGCAGCCGAAGAGGGCTATCTGGTGCTGATTGGTGACTGCGCGCATCAGAATCAGCAGGAGAGAACTTTTCTCAACCTGATGGTGACGCGACAGATCGATGGCATGGTGCTGCTCGGCTCAAAGTTGCCTTTTGATGCCAGCATTGATGAGCAACGCAACTTGCCGCCTATGGTAATGGCGAATGAGTTTGCGCCGGAAATGTCACTGCCCACTGTCCACATCGATAACCTGACCGCCGCATTTGAAGCGGTAAATCATTTACTGCAGTTGGGTCACACACATATCGCCTGTATCGCCGGGCCGGAAGAGATGCCGCTCTGCCAGTATCGTTTGCAGGGGTATGTCCAGGCGATGCGTCGCAGCGGGCTGACGGTCGATCCCACCTATATTGTGCGCGGTGACTTCACATTTGAAGCGGGCGTTGCCGCCATGAATCAGCTGATGACCCTGCCGCAACCGCCGCGCGCGCTCTTCTGCCACAGCGATATTATGGCACTTGGGGCGATGAATCAGGCCCGGCGCTGCGGACTGCGGATACCGGAGGATCTCTCTGTGGTCGGATTCGATGACATTGAGCTATCACGTTACTGCGAGCCGCCGCTGACCACGGTCACGCAGCCACGTTACCAGATAGGCCGGGAAGCGATGCTTCTGCTACTGGATGAGTTAAATGGCAAACGGGTCATCAGCGGATCGCGGCTGCTGGATGCCGGTTTAACCATTCGTGGCAGCACGGCGCGAGCAAAAAAGCGTGAAAAATAAGCGTATTTGTCTGATTTTTTCAGTAGATTCTTAAGGCGAACACTGCTGGTCAAAGTTCCGACCCTTAAGTAACATGGCGGACTCCTTGCCGGGCGCGTAAAAATCATCATTTCGCCCATCTGGCACTATTTTTGAAGGGTATAAGAACGAGAGTGGCACAAAAAGATTACGTAGGCCGCGGGCGTTCAACAGGGACGCGTCGCAAAAAAAGCCCCAGCCGTGGCAAGAAGAGCAAAGGCGGTTCGGGAACATCTAAACTGATGATTGTACTGGCGGTCGCAGTGTTGGTGACCTTTGCCGGTGGTTTATGGTTCCTGGCGCATCACAAAAAAGAGGACGTGCCGGTCATTACGGATCATAAAGCCAACGGCAATGGCCTGCCGCCGAAGCCAGAAGAGCGCTGGAAATATATTAAAGAGCTGGAGAACCGTCAGGTCACTGTGCCGACACCTATCGAACCCTCTTCGGGTGGCGAAGTGAAGTCGCAGACACAGCTGACCGACGAGCAGCGGCAGTTGCTGGAGCAGATGCAGGCGGATATGCGTCAGCAGCCGACGCAGCTCAACGAAGTGCCGTGGAACGAACAGACGCCGGCGCAACGTCAGCAGACACTGCAGCATCAGCAGCAGTTGCAACAACTGCAACGTCAGCAGCAGCAGGTTCAGCAACAACAGCAGCAGCAACAGGTTCAGCAGCAACGTCAGCAGTTGCAGGCTCAGCAGCAACAGCAACGCCAGCAGCAGTTGCAGCAACAACAACAGCGCCAGCAACAGCAGCAATTACAACAACAGCAACGTCAGCAGCAGCAGCAGCAAAACGTACAGCGCCAGACGCAGCCAGCACCTGTTACGCGTGAACCGGAAGTGCAGCCAAAACCGCAGGAGACCGCGAAAGCGAAACCGGCGGAGAAAGCCTCTTCGCAGCGCTGGATGGTGCAGTGTGGTTCGTTTAAGGGCACTGACCAGGCTGAATCGGTGCGCGCTGGCTTAGCCTTTGAAGGATTTGAAAGCCGTATTACCACCGGTGGCGGCTGGAATCGTGTGGTTATCGGTCCTTATAAAGACCGCGCCTCCGCTGACAGCACCCTGAAGCGCCTGCGCAGTTCCGGACACTCCAGCTGTATTCCGCTCTCCGTCGGGGGTTGAAACCCGTCAAACCCGCCCCATATCTGTTGCATGATACTCCGCGCCCGGTGCGCGGAGTCCTTTTCCGACTGCAACAAGGGGTCTGCCCGTGACAACAATAGTAAGTGTACGACGCAACGGCCAGGTAGTGATTGGCGGTGATGGCCAGGCTACGCTCGGCAATACCGTGATGAAAGGCAACGTTAAAAAAGTGCGTCGTTTATACAACGATAAAGTGATTGCCGGATTTGCTGGCGGCACCGCAGACGCCTTCACCCTGTTTGAACTTTTCGAACGTAAACTGGAAATGCATCAGGGCCATCTGGTGAAAGCTGCGGTGGAACTCGCCAAAGACTGGCGTACTGACCGTATGCTGCGTCGCCTTGAAGCCTTACTGGCCGTCGCAGATGAATCAGCTTCACTGATCATCAGCGGTAACGGTGACGTCATCCAGCCTGAAAACGATCTGATCGCCATCGGCTCCGGTGGGCCTTTCGCCCAGGCAGCGGCACGTGCGCTGCTGGAGAATACCGAGATGGGCGCACGCGACATCGTCGAAAAGTCGCTGAATATCGCGGGTGATATCTGCATCTACACTAACCACAACGTTAATTTCGAAGAATTAACGTCTAAGTCGTAAGGGTATAAATATGTCTGAGATGACTCCTCGCGAAATCGTCAGCGAACTGAACCGCTTTATCATCGGCCAGGAGAGCGCTAAGCGCGCCGTGGCTATTGCACTGCGTAACCGCTGGCGCCGCATGCAGCTCGACGAAGAGCTGCGCCATGAAGTGACCCCTAAAAATATCCTGATGATCGGTCCGACCGGTGTCGGTAAAACCGAGATCGCGCGTCGTCTGGCTAAGCTGGCCAATGCGCCGTTTATCAAAGTAGAGGCGACCAAATTTACCGAAGTCGGTTATGTCGGTAAGGAAGTGGACTCTATCATTCGTGACCTGACCGATTCGGCCATTAAGATGGTGCGCAGTCAGGCGATTGAAAAGAACAAATATCGTGCCGAAGAGATGGCGGAAGAGCGCATTCTTGATGTGCTGATTCCACCAGCAAAAAACAACTGGGGCCAGTCAGAGCAGAGCGCTGAACCCTCTGCAGCACGCCAGTCGTTCCGCAAGAAGCTGCGCGAAGGCCAGCTGGACGATAAAGAGATTGAGATCGACCTGGCCGCCAGCAGCCCTGGCGTCGAAATCATGGCCCCTCCGGGCATGGAAGAGATGACCAGCCAGCTGCAGTCGATGTTCCAGAACCTCGGCGGCCAGAAGCAGAAAGCCCGCAAGCTGAAGATCAAAGAAGCGATGAAGCTGCTGATCGAAGAAGAAGCGGCCAAACTGGTTAACCCGGAAGAGCTTAAGCAGGACGCGATTGATGCCGTTGAGCAGCACGGTATCGTGTTTATCGATGAGATCGACAAAATCTGTAAGCGCGGCGGCCAGAATGCCGGCGGCCCGGATGTCTCACGCGAAGGCGTTCAGCGCGACCTGCTGCCGCTGGTGGAAGGCTGCACCGTCTCCACCAAGCATGGTATGGTGAAAACGGACCACATTCTGTTTATCGCCTCAGGCGCGTTCCAGGTTGCCAGCCCATCCGATCTGATCCCGGAACTGCAGGGTCGTCTGCCCATCCGTGTTGAGCTGCAGGCGCTGACCGTGAACGATTTCCAGCGCATCCTGACCGAGCCGAATGCCTCGATTACCGTGCAGTACAAAGCCCTGATGAATACCGAGGGCGTGAACATTGAGTTCACCGAAGAGGGTATTCGCCGGATCGCTGAAGCCGCATGGCAGGTCAACGAAACCACCGAAAACATCGGTGCGCGCCGTCTGCATACTGTGCTGGAGCGTCTGATGGAAGATATTTCGTATGACGCCAGCGATCGTCATGGTGAATCCGTTACCATCGATGCTGACTATGTCGGTAAACATCTGGATGAACTGGTGGCTGACGAAGACCTTAGCCGCTTCATTCTCTGATCCACTGATTCAGCGCTTTTCAGAAGCCCAGCCAACCCGGCTGGGCTTTTTTATGCATGTTCTTGATCGAACGATGCTTTTTTCATACTGATGATTTTGCCAACAATCTGCATATAGCGATATACTTACCCTTCCTGTGGCAAACAGACGAAACCCTTATGAAATACGATACATCTGAACTCTGCGATATCTACCATGAAGAAGTGAATGTTGTTGAACCGCTTTTTTCAAATTTTGGTGGGCGCACTTCATTCGGTGGTCAGATTACCACAGTGAAATGCTTTGAAGACAACGGCTTACTTTACGATCTGCTGGAAGAGAATGGCCGGGGTCGGGTACTGGTGATTGATGGCGGCGGCTCAGTGCGCCGTGCACTGGTGGATGCGCAGCTGGCACGTCTGGCGGCAACCAACGAGTGGGAAGGTCTGGTGATTTACGGTTCGGTACGCCAGGTTGATGAGCTGGAAGAGCTGGAGATTGGCATTCAGGCGATTGCCGCGATTCCGGCAGGCGCTGCGGGTGAAGGGATTGGCGAAAGCGATGTGCGCGTTAATTTCGGCGGCGTCACCTTCTTCTCCGGCGACCATCTCTATGCAGACAACACCGGTATCATTCTGTCAGAGGATGCGCTGGACCTCGAATAGGCCAGACATGAAAACGGGTGCCTGAGCACCCGTTTTTCACATCAGCTGAGGCTTCAAACCTCTTCCATTTTTCCCAGCAATGCACGCAGACGTTCCTGCCACACGTGTTGCTCTTCTTTCAGGTGCTGATTTTCACGCATCAGCGCATCGTGGTTGCCCGCGACTTGTTGCGCATCGTTACGCAGTGAGTTGTTCTGCTCTTTCAGCTCTTCGATTTCCATCTGCAACAGGGTGATGGTATCAATCGCCTGCTGTACTTTCGCTTCCAGTTTCTCAAACACTTCAAATGACATCTTTCTGACCTCTCCTAAATTCCTGCAAGGCGTTGATGATGCCAGCTTAAGCCAGCAACGTTGTCCCGATTGTATGTAGCCTCACCCCGCAAGTCCAGCAACGCGGCCGCTGCGGGCGTAGTCTGTAACACTTTTCAGCCAATCCCTGAATTTACGCTGCGCTTACTGCGACGGCTTTCTGGTACGGGTGCGTTATCCCCGTCATCAGGCGCGAATATTGGCTAAGGAAAGCCAGAATACGCGAAAACGCGCATTTTTATGACGCAGTACACAAAAAACGATTTCGCTATTTCTCGTTTATGTTCGTTAACGATAAATTCACACCAGCCCTACATTAAAGCTGGGTGCCTCATGGAATGAGAACAAAAACTGATAAAATTTAACCTCGCTTCAGGAACCACTATTATGAGTCAGACAACTAACACGCTCAAAGGTCAGTGTATTGCCGAATTTCTGGGGACAGGCTTGATTATTTTCTTTGGCGCAGGCTGTGTGGCTGCACTGAAACTCGCCGGTGCCGCCTTCGGTCAGTGGGAGATCTGCATCATCTGGGGTCTTGGCGTTTCCATGGCCGCCTACCTCACCGCAGGCATTTCGGGCGCGCACCTGAACCCGGCAATCACTGTTGCACTCTGCCTGTTTGCTAATTTTGAAGGACGTAAAGTTCTGCCTTATATCGTATCGCAGATTGCCGGTGCCTTTTGTGCCGCGGCGCTGGTATACGGTCTCTACTACAGCCTGTTTTTTGATTATGAACAGAGCCACCAGATGGTGCGCGGCACGGTTGAAAGTCTCGACCTGGCAGGCATCTTCTCAACCTACCCTAATCCACATATCGGTGTCGGCCAGGCCTTCCTGGTTGAGATGGTCATCACTGCAGTATTAATGGCGGTCATTATGGGTCTGACGGATGACGGCAACGGCATTCCACGTGGCCCACTGGCTCCACTGCTGATTGGCCTGCTGGTTGCGGTTATCGGTGGCTCAATGGGTCCTCTGACCGGCTTCGCCCTTAACCCGGCTCGTGATTTCGGACCGAAGATCTTCGCATGGCTGGCAGGCTGGGGTAACGTTGCCTTTACGGGTGGTCGTGACATCCCTTACTTCCTCGTGCCGATTTTTGGCCCGCTGGTCGGTGCCTGCCTGGGTGCAGTAGGTTATCGCACACTGATTGGTCGCTACCTGCCAGGTACCGCCCAGGAACCTGCAAGCGTTCCAGCAGACAAACCGGTTGCACGCGCTCAGCAGCGTAAAGCGTAAGTTTCACCTTTTATCATCAGGACAGAATTTATGACTACCACAGATAAAAAATATATTGTCGCGCTCGATCAGGGCACAACCAGCTCCCGCGCCGTCATTCTCGACCACGACTCTAATATCGTCGCGGTATCGCAGCGCGAATTCACCCAGATCTACCCGAAAGCGGGCTGGGTTGAACATGATCCAATGGATATCTGGGCTTCACAAAGCTCAACGCTGGTTGAAGTGCTGGCCCATGCCGACATCCGCTCTGATGAGATTGCGGCAATCGGTATCACCAACCAGCGCGAAACCGCTATCGTCTGGGAAAAAGAGACCGGCAAGCCGATCTACAACGCCATCGTCTGGCAGGATCCCCGCACCGCCGACTACTGTCACAAACTGAAGAAAGAGGGTCTGGAAGAGTATATCCAGCACACCACCGGTCTGGTAATTAACCCTTACTTCTCCGGAACCAAAGTGAAGTGGATCCTGGATCACGTTGAAGGCTCTCGTGAGCGTGCAAAACGTGGCGAGCTGCTGTTTGGTACCGTTGATACCTGGCTGGTCTGGAAAATGACACAGGGCCGCGTGCATATCACCGACTATACCAACGCCTCCCGTACCATGATGTTTAACATCCATAAGCTGGAGTGGGATCAGCGTATGCTGGATATCCTGGATATTCCGCGTGAAATGCTGCCAGAAGTGAAGTCCTCTTCTGAAGTCTATGGTCAGACCAACATCGGCGGTAAAGGCGGTACACGTATTCCAATCGCTGGTATTGCCGGTGACCAGCAGGCTGCGCTGTATGGCCAGCTCTGTGTTCAGCCTGGCATGGCGAAAAACACCTACGGCACCGGCTGCTTTATGCTGATGAACACCGGTACTGAAGCGGTAACCTCAACGCACGGCCTGCTGACCACTATCGCCTGTGGCCCGCGCGGTGAAGTGAACTATGCACTGGAAGGGGCTGTATTTATCGGTGGCGCCTCTATTCAGTGGCTGCGCGATGAGATGAAGCTGATCAGTGAAGCTGCTGACTCTGAATACTTTGCGATGAAAGTGAAAGACACCAACGGCGTTTACATGGTGCCTGCTTTCACCGGCCTGGGCGCTCCTTACTGGGACCCGTATGCCCGTGGTGCTATCTTCGGCCTGACCCGTGGTGCTAATGCTAACCACATCATCCGTGCGACGCTGGAGTCTATCGCTTATCAGACGCGCGACGTGCTGGAAGCGATGCAGAACGATGCCAACACCCGCCTGCAGGCGCTGCGTGTGGATGGTGGTGCGGTTTCCAACAACTTCCTGATGCAGTTCCAGTCAGACATCCTCGGCACCCGTGTTGAGCGTCCGGAAGTGCGTGAAGTCACCGCGCTGGGTTCTGCTTATCTGGCAGGTCTGGCCGTCGGCTTCTGGCAGGATCTGGATGAAGTCCGCTCTAAAGCAGTTATTGAGCGTGAATTCCGTCCAAGCCTGGAAACCACCGAGCGTAACTTCCGTTATGCTGGCTGGAAAAAAGCTGTAGCCCGCGCCCAGGCGTGGGAAGAACAAGAGTAATATCAATGCCCGCGACCGTTGCTGTCGCGGGCCTTTTCCCCGCTCCACTCCCCCGCTGTGTTACACTGCCTGCCTGTTTTTTGTCAGGTAGATGCCATGAAACGAGAACTTGCCATTGAATTTTCCCGCGTAACCGAAGCTGCCGCCCTGGCAGGCTATCACTGGTTAGGACGCGGCGACAAAAATGCGGCTGACGGCGCGGCTGTCCATGCCATGCGTCATGTCCTGAACTCCATTGAAATCGACGGTCAGATTGTGATCGGTGAAGGCGAAATCGACGAAGCTCCGATGCTCTATATCGGTGAAAAAGTCGGTACCGGCCGCGGCGATGCGGTCGACATTGCGGTCGATCCGATTGAAGGCACCCGCATGACGGCGCTTGGCCAGGCTAATGCGCTGGCGGTGATGGCTGTAGGCGATAAGGGCAGCTTTCTGCACGCACCCGACATGTACATGGAGAAGCTGATTGTTGGCCCCGCAGCGCGTGGAGAGATCGATCTTGACCTGCCGCTGGAAACCAACCTGCGTAACATCGCCATCGCGATGAATAAGCCGCTATCACAGCTAACCGTATCGATTCTGGCAAAGCCGCGTCATGACGCAGTGATCAGTCAGTTGCAGCAACTGGGCGTGCGGGTGTTTACCTTCCCGGATGGCGATGTCGCCGCCTCCATTCTGACCTGCATGCCGGACAGCGAAGTGGATGTGATGTATGGCATCGGCGGCGCACCGGAAGGCGTGGTCTCTGCGGCGGTGATCCGCGCGCTGGCTGGGGATATGCAGGGCCGGTTACTGGCGCGTCACCACGTGAAAGGCGACAGCGCTGAAAACCGTCTGCTGGGTGAGCAGGAGCTGCAGCGCTGCGCAGAGATGGGGATTGAAGCGGGCAAAAAGCTGATGCTGAATGAGATGGCACGCAATGACAACGTGGTGTTTGCCGCCACCGGCATTACCAGTGGCGAACTACTGAAAGGCATTACGCGTCAGGGCAATATCGCCACCAGCGAGACCCTGCTGATTCGCGGTAAATCACGCACCATCCGCCGTATTCAGTCGATTCACTATCTCGACCGTAAAGATCCGGCGCTTCATCCCTTTATCCTGTAACCGGCTGGTTGCCGCGCTCCGGCTGACGTGAGAGCGGCAACCAGCAGAGCAGCATCACCAGCGCCGTGAAGAACATCAGCATGCCAAGGCTGAACTGATCGCGCTGCGGCATCATGGCTGACAGCCACGCCACCAGGCCCGATCCCAGGTTCTGCATCCCGCCAATCAGCGCGCCCGCGCTACCCGCCAGCCAGGCATAAGGCTCCATCGCGCCTGAAGTCGCCAGCGGGAACAGCATGCCAGCCCCAAAGAAGAACAGCGCAGCCGGAACCAGCAGCGTCCAGATATTCATCACGCCGAACCATGCCGGGATCCACATCAGGATGCCCGCCAGCAGGCAGCTATTTACGCCCCACCACATCAGACTGTGCCATGAACCCTGCTCGCGACCGGCAAACCAGGCACCAAAAAACGCTGCCGGAATCGGCAGGATGAACAGGATGCTGACGGTCAGGCTATGCAGGCCGAGCACGCCGCCCAGCAGAACGCCACAGCTCGACTCAAATACCGCAATCCCGGCCAGCGCGCCAATCAGCAGCACAATGTAGCGAACGAAATTCGCGTCACTGAGCAGGCGGGCGTAGCGTTTAAAGAAAGGGGTCACTTCCGCACTCTGCGGTCGGGTCTCCGGCAGCCAGCGTGCCATTGAAACGGTTACCGCCAGACAAAGCAGCAGCAGAAAGGCAAAGCAGGCGTGCCAGCCAAAGAGCTGCGTCAGCAGTGCACCAATCACCGGCGCCAGCAGCGGGCTGACCAGAATGCCCATATTAAGCAGGCTGTTAGCGCGGCGCAGTGCGTGCCCCTCGTAGAGATCGCGCGGCATGGTGCGGGCCATCACGCCAGCTACGCCGGTGCCCAGTCCCTGAACAGCGCTGCCGAACACCAGCATATCGAGCGACGTCGCCATCAGTGCCGTAATTGCGCCGATCATAAAGATCATCATGCCCGCCAGGATCACCGGACGACGACCGATGCTGTCTGACAGCGGGCCATAGATCAGCTGGGATCCGCCATAGGTCATCAGATAGGCCGCCATCACACGCTGCAGCGCGCCATCTCGCACATTCAGAGCATCCGCCATCACCGACATCGCCGGGACGTAGATAGTCTGTGCCATCTGCCCTACTGCCACCAGCACAATGAGCATCACCAGCAGCGGGCGATTTTCGAGTTTAGTCATCATGATTATGCAAAATTTCTTTCTGTGAAAGGAGGTTAAAACAGCGGTTCACCCGCCAGTCATCTTGTTATGGCGGGCAAAATATCAGGATTAAATGACAAAGCGAGAGGTAAGCGAAAAGGTCCCGGCTTGCGCCTGTCAAGTTTATGGGCCAGCCTGTAAAGACAAAGTAACAGTTTGTCGATTAGAGCCTTTGCCCCGGCGCAGGCTGGCAATCTCACCGGGCAGCCGCGAAAATAGTGACCTGCCTGAATAATCAATAACCAGGGAGTGATTATGGCTGAGTGGGTCAATGCTGAAGTAAAGGAAGTGAAAAACTGGACGGATGCGCTGTTCAGTCTCCGGGTAAAAGCGCCCATCGATCCCTTTATCGCCGGGCAATTTGCCAAGCTGGCACTGGAAATCGACGGTGAGCGGGTACAGCGCGCTTACTCTTACGTCAATGCGCCGAAAGATGATCTGCTGGAGTTTTACCTGGTCACCGTGCCAGAGGGCAAACTGAGTCCGCATCTGCAGGCACTTCAGCCTGGCGATCAGGTGATGGTCACTAAAGAAGCGGCAGGATTCTTTGTGCTGGATGAGGTCCCTGAGTGCAAAACCTTATGGATGCTGGCAACCGGCACCGCTATTGGCCCCTACCTGTCGATGCTACAGCAGGGCGAAGGGCTGGATCGCTTTGAAAACATCGTGCTGGTCCATGCTGCCCGCTATGCGGCCGACCTGAGCTTTTTGCCGCTGATGCAGCAGCTGCAACAACATTATCAAGGCAAGCTGCACATCCAGACGGTGGTGAGTCGCGAAGAGATCGCCGGTTCGCTGACTGGCCGGGTCCCGGCGTTGATCGAAAACGGTGAGCTGGAGCGCGCCACCGGGTTAAGCCTGGATGCCGACAGCAGCCATGTGATGCTGTGCGGCAACCCGCAGATGGTGCGTGACACCCAGCAATTACTGAAAGAGACGCGCGAGATGCGCAAGCACCTGAAGCGTAAGCCGGGCCATATCACCAGCGAACATTACTGGTGAGCCGTTTGCCGGTATCTCACCGGCTGAGTCGCGGTACCAAACCGGTTAGCGCCGGGGGTACCGCGAAAGAGACCGAGATCGAGCAGCAGGCCAGCCAGTAACACAAACGGAATGGCGCGACCCAACAGCCAGGGCAGTATGCCGTCCAGCATGCTCCAGTTCCCTGCCACCAGCAGCCAGGCAACAATCACCAGAAATCCCCAGTAGCCGCGGCGATTACGATCGTGCAACCGTTTAACGATAACCGCGCTGGCGGGCCACAGCAGGCAGACCACGCCAAAGGCCGCCATCTGAGTATCAAGCCAGTCGTTAGCCGCTAACGCGAATAACAGGGTTGTTGTCAGCAACCAGACCGCCTGCCAGATCCAGAAATCACGTCGTCCCAGCCGGCCGCGCCAGGAAAAACACCATTGTTGTAACGTCATGCATTATCATCCAGAGAGAAGAGAACCGCTGCGGTTTTGACCTCGCGGATAAAAACCGTTTTAATTTGCGCCTGAGTTTACGGGTTAGGATCGACAAAATGAAGAATTTGCCTGGCGCACTGCTGTTATCGTTTGCGCTGACGGTTCCGGTCTTTGCCGCCGATCCGCCACCGCAGGATCGGGCCGATGCGTTGCCCACCGCCCCCTATCTGCTGGCGGGCGCCCCCACCTTTGATATGACTATCGGCCAGTTCCGCGAAAAGTATAATCAGGCCAACGGGGCGCTGATGCTGCCGGAATATCGCGCCATTGATAATCGGGGCGACAAAAGCACCCTGACGCGCGCCGCCAGCAAAATCAACGAGACCCTCTATGCGTCTACCGCGCTGGAGCCTGGTACCGGCAAAATTAAGACGCTGCAGATTACCTGGCTACCGTTGCCAGGCCCGGATCAGAACGCCTCACAGCAAAAAGCGCTGGCCTACATGACCGCCATGTTGCGCTTCTTTGTACCGGGACTGAGCGCCGATGAGGGACGTAAAAAGCTGGAGGGTTTGCTGAAGCAAGGTAAGGATTTACCCTATTTTGCGCAGGTCGAGGGCGCGTTGCGTTTTGTGGTGGCTGACAACGGCGACAAGGGACTGACCTTCGCCATTGAGCCGGTCAAACTGGCGCTCGCCAGCCCCTGATGATGAGGCCGAAAATGACGAAAAGCAAAGCCATCGCTACATTTGATCTCTATACTGTCTGGCAGACAACGCTGCCAGCTGGCAGCGATTTTTCATGTATCGCTTTATGCGGAGGATAGAATGCGACATCCACTGGTTATGGGTAACTGGAAGTTGAATGGCAGCAAGCAGATCACAGCTGAACTGATCGCCGGTCTGCGCAAGGAACTGTCTGGCGTTGAGGGTTGTGGCGTCGCCATTGCACCGCCAGCTCTCTATCTCGAGCAGGCAAAACACGCCATCTCCGGTAGCCACATCGCACTGGGTGCGCAGAACGTAGACGTTAACCTGTCTGGTGCGTTTACCGGTGAAGTTTCCGCAGAGATGCTGAAAGATATCGGCGCGAAATATATCATTATCGGTCACTCAGAGCGCCGCACTTACCACAAAGAGAGCGACGAATTCATCGCGAAGAAATACGCGGTGCTGAAGTCAGTGGGCCTGGTACCGGTGCTGTGCATTGGTGAAACCGAAGCGGAAAACGAAGCGGGTAAAACCGAAGAAGTCTGCGCTCGTCAGCTGGATGCCGTTCTGGAAACTCAGGGCGCCGAAGCGTTTAAAGATGCGGTCATCGCGTATGAGCCAGTCTGGGCCATCGGTACCGGCAAATCTGCCACCCCTGCTCAGGCTCAGTCCGTTCACAAATTCATTCGTGACCATATCGCGAAGAAAGATGCGGCTATCGCAGAACAGGTCATCATCCAGTACGGCGGCTCAGTTAACGATAAAAATGCGGCTGAGCTCTTCACCCAGCCTGACATCGATGGCGCGCTGGTTGGCGGTGCCTCACTGAAAGCGGACGCTTTCGCTGTGATCGTTAAAGCTGCTGCGGCTGCAAAAAGCGCCTAAGCAGTAAACGTACCGATTAAAGGCGGCTTAAGCCGCCTTTTTTATGGGCGCTATCAGCTGACAGGCGTGATCCTGTACCTCCTCCGCCGAACCGCTGTTCAGCAGCAGCCAGTTTCGCTCTATCGCCATCAGCACCAGTCGTCCATCACTTAATTCAGCCAGTGCCAGCCCATATTTCCCCATCTCGCTGCGCGCCTCTGGCCGCTCATCGGCCAGTCGGATAAACGCACTCTGCCGGGTCAGCTCGTCCGGGGTCAATGCACGCAGCCAGTAGCGGTGCTTACGCAGCGTGATGCTCTGCCACCGCCCGCTAAGCTGCGGCGTCAGCTGATCAAGCTGCTGACGCACATCGGGTCGCAGGCAGGAGATATGAATATGGAGCTGATTCTGCGTGCGGCCATATTGTGAATTGATAGCCAGTGACAGGACCCGATCATCAATAGGTGAGCCGCGTCGCTGCGCAAGCAGAGTCCGCTCATCCCATGCAAGGGCAAAGTAGTTGGGCGTAGCGGATTGCAGTAACCGCGGGCTTTCGATGCCGGTGATCCTGTCGAGCGGGATCAGCAGATACTGCAACGGCCCGTGCATATCTTTCAGCATGGCATAGCGATGCCGCTGATCGACGCGCTGACAGGGCGCAGGTTCTCCACCACTCTGCTGGTGAGGCAGACATTTCTCGCTGACGATCTGCCACAGCGCATCACTGTTCTTTTTGAAATGCAGTGCGGCAGCCAGCATCCCCGCAATGACCAGTACCAGCAGAACCGCAACCAGGCGGGTTGCACGACGATGTGTCGGCATAACAACGCTTCCTGAATGGCTTAGCAGCCTGCATCCTCGCCTGGCGAGAAAAAAATGTCACGGGGAATTCTGGCAGATAACCCAGCGGCTGGGCGGAGAAGGAGAAAAGGCGTGGTTGTGGGGGATAAGCGGTCAGCGCAGGAATGCGCTGACCGCAACGCATTACGGTTTCATGACCTGGTCATAGCTGCCGCCATCGGCGAAGTGGGCTTTCTGAGCCTGTGTCCAGCCACCAAACTTGTCCTGAATGGTAAACAGCTTCACTGGCGCAAAGGTGCTGGCGAATTTCTTCGCGACTTCAGCATCACGCGGACGGTAGTAGTTCTGTGCAGCGATAGTCTGGCCTTCTGGCGAGTAGAGGTATTTCAGATAAGCGTCGGCGACTTTACGCGTCCCCTTTTCATCTACCACTTTATCGACCACCGACACGGTCGGTTCCGCCAGAATCGATTCGCTCGGAGTGACAATCTCGAACTTGTCTTTGCCCAGCTTGTTAACCGCCAGATAGGCTTCGTTTTCCCAGGCGATCAGCACATCACCAATCCCGCGCTCAACGAAGGTGTTGGTTGCGCCGCGTGCGCCGGAATCCTGCACTTCAACGTTTTTAAACAGCGCTCTGACGTAAGCCAGCGCTTTAGCCTGATCGCCGTTGTTATGATCCAGCGCCCAGCCCCAGGCCGCCAGATAGTTCCAGCGTGCGCCGCCGGACGTTTTCGGGTTAGGGGTGATAACAGATACGCCTGGCTTCGTCAGGTCGCTCCAGTCATGGATGCCTTTAGGGTTATCTTTACGAACCAGGAAGACAATGGTCGAGGTGTAGGGCGCAGAGTTGTCCGGCAGACGCTGAATCCAGTTTTTATCAATACGACCGCGTTCTGCAATGGCATCAACATCCGATTGCAACGCCAGTGTGACCACATCCGCCCGAATGCCGTTAATCACGGAGGTCGCCTGCTTACCGGAACCGCCATGCGACTGACGGACCACGACATTATCGCCGGTTTCCTGTTTGTAGTGCGCACTGAACGCTTTATTGTACTGTTCGTACAGCTCACGCGTTGGATCGTAGGAAACGTTTAACAGCTGAATGTCTTTCGCCAGAACGCTGGTTGAGGCCAGCAACAGGGTAACGCCGATACTCCACTTGTTCATTACGCACTCTCCCAATGTCGTTATGGGCTAAGCGTGACATAAACCAATACAGAGCTAAAAGAATTAAAAATAAGCTGTTATAACCATGGGGAATATAGAGGCGGGATGCCGGGGCGCGCCAGGTCGCACACCCCGCAGAGGAATTAATAGAGTTTTTTCGCGGTGTCGAGCCAGTCGCGCTTGAACGGACGCTTCATATTTTCAATGGCGTCGACGATGTCGTGATGCACCATCTTCTCGTTCTGAATACCGACGCAACGGCCGCCGTAGCCCTGCATCAGCAGTTCAATGGAGTAGGCACCCATGCGTGAGGCCAGAATACGGTCATACGCACAAGGTGCACCGCCACGCTGAATGTGGCCCAGAACGGTAGAACGGGTTTCACGCTTGGTTTCTGTTTCGATGAAACGCGCCAGATCGTCGATATCGCAGATGTGCTCGGTAATCGCCACGATAGCGTGCTTTTTACCTTTGGCGATGCCCGCTTTGATTTCCGCTACCAGCTCTTCACGGGTATACGGGAACTCAGGCAGTACGATGAACTCACAGCCACCCGCAATGGCGGCCGCCAGTGTCAGATCGCCACAGTAGCGACCCATCACTTCCACAATCGAAATACGCTGATGCGATGAAGAGGTATCACGCAGGCGGTCAATCGCTTCAACCACGGTTTCCAGTGCAGTGAAATAGCCGATAGTGTAATCCGTTCCGGCAACGTCGTTATCGATGGTGCCTGGCAGACCAATGCACGGGAAGCCCATTTCAGTCAGGCGCTTAGCCCCCATGTAGGAACCGTCACCCCCAATAACAACCAGCGCATCAATGCCGCGCTTTTTCATGTTCTCAATGGCAACCTGACGCACATCTTCATTACGGAATTCAGGGAAACGTGCTGAGCCCAGGAAAGTGCCGCCGCGGTTAATCATGTCGGAAACGCTGTAGCGATCAAGATTGATCATGCGATCTTCGTACAATCCCAGGTAACCGTCATAGATCCCAAAAACTTCCAGTCCTTCACTCAGCGCGGAACGCACCACGCCACGAATAGCTGCGTTCATGCCTGGGGCGTCACCGCCGCTGGTTAATACACCAATTTTTTTGATCATGACAACCTCTGGATTGTTCAAAACTAAGGGTTAATCCTGCCTGTCGATCGCTGCTGAAGCTCATTTTACGACTCGCGCGACACGTGATGGCAGATAGTATATCAAAGGCTTGCTGCTGAATTGATTCAGGTCAGACAACTTTTCACTATTTTTTGCAGCAATGTTAGCGTTACGTCATCCCTGCCGTATCGATTTGATTCATTTAAGTTAAAAACCTAAAGAATCCTCTCTCTCGAACGGTACCACAGAACAGGGATCCTGATGGATAATTACGTCTGACCCGGGAAATTCTTTGCGTAACGCCTTCTCAACCTGATCGGCTACCCGATGCGCCTGCACCAGTGGCAGCTGATCTTCCAGTTCCAGATGCAGCTGAATAAATTTGGTCGGCCCGGACTGACGGGTTCGCAGATCGTGAACGCCCTGCACCTGCGGCCAGTTTGTCGCAAGCGTCAGGATTTGCTGCCGTTCCTCTTCCGGTAACGCGCGATCCAGCAATGACTGAACCGCCTCGTAGCCCATACGCAGTGCGCTGTAGAGAATAAAAATACCAATGCCCAGCGCAAACAGGGCATCCGCCCGGGCAAAGCCATAGCTGCTCAGCACCAGCGCAACCAAAATAGCGCCATTCATGATGACGTCGGACTGATAGTGCAGCATGTCAGCCCGGATCGCCTGGCTGCGGGTTTTACGAACCACCCAGCGCTGAAAGGCCACCAGCACCAGCGTTGAGCTCAGCGCCACCACGGTCACTACAATACCGACGCCGGGCGCCCGCAACTCATTGGGCGTCGCCAGATGCTGCAGGCCGGTCAGAAACAGAAACAGCGCCGACCCGGAAATAAACATACTTTGCGCCAGCGCTGCCAGCGACTCCGCTTTGCCGTGCCCGAAAGTATGATCTTCGTCAGCGGGCTGCAGTGCATAACGCACCACCAGCAGATTGGTCAGCGAGGCGGCGATATCCACCAGTGAATCCACCAGAGAGGCCAGTAAACTCACCGAACCGGTGTACCACCAGGCAAAAATTTTCACGAGCAACAGCACAGACGCAAGAATGGTCGCGCCGAGCGCAGCACGCTTTACCAGTCGGCCATAAGAGGGTTGCATGCCAGGTTCCCTGTGCGGCATCAGAGAAGATGCGCACCAAAATGAATGAATGGCTCAAGTTTAACATCGGGAGGCGGGCACTGCTTAGCGGGTCGATCAACGGATCAGGCTTTTTTGGGAAGGCGCGACAGGTACAAAAAAACAAGCCCCGGCCTCTGTGGGAGGACGGGGCAAAGTGTCATACACATCAGTACCAGGCCACATTCAGGCCCTGGTCCGGGCTGAGAAAGGGCCGACGACTACTTTTTGCCGCCTTTTTTCCCGGCTTCTGATGCTTTTTCACGATCGTTTTTGAAATTTCCGCCGCCGCTACTCTGGCCGCCTTTCTTACCGGCTTCAGACGCTTTTTGCGGATTATCTGCGAAATTACCTGAACCACCACGATGCTCTGCCATAACTTACTCCGTTAATAGATTCATTCAGGACTACATAATGTGGTTGCTGCTCCCTGAGACTTCGCAAAGACACTTAACTTCCCTGCAGTGACAGGATTAAGTGTAGAGGGTGCGCCTGAACCGGCAAGCGTAACGCGGGGGACTTATCTCATTGAAAAATATAATTAAAGTTTTCTATGCCTGCCTGTAATTCATTCACTTTCAGTGAGTTATAATATTTAACAGGCGGTCAAACCCTTACCGGTACGCTTAAATTTAAGTCATGACCTGAATAGTAAGGAATCGGTGAGACTTACCCATAAAAGCTCAACAAGCGCTAATCAAACAAAGGTTTTATTGCGGAGTGATGATTCCAGTCAAAATAAAAAAAGTGAAAAAAAGATAAAAAAAACCCCCACCATCATGGCGGGGGAAGACAGGGATGTGTCTATGGCAAGGAAAACAGGGATACTATGTTACTGGTTACTGCTGGTACTACTCACTGCCTGCAGCGATGACGCTGACTGCAAATTCGAAAACTGTCGCAGCTCATTAAGTCGCCGCTGGTAATTCTGCTGTAACGCCGACTGCTGGGCTGGCGTTAGCAGCTGGAACATTTGATTCTGTACACGCGCCATCTCGACCTGCTGTTCAACCTGAACTCTGGCGATCACTTCCGCCTTCTCGCGGATGGCCGCTTCGTTAAACTGGTCTGCAGTCACTAACTCATGTAGTGCTGCGATATCGTCAATATGGACGACCGGGCGCTCATGTCGGGCCTGTTGCATCAGGTCTCGCATCTGCTGACGTTGCTCTTCAGTCAGCTCGATGCCATCGAACATGTGGCTTTGCGGATTTTGCGTCATACTGCCTGTCGGCAATCCGCCATGATGCATCTCGTCAATCGTCGTCGCATCTTTAGCACCTGCGCTGGCGACACTCAGAGCCATCGCTGAGGCAAGGACGACGGCGGTTAATTTGCGCATCGTGTACTCCAGTTCGTTCCGTTTTGCGATTCAACGAGAGCCAGTGTACGGCGACAGCTGCAAACATCCGTCAGGGGGTGTAAAACTACGTAAAGCGATGGATAGGTGCGCCAGGAACACGGTATTTTGCCTGCGGAGGGCTACAAAAATGAATAAAATCCTGTTGGTAGATGACGATCGCGAATTAACTTCGCTTTTAAAAGAACTGTTAGAAATGGAAGGGTTTGAAGTGGTGGTAGCCAGCGATGGTGAACAAGCGCTGAACCTGCTCGATAACTCAATTGATTTGCTTTTACTGGATGTCATGATGCCGAAGAAAAACGGTATCGACACCCTGAAAGAACTGCGTCAGCAACATCAAACCCCCGTCATCATGCTAACGGCGCGCGGCAGCGAGCTGGATCGCGTACTGGGCCTCGAACTGGGCGCAGATGACTATCTGCCTAAACCGTTTAACGATCGTGAACTGGTGGCGCGTATCCGCGCTATTCTGCGGCGCTCAAACTGGAGTGAACAGCAGCAGCAACACGACAATAGCTCGCCTACGCTGGAAGTGGACTGCCTGCGTCTCAATCCCGGCCGTCAGGAGGCCAGTTTTGATGATGTCACGCTGGATTTGACCGGCACGGAGTTCACCCTGCTCTATCTGCTGGCGCAGCATCTGGGCCAGGTGGTGTCGCGTGAGCACCTGAGTCAGGAAGTGCTGGGCAAACGCCTGACGCCTTTTGACCGCGCTATTGATATGCATATCTCCAATCTGCGTCGCAAGCTGCCTGAACGCCGTGACGGCCATCCCTGGTTCAAAACCTTACGTGGTCGCGGCTATCTGATGGTTTCGGCATCATGATTGGAAGTCTGACCACCCGTATCTTCGCCATCTTCTGGTTGACGCTGGCGCTGGTGTTGATGCTGGTGCTAATGGTGCCCAAGCTTGATTCACGACAGATGACCTCGCTGCTGGAGAGTGAACAGCGGCAGGGCATCATGATTGAGCAACACGTCGAAGCAGAGCTGTCACAGGATCCCCCTAACGATCTGATGTGGTGGCGTCGTCTGTTTCGGGCAGTGGAAAAGTGGGCACCGCCGGGTCAGCGGCTGCTGTTAGTCACCAGTGAAGGTCGGGTGATCGGCGCGCAACATAACGAAATGCAGGTTATCCGCAATTTTATCGGCCAGTCTGACAATGCCGATCATCCGCAGAAGAAGAAATATGGTCGTGTTGAGCTGGTAGGGCCTTTCGCCGTTCGGGATGGCGAAGATAACTACCAGCTTTACATGATTCGTCCCGCCAACAGTTCCCAGCTCGATTTCGTGAATCTGCTGTTTGACCGTCCCCTGTTACTGCTTATCGTCACCATGCTCATCAGCTCCCCGCTGCTGCTCTGGCTGGCCTGGAGCCTGGCACGTCCGGCACGTAAGCTGAAATATGCTGCCGACGAAGTCGCAAGCGGAAACCTGCGTCAGCATCCGGAACTGGAATCGGGCCCACAGGAGTTTCTGGCGGCGGGTTCCAGCTTTAACCAGATGGTCAGTGCGCTGGAGCGGATGATGACCGGTCAGCAACGTCTGTTATCAGATATCAGCCATGAGCTTCGTACCCCGCTCACCCGTCTGCAACTGGCTACCGCGCTGCTGCGTCGGCGCCAGGGTGAAGGCAAAGAGCTGGGCCGCATTGAAATGGAAGCACAGCGTCTTGATGGCATGATTAACGATCTGCTGGTGCTGTCGCGCACCCAGCATAAAAATGCGCTGGTCAGCGAAGCGATGAAGGCGAATCAGTTGTGGAATGGGGTGCTGGAAGATGCCCGCTTCGAAGCGGAGCAGATGGGCAAGAAGATGGATATTCCCTATCCGCCTGGCCCGTGGCCGCTTTATGGTAATCCCCATGCGCTGGAGAGTGCGCTGGAAAATATCGTACGCAATGCGCTGCGCTATTCACACACCCATATCAGCGTCAGCTTCTCCGTCGATATTTCCGGCATCACGGTACACGTTGATGACGATGGTCCAGGCGTGAGTCCGGAAGATCGTGAACAGATTTTCCGGCCTTTCTACCGTACCGATGAAGCACGCGATCGCGAATCAGGCGGCACCGGTCTTGGCCTGGCGATTGTTGAAACGGCAGTGCAGCAACATCGCGGCTGGGTTAAAGCGGATGACAGCCCATTGGGCGGCCTGCGTCTGACCCTCTGGTTGCCGCTCTACTCCTCCGCTCGTCAATAATTTGTTATGCTTCGGCCCCTGTCATCGGGGGCCTTATGCTTAACATTGTCTTGTTTGAACCAGAAATTCCGCCGAATACCGGCAATATCATCCGCCTGTGTGCCAATACTGGCTTTCAGCTTCATCTGATTCAGCCGCTTGGTTTTGCCTGGGATGACAAGCGTTTACGCCGCGCCGGGCTGGATTACCACGAATTTACTGCCATTAAATTCCACGCCGACTATCAGGCGTTTATCGCCTCAGAGTCGCCTGAGCGTCTGTTTGCGCTGACGACCAAAGGTACGCCCGCACACAGTGCCGTAGCGTACCAGGCTGGCGATTATCTGCTGTTTGGCCCGGAGAGCCGTGGACTTCCGGCTGAGATCTTAGCGGCGTTACCGGCTCAGCAGAAAATCCGTATCCCGATGAAAGCGGAAAGCCGCAGTATGAATTTGTCGAACGCCGTCTCGGTGGTGGTCTATGAAGCGTGGCGCCAGCTTGATTATGCGGGCGCGCTGATTAAAGACTAGATGCCGTCGCCAAACTGAAAACCCGCCAGGCTGCCATTAAAGTGCTGATCCATATCCATCGACGGCTTTTCACTGCCTGGCTTACCAACGATTCGCGCGGGTACGCCTGCTGCAGTGGTGTGCGGCGGCACGGGCTGTAACACTACGGATCCGGCACCGATTTTGGCTCCCTTGCCAACTTCAATATTGCCCAGGACTTTCGCACCGGCACCAATCATCACCCCTTCACGGATTTTCGGGTGACGATCGCCGCTGGTTTTGCCGGTTCCGCCCAGCGTAACCGATTGCAGGATCGAGACATCATTCTCAACCACGGCGGTTTCACCAATCACAATGCCTGTGGCATGGTCGAGCATGATGCCGTGGCCGATGTTGGCGGCGGGATGAATATCGACGGCAAAGGAGACGGAGATTTCATTCTGCAGATAAACCGCCAGCGCGCGCCGGCCTTCATTCCACAGCCAGTGGCCAATGCGGTAGGCCTGTAAGGCGTGAAAACCTTTGAGGTAGAGCAGCGGCGTGGAGTATTTATCGACTGCCGGGTCACGCTGGCGCACCGCCTGAATATCGTACGCCGCTGACATAATCATCGACGGATCTTCACGGTAGGCTTCTTCAACGATTTCACGAATGGCGATGGCGGGCATAATCGGGTTAGCCAGCTTGTTGGCCAGCATATAACTCAGTGCACTACCGAGATTTTCATGCTTGAGCAATGTCGCGTGGAAGAAGCTGGCCAGCATCGGCTCACAATCAGCCAGGGCGCGCGCTTCTGCTTTGATATTATTCCAGACCAGTTCTAACTCATCAGACGACATTGCTGTTTTCTCCCGATAAAAAAAGCGCCTGAATGGGCGCTGCAGGTGATGATGCTACGCGTCCTGCGTTAGCCAGTGCTGTTTTCGTCCTTCCTTGTTCGTCCCAGCAGACTCAATGCTGCATCTCTCGCCGGCTTTTCGCAATACAGCACCTGATAAATCTGCTCGGTGATCGGCATTTCCACACCAAAACGGGCAGCCAATGCTTTGACTTCTTTGGTGTTTCTGTAGCCTTCTACAACTTGTCCGATAATGCGTTGCGCGCTATCTACATCCTCGCCCTGGCCCAGCATCATGCCAAAACGACGGTTACGCGACTGATTATCGGTACAGGTCAGCACCAGATCGCCCAGACCCGCCATCCCCATAAAGGTGGTGGGATCGGCACCCAGCGCGGCGCCCAGCCGGCTCATTTCAGCCAGACCACGGGTGATCAGTGCGGTACGTGCATTCGCGCCAAAACCAATCCCGTCAGAGATCCCGGCACCGATAGCAATCACGTTTTTTACCGCGCCGCCCAGCTGTACGCCGATGAAGTCAGGGTTGTTATAAACGCGGAAGCTCTTACCGCAGTGCAGCTTCTGCTGCAGATCCTCAGCAAACTGCGCATCCGTTGCGGCCAGCGCGATAGCCGTCGGTAATCCGGCTGCCAGCTCTTTCGCAAAGGTCGGTCCGGAGATCACAGCCAGCGGAATGTCATCGCCGACAATTTCCCGCGCCACATCCTGCAGCAGACGGCCGGTCTCTTTTTCCAGCCCTTTGGTCGCCCAGACAATACGCGAGTCTGACCGCAGATGAGGCTTGATCTGCTGCAGCACCTCGCCAAACACATGACTCGGCACCACGATCAATAAATCGCGGCTGGCAGCAATAGCTTTAGTCAGATCAGGTTCAAGAGAAAGATGGTCGGGGAACGGGACATCAGGCAGGAAAGCGGTGTTGCAGCGGTCACTCTGAAGTTGCGCCAGATGCGCCGGGTTATGTCCCCACAACAGCACCGGATGGCCGTTACGGGCCAGCGTAATCGCCAAAGCGGTGCCGTATGAACCGGCACCGATGACGCTAATCGAAGCGTGAGTTGTCATCAGGCATCCTGATGTGGTTCAGCACCTTCTTCACCTTGCTGCTGCTGCAGGTAGTTCATGAACAGCGCATCAAAGTTAACCGGTGCCAGGTTCAGCTGCGGGAAGGTACCACGTGATACCAGGCTGGTAATGCATTCGCGTGCGTACGGGAACAGGATGTTCGGGCAGTATGCGCCCAGGCAATGTGCCATCTGCGTTCCTTCGATACCGCTGATGGTGAAAATACCGGCCTGCTGAACTTCACACAGGAAAGCGGTTTCTTCGCCCACGGTGGCGGTTACAGTCACACGAAGTACCACTTCGTAAACTTCGTCAGCCAGCTGAGAAGATGCAGTGTCCAGATCCAGTTTAACGTCCGGTTCCCACTCTTTCTGGAAAACCTGTGGTGCATTTGGCGCTTCAAAAGAGATGTCTTTGGTGAATACGCGCTGAATCTGGAATTGCATTTCGTTGGTGTTATGTTCTGACATGTGACCAAATCCTATGTATGAGATTGTCCGGCGTAAAATTACGCCTGCAGTAAGGGATCTAAACCTTCGCGATTATCGAGTGCGAATAAGTCGTCGCAGCCACCAATGTGCTGCGCATCAATAAAAATCTGAGGCACGGTGGTGCGGCCGCTACGCTTGATCATCTCTTCGCGTTTCGCCATGTCTCCATCAATGGGGATCTCCTGAAACGATACGCCTTTTTGCGTTAACAGCGCCTTCGCCCGATGGCAGTAAGGACAGGTCGCCTTGGTATACACTTCAACATTTGCCATGATCAGCACCTCTGTAAGATTATTTGCCGCGAACTAACGGCAGATTTTCGCCGCTCCAGCCACTGATACCATCTTTCAGCACTGAAACCCGCTCAAAGCCGGCCGCGCTGAGATGCGCAGCAGAATCACCCGCGCTTTGTCCGGTTGCACACACCACAATTATGGGCTGCGCTTTATGCTTTGCCAGTTCGTCGATGTTGCCTTTTTTAATCTCAGCGGCTGCGACATTCAGCGCACCTGAAATATGGCCTCTGCGGAAATCGTCGCGCGAACGCACGTCTACAACTACCGCGTCCTCTTTGTTAATCAGGCGGGTTGCTTCACCGCGACTGATCGTTTTTACCTTAGAGAACATTCCTTTAACGGTAGTCACAATCACCAGAACGAGTAAAACGACCCATGCCAGACTCAGGATGGGGTGATTGCTTGCAAACTGCATAATTTCTTGCATGAGGGGTAACGACTCCAGACCGGGCTAATAAGCTAAAACAAGGATTCTGAGTATACCTGCGCCACTTCGCATGTACAGATGCTATGCGGCCAGAGTATCGATTTGTGCTTCATTTTCCAAAAAAAGTGGCTGAATAGCAAAAATGGCGTAAGGCTTAATCCATGTCATTGTGAAAGTGGACATAACTGGAAAAGCAAATGCCAGTGGGGAGCACTGGTAAGCGGCGGTTCATCGTGGAATAATCATTGGCCTATGAAGGGAAAAACAACCGTTTCGCACACAAGGACCCGTCCCAACGGCGATAACCTGCCGTTGTTCACACACTTGTCCAGCCTCTCCCTTAGCCTGCTTTGTGCGGGGGCACTGTTATTGCCTGCCGCCGCCGTTAGTGCAGAAGACAGCAAATCTCAGCTGCAATCTATTCAGCAAAACATCGCTGAAAAAGAGAAAAGCGTTAAAGCGCAAAAGTTGCAGCGCAGCAAATTACTGGATCAGTTGCAGAGCCAGGAAAAAATCATCGCTCAGGCGAGCCGTCAGTTGCGTGACACCCGCAATAGCCTCAACGCCCTGAATGATGAAATCAAACAGCTTGCCACCTCCATCGCCCGCCTTGAAAAACAGCAAACCCAACAGGAAAACCTGCTTTCAGAGCAGCTTGATGCGGCGTTTCGTCAGGGTAAGCACAACGGTGTACAGCTGTTGATGGGCGGTGAAGAGAGTCAGCGCAGCGAGCGTATTCTGGCCTATTTCGGCTATCTGAATGCGGCGCGCCAGAAAAGTATCGAATCGCTGCAACAGACGCGTCAGGACTTAGCTCAGCAACGCGCCACGCTGGAGCAGAAGCAACAGCAGCAGAAAGGCTTATTAGCGCAGCAGCAGGGCCAGCAGCAGAAGCTGCAACAGGCGAGCGAAGCGCGGAAAAAAACCCTGACGACACTGGAAAGCGCGCTGGAAAAAGATCAGGCCGATCTGGTCGAGATGCGTCAGAACGAAAGCCGTCTGCAGGATAAGATCGCCCGTGCGGAACGCGAGGCGCGCGAGCGCGCCGCCCGTGAAGCGCGTGAGGCGGAAAAAGTGCGTCAGCGTCAGGCGCAGGCGAAAGCCAAAGGCTCCAGCTATCAGCCGACCCAGAGCGAACGCGAACTGGTGGCGCGCACCGGTGGACTCGGTCGCGCGGGCGGGCAGGCCTTGTGGCCGGTACGCGGACGCATTGAACATCGCTTTGGTGAACAGCTGCAGGGTGAACTGCGCTGGAAAGGACTGGTGATTGATGCGCGCGAAGGTACCGAGGTGAAAGCTATCGCCGATGGCCGCGTGCTGATGGCCGACTGGTTACAGGGCTACGGCCTGGTGGTCGTGCTGGAACATGGTAAAGGCGATATGAGCCTGTATGGCTACAACCAAAGTGCGCTGGTGAGCGTGGGTACGCAGGTGAAGGCAGGACAGCCTATCGCACTGGTGGGCACCAGTGGTGGCCGCGGTACTCCGTCGCTCTATTTTGAAATCCGACGTCAGGGACAGGCCGTCAATCCACTCCCGTGGTTAGGAAAATAGGTTTTGCTGCAACTTCGAAAAATCCCCGTTCTGTTGAGCGCCCTGCTGTTCAGCTACGCTGCGCAGGCGGGCAAACTGGCCATTGTCATCGATGACGTAGGCTATCGCCCTGCCGAAGAGAACAAGGTCCTGCAGATGCCGCAGGCCATTTCAGTGGCGGTTTTGCCCAACGCGCCACATGCCCGTGAAATGGCCACCAAAGCGCACCAGAGTGGTCACGAAGTGTTGATCCATCTGCCCATGGCGCCGCTGAGCAAGCAGCCGCTGGAAAAAGATACCTTAACGCCGGAGATGAGCAGCGAAGAAGTTACCCGCATCATGCGCAATGCGGTTAACAACGTGCCTTATGCCGTAGGTCTGAACAACCATATGGGCAGCAGGATGACCTCCAGCCTGCCCGGCATGCAGAAAGTGATGCAGGCGCTGAACCACTACAATCTCTACTTTCTGGATAGCATGACCATCGCTAACAGTCAGGCTGTTCCTGCCGCACAGGGCACCCAGGTCAGGGTATTAAAACGCCGGGTATTTCTGGATGACAGCCAGGATATTAATGCCATCCGCCAGCAGTTCAGTCGGGCGGTGAAACTGGCGCAGCGCGACGGTTACGCCATTGCCATTGGTCATCCCCACCCTAACACCGTGCGGGTGCTGCAGCAGATGTTACCCACATTGCCAGCCGACGTTACGCTGGTTCGTCCCAGTCAGCTGCTGAACGAATCACTGCACAGCAACTCACGGCCGCCTGTGGCGCCGGCAAAACCGGTGACACCGCGCTTCCAGCCTGCAGACCTGTGTAAACCGAAACAGCCGCTGGCGCCGGTTCCTGCCACCCGAGCCTTAACGGTAATAGCTGAAAGTGTGAATAACAGCCCGCTGTTTAACACGCTAAAAAATCTGTTCTGAATTTGCTATGAATGCTAAGTGTTCAGCTTAGCGTTCATTTATACGCAGAAATTACTATAATCCTGGGTCGGGCGATAACGTGCTGTGCGGGAACAGTGATAGGGATGACGATTATTAAACAAAAAATCCTGCTGCTGGATAACGGCAGAGAGTGGGGCGGCGGCACCAACAGTATGCTGGAGCTGTTGAAGCGTATTGATCGTCAAAAGTTTGATATCACCTGCTGCTTCTATCACAACTACAGCCGTGGCAACGACGAAACCATTGAGGCCACGCTGAATGCGCTGGCTATCCCGGTCTTTTTTATTCCGCAAATCAGGCAGCCACGCTGGGCAAAGTTTGTTAAAGAAGCCGCGCGTGCACTGCTGTTTTTTAATAAAAAGCTCAAGAAGCGCGCCATCGATCAGATTGATACACACTGGCGCATTATGCCCAATGCCAGCAAAATCAACTCACTGCTGCAGCTGGGGAAGTTTGACACGCTCTATATGAATAACCAGCCCAGCACCAATGTGGAAGGTTATCTGGCGGCGCGCAGCCTGGATGTTGCGGTAGTGCAACACTGCCGTATCGATCCGGTTCTGGAACCGCGGCTGGTCAGCATGGTTAATCAGGATTGCCAGGCGATCATTGCCGTGTCGCAGGGCGTGAATAACACCCTGCGCAGCCACGGTGTTGATGCGGAACGCTGTTTTACCGTCAATAATGCTATCGACATCCACCAGCCTCTGCCCGACCGCCTTGAAGTACGCCAGCGCTTTAAACTCTCCCCTTCGACCTTTGTGTTCGGCACGATCGGCTCGCTGATATTGCGTAAATCTAATCACCATATTCTGCAGGCACTGGGCCGTTTTAAACGCGCTAATCCCGATGCCGACTGGAAGATGGTGGTTGTTGGAGCGGGTCCGGAACTTCAGCATCTGCTGCAACTCGCTACCGCAGAGAACATCCAGCAGCATGTGGTCTTTACGGGCTTTCAGAACAACGCGCTGGATTACCTCACTGCCTTTGATGCGTTTATTCTTGCCTCACGCAGTGAGGGCTTACCAAGGGTGGTGCTGGAGGCGATGCTGGTGAATACCGCCGTAGTGGGATCCCGCGTGGTCGGCACTGCCGAATTGATCAGTCATGACGAAACCGGGCTGCTATTTGATTATGGCAACGTGGTGCAACTGACCCAGCATCTGACCGCACTGTGGCAGGATGCGGATTTACGTCAACGCCTGATCAATGCGGCAGCGAAACGCGTACGTGAACAGTACGCTATTGAAACTTATATCAGCGGCGTCGAGAATATTTTGCAAAGCGTCGTGAAAAAGAAACCTCATGCTTAATTTTTTAAATCCCCGTTATCGCCATATCAGAGCGAGCCATAACCTGCCTTATTCGCAGAAAGAGGTTCAGGGCACTGTACCGGTAACCTCGGTCGTGATTCCCTGCACCGGCGCGGACTATATTGAAGAAGCCCTGCTCAGTGCCGATTTTGCGGCGCGCTTTGCGACAGAGGCTGAAGAGATCGTAATTGTCAGCGATCAGCCGGCTCACGCCTTTGGCAGCCTGCCAGTAAAAACCCGCGTGGCGACGCTGGATGTCCCGCATCGGGAAGAGAGCTATCGCTACAAGCAGATCTATCGCAGTCGTTTGATTAAATTGCAGGCGCCCTTACAGGCAAAAGGCGACGGCATTCTGATGATCGATTCCGACCTCAATCTGCTTAAGATGCCGGAGATCATGATGAAGCCCGGCCATCTCTATTCCAGTTTTCGTCAGGGGAAAATGATTGCCAAGCTGGCTGATGCGCCGGAAGAGGCGATTCCCGCCTACTACGCGCACAGTATCCGGCCCTGGCTGGTGGATCACGTGAATGGGGCTTACCTGGCTGCCACCCGTGAAGTCTGGCAGCGCATTTCGCCGCTGTGGCTGACGCTGTTTAATGATACCTGGAATTTAATGAACGACAGCCAGCCGCCTACTGACCAGCTGCCGCTCGCGGTGTTGCTGGACATGCTGGATATTAAAACCGTCAATCTGGGCGAATGGGCTAACTGGCCGGTCTCAAAGAAAATTGGCGGTCAGTCGGCGGTGATCCCGCCTGAAGTGGTAGGCGCACATGGCGGCTTTCCGCTGTCGGAATGGCAAAAATACCTCGCCGATCCGCAACAGCCGCTGAACTTTAAAGGCCAGGACTACACGCGCAAAGTGCGCTACCTGACCGATGAAGAGAAAAAACAAAGCTAATCATGCGGCCGCCCTGGCGGTCGTTGTTTTAATCCCAGTTCAGTATCACCTTTCCCGAGCGTCCAGAACGCATCTCATCAAAGCCCTGCTGGAAATCGTCGATTCCATAGCGATGGGTAATAACCGGCGTTAAATCAAGCCCGGACTGGATCAGCGCCGCCATTTTATACCAGGTTTCAAACATCTCCCGGCCATAAATGCCCTTGATAAAAAGCCCTTTGAAGATTACCTGATTCCAGTCGATCGCCATTTCACCCGGCGGGATGCCCAGCAGTGCAATCCGCCCTCCGTGGTTCATTACCTCCAGCAATGAACGGAAGGCAGGCGGTGCACCAGACATCTCCAGCCCGACATCGAATCCTTCCGTCATGCCCAGCGAGTGCATCACGTCTCGCAGATCCTCATTCGCCACATTGACCGCGCGCGTGACGCCCATTTTGCGCGCCAGTGACAGACGATACTCATTGATGTCCGTGATCACCACGTTACGTGCGCCGACATGGCGACAGACCGCGGCGGCCATGATGCCGATAGGACCCGCGCCGGAGATCAGCACATCCTCACCCACCAGATCGAACGATAGCGCGGTATGCACGGCGTTGCCGAACGGATCAAAGATTGCCGCCAGCTCATCGGAAATGTTGTCGGGAATTTTGAACGCATTGAAGGCCGGGATAACCAGATACTCCGCAAAGCAGCCCTGGCGGTTAACGCCTACACCCATTGTGTTACGGCATAAATGCGTTCGCCCGGCACGGCAATTACGGCAATGTCCGCAGGTGATGTGCCCTTCGCCCGAGACCCGATCGCCAATCGTAAAGCCTTTCACTTCCTGTCCTATCGCAACCACTTCCCCCACATATTCATGACCGACAATCATCGGTACCGGAATGGTTTTGCGCGACCAGTCATCCCAGTTGTAAATATGGACATCGGTACCGCAGATAGCGGTTTTGCGAATCTTAATCAGCAAATCGTTGTGGCCCGGCTCCGGAACTGGCGCATCGGTCACCATCCAGATGCCCGTTTCCTTCTTCAGTTTGGCGAGTGCTTTCATGACGGACTCCTCAGGCGATAACGCCCAGTTGTTTGCCGATACGGATAAAGGCCGCCACCGCACGTTCCAGCTGTTGCTGGGTATGCGCCGCAGAGATTTGGGTGCGAATGCGTGCCTGACCTTTTGGCACCACCGGATAGAAGAAGCCGGTAACGTAGATGCCTTCCTGTTGCAGCAGGCGGGCGAACTCCTGGGCGACGCTGGCTTCACCCAGCATCACCGGGATAATGGCGTGATCGGCTCCCGCCAGCGTAAAGCCCGCCGCCGTCATCTGCTCCCGGAAGTAACGGGCGTTTTCCCACAGACGCTGACGCAGCCCGTCGCCTTCACTGAGCAGATCCAGCACCCGCAGCGAGGCGGCAACAATGGCCGGGGCCAGCGAGTTAGAGAACAGATAGGGACGGGAACGCTGGCGCAGCCACTCCACCACTTCTGCTTTTGCGGCGGTGTAGCCACCGGAGGCGCCACCCAGCGCTTTACCCAGCGTGCCGGTAATGATGTCGACCCGGCCCATCACATCGCAATATTCATGGGTTCCGCGTCCGGCGTTCCCGACAAAGCCCACCGCATGGGAATCATCCACCATCACCAGCGCAGAGAACTCGTCGGCCAGATCGCAGATAGCGGGCAGATTCGCAATCACCCCATCCATTGAGAAGACCCCATCGGTGGCGATCAGAATATGACGCGCGCCTTTATCGCGCGCTTCCTGCAAGCAGGCGCGCAGCTGCGCCATATCGTTATTGGCATAGCGGTAACGCTGCGCTTTGCACAGCCGGACGCCATCAATAATGGAAGCGTGGTTCAGCGCATCAGAGATGACGGCATCCTGCGCATCGAGCAGGGTTTCAAACAGGCCGCCATTGGCATCGAAACAGGAGGAGTAAAGAATGGCATCCTCCATGCCGAGAAAGTCTGCCAGCCGCTTTTCCAGCTGCTTATGACTATCCTGCGTGCCGCAAATAAAGCGCACCGACGCCATACCAAAACCATGCGAATCCATCCCCTCTTTCGCCGCCTGAATCAGCGCCGGATGGTTCGCTAAACCTAAGTAGTTATTGGCACAGAAGTTAATCACCGCCGGGTTATCGCCAACCGCGATCTCCGTCTGCTGGGCAGAGGTGATGATCCGCTCCTGTTTAAACAGTCCTTCCTGACGTGCATCATCAAGTTGCTGACGAAGTTGTTGATAAAATTGCGCAGGCATCATTGCTCTCCTCAGATGGCAAAAATCTGGCATATCTTACTGAACAGGCCGCTTCTTCACGATAAATCGCCCAACAGAATGTCATTTTTGCAGCATAGTTCACGCCACAAGGATGTACGCACAAAGCGTTACAGAGTCATCTGGCTGTCTGCACCCTGATGAAATGTTATGATGTGAGGTATTCGTGTGTGAAACCTCCTGTTTCACCCCACAACGTTGAAGGTAACAACATGATTATCGTAACTGGCGGCGCAGGAATGATTGGCAGCAACATCGTCAAAGCGCTGAACGATCGCGGTCACACCGACATTCTGGTGGTGGATAATCTGAAGGATGGCACCAAGTTTGCCAATTTAGTCGACCTGGATATCGTCGATTACATGGACAAAGAAGAGTTCCTGATGAGCGTGATGGCGGGCGATGATTTAGGCCCGATCGAAGCGGTGTTCCATCAGGGCGCCTGCTCCTCCACCACCGAGTGGGATGGCAAGTACATGATGGAGAACAACTATCAGTACTCCAAAGAGCTGCTGCACTTCTGTCTTGAGCGCGAGATCCCGTTCCTCTACGCCTCTTCCGCAGCGACCTACGGCGGACGCAACGAGAATTTCATTGAAGAGCGTCAGTATGAGCAGCCGCTTAATGTTTATGGCTACTCTAAGATGCTGTTCGACCATTACGTCCGTCAGATGCTGCCGGAAGCGAACTCGCCGGTATGCGGCTTCCGCTATTTCAACGTCTATGGACCGCGTGAAGGCCACAAGGGCAGCATGGCAAGCGTGGCCTTCCATCTGAACACGCAGATCAGCAACGATGAAAATCCAAAACTGTTTGAAGGCAGCGACGGCTTTAAACGTGATTTCATCCACGTTGATGATGTTGCGGAAGTGAACCTGTGGTGCTGGGAAAATGGCGTCTCCGGGATTTACAACTGTGGCACAGGCCGCGCCGAGTCCTTCCAGGAAGTGGCTGACGCAGTACTGAAGTTCCACCAGAAAGGTCAGATCGAGTACATCCCGTTCCCGGAAAAACTCAAAGGACGGTACCAGGCCTATACTCAGGCCGATCTCACTAAGCTGCGTGCCGCCGGCTACGACAAGCCATTTAAAACGGTGGCGCAGGGCGTCGCTGACTATATGGTCTGGCTGAACCGTAACGCATAAAGGAAGCTGCTCCGGCGATGAAAATTCTGGTAATCGGCCCGTCGTGGGTCGGCGATATGATGATGTCGCAAAGTCTCTATCGCACCCTCAAGGCCGAACATCCCGATGCGGTGATTGACGTGATGGCACCTGCATGGTGCCGTCCGTTGTTGTCACGCATGCCGGAGGTGAATCAGGCGCTGGCGATGCCGCTTGGGCATGGCGCACTGGAAATCGGTGAGCGTCGCCGGTTGGGCAAAGTGCTGCGCGCCAGTCACTACGACCGCGCTTATGTGCTGCCTAACTCCTTCAAGTCGGCGCTGGTCCCCTTCTTTGCCGGAATAAAACGCCGCGTCGGCTGGCGCGGTGAAATGCGCTATGGCCTGCTGAATGATTTGCGCGTGCTGGATAAAGCCGCATTTCCACTGATGGTTGAGCGCTACGTTGCGCTGGGCTACGACACACCTGTTGCGTCGGCGGCGCAGCTGCCCCAGCCGCTGTTGTGGCCAAAACTGCAGGTTGAAGAGCAGGAAAAAATTGAAACGGCCGCACAGTTTCAGCTCGCCGCGACCCGTCCGGTCATCGGTTTTTGTCCGGGCGCTGAATTTGGTCCGGCCAAACGCTGGCCGCACTATCACTACGCCACGCTGGCCCGCCAGTTGATTGCTGAAGGCTTTCAGATCGTGCTGTTTGGCTCCGCCAAAGATCGCCCGACCGGCGAAGAGATTATCGCGGCGCTGCCCGAAGAGGCTCGCGGCCACTGCCGTAATCTGGCAGGTGAAACTCAGCTGGAACAGGCGGTGATTCTGCTGGCGCAATGCCGTGCCGTGGTCAGCAACGACTCCGGCCTGATGCATATCGCCGCGGCGCTGGATCGTCCACTGGTGGCGCTCTATGGACCAAGCAGCCCTGACTTTACGCCGCCGCTGGCAAAGCAGGCGCGAATTATTCGCCTGATTACCGGCTATCACAAAGTGCGCAAAGGCGATGCCGAACAGGGCTATCACCAGAGCCTGATCGATATTCAGCCTGAACGTGTACATCAGACGCTGAGCGAACTGCTCGCGCCACAGGAGGTGCCATGCACGTCCTGATTGTTAAAACCTCATCAATGGGCGATGTGCTGCATTCGCTCCCGGCACTGACCGATGCAATGCATGCCATTCCCGGCATCCGTTTCGACTGGGTAGTGGAAGAGAATTTCGCACAGATCCCTGGCTGGCATCCCGCAGTAGATAAGGTGTTACCGGTTGCGATTCGCCGCTGGCGCAAACACTGGTTTGGCAGTCAGCAGCGTGAAGAGCGCGTGCTGTTTAAGCGCGCGTTACAGTCACGTGAGTACGATATCGTGATTGATGCACAGGGCCTGATCAAAAGTGCCGCGCTGGTCACCCGCTTATCGAAAGGGGTGAAACATGGGCAGGACAGCCGTAGCGCACGTGAGCCGTTCGCCAGCTGGTGGTATGACATCCGCCATGAGGTCAGTAAGCGACAGCACGCGGTTGAGCGGACGCGCGAACTGTTCGCCAAAAGCCTGGGCTATGAAAAGCCGCAAAGTCAGGGTGACTACGCCATTGCCGGACACTTCCTGCATCATCTGCCCGCTGACGCACATCATTACCTGGTCTTTCTGCATGCCACAACGCGTGACAACAAGCATTGGCCGGAATCACACTGGCGAGAGCTGATTGAGCTGATGCAGCCCAGCGGGTTGCGGGTGAAATTGCCCTGGGGTGCTGAACATGAGCATCAGCGTGCGCAGCGCCTTGCAGAAGGATTTGAGCATGTCGATGTGCTGCCTAAGCTGACGCTGGAAGCGATAGCACAACAGCTGGCGGGCGCACGCGCGGTGGTCTCAGTGGATACCGGATTGAGCCATCTGACGGCGGCACTGGATCGCCCCAACCTCACGCTTTATGGTCCGACCGATCCTGGACTGATTGGCGGTTACGGGCAGAACCAACAGGCATTGAGCGCCCCGAATCATAATCTGGCGGAGCTGACTGCTGACACGGTGGCAGAGAAACTGCGGGCCGTTATTACGGAAAACATGCCATGAACTATGTGCTGATCTACCTGCTGTTGCTGCCTTTCCGGGCCATAATGCGGCTGTTTTACCGGCCAACCGGACGCAGCCTGATCATCCAGACGGCGAAGATTGGTGATTTTATTAATATCACCCCGATGCTGCGTGCGCTGGGTCAGTCTGAGTTGCTTATCAGCAAAGCGGTGGAGCCGCTGGCGCGTCACGATGACACGGTCAGCCGCTATTTCCTGATTGAAGAGGCGAAGCGCAGCTTTTTTGCCAAACTGAAGCTCGCGGTCACGCTGATGAACCGCTATGACAACGTCTATCTGGTGCAGCCAAACAGCGTGAACCTGTTTTTCGCCGCGCTCTGCAACGCACCGAACAAGCAGTTTCTGCGCACCTATGTGCGTAAGTCCTACCATAAGACCTTCTATCGCAGCGCCAGCGGAATTGTCGACCACACCAAAACGGATTTAACGCTCGACAGCTACCTGAAGCTGATTAATCGTGACTACCGCTACACCGATTTCCCTAAGCATGCGACCTCACCGCTCTGGCAGCCGCCTGCGCCACCCGCCGCGCTGCTTAATCCGCGCAGCGGTATTAAAATTGGCATCAGTATTTCTGCCGGTAACCGGGCTAAAACCATTCCTGCCAGCATCTGGCAGCAGCTGATGGCTTCGCTGGCTGACCTGCCCTGCACCTTTTATGTGTTTGGCCCACCGGCTGAGCAGCCGTGGCTGGATGAGTTACTGAGCCTGACCGGCCCGAAAGACAATATCGTCAGTCTGATTGGTGAGCTAAAACTGGAAGAGGTTCCGTGGGCCATTGCACAGATGGATTTCTACATCTCCTCTGACTCTGGCAATGCTTATATTGCGGATGCGCAGCAGATACCGGTGATCATGCTTTACGGGCCGTGTGAAGTCAGGGAACAGCGTCCGGTCAATAACGTTTTGTTTATCGGACCGGAGAATATTGCTGCGTCGACGTTCGTTTTTGCCACCCGTTTTCAGTTTGATCAGCCTGCTGAAAAATTATTCGGGCTGGATCACGATAAACTGACTAGAATACAAACGTTTATTACTCATAATCTGGAATAGTGAAGCGTAATGGCAATTACCCCTCTTGCTGAGGCCGTTCAGCAAAGTCAGCTGCTGGTTAACACGCTTGCTGACACGGATGATAATCCGGTTCATGTTGCGTTTGGCATCAACTACGCCTACGCGCGTGGCCTGGGCATTACGTTGTTTTCACTTCTCAGCCATCATCCTGATACCGCTTTCCACGCCCATGTTTTTTCAGACTCGCTTTGCGAAGAGGATGTGGAAAAACTGCGTTCACTGGCCACGGGCCATCGTCTGGCGATCACGCTGCATATCTTTAACCGTGCCTGGGTTGATCAGCTGCCTGCGGTCGGACGCTATCCCAAAAGTATCCACTACCGTTTCCTGATCCCGGAAACCGTGGCGAGCTACAGCGATCGGGTGATCTATATTGATGCTGACACCTTGGTGGTGGGCGACTACTCTCCCCTGTTCACGCTGGATATCACTGATTACACGCTGGCGGCCTGTAATGACACACCGCGAGCGCGACATAACCAGTGCGCAAGGCTGGGACTGAAGCACCACCACTATTTCAACTCCGGCTTTATGCTGATTAATATTCCACGCTGGCTCGAAAGGCAGACCACCGCGCGCATTACCGACGTGCTGGTAACGCGGGGCGCAGAGTTTGGTTTTCCCGATCAGGATGCGCTGAATATCGTGCTGGAGGATGAGGTCCTGATCCTGCCAGACCGCTATAACCACATTTACGACATCATCGCCAATAAAGTCTGGGATCACACGGACGTGCCTGAAGAGACGGTGATGATTCACTACACCGGTAAATGCAAACCCTGGCATGCATGGGCTGGCAGCGATCTTTCCCAGCGCTACTACAGCTATTACCAGCGCTCCCCCTGGGCTTCACAACCGCTTGATACGCCAAAGCATTATAAAGAGATGAAGCGATTCGCCCGCGTAAAATGGCATCAGAAACAGTATGCTGAAAGCCTGAGCTGGATGATGAAGTATGTCAGTCTCAAGTTTTTTAAACAGAGTGAGCAATAGCACACTCAGGTTTATCAGATTGATACGGGCGCTGTTATTTCAGCGCCTGACTTTCCCGCCATTTATCCCGCCGGCTGTTTGCCACGACCTCTGTAATAACGACGCTGACAGCAAGCCAGCATAATAATCTGTTTACCTGCACGGCCACATTGCGTAAAAAAAGCGCATATAGCGCATTATTATTGTCGGGCGTGGTTTTTAGTAAAGCAGGGATGCAACATCGTTTTATAATTGTGAACTCCCTGATTTCACTCTGCTGATTTGGAAATGATTTATGACGAGGCAACGCCCTTTCGCAGTGAATACAATGCTGGTGCAGATATTGTCATGAGTACTTCTCCTCTTCTGAGTATCATTACCCCGATGTACAATGCGGGCAGCATGTTTGATGAGTTCATGCAGTCACTGCTGGCGCAGACGCTGACTCTGCTTGAGATCATTATCGTCGATGACGGTTCAACCGATGGCTCAGGCGAGCGCGCCGATCAGTATGCACAGCAGCATTCTCACATTCGTGTGATTCATCAGGAAAATGGCGGCGTCTCGCGCGCCCGTAACGCCGGGCTGGCGATTGCCCGCGGGAAATATGTCACCTTCCCTGATGCGGATGACACCATGCAACCCGATATGTATCAGACGCTGGTGACGCTGGCGGAAGCAGATAATCTGGATGCGGCACAGTGCAACGCCGAGTGGTTTTTCAAACACAGCCAGCGGGTAAAGCCGCTGATTCCGCTGGATCGTCTGCGCAGCACGCCGGTGCTGAGCGGTGCCGACTGGCTGAATACCGCGCTAAAAACCCATCGTTATATGCATGTGGTCTGGCTGGGCATCTATCGCCGGGAACTGATTGAGCAGCATCAGTTGCAGTTTGAACCCGGCCTGCATCATCAGGATATTCCCTGGACCACCGAGTTTATGCTGCTGGCAAAACGCGTGCGTTATACCGAAGCGGTACTCTATCGCTACTATATGCACGACGCCTCAATCAGCAATCGCAAACGTACCGGCGAGCGCAACGTAGAGTATCAGCGTCACTACATGAAGATTGCGCGACTGCTGGAAGAGCTCAATGACCGCTATCGTGACCGCGTGAAGATCTACCCGTCGTTTCACTATCAGGTGACTCATGAAGCGCTTAGCGTTTGCCACAGTGTAAGACGTGAGCCTGACGCCCGCGCACGCCAGGCAATCATTGCCGAGCTGTTCGCCACCCGGACACACCTGCGCATGTTACGCAACGCCCGGGGAATTAAGCAGTGGTATCAGTTGCTGTTGTGGCTGGCCCGGCTCTATCGCTGGCGTGATAAATAACCTTTGAGGCTGGCTTTATCCTAAAAAGGGTTTGCCCTACAATCGGTTCACTGAATTCTGAGAACTCTTGTTTATGGCCAGCCTGACTCCAGCAAACATCTCTCCAAAAAATATATTACTGATTAAGCTGCGCCATCATGGTGACATGCTGCTCACAACGCCCGCCATCAATGCGCTTCATGAGCGTTATCCGCAGGCCAGCATCGACGTGTTGCTCTATCAGGAGACGCGTCCGATGCTGGAAGCGCATCCGGCTATCCGCCATTTGCACGTCATCGATCGTAAATGGAAGCAGGAGGGCACCTGGCGCAAGCTGGGCCATGAGCGTGCATTAATTCGCGCCATACGTGACGCACATTATGATCTGGTGATTAATCTGGCCGATCAGTGGCGGGCTGCCCTGATTACGCGTCTCTCCGCGGCGCCAGTACGTATCGGTTTCGCTTTTAAAAAACGTGATAACGTCCTGTGGCGATGGTGTCACAACCAGCTGGTCTCCACACACAATCACAGCAAGCTGCATACCGTTGAGCAGAATATGTCGGCGCTGGCACCCCTCGGCATCAGCAGCGACGGCGCACGGGTCTCAATGCACTACAGCGACGCTGACCAGCAAATTGTGCTGACCCGACTGGCAGAACACCAGGTCACCGCGCCCTATATTGTGGTGCAGCCGACCTCACGCTGGGGCTTTAAATGCTGGGAAGAGGAGAGTGTTGCCGCCACGCTCGATCAGCTGGCGCAGCCGGGCCGCAAAGTGGTGCTGACCGCCGGGCCGGACAAACAGGAGCTGGCAATGATCAACCGCATTCGGGCACTGTGTGCATCGCCGGATGTGGTTTCGCTGGCCGGTCAGTTTACTCTGCCGCAGCTGGCGGCGCTTATCGATCATGCCCGGCTGTTTATTGGTGTCGACTCTGCACCAATGCACATGGCCGCCGCACTTGAAACGCCCTGTATTGCGCTGTTTGGCCCGACCAAGCTGCAGCACTGGCGGCCATGGGGCGACAATAATCATGTCATCTGGGCGGGGGATTATGGCCCGCTGCCCTCACCCGATTCCATCGACACCAAAACAGACCAGCGTTATCTGTCGGCCATTCCGGTGAAGGATGTGGTCGCGGCAGCGAGGAGCTATCTGAATGAGTAAGTTACGGCTGGCGATTGTCCGGCAGAAATATCGTCCGGATGGCGGTGCCGAGCGTTTTATCTCACGCGCGCTGGAAGCGCTGGGCAGCGAGCAGCTCGATCTCAACATCATTACCCGCAGCTGGCAGGGCACACCCAATCCTGACTGGCATCTGCATATCTGTAATCCTGCAAAGCTGGGCCGGGTATCCCGTGAGCGCGGTTTTGCCCGTGCAGCACGCGCCTGCTGGGAGCGCGAAAAGTTCGATATTGTGCAAAGCCACGAGCGCATCGCGGGCTGTGATATTTTTCGCGCGGGTGATGGTGTTCATCGCGTCTGGCTGGAACAGCGCGCCCGCATCGTCTCATCGTGGCAACGACTGAGTGCTGTGCTCAGCCCTTATCATCGCTATGTCCTGCAGGCGGAAGCGGAGATGTTTAACTCTCCGACGCTGAAAGCGGTGATCTGTAATTCTGAGATGGTAAAGCGCGATATCCTGCGCTGTTTCTCGCTCGACGCCGGAAAAATCCACGTTATTCATAATGCTATCGATGCCAGCCGTTTCCAGCCCGCCACGGAAGCTGCACGTCGCGCCACCCGTCAGCAGCTGGCGCTGCCCGATGCGGCCACCGTACTGATTTATGTCGGCTCCGGCTTTGAACGCAAGGGGTTGAAAGCGGCGATACAGGCGCTGGCTGCCAGCGACCGTTATCTGATTGTGGTGGGTCAGGATAAGCAACTGCAACGGTATCAGCAGCTGGCAAATCAGCTTAACTGTCTGGATCGCCTGCGCTTTGTCGGCGTACAGCAGGATGTGCAGCCGTTCTATCACGCGGCTGATGGCCTGCTGCTGCCCACCCTCTACGATCCTTTTCCTAATGTGGTACTGGAGGCGATGGCCTGCGGCTTACCGGTGATTACCAGCACTGGCTGCGGTGGCGCAGAATTTATTACCGCTGGTCAGGAAGGCTTCGTCTGTGATGCTTTGGATATCAACGGGTTAAATCAGGCTGTTAATGCAATACCGGCGCTTTCCGTCGATTCACGAATGGGTGACGCGGCGCGGCGCAAAATTGAACCTTATGGTCCACAACGGCTGGCGCAGGCGCTGACTTCGCTTTATCAGCAGGTCCTGAGCAGCAACTGACAATGTGGGATGAGTGCATGCGGGGTTTCTGATAACATGCCGCCATCTGATTTTAATCTGCTTTTAGACGCGAATTTGCTGTAACGGTAACTATGACGACCTTTTACACCGCATTGCTCTACTTAATTCAGCCACTGATTTGGCTGCGCCTGTGGCTGCGCGGTCGTAAAGCGCCTGCCTATCGCAAACGCTGGGCAGAACGCTATGGCTATTGTGTCGGCAAAGTTAAGCCCGACGGCATTGTGCTGCACTCGGTCTCTGTGGGTGAAACCCTGGCTGCGATCCCGCTGGTGCGCGCTCTGCGTCATCGTTACCCGACCCTGCCGATTACCGTCACCACCATGACGCCTACCGGCTCTGAACGCGCGCAATCTGCATTTGGCAAAGATGTGCATCACGTCTATCTGCCTTATGATCTGCCGGGTTCGATTAATCGTTTTCTGGATACGGTCAACCCACGCCTGGTGATCATCATGGAAACCGAGCTATGGCCGAATATTATCCGCATTCTGCACCAGCGTAATATTCCGCTGGTGATCGCCAATGCCCGCCTCTCGGCCCGATCGGCCAAAGGCTACCGCAAGCTGGGTAAATTCATGCGCCGGCTGTTGCAGAGCATCACGCTTATCGCGGCGCAGAATGCGGAAGATGGCGACCGCTTCCTGAGCCTGGGCCTGAAACGTTCTCAACTAACGATTACCGGCAGCCTGAAGTTTGATATTTCCGTGACGCCAGAACTGGCCGCCAGAGCGGTGACGCTGCGTCGTCAGTGGGCGCCGCGCCGTCCGGTGTGGATCGCCACCAGCACGCACGAAGGTGAAGAGGCCATTGTGCTGGATGCTCATCGCCGCCTGCTGCAGACGTTTCCGGATTTGCTGCTGATTCTGGTGCCCCGCCATCCCGAGCGTTTTAACGATGCCCGTGAACTGACGCAGGAACGCGGCTTCAGTTTTATCCTGCGCAGCAGCGGCGAGATCCCGTCTGGCTCAACGCAGGTGGTCATCGGAGATTCAATGGGCGAACTGATGCTGCTATACGGCATTGCCGATCTGGCCTTTGTCGGCGGCAGCCTGGTTGAACGGGGTGGACACAACCCGCTGGAGCCTGCTGCCCATGCGCTTCCGGTTCTGATGGGACCCCATATCTGGAACTTCAAAGATATCTGCAGCAAGTTGCAGGAAGGCCAGGGGCTGATCACCGTCACCGACGTGATTTCGCTGGAAAAAGAGGTCACCAACCTGTTACAGGATGATGATTACCGCCGTTATTACGGACGTCATGCGGTAGACGTGCTGCACCAGAATCAGGGTGCGCTACAGCGTCTGCTACAGTTACTCGAACCGCATCTGCCACCACGGGCCCACTAATGTCAGCACGCCAACGTCTTTCCGTGGTGATGATCGCCAAAAACGAAGCGGAACTGCTGCCTGAATGCCTGGCCTCGGTCAGCTGGGCCGATGAAATTATCGTGCTGGACTCAGGCAGCCATGACAACAGTGTCGAGATCGCCACGCAGGCTGGGGCGAAGGTCTACCTCAATGATGACTGGCAGGGCTATGGTATCCAGCGCCAGCGCGCGCAGCACTATGCCACCGGCGACATGATTCTGATGATCGATGCGGATGAACGCGTGACACCTGAACTGCGCGCCGCGATTGAGCAGGTGCTGGTCGCGCCACCCAGCCGTACGGTTTATAGCCTGGGCCGCAGTAATCTGTTTCTCGGCCGCTTTATGCGCCATAGCGGCTGGTATCCTGACCGCGTCATGCGACTCTACCCACGCACCTTCCGCTACAATGACAATCTGGTGCATGAATCACTGCAAAGTGACGGCGCGCCGGTGGTGGCATTACCCGGCGATCTGCAGCATCTGACCTGCCGCGATTTAATCGCCTTTCAGCGCAAGCAGCTGGCTTATGCCGAAGCCTGGGCTACGGAACGCCATCGGCGCGGTAAGCGTTGCAGCCTGTTTTCTCTGTTCAGCCATACGCTGGGCGCGTTTATGAAAACCCTGCTGCTGCGTGCCGGTTTTCTCGACGGAAAGCAGGGCTGGATTCTGGCGGTGGTCAATGCGCAATATACCTTCAATAAATATTCAGCCCTCTGGGCGCTGAATCATGCTTCGGCAAAAGGGCGAGTATGATCACGAAAGCCATCTATCCCGGAACGTTCGATCCTGTGACGCTCGGCCATCTCGACATCGTGACGCGGGCAGCGCAGATGTTTGATCAGGTCATTCTGGCCGTTGCCGCCAGCCCCAGCAAAAAACCAATGTTCAGCCTGGATGAGCGCGTGGCGCTGGCCGGTGAAGTGATAGCCCATCTGCCCAACGTTGAGGTGGTCGGATTCAGCGACCTGATGGCGAATTTCGCCCGTGACCAGCAGGCGAATGTGCTGGTTCGTGGCTTGCGTGCGGTGTCAGACTTTGAATATGAAATGCAGCTGGCGCAGATGAATCGTCACCTGCTGCCAACGCTGGAGAGTGTTTTCCTGATGCCGTCTGAAGGCTTCTCGTTTATCTCATCTTCGCTGGTCAAAGAGGTGGCGCGTCACGGCGGCGATGTTACCACCTTCCTGCCCGCGCCGGTGCATCAGGCATTGCTGGCTAAACTGGCTTAATGCTGGCAGTTCGGGCACCAGTAGGTGCTGCGCTGCCCGTGTCTGCCGCTGACAATCGGCGTACCGCATGCCCGGCAGGGTTCGCCTGCCCGCCCATAAACCTGTAACTGCTGTGCAAAATAGCCAGGTTTACCGTCGCTCTGTAAGAAGTCACGCAGTGTGGTTCCGCCCTGCTCAATGGAGCGTAACAGCACCGCTTTGATGGTATTGACCAGCAGTTCCGCTTCGGCCTGCGACAGACTGCCGGCAGCACGATCGGGAATGATCCCGGCGGTAAACAGTGACTCGCTGGCGTAAATGTTGCCCACGCCCACCACCACTTTGTTATCCATCAGCCACTGCTTGATGAGCGTCCGCTTGCCGCGTGACTTCTCAAACAGGTAAGCGCCGTCAAACTCCTCGCTAAGCGGCTCCGGCCCGAGATGTGCCAGCACGCTGCTGCCCGCCAGATCGCTGCTCCAGAGCCATGCACCAAAGCGGCGCGGGTCGGTGTAGCGCAGCACTTTGCCGTTGCTCATGACCAGATCAACATGGTCATGCTTCGCCGCTGGCAGCTCTTCTGACAGCACGCGCAGGCTACCGGACATGCCAAGGTGGATAATGATCCAGCCATGCGGCAGCTCCAGCAGCAGATATTTCGCCCGGCGCTGCACACTGAGCACCGGCTGATCGCTCAGCGCCAGGATCTCCTGCGAAACAGGCCAGCGCAAACGTGAATTACGCACCACGGCGTGAAGGATGGTTTCACCGACCAAATGCGGTTCGATACCGCGACGGCTGGTTTCAACCTCTGGCAACTCTGGCATACCCTCTCCTCAGCGTTTTACACAAACAAAAAACCCGGCCGGAGCCGGGTTTTTAGCAGAACACTAAAATTACTTAATTTTAGCTTCTTTGTAGAGCACATGCTGACGTACAACCGGATCGAACTTTTTCAGTTCCAGCTTCTCTGGTTTAGTACGTTTGTTCTTCGTGGTGGTATAGAAGTGACCTGTACCAGCAGAGGAAACCAGCTTGATCTTCTCACGAATACCTTTAGCCATGATTCAGTTCCTTAGTACCTTAGTACTTCTCACCACGGGCACGCATATCGGCTAACACCGTATCAATGCCCTTTTTATCAATAATACGCATACCTTTAACAGATACACGCAGAGTAACGAAGCGCTTCTCGCTCTCAACCCAAAAACGGTGTGAGTGCAGGTTCGGAAGGAAACGGCGTTTCGTCGCGTTCATTGCGTGGGAACGGTTGTTACCCGTCACCGGACGCTTTCCAGTTACCTGGCAGACTCGTGACATGTCAATATCTCCAAAAATCAAATCAGCTCGAGCTTTAAAAATTAGGTTTGGGCCGCCTCGTCAGGCTTGCAGCCCGCCAGGCGAATTCCATGGAACCCGCTAAGCTGGCCTAACCGCCAAACCCGAGATTCTCAAAGGTGGCGTAGTATACGCCGCTCAGCCCAAGTGCTCAAGTCCCGAACAGATAAAGATCCCGAATGATCGGGCAAAAAGCCGCCACCTGGCGTGAAATTCCCCCCTGTCAGAGCCATCCCCGCTCGGCAAAGGAGACATATTCGCCATGCCCAATCACCAGATGATCGAGCAGACGGATGTCGAGTAGCTGGCAGGCTTCGCTGACTTTATGGGTCACTTCACGGTCTGCACGGCTCGGCTCCGCCATGCCCGACGGGTGATTATGCGCCAGTATCAGAGCGGCAGCATTGAGCTTCAGCGCTTCCCGGACAATCTCGCGGGGGTGAACTTCCACGCTGTTAATGGAACCAGAGAACATATTTTGTGCCCGTAGCACCCGATGCTGATTATCCAGAAACAGTGCCATAAAGATCTCACGCTCCTGATGGGCTAACAGACTTTGCAGATACTGGCGCGTGATTTGTGGATTTTCCATTGCGCTTTCGCGGGCCAGCTTACTGGCGAAAAAACGCTTCGCCAGTTCGGCAATCGCATGAAGTTGTGCCAGCTTGGCATCGCCGACCCCTTTAATTTCACCGAATGCCGCTTTGTCTGACGTCATGAGCTGATAAAGCGAGCCAAAACCGTCCAGCATCTGTCCGGCCAGCTCCAGGACGTTCTGTCCAGGCGATCCGGTACGGAGAAAAATGGCCAGTAGTTCGGTATCGCTGAGGGCATGCGCACCCAGCTTCCGGAGTTTTTCCCGTGGTCCCTTTATTTTCATGTCCGCTCTCCCTGAGATGAGCCTCAGCATGGCCCATCATGAAGAGTGCAGCTATCAGTGAAGCTGCAATCTACGAGACGGCTCGCAAACGCAGTCAGTGAAAAGGCGCATCCGCGCTTTTGTGATAAAGTCCGTGCATTCGCCGCCGCGAGCGGCAGAGAGCTTAGTGAGGCCAACATCATGATGGGATTAGCCGGCAAAAAAATTCTTCTTGGCGTGAGCGGCGGTATTGCTGCTTATAAAGCACCTGAGCTGGTGCGCCGCCTGCGCGATCGCGGTGCTGATGTCCGCGTGATGATGACAGAGGGTGCGAAAGCATTTATTACTCCGCTCAGCCTGCAGGCTGTCTCCGGCTATCCGGTATTTGACGATCTGCTTGATCCGGCAGCGGAGGCGGCGATGGGTCATATTGAACTGGCAAAATGGGCCGACCTTATTGTGCTGGCACCGGCCACTGCTGACCTGATTGCCCGTATTACTGCCGGTATGGCAAACGATCTGGTGACGACCGCCGTGTTAGCGACGGCCTCACCCGTGGCAGTGGTGCCCGCTATGAATCAGCAGATGTATCGTGCGGCGGTGACCCAGCATAACCTGCAGAGCCTGCAGGCGCGTGGCGTGCTGATTTGGGGACCGGACAGCGGCAGCCAGGCCTGCGGCGATGTCGGGCCGGGCCGGATGCTCGACCCGCTGGTGATTGTTGACCATGCGGTGCAGTGGGCCACGCCCGTCAACGATCTGCAACATCTCAACATTATGATTACCGCCGGCCCTACCCGTGAGGCGCTGGACCCGGTGCGCTACATCACTAACCACAGCTCCGGCAAAATGGGCTTTGCTATTGCCGACGCCGCCGCCAGACGCGGTGCACAGGTCACGCTGGTCAGCGGCCCGGTCAACCTGTCTGCGCCAGCGGGTGTGCGGCGAATTGATGTGACCAGCGCGCTGGAGATGCAGGCCGCCGTCATGAGTGAGATAGATAAACAACATATTTTCATTGCAAGCGCAGCCGTGGCAGACTACCGGGCAGCCGATATTGCGGCCGATAAAATCAAGAAACAGGGCGGCGATGATAACGTCACGCTGAACCTGGTAAAGAATCCCGATATTGTTGCCGGCGTCGCTGCACTTCAGGAAAACCGGCCGTTCGTCGTTGGATTTGCTGCTGAAACACAGAATGTGGAAGAATACGCCCGGCAAAAACGGGTGCGCAAGAATCTGGATCTGATCTGCGCTAACGACGTCGCTAAAGCCGGACAGGGGTTTAATAGCGACACCAATGCTCTTCACCTTTTTTGGCAGGATGGAGAAAAACGCTTACCGCTCAGCGATAAGTCTCTCCTTGGCCAACAATTAATAGACGAGATTGTCAGCCGTTATGATGAAAAAAATAGACGTTAAAATCCTGGATCCGCGCGTCGGCAAAGAGTTTCCACTGCCGACCTACGCGACTTCAGGTTCCGCTGGGTTAGATTTACGCGCCTGCATTGATGATGTTCTCGACATCGCACCAGGCACCACAACGCTGGTTCCGACCGGCCTGGCGATTCATATTGCCGACCCCGATCTGGCCGCTGTGATCCTGCCGCGCTCAGGCCTTGGCCATAAACATGGCATCGTGCTGGGCAACCTGGTGGGTCTGATTGACTCCGACTATCAGGGACAGCTGATGGTCTCGGTCTGGAATCGCGGCCAGGAAAGCTTCTCGCTGCAACCCGGCGATCGCATGGCACAACTGGTCTTTGTACCGGTGGTGCAGGCGGAATTTAACCTGGTCGAAGATTTCGACGCCAGCCTGCGCGGCGAAGGCGGCTTCGGCCACTCCGGTCGCCAGTAACCCGCATTACCGACTTTCACTTACGCCCGTTATTTTTTCCTCATCGCCACAGGACGCGTTCCTGTGGCAGATGCGTAGGTGTTGCCTGTTTTTAGGTGAATTTCAGGGGTCTTTAAGGTCATGGCAGAAAAAAAAGTCGCGAAGCGGAATCGTCGCGAAGAGATTTTGCAGGCGCTGGCGCAGATGCTGGAGTCGGGTGATGGCAGCCAGCGCATTACCACAGCCAAACTGGCAGCCACGGTGGGCGTTTCCGAAGCGGCGCTGTATCGTCACTTCCCGAGTAAGACACGAATGTTCGATAGCCTGATTGAGTTTATCGAAGACAGTCTGATTACCCGCATCAATCTGATCCTCAAGGATGAAAAAGAGACCATGACGCGTCTGCGTCTGATCGTGCAACTGATTCTGGGATTTGGTGAGCGTAATCCGGGACTGACGCGCATTCTGACCGGCCATGCATTGATGTTTGAGCAGGACCGACTGCAGGGACGCATCAATCAGCTGTTTGAGCGGATTGAAGTGCAGCTGCGACAGGTGATGCGGGAACGGAAAATGCGCGAGGGCGAAGCCTTTCAGGCTGATGAGGCGCTGCTGGCAAGTCAGTTGCTGGCTTTCTGTGAGGGTTTACTGTCACGGTATGTTCGTTCTGAATTTCGTTTCAGTCCTACCGCAGACTTTGAGGCTCGCTGGCCGCTGATTGCCGCCCAGCTGGCGTAAAGCGTAAAAGAAGGCGGGCATTGCGCCCGCCTCTGTTAAATCCCGTACGCTTTCTGATAGGCACGTACCTGGGCCAGATGATCAGCCATCTCAGGCTTCTCTTCCAGCCAGGCAATCAGATCTGCCAGCGTTATAATCGCGGTCACTTTGCAGCCGTAATCACGTTCCACTTCCTGAATCGCCGACATTTCTCCGCGTCCACGCTCCTGACGATCAAGCGAGACCAGCACGCCTGCCAGAGTGGCGTTGTGCGCACCGATAATATCCATCGACTCACGAATCGCGGTGCCTGCGGTGATCACATCGTCCACCAGCATCACTTTGCCCTGCAGCGGACTGCCAACCAGCAGGCCACCTTCGCCGTGATCTTTCGCTTCTTTACGGTTAAAGCAGTAAGGCACATCGCGGTCATGATGATCCGCCAGCGCCACCGCCGTGGTGGTGGCAATCGGAATGCCTTTATAGGCCGGGCCGAACAGCAGATCAAAATCAACAGCGCCATCCACCAGCGCCTGCGCGTAGAAGCGTCCCAGCAGCGCTAAATCCCGTCCGCTGTTAAACAGACCAGCATTAAAGAAATAGGGGCTTTTACGCCCGGACTTCAAAGTGAACTCACCGAACTTCAGCACCTGCTTGTTCAGGGCAAATTCAATAAACTGACGCTGCCAGGCTTTCATTTCTCACTCCTCAAATAAAGAAAAGGCGACTCTGAGGTCGCCTGTTACATCAATTTTCCAGCGCTGCTTTCTGCGCCTGAATTAATTCCTCAATTCCGCCCCGAGCCAGCGCCAGTAGCGTCAGCAACTCTTCATGGCTGAACGGTTCGCCTTCGGCAGTGCCCTGCACCTCGATCATGCGGCCATCTTCCAGCATCACGACGTTCATGTCGGTTTCTGCGGCTGAGTCTTCAACATACTCCAGATCGCACAGCGCTTCGCCTTTGACGATGCCCACTGAAATCGCCGCGACCATGCCCTTCATCGGGTTCGCTTTCAGTTTGCCGCTGGCCACCAGCTTGTTCAGCGCATCAGCCAGCGCCACGCAGGCTCCGGTGATTGATGCGGTGCGAGTGCCGCCATCGGCCTGGATCACGTCACAGTCGAGCGTAATGGTAAATTCACCCAGCGCTTTAAGATCAACCGCGGCGCGCAGTGAACGGGCGATCAGACGCTGAATCTCCAGCGTACGGCCGCCCTGCTTGCCTTTTGCAGCTTCACGCGCCATACGGCTGTGCGTCGAACGCGGCAGCATGCCATATTCGGCCGTTACCCAACCCTGGCCCTGGCCTTTGAGGAAACGCGGAACCCCTTCGTCTACCGAGGCAGTGCAAAGCACTTTCGTTTCGCCGAATTCCACCAGAACGGAACCCTCTGCGTGTTTGGTGTAATTGCGGGTCAATGTGACTGGACGCACCTGTTGTGCGCTACGGCCTGCTGGACGCATGGGTATTCTCCGGCTTGCTAATGATTGGCTGCGCATTATACGGACTTCCTTGTCCGCTGTCTCTTACGCTGGTCTGACGCAGGCATCAGATGAAATTCCCCGCCAGCTGTGGCTAAATGCGCGTTCCTTTCTCTCTGATAAAAAAGACATATGGCCACCATTCTTCATTTCCTGCTGGCGCTGGTGGTGATCTTCGCCCTTGCGCTGCTGGTCAGTCATGACCGTAAACAGATTCGTCTGCGCTTTATTGTTCAACTGATTGTGGTGGAAGCCGCGCTGGGTTGGTTCTTCCTTCACTCTGCCGGGGGTCTGGCACTGGTCGGCTCGTTCGCCGGTTTCTTTGAGACGCTGCTGGGTTTTGCCGCACAAGGCACGGAGTTCGTGTTTGGCGGAATGAGTAAGCAGGGGCTGGCATTTATCTTCCTTGGCGTGCTCTGCCCGATTGTCTTTATTTCGGCACTGATCGGCATATTGCAGCACTGGCGCATCCTGCCGCTGCTGATCCGTATTTTCGGGACGCTGCTGTCGAAGATTAACGGCATGGGCAAACTGGAGTCGTTCAACGCCGTCAGCACGCTGATTCTTGGGCAGTCGGAAAACTTCATCGCTTATAAAGGGATTCTGGGTGATATCCCGCCGCGCCGGCTCTACACCATGGCAGCGACCGCGATGTCTACCGTTTCGCTGTCGATTGTCGGTGCTTATATGTCGATGATCGAACCGAAGTATGTGGTTGCGGCATTGCTGCTTAACATGTTCAGCACCTTTATTATCCTGTCGATCATCAACCCGATGAAAAGCCTGGATGAGCAGCCTATCGCGCTGGATAAACTGCATGAAGAGCAGAGCTTCTTTGAGATGCTGGGCGAATACATCCTGGCAGGCTTCAAAGTCGCGATGATTATTCTGGCCATGCTGATTGGCTTTATTGCGCTGATTGCTGCCGTCAACGCGCTGTTTGCGGCGGTGTTCGGCTACAGCTTCCAGCAACTGCTCGGCTACCTGTTCTATCCTCTGGCCTGGCTGATTGGCATTCCCAAAGCCGATGCCCTGCAGGCGGCCAGCATCATGGCAACCAAACTGGTGGCGAATGAGTTTGTGGCGATGATTGAACTGCAGAAAGTCGCGGCAGGCATGAGTGCGCGTGGACTGGGTATTCTGTCGGTGTTCCTGGTCTCGTTCGCTAACTTTGCCTCTATCGGCATTGTGGCAGGCGCAATAAAAGGCCTGAATGAGAAACAGGGAAATGTGGTTTCCCGTTTTGGCTGGAAGCTGGTCTATGGCTCCACGCTGGTCAGTCTGCTCTCCGCAGCCTTTGCTGGTCTGTTTATCTGATTATTCAACGGGCGGCAGTTCTGCCGCCCGCTTTCGCCTTAGAATCCGACGCAGACGGGTGCATCCACCCGCATAACCGACTCCTGACCAAACCGTTTTTTATAGAGGCTGCGTAACGCCTCAATATCAACGTTGGTGGCGGGGTCGATCCCGTGGATCAGCATCAACGCCTTACTGTTCTCCCGTGCCAGCTGACCGTTCTCGCCCAGCCATTGCCCTTTGGCATCATAGACCGACAGGCCCGCTTTAAACCGTGGCGTGACCTCATTATCCACGAAGTTCATCCAGTCGAGTGAACTCACCCTGCCGCCGTCAGGCTTGCTCAGTCCAAACCACAACGTGGTCTGCATCATCATGTCGCCACCCGCACAGATGGGTTGCGGTTTAGTGGGCGGCGAGTGGCGAGCCTGGCAACCTGCCAGCAGCAGAGCCATCACAACAGGAAGGGCAATAACGCGAGACATAGATCAGTCATCCTCACAAAGGGTCAATGGTCATCATAAGTGGCTGTCGCTGAAAGCGGAAATGGTTCGTTATTTTCCTGTGCGACGCTTATGCCTGTTATGCCGTGGCTCGCCTCGCTATACTTCACCCATCTTTCCGCAAATGAGTACCGCTTATGATCCGCAGTATGACCGCTTATGCCCGCAGCGAAGCCAAAGGCGAATGGGGCAGCGCCGCCTGGGAGCTGCGTTCCGTGAACCAGCGTTATCTGGAAACCTACATCCGCCTGCCGGAACAGTTTCGTGGGCTGGAGCCGGTTATCCGCGAGCGCATTCGCCAGCGTCTGACGCGCGGTAAAATTGAGTGCAACCTCCGTTATGATGCCGATCCCAGCGCGCAGGGCGAACTGATGCTCAACGAAACGCTGGCGAAACAGCTGGTGCAGGCTGCCAACTGGGTAAAAATGCAGAGCGACGAAGGCGCGATTAATCCGCTGGATATTCTGCGCTGGCCGGGTGTGATGTCTGCGCAGGAACAGGATCTGGATGCCATCAACACCCAGTTGTTGCAGGCACTGGATGGTGCGCTTGATGACTTTATTGCGGCACGTGAAAGCGAAGGTACCGCCCTGAAAGCGATGATTGAGCAGCGTCTGGAAGGCGTCTCGCAGGAAGTCAGCAAAGTGCGCGCGCAGATGCCTGAAGTAATCAAATGGCAGCGTGAGCGGCTGGTCGCCAAACTGGAAGATGCTGAAGTCCAGCTGGAAAATAATCGCCTTGAACAGGAACTGGTGATGATGGCGCAGCGTGTTGACGTTTCTGAAGAGCTGGATCGTCTGGATGCGCACGTTAAAGAGACTTACAACATCCTGAAAAAGAAAGAAGCAGTTGGCCGCCGTCTCGACTTTATGATGCAGGAGTTCAATCGTGAGTCGAACACGCTGGCTTCGAAGTCGATCAACGCTGAAATCACCACGTCAGCTATTGAACTGAAGGTGCTGATTGAGCAGATGCGCGAGCAGATTCAGAATATCGAGTAATTTCCACTCAACAAAGCGCTCGCAGTAGCGCTTTGTTCCCCTGTCAGGCGCTGTCAGCACTTAAAGAGTTAGCTCCTTCCGTCAATTGATCGCTTTTTCAGCGCGGCCAGCATCAGAATCAGGTAAAGATAAATAAATAATCATTTCCAGACTGTTCCTGAAACGGCCTCACTTACAATTAAAGCTGCTTTCAGACTTAGATTAAACAGTTGAAAAATAATGATTTTATATGATTAATGTACTTTTATAGCCGGTATTAACTCCTCTCCATGAAACAGGTCAATCCTGTAGATGCCGGAGTTTCCCTTTCTTTGAAGGCACTTTTTGATAAAATGTTGGTCGAAATCAGTACAGCTGTACCGCCTTAAGACTCATGGAAGTGCTCTTTGTGCGATGCATCCCTCTATCCCATGAAGGTTGTTAATGAAAAACACCGGAAAATTTAGCAGTTCGCTGCTGCATCCGCGTTATTGGTTTACCTGGTTTGGCCTTGGCGTACTCTGGCTGCTGGTCCAGCTCCCCTATCCTGTTCTTATGCGTCTCGGTGCCGGTGCCGGCAAAATCTCTCGCCATTTCCTGCAGCGCCGCGAGCGTATTACCCGTCGTAACATCGAACTCTGCTTTCCGGGCATCAGCGAAGAAAAAACAGAACATATGATTGCCGGCAATTTTGCGTCGCTCGGGATGGCGCTGGCTGAAACCGGTGTTGCCTGGTTCTGGTCTGACCGTGCGGTAAGACGTCTGTTTAAAGTGTCGGGAATGGAAAACCTGCATGCCGCGCAGAAAGAAAAGCGAGGCGTGATGCTGATTGGTGTGCATTTCATGTCACTGGAGCTGGGCGGCCGCATCAGCGGACTCTGTCAGCCAATGATGGCGATGTATCGCCCACACAATAACCAGGCGATGGAGTATGTGCAGACCAAAGGGCGGATGCGCTCAAATAAAGCGATGATCGACCGTCGTGATCTACGCGGTATGGTTAATGCCCTGAAACAGGGTGAATCGGTCTGGTTTGCGCCTGACCAGGATTACGGCCCTAAAGGCAGCACCTTTGCGCCGCTGTTTGCGGTGGAAAAAGCCGCCACGACTAACGGGACTTTTGTTTTGTCGCGTCTGGCGAAGCCAGCGATGGTGCCGATTATGCTGATTCGTAATCCAGGAAATGATGGCTACCATTTGATCATCGAACCGATGCTGGAAAATTATCCTCATACGGACGAGGCTGCTGCTGCAGCTTATATGAACAAAGTGATCGAAAATCAGATCCTTCGCGCACCCGAACAGTACCTTTGGCTGCATCGTCGCTTCAAAACCCGGCCACCGGGTGAAAAGTCGCTCTACGTCTGAGTTAACTGATAAAGCAGGCCTCGTGCCTGCTTTGTTGTTTTAATCTGCTGAACGACATCTGCTTTACGTCCACTCTCTCATTCTCGTTTGCTATGCTCTTATACTGCCTCTGCCGTTATAGCTACCTCTACAGTTTCTGCTGTTCAGCACACCTGTCTGCGTCCGGCAGGCTGGTATCAAAGAGATAATTAAGGAATGATGAATCCTCTTACCTCGTCAATGCCGGACAATCTTATGGATATCAACGATACACAGCAGTGGCAGCGTCCGCTGATTGATGATCGCCTTACGCCCTATATTGAAGTGGATGCAGAGCGCCTGGAGCAGAACCTGCAGCATATGCAGCGCAAAGCCAGTGCGGCAGGCGTCGCGTTGCGACCCCATATCAAAACGCATAAAAGCGTCTGGATTGCGCAGCGTCAGATCGCGTCCGGTGCACAGGGTGTGACCGTCTCTAAGCCCAGCGAAGGCATCAGCTTTATTCAGGGCGGTGTTCGTGATCTGCTATTAGCCTACCCGATTGTGCAACCGCAAAGCGTGGCTGAATTGCTGCGCCACGCTGTGCTTCATCAGGCAAAGCTCACCCTGATTGCGGACAGACTGCAGGGCGTGGCGGCTATTGCTGATGCCTGCCAGCAGCAACCGGAATGCGACCTGGCGGTAGCGATTAAGGTTGATGTTGGATTACATCGGATAGGTGTCAATCCTGATACAGATGAAGCGGTGCTGATTGCTCAGGCGCTGCAGGACAAAGGGTTACGCTTTGCCGGATTAGTATCACATGCCGGCCACGCTTATGGTGCCGGGAATGCCACGGCCATTGCGGATGTCGCCCGGCAGGAAACGGCATTGATGCAGCGAGTACAGGCAAAACTGCAGGCGGCTGGTTTTACCGACTGCCCTCTCTCTGTAGGTTCAACGCCTACGGCGCTGGCAGCAGAGGTTGCACCCTGCATTCATGAAATCCGGCCCGGAAACTATGCACTACTGGACCTTACCGCCTGCCGTCTCGGATTAAGTCACGTCGATCAGCTGGCAATGAGCGTCATTACCCGTGTCGTGGCGGTGAACGATCATTTCGCGATTGTGGATGCCGGGTCAAAAATGCTGAGTTCGGATAAAGGGCCACACGGCACCAATGCCAGCGGCTTTGGTGTGGCAGCCGACGAAGCGGGTCAGACTTATGAAGTGACAAAATTATCTGAGGAGCACGGTTTTCTGCTTTATCAGGATCGCCGCCCTGAAGTCGGCACGCTGCTGCGTATTTTCCCTAATCACAGTTGTGCCGTGATGGCGCAGTCGGACGGCTTTGTTCTGCGGCACGCTAACGGCCATAGCGAAGATCATGTGGTTTCTGCGCGCGGCAATTTCATCTGAGTCAGTGGCAGACAGCATCATCCGTTGTCTGCCATTTGTACGAAACCCTTTCAACACCACACTTCTGCTGTTACAACGTTTTAACAAGCCTGACCCCATGCTTTAATGCCTTTTTAGCTTATTCACCGGAGGTTACATGCTCTCCTCTCGCACTCTGAGCCTGACGATTCCACGTCACTGGTTAGATCTTTATGAAACCATCTGGAAGCCAGAGTTTTTCCCAAAGTGGGCTTCCGGGCTGACGCACAGTGCGTTAGAACCCGATGGCAATCGCTGGCGTGCTAAAGGCCCCCTGGGCAATGTGAAGATCCGGTTCTCGCCACATAATCCGTTTGGGGTAATGGATCACTGGATTGATAGCGGCTCGGGAAAGGAGATCTACGTACCGATGCGCGTGATAGCAAACGAACAGGGCGCCGAGGTGATGGTAACGGTTTATCGCCAGCCATTTACTTCAGATGAGAAATTTAAGCAGGATATTGAATGGGTTAGCAACGATCTTGAGAAACTCAACCAGCTTCTTACACAATAAATCAATGACTTAGCGCGCCTTTTTCTCTGCATTTATCACTGGCCGTTAATGAAAAAAAATAGAAAAACTTTCGACGATAAATCATAAAGCGCTTATCTGATTACTCATCATCCTTACGCATTTATCACCAACCCTGCTTAAGCATCGCTGTCAGGAAAAATCCTGGCAAAATCCTCTGAAAGGCAGGCGCCCCCCTCTGATTTCGGGCCTCCTTGTTTGCCGCACAAACAATTTCTGACTGACCCATACATTAATCATTAACAATCGTTTATTAGCAATCTGCTGGGGATTTAATATTTATCATGCATAAAGTGAAACCATTTATTTCTGCGGTCGCGTAATCAGACTTTTCTTATGGTGTTAAATTAAATAAAACAATGTATAAATCATTCCACACACAGCAATACCCATAATGATAAAGCAGGAAAAAAGTCATGGACCGCTCAACGTATCCTTTGTTATCAGAAAAAGAATGCGTTGAGATTGCCGCAAGGATGCTGGCAGGAGAATATAAAACTACAACAGGATTTATTCGTGATCTGGCGGAATTCTTATTCGCTGAAGGGAATTCCGCCATGACACGAAACAGCGATTTTACCAGGGATATCTTTTTTATCCAGGCATCATTTGATTGAATCCATAATAACATGGCAAGCCTGTAAAGCGTTTTCAGGACTTCGGCCGGAAAAATTGCACTAACTAACGGTGTTACAGCAACCTCTCCTTGCCGTTACACAACTATTTAATTCTCACAGAGTCGATGGACTCTAACGAGTATATTATGGCAATACGTGAAAGCAGTCTGAATGGCGCAAAATGGTCTCTGCTCTCTTCAATCAAAATTATTGGCATCGGCGTATTACAACTCTCGTTGCTGGCGCAGATTCTGCAGGCGAATGAGCTCAATCTGCTGGCGATCGCCGTGATAGCTTTACTGGCTATCGATACTCTGGCCGATCGGGGCTTCTCAAATACGCTGATCCGCCGCTCGATTCTCTCTATCAATGACCTCTCCACGATCTACTGGGGTAATATGTTGATGGGGGTCGCGGTGTTTGGTCTGTTATTTACTGGCAGCCATCTGCTGACCAGCCTTTTTGATCAGCCTGAACTGGCATTAATGCTGCAGATGGTCTCAGTGGTGTTTATTATCATCCCACAGGGTCAGCATTACCGTGCGATATTACAGCGCGAAAAACAATATACCCGTATCGCTTTTGCTGAAACCTCCTCGGTATTAGCCGGACTTGCCGTCACCTTATTTACCGTCTGGCTGACCCCTTCAGTATTGTGTGCGATCTGGGGTTACCTGGCGATGGCATCCATTCGTATGCTGATTTACTGCTACTACGGTCGTTCATGGTTCCAGCCGGAATACCGTTTTAGCCTGAATGCATTTTCTAAAATTCGTGCAAGAAACAAATAATAAAATAAGTCTGTATGGTGGGCTCTGAGCATCCGAAACGATGCGTTGGCGTGCTGTTAACCAGCACGCCTTTTCTTTTTATTTAGTCTGTCGCAATATTTACCTGATCGATTCTTTTCCCGCAGCATCCAGCCCTTTTTTATCTCCTGTATAAACTGGTTTTCGACCAGCGGCTATCTGGCGATCGTCGTCAGTTCACCGCCCGCCCTGAGTGGGAAAACCCCACGCCGGAACGCGCAAACCCTCTGTACGTTGTTTCCTCTCAACTTTTTCAATCACCTGCCGCAGTCCCTTCGCAAAAAAGTCTTTCTATGATGACGCCAGCGCTGGCTGGTATAAACTGCGCTCATCCCGGACGCCGATCGCCAGAAAATCTTCGGCGCCGTCTCTCAAGCAATGCCGTAGTCTTGCCGCCGTCTTACTGGAGTCTGCTATGTTACTGACCGTTCTCTACATTATTGGTATTACTGCTGAAGCCATGACGGGTGCGCTGGCGGCGGGGCGTCGCAAAATGGATCTGTTCGGTGTCATCATTATCGCGTCCGTGACCGCCATTGGTGGCGGTTCGGTGCGCGACATCCTGCTGGGTCACTATCCGCTGGGCTGGGTGAAACATCCCGAATACATCATGATTGTTGCAGCGGCGGCGGTAGTGACCACTTTCCTGGCACCCCTGATGACGCATCTGCGCAAAGTGTTTCTGGTGCTCGATGCGTTAGGACTGGTGGTCTTTTCTATTATCGGCGCGCAGGTTGCGCTCGATTCAGGACACGCCATGATTATTGCCGCGATAAGTGCGGTCATTACCGGCGTCTTTGGCGGCGTACTGCGTGACATGTTCTGTAATCGCATTCCGCTGGTGTTTCAGAAGGAACTCTACGCCGGTATCGCTTTCGCCTCTGGCTGGATGTATATCCTGCTGCTGAAAACCACACTGGCGCATGAAGCGGTGATTATCATTACCCTGCTGTTCGGATTCTTCGCCCGTTTACTGGCGCTGCGCTTCCGTCTTGGTTTGCCGATTTTCAACTATCCCCATCCCGAGCATTGAGGATGCGGGAATTCCCTGCTGTCTCAGAAAAGCGATCAGCGTCTGCAGGCGGGCATCATGGAACTGCGTAACCAGGCGCTTTGCCAGCGCCGCCCCGACACCCGGTAAAGCTTGCCAGTCCCTGACATCCCGCTGCGTTAAGCTCTCCCACTGCTGATCGGGCAGCGCATTGAGGGCCTTCCGCGGCAGTGAAACACCTAAGGCATCCACCCAGCGACGAAGCGGCTGCTGACGGGTGAGATTAAAACGGTGCCAGAGCTGACCCGCCCGCTCCCGAGAGAGGCCCGTTGCGGCGGCGATCTGTTCCGGTGTTAACGTCAGCCAGCCGAACAGGTGCGTCATACTGCCGGTTTCCAGTAAGTGCAGCCAGGTGCTGCGCTCAACGCCAGGAATATTCAGTACCGTTTTCTGACTGAGCCAGCGTAATTTTGCCAGTAGCTGCTTCTGGCATTCAGCGCTGAAGGTGTAACAACTCAGCGGCGTGTAGCGCGACGCGTCGGGAGGCTGAGGATAGTGCCGCTCTGCCACGCGCCAGATCACCCGCTCCAGCCGGGGAATGCCCTGGCCTGCCAGACTCAGTGTGATGACATCTCCCGCCACGATATCGCTCTCCTGCCAGCGACGCAGCGATCCAACATTGACCCGCCTGACCGTCTTATCATCCAGCTGTACCGGCTGCAGATTAAGTACCGCGGCTATCTTCCCGGTTCGGCCGACTGGAAAATCGACGGAGAGCACTTCAGCGCTGACTTCCGGAGGCTGATATTTCCAGGCAACGGCCCATGTTCCATCTCCAGGCAGCCAGTTTTTGCCCGCAGGTCGCAGGCTCTGATGAACGACGACACCGTCAGTGACAAAGGGCAGCTCAGCATGAAACCAGCGCTTCCGCCACGCTGCAACCTCCTCTTCGTCTTTAACGCTGTGGCTCCATTTTGCGGCAACGCCCAGTCCCCATCGGCTGAGTTGCTGAAGGCGTTCCCTCATCGTGGCGGGGCCATCTGGCCAGGCCCAGATAAAAATATCGAGCGAGTCCAGCAGAGGAACCCTCTGCTTGCTCATCATGGCGCCAGCGACCTGTGAGCGCGCATTCCTGCCGCCATCAACTGCCTGCTGATGACCGGTCATCGAGAGAAACAGCTCACCCTGCAGCACAACCTCTTCAAGTCCGGTCTCGATCTGCAGCGGAATCGCAGGGATCCAGGCGGCTTTAGCCAGCCACTCTTCACCGCGTAATCCATCACCACGACTCAACAGTGAAACCAGTCTGCCGTGGCGATAAACCAGGGAAACGGCAATGCCATCCACTTTCGGCTGCACCCAGAGATCGTGCCGCCCCTGCATCCAGTAAGCCAGGGCCAGCTTGTCGCGCATCTTTTTTACGCCCGTGTGGGCGACCGGATGCAGGTGCTCACCCTCACCCGGCAGTTGCGGTGCGTAAGCGGGCTGCGGAGGGTTAAAGCAGTGCTGCCAGTGATTCAGTCGCTGCTGCAGACTGTCATAATCTGCATCAGCCACCGGACTCTGCCCCTGACGATAGTAAGCATCATCCCAGTGCTGCAGCTGCTGTTGCAGACGACGGATCTCTTCTGTCGCCCGGGTGGGAGTCCAGACCGGACAAAGGGCGCTATGCGCAGGCCATAGGACGATCCACAGAGCAGCCGCAAACAGCGGCCAGCCGAATCCTTTCATGATCTCTCTCCTGACGTTTTGCAGCATTCAATACCGGTGCTTCAGCGTCAGCCAGAGGTGATGTTCAGCTATGGAAGGAATGCCGTCGCAATCAGGGAATAATTACAGTCGTCCGACAGAGATTTGCGCGAAGATGCGCAAAAGTTGGGTGTTGCCGCTGCGCAAACGCTGCGTGGCGGCGGGAAGCTGTGTATACTGTGCAGGAAATCGACTCCGCTTTTAATCAATTCAAGAAAACCATGGCTCAAGGCACGCTCTATATTGTTTCTGCTCCCAGCGGCGCAGGTAAATCCAGCCTGATTCAGGCGCTGTTAAAGACCCAGCCGTTGTATGATACGCAGGTCTCTGTTTCGCACACGACGCGCGGTATGCGTCCGGGTGAAACCCATGGCGAACATTACTTTTTTGTTGAGAAGCATGAATTTGAGCAGATGATCGCGGAAGAGGCTTTCCTCGAACATGCCAAAGTTTTCGACAACTATTACGGTACCTCGCGCCATGCTATTGAGCAGGTGCTGGCAACCGGCGTTGACGTGTTTCTCGACATCGACTGGCAGGGTGCGCAGCAAATTCGCACCAAAATGCCTGGCGCACGCAGCATCTTTGTTTTACCGCCTTCGAAAGAAGAGCTCGATCGCCGTCTGCGCGGTCGTGGCCAGGACAGCGAAGAGGTGATCACGCGTCGCATGGCTCAGGCAGTAGCGGAAATGAGCCACTACGCCGAGTATGACTATTTAATTGTGAATGATGATTTCGATCTGGCGCTGTCCGATCTGAAAACCATTATTCGCGCAGAACGTCTGCGTATGGCGCGTCAGAAGGCGCGTCACGATGCTTTAATCAGCAAACTGTTGGCAGTCTGAATACAGTTTCAGTATGATGCGCAGTCATTTCTTCATCTGTGGAGTAGCACACCTATGGCACGCGTAACCGTTCAGGACGCAGTAGAAAAAGTTGGTAATCGTTTTGACCTGGTGTTGGTCGCTGCACGTCGTGCACGTCAGATGCAGGTAGGCGGCAAAGATCCACTGGTTCCGGAAGAGAACGATAAACCTACCGTTATCGCCCTGCGCGAAATCGAAGAAGGTTTGGTCACCAATCAGATTTTAGATGTGCGTGATCGTCAGGAACAGCAAGAGCAGGAAGCCGCTGAGTTACAGGCCGTTACCGCTATCGCTGAAGGTCGTCGTTAACAGCCACCTGCAGGTCGCCCTTGTATCTGTTTGAAAGTCTCAATCAACTGATTGAAAAATACTTGCCAGAGGAGCAGATCAAGCGCCTCCAGCAAGCCTACCTTGTCGCACGTGATGCCCACGAGGGACAGACACGCTCCAGCGGTGAGCCTTATATCACCCATCCGGTTGCCGTGGCCTGTATTCTGGCGGAAATGAAGCTCGACCATGAAACTCTCATGGCCGCGCTGCTGCATGACGTGATCGAAGATACGCCTGCCACTTACCAGGACATGGAACAACTGTTCGGTAAAAGCGTGGCGGAACTGGTCGAAGGCGTTTCCAAGCTGGATAAGCTGAAATTCCGCGACAAGAAAGAAGCGCAGGCAGAGAACTTCCGCAAGATGATTATGGCGATGGTGCAGGATATCCGCGTCATTCTCATCAAGCTGGCTGACCGCACCCACAATATGCGCACTCTCGGCGCATTACGCCCGGACAAACGTCGCCGCATCGCGCTGGAAACGTTAGAGATTTACAGTCCGCTGGCGCACCGCCTGGGTATTCATCATCTTAAAACAGAGCTGGAAGAGCTCGGTTTTGAGGCCCTCTATCCGAACCGTTATCGGGTCATTAAAGAGGTGGTGAAAGCCGCGCGCGGTAATCGTAAAGAGATGATCCAGAAGATTCTTTCTGAGATCGACGGCCGTTTGCAGGAAGCGGGCATTCCCTGCCGCGTCAGCGGGCGTGAAAAGCATCTTTACTCGATTTACCGCAAAATGACGCTGAAAGAGCAGCGTTTTCACTCGATCATGGATATCTATGCCTTTCGCGTCATCGTGAAAGATCTGGATACCTGCTATCGCGTTCTGGGCCAGATGCACAGTTTGTATAAACCGCGTCCGGGCCGCGTCAAAGATTACATCGCCATCCCCAAAGCGAACGGCTATCAATCGCTCCATACCTCAATGATTGGTCCGCATGGCGTGCCGGTCGAAGTACAGATTCGCACCGAGGATATGGATCAGATGGCGGAAATGGGGGTCGCTGCGCACTGGGCTTATAAACAGGCGGGCGAAAGTGGTACCACCGCACAGATTCGCGCTCAGCGCTGGCTGCAAAGCCTGCTGGAGCTGCAACAGAGTGCGGGCAGTTCGTTTGAATTTATTGAAAGCGTGAAGTCCGATCTCTTTCCCGATGAGATCTACGTCTTTACACCTGAAGGCCGCATTGTTGAGCTGCCAACCGGTGCGACGCCGGTGGATTTCGCTTATGCGGTCCACACCGATATCGGCCATGCCTGCGTTGGCGCACGCGTTGACCGCCAGCCTTATCCGCTGTCGCAAACCCTGACCAGCGGTCAGACGATTGAAATCATCACCGCGCCAGGCGCCCGTCCTAACGCCGCCTGGCTCAACTTTGTCGTCAGCTCCAAAGCCCGCGCAAAAATTCGTCAGCTGCTGAAAAACCTCAAGCGCGAAGACTCCGTTAATCTGGGTCGCCGCCTGCTCAGCCATGCGCTGGGCGGCAGCCGTAAACTGGCTGAGATTCCGCCTGAGAATATCAGGCAGGAGCTGGATCGTATGAAGCTGACCTCGCTTGACGATCTGCTGGCAGAAATCGGTCTGGGCAATGCGATGAGCGTGGTGGTGGCGAAGAACCTGTTGCAGGCTGACAGCAACGCCATCAGCAGCAACAGCAAGCGCGGTAAACTGCCGATCAAAGGTGCAGATGGCGTGTTGATTACCTTCGCCAAATGCTGCCGTCCGATTCCCGGTGACCCGATTGTTGCCCATGTCAGTCCCGGCAAAGGGCTGGTGGTGCATCATGAATCCTGTCGAAATATTCGCGGCTACCAGAAAGAGCCCGAAAAATTCATGCCGGTCGAGTGGGATAAAGTCACCGAGCAGGAGTTCGTGGCGGAAATCAAAGTCGACATGTTTAACCATCAGGGCGCACTGGCTAACCTGACGGCGGCAATCAACACGGCCGGTTCCAATATTCAAAGCCTGAATACCGAAGAGCGTGATGGCCGCGTTTACAGCGCCTTTATCCGCCTGACCGCACGTGATCGCGTCCATCTGGCGAATATCATGCGTAAAATTCGCGTGATGCCGGATGTGATCAAAGTCCATCGTAACCGTAATTAGGCATGAACGATCAACGATTTGCCCGGATTCAGGCGATGCTGGCACTGCGCCAGCACGATCTCACGGTCTGTATGGAGCAGGTGCATAAGCCGCACAATGTTTCCGCAGTGATCCGCACGGCGGACGCCGTCGGCATCCACGAAGTGCACGCCGTCTGGCCGAGCCAGCGGATGCGCACTCAGGCTTCCGCATCTGCCGGAAGCAACAGTTGGGTTAAAGTGGTCACCCATCCCACCATCGGCGATGCTGTAAAAAAGCTCAAACAACAGAAGATGCAGGTTTTAGCGACCCATCTCTCTGCCGATGCCGTGGATTTCCGTGAGATCGATTATACCCTTCCGACCTGCATCCTGATGGGCCAGGAAAAAACCGGCATCACCGAAGAAGCGCTGGCGCTGGCCGATCGGCAGATTGTGATTCCGATGGTGGGTATGGTGCAGTCGCTGAATGTCTCGGTCGCCTGCGCGCTGATCCTGTATGAAGCACAGCGGCAGCGGCAGAACGCGGGTCTGTACCTGCGCGACTACAGCCTGCTGGACGAAGATGAACAGCAACGCCTGTTGTTCGAAGGCGGATTCCCGGTACTGGCGCGGGTCGCAAAACAGAAAGGTTTACCCTATCCGCGCATCAATGCGCAGGGCGAAGTCGACGCCGATCCCAGCTGGTGGGCAACCATGCAATCGACCGGTAAAAGAAGATGAAAGGCCGTCTGCTGGATGCCATCCCGCTCAGTACCCTGACCGGCGTCGGTGCCAGCCAGGCGGCAAAGCTGGCCAAAATTGACCTGCATACCATTCAGGATCTCCTGCTTCATCTCCCGCTACGCTACGAAGATCGTACCCAACTCTATGCCATTGATGATCTGCTGCCTGGTATCTGGGCCACAGTAGAAGGCGAAGTGCTGCACACAGATATCACCTTTGGTCGCCGCCGGATGATGGTGTGCCAGATTAGCGATGGCAGCGGCGTACTGACGATGCGCTTCTTTAATTTCAATGCCGGAATGAAGAACAACCTGTCGCCGGGCCGGCGCGTCACCGCGTATGGTGAAATTAAACGCGGTCAGCGTGGCGCTGAGATTATCCATCCCGAATACCGGATCCAGGGCGAACAGAGCAATGTGACGCTGGAAGAGACCTTAACGCCGGTTTATCCCACCACCGAAGGTATTCGGCAGGCCACGCTGCGTAATCTCACCGATCAGGCACTGACGCTGCTGGAGAGCTGCCCGATTGCCGAACTGCTGCCGCAGGAACTGAGCGGCGGTTTAATCAGCCTGCCAGATGCGCTCCGCACGCTGCATCGTCCCCCACCCGATCTAAAACTCAGCGAGCTGGAGAGTGGTCGTCATCCGGCACAACGCAGATTGATTCTGGAAGAGCTGCTGGCACACAACCTCAGCATGCTGGCGGTACGCGCCGGTGCTCAGCGCTATTACGCTTTACCGATGCTTCCCCGGCACAACCTTAGCGACCAGCTGCTGGCTGCGCTGCCCTTTTCACCGACCAATGCGCAGAAACGCGTGGTGGCGGAGATAGAGAAAGACCTGGCAAATGACTTTCCGATGATGCGGCTGGTGCAGGGTGACGTCGGCTCGGGTAAGACACTGGTCGCCGCGCTTTCTGCGCTGAACGTTATCGCACATGGTAAGCAGGTTGCTCTGATGGCGCCGACCGAACTGCTGGCTGAACAGCACGCCAGTAACTTCCGCCAGTGGTTTGCGCCGCTGGGCATTGAAGTGGGCTGGCTGGCCGGAAAACAGAAAGGCAAAGCCCGCCAGGCACAGCAGGAAGCGATAGCCAGCGGTCAGGTGGCGATGGTGGTGGGCACACATGCCCTGTTTCAGGAGCAGGTGCAGTTCAACGGTCTGGCACTGGTCATTATTGATGAGCAGCATCGGTTCGGCGTGCACCAGCGACTGGCGCTGTGGGAGAAAGGTGAGGAGCAGGGCTTCCATCCGCATCAGCTGATCATGACCGCCACACCAATTCCGCGCACCCTGGCGATGACCGCTTATGCCGATCTCGATACCTCAACCATCGATGAGCTGCCGCCGGGACGTACACCGGTGACCACCGTGGCTATCCCCGATACCCGACGCGATGAGATTGTGGCGCGGGTTGAGCATGCCTGCCGCGAAGGGCGTCAGGCCTACTGGGTCTGCACCCTGATTGAAGAGTCAGAATTGCTGGAAGCACAGGCGGCAGAAGCCAGCTGGGAATCCCTGAAAACGGCGCTGCCCGACTTAAACATCGGGCTGGTGCATGGCCGTATGAAGCCTGCGGAAAAACAGGCGGTGATGCAGGCGTTTAAAGCGAATGAACTGCAGCTGCTGGTGGCGACGACCGTGATTGAGGTTGGCGTGGACGTGCCGAATGCCAGCCTGATGATCATCGAAAACCCGGAGCGGTTAGGGCTGGCGCAGCTGCATCAGCTGCGGGGCCGTGTGGGTCGTGGTGCCGTGGCATCACACTGTGTACTGCTCTACAAAGCGCCGCTGAGCAAGACGGCGCAGAAGCGTTTACAGGTACTGCGCGACAGCAATGACGGCTTCGTCATTGCCCAGTTCGATCTGGAGATTCGCGGGCCGGGTGAACTACTGGGCACCCGTCAGACCGGCAATGCCGAATTTAAAGTGGCCGACCTGCTACGCGATGCGGCGATGGTGCCCGAAGTTCAGCGTGTGGCGCGCCACATCCACCAGCACTATCCCGAGCAGGCCAGCGCATTGATTGAACGCTGGCTGCCAGAGAATACCCGTTATACCAACGTCTGAATGATCCCCTCTGATTCGGCTTTTTTATCCCTGCCGGGCAAACGATTGCTTTTAGCCTGCGGATGATTACAATCGCCACATTATTTTTTGGGAAGAACAGAAGATGTCCACTAATCCGCAGCCAGAACAGCCTTCCGCCACGCAAAGCGAACTGATTTATCGTCTTGAAGATCGTCCTCCCCTGCCGCAAACGCTGTTTGCCGCCGGTCAACATCTGCTGGCGATGTTTGTCGCGGTCATTACCCCCGCGATTCTGATTTGTCAGGCGTTAGGGCTGCCCGCAGAGGATACCCGGCACGTGATCAGCATGTCGCTGTTTGCATCGGGTGTGGCATCACTGCTGCAAATCAAAACATGGGGGCCGGTGGGTTCGGGCCTGCTGTCGATTCAGGGCACCAGCTTCAACTTCGTTACGCCCTTGATTATGGGCGGCATGGCGCTAAAAAATGGCGGCGCTGACGTGCCCACCATGATGGCGGCGCTGTTTGGTACGCTGATGGTCGCCTCCTGTACCGAAATGGTGCTGTCACGCGTATTGCACCTGGCGCGCCGGATCATTACGCCGCTGGTTTCCGGTATTGTGGTGATGATTATCGGCCTGTCGCTGATTCAGGTGGGGCTGACCTCCATTGGCGGCGGTTTCAGCGCGATTAACGACCATACTTTTGGTGCGCCGAAAAATCTGATGCTGGCAGGGGCTGTGCTGCTGGTGATCGTGCTACTTAACCGGCAGAAGAACCCCTACCTGCGCGTTGCCTCCCTGGTTATTGCCATGGCGGTGGGCTATCTGCTGGCCTGGGCGATGGGCATGCTGCCTGCTGCCGGCATCCCCATCGATCAGCCGCTAATCGTGGTGCCGACCCCGCTCTATTACGGGCTGGGCTTCGACTGGAATCTGCTCATCCCGCTGATGCTGGTGTTTATGGTGACCTCTCTGGAGACCATCGGCGATATCACCGCCACCTCGGATGTGTCAGAGCAGCCGGTCAGCGGCCCCCTCTATATGAAACGCCTGAAAGGCGGCGTGCTGGCGAATGGCCTCAACTCCTTTGTCTCCGCGCTGTTTAATACTTTCCCGAACTCCTGCTTCGGTCAGAACAATGGCGTGATCCAGTTAACCGGTGTTGCCAGCCGCTACGTCGGCTTTGTTGTCGCGCTGATGCTGATTGTGCTGGGGCTGTTCCCGGCGGTCAGCGGGCTGGTGCAGATGATCCCTGAACCGGTACTCGGCGGCGCCACCATTGTGATGTTCGGCACCATCGCCGCCTCGGGTGTTCGCATTGTGTCACGCGAGCCGCTTAACCGCCGAGCCATCATGATTATTGCGCTGTCGCTGGCGGTGGGCCTGGGCGTTTCTCAGCAGCCGCTGATCCTGCAGTTTGCGCCTGACTGGCTGAAAACCCTGCTCTCTTCCGGTATTGCTGCGGGCGGTATTACCGCTATCGTACTCAACCTGATTTTTCCGCCAGAGAAGTAAGGCCAGAGGCAGGCTTCGGCCTGCCTGCTAATTATTCGGATTTACATCCAGGCTGTTGAGCTGTAACGGTAATTCAGGCATAACAACCTCTCACCGGATTTAACTCGGGAAGGATGCTATGAAATTTATTGGAAAGTTTTTCCTCACCTTACTTTTGCTGCTGCTTTTCACCCTGGTCGTGATCTATGTTCTGTTGCAGACACAGTGGGGTGCAGGCTGGTTTAGCCGTTGGGTGAGTGACAAAACCGAATGGCATCTCTCCCTGAGTAAAATTGAACACAATTTCTCCTCTCCCTCTCACATCATTCTGGATGACTTCAGCTTTGGTCACGATGGACAGCCTGCAGTTCTGGTGGCGAAACGGGTCGATCTCGGTCTGGCACTGATTCAGTTCAGCGATCCGCTGCATTTCAGCAGCCTTGAGCTGCGCGACGGAGAAGTGAATCTGGCCAATCTGGCGCCAGGCAGCGCGCTACCGATTCAGGCCGATCGCCTGCAACTCAACAATATGCGTATCGACAGCCCCAACAGCGCGTTACCGCTGTTTGCTCAGCAGGTTAATGGCGGCATTTTGCCGTGGAAACCCACTGCCCTTGATATGCTGGGTCGCGATGCCCGCTTCCAGATGAGCGCAGGCAGCATGACACTGAATAATGTGCCGGGTGAAAACGTACTGATCCAGGGCAGTGTTGCCCAGGGTCGGATGCGCTTTGACAATATTGGTGCCGACCTGGCGCGTGGCTCTATGACCGGCAACGGTGAGCGCGATGCCCAGGGCAACTGGAAAATTAATCAGCTGCGACTGAACGACATCCGTCTGCAGACCACCAGTAGCCTGAAAGATTTCCTGCATAGCCTGCAGGTTGTCCCCTCGATCGCCATTACGCGGCTCGACATGACCGATGCCCGCCTGCAGGGGCCTGACTGGGCGGTAACGGATCTGGATCTGACGCTGAGAAACGTTAACTGGCAGGGTGATGACTGGCAGAGTAACGATGGTTCGCTGGCGCTGAATGCCAGCAATTTTATCAACGGTGGATTCGAACTAAATGACCCCATCGTTAACCTGGACTTCTCACCGCAGGGCGTGGCGCTGACGCAGTTCAGTTCACGCTGGGCAAATGGGGTAATTCGGGCTGACGGTGACTGGTCGCGTAGCGATAAACGCCTGACACTGAAAAACCTGGCGGTGGCGGGACTGGAATACACTCTGCCGCAGGACTGGCGCGATCGCTGGCAGGCGACACTGCCCGCGTGGCTGGATAGCGTAGAGGTGACGCGCTTCACCTCTAACCGAAACCTGATTATCGACATCAATCCGGCTTTTCCCTTCCAGCTGACCTCACTGGATGGATCCGGTGAAAACCTGCTGCTGGCGCAGCAGCACCAGTGGGGGATCTGGTCGGGTAAGCTCAGCCTGAACGCGGCAGAATCAACCTTTAATCGCACCGACCTGCGTCATCCGTCGATTGCGCTGAGCGCTGACCAGCAGCAGATTCAGGTTACGGAGCTGAGTGCGTTCAGTAATAAGGGTCTGCTCGAAGGGACGGCCACCGTAGGCCAGCAGCCAGCCCGTCCGCTGACGCTGCAACTGACAGGTCGTGCTGTACCGGTGAATGTGTTGCAGAACTGGGGATGGCCCGCGTTGCCGTTAACCGGTGACAGTAATATGCAGCTGCAGCTGAACGGTGCATTAACCGCAAATCAGCCGCTGCGCCCGACGGTTAATGGCAGTTTGTCGGTGACAACCGACAGTCAGCAACTGCAGCAGACCATGCAGGCTGGCGAGGTACGTTAACAACAGATCAGGGCCGCTGAAGCGGCCCTGATGATTAGTTGATACGCGCGCCGGACCCCCCCTCTTCCAGCGGCCCATCAGGATCGGCGGGCAGGACGATATAGACCCCTTCAAACACAGCGCCACACTCATCATTGCCAAACAGCTCAACTTCGAGCTGCACACGCGCTTTACGTCCGCGCGCCAGGCGGTCGAGATCGCCGCTTAATGAGCCCAGATCGGCAATCGCGCCAGGCCGTCCGCTGATGGGGTGGCTATAGCGAATGTGCGCATCCGCCAGAATAATGGTGCCACCCAGATGACGCTCGCGCAGCAGCAACCAGATCAACCCCCAGCCGGTCAGCGTTGCCAGCGAAAACAGGCTGCCAGCGAACAGCGTCTGGTGTGGATTCTGGTTGCCCGCTTCCGGCATGGTGGTGATAAATTTTTGCCCGGTAAACTGCAGAATACGGACGCCCATCTTTTCGCTGAGCGGGATATGATCATACCAGGCCTGTTGCAGCTGACCGCACCAGTCGGCGCGATGCAGAATATCGTCAAGCGTGACGACCGGTTTGATCATCAGAAAGTGACGAACCGGCGTCGTCTGCGGCGCGGTAATCTCGCCCTGATTGATGTAGCCGAGTTTAGCGAAGAAAGCGACAGCATCTTCGCGGGCGCTGCAGGTTACCCGCTTAGCCCCTTCCTGACGCGCCACGGATTCCAGCGTCATCGCCACCAGAGTACCCAGTCCCTTGCCCTGAACCGAAGGATGAACGGCCATGAAGCGGATAGCAGCCTCATTGTCGGCATTAATATAGAGACGGCCGATGGCGACCGGATTTCCCTGCTCATCAACCACCATCTGATGATGCGCCAGCGCATCCCAGGCGTCACGTTCCGACCCCTGCGGCTGACGCAGAGGTTTACGCAACATCTCCCAGCGGAACTGATAATAGATATCCAGCTCTTCCGCCGTCTGTGGCACGCGAAGGTGATACATGTAATGTTTCTCCCGCTCGGATGTGTGGCCAGTTCCCTGCCGCTCAGCTGACGTTCTCACACCTGTAACCAGAACGTCACAGGACCATCATTCACCAGCGAGACCTGCATATCCGCAGCAAAACGGCCATTAGCCGTGGTGATGCCCTGCTTGCGACAGCAGTCGCTGAAATATTCATACAGCCGCTCGGCTTCAGCGGGCTCGGCGCCACCCGAAAAGGAGGGACGCATCCCTTTTTGGGTATCTGCGGCCAGCGTAAACTGTGACACCACCAGCACGCTTCCGCCCGCCTGGCTAACACTCAGGTTCATTTTGCCCTGCTCATCACTAAAGATGCGATAGCCCAATACGCGTTCTGCGAGACGTTCCGCACGCGCGTTGTCATCGCCCTTTTCCACGCCCAGCAAAACCAGTAAACCGGCATCGATTTCACCGACCACTTCCTGATTGACGCTGACGCTGGCGCGCTGTACGCGTTGAATCAATGCAATCATGTTTCCTCGCGTTGCTCCTCTTTGTGTTGCTGCTTTAACTGCCGATAGTCGGCTAACGCAACGGTGATTTCAGCGCCTAACAACACAATACACCAGGTCCAGTAGACCCAGAGAAACAGAATGGGGATCACGGCCAGTACGCCGTAGATCAGCTGATAAGAGGGGAACATAGTAACATAGAGCGCAAAGCCCTTTTTGCCCAGCTCAAACAGCGCACCGGCAACCAGCGCGCCAATCAGCGCATCGCGCGGCGGCACTCGCTGGGTAGGAACGATGCTGTAGAGCAACCAGAAGGCGAGCCACGACAGCAGGAGCGGGAAAATACGCAGCATCTGATCGACCAGGCTGGTGACGCCTGTCGCGTTAATCCAGCGCAGCGACAGCAGATAGGAGCTGATCGCCAGACTGGCACCGGCCAGTAACGGGCCAAGTGTCAGGATCATCCAGTAGACCGCAAAGGAATAGACCATCGGCCGCTTCTTGTTGCTGCGCCAGATGGTGTTTAACGCGGTATCGACGGAATGCATCAGCAGTAAGGCGGTAACAATCAGGCCGACCGCTCCGACCGCCGTCATCCGGTTTACGTTAGCCACAAACTGCTCAAGATAGCGTTGCAGCGTGTTACCTGCAGCCGGCATCAGATTGGTAAAGACAAAGTGCTTCAACTGCACGCTGATATCTGAAAAGACCGGAAACGCCGCAAACAGGGCAAACACCACCGCAATCAGCGGCACCAGCGCCAGCAATGAGACATAAGCCAGATTACCGGCCTGGGTCGTCATGCCATCCTCATCAATGCGTTTCCACAACAGTTTGAGCCACAACCAGAATGCATGCAGCCCGGGACGAAATTTACGTGACATCATGAATTACTGTTGACCTGCAAACCAGTTGGGTACCGTTTTACTGTCAGTAACCAGTACACTTTCAATACCCAGGGCGCGGGCCGCCTCAATGTTTTGTGTATTATCGTCAAAAAATACCGCCTGATCGGCAGCCACACCTTCTGCGTCCAGCACATGCTGGTATATCCGGGCTTCCGGTTTACGCATGCCCAGCTCCTGGGAGAGATAGAGCTTGTCGGCTGCCTGCTGCACGTCCGGATACTGTGTTGGCCAGAATTCGCAATGCAGTTTGTTGGTGTTAGAGAGGATCACCACCCGATGACCTTCCAGCCGCAGCCGGTTCATCAGCGCCAGGATTTCCGGACGTACGTCAACGAATACCGCCTGCCAGCCAGCGGCAAACTGTTCATAGCTCAGCGCGATTTCCAGCTTTTCACACAGCGCCAGCGCGAAATCTTCATCGCTGATCTCGCCACGTTCGTGTTGTTCAAACGCCTCATCCATCTGGAAATGGCTTTGCAGCGAGGCCAGCGGCACACGACTAAGGTCACTCCAGACACCCAGCACGCGGTTAAAGTCGATATCGATAATCACATTGCCTAAATCAAAGATATACAGCATGGTGTGTCTCCTTCTGTTCCCTGGAGTATTCACTCTAGCGGCAAAAGGGCAGGCTGAACAGGCACTCGCGGAGAGAAAAGCGTAAACGGCAGCGGGCAGGTAAAAAGCGCGACATATCCCACAAATATTCGCTGGCCCGGCTGAAGAGGCAGGAATTTCAGGCAAAAAAAAAGCCCCGCAGGCGGGGCTCTTTATCAGTTAAAGGCGCAATTATGCGTCTTTAGGACCACGTGATGCACGTTTACGGTCGTTTTCAGTCAGGTGACGTTTACGGATACGCACTGACTGTGGTGTAACTTCTACCAGTTCGTCATCATCGATGAACTCGATCGCCTGCTCAAGGGTCATCTTGATTGGCGGAACCAGCGTCGTGGCTTCATCAGTACCTGAAGCACGCATGTTGGTCAGTTTCTTACCGGTCAGGCAGTTAACTGTCAGGTCGTTAGAACGGCTGTGAATACCGATGATCTGGCCTTCATAGACTTCTGCACCGTGACCCAGGAACAGCTTACCGCGGTCCTGCAGGCTGAACAGTGCAAACGCAACTGCTTTACCCTGACCGTTGGAGATCAGTACGCCGTTCTGACGCTGGCCCACTTCGCCCGCACGAATGTCATCGTAGTGGCTGAAGGTAGAGTAGAGCAGACCGGTACCGGAAGTCATGGTCATGAATTCGTTACGGAAGCCGATCAGGCCACGGCTTGGGATCACGTAGTCGAGACGTACGCGGCCTTTGCCATCCGGATCCATGTTTTTCAGATCGCCCTTACGCTCACCCATGGCTTGCATGACTGAACCCTGGTTGTTCTCTTCGATATCCAGCGTAACGTTCTCGAATGGCTCCTGTTTACGGCCATCGATTTCGCGGAAGATAACTTTCGGACGGGATACTGCCAGTTCGAAACCTTCACGACGCATGTTTTCGATCAGAACTGACAGGTGAAGCTCACCACGACCTGATACGCGGAACGCGTCAGCATCTTCGGTTTCTTCAACGCGCAGTGCCACGTTGTGAACCAGTTCTTTGTTCAGACGCTCAAGGATCTGACGTGAAGTCACGTACTTACCTTCTTTACCGCAGAACGGTGAGGTGTTGACGTTAAAGAACATGGTAACTGTTGGCTCATCGACACTCAGTGCTGGCAGCGCCTGCACGTTCTGTGGATCACAGATGGTGTCAGAGATGTTCAGCTCGCCCAGACCGGTGATAGCAATGATATCGCCCGCTTCTGCCAGGTCGCTGTCGATACGCTCAAGACCCAGGTGAGTCAGGACTTTACCGACTTTACCGTTACGGGTTTTGCCTTCGCTATCGATGATAGTGACTTGCTGGTTAGGCTTAACTTTACCGCGCTTGATACGGCCGATGCCGATCACGCCCAGGTAGTTGTTGTAGTCCAGCTGAGAGATTTGCATCTGCAGTGGGGCGTCAGCCTCAACCTGCGGAGGTGCAACGTGGTCGACGATCGCCTGATACAGCGGGGTCATATCGTCAGCCATGTCGGTGTGCTCAAGACCAGCAATACCATTCAGCGCAGAGGCGAAAATGATAGGGAAGTCGAGCTGCTCATCAGTAGCATCCAGGTTAACGAACAGGTCAAAGACCTGATCAACAACCCAATCCGGACGCGCACCAGGGCGGTCTACTTTGTTGATAACCACAATCGGCTTCAGACCATGCGCGAACGCTTTTTTGGTCACGAAGCGGGTTTGCGGCATAGGGCCATCCATCGCATCTACAACCAGCAGCACCGAGTCCACCATGGACATGACGCGCTCAACTTCACCACCGAAGTCGGCGTGTCCCGGGGTATCAACGATGTTGATACGGTAGTCATTCCACTTAATGGCGGTGTTTTTTGCGAGGATGGTAATCCCACGCTCTTTCTCCAAATCATTGGAGTCCATCACGCGCTCTGTTGCTTCGGTACGGGCATCAAAAGTACCGGATTGTTGCAGCAGTTTGTCAACCAGGGTGGTCTTTCCATGGTCAACGTGCGCGATGATGGCGATGTTACGCAAATTTTCGATCACAGCTTTGCCTCAGGCATTAGAAATAGCGCGTTATTGTACACTGATTAAGCGGAAGACTGAACACGATCACACTTTTCACTGAAAGTTTATTGCATGGAGGCCAATTTGCCCTGTTAGCGGTGCAGAAAATGCACTAAGTTGGTCTGACGCACCAAAATAGTGCCACCAGATGACCGTTAAGCACCACAATGGTGCAATAAAACGATCGTGGTGCAGCCGCTTTATGACAAAAAGGTGCACCACAAGGCGATTTAAGCATCATCAAAAAAGTTGGCACAGAATTCGCTTTATCTAAATCAAGCGTAAACGCCAGACAGATGTCGGTTGAAGAGCGTGCCGGAAGAGGTTGGTCAGGGAGTTGTTTTCCCGCAACGTATTCCGGAAACGACGTTTCCTCGCCATGTAGATAATGAAAGACCATTTCCAGGAGAGTTGAGTATGTCCGCTGAACACGTTCTCTCGATGATGAACGAGCATGAAGTTAAGTTTGTTGACCTGCGTTTTACCGATACCAAAGGTAAAGAACAGCACGTTACGATCCCTGCTCACCAGGTTAACGCTGACTTCTTCGAAGAAGGCAAAATGTTCGATGGTTCGTCTATCGGCGGCTGGAAAGGCATTAACGAATCAGACATGGTGCTGATGCCTGACGCCACCACGGCGGTCATGGATCCTTTCTTCGAAGATTCTACGCTGATCATCCGTTGTGACATCCTCGAGCCAGGCACCATGCAGGGCTACGACCGCGATCCACGCTCTATCGCTAAGCGCGCTGAAGATTTCCTGCGCTCTTCCGGCATCGCTGATACCGTACTGTTTGGACCAGAACCAGAATTCTTCCTGTTCGATGACATCCGTTTCGGCTCATCGACGTCCGGTTCACACGTTGCTATCGACGATATAGAAGCGGCATGGAACACCGGTAAAGAGTACGAAGGCGGTAACAAAGGTCACCGTCCAGGTCTGAAAGGCGGCTACTTCCCGGTTCCACCGGTTGACTCATCACAGGACATTCGTTCTGCCATGTGTCTGACCATGGAGCAGATGGGCCTGGTTGTTGAAGCGCATCACCACGAAGTGGCGACCGCGGGTCAGAACGAAGTGGCAACCCGCTTCAATACCATGACCAAAAAAGCGGACGAAATTCAGATCTACAAATATGTGGTTCATAACGTTGCGCACGCTTACGGCAAAACCGCGACCTTTATGCCGAAGCCTATGTTTGGCGACAACGGTTCAGGCATGCACTGCCATATGTCACTCTCCAAAGGTGGCCAGAACCTGTTTGCCGGCGATAAGTACGGCGGCCTGTCTGAAATGGCGCTGTTCTACATCGGCGGTATCATCAAGCACGCTAAAGCGATCAACGCCCTGGCGAACCCGACCACCAACTCTTACAAGCGTCTGGTCCCGGGTTACGAAGCACCGGTTATGCTGGCTTACTCTGCCCGTAACCGTTCAGCCTCAATCCGTATCCCGGTTGTTGCCAGCCCGAAAGCGCGTCGTATCGAAGCGCGCTTCCCGGATCCAGCGGCTAACCCATACCTGGCGTTCACCGCACTGCTGATGGCTGGCCTGGATGGCATCATCAACAAAATCCATCCTGGCGATGCGATGGACAAAAACCTGTATGACCTGCCACCGGAAGAAGAAGCTGAGATTCCAAAAGTTGCAGGCTCTCTGGAAGAAGCGCTGAATGCACTGAACGAAGACCGCGAGTTCCTGACCCGCGGCGGTGTATTCACTGACGAATCGATCGATGCTTACATCGAACTGCGTAAAGCAGAGATGGATCGCGTTCGCATGACGCCACACCCGGTTGAGTTCGAGCTCTACTACAGCGTTTAACTGGTCAGACGTTTTTTGTTGCCGTGGAAACTTTTAGCCCATCTTCGGATGGGCTTTTTTCTCCGCGAATTCACCGTTCATTCGCCCTCTTTTCGGCTTAAAGACTAAAATGCACCTCTTTAGTGCAGAGGAACGTTGTATGGCAACTGGCTCTCTGCCCGATGCAGGGCAGATTCTCAACGCGTTAATCAACAGTATTTTGTTAGTGGATAACGATCTGGTTATTCATTACGCCAACCCGGCGGCGCAGCAATTACTGGCGCAAAGCTCACGCAAATTGTTCGGCACGCCGTTACCGGAATTAACCGGCTACTTTTCGCTGAATATCGAGGTGATGCGCGAGAGTCTTGAGGCTGGCCAGGGATTTACTGACAGTGAGGTCACGCTGGTGGTAGATGGTCGCGCGCACATTATGTCGCTGACCGCCCAGCGGTTACCCGATGGCTTAATCCTGATGGAAATGGCGCCGATGGATAATCAGCGTCGTCTCAGTCAGGAGCAGTTACAGCACGCCCAGCAGGTGGCCGCTCGCGATCTGGTTCGCGGCCTGGCCCATGAGATTAAAAATCCGCTGGGAGGATTGCGCGGCGCGGCACAGCTTTTATCCCGCGCCCTGCCCGATCCCTCGCTGAATGAATATACCAAAGTGATTATTGAACAGGCCGACCGTTTGCGGAATCTGGTTGATCGTCTGCTGGGGCCGCAGCAGCCGGGCATGCACATCACGCAGAGCATTCATCAGGTGGCCGAACGGGTGGTCAATCTGGTGTCGATGGAGCTGCCGGAGAATGTCTCGCTGGTACGGGATTATGATCCCAGCCTGCCGGAACTGCCGCACGATCCCGATCAGATTGAACAGGTGCTGCTTAACGTGGTGCGCAATGCGCTTCAGGCGCTGGGCGACGATGGCGGCACCATTATTATCCGCACCCGCACGGCTTTCCAGCTGACGCTGCACGGCACGCGTTATCGCCTGGTGGCACGTATTGATATTGAAGATGATGGCCCCGGCATTCCGGCCCAGCTGCAGGATACGCTGTTTTATCCGATGGTCAGCGGACGCGAAGGCGGTACCGGTTTAGGCCTCTCCATCGCCCGTAGCCTGATTGATCAACATTCAGGAAAAATAGAATTTAACAGTTGGCCGGGACACACCGAATTCTCGGTTTACCTGCCTATTCGCCAGTGAGGTTTCTATGCAACGAGGGATAGTCTGGATCGTCGATGACGATAGCTCCATCCGCTGGGTGCTTGAACGCGCGCTCACTGGAGCCGGTTTGAGCTGTGCGACTTTTGACAGCGCAAGCGAGGTGCTGGATGCCCTCTCAACCAAGACCCCGGACGTTTTACTGTCAGACATTCGCATGCCCGGTATGGATGGCCTGGCGCTGCTGAAACAGATTAAGCAGCGTCATCCGATGCTTCCGGTCATCATAATGACGGCGCATTCTGATCTGGACGCTGCCGTCAGCGCCTATCAGCAGGGTGCCTTTGATTACCTGCCTAAGCCGTTCGATATTGATGAAGCGGTTGCGCTGGTCGAGCGTGCTATCAGCCACTATCAGGAGCAGCAGCAGCCGCGTAATCAGCCGGTCAGCGGACCCACCACCGATATCATCGGTGAAGCGCCCGCGATGCAGGATGTGTTCCGCATCATCGGGCGATTATCGCGCTCGTCGATCAGTGTGCTGATCAACGGCGAGTCCGGTACCGGTAAAGAGCTGGTGGCCCATGCGCTGCATCGCCACAGCCCGCGCACCAAAGCGCCCTTTATCGCGCTCAACATGGCGGCGATCCCCAAAGATTTAATTGAATCAGAACTGTTTGGTCACGAAAAAGGCGCCTTTACCGGGGCGAACCAGATCCGTCAGGGCCGTTTTGAGCAGGCGGATGGCGGCACGCTGTTTCTGGATGAGATCGGTGATATGCCGCTGGATGTGCAGACCCGTCTGCTGCGCGTGCTGGCCGATGGCCAGTTCTATCGCGTTGGTGGCTATGCGCCGGTCAAAGTGGATGTGCGTATTATCGCGGCGACCCACCAGAATCTGGAATTACGCGTACAGGAAGGCAAGTTCCGTGAGGATCTGTTTCACCGCCTGAACGTGATTCGTGTGCATCTGCCACCGCTGCGTGAGCGTCGTGAGGATATCCCGCGTCTGGCGCGTTATTTCCTCCAGGTAGCGGCGCGTGAGCTGGGTGTGGAAGCGAAGATTCTGCATCCGGAAACCGAGACAGCGTTAACCCGACTGCACTGGTCAGGTAACGTGCGTCAGCTGGAGAACACCTGTCGCTGGCTGACCGTGATGGCTGCGGGTCAGGAAGTCCTGATTCAGGACCTGCCCGGAGAACTGTTTGAATCCAGTACGCCGGAGAATCCGGTACAGTCGCTGCCTGACAGCTGGGCAACGCTGCTGGCACAGTGGGCCGATCGCGCTCTGCGTTCCGGTCATCAGAATCTGCTGTCAGAAGCCCAGCCGGAGATGGAGCGCACGCTGCTCACTACTGCGCTGCGTCATACGCAGGGCCACAAACAGGAAGCGGCACGTTTGCTGGGCTGGGGACGAAACACGCTGACGCGCAAGCTCAAAGAGCTGGGCATGGAATAAGCGGTTCAGTACGGGCTGGTGAAGTCTGCCAGCCCGTTTCTTCAGATAACGCGGGAGAACTGCTGCTGACGCGCTTTCTGACGCAGATAGCGATCAAAGCACATGCAGATATTGCGGATCAGTAACCGGCCAATTCCCGTCACCTCCAGCCCCGTAGCGGTTTGTTCCACCAGCCCATCGGCTATCAACGGTTTCAGCAGCGCCAGGTCCTCAGCAAAATAGTCGCTGAAGCGAATGCCCCATTGCGCTTCTGTCGCGGCAAAATTCAGCGAGAAGTTGCAAATCAGCGTTTTTATCACGTCCCGACGCAGGCAATCATCCTCGGTTAAGGCGATGCCACGCCACAGGCCATTTCCCTGCTGTTCCACACAATTGTACCAGGTATTAAGGTCTTTCTGGTTCTGCGCATAACTGTCGCCAATCATGCTGATGGCAGAGACGCCAAGCCCCAGCAAATTGCTGTCGCCCTGCGTCGTGTATCCCTGGAAATTGCGATGCAGCTGGCCTTTGCGCTGCGCGATAGCCAGTTCATCCTGCGGCTTCGCAAAGTGATCCATTCCAATGAACTGGTAGCCCTGCTGAGTCAGGGTTGCGATGGTCTGCTGTAAAATATCCAGCTTTTGCTGAGCCGATGGCAGTTCACCCTCTTTGATTTTACGCTGTGCCGCGAACATCGCCGGCAGATGCGCATAGTTAAAGACGCTAAGACGATCCGGGCTCAGCGCCAGTACCCGCTCCAGCGTCCAGGCGAAGCTGGCGGGCGTCTGCAGGGGTAAACCATAGATCAGGTCAATGCTGGTCGAGCTGAACCCCTGTTCACGGGCACGCGCCATCAGCCCGAAAATCACCTCTTCATCCTGTACCCGGTTAACCCGCTCCTGCACCGATTTGTTGAAGTCCTGCACCCCCATGCTCAGCCGGTTGAATCCCAGCGATCGCAGGTGATCAATCACATCCAGCGCAATTTCCCGGGGATCCACTTCGATCGACATTTCGGCATCATCGGCCACGCTGAAATGCTGCTTCAGTAAACCCACCAGCCGGGAAATCTGCGCATTGTCGAGGAAGGTTGGCGTGCCGCCGCCCCAGTGAAGCTGCGTGACCTGACGCTGACGAAACAGTGGCGCGCGCTGAATAATCTCCTGTTCGAGCACATCCAGATAGCGGTCCGCTTTGTGGCGCTGACGCGTCACTATCTTATTGCAGCCGCAGAAGTAGCAGAGACGATGGCAGAAGGGAATATGGACATAGAGCGACAGCGGACGCTCAGGGTAACGCGCCACGGCACGCTGGAAGTCGTTTTCCGCGTACTGCTCGCTGAACTCCAGCGCAGTGGGATAGGAGGTGTAACGCGGGCCGGCATAATTGTACTTTTCAATTAACGCCTGATCCCACTCAATCTGCTGCGATGGCATGCTCACTCCTTCCGGTGACGTCGTCTGAGAGAAGGTCGCGAAGAAGAGGAGACAAAAGGTGAGCGGGATGAGACCCGACGTAAACGTTGCTTCAGACGCGACAGGCGTCGTAGTTTAAACAATAACCACAGCAGATAACATGTCGCCAGCAGCGCGAAAATTGATCCAGGCCAAAACATTGTCGTTTACCTGTTAAGCGCGGCATGCGGGTAACGCATGCCGATCAAATTTGCTTAGTTGCCTTTCAGCAGACGGTACATATCTTCTTCAGCCTGCTCATCTTCGGCATCATCCATCACAATGCCTAACTGCTCCATCAGTTCGTCGATACGATCCAGCGAGGCATCCAGCCAGCCCTGATCTTCAGCCGACAGCGTTTCGCCATTTTCCAGCCGATCCAGCAGCGCATCCAGACGTTCGTCATTTTCCAGCTTCGCCAGCTCTTCTTCTGGTGTCAGACGCACTTTCTTCTCTGCTGCCGGTTTTTCTGCGCTTTTCTTTGGTTTAACGGCGGCGGTTTTTCCTTCAGCGATCAGGGCCACCGGTTTTTTACTCCCGATGCGCGGATCTTTGACGCTGTCCGCCTGACGTCCGCCATTGTTTTCGGACGCAGCCGGATTAGCACGGCTGCCAGATGCATGTCCGCGATGCTTTTTATCACGTTTGCGATCGCGTGCTTCATGGTTGATATCGTCACGCGATTTGCGTTTGGCTTTGACGGCAGGTTTGCCGTTAGCAGCTCGTGCAGGTTGCTTCATAGTATTCGGTCCCGGCTTTTTTATTCAGTATAGAATTGCGGCGAAATCTAGCAGAAAGTAGACAAAGAAAAAAGGCGACAGCTCAAGCTGTCGCCTTATTTCATACCTTCATAAGAAGGAATCATGTTTTAAATCCTTTTCGGCTCGTAACATCCCGGTTAATCCCGCGCCTGCTCAACTCCTGAGCTATTCCTTATCCCTGTCTGGCCGCATCCCTGACCCTGTTCCATTCCATCGCTCATAACCCTCCTGGTATCCCTGAGCGCATCATCCTGATGTGTGCTGCCGTGCACTGCACACTAATGTAGACCAACTGGTAAAAGCCTCAAGTCAGTGTCAAAAATAGTTAGTTCAAAAAAAGAACGTTTTAAGATAAGGGATTGAATTACATATTTTTTTATTTTTAGTAATTAAAGTAAAAAGCGAAATAACCCGCACCGTGAATGGCAAATCTCTTACAAAGTTTGTTACCGAGATGCGATTGAGCACTTTCGCGTCATAACGCGTATAATCGCCCGCATTGCCTTAATGCGTTTTCTGGAGTGTCACCTTGTCTGAATTGAATTACCACGTTACCCACTTTGTCATGAGCGCGCCGGATATCCGCCATCTGCCTGCCGATACCGGAATTGAGGTGGCTTTCGCTGGTCGCTCGAACGCGGGAAAATCGAGTGCGCTGAATACGTTAACCAATCAGAAGGGTCTGGCGCGTACCAGTAAAACGCCGGGACGTACGCAGCTGATTAACCTGTTTGAAGTGAAAGAAGGTAAGCGTCTGGTCGACCTGCCCGGTTACGGTTATGCCGAAGTCCCGGAAGAGATGAAGCTGAAGTGGCAGCGCGCGTTAGGTGAATACCTGCAAAAACGTCAGGCGCTGAAAGGACTGGTTATCCTGATGGATATCCGTCATCCGCTGAAAGATCTCGACCGGCAGATGATTCAGTGGTCAGTGGAAAGTGGCATTCCGGTGCTGTTGCTTCTCACTAAAGCAGACAAACTGGCCTCAGGTGCCCGTAAAGCGCAGCTCAATGTCGTGCGTGAAGCCGCACTCGAATTTGTTGGTGATGTGCAGGTAGAGCTCTTCTCATCGCTGAAGAAAATCGGCGTGGATAAGGTTCGTCAGAAGCTGGACAGCTGGTTTAATACGCTTGAACCTGCGGTTGAAGATCAGGACGCGGAAGAGTGAGTGGCAACCTTGTGCCGGTGATGCTGACGGTACAAAAAGCCCAATAAAAAACGCCCCAGTCACAGAATGACTGGGGCGGCTAAATTCAGCCAAATCCGATTACGTGAAGTAAAAGGTCTGAAAGATAGAACATCTTACCTCTGTACCCTACGCGACGAACTTTACCTGATTTTCTGTGCGTGACAAAGGCTTTTTTGTTGCTTACTTACATGAAACAGGACTTTTTTTACCATACACGTCACAAATATAGCGTTGCGATGTAGTTTAATGACGAAAAAAATGTTTAGACCATAAGCAGTTAGAAAAGCGTTTTCTCTCAGTGCCAGCGTTGACCACGCTAAACCGGTAAACTAAACGATTTTCTTATACCTGATTCAGGGCCGATTCTGTTCTTCAGAACCGACCACACGCATCGAATCAGTGAGCTTCATCCCAGTTGTCACCCACACCGACTTCAACCAGTAAAGGGACGTCGAGCTGCACGCTACCTTCCATCAGCGCACGGATTTTCTGGCTCGCCTCTTCAACCGCCCCGGCTTTGACTTCGAACACCAGTTCATCGTGAACCTGCATGATCATTCTGACGGCATTGTCGTTTTGCTGTTCCAGCCAGTTATCCACGGCAATCATTGCCCGCTTAATGATATCCGCTGCCGTTCCCTGCATCGGCGCATTGATCGCAGCACGTTCAGCGGCTTTCCGGCGAATGGCGTTACCGGATTTAATATCGGGCAGCCACAGCCGACGGCCTTCCAGCGTTTCGACATAGCCTTTACTCGCCGCCAGCTGGCGTGTGTTCTCCATATAGCGCAGGACGCCCGGATAGCGTTCAAAGTAGAGATCCATATACTTTTTCGCTTCACCCGCACCGATATTCAGCTGACGCGACAGGCCAAAGGCGCTCATACCATAAATCAGACCAAAGTTAATCGCTTTGGCGCTGCGACGCTGTTCGCCGCTGACCTTATCCAGCGCCACGCCAAACACTTCGGATGCCGTCGCGCGGTGGATATCTTCGCCCTGGGCAAAAGCGTCCAGTAATCCTTTGTCCTGAGAGAGATGCGCCATGATACGCAGTTCGATTTGTGAATAGTCTGCCGCCACAATGCGATGGCCTTTGGCCGCTACAAATGCCTGACGGATTCGGCGTCCTTCATCATTACGCACCGGAATGTTTTGCAGATTCGGATCGGCAGAGGATAAGCGTCCGGTTGCGGTGACGGCCTGATGATAAGAGGTATGTACCCTGCCACTGATCGGATTGATCATCAGCGGTAATTTATCCGTATAAGTAGACTTAAGTTTGGATAAGCCGCGATGCTCCAGAATCACTTTGGGTAACGGATAATCAAGTGCCAGCTCGGCTAACACCTCTTCGCTGGTTGAAGGCGCGCCGCCTGGTGTTTTCTTCGTGGGCTTGATGCCCTGTTTTTCAAACAGGATCACCTGAAGCTGCTTGGTGGATGAGAGGTTGAAGGGTTCCCCCGCCAGCTCATGCGCTTTCAACTCAAGCTCAGCCAGTCGGGCCGTCAGCTCTTTCGAATGCTGCGCCAGAATAGACTGTTCGATCAACACACCGTTGCGCTCTATGCGCGAAATCACCGTCAGTAACGGCATCTCAATCTGTTCGAAGACTTTTTTCGGGCCCGCTTCTTTCTCCAGCTCTGGCCACATCTTCAGATGCAACTGCAGGGTCACATCTGCATCTTCGGCAGCGTAATGGGATGCCTGCTCTAACGCGATTTGATTGAACGTCAGCTGATTTTTGCCTTTACCGGCGATCTCCTGGAAGGTCACGGTTTTATGGTTAAGCCAGCGAGCGGCCAGGCTATCCATGTCATGTTTGCCCACCACGCTGTTGAGGATATAGGACTCAAGCATGGTGTCGAATTTGATACCGGCCAGTTCAATGTCGTAGTTTTTCAGCACGCCGCGATCGTATTTCAGGTTCTGGCCAACTTTCCATGCGCTCTCATCTTCCAGCAAGGGCTTGAGCTGTGCCAGAACGGTAGCGCGATCCAGTTGATCAGGCGCATCAAGATAGTCATGGGCAACCGGCAGATAGGCGGCTTCACCGGGCGCGACCGCGAAGCTGATGCCGACGATGTTAGCGCTCAGGGTATCCAGCGCGTCGGTCTCCAGATCAAACGCAAAGACTTCGCTGTTTTTCAGCTTCTCCAGCCAGCTATCAAAGAGATCCTGATCCAAAATGGTGACATAACCCTCGGTCGGTAACACGCTGCTGGTTTCAGCCACCGGGGCCGGTTCATCGGCCTGCGCTTTTTGCGCCTGCGTAGTGCTCTTTTTACCCTGCAGCCATTTACCGTCCTGCAGGTCACTCAGCCAGCGTTTGAACTCGTAACGACTGAACAGGGCCTGCAATGCCTCTGTATCGGGCTCAGTGACTGTGAGCTCTTCACAGGGCAGCGCCAGCTCAACGTCTGTCTTAATGGTCGCCAGCTGATAAGAGAGAAACGCCACATCACGATTCTGCTCAAGTTTGGTCGCCATGGTTTTGGCACCACGAAAGCCGAGATCGGCCACTTTGTCCAGATTGTCATAGATCGTCTGCATGCTGCCCAGCCCCTGCAGCAACGCCTGTGCCGTTTTCTCACCGACGCCTGGCACGCCAGGAATGTTATCGGAGCTATCACCCATCATGGCAAGGAAATCGATGATCAATGCGGGTGGAACACCATATTTCTGCTCAACCTCTTCTGGTCCCAGAATGGTGTTGCTCATAGTGTTAATCAGCGTGATGGCGGGCGTGACCAGCTGCGCCATATCTTTGTCGCCGGTGCTGATCAGCACTGAGAGACCCTTTTTCTCCGCTTCCAGCGCCAGCGTACCGATGACATCATCAGCCTCGACGCCGCTCACAGCCAGCAACGGCAGCCCCATCGCCCGCACCATCTCATGCAGTGGTTCCATTTGTGCACGGAGCTCGTCAGGCATCGGGGGACGATGAGATTTGTAATGCTCAAACAGCTCGTCCCTGAAGGTTTTGCCTTTGGCATCGAACACCACAGCAACGTGACTCGGATTGTATTGCGCCAGCAGGCTTTTCAGCATGTTGAGCACGCCGTACATGGCACCAGTGGGTTCACCTGCACTATTGGTCAGCGGCGGAAACGCGTGATACGCGCGATAAAGGTAGGATGAGCCATCGACCAGAATCAGGGGATTTTCTGCTATTTGCGCCATAAGTCTGTGTAGTCTTCGTTGCTATGAGTTGGGCTATAAGGATGCCACAACCAGGCAGAAATGGTGAACTAAGGCGTGCCACGTCTGGAGTTTTTCACGCTTTTGGGGACAGGATCGCAACGATCGTTCTGTGGATAACTTTGTGCGTAAAAATTATAACGCGCTGTTTTTCAGGAAAATAAATAATCGGCACTTGAATAAAAACCATAAATTTCATTGGCTTATTTAATTTCCGTGACCCGATCGCTATTTTTAATAGCGCGATCCCTTGTGTGGATATTAAATTTATGCCCTGGAGATGGACAAAAATTGGCCCGTTGTTCAAAGGCATAAAAAAAACGCCAGCAGAGCTGGCGTTTAACGGGGGTGTGAGGCTGATTACTTCTGGCTTACCAGGAATTTAACCACGTTCGCATAGTCTGCGACGAAATTATCCATAGAGCTGGTATCAAGACCGCCGTTGTTAACCATGTATTTGCCATTCACGAAAATAGCAGGCACACCACGCAGATCAACATCAGCAGCGGCTTTTTGCTGCTGCGCAACCAGCGCTTTTACGGCGAAGCTGTTCCAGGCTGCATCATAGTCCGCCGCAGAGATACCGGCCGCTTTGACAAAGGTCTCTTTCAGACTGGCAGGATCGGTGATGGTCTGCGTTTTCTGAATGCCATCGAAGATCGGTGCTGTCACTTTATCTTCAACGCCCAGCGCCATCGCGACAGCCCAGGCCTGGGTCACGACCGGCCCCAGCTCTCCACCGAGAAAATCGACGTGGTATTTCACCATCTTAGTGTCAGCAGGCAGATTCTTTTTCACCGCGTCATTGACGTGATAAATACGTTCAAACTGATAGCAGTGCGGGCAGAAGAAGGAGAAGAACTCCATCACCTGAGGTTCGCCGGCCACAGGTTTAGGCAGACTCACATATTGTTTACCTTCAGTGAACTGGGCAGCAGATGCGCTGAATGCCAGCACTAAACCCATCAGTGCAAACCAAATTTTTTTCATCGTGAAAAATTCTCCTGACTACGTCATTAATATTGCGGTGTCAGCTGCAGAGGAGGTTCCTGCAACAGCTTCTCCTGCTCGGTAAAGAGTGAAATTTGCCTGCGCCAGAAATCTTCATCTGTCATCCAGGGGAAAGCACGCGGAAAAGCGGGATCCTGCCAGCGTCGGACAACCCAGGCCAGATAATAAACCATGCGCATGGCGCGTAAAGGTTCAATCAGTGACAATTCATTAATATCAAAATCACTGAACTCACTGTACGCCTCCAGCAGTATATCCCATTGAATACGCTGTTCCTGACGATCGCCGCTGATCAGCATCCAGAGATCCTGCACGGCCGGGCCATTACGGGCATCATCCAGATCGACAAACAGCGGTCCGTCACGCCACAGGATATTACCCGGATGGCAGTCGCCATGTAATCGTAGCGGCTGCCACGTGGTGTGCCACTGTTGTTGCAGCGTGTTTCCCAGCTTATCGATAGCCTGTAGCAGTGCGACTTTAAGCGATGCAGGCACTAACAGAGAGTGCTCCAGCACCTGCCGGGGTTCATGCAGATATTCATCCAGACCGATGGCAGGCCGATGCCTGAACAGCGCTTTACGCCCGGTCTGATGAATGCGGCCCAGGAAGCGGCCTACCCACTCCATCTGATCTTCGTTGTCTGTCTCATATTGTCGTCCGCCCAGGCTGGGGAATACGGCAAAGAAGAAGCCAGCGTGACTGTGCAGTGTCTCACCCTTTAACCGCAGTGGCGCCGCGATGGGCACTTCGTCAGCCAGCAGATCAAGTGCGTACTGATGTTCTTCAGCAATCTGTTCGGCACGCCAGCGCTGTGGGCGATAAAACTTCGCAACATAGCGGCGTTTTTCGTCGTCGCTGAATTGATAAACCCTGTTCTCATAGCTGTTCAGGGCTGTCAGACCCGATTCGACGCGAATTCCTGTTTCCCAGAGCGCATCAAGCAACACGTCGGGATTCAATGTCTGGAAGTTAAAAGCAGCGTCGCTCATCATGTTACCTGTAGTTGCCCTTGCAAATAGCAGCCAAGGATAACACTACTCGTCCTGTTTAATGACACCCCGTGCGCGGAGCAGTGCTGTTTTGAAATCAACTTCATAGTCTTTTTTCAGGCCTGGGATCTCATCATCGCTGGCTGAGTCACGCATCTTGAGATGGTAAATTAATACATCATCGGTTAATTCACTTAACGGGCCACGGAAACCAGATTCCTGAGCCAGTTTCTGCAAAAATGTGACCAGATTAAGATCAGGCTCTTTTTGCCAGGCGGGTTGCAGCAACGCGATTAACTCGTTTAAACGATGGCATTTCATTTAGATTTCTCCTTTCACAGTGCGTCATCAGCGAGGGCACAGTCATGACAATATTAACCGGCATCATTCTGGCCGGTGGTCAGGGCCGCCGTATGGGTGGTCAGGACAAAGGGCTAGTACAGCTGGATGGCAGGCCGCTTTATCAGCATGTCCTTGAACGGCTCAGGCCACAAGTCGACATTGTCATGATTAACGCGAATCGTAATATTGATCGCTATCAGTTAAGCGGATGTCGGGTTATTCAGGATGTTTTTGATGATTATCCCGGTCCGCTGGCCGGGATCTACAGTGGGTTGCTCGCCATCGACGGTGAATGGGCCGCTTTTTGCTCCTGCGATACGCCTGCAATACCTCTCTACTTCGTCGAAAAACTGGTCGATCAACGCGGTGAGGCGCCGGCAGTCTGGGTACGTTCACAGTCGCGCGATCATCCTACGCTGGCGCTGATTCATCGGGAAATGGCTGCACCTCTTTATGACTATCTTCAGGCTGGAGAACGACGTCTTATGCATTTTCTGCGCGACCACGGTGGCCATGCTGTCCGGATGGATGAGGATGAGGCTGCCTTCCGCAATATCAATACGCCTGATGACCTGAACAACAGAGGCTGACATGTCATTACCTATACTTGCCATTGTGGGCTGGAGTGGAACCGGGGAAACGACGCTATTGCAGCAGGTGATACCGATTCTCGGCGATAAAGGTATCCGCGCAGGATTGATTAAACATACCCATCATCAGATGGATGTGGATACGCCAGGCAAAGATAGCTATCTGCTCAGAAAAGCGGGTGCCAGTCAGGTAATATTGGCCAGTTCAGAGCGATGGGCATTGATGTGTGAGACGCCGGAAAAGCAGTCGATTAATCTGCCTTATCTGCTCAGCCGCATGGATCACGCTACGCTTGAGGTCGTGCTGGTCGAAGGCTTCAAAGATGAACCCGTACCTAAAATTGTTTTATGGCGGGCCGGGATCAAGGGTGGGATCGAGGAACTGCTTGATGAGCAGGTAATCGCTGTCGCCAGCGACCAGAAATTAACGCTGAACGTGCCAGTTCTGGATATAAATCGTCCGGACAGCGTTGCAGACTTCATTGCCGACTGGCTTGAGAAACGCTGAAATGGATGTTGTGATGCAGTTTTTCACGATCTGCAGACGTAAAAAAGCCCCGCACTTCCGTGCGGGGCTTCTTCACTTGTTTAATGCCTGGCAGTTCCCTACTCTCGCATGGGGAGACCCCACACTACCATCGGCGCTACGGCGTTTCACTTCTGAGTTCGGCATGGGGTCAGGTGGGACCACCGCGCTAAAGCCGCCAGGCAAATTCTTTGTGCTCTGTCCTGTGTCTTTTGTGCTGATGCTGCGTTGGCCGCCCTCGCGCTACTCCGTCACATACTTCAGTATGCTCCTTCGTATCGGTCGGTTGCCGCCTTGCCTCAGCGCAAAATCCTTCGGACTTCAGTCCGCAGGACACAACTGTATCCGGTTAACAAGCTGAAAATCTGTCTCTCAAAAACGCCTCTGGCGTTGTAAGGTTAAGCCTCACGGGTCATTAGTACCGGTTAG
>NZ_JBMOWE010000009.1:0-177551 GCF_049310725.1 Pantoea sp. BJFS-204 | reverse complement strand
GCCAGAAGCGGACATTTTTGCTAAAGGTGATGAGTTACTGGGTCAGGCTGTGCAGAGTAAAAGCAATGAGCAACACCCCGCCGGCAATGTTGACGTATTTTTTGAGCATTAATGGATTTGTTTTTTTTACTGAAAATATAAGTGTTTGACTGACAGCGAAAAGCCAAACGCTCATGACCACGACATGTACTGTTGCCAATGTCAGATAGTTGTAGACGCCTCCCTGTATCCCTGCGAACTGCGAAACGACTGTCAGATAAAAAATGATGGCTTTAGGATTCAAAATATTAGCTATCCAGGCCTCTCTTAAAGTCACCGAATGTTTCGTAACAGCAAGCCCGCTGGCATTTGACCTTATCCCGCTGCGGATGAGCATTGCTCCTAACCAGAGCAGATAGGCGGTTCCGAAAACTTTCAACACCGCAAAAGTTGCTGGAGACGAGATGATCACAGCGGTTATACCTAGCCCTATGAGAACCGCATGTGTGTATATACCCAAGGCTGTTCCGGCAAGCGTTCTGAATAGTCCTTTGTAACCGCCAGCCAGAGCTCCATTCATAACAAGAGTGAAGCTTGCTCCGGGGGACAGTGCAACAGGGAGTAGTGCTGGCATAAAGCCATAAAGGTTTATTTCCATAGGTTTTGGATATTAATTGATGCTCTACTTGATTTCCATTAAGGCGCTTCGCCAGAAAGTGATATTTAAAGCAATTGGAATATATAAATCTTTGCCAAAAAAGGTCCGCTCTTCCCTCATAGCGGTCATCCGCGCTTTTCAGCGCGGCAGTTTTGTACCAGAAGCGGAACTTGCTTACATTGCTATGTCAGTTTGCTGGGAGCAGGTCAGATAGGGTTTTTATGACCTTTTCAGACAGGGTCGTATCAGGATTAATTTCTGATACTGACAGGCGTGGTTTTTTACATCATTGAACGTCAGACTCCATCAACCAGGGAGGATGAATCCTCTCTTTTTTATTACGTCAGCTGCACCCAGTGGCACGCCACCTGATGGCCGGGGCGCATTTCGCGAAGTTCCGGAATTTCTGTGCGGCAGCGTACTGTTGCCTGCGGGCAGCGAGAAGAGAAGCGACAGCCAGAGGGCGGGCGCGAAGGATCCGGAATTTCCCCCTGCACCACCGGCACGGATAAGCTTCCAGGGGCAAGCGTCGGCACCGCCGCCAGCAGCGCCTGGGTGTAGGGGTGAAGCGGCTGGCTGAACAGTGCATCGCGGCTGGCAGTTTCCACCAGTTTCCCCAGATACATAACTGCCACGTCATCACACAAATGCTCCACGACACCGAGATCGTGAGAGATGAACAGGAAGGTGACGCCATGGTCATCACGCAAATCGGAAAACAGGTTAATGATTTGCGCCTGAATAGAGACATCCAGCGCCGAGATGGGTTCGTCGGCAATAATAAAATCCGGGTTGAGAATCAGCGCTCTGGCGATGCCGATACGCTGGCGCTGGCCGCCGGAAAACTCATGGGGAAAGCGATTGTAATGCTGCGGCGCCAGTCCACAGATTTTCATTACCTCCAGCACTTTGTCGCGCAGTTCTTCTTTGCTGCACAGCGTGTGTTCCAGCATTGCTTCCCCAATTGCATCACCTATTCGAATGCGTGGATTCAGCGAGCTGTAAGGATCCTGAAATACCAACTGGATTTTCGGGCGCAGCGCGCGCATCTGTTTCGGCGTCAGATCCTGCAACTCCTGACCACGATACTTCACGCTACCTGCCGTTTTGTCATAAAGCCCCAGCAGCGTGCGTCCTACGGTGGTTTTACCGCTACCGGATTCGCCCACCAGTCCAAAAATAGTGCCAGGTCGAATGTTAAAACTGACGCCGTCCACAGCGCGTAGCTGTCCTGTTTCCTGACCAAAAAGCCCGTCGCGTAGCGAGAAATGCTTTTTCAACTCGTCCACTTCAATAACATATTGCTGGCTCATGCGATCGGCTCCGCTAACTCACTGTGAATACATGCGGCTTGCCGCGTATGCCCGATCAGCGGCGGAATGACCGCGTGGCACTGCGCGGTTCTGCGTTCGCAGCGATCATAGAACGCGCAGTACGGCGGCAGTTCGGCCAGGTCAGGCACCTGTCCGGGAATGGAGTAGAGGCGGCGTCGGCGCTCGCCCGGAACAGGGCGCGATGCGATAAGCCCTTTGGTATAAGGGTGCAGTGGGTTGTGTAGCACATCGGCAGTCGGGCCTTGCTCAACGATGCGCCCGGCGTACATCACCACGACATGTTCCGCCATCTGCGCGATAACCCCCAAATCGTGAGTGATCAGTATCAGCGCCATCTGCTGCGCCCGCGCCTGGTCGCGCAGTAAGCGCAGGATTTGCGCCTGCACGGTGACATCCAGCGCCGTGGTTGGCTCGTCGGCAATCAGCAGCTTCGGCTGGCAGCTTAACGCCATGGCAATCATGATGCGCTGCAACATGCCGCCGGAAAGCTGATGCGGATAGCAACCCATCAGACTCTCCGCACGCCCGAGTCCGACATCGGTGATCAGTTGCGTGGCGTGCGTCCAGGCCGCTTTTGGTGTTTCGCCGCGATGGCGTATCAGCGGTTCACAAAGCTGCTCGCCAATGGTCAGCACCGGATTGAGCGCTGTCATCGGCTCCTGAAAGATCATCGCTAATTGATTACCACGCAGATCGGCCATTTTCGACGGCTTCAGGGCAAGCAGATCGGTGCCCTCAAAGCGGATTTCTCCGCCGTCGATACGCGCAACCTGCGGCGGTAACAGTCCCATCAGCGACATGGCGGTAACGCTTTTGCCGCAGCCAGATTCACCAACAACGCCAATGGTTTGCCCTGCCTGAATGGTAAAGGAGACATCCTGTACAGCGCGCACACGCCCCTGCTCGCTGGCGAAGGAGATGGATAAGTTATTAAAGGTAATTAGCGGCTCGCTCATTTCAGGCTCCGTTTCATCTTCGGATCCAGCGCATCGCGCAGGCCATCGCCCAGCACATTAATGGCGATGACGGTCAGAAAAATGGCAATGCCCGGCGGCATCCACAGCCATGGGCGACGCTGAAAGTCGATCAGGCTGTTGGCCGCGTCCATCATATTGCCCCATGAGGGCGTTGGCGGTACGACGCCAAGGCCGAGGTAGCTAAGCGCGGATTCCATCAGGATGGCGTTGGCCACCGCCATGGTCGCCATCACCACCAGAATGGGTATGGTGTTCGGCAACAGATGACCGAACAGGCGGCGGCGCGAAGAGAGGCCCAGGACCTGCGTCGCCAGCATAAAATCACGTTCGCGCAGTGACAGGATTTGCCCGCGCACCAGCCGCGCCAGCTTCGGCCACTCCAGCAAGCTAAGCATCACTACTACCATGTAGATGCGCGAATCAGACGAAAAATCCAGCTCAGACAACATCGCTCCGGCAACAATCAGCAGCGGCAGGCTGGGGATCGTCATCACCAGATCCGCCATGCGCATAATCAGTTTGTCCGTCCAGCCGCCGGCATAGCCGGATACCGCACCCAGCAGGTAGCCCAGAGCCACCGAAAGTAGCATGGTCATCAGGCCAATAATCAGCGAGATACGACCGGCAAGCAGCAGGCGGGTATAAATATCGCGGCCAAGAAAATCGGTGCCCAGCCAGTGTTCTGCGCCAGGCGGTTTGTTGATCATCAGCGCATCGGTGGCGTCATCTTTCCACGGCGACCACACCGGGCCCAGCACGCACCAGATGGTCATGATTACCAGCAGAACCAGGCACAGCATCGACAGATGATTGTGGCGCAGCGCTTTCCACGCCTGGTGCCACGGAGAAGGTGTGGCCTGCGCCATCGCCGGAATTTCCGCCTTGCGTAAGCGGCGATTCGTAGAGAAAAGGGAACCGAACATCACGACCTCACGCGAATGCGCGGGTCGGCCCACGCGTACAATATATCGGCAATCAGGTTGCCCACAATGGTCAATACCGCAAGAAACAGGGTGAACCCCATCAGCACCGGATAATCGCGGGCGGCCAGAGAATCAATATGAATATGCCCTGCGCCCGGCCAGTTAAACACCTTTTCGGTGATGATCGCGCCGGAAAACAACCCCGGCAGCTCAAAACCTAACAGGGTGATGATTGGCAGCAACGCATTGCGCAGCGCGTGTTTAAGGATCACTGTACGTTCGCGCAACCCTTTAGCACGCGCGGTGCGGATAAAATCCATCTTGACTACGTCAAGCATGCTGGCACGGAAATAGCGCGTCAGGCTGCCCGCCTGCAACATCACCAGCGCCATGACCGGTAACACCAGATGCGCCGCAACCTGCATCACCCACACCCAGCCGTTATCGTTGCTGCCGGTGTTGGTCATGCCGCCCACTGGCAACCAGTGCAGATCGACTGCGAACCACTTAATAAGCAACAGGCAGAGAAAGAAGGTCGGGAAAGACATGGCAGCAAACACCGACACGCTCACCAGATGATCGAACAGCGAATTGGGTTTCAGCGCCGAGGCAATGCCCACCGCAAGCCCGATGCTCCAGTAAAACACCAGCGCAACGCTTGCCAGCAGGAAAGAGTTCCAGATGTACTGGTTAAGTAGCTGACTCACCGGAATTTGGTATTGCAGCGAGAACCCCAAATCGCCGCGCAGCAACTGGCCGAGCCAATGCAGATAGCGGGTAAGGATCGGTTGATCGAGTCCATAAATAGCTTTCAGTTCGGCGGCGCGGGCAGCGGTGAGGGTAATGTTACCGTCGATAAAGTCGCCTGGCGTTTTCGCGAAAAGCATAAAAATAATCAGTGATGCGAGCAGCAGCATTGGCAGGGTTTGCAGCAGTCGCCTGAGGATAAAATTTCGCATAGCTTTCTCATGACAACTGCCGGGAGACCCGGCAGTTGTTACTGTTATTTAATGATTTTCACATCCGGCAGGCTACCGGTCAGCCCGTTGTAGATATCTGGTTTAAAGCCGGTGACGCGGGCACTACTGGCCGATAAAATCTCGCGGTTACCCAGCAGAATCACCGGCGGATCGTCCGCCAGCACTTTATACAGCTGGTGATAAATTGGTTTGCGTTTTTCCACATCCAGCACAGCATTACCTTCGTTGATCAGCTTATCAACCTGCGGATTGTTATAGCCGGACTCTTTCGCTTCCGTGCTGTAGTAATCCCACACGCCATCATGTGGATCGTTGAGTGTGCTGGTGCTGAAAGAGGCCAGGTCATAGTTACCGGCTTTACGCTGTGCCATGAGGGCGTTGAAATCCACCACCTGAGGCTTCAACAGCACGCCAATCTGCTGCCAGTTCTCTTTGGCGATGGGGATCAGCGCATCATTCAGCACTTTCTTGCTCACCAGCAGCGTCAACTCCAGACGTTTACCGTCCTTCACGCGGATTCCATCAGGCCCCGGTTTCCAGCCCGCTTCATCAAGAAGTTTCTTCGCCTGTGCCGGGTCAAATTTGTATGGATTCACGCCATCTGTGTTATACGCCCATGAAATCGGGGCAATAGGTTCAATTGCCACTTTTCCATAGCCCTGATAAACCACATCAATCAACTTCTGGCGGTCAAGACCATAAATCAGCGCCTGTCGCACTTTCACGTCCTGCAACGCCGGGCGACGTACGTTGAATTCCACTTTGCTGTAGTCACTGGAGCCAAACAGGTTGATATTGGCGAAGCCCAGCATTTTCAGTTGTTCGATATCATCAGGGCGAGAAGTAAACGAGTCGTAATCGGTTTCGCCGGTCTGGAACAACTGGAAGTTAGTGGACGGGTTGGTTACGCGGTAGATAAAGCGCGGCGTCGGTGGTGTGCCACGGTAAAAATGGGTATTGGCGTGGAAACGAATCTCCTGGCCCGGAATATATTTGTCATAGACATACGGTCCGTTGCCCAGCGGTTTACCGTGCAACATGCGCAGATAGTCGAGATTGCCGCGCTGATACCCTTTCCCATAATACGCTTTCGACAACACCGGGCCGCCAATTTTCGCCAGCGTTGTCGCGCCAGGCTGCCCGGTGGTGACCTGTAATGTCAGCGGGTCGATCACTTTCAGGCCACTGACGCTATCAGCTTTTCCGGCTTTATACTCCGCGCCGCCCACAATGTTGGCGAGGGTGATGTCAGTATCGCCATCATATTTCGGGTCATGCAGCACGGTCAGGGTAAATGCCACATCTTCGGCGGTGAGGGGCGAGCCATCGCTGAAAGTCAGGTGTGGGCGCAGCTTAATGGTATAGACATTGTTATCCTGACTAACGCTCCAACTTTCGGCCAGGCCTGGCACCAGATTGCCGTGGCTATCCCAGTCAATCAGACGTGAGAAAATCACGTTGGTGACGTTTTCGTCCCAGCCGTTAACAAAGAAATAAGGGTTAAAAATACCCTGCGGTTCAGAGATACCTGCCACCACAGTGTCTTTACGCAGCTTAGCCACTGCCGGAATCTGGCTGGCATCGGTGGCTGGTGTAATGCCCTCTTTTAAGGGTACATCGGCGAAAGAGGCTGAAGAGAAAGCCACCATACTGCTGAGTAACGCGATTTTAAGCGCCAGAGTAAAACGCGTGGGTTTTGTTTTTATGCTTTTCAGTAGGATGGACAAAATGGCTCCCTCATCAAATGTTTGTATGGAATTTACAAATCATGACGAAAGATAAAAGCCGCACCGCCCCCTGTCTAACAACGAAACAATCTGGCTTATAGCAAATTATCATTAGTAGATTTATGAGAAAGCAATGCTTAATTTCATCTAAAGAAGATGAGACATTACGCGGGGCAGTCGAAGAGTTCTGATATCGTAAGGGGTTTGACAATCAATAATGTGAAAAACCACGCCAGTCAGTATCAGAAATTAATTCTGACAAGACCTTTTCTCAAAATGACCATACAAACCTATCTGCTTTGCTCCCCGTTGATACTTATATCCGGCGGTTAGGAATGTTCGCTTTTTGCCAGAGGCAGACCCTGAAACACTACGACCGTATCACTCTGCATATCAGACTGACCCGATAAAATTTTGCTAAAAAAATGGTCGTCTGATTTTCGGTTGTGCCGTTTTTGCTGAATGCTTAGATTCATTTTCAATCTAATTGAGAGGATATGGATATGAACTTCGCAGAACTCCACAACCAGTATGAGCCCCTTCTTATCGCTAACGTCTGGGATGTCGTCAGTACTGTCGCAGCGCAAAAAGCTGGCTATCAGGCTCTGGGAACGTCCAGCGCAGCAATAGCGGCCACATTGGGATATGAAGACGGCCAGGGCATGCCGTTTGATGAATTATTTTTTATTGTCACTCGTATCCGGGCAGTTAGCAGCCTGCCATTAAGTGTTGATATGGAAGCAGGATATGGTGATTCAGCCGAAGAGATAATAGTCAATCTCAAGCGCCTTGCTCAGATAGGTGTATCAGGCGTTAACCTTGAAGACAGCAGAGTCATTAATCGGGTTCGACAGCTTGATGATGTGTCTGAATTTTCGCGTAATCTGAGAGCAGTATGCGATGCGCTGAGAAGTGATGGTTATAACCTGTTTCTGAACGTACGGACTGATGCTTACCTGCTCGGGCATGAAAGAGCGTTAGAGGAGACATTATTACGGGGTCAATATTATAGAGCTGCAGGTGCTGACGGCCTGTTTGTTCCCTGTCTGACCTCAGAGAAAGATATCAGCCTTATTGCAAATGCTATTGATCTGCCTCTGAATGTCATGTGTATGCCCGATCTTCCCTTGTTCGATAGACTGAAACTGGCCGGGGTAAGCCGCATTTCTATGGGTAATTTTGTTCATTCGGCCATTCAGTCAAAGCTGACTGATTTAATGCATGCGATCCGGTTGCATCAGACATTTGAAGGACTTTTTGTTAATGAAGGTTATCGATAAGAATCTTTGTGACGTCTGGTATCAGGCATTACTTGAACGCGCTTCAGAATATACGGGTGTGTTTTTTGCTGGCGTCAGAACGACTGGCGTATTCTGCATTTCGATATGCCGGGCGCGAAAGCCCAAACGTGAAAATGTAGAGTTTTATAAAGATGCCAAATCTGCCCTGGCGGCCGGCTTTCGCCCCTGTAAAGTCTGCAGACCTGCTGAAAACGCGCACAGCGCGCCATTATTTGTCGAACAGGCGCTTGCGCTTGTCAGGCACGATATTAAATCCCGTGTATCCGACGCGGATCTTCGTCAGCATGGAATCAGCCCGGAGCGAGTGCGGCGATGGTTCCTGCAACATCACGGCATCACTTTTCAGGCCTTCCAGCGAATGCAGCGGGTCAATATTGCCCTTCAGGAGCTGAAAAGCGGACGTGCAGCAACTGACGTCGCGCTGGACAATGGCTACGAATCCCTGAGCGGCTTTGGTTACATCTACAAGCGGCTAACTGGCGCAGCTCCGACTCGAACCACTCAGGTAATAGTCATTCACCGGTTTACTACTGCGCTGGGACCTATGTTTGTATGTGCCACAGAGCAGGGAGTCTGCCTGCTGGAGTTTACCGATCGCCGGATGTTAGAAACTGAATTTCGCGACATTCAGCGTTTACTTAACGCCAGGATTGTCACAGGAGAAAACAGTCATACCCGGCAGACAGTAAAAGAAATCAGCGAATATTTTGCCGGAACACGTCGTCACTTTGATCTCTTACTGGACGCCCCGGGCAGTAATTTTCAAAAGTCCGTCTGGGATGCACTACGTACTGTTCCTTATGGGGAGACCTCACACTATCAGGATATTTCGCTGCGACTGAATAAAACTGGCGCTGTACGAGCAGTTGCCGCTGCGAATGGTGCCAACCGGATTGCGATTGTGATTCCGTGCCACAGAATTATCGGTAAAAATAGCCAAATGACCGGATATGGTGGAGCCATATCGCGTAAAGAGTGGCTTATCGAACATGAAAGAAATCGGAGTTAAGTGAGTCAATACAGAATGCTTGCTGTATGAAACAGTCTTTTTCCGATCCTGTTACTTTTTACATGCAGTTTTAAGGTATTTGAAATCCCCACGTCCGCTCCTCGCTCACAGCGGCCGCTCATTTTTGTGACCAGTAATGATGCCGATACCAGTCTGCTTCATGGGCTGATCTAACCGCTACTACCTCACCCCGTGGCCCTTGCGCTTCCGGACTATCTTCCTGTTGGCCAGCAACCAGTCGGCAGCAATTGCCAGTATGTAACTCACCTGAAAAACCGTTTGAATCGAGCCTCTCCACTCATTTGCATTTTTCAACCCTCGGGCGTCATTGTCCCCCTCCTTCAGCTATGCCTCCGCTGAAATATCGTATCAAGCATGAAGGTCACCAAAAAATTAACCTAACAAGTGTTAGACAGATGTTGACGTGTGTTGATTTGCCCGCTAATGTTTGCCTACCTAACGTTAGTTAGACATCCCAACCATCAACCTGTAGGATCGACCATGACTGCTAAACTTCAGCTTTTCACATCACCTTCGGCCTTTCCTAATCCACAGCGCCTGCGGCTTTTCATGCATGAAAAGGGCATCGCTGACCAGTTTGCCGAGACCATCTATGACATGTCCCCTGGAGGAGAGCAGCGTGGCTGGCGACATTTGAATATGAATCCGTGGGGCGAAACACCTACCCTTGAACTGGCTGACGGGAGTTATATTTCTGAAACGGCTGCCATCGTTCGCTATCTTGATCAGGAGTATCCGGGCCGCAAGATTATGGGAGAAACAGCACTGGAACAGGGGCTGGATAATATGTGGGATAACCGGGTGTGGGTGCATATCCTGTACCGCATCGTTACAGCGTTCCACGTGTTGCACACCGGCCTCGGCTTCAGGCTGGAATTGACCAAAAATGAGGCCTGGGGTGAACACTGCCGTAAAGAAGCTTTGGCTCACGCCGCGCTGGTTAATCGCCATCTGTCAGACGGCCGCGAATGGCTGCTCGGCGGCGATGCGCCGACCTTCTCGGATATTACTCTGGCAACCGCGATCGCCTTCTCGAAATTCCCGGTCAATGCCACTCCACTGGACGAGCGTTTTGAGTTCTTAGATGCCTACTGGCAGCGCTGGACAAAACGTCCTGCCTTCCAGGCGGCCTACGCCGATCGCAACAGCGGCATTCCTGAGCTGGATTCGCCAGCCCGGTAATAGCGCCACTCGGTGTAAACTCCGGTACGCCGGGTTCGTTATCTACTGACTTTCCCGGTGACCAGAGTGCTTATGATAGCGTCGGCTGTCGATGTTACTTGCTAAACCATGATGCAATGACGTCTGCCTGAGCACCTTGGATGCATTGAACTTACTGTTTTCCATGGCAATCACCCTGTCACCCGATAAGCATTTGCTGTAAATTAGCGTTCTCTATTTAAGAGATCATCCCAATACCAAAGGCATCAAGATGAGCGTCAACACCAGGGAAGCCATTTTGCAGGCGGCCAGGAAAATTGCCCAATCTCAGGGCTATAACGGTTTGAATTTCCGCGACCTCGCGCAGGATGTGGGTATCAAAGCGGCGAGTATTTACTACTATTTTCCAGGCAAAGCCGAGTTGGGTATTGCCGTTGCCAGACGATACTGGGAGGACGGTGCTCTCGCACTCGAGATGATCGAATCAGAAAGCCCGTCACCCATTGACGCGCTGCGTCGCTTTCCTGAAATCTTCCGAAGATCACTTGAGGCCGAAAATCGTCTCTGCCTGGGCAGTTTCATGGGCGCTGAAAAAGAGACCTTACCTCCTGAAATGAATGCAGAAATACAGAAGTTTGCTGATGTGAACATTGCATGGCTGAACAAACTGCTGGTGGCTGCGAAGGTGTGCGATTCAGGTGAGAGTGAATCCAGAGCACGTGCAATTTTCACGGCCATTGCTGGTGCCCAGCTTATCGCCAGAAGTCGCTCAGATATCTCGCTTTTTGATTCACTGGTGGATTCATACCGCGCCTTTGGACCTCTGCCAGCATAGCAACTGCCCGCAATACGATTCAGCGAATGGGCGGTTTTCTGCACGCTCGCCCAATACGGCGCGGCGTCCGGTAGCGTATGTGCTTTTCCACTCAGGAACTCACCCCTTTGAATCAATGCGCGACGGGCCAGGGTAAAAGTATTACGCCGTGTCTCATCATCACCTGCGATAAAGGAGTGAAACCTCGGTTCAGGAAAGCGTTTATTTCAGCGGTTCAGGCAGCTAACAATCCACAATTTGCTGTCCGACTGCGGTTTCTTTAGCGGCTTCAGGCCAATAGTCGTGGCAATCAGCTTATCATCAACCGTAAGCGTCCCCTGCTCGGTCACCCGATAATCTTTACGCTTCTTACCTTTCAGCAATGCGGGTGATGCGGTACCCCTGTGAGTACAGCAGTAAAGCCTGGCTACGGGGATCGCGTTCATCGGGGGCGGATGTCATGTTCATGCAGCACAAATACGGCCGCGACACTACTTGATCACAATAATGCGGCAGATTGTGCAGAGTTCCCCCCTCGCCTTTGATTTACGCTGTTATATCCAGGAAAAGATGTTTACATTTGTTCAGCAAAATTATCGGCCGCTTAGCAGAGCGTCACTGACCGACACGCGGATTGAACGCAGGGAAGAACAGCCGTTAACTTCATCATCAAAGTCATACCGCTAACAGAGGCAGGGAAAGAATGAGGGAGCTTGCACCCGATGGCATCACCGGGATGCCGTCACGGACGGCAGAGTATCTTTGTCGCCAGATCGCACGCCTGCTGAAAGGAGGAAGCCTGACCCCGGAAACCTGCCAGCGTATCTTTGCTTTCTGTGGAATCAGACCGTCAGATGCTCAGTGGCGTCAGTTTCTTATCCCGGTTCTTTCCTGTCTGGGATTACTGTCTCTGGTTGCCGGAGCGGTGTTCTTTATTGCCTGGAACTGGGCCTGGCTGCCGAAAATGGCGAAATTTGCCCTGGCTGAGCTGTTGATCGTCGCGCTAGCGGTGATTGTCTGGTGGCGCTGGTACAGCACGCTGGCACGCAACGCATTACTGGCGACAGGGCTAAGCTTCGGTGCCCTTTTTGCGCTGTATGGACAGATTTATCAGACCGGTGCTGACAGCTGGGAGCTATTCCGGGCCTGGTTATACGTTCTTCTGCCGCTGGCGCTGATTGCACGGCAAAACAGCCTGTGGTTTTGCAGCTGGCTGGTCGCTAATCTGGCGTTCCAGCTCTATTACAACACCCTGCCGTCGTCACTGCTGGATCTCGCCGCGTCTGACAGTTTAGCCAGGCTCCCGACCACTGTGCTCTACGCATATCTGGCGTTGCTGGCAGCCTGCCTGATTGTCAGGGAAGCGCTGGCGTGGCGCGCGATAACGCATCAGCCCGAGAGCTGGCTGGCAAGCCGCTGGTTCTCGCGAGTCATGGCGGGATTTTTACTGCTTCAGCTGACCGCCATTGTGGCCGGGAATCTCTCTGACTGGGCCGGCGGTGACCACCTTCCTTACATCACCGGCGGTTGGGTGATCACCCTGCTGGCAGGTTATTACCTGTACCGTTACCGCTATCCGGATCTCTGCATGCTGACGCTGGGCATCGCCAGCCTGACCGTGGTTGGCTGTGCGCTAATTATGCAGTTATTTCTTTTAGCCTACGATACGGGTGATCTGTTTTTGACTGGCATCCTGTTGGCATTCTGGGTGGCGGTAAATGGTTCAATTCTGCTGAAGTGGCAACGCAAACTGGTTGAAAAGGGGCCAATCGATCTGGTTCCGGCCAGGCTGACCTTACTGACAGACACTTTGCGTCAGCAGGGTTTGCTGAGCGCCTTACAGGTTGAGGAAATTAAGCAGCGCGGTCACGCATCCGACCTGCCCTGGTATCTGAGGCTGGCGCTAAGCGTCGGAGGCTGGGTGGCAGCGATCATCATTCTGTTATTGATGATACTGATGCTCTATGCCACTGATCTGCTGGAAGACCCGAATGCTGCCACCCTTATTATTCCTTCGCTGCTGCTTGCCGCCATTGCACGTGGCCTGTTAAGCAGTCAGCGTGACGGTAAACATCACCTCGGGCTGGCATGGGCGATTGCGGCAACGTGCGGGCTGATAACCGGTGTTCTGCTGCAAATTCAGAGCAATGACGTCAGCTTTATTATGCTGAGTTCACTGACTGCCTTGCCGATCCTGGCCGCAATGGCGATGGCGATGCCCGACCGCACTTATCGGTTTATGGCCATCACTGCCCTGACCTTTTTCCTGGTGCTGGCGGGCTACTCTCTGGCCCGGATCTGCCTGTCTCCGATGGCTGCACGCCTTGCTGTGTCCGTACTGGTGGCGGCGGTTATATTTTTGTGGATGTGGACTGTCAGTCATCAGTTGAAGTTACAGGCAGGGCCGTATGCTGACGCGGTACATCCTCTGCTGTATGGCATCCCGTGTGGTCTGATGTTGCTGAGTTTCCTTGGGATAAACGCGGCTTATCTCACGGATTTCCTCTGGTCAGCATCGCAATTTTCCACGCTTCAGTCTGCGACTGGCACAGGGATCGCGGCAGGCTTAGTGCTGAGTGCGCTCAGTCAGAAAAGGCACAGAAGACAGCCGCTGTTTTCGATTATCACGCTGCCCGCTGCACTTATCTGCGGGGCTGCCGCCCTCTATGCACCGGGTATAGGGCTGGGATTGTGGTTAATTCTGATGGCACGTTATCAGGGAAGTCTGGGGTTGCTGGTGGTCAGTGGCAGTTTCATGGTGCTGTATGTCATTGGCTGGTATTACCTCCTGGAGGTAATTCTGCTGCAGAAATCCCTGCTGCTGCTGGTCAGCGGTCTGGTTTTACTGGGGCTGGCATGGGGAGTCAAAAAAGTATTACCTGCACAAATCGGAGGTGCCCGTGAGAATGCATAAACAGAGCCGATGGCTGGCTGGCGCTGTGATAGCGCTGGCGCTGACAGCCGTCAATGTCAGCATCTGGCAAAAAGAGCAGTTGCTGAAGCAAGGTGCGGTCATGATTTTGCCTCTTGCCCCGGTTGATCCGCGATCCCTGATGCAGGGTGATTACATGGCGCTGAATTATGCCCTCACCCGCCCACTGGAACTGACGTTGTATCAACAGGCTGAGTCCTGTGGCGCGACCCTGTCAGCGTCATGCCTGCCCACCAGCGGAACCCTGATTGTTGACCTCGATGCGCAGCGTCATGCGACTCAGGCCCGTTTTGATCAGGGTGAACCTCTGCAGCCGAATCAGCTACGGGTAAAATACCATCAACATTATGGCTCGCTGACCGTCGGTACTAACGCTTATTTCTTTCAGGAAGGTCATGCCGACAGATTCGCCCAGGCGCGTTACGGGGCATTTCGGGTGGGAAGCGATGGAACGGCTCTCCTGACGGATCTGCTTGATGAGCAGGGTAAAGCGATTCAGCCTTAAGGATGCGAGACGCTCACTGGCCTGGCGCTAAATACCCTGACAGGCGGCCTTAATGTCCTTATTGCCGGATGCCCGTCACAGGTCAGCAAAAGGATGCTGTGCCGGAAGCCTGTTTTGCGATCAAGCCCGTGCCGAAAATTTAAGCGAGTAAGCTGCATCAATATAGCTGCTCAGACATAGAGAAAATTATGCCGAACATTATTGACGACAACTGGATTAGGATATCTGTGATATCAGCAATATTTAGTAGTGTCGTGGGTTCATTACTGGTTTTAACCTATCTTTCCTTGGGAAAAAGCAGTACACCCGTAATGGGTTTAATTTTTACTTATTTTTTCATCGTTATGGTGAGTATTATTGGCACCACGATGGGCTCAATGATAATCGGCATGCCATTAGCGATGATTTCAAAGCGATTTTATCCTGACGCTGCCCTTAAGGGGAGCTTTTTTATCGTGTGCTCTGCGCTCTTCATGTGGCTGGTTGTACTGGCATGGCCTGTTATCAGGATATGTGAAACGCCTTATTCGGATATTTTGCTTTTAAGCCCCTATGCCTTCTGTTCAGCTGCCGCACTTGCTTATCTGGTTTACTGGGATTGATGCGTATCATATCAATCAGGATCGGGGCAGCAGGACCGTTAATGAAAAGAACTAATGGTATCATTTTTCAGCCAGACATATAGAAACAGGTTAGTCCAGGGTGTCGGAATTCGGATGTTTCCCCCCCCCCTGAGAGCAGTTTCAATTACAGACTCACCTGGATGTTAATTAGATAATGTTTACGTGGCAGCACGTGATCACATTTTGCCTGCCAGATAATCATGGATTCTGCTCGAAATACTGTTTATCCATCTCGACAAGTTTCTTTTGTAATCCTGTCTCACCTTCAACCACTTCGTAAAATTTACTGTAAGTATACAGATAAATACGCTCGGATGACGCAAACATAAACATGTCTGGTGAAGCCATATTTGAGAAGCGACTGATCACTTCAGGCTGTAAAAAGATGACATCATTCCCGATGTGACCAATCACTCCGCGCCCCCAGTTTCCCGCACGAAAAAAGGTATCTGGATTGCTATATCCCGTGCATCTGGTGAGCCCATGCTCCGGACAGGAGACAACAGAAAGAAGATGAAATTTACTCAGATCTAAATCACCAACATTATAGCCACCGACATAGGTTGAGCCATTACTTTTGAAGACATTGTAAATACGCCATTTATCATCCTTTCCAAATGGAAAAATAACCTGGAAATCTTCCGGGTTAACCTCTTTTATCTTCTCGCTCCGGAAATATACAGACGATTCATCTTGCGCGTAGCTCGCTAATTGTTCCGATTGCCAGTATGGCCGGGTAGTCTTAACGTAATTAACCGGTCGAAACGTAGAGGAGTATTTAGCCACTAAATAAAGATCGCGCTTTTCTATTTTATTGACCTGCATGGGCTTTGCTGTTAAGCAACCCCAGGAAGTGATGTTATAAATTAAACCTGAAGTATCGCCCGTCCCAGTAATGCAGGGAGAGTGTTCGTAATTAATTTTACTCACCCAGTAAATATTGTTCTTAATGGATACATAGTTACTGAAAACAGGCCGTATATCATTTGAACATTGCTGACTTACCTGAAATAAGTTATCTCTCTCACCATTCTGGTTAAATTTACCATGAACAGATTCGCTACAGACATTAAGGACAGGCCTGCCACGCACATCGCTTTGCATTGGCCGACTTGCATCGAAAATATATTTTAAGAAAATAAAAATCAGAAACACTCCAATAATTAACCCTATCCTGACAAAGATACTATGGTTTGACTTCATGTGTTATTCCCTTTAACCGCTATCCTGGTATCACATCAGATAGTGCAGACCGAAGGTAAACGGCAAGCGCGCCGCCTGGCATGAACGCTATTCAACATAATTAATGCTTTTCCGGGATCATGCATTCTGCAGCATAGCCCGCATTTAATTTTATATCTGCCCACATAACACTGTTTCTTTGGGGTACGGAGCGTAAATCTTCAGTGTAATCATTTTCTCATCTTCCCATGCTTCCTTGTCTGGTGGCGCAGGTTTAAAAACCCCGGTGTGCTGGGCACGGCTAATGAACCCGGTTTACAGACATAAATAGATGATGAGTTTTAGCGGACACATTATATTTTGCCTGGTATAGAGGTCAGGCCTGTGGTTGCTTACCACCCTATCGACTTGCACTGACTGAATTCAGTTTTTGGAACAATGAGCGCCATATGGTTTTCTGCCATGCACTGTTTAAAAACCTGCTCTTTGTAACGGCCCGCCTGTAAACCCAGCATGGTGCTGGACCGTTCCGCTGCGTTATTTTCAATGTAAGAGCCACAATTTTCTTTGAACTCCTGAGGATTATCGCTATAAGACATCGACCATTTCAGCTGAGCTTCAACTGAATCATCTGATTGATGCTGGGGGACGGCTTTTACTGGTTCCAGGCCAGAATAGAGTGGATTGCCGAGTAATTTCTGTGCAAATTGTTGATTTTCTGCGGTTAAACGTCCGGTTTTACACATCTGCAGATAGATCTGCGAAAGCCGTTGCTCCTCAGCATCGGCAGCATGGGTGCATTCCTCCAGGACTTGTTCATTAGTCTTAGCCGGTTTTTTATCTGTGGATCTCCAGTAACTATTTTTAAAGTCCGGTACCGTGCCTTCAGTGGTGCCAAAAGGGCAAAGTGCACTGGCGCAACCCAGTAAAAACATGGGCACACACGTCAACGTCAGAACACGTAACAGGGAAAACGCTTTAAGACTGCTTTTGTTCATTTTATTTTCACTTTAGTCAGCTGCGGAAATGGGGTCTGAGCAATGTCATTATTTTTAATGTTCCGCTTTTCGCTCATAGCGGACCTACCGAAACGCAGGTCAGGTTTGTGCCTGAAGCAGGCGTTGCAAATACTCAGTTAAGTTAACACCTGGCGCGCAGTCCTTACCTTAAGACAAGCCATTGCGGTGTTCATAATTCGTCAGCAGGATGAAGGAAGGTCAGAACGATCTCCTCGCGTCGTTGGGTGCGAAATTACAATAAACTCTACAGGAAACTCAGTGTCGTTTCTGGCTTGATGTTTTGACCCCGGTGGAATTTCTAGCCCCTGCAGGGCTTTGATATTATGCAATTTACCTTCCAACTCCATCGAAAGAACACCATTGAGAACAAAGAAAAACTGTCTGGAAACGGAGTGAAAGTGTCGCTTTTCATAAGTGCCGGCAGGCATTTTCTCATGAATAACCAGCATGTCCTGACGGTTTACCAGATACCAACCATCGCAATTGTCGCCCCAGAAATAATGCTCTGCATTTTCCTTTGAAATCATCATCCTTCTCCTGTTTACACACGCCCATCTATCAACATCTTAAGAAAGTGATACCGAGATATAGTATCGATTCTCAACAGGTTATGCTTTTGATTATTTACCTAAAGATCTGAACTGCATCGTTCAATATATCTGGTAGTTATCAATGTATTGGGATAGCAGAATTTTATCTGGCCATAATGTCCGCTTTTCGCTCATAGCGGAAATTAGCCTGACGTTAGTCTTCCCTATACCGGCAGCGTAGGTTCGCACGCCATTAGAGAATAGCTACGCTGGGCACTCGTATGCGCTTCACTGGCAATCTTAATTGCGGAAAATGGCCAGGGAAGAAAATCCGCCCCGGCCATCTGATTTAAGCCAGTTGTAAGTGAAGATTATGTTGCATCAGGATATCAGCCAGCGAACCTTCATGGCTGGCAGAGGCATTGTGATACAGGTCGTACTGCTGACCGTTACTTATACGCTGCCCATCCTCGCTCCAGACGCCGCCTTCAATGTTACTTAGCGTAACCACATTGCCGTCCGCGTCTTTTATCGTCGGCGCCTCACTCGCATTGTCGTTCATTGGCAACGGCTCTTTTTGCCCCAGATTGACGCTATTACTGCTGAAAGCGCCCAGATTAATGACCTCAGCGTTGCCTGATCTCAGCCCAAGCGTGGCAAAATCAAACGCCTCATGCGCACCATTCAGCTGAAACGTATCGTCATCGGCAGCACCGTTCAGGCTGGTGTGCAGATTTGAATATAAAAGCGAGAGCGTTTCAATGTTTACTGTTTCAGAGAGATGGAGATTGTCAGCCATATCAGGATGAAGAGACGCGTGCTCCAGTGTGATAGCACTATGGCTTTCCGAATTGCTGCCATCTTCTGTGTTGCTGCTGATCACAGTTGTGGCATTGATCAGGTTGTCCTGCGCTGCGGTTGCAATACTCAGCTTCGGTTGCGGCTCGGCCATATAAAGCTCGACGTGTTGCGAAACGTGGTTAACGTTTCCGGCAGCATCACGAATAGTTGCGGTAATTCTGTGCTCGCCCGGTTCAGGCGTGAGTGCGTCCAGCGTTTCAAGCTGCACGGCCCACGTGCCTTTGCTGGTCACACTGGTTTGCCACTGGTGGTCGCCAGGCCTGACAGTAACAATATCACCGGCTTCACCCGTACCTGATACATGCTGATCATGGCTGGAGGCAAGGTTGATTTGCTGCCCCTCTGTGAGGTGAGTAAAAGCGATTTTGGGTGCGCAGACATCCACCTGATAGCTGGTCGTTATCGTAGCCGTATGGCCAGCCGCGTCGCTAGCAGTCACGACAATGTCATGCTGCCCCTTGCCGAAACCTGTTTTCATCGTCCCCGGCGCCAGTGGCAGGCTCCAGTGACCGTCGTCGCTTACTACCGCATTGTGATGTTTACCACCAATAATCACCGATACCGTCTGACCGCTGCCGGTGACGCCCGTTGTGCCGGTCAGCATCGAGCCCTCTTTTTTCTCCGCACGGTTCAGCCAGCCGTCACCAAATGGCGTATCAATTTCAGGTGCAGGCTGACCTGGAATATCGACCACTGGCGTAGTATTGCTTCCATCGGTGGGATTATCGGGGGTGACCGGTGGCAACGGATCGCCGCTGTTATCACTGACCGGAGAAGTCAGATCCGCTGTGACGTAACCACTCTGTTCAAACCAGTTTCCGGCGCCATCCAGCACGCCAAACGACAGGAAGTTGCCGCCCTGGGAAAGCTCCGACGCGCTGATTTCCGCGCGCCAGCTGCCATCTGCCTCTACCACGGCATAATTCCAGTGGAAGGTATCAGAAACCTGCACCGCAAAAGTCTTAAGCGGCAGCGGCGCTTCAAGCGTGCCGCTGATAACGTACCAGGTCTGACCGTCATGCTGGACCGCATCCGCCAGCGTAATGTCGTTAACGGTGACTTTCGGGTTGCTGCTGTTGTAGTGGGTAATCAGCAGCAGATTCTGGCTGAGGCTGGTACTGTTTCCATTCAGATCCGTTGCGCTGACCTGAATGGTGTGGTTGCCGTCCTTGATAGTTTTCACGTCGCTGTCAGAGAGCTGAACCTGCCACTGATTCTGATAGACACTGCCCTGCCAGGTTCTGCCGTCAAGGGTCAGTTCAACCGGCGTGCCGGAGGGAAGATGAGCGGCGGAGCCGGTGAAAATAATGCCGTATATCCCCTCCTGGTAACTGACCGCATTGTCGCCGGTGATCGGATCAAGGGTCAGCTGCGGCAACGCCTCAGTAGCGAAGATTTGCACACCTGCTGAGGCATAACCTTTGTTGCCCGCTTCGTCGGTTGTTTCAGCAATAGCACGGTAGCTCCCTTCCTCCATTCCCTGCAGCGTTTCCGCGGGAACTGAGAACTGCCACTGGCCATTTTGATCGACGATGCCGCTCCAGTGGGAGGCCCCAAAACTAACCTCAATCGTGCTGCCGGCTTCGCCTCTGCCGGAGATCACCAGCGGGCTGCTGATTTCATGACTGTCGATCACCCCGTCCCCTGCCAGGGTATTAATCGTGACAAGAGGATCCTGCGTATCGGTAATAAACGTCGTCTCCGTGATACCGGACTGGCCCCAGCGATCGGTGGCGGTTAGCGTAACGGAATGACTCCCCTCGGCTAAATCTGCTTCCATCAGCTGCCCGGTGGAGAGTGAGACAAGCCAGTTGCCCAGACTGTCCACAGCGCCCGCATAGTGAACACCATCTACGGTCAGATCGATCTTCTGGCCCGCCCCGGTCACACCAGTGGAGCCGCTCAGCGTAACAGGCTCGAAGCGTTCATGTGCGTTCATAAACCCGTCGACAAACGGCGTGTCTATAGTCGGCTGTGGCGGGATAGCGTCTGATGGCGGTGCTGACGCCTCTACGGTAATGACTTTGTTTGCGGTGGTCGTACCGCCAACGCTGTTTTCAAAGGTTACGCTGATGTGGTTAGACCCTACCGGCAGCACCTGCAGATCGGCAGACGGCAGGGTAACACTCCAGCTGCCGTCAGCGGCCAGCGTTGTGGTATAGGTCTGACCGTTCAGCATTATGGTCAGCGTGCTCTCTGCGGCGAGGTTCGCTGTGGTGCCGCTGAACGTCTGTGGGGAGAGCTTCTCCTCAGCGCTTAACACGCCGTCAACAGTAAAACTGTTAATGGTTAAAGAAGGGGGCGTGCTGACAGGCGGAATCGGCGTGCCACCATCGGCGGGTGGCGTATTGCCACCATCCGTTGGATTGTCATCGATAACCGGCGGAACCCCATTGCCGCCTTCAACGGGCGTAATAAGGTCGGCTGTGACATTGCCACTCTGCTCAAACCAGTTTCCGGCACCATCCAGCACGCCAAACGACAAGAAGTTGCCGCCCTGGGAAAGCTCCGACGCGCTGATTTCCACGCGCCAGCTGCCATCTGCCTCTACCACGGCATAATTCCAGTGGAAGGTATCAGAAACCTGCACCGCAAAAGTCTTAAGCGGCAGCGGCGCTTCAAGCGTGCCGCTGATAACGTACCAGGTCTGACCGTCATGCTGGACCGCATCCGCCAGCGTAATGTCGTTAACGGTGACTTTCGGGTTGCTGCTGTTGTAGTGGGTAATCAGCAGCAGATTCTGGCTGAGGCTGGTACTGTTTCCATTCAGATCCGTTGCACTGACCTGAATGGTATAGTTGCCATCCTTGATAGTTTTCACGTCGCTGTCAGAGAGTTGAACCTGCCACTGATCCTGGTAGACGCTGCCCTGCCAGGTTCTGCCGTCAAGGGTCAGTTCAACCGGCGTGCCGGAGGGGAGATGGGCGGCGGAGCCGGTGAAGATAATCCCGTATATCCCCTCCTGGTAACTGACCGCATTGTCGCCGGTAACCGGATCAAGAGTCAGCGCCGGTAATGGAATGGGGCTGGCCTTCATAGCGTCGGAGGTGGCGGGGGCATCTGAAGCTGTTGCTGACTCAACCTGGGGCGTAAGCGTTAAGGTTGAATCAGCTTCGCTGGTCGTCGCCCTCAGGGCGACAGCTGCTCCGTTTAACGGCGTGCCTGACGGGATCAGAATCTGGCTTTGGGTAGACTCTACGATTGATAACGCGGGATCTGACTCTGGACTGGCAGGGAATGGCATTGGAGATGTTGCAGAAGCTGGAGATTGCCAGACAGGTGTCAGCGTGGTGACAGTCTGAGCATCGCCGGAAACGTCTGTGCTGAACTGTGCCTCCTGAAATAAACTTCCCTGCTGGAAAAGCATTTTACTCTGATGGCCTGCAACCTCAGTAAAGAAATTCTGATAGCGAAGCGTATCGCTCTCGTGCAGGTTAAGAATGAGATCGTCACCCTGTTTCTGAAAAGAAGAAATCTGAGAAGGTGAGCTTTGCAGCGTGATAAGAGCGGGTTCGCTCAGAATAGATTGTGATTTTCCTTCAGTGGACTGAGACAATGGGTGACCGCTTTTCAGCGATATGACCGTGGCGCGGCCCGTTCCTGAAAATGCCATCGAAATCTCCTTATATACCAGTTATTAAGTAGGCAATGCCGTTGGAAATAAAGCGACGCTTTACTTATTCCAGGCACGCAACGGCCAGCGCCAATAAAGGTGCTGAGGCAGAGCCGGCACTCAACGCATTAAACGCAATTCGTAGCAACAATAAAGGGCATAACCACAGCCAGATTAAATATTCGATTTTGAAAACAGATTATTTCTGCTGGCAAAATAAAAAGTACCATTCTTTGCAAGAGTCCGGGCATCGGCTCAATTAACCTTTACTGACTTCCACGACGTATCGTCAGGAAAAAGTGAATAGTTGATGCTGGATAGACATAAGCTAAACTTCGTTTTCATGTCTGGCTACCAGGTAAAATCTGGAAATGTCCCCTGTTAATAGCAGATGCTTCCTGATGATTTAACTGCCCTGCTGTCTCAGTTTAGTAACAACTTCCCCATCCCTGTAAGAGCAATGATGATGCTATTGCACCATTTTAAGTGGCAGGTGGGAAATTGCATTACCGATATACGTGTCCGCTTTATGCTAAAAGCGGACACTTTAATTTAAACAGGAATAAGTCAGCGTCAATCCTTATTAATCAGGTAACGACTGAACCAGTTACTTCACCACCGGGTTCTTTTTAAGTGAAAGCATGTTCATAAACTCTTCATCCAGATGCAGGTGTTGCCGGACAAGTTCAGGTGGTGTACTGGCGAGCCACTGGTTAAGCGAAATATCGGCATAGTAATCACTTTTAAAAAGCTCAAGAAAACGCAGTGGTCCCTTACCGGTGTTTTCGATGTAGTGTCCCATAGCAAAAGGAACATATCCCACATCGCCGGCGCGGTAGTCAAAAGTCCTTGCCTGACCGGATGATGCAAAGACCCCCATCCGTCCCTCTCCTTCAAGGTAATACTGCCATTCATCATTGTTAGGATGCCAGTGCAGCTCGCGCAGTCCGCCTGGCTCAATTTCCACCAGTGCGGCAGCAATCGTTTTTGAAACCGGAAAATTGGATGAATCCGTAATCCTGACGGTTCCTCCCGGCGCGCGTACCGGATCCTGAGCCAGCATCTTGTGGGTAAAGCGGATTTTCGACTTCACCCCGCCTTTTATACTGTCTGATTCCAGGCTGCCCGGAACGTTGCCGGCAAAAATGTACTCATCATCAGGTGAAGGCAGGTGAGAAAATGAAGATACCGGAACCCTGAAGTTTTTGGCGAGAATTTCCGGGGGAATATGCCTGAACCAGTCTGACAGCAGAAAAGTGCTATCCTCATCAAAATTTCCGTCGTCAAAAGCCAGTAAAAATTCACAGCCGTCGGGACCGAGACCCTGAATCGAATGGGGAATACCGGGCGGAAAATACCATAGGTCACCTGCAGCGATATCATCAACAAACCATCCTCCGCTGGCGTCAAAAGCGGTAATCCGCGCGTTGCCATAAGTCATGTAAGCCCACTCCCCCTCTTTATGCCAGTGCAGTTCGCGAATACCTCCGGCATTGAGGCGCATGTCCACACCCGCAATCGTCGTAGATATGCCCAGCTCCCGCTGCGTCACCTGACGCGTCCAGCCACCGCTTCCCTTGCGTACGTGCGCATCACTGAAAGAAAAGTGAAGGTTTGGCAGCGTTCCGCTGTCGGTAACGGGCGGATTTACGATGTCCGGACTTTCAGCCTCACGAATAGGGTCATGTGGTCCGGGATCTCGTCCTCCGCTCCCTGCCGGAAACGTCTTTACGCCGTTGTCATGTGCCATGGCCTGACCCGCCGCAAGCGCGACCGTTCCTCCTGCCGCAAAAGCCATAAAATGTCTTCTTGTCAGTGTTTTCATATTCATCCCTCTTAATAATCTTTTTATAAACGGTATTATTTTTGTTACCGCCATAAAGTTATAAGCGGGCTGAATGCGGAGGGAAAAACAACTTTGTAACACTGTGGAAAGAGTGCATCTTTCACGCAAATAGTAAAGATAATTGAATGTATTAAGAAAGATTAATGTTGTTTAATCAACGTATAGTTATAAAGGGATTATCCTGTGCATAAGCGCACTAATCGTCAATTAATGTGGGTCTTTTTGATTTTCATTTACCCGGTGATCGGTAACTGCTGATAAGAATTTTTACGAATTGAGGGGTTTAACGAGGCCTGAGCCTTTGATCCGTGAGCTTTCACGCACGTACTCAGATAGACGAGGCGCATGTGCAGGGCCGCTCTGTTACGCCTGATTAAGCCCGAAGCATAAAGTCCACTCCTCACTCATAGCGGACATAGATAAATCCGCCCTGGATCACCTATTTCAGTCACTATCACTGGCACTGTTGAAACCGGAGATCAAAGTCACCCCCGATTTACTACGCTGGTTACAAGACAACATTCAGAAGCCGTTCAGCGCTCAGCGTCCAAACATGCCCTTTAGTTTTTGCTTCATGCTCCGCACATAGAATGGCGTAAACTGCGACCTGATATGTGAGTCCAGACCTTTGTCGTTCTGGCCAAGGCGCATCAGATCCACCGCCTGCCCATCCGGAGAGGTATCCGCTGCGACAAGACCCGCACCACGCATCACCTCTTGCACATCACCGCTCATTTCCACCCCCACCAGATAATGCGGTTTATCATCGACTGACGGGTCGTGCATTAAAACCAGGAATGCACGGCTGACCCCGGGACATTTTGCAAACCAGGCTGATAACTCTTTCAGAAGCCTGTCCGGAACAACGGCAGGTACTCCCACTAATACCTGTGTTTCTTCCTCAACCACCCTTGTCTGCGGCAGGCGACCCGTTCCTTCCGCCAGCATGGCTTCTATTTCTTCCGGCACAAACTCCTTTCCGTAATCCGACCTGGGATTAAGAAACACCCCCTCTCCCCGCGTCATTTCAAAAAAGGCTCTGGCAGGCAACTTCATGTATTTACTTTCCTGGCTGATGGCGCGCTGCAGGGTGGCAAGCGAGCTGAATACCGGAATGACAGGAGTTCCATCCGGTTTTTCCCAGTGCTGAATCGAGATATTCTCACCCGCCTTTAGTTCGACCTCACCATCACCCGTTGCCCCTCCGGAACTACCCAGGACGTAAAGAGATGAATCTAACAGTACCCGGTAAAACTCAGGTCGTTCTGCTGGATGATCGGCCGCCAGTTTTAAAGCAGTCTCCAGTTTGATTTCCCTTTCGTCAGACATTTAACCACCTTAGGCAGGATTGGATTAGGATCAATTTAACAAGGGCTTATGAGCATAATATAGATAATTTCTACTCGCCAGATTCCTGCACGTACCGGGGGATTGCCTTTGAGGGCTCGTTATTGCGATTAAGGACATGCGTTTGAATGGGTAAATGGCAGAACAGGCACGATCTTTTCCGTTTTCCAGACGCTTCCCTTAAACTACACCGCACAGGCCTCAACTATTAAGCTTATCTGACTAACATCCTGTTCTATAAACTCGTGAGTCAGAACCGTTACCAGCGTGTTTATCAGTGTTTGTTTAAAATCATGCTCACGCTGACATGCCATACTGCTACAGAGAACGATGTAACTTCAGCTATTAAACCAGGAAAATAAGATGTTTTTACCGGATGCACGATTCACAAAAATCTTTCCTCACTTCTCATTCCAGGCATGAGTCGTCAGCTTTTTGTTTCTCTGGATGGGCCCAAGGGAACCGGTAAAACCACTCTGCTGGAGTCCATTACGCAAGTGCTAAGAGCAGATAACAGGAAGGTGATCCGACTTAGCGAGCAAAAAAGCGATCCCTTCAGGGCGGAAACAATGGCACTGGTTAACAGGCTCGCCAGAAATCCCTCCGTTGATCTTGAACAGGATATTTGTGAACGCTTTGCCGTTAGCCGTGCCTGGATTTCACAGAATGTACTCACTAAACAGCCCGGGAACTGCATTATCCTGATGGATCGCTGGTATCCGTCTGATGCCGCGTTTCGGCGGATGGTGCCCTTTGCAGAGATTTTGCAGCGAAACATTAAGCTCAATGTGCGAGCGCCAGATCTGCATGTCGGGGTGGTCACGGCACCTGAGATTTCATGGGAACGAGCCGCGGCACGATCGCGTGGGCTGGGGAGTACAGTGATTCACCGGCTGGAAGAGCATGTCGCTTGCACCAGAGCGTTCGAGCAGGAGATTACCAACCACGGCTGGTTTTTATGTCGCAATGAAGGAACCGTAGAAGAGGCAACGATGCAGGTGATTGCTGAAATCTATAAAACGCTTTGATGCCGTGCATGCATTGGTTTAAGGGGCTGATTCTCACTCGAAATTGCCAGTTAACAGCGTGACCTGTTCCGTTTCGCTCTCCCCTGCTCGCGCTTTATGAATACCGCTTTGCATATCACTGGTTTCGGTCTTTGACACCAGCAAATAAAACACATAACAGTCGCGTTATAATCTCTTCTTCGAAAATTCGCGCCACCTTTGGTTGTTAAATCAAGAATCATCCACCTGAATTTTACTTGTCTGAAATCAACAATAGTCAGATTATCGCTGGCACAGATATCCCGCTTTGACTTATAAAATTGTTCTATTTTTTAGATAAGGCACAGGGAATTGCGCTACGCATCGATACCATTTAATCACAATCAACTGGGCTGGCCTGCGGGTGAGCATTGTTTTACGCCGCAGCCCATGCTGCGAGAGGATATCACTGCCGACTGGGTTATCGTCGGCGCGGGATTTTCAGGTGTTGCCTTTGCGCGCCGCATGGCTGAAATCAATCCTGGCCTGAAAATTATCATCGTCGACGCGCACAGCACACGGGAAAGCGCATCGGCACGTAATTCCGGGTTTGTTATCGGTCTGCCTCATAATATTGGCAGTTCGACCGCTGAATTAAAAAAGGCCAACGCTTACCGTAACCTGCTTCAGGAAGGCATTCGTCAGCTGGAGCAGGTTATTTCTCAGCATCATCTTCATTGCGACTGGGAACAGGTCGGTAAATATCACTGCCAGGCTGAACGTGGCAGTGATCGTATTTTAAAAGAGTACGCCAGCCAGCTCGATTTAATGGATGAGCCATGGCAGATGTCAGACAGCGAGGAGCTTTACCTTAAACTCGGCACGCGCTTTTACAGCAAAGGGATATATACACCTGGCTGTGTGCTGGTTAATCCGGCGCAGTTGATCGCCGGGCTAAAACACTCTTTACCTGAAAATATTCAACGCTTCGATAATACGCCAGTGCTGGGGATTCGCTACGGCAGCATGGCTGAAGTGCTGACACCGTTTGGCATCATCAAAACGCCAAAGGTGATGCTGGCCACCAACGCATTATCGCCAGAGTTGCGACCAGGACTTTCGCGTCAGGCAGCAATGGCGACCTTCGCCAGCATTACCGATCCGCTGACGGATGAACAACTGGCCACCCTGCCCCCCATGCAGAGCTGGGGGCTTACGCCGGTTAATGCGATTGCCGGTGCAACCTTCCGTTTTACCTCAGACCGCCGTTTCCTGATTCGCCAGCACGTGATACCCGCACTCAGCGGTCAGGTAAATGCCGCAGAGACCTGGCAGGCAACCCAGCTGCATCAGCGCTTATTTCATAAAGTCTATCCGACCCTCAGCAGCGTAAAGATAACCCACACCTGGTCCGGCACCATCAGCGTTACGCGAAACGGCGCGCCTGAATGGGGCATGCTGAACAAATTTATCTGTACGGCGGGTGGCTGTAACGGCGCAGGTGTTTCAAAACAGACCGTGGCGGGCAGTCTGCTGGCGGATTTCATGATGAAACAGGACAACCCGCATATTGCGGATATGCTGTCGCTGGGCAAGGCCAGTTTCATGCCCCCATCGCCGGCGCTGGATATCGGCATAAAACTGTCACTGATGAAAGAGCGTTATCTGGGCCGTAAAGAGGTCTGATAATCCGTAACTGTAATGGTCGATACACGGGATATTGCTGAAGTGGCGGCAATTGAAGTGATAAGGCGCGACCAGGCCAGCGAAGAATTACCGGTCGAAACGCTCATTCTCGTGGGGCCGGATACGCTCAACGGAGAAGAGGCAGCAGCAGCCTGGCAACAGCTTCTGGGCCGTCCGGTAATTTATGGAGGAGATAATCCGGATGCATTCCAAGCCAATATGGCGGAGTTTATGCCGCGCTGGATGGCGTATGAAATGCGGCTGATGGCTGAACGTTACGTCAGTGATGGGATGATTCCACAAGAGGGCGACCGGGAACGTCTGGTCACCCTGCCTGGCCGCCCACTGCATACCTATCGTGACTTTATTACCGCACTCGCCGGAGAGTAATCTGGATCTCTCAGGCTTAAGGACAAGCCTGCAGAGCAATACCGTGGACTACATGCCTGAGCCAGAGCCACTATGCAAAAATATTCTCAGAACAATCTTTATCCAGAACTTCAATGCAGACTGATTATCCTGGCCGGGCGATTTAAACCGGCCAGTTTATGGCACGGTTGTTTTCGATAATATCCTGATGAGAGGGTGCATCACCCAGCGTCGCGAAACTGGCATAAAGCTGTGGCAACCGAGCCTGACCTTCTCCCTTTCTGGCCAACGCCAGAGCTCGCAGCATCACGGGCGCTTCCCAGTCACAGCAGTAACAAGGTGTGCAGGGCTGCTGACGCCATGATTCAGCGATAGTCCCAGAGAACACAGGATCAAAACCGGTGTCGTTAACCAGTGACATGGCCGTCTGCACTGCTTCAGGATGATCTCCCGCTACGGCAACCGCCAGACGACCCCGACTTCCCTGCGGCTGGCCCAGATCGGCGAGCGAGTCGGCAAGGATATTATTAAAAGCTTTAACCACAGGGTGTCCGATTTGCTCCTGAACCCATTCGCTTTCAGTCTGCCCATTATCCAGTGCAGTAATCGGTGCGTCACGCAGGCCAGGATAGTAATTGCTGGTGTCGATCACCGGGACATGGGGTGGCAGGTGATCGAAAAGCCCATCAGGCAGGCTGCTAAGTGCCGGAAGCGGAATGGAGAGAATCACGGCTTCGACGTCTGTAACCGCTCCCCTGATGTCTGTGGGTTCTGCATTAATTTCACCCGCAAAAACACGCACGCCATCAACTCCGCGTGAATTAGCGATTTTTACCTTGTGCCCCGCTTCACTGAGCTTCCGTGCCAGGGTGCCACCGATATTACCTGTGCCAATTACGCCGATTTTCATATTTCGCTCCTGATTCTGTGTTGAAGTGAGATACCCTATATATTCACTGAATAAACAACAAAAACCGACAAAATAGTGGGTTACTAACCTGAAGGTAAGTATGGAAAGAGACTGGCGTTGTGATATTCCGGAGCAGCGACTGGTGTGGGCTAAGGCTACCACCGAAGCGCTGAAGATTATTGAAGGTAAATGGAAGACAATTATTATCTGTCAGCTTTTCGCCGCTAAAGGCCCGCTGCGCTTTTCCGAGCTGGAGCGCCGGATTGAGGGCGTAAATCAAAAAATGCTGATCCAGCAGCTTAAGCAACTGGAACAGGATGGCATCGTGACTCGCACGGTTTATCCCGAAGTCCCTCCGCGTGTTGAGTACTCACTTACCGATCTGGGAAAAGCGCTTGGGCCATCAATGACTGCTCTGATTGAATGGGCCTTCCTGCGTCGTGAAACGCTGGGGCTTGATGGCGCCTGAAGCTCGCATTTCAACCTAGTTATACCGATGTGGCTGAGCGCAGGGCGTGGCTGTTCAGGCCAAGACTGGCGTAACGAGAAAGAAACTCCAGCCGATGGTGGATTATGTCGTTTCTGGCTGGTCCCGATGATCCCGTAACAGCGCTTGCGGATAATTCGGAACCGGCCAGCCCGGTTACATCGCCATGTGCTGGGCGGATTTCAGATGCTGTTCTACAACAGGGGTATGCGCGTCGGCCAGCGCCTTCACATCCGGATCCTTTATCTTCGTCGCGTCACTCTTCAGCGTCGACAGCACCATCTTATGATCCATTATTCCGGCATTTTCCATATACATTTTGTCAAAGGCACCGCCGCTCTGCTTTTCCAGCTTGTCGGCCATGGCCTTATGTTTAGCGTCTGGCGCAGTCGGTAATGTCACCTCTTTTTGCTTAGCAACCGCCTGAACTTTTGTCAGGGCACTGCCATGATCTTCGACCATCTTCTGTGCAAAGGTTTTAACTTCTGCGCTTTGTGTTTTGTTCAGCGCAATTTTGGCGGCGGCAATTTCATTGAGATTGGCCTGCGCCATATCCTTCAGTGCTTTTTCATCACCAGGGCTGAGCTTGTCACTCTTTACGGTCTGCGGTGTATTCCCGCCCTGCGGGGCGCTTGTCTGCGTCTCAGCCTGTACGGTGGCAGTGCTGCACAGAGCGACGACGGCTGATATAGCCAGCCATCCTTTATAGCTTTTATTATTTTTCATTTTGTAATCCTGAATATTATGGGAAAACCGATATCAGAAAAGTTCTGCTCAAAATTACCTGCTCCGTCTCATGAGTCGACATGGTTTCTGTCTCGCTTAAGGTACCTTATGTAGCAGAGTTATTAAGCGTTGTAGTCATGTCAGGTAATCGCAAGTATAAACAATGCATTGCAGCAGCATAAAAATAACGAAAATGTATTCCGCCTCGCTTAAAGCCGAAAATTTATCTATTGTTAGCAAGGGTTTCAGCATAAAATTTATACGAAATATCAAAACACCGTACAGCTTTTGTTTGATTACTTTGAGATAATTCTTAAGGTTGCTATGTGGTTGTCGGCCGTTTAATGCTGGTTAATAACTAACAGGTGACATCATAATGTGAAGAGGTTGAGCTCATGTTACCTCCTTACATCGCTTTATATTTTCTTGTTCAGATTACTGAATAATATTAAGGAAAGATCACATGCTCAAATCTCGCGCTTTAAAAGCCGCATTTGCGGTGGTGATATCTTGTACCGTGCTTGCTGCGCCCGTTTTCGCAAATCCGGGCAACGGCAACGGTGGTGGCGGTCAGGGTAATGGTAATAGCGGAAACCCGGGTAATAACGGCAAAAGCGGAGAGCACGGAAACAAGGGGCATGGTAATGCGGGTCCGAAAGAAAAACATGGAAATCGTAAGAACGCAGGACGACCCGATCACGTCGAATCAGATATCAACTACTCGCTTGCACGTAACCTTGCTGTCAATTATGGCCTTGTCGGCTATCAGTCTTTGCCGCCAGGAATAGCTAAAAAAGTTGCGCGTGGTAAACCTTTGCCTCCGGGTATCGCCAAAAAAAGTTTGCCAGCATCAATGCTAAATGAGCTGCCCTATTACCCTGGTTACGAATGGCGAGCCGTCGGAGATAATCTTGTGCTGATAGCCCTGAGCACCGCTGTCGTGACCGCCGTAATTAATGGGGTTTTCGATTAACCTTCAAAACTTTTTCGAACGAATTTACTTTCCTGGTGGAGCGCCAGTAACACGCTTAAATGCTTTTCTGAAGGCGCTCAGACTCATATCCCAGCGCGGCAGACATGCCTGAAATCGTCTCGCCTGAATTTTGCAGACGATCGCTGGCGAGTAGCATCCTCCATTGCGTCAGATATTCTATGGGAGTAATTCCAACCGTCTGACCAAAATGTTTTGCAAATGCAGCGCGGGACATCCCTGTATGTGATGCCAGCTTATTTAACGTCCGGCATGTCATCGCAGCGCCCGTCTCCGGTGTAAAGTACCTGACAGGCAGATTGCCACTCATGCTTTATGCACTCTGTGACAGGCTCCGTTGGTCCCGTTGATCGGGAATGCGCGCAATCACCTTAATTTCAAAATCAAATCCCGCCAGCCACGTCACACCCACCGCTGTCCAGTTAGGATAAGGAGGCTGCGGAAAAACGCGCTGCTTTATCTGCATGATGGTTTCGAACTGATGCTCCGGATCGGTGTGAAATGTGGTGACATCGATCAGATCGTCAAAGGTACACCCTGCCGCAGCGAGCGTGGCTGCCAGATTCTCAAATGCCCGTTCTACCTGAGCAGCAAAATCGGGCTCCGGCGTGCCGTCGGCACGGCTGCCCACCTGACCAGAGACAAACAGCAGATCGCCTGAGCGGATAGCCGCTGAATAACCATGTTGCTCATAGAGAGCGTGACGATTAGCAGGAAAGATGGGTTCGCGGGTGATCATAGAATTTCCTCAATAGCCTTTAGCGGATTGCAGGATGCAGCGCACACGAGTTTGATTTAATATACGCGGCGTATGTCACATTAATCACACATACGCCGAGTATGTCAATTAATATACCTCGCGTATGTGAAAGGAGAGTGTATGGCCGCTAAACGTCGCGCTGAAACAATGGAAGAGAACCGGGCAAAACTGATTGCAGCAGCACGCACAGCCTTTGCCGAAAAAGGCTTTGCCGCCGCATCAATGGATGAACTGACGGCCAGCGTAGGTCTGACTCGCGGGGCGCTCTACCACAATTTTGGTGACAAAAAGGGGCTGCTTGCGGCGGTCGTCGCACAGGTTGATGGCGACATGGCCCAGCAGGCTAAAGCGGCAGCGTCTGGGGTGAGCGATGCGTGGGAGAAGCTGGTGGCGGAAGGCATCGCCTACATCCGCATGGCAATGGATGCCGAAGTGCAACGCATTGTGCTGCGCGATGGCCCGGCTTTTCTGGGAGATCCTTCCCAATGGCCCAGCCAGAACAGCTGCCTGGAAGCCACGCGTGAAACGATTACCCGTCTTATCGACAGCGGGATAATGAAGCCGGTCGACGCCGATGCCGCCGCTCATCTGCTGAACAGCGCGGCGCTGAATGCCGCACTGTGGGTCGCTTCCAGCAGCGAGCCGGAAAAGGCGCTGCCAAAGATGATCGACGTGTTCACACAACTGGCAGGCGGCTTGCGCCATAGTGCGATTTAACCCTGAATGCTCACTGCTGCTTTCACTGATAGCCCTGAAGCTCTGAGTGCTGACGCCTGCATCTCTTTCAGGCGCGGTGTCGTTTTAATTCAGTGTGACAGCGGAATCAGGCCGCTCTCCTGATAGGTCGCAATCAGGTTATCAAAAATGGTTATATCCTGGCGCGTGCGGGCTATTAACTGCGCGCCAGCAACTGCGGTGTAAATTGCCAGCGCACGCTGCGCATTTTTCTCCGCGTTATCGGGCGACTTTTCGCAAAGGACCTCTGTCAGCCACTCGACGTTCGCATCGACAAAACACTGAACCTCACGCTTCACTTCCTCGGGCAGATCTTCATATTCCGCCGCCATAAAGCTGGAGAGACAGAGCCGGTTGGCATCTTCAAGCGACTTGCGGAAAATCTGCGGATAGCGCTGCAACGCTTCATCCGGTGAGGCACTTTGCTCGCGTATAGTCTTTAAATCCTCAGCCGTATCCTGCCAGTATCGGTTGGCAACCGCGGCTCCCAGATTGGCCTTACTGGCGAAGTGATAATAGATACTGGCATTCTTGATGCCTACCTCGTCAGCGATGCTGCGAAAATTAATCCCGTTATAGCCATGATTCTGGGCAGCACTTTTTGCTGCGGCCAGAATGGCTTCACGCGCGTTCAGGCTCATAACTCAGTTTTCCTTCAGGAGGTGGAGACGCATTATAAGGGGAAAATATTTACCTGCCAACTGGTAGACAGGGATTGACAGGAGAAAAGTTCGGCATCACAATCCACCTACCAATTGACAGGTAGGTAACTCAATCATGACTGATATCCACAATGCATCTGCAGTTCCGTCACTCCCCGCGATGAAGATTTATGACTGGTATGATGGCCCTTATCCTGCACGGGTCAGGATTGCCCTGGCGGAAAAGGGATTACTTTCTGAGGTCGAATTTATTCCGGTCAACCTGTGGAAAGGTGAGCATAAAAAACCTGAATTTTTAGCGATCAATTATTCAGGAACACTGCCGGTTCTAGCGCTGAATGACGGAACGCTGATCGCTGAATGCACCGCCATTACGCAATATCTCGATGTGCTGGATGAGAATCCGGTTCTGACTGGCGTCACGCCGGCAGAAAAAGGCGTTATCCATATGATGACCAAACGGGCTGAGATCGAATTTCTTGATGCGGTCAGCGTCTATTTCCATCATGCCACAGCAGGACTGGGGCCGGAGGTGGAGCTCTTTCAGAATCCGGAATGGGGTGCGAAGATGCGTGAAAAGGCCATCAGAGGGATGCACTACTTTGACGGCGTTTTACGCTCACAACCTTATGTCGCGGGCAATACATTTTCGATGGCGGATATCGCCGTAACCGGCGGAATGATTTTCGCGGCTTTGGTGAATCTTGCTGTTCCTGACGAGTGTCGCGCCCTGAAAGCGTGGTATGCAAAAATCCAGAGCCGCCCCAGCTATCAGCAATGGCAGGCAATGGTTGAAGCGGGCCGCCCTGCTGCTGCTGCATCGTCTCAGGACCGGGCGTAAGATCGCGCTGATCGTTCTGGATAACGTGGTCTGGCGGCTATTAAAAAAACCCCGGGAAATCTTCCGGGGTTTTGTGATCTCAAAACATGAAATTTCCGCGCGTCAGCCTTATCAGAATGCCGCTTCAGCCTGCATTGCGCTCAAAGTGGCTATTTACAAAGGCGCGGCAGCGTGGCGAGATCGGATCGAGAAACACCTGCTCCGGTGAACCGGACTCCTCAATCATGCCCTGGTGCAGAAACACCGCTTTGTTCGACACGTCACGCGCAAAGCCCATTTCATGGGTGACGATAATCATGGTACGTCCCTCTTCCGCCAGACTGCGGATCACCCGCAATACTTCGCCCACCAGCTCCGGATCCAGCGCTGAAGTTGGCTCATCGAACAGTATCGCTTTTGGCTGCTGCGCCAGCGCCCGTGCAATCGCCACACGCTGCTGCTGTCCGCCGGAAAGCTGCGACGGCCAGGCGTCGCGTTTAGCATAGAGTCCCACTTTATGGAGCAGCGCTTCTGCTTCTTCAATCGCCTCTTTATGGCTGCGCTTCTGCACATGAACCGGCGCTTCAATGATGTTCTGCATCACCGTTTTATGCGGCCACAGGTTGAAGCTCTGAAATACAAAGCCGAGCTGCATTCGCATCAGCTTGATGCGACGGCGCTGCTCGCGGCTCAGTTTTTCGTCGGCGTTATCCAGCGTGACGTTCACCTCGCCTACCGCAATTTCGCCTGCCTGCGGCACTTCAAGAAACGGAATGCAGCGTAGCAGCGTACTTTTCCCCGACCCACTGGCTCCAATCAGCGATATCACATCGCCATCCTGCGCGGTCAGGCTGATGTCGTGCAGCACTTCGTGTCCCGCATAACTCTTTCTGAGATGACTCAGCATGATGGTAGGTGCGGTCATGAGCGTGCTCCAAAATAGTAAGGTGATAAGCGTCGTTCCAGCATCGATACGCCTTTGCTGACCAGCATGGTAAGTATCAGGTAGATCACCGCCGCGCTCAGGAACACCTCCAGCGCCCGGAAAGTGGAAGAGACTATCGAGTCGGCAATGCCGGTCATCTCCATCAGGCTGATAGTGCTGACCAGCGACGTTGCTTTGATCATCGAGATGATCTCATTGCTGTAGGCCGGCAATGCCTGTCGAATCGCAATCGGTAAGGTGATGCGGGTAAAGATTTTATACGACGACATGCCTGAGACTTTAGCGGCCTCCAGCGACTGCTGACTGACGGCACGCAGCCCGCCGCGCAGGATCTCCGAGGTATAGGCGGCATCATTGAGAATCAGCGCCAGTAAGCCGCACCAGTAGGGATCGCGCAGCAGCGGCCAGAACAAGCTTTCCCGCACCGCCGGTAAACTGCCCAGGCCGTAATAGACCATAAAGATCTGGATCAGCAGTGGCGTACCGCGAAATAGCCAGACGTAGAAGCGACAGAAAACGCTGCCGACACGCGTCATGCGCAGCAGGTTAAGCAGCAGCGCCAGCACGCCGCCGCCAAAGAGTGAGAGCAGCGCCAGGTTGATGGTCAGCGGCAATCCTTTCAGCAGCGCCAGCAGCGTCTGCTGTAAAAACATGATATCCACGTGGACTCCTTACCCCTTCAAGCGCTGTTGACCGCGCATCGCAAACTTTTCCACGTAGCGGAAAACCATATCGGAACAGGTGGTGATAATCAGGTAGATCACCGCACCCACGCTGTAGAAGAAAAAGGACATCTGGGTGGAGTTGGCTGCGGTGGAGACCTGGTTCATCGTTTCCACCAGTCCGGTTACCGAGACCAGCGCCGACTCTTTGATCACCGATTGCCACTGGTTGCCCATGCCGGGCAGCGCAGTGCGTAACGCCTGCGGCACGATAATGCGGCGAAACATCATCAGCCGTCCCATGCCGGTCACGGTCGCCGCTTCCCGCGTTCCGCCGGGAATGGCGTAGAAAGCGCCACGGAATACCCCGCTCTGATAGGCACCGGAGATCAGCCCGATGGCAATCGCGCCCGCCACAAAGCCGTTCACATCGAAGGGTCCCTGGAAGCCCAGCGCGGTGCCCACGGTGGAGACCACCTGTCGTCCACCGAAGTAGAAGAGGTAGATCACCAGCAGTTCCGGCACGCCGCGAAACAGAGTGATGTAGCCTGCCGCCAGTCGCTGCTGCCAGCGTGAACCGGCAATCTGCATCCAGCAGAGCACGCTGCCCAGCAACGCACCCAGTAGCCAGGCGCAGAGTGACACGCTGACGGTGACGGCGGCGGCGTTAAGCAGCACGCCACCCCAGCCCTCATCCCCGAAGCCCAGTATCTGCCAGTCAATATTCATCAGCATCAGCGGTTACGCTTTCGGCGCGACATCTTCGCCAAACCATTTGATCGACAGTTTGCTCAGCGTCCCATCTTTGATCATGGAGTCCAGCGCCTGATTCAGCACCTGCTGCAGCTCACTGTTGCCTTTACGCAGACCAATCGCCGAGCCTGCGCCCAGCACGCCACCGGAGAAGCCATAGCCGCTGCTGCTGATCGCCTCAGTATGTTTTTTCACAAAGGCGTTGAGGTTGGTACGAGACGCCATGACAGCATCCACCCGGCCATTCATCAGGTCGGCAAAGGTTTCAGGACCCGCCTGATAGGTGCGGATAGTGGCAACATCGCCCAGGTATTTTTGCAGGAAATCCGCCTGAATGGTGGCGACCTGCACCGCGATGGTTTTCCCTTTGAAGGTGGTTTTCAGATCGTCTATCGCTTTTTTCATGCCGGCGTCATCATCCGCCGTTACAATCGTGCCGCTGCCTGGCAGCGTGGCCAGCGGGCTTTTTTTCGCAGTCACAAAGCTGGAGACGCTCACGGTGTACTGATGGGTAAAATCGATCGCTTCAGCACGTTTTGGCGTTACGGTCACCGCATCGATCACCGCATCATATTTACCGTCGATAAGACCCGGGATCATGCCCGACCATTTCTGGGCGATGATTTCATATTTGAAGCCAGCACGTTTAGCCAGCTCCGCCACCATATCCGGCTCATAGCCGACGATTTTGCCGCTCGGGGTGGTCTGGTTGAACGGAGGATAAGCCGCTTCAGTCGCAAACTTCAGGGTGCCGAAATCTTTCGCCTGGCTGAACGCGGAAGTGGCGAGCAGCGCCACGGTCAGAGAAGCCGTAAACAGGCGGTTACGCATCATCATATAAACCTCATTTATTTATTATTAAGAGAGTAAATCAATTGCAAGGCGGGTCAGCGCCTGCGTCCCGGCGGTAATGCTGCGTTCGTCCGGCTGATAGTCGGAGTTATGCAGGTGATCGTCACGGCCCGGCGTGGCCGATCCAATATGAATCTGGCAGCCCGGTACCCGTTCCGTGAACAGTGAAAAATCTTCGGCTCCAAAGCTGGCGCTGGGCTGCGCGATGATAGGCTTATCAAACTGATGCGACAGAATCTGTTCCAGTGAATCGATCAGGCGATCGTCATTCATCAAAGGCGGGACACCACGCTGGAAGTTAACCTCCACCCGTACGTTTTGCGCCAGCGCCACCCCTTCGCACATCCGTTTAAACGAGGTTTCCATAGCAGCGCGTACTTCCGGCGACTTAGTACGGATGGTGCCCTGAAACAGGCAGCTATCGGGAATGATATTGTGGGTGGTACCACCCTGAATGTGCCCGATGGTTAATACGGCGGAGTGAGCGGGATCGCGCTCACGCGAGATGAGGGTCTGTAGCTGGCTGATGAGATGCACGGTCGCGATGATCGGATCGGTGCCCATGTGCGGACGTGCCGCGTGGGTCGATACGCCATGCACCGTAACGTCGAATTCATCGCTGGAGGCGGTGCTGGCCCCGCGTGTCAGGGCGACTTCTCCCGCAGCCAGTTCAGGCTTGTTATGCAGGGTCACGGCCCAGTCGATGCCATCTGCCGCGCCGTCCGCAATCATCGCCTCAGCGCCGCTTTCTGGCGTCTCTTCCGCGGGCTGGAATATCAGCCGGACCCGGCCTTTGAGTTGCTGACGATAGTGCGGCACGATCGTTGCCACACCCAGCATCGTTGCGGTGTGAATATCATGCCCACAGGCGTGCATTTTTCCGGGATAGCGGCTGGCAAACGGCAGACCGGTCTGCTCATGGATCGGCAGCGCGTCCATGTCGGCGCGCAACAGCAGCGTCTTACCCGGCTCTGCGCCGTCGATATCCACCACAACACCGCTGCGGCCAACGCCGGTGCGGGGATTGAGTCCCAGCGCCTGCAGATACTCTGTGACCAGACTGGCGGTGCGCAGCGTATCAAAGCCTAGTTCCGGATGCGCATGGATATCACGTCGAATCGCCACTAACTGCGATTCAAGTTCATTAACTCTGGCTTTTATTTCCCCGGCCAGTCGTGCTTTTTCCTGATTCATAGCAGCCCCGGCAATATGCGATCGGCACTCTGTTGCCGACCGCTATTTTAATCTCATCCTGATGGCGGACGTTGATGACCGTTTATTTATTCACAGCACGCGACAGAAAGCAACGCGCAACAGTCTGCTCTACATACTTAAAAATCAATAAGATAGTGTTATTTATTGGAAACCTGTATGAGATAACAGCGGGTCAGCAATAATATTAATAATCCGCCACACGACATTACTTTCACTACTGTCACTGAGGTGATATTTCGCTTTTATCCGGAGAGGGAATAAAGAAGTCTGCCAGTATTTCCGCTAATTTCTCGGGTTGTTCGTCGGGAATAAAATGACCGCAGTTGAGAACAGTTTCACTGCTTACCTGATGCGCTACGGTGCGCAGCGGGGTGGCCATATCGGGTATCGATCCCTGGTCGGCACTGACAGCCAGCAGCGGTAAAGCCAGTTTGCCTTTTAACGCGCGCTGTCGATTCTGCTCTGCCGACTGTGCGAAAGCGCGGTAAAAAGCCAGTCCGGCCCGCAGGGCCCCGGGCTGCTGAAAAACGCGCAAATATTCATGACGGGCCGCCGCATCTATGCGATGTGGATTGGCTGACTTACGGTTAAAAAACCAGTCCAGGTAGATCGCCTCTCTGCCAGTGATCAGCGCTTCCGGTAAATCATCCACACAGTGAAATCCAAAATGCCAGGTTTTCCAGGCGCTATCACCCACCATTGGCATTAAGTCAGGCAGCGTGATACCGGGAATACCGCCATCCAGCAGCGCGAGACGGCTAAACTTTTCGGGATGGCCTGCCGCCAGTGACCAGGCGACCCACGCCCCGATATCATGCCCGGCCAGATGAAAGCGTTTGATACCCAGCTGGTTCAGCAGCGCCAGTATGCGCTCTGCCACGCTGTCAGTGTCGTAACCACTGGCTGGAAAGTCAGAATCACCCTGCCCTGGCAGGTCGGGTGCGATCACATGAAAGCGGCTGGCAAGCAAGGGAATAACCTCCCGCCAGGCATAACTGCTTTGCGGGAAACCCGCGAGCAAAACCACAGCCTCAGCGTGTTCACTGCCTGCGCTGAGGTAGTGTAGCCGCTGCGAGTCAATGTTAATAAAATGGTGCTGGTAGAGTGGATATACGTGCATAAAACCTCCGGACAATAAGGAAACGATCACTTCCTTAATGAGTAAAAAATTTAGTCGAGTAACTTCAGCGCCAGGGGGATGATGCTGGCATCGGGCCGGGTCGCAGCAACTTTACCGGCGACCCGCATCCCCAGAACAATGCAAAGCATTAGCGAAGCGGTGGCGTCTCTGTCCAGTGCAGGATTGACCGAACCATCCTGCTGACCCAGGCTGATTATCTGCTGCAGATTCTGCTGGTTGCGTATCAGCGCCGCGCTGACGGCTCCGGCAAGTTCCTCATCCAGAGTTTGCAGCTCCACGGCGCTGACAGCCACCAGACAGCCGCGCTCACCTTCGACATCGCGCACTGAATCCACATAAAAATTGAGTAGCGCCGCCAGTTGCTCACGGCCATTTTCACATTGCGCCAGCCGCGCGGCTAAACTGCTGTTGCGCATTGAGAGATAGCGAGCGAAGACGTTTGCAAACAGCGTGCGCTTGTCGGTAAAAGCTTTATAGATGCTGCCGGTAGTGAGTTGCATAGCCTGGCCCAAATCGCCGATCGAGGTGGCGTGATAGCCCTTTTGCCGGAATACCAGCATTGCGCTGTCCAGTGCCGAATCGGTATCAAACGCCCGCGGTCGTCCCCGCTCTTTATAACGGTTATCGTTCATCGCAAACACCATTAGAGAATGATCATTTCCTTAAAGATAGACTGATTTGTCCGCCAGATAAAGGCTTTCTTATGCCTGGGGCTTGCCTGGAAATGGAACCCGCCCCTCACCATGACCTTCTCAGATAAAACACCGTTTCGACGGCGCGTGAAAGGCATAGGCCCAGACATGTTCGACACGTCAGGCACGCCGTTTTAATCTCGCGTTATGTAATCAGGCCTATCTGAGCCACGTATTGCCGATCTTGAGCAGGAGCATGAATTTCAGGTTCAACTCAATGGAACGCTCTCTGGCAATATCCGCTTATCCGCAGGGGAGCATGCAGCTCAAACTCTCGTATGGCCAAAATTAAAACTTTTATCATTGGAAGTTCGTGAAGGAAGGAAAATCGTTACGTGTCAGAGTTGAAGGACAGGTCACGTTTAATTTTCTGTCAGAAAGAATCGATGCCGTATTATCGGGTTTTGGTATTGCCTGTGTTCCTGAAGATACGATCAGGGAGCATGTAAAATCCGGAAAGCTAATTCAGATTCTGCAGGATTGGTGCCCTGCATTTCCCGGTTATTATCTCTGTTATCCGAGCCGTAAACAGCATCCGCCCGCTTTTGTGCTGATGATAGATGCGCTTCGGCACCCGGAATAGCGGGTCTACAATTCGATGCAGACCCGCCTGAATCTTAACGGCCCACACGAGCCTGATGCTCAGGGGAGTAACGCTCGCCGACGATTTCTATCGTTTCAAGCGCCTCTTCTATCTGCCGCACGTCGTCCTGTGAAAGCGTGATGTCGGCAGCACCCAGGTTTTCATCCAGCCGGTGCAGTTTAGTAGTGCCGGGGATGGGAACAATCCACGGTTTTTGTGCCAGCAACCATGCCAGTGCTATTTGTGCAGACGTAACCCCTTTTCCGGCAGCCAGTTCACCCAGTAATGTGACCAGCTTTTCGTTGGCTTCAATTGCTTCAGCGGCAAAACGCGGCACCTTACTACGGAAATCATCCCTGCCAAACGTCGTTCCTGACTTAATCGCGCCCGTCAGAAATCCTTTGCCTAATGGACTGAATGGCACAAAACCAATCCCCAACTCCTCCAGCAATGGCAGGATCTCCTGCTCAGGCTCGCGCCACCAAATTGAGTATTCGCTTTGCAGTGCAGTAACAGGTTGTACGGCATGTGCACGACGAATGGTTTGTGCACCCGCTTCAGAAAGGCCGAAATGTTTGACCTTACCTTCTGAAATCAGGTCTTTCACGGTTCCCGCAACATCTTCGATAGGGACTTCCGGATCGACGCGGTGCTGATACAGCAAATCAATCACATCGGTTTTCAGACGACGCAACGAGCCTTCAACCGCTTTGCGAATATGTTCCGGGCGGCTGTTTAAAATCTGCTGTTTATTGTCCTCACCAAAGGTAAAACCAAATTTGGTAGCGATAACCACCCGGTCGCGTAAGGGTTGTAACGCTTCACCCACCACGTCTTCATTAAGATATGGGCCATAAACTTCGGCTGTGTCGAAAAATGTCACCCCACGTTCAACCGCGGCGCGAATCAGCTCAACAGCCTGACGAGTGTCGGTCGCCGGACCATAGCCATGACTCAGGCCCATACAGCCCAAACCGAGTGCTGACACTTCAAGCCCTGATTTTCCGAGATAGCGTTTTTGCATTATTGAAAGCCTCTTCTGTTGCGTTTTAAACGTCAGGTTTGCGGCCAGTCAGCCACTCCACCATCGCCGGATAGGGATGAGAGAAGAATGCGCTGGTTGCGGAATCAAGCGCCGCAATTTGCAACATATCCTCAGAACTGAGTTCAAAAACGAGGATATTGATGTTCTCTACCATTTTTGAGTTTTACAGTGGGCATGGCGTTATCCTTCAGCCGTTGTGTGTGAAAAGCATAACGTAAAGTGATTAATTGGATTAAGTAGGGTAATTAGCCAGGGCTTATTACTTTTATTCATCAATGATGATTAATCCTGATCTTTGTCTGCCCGCTATTGCAGATTTCGCTCTTTAAGAAACTGGCTCATGAGATCGACAATCTGCACATTATTCAGATCAATAACGTGATATGAATGAAACTCATGAATATGTGTGAGTCGCGACTTGATCTGACACATGCCACTGAAAGGTTCAGAGTGACCGGTTTTCCTGATTTATCAGATCCTGAAATTTGCGCCCCTCCCACCAAATGGTTATAGTTAAATGACCAATTGGAGGTGACAGATGAAAACATTCAGCTTTTCTGCGAACAAAACCAGGCAGCCACGCTTATGGCAGGCCGCAGGCCTGAACAACGCTGATGGTGTCGCCCTGCTGGGCCAGATTAATGAAGGCCTTGATGGCAACGTAGCTCACCTGATCGTCAACTGGGCGAAGATTACGCAAAACGACCTGCGCAAAATGTCCGGTATACCCTCCACGACGTTCAGCCGAAGCGTGAAAGCGAAATTCAGCGCTGAACAAAGTGAACGACTGGTACGTATTATCCGTGTCATTGATCGCGCAGTTGAACTGTTCGAAGGTGATAAGGATGAAGCGCAAAAATGGTTGAATGAGCCTAACAGGGCGCTGAGCTGGAAAATGCCCGCAGAACTGATGGCGTCTGAAACCGGGGCTTACGAGGTCATGAAATTAATCACGCGCCTGGAGCACGGAGTTTACTCTTGATTCTCTACAGGCTGACCAAGACAAAGTATCTTTCAACAGCCTGGACGGGATTTGGCGCAAAAGAGGCGGGCGGCCGCTGGAACAGCATCGGCATCTCCATGGTTTATGTTTCTGAAACAGCATCACTGACTTTGCTGGAAACACTGGTCCATCTGCACTCAGCACACATCCTGGATGCTTTCACACTTCTGCGCATCGATGTTCCCGATGCGTTGATTCAGACCGCTGATATCACTGAGTTGCCTGCAAACTGGGCTGATGAAGATGCACCGGCAGAACTGGCTGACTATGGAGACGCCTGGTGCTCTGCCTGCGATGCGGTTGCGTTGCGTGTTCCCAGTGCCCTCTCCCCTGTAGAATATAACTATCTGTTAAATCCTGAACATCCCGAGTTCTTCCGGATAGTTCAACAGGCTGAGGCCATTCCGTTCCGGTTTGATCGTCGGCTGAAACCGGATCGTAAATAAACTATCCGGATAGCTTTTGGTCGCGCATTCGTGCGTTGAACAAGGGTCAGGAGCCACCGATGATCGTCTCTTAAGCCCTGAGAGAAGCCTTTCCCCCTCTGACCTGACGCAAAGCACTGAAGCTTAAGCCTCATCTATACTGCAGCTTATCTTTGCTGAAGGAGCCCAATCATGGGACTGAGCTGGTTTACCCTCTGGCCGCCAATGGCACGCGTGCTGTTTATCCTCGCCTGTCTGACCATTATTCTGACCGGCCTTTATCTGGCAGCACCGCTGATCAACCAGGTACTGCTGGCAATGTTACTGGCCATCATGCTTGATCCCCTGATTACCCGGCTGGAAAACAACCGCATACCGCGCATCGTCTCGTCACTTCTGGTGATTATGCTGATGCTGTTGATCATGGTGGTCACTATCCTCAAGTTAACCGTGCTGACGCCCGATTTAATGCAGCTCAGCCGCCAGGCGCCCGTGCTGCTGGCGGCCCGGCTTGAACAGCTGACGCTGGCCTTTGCCCGGCTTGATATCGGTATGACGCCCGACCAGTTGCTGACCTTTGTGGATGCAGGTGCGATAGTGCGCATCGTCACCGCGTTTCTGACGCAAATCCCTGGCGTCATCTCATGGTGGATCATGGTGTTCCTGATGCTGCTGTTTATGCTGTATGAGATGCCGCTGCTGAAAGCTGCACTGCAACAGCGGGTAAAGGGAAAACATCAGGCCTTTTATCTGGCGCTGCAGGAGGGAATTCAGAGCGTGATTGTGTATGCCAGAGTGAAAACGCTGACCAGTATTCTGGGCGGGTTAATCGTGGGCGTCGGTGCGCATCTGATCGGGCTGAAGTTTGCCTTTTTCTGGGGCGTGCTGATGTTCATCTTTAATTACGTGCCGGTGCTTGGCTCCTTTCTGGCCGCGATTCCGCCGGTGATCCAGAGTTACATCATGTTTGATTTACAGATCGCGCTGGCGGTAGCAGGTTTCTTTGTGGTGCTGAACCTCTGCCTGAGTTCGGTGATCGAACCATTGCTGATTGGGAAGCGACTCAATCTGGCGCTGACCACGCAGTTGCTGGCGTTTCTGTTCTGGCAGGCGTTACTGGGGATTACGGGCGGGATACTGGCTATTCCACTGACCTATCTGATTAAAAAGGTCCTGCTGGCGAGCTATCCGCAGCAGGACCCGGAGACAGAATTAACTCAGTGAAGGCGTCTTCACCCGCCATGCGCGGGTGAAGCGTTTTTCAATCTCAACTATGATGAAGATCGCGATACTGACAATCAGCGAAATCAGCCAGTAGTTGATCGGCAGTGGGCGCGTACCAAACAGCGTGTTCATTAATGGCACATAGATAATGATCGCCTGAAGGACAATCAGTACCAGCGTCACCAGCCAGATACCACGATTTTTCAGCAGACCACGATCCAGTGAGAAGCCATCAGAGTTACGGCAGTTAAGCATGTAGGCCCACTGCGCGGTGACCAGCATCTGCAGCAGCACGGTACGGATAAACTCGGCACTGTAGCCACGCGGTTGCAGCCAGGCTTCCAGCACAAAGGCACTGATTGAAATCAGCAGACCGACAAACACCACGCGCCATATAGCGTAAGCGTCCATTACGTGTGCTTTGACATTGCGCGGTGGCCGGCGCATCGCATTCGCTTCAGCAGGCTCGAACGCCAGACCAAACGACAGCGTGGCGGACGTTGCCATGTTCATCCACAGAATCTGTACTGGGGTTAACGGCAGCAGATTGCCCATCAGAATCGCGATAATAATCAGCAGACCCTGTGCCAGGTTGGTGGGCATAATAAACAGGATGGTTTTCTTGAGGTTGTCGTAAACCCGACGTCCCTCTTTGACTGCCGCAGCGATGGTGGCAAAGTTATCGTCGGCCAGAATCATATCGGCCGCCTCTTTTGTCACCTCGGTGCCTTTGATACCCATCGCAATACCGACGTTGGCCTGTTTCAGCGCCGGAGCATCATTGACGCCGTCGCCGGTCATGCCGACGATCTCGCCGCTCGCTTCCAGCGCTTTCACCAGACGCAGTTTGTGTTCCGGGCTGGTGCGGGCAAAAATATCATAGGTTTTTGCCGCGTCCGCCAGTTCGGCGTCACTCATGTGTTCAAGCTGGTAGCCAGTGATAGCAGCCTGGCTGTTGCCGATTCCCAGCATCTGACCAATCGCCATTGCGGTTTCCTGATGGTCGCCGGTGATCATTTTGACGCGAATGCCCGCTTTCTGGCACTCGTCAATGGCGGCAATCGCCTCGGGACGTGGGGGATCCATCATACAGGCCAGACCCAGCAGCACCATGTCACTTCTCAGATCGGCATGATCCAGCGCGGTAACGGGTGCAGAGGTTCTCTTCCAGGCGGCGGCAACGGTGCGCAGCCCTTCGCTGGCGTAGGTGGTGATGGCGGCATCCCAGTACGCACGGTCTATCGGCTCTGCACCCTCCGGTGTTTGCTGCTGCTGACATAGCGTCAGCAGCACGTCTGGCGCACCGGTCAGCAGCACATAAGATTCGCCGTTGGCAACACAGCTGACCGACATATATTTATAGAGGGAATCGAACGGCAGCTTGCTCACCACCTCAACCGGCTGAGGTGTCGTCTGACCCTTCGCCGCCAGCACCTTCAGCGCGCCTTCAGTCGGGCCGCCAACAATCGTCCAGTGTCCCTGACTTTCCTGACGCAGCTGGCTTTCATTACAGGTGTCTACCGCATGCAGGAACTGCTGAAACAGCGGATCCTGTGCCGCAGAGAGTCCACTTGCGTCGCCCTGCTCAGCAACAATCTCCCCTTTGGGTTCATAGCTGTTTCCGCTGACGCGCCAGCGGCTCTTCGCCAGCACCACCGCTTTCACCGTCATCTCATTCATGGTGAGCGTGCCGGTTTTATCGGAGCAGATCACCGACATCGCGCCCAGGGTTTCAACAGTCGGCAGCTTACGGATAATCGCCTGGGTCCGCGCCATCGACTGCACGCCCAGCGACAGGATGATAGAGATAATGGCAGGCAGACCTTCCGGAACCGCAGCAACCGCCAGGCTGATGACGGACAGCGAGAGCTCGCCCAGTGGAATGTCACGCAGCAGATAGCCGAAGATAAACAGGGCGACCATCATCAGCAGGATGATGAAAAAGATCGCTTTACCGAGTTTGTCGATCTGCACCAGCAGCGGGGTTTTAACCTCTTTTATGCCGCTGATCATTTCGTTGATATGGCCCAGCTCAGTATCACCGCCGCTGGCGATCACCACGCCTGCGGCGGTGCCGGAACTGACGGTAGTGCCTGAAAAAGCCAGGTTCAGACGGTCGCCCAGCGATTTTTCACCGCTCAGCGTATCGGTGTTCTTCGACACCACCGTCGACTCCCCGGTGAGAATCGCCTCTTCAACCCGCAGATTATTGACCTCAAACAGTCGCAGATCAGCCGGGATTTTATCGCCGGGGCGTAACATCACCACGTCACCGACCACAATATCGCGCGTCGCGACCGTGACCTGTTTGCCATCTCGCACCAGCATCGCTTCACTGGCAAGCATGTTCTGAATACTTTTCAGTGACTTCTCGGCATTATTCTCCTGAATAAAGCCGATCAGGGCGTTAATGACGGCCACGCCGATAATGACAAAGGTATCGACCCAGTGACCCATTATCGCGGTGATCACCGCCGCGGCCAGCAGAATATAGATCAGCACATCTTTAAAATGCGCGATGAATTTGAGCAGAGCCGATTTCTCAGCTTTTTGCGGAAGGGCATTGGGACCGTGTTTCTGCAGGCGTTCCTGCGCAGTGGCGGTGGATAATCCTGCTGATGAGCTCTGCAGTTCGGAGAATATCTCTGCCACACTACGCTGATACCAGGGGCGCTCAGATAAAGCTAACGCTTTATCCTGCTTATCATTATTTAGCATATATAAACCTCGTGCCATTTAGCGATGAAATAAAGGCGCAATTAAAAGACATGCATTTTGCAGGCAGCCCCTCCTGCAGGTAATGACCGATATCATATTTACGTAAGAAACGTCTGACGAATAACATAAAATGGCTAAATTAAATCTAACCTATATTATGAGAATGACAACGTTGTTTTTGTTTAGCTAAGGTTTAAGTATGCTGATGCAGTGTGCATCGGTTTATACTCTGGCTCGCAAAAGGAAACTCTGATGAAAAAACAGAGCATTATCATGCTTTGCGGTTTCGTTATTCTCGCGGTCGCCGCAACGACTCTGGTGGGCTTACTGACCTGGCTGGTGGTCTCTCAGATGGCGGCGTAAGCCGATTCAGGCGAAGCGGCCCTGCCGCTTCGTTAAACTTATATGACGAAGATTAAAAATAAGTTTATCCCGGTCGCGATAAGCATCAGGGTTTATTACGCCTTAATGCTTATCAAACCGCAGTTTAAAAGCTGATGTTAAGGCGAAGAAAATGATTAAACGCAAGGTTATCCTCATTTTGCTCTGTTGTTTTTTTATGACAGCGTGCGATGAAAAAAAAGAACCGGATGCTCCCCCGCCCCGCGTAATTAAAGTTTTCACCCTTGAGTCGGACATCGCTCAAAATATCCGGGTATTTCCTGCGCGTATTCAGGCGGGTGATAATACCGATCTTGCGTTTAAACGGGCAGGCCAGCTGGTAAAGCTTGATATTCGTGACGGAACGCCCGTGAAAGCGGGACAGCTTCTCGCTACTCTGAATGATGCAGATGCGAAACTACGGGTACGCGACCGCCAGACTGCACTGCAACTGGCGGAGCGACAATTTCAGCGCTTCAATACGCTGGCCCAGCGCAGCGCCGTTTCAAAGTCTGAAATGGATGTGCAGCGTGCTAATCGCGATGCCGCCGCGACTGCGCTGAAAATCGCACAGGAGGAGTTACAGTTTCTTAGCCTTCGCGCGCCGTTTGATGGCGTGATTGCAAGGGTACAGGCGCGTAATCATCAGGTCGTGGCCGCCGGACAGCCCATTGCGCTGCTGACCCGTGCCGATCTGCTAGACGTCATCTTTACGCTGCCCGAAACCCTCTTCACCAGCCTCGATATCCAGAATATTGACTATCAGCCTGAGGTGCAGTTGAACGCCCTGCCAGGCCGCTTTTTCACCGCACAATACAAAGAGCATACCAGCCAGACGGATGCCGCCACGCTGACCTATCAGGTGGTGCTGACCATGCCGCGTCCGGCTGATCTCCCTGGCGTTGCCGGCCTCAGCGGATCGGTGCGCGTCAGGCTGCATAACCTGCCAAATGCCCCTGCCCAGCCGCGTCTGGTCGTGCCTGCGGCGGCGGTGTTCAATCCCGATCGCAGCCCCACCAATCAACCGCACGTCTGGCTGGTTGAGCAGGATGGCGAGGCGCTGCGCATCAAAGATCGACCTGTCGAAGTGGGCCGTCTCACCGCCCAGGGCATAGAAATCATCAGCGGGCTGAAGCCGGGCGACCGTATCGTTGCCGCCGGTGTGGGTGAGTTGCGTGACGGTGAAGCGGTGCGCATCTGGCAGCGCGAGCGGGGTTTATAATGCGTATTCAGGAGCATTTTCTTGATAAACCCATTCGCATCTGGATGGTCATTCTGCTGCTGGGCGTGGGCGGCATCTATGCGCTGCTCAACATTGGCCGCCTCGAAGATCCGCTGTTTACCATTAAGTCGGCGGTAATTGTCACCCACTATCCCGGCGCGTCCGCACAGCAGGTTGAAGAGGAGGTAACGCTGCCGCTGGAGAATGCGCTGCAGCGCCTGCCGTCGCTGGACAATGTCACGTCCATTTCTGGCAATGGCCTGTCGCAGATTACCGTTAATATTCATACCCGCTATCTGGCCGATCAGCTGCCGCAAATCTGGGATGAGTTACGTCGTCGGGTCGGCGATGCGGCCCGGCAGTTCCCGCCTGGCGTTCAGGCCCCGCTGGTTAACGATGATTTCGGCGATGTTTATGGCTACTTCTTCGTCATTCACGGTAAAGACTTTACCAACAGCGAACTGCGCAACTACGCCGATCAGCTGCGGCGCGATCTGGTGCTGGTGCCGGGTGTGGCTAAAGTTGCGGTAGCGGGCGTCGAGCAGGAGGAGATCCGCATCGCTCTCTCCGCCAGCAAAATGACCGCCTATGGTATGACGCCGCAGCGCGTCGCCGATCTGCTGAGCCGGAATAACAGCGTTGCCAGTGCCGGAACGCTGAGGGTCGACAGCGAATCGATCCGTTTTCATCCCACCGGCGAACTGCAGACGCTTGACGATCTGGCTAATCTGCCGATTCTGCCCGCTGGCAACCCACAGAACGTGCATCTGCGCGATATCGCCACCCTGACGCGTGGCGTTACCGACAATCCCGCCAATATCTACTTTGCAGACGGTGAAGCGGCTCTGGCTATCGGCATTTCGTTCGCGCCCGGCGTCAATGTGATTGATGTTGGCGACGCGCTTTCCGCCCGAATGGCGCACTATCAGCAGGATACGCCCGCCGGTATCAGCCTGAAGGTGTTCTATAACCAGGCCCATGAGGTGAAACAGTCGGTTGATGGCTTTATCCTCAATTTCCTGATGGCGCTGGCGATTGTGGTGGGAACGCTGCTGCTGTTTATGGGCCTGCGCAGCGGCATGGTGATTGCCGCCTCGCTGGCGCTTAACGTGCTTGGCACACTCCTGATCATGTACCTGTTTAAACTTGAGCTGCAGCGGGTGTCGCTGGGCGCGCTGATTATTTCGCTTAGCATGCTGGTGGACAATGCCATTGTGGTGGTCGAAGGGGTCAAAATCGATCATCAGCGCGGGCACCCTTTACAGCAGGCCATTGCCCGCATGGTGCGGCGCACTGCCCTGCCGCTGCTGGGTGCCACGGTGATTGCAATTCTCGCCTTTGCACCGATTGGCCTGTCGCAGGATTCGACCGGCGAATATTGTAAATCACTGTTCCAGGTGCTGCTGATTTCACTGATGCTGAGCTGGGTCACGGCGCTGACCTTAACGCCGGTATTTATCAACTGGAGTGAGAAGCGCCGCAGCACGGCTCAGCCTGAGCAAACTGAACCCTCCACGCCTTATCAGGGCATCGTATTCCGGCTCTATCGTCAGGCGCTGGGCGGCCTGCTGCGTTTCCGCCTGACCACGCTGACGGTAATGGTGGCACTGCTGGCTCTGTCGCTGTATGGCTTTACCATGGTGAAGCAGAACTTTTTCCCTTCCTCCAGCACGCCAGTCTTTTTCACCGATCTCTGGCTGCCCTATGGCACCGATATTCATTACACCGCGAATACGGCGGCGGATATTGCCCGGTTCATTAATCAGGATCCTGAGGTCGCAGCCACGGTCACGACGGTGGGCCAGGGCGCTCTGCGCTTTACCCTGACCTATGACGCGGCACGGCAGTACAGCAACTTCGCCCAGATTATGGTGCGGGTTAAGGATGGCCGACAGCTTGATGCGCTGGCGCTGAAAACCGAGGCCTATATTGAGCAGAACTTCCCACAGGTGAATCAGCGCATCAAACGTATCCAGTTTGGCAGCGCCAGTGACAGCGCCATTGCCCTGCGGGTGATCGGCCCCGATCCCGAAGTGCTGCGCCACATCGGCAGCCAGCTGGATGCCATTTTCCTGGCGGATGGCTCAACGTTTCCGGTGCGCAATGACTGGCAGGAGCGCAGCAAAGTGATCCGCCCGGTCTATTCGGCGCTGCGTGGTCAGGAACTGGGTATCGATAAACGTGACATCGATCAGGCGCTGAGAATGAATTTCAGCGGTGACGCGGTGGGCATTTTCCGTGACGGTTCGCGGCTGATGCCGGTGATGCTCTATCCGGCTGATGAAGAGCGGCAGAGTGTCGATCACATCGAGAATATTCAGCTGTGGAGTGCGGCCCTGCAGCACTTTGTCCCCCTGAGCAATGTGATTTCTGACTTCCGGCTGGAGTGGGAGAATCCGCTGATTATGCGCCGCGATCGTACGCGCGTGCTGACGGTGCAGACCGATCCCGATCCCGCTTCAGGGTTAACCTCCGCACAAGTGGTGGCGCGGGTTCAGCCACAGATCGATCAGCTTAAACTCCCGGCGGGCTACCGGCTTGAATGGGGAGGTGAGCTGGAGAGTTCACGTGAAGCGCAAAGCGGGCTGCTGAGTTCGCTGCCGGTGGGATTCCTGGCGATGTTCATCATTACCGTGCTGATGTTTAACTCGCTGCGCGACGCCGTCGCTATCTGGATTACCGTGCCGCTGGCGCTGATTGGCGTCACCTGTGGCTTTTTGTTCACCGGTATTCCGTTTGGCTTTATGGCGCTGATTGGGCTGCTGAGCCTGTCGGGCATGCTGATCCGTAACGGGATCGTGCTGATTGAGGAGATCAGGCTGTTCCGGCAGGAGAAATCGCTGCAGCTGGCGATTATTGATGCGGCGACCTCACGTCTGCGTCCTATTCTGCTGACCGCCTTCACCACGGTGCTTGGCCTGCTGCCGCTGCTGCGCGACGTCTTTTTCCAGAGCATGGCGGTGGTCATTATTTTTGGCCTCGGGTTCGCGACAGTATTGACCCTGCTGGTGCTGCCGGTCATCTATCGTTGCTTCCATGGTCGGGAGGCGCACGGTGAATAAGAGCGGACTGGCAATGCTGAAGACGCTGGCCTGTATCACCGCCGTCTCGTTTTTCACGCTTTACCAGAGCTACGACAGCTACCATTACGACATTAATCTGACGCTGAACGTGCTGAGTTTTGTTTCGACGATCGCCACGCCGCTCTATTTTCTGCTCAGCGGCTATATCGACGCCGGTGAGCTGCATACACCCGCGTGGCAGCTCGGCAAAATTCGCCGTATTCTGCTGATTTTTATCTTCTGGTTCAGCTTTTTCTGGTTTGCCGGGATGCATCATAAGGGCTATCTGATTCAGCCGTGGTTTGTAATTGCGTTGATTGTGATTTATGTGTCGCATCCGCTGATTGACAGACTCATTCAGCGGCCTGGGCTGATGGCATCGGGGATTTTACTGCTGCTGGTGTTAGCTTTTGCCTATGACCTGCTCGCCAGCCTCTACCCGGGCCAGCGGGCCTTTTCGCTGCTGCCGCAATACCGAATCTGGACCTGGGTGCTCTACTACCTCACAGGTCGGCTGATGGCCGCGCCGCGCGTGATGCAGTTGCTGACATCACCCAGAGTGATAAAGATCAGCCTGCTGCTGCTGCCCGCGGTTTATCTCTTTACCTGGCTGTATGAGCGTCATTACTTTCTTGCGCGCTTTCTGGCGACCCATAACGATGTGGTGCTGACGGGCTCGCAGGTTTATCTGCTGGTGGTGCTGATTGTGATCAGCATTAACGCCATTCGCCTGCCGGAAAAAGTCCAGTGGCTGACGCCGTTTCTGACGACCCTGGGGAAGACCATGACCGGCGTCTATATCCTGCACTATCTGATTTTTGGCCTGCTGGCGGCGGCAATCCGCATCCAGACGCTGGGCGATAAACTGCTGGTCATCGCCCTGACGTTAATCTTCTCAATGGCGCTGTCACTGCTGCTGTTGCGCATCCCCGGTGTCAGTAAGCTAATCAGCCTGTAGTCGCAGGGCGGCTCGTTTGGTTGCCGCACGGCGAGTGGCAAGAAACTCAGCCATTTTCGCCCGCGCCTGCTCCACTTCCTGTGGCGATGCGGTATGCGGCGAACCGCTGGTAAACGGCGGTTCAGGATCATATTCCATCTGCAGCTGAACCGCTTTCGCCACCGCGTCACCCGCAATTTCTGCCACCAGCGTCAGGGCAAAATCGATGCCAGAAGTCACGCCTGCGCCGCTGATACGATTGCGGTCGCGCACCACCCGCTCACTGACCGGCTCCGCGCCCAGCAGTGCCAGCTGATCGATGGAGCTCCAGTGCGAGGTAGCACGATATCCCTTTAGCAATCCGGCGGCCCCCAGCACCAGCGAACCGGTACAGACCGACGTAACCCACTTCGCCTGTTCGGCCTGCTGGCGAAGGAAATTCAGCGTGACGTCATCCGACATCAGGGCGATCTGTCCCGGCCCGCCAGGCACACAGATCACATCCAGTGGCGGGCAATCTGCAAACGTAGTAGTCGGCAATATCGACAGGCCGCGATCGGAACGCACCGGCTGGCGATCTTTCCAGATGAGATGGCATTCGACACCAGGCGTGCGCGCAAACACCTCCCACGGGCCGGTTAAGTCGAGCTGAGTGACATCAGGGAACAGTAAAAGACCAATCTGTAGCGGACGATTCATGCGTGAACTCCGGGCAGGTGATGAAACGCCATCATGCCGCGATGCCCGGTCAGATATCAATCCCGGCTACCGGAAACTATTTCCAGCGTATCCACCAGCGATGAGGGTAATATCTGGCCGTGACTCTGACCGGGATAACGCGTCAGAATCAGTCTGGCACCGCTCGGGCGCAGGATGTCGATAAGCGCACGCTCTTCCTGCTGAAGATCGTCAGAGTGGCCGGTTCGGCGTTCGGTGATGCCATCGCCCTCCATCAGATAGAGCGACAGATGTTTAAGCGGTCCGGCGTCGGCGCGTCGGGCCAGGGTAAGAATGCGCTGATGATTCCAGCTCAGCGAGGGAGCGGCCGTAAAATAATGGCTGAACCAGGCGGCATGAAAGAAGGTATCCAGCACGAACAGTCCGCCGTAGGAGTGACCCCAGAGCGCACGCCGCTGCGTATTACTGGGCGCAAGGCGTTCTGCCCACGGGACAATTGTGTTCAGCAGCAGCTGACGAAACTGATGGCTGCCTCCGCCTTTGCGGCCATGAGGCTGAGTGACCAGAGTATCAGGCGCATCATTGGGTGGGGTGTAGTCGTAATTACGCGCCACCACATCAAAGGGCAAATGGGTGTCGTAACCCACCGCGACCAGCACTGGCGGCGTGCCGCTGCTCAGCTTTTTAAGCAGAGGTTCTGTCAAATGTGCCATCGCCGCATTGCCATCCAGTAGCCAGAGCACCGGATAGCCGCCTGGCGGCGCATCGCTTTTGGGGATAGCAAGCCACACCCGATAGTGCCGTTCCCCATCCTGTGAGACAAACTTTTTACTCTGGAAGCGATACCAGGCGGAACCTGTGTCGGCGATGTTCTTGCCCAGCGGACGCATATCGGGTCGGGCAATGGCCGGAACGGCGGTTAAACCGGCTGTCATCACGGTCAGCAGCATCAGGAGGAAACAGGTACGGATAGTGTTCATTCAGCAATCCCTGCAAGGTTATCGGGCTAATCACGCCTGAGAGAGTGCCATCCTGACAAATTTTCACCGCGATAACATCCCCGCTTTTGCCGGGGTTAATGACATCCTCAGGGCACGCCGAGAAAACGCAACAGCGCCGTCATCGCCGCCGCCCCCAGAATAATCATAATCAGCGGCGCACGACGCCACGCCAGCAACAGGGCAAAGCCCACGCCCGCCACCCGTGCCACACCGGCAAAATGCTGGCCTTCAAACAGCGTGGTGGTGGCCGCTACCGCCAGCAGCAATATCGTGGCGGCGTCGGAGAGCATCTGCTGGGTGCGCTCGCTGATCGGAAGACGGTTTCCCAGCCTGACGCCTGCAAACCGCATCAGATAGGTTCCGGCAGCCAGCAGGGCAATCCCGGCGATAATCATTCCCTGATGTGTCATTTGCGCGATCTCCATGTCAGCAGGCCCAGCAGTGAAAACAGCACCGGCATGCCCGCCGGAACCAGTGGCGTCGCCAGCAAGGAGAGCAGCGCGCCGACGGTCGCGGGGATCCGGGTGCGTCGCTGGCGCAGCGCCGGGAAGATCAGAGCAATCAGGATTGCCGGAAACACCGCATCCAGTCCGATCACCGAGACATCAGGAATAAACTGCCCGATTGCTGCCCCGATCATGACGCTGACCGGCCATATCAAGCCGATACCGATACCGCACAGCCAGTAAGCACTGCGGCGCTGCGCCAGTTGCGGCTGAGAGATCCCAAACACCACACTTTCATCGTTCATGATGTGACAGCCCAGCCAGCCTGACGGACCCTGCCCCACCAGATCCTTGACCGCGATGCCAAACGGCAAATGACGTGCGTTTACCAGCAGGCCCGCTGCGGCGGCGGTAAATGGACTGCCGCCACCGGCCACAATGCCGATAAACAGGAACTCCGACGCCCCCGCCAGCACCAGCGTTGAGAGCGCCAGCGGCACCCAGAGCGGAAACCCGTCGGCCGACGCCAGCGAGCCATAGGATAATCCAACAATTCCATCAGCCAGGCAGACCAGAAAAATCGCTTTGATAACCCCTTTGTCCAGCAACTGCATTTGCGGAAAAAGCATCACTCTGTCTCATAATGAACATATAATCCGATATAATGAACACCGCGAAAGCGTTTTACAAGATGAACGTTATGTTCGATATAAAAAACATTCAGGTTATCAGGAGTGCGTTTGAATACCCCTATCAGCATTATTGCCAATGCCTTAGTACGTGAACGTCAGCGAGCCGGTCTTTCACTGGCTGAAGTGGCGCGCCGCGCAGGGATCGCCAAATCTACGCTGTCACAGCTGGAAGCGGGTAATGGCAATCCGGGCATTGAAACCCTGTGGTCGCTTTGCGTAACGCTGAACATTCCATTTTCACGTCTGCTGGAGCCGGATGCGCGTCGTCTGCAGGTGATTCGGCGTGGAGAGGGCCTGACGGTTACCGCCGATCTTGCCGATTATCAGGCCGTTTTGCTGGCCTCCTGCCCGCCCGGCGTTCGGCGTGATATCTATCTGCTGGAAGTTCAGCCCGGCAGCGAACGCATTTCCCAGCCCCATATCCCCAATACCATTGAGCATATTATTATCGCTAAAGGGCGTGCGCTGGTGGGCCCGGTCGACAGTGCGGTGGAGCTGGATGTGGGGGATTACATTACCTATCCGGGCGATGAGCTGCATATCTTTCGGGCGCTGGAAGCCGATACGATGGCGCTGCTGGTGATTGAGCACAGCTGATCACTGTTTAGTGAGCTTCTGCAGGGTTCCTGCGGGCGTGAGGTGAGTGATTAGCTGCACCTCACTGCTCAGCCTGATCTCCGGATAGTGCTCGCGCATCCCTTCCAGCAGCACCTCATCAGGCCATTCCTCCTGTTTCCCCAGCGTCGCGGCGACTTCGCTTAAGCGCAGCGTGTCGACCTGCGTCACCCACACGATTACCGCGTCCGTTTCATCGTGCTGATTCACCAGTCTCAGCGGACCCATGGTGATATCGCCCTCCTGCCAGCGAATCGTCGAGGTTTTCTCTCCGGACCTGACGGCTGGCATCAGACGCGGGACAAGCGTGAGTTGTTGCATTTCCACTCCCTTTTAAACGCTCATTGGTACCCACAACAAAAACACAAATCAGGATTGAAAACAAACACACTAATGTTATGTTATAACGTATCTATAATCCCGTTCTTACAGGTAACATCATGACACTCTCTGCTCTGACATCCGACGATCCCCGTCTGCCGGTTGCCGTTCTCTCCGGCTTTCTCGGTGCCGGTAAAACTACCCTGCTTAATCATATTCTGAACAACCGCGAAGGACGGCGGATCGCGGTGATCGTCAATGATATGTCTGAAATTAATATTGACGCTGCGCTGGTGCGCGATGGCGGTGCGCAGCTCTCCCGCACCGATGAAAAGCTGGTCGAAATGAGTAACGGCTGCATCTGCTGCACGTTGCGTGAAGATCTGCTGCTGGAGGTAAAACGTCTGGCTCAGGCCGGGCGTTTCGATCACCTGGTGATTGAGTCTACCGGCATTTCTGAACCGCTGCCGGTTGCCGAAACCTTTACGTTTGAAGATGAAGCGGGTGAAAGTCTGTCAGCCTATGCCCGGCTGGACAGTATGATCACCGTAGTCGATGGCTTTAACTTCCTGCGCGATTATCGCTCAGCCGATGATCTGCAGTCACGTGGCGAATCGCTGGGCGCGCAGGATGAGCGCTCAGTGGTTGATCTGCTGGTGGATCAGATTGAGTTTTGTGATTTGCTGGTGCTGAACAAAACGGACCTGCTCAGCCCGGCGCAGCTGCACCAGTTGAAGGGCATGCTGCAGGCGCTTAATCCGCACGCGCTTATTGTGAACAGTGAGTTTGGGCAGGTTCCGCTGGACTGCCTGCTAAATACCGGCCGGTTTGATTTTGACCGGGCAGCGCAGGCACCCGGCTGGCTGCAGACCCTGCGCGGTGAGCATCAGCCGGAATCGGAGGAGTATGGCATTCGTAACTTTGTCTATCGCGCCCGTCGTCCGTTCCATCCGCAGCGTTTCTGGCATGCAGTAAACCACCAGCTTGACGGCGTTATCCGCTCTAAAGGCTACTTCTGGCTGGCCAGTCGACCGGAATATGCCGCGATGTGGTCGCAGGCGGGCGCGGTGGCACGTCAGGGTTATGCCGGGCGCTGGTGGGTCAGCGTGCCGCGAACTGAATGGCCACAGGATGCGGATTCGCTCAACTTTATCGCTGAACAGTGGCAGGAAGGTACCGGCGATGCGCGCCAGGAACTGGTCTTTATCGGCATTGAGATGGACGAGAAGAGCGTCCGTGCCGCGCTGGATCATGCGCTGCTGACACCACAGGAGATGGCTGCGGGGCCTGAACAGTGGATCACCCTGGCCGATCCGGTGCCCGCATGGTTCGATGAAACCACCGCCTGACGCTGCGGTTGACGTACTTCTTTGACTTCGCAATAGTAAACGAACCGGCGGGTAGCAGTTTTCCACTAATCCCTGTTCAGGAGAGACCAGATATGCCACAACGTATTGCCGTAATCGGTGCAGGCGTGCTGGGTTTAGCCGTCGCGCAGTCATTGTCGCGACGGGGCGCACAGGTCACCGTCTTCGATAAAAACTATCCTGGCAGCGGAACCAGTCAGATCAGCTATGCCTGGGTCAATGCCAACGGCAAAGAACCCACCAGCTACCATGATCTTAATGCCCATGCGATAGACGAGCACAAGCGCTGGCAGGCAAGCCATCCTGCATCACCCCGATGGCTGCTGGAAACCGGCACGCTGGAGTGGGCGGCCGATGAATCATCCCTGCGCCAGCTGGCGCAGCGCGCAGCAAAGCTTACGACGCTCGATTACCCCGTAGAGAAACGTAGCCGCGCCGCACTTCTGGGTGCAATGCCCGAGTTGCGGCTTGATCCCCGCGTTCAGCACGCCTGGTCTTTCCCGTCGGAGTGTCTGCTTTATCCGAGCCTGTTTATCGCCTCTCTGCTGGCAGAGCTGCGTACCAGTGGCGGGCAGCTGGTCTGCAACAATGAAGTGACGACGCTCACTGAATCGGCGCAGGATGTCCATCTTACGCTGGCCAGTGGGGATGAATGGCGCGGCGATCAGCTGGTACTGGCGACCGGCCGCTGGGCACCGGAACTGATAAGTCAGTGCGGGCTTGAACTGGCGATGACCGATGCGAATCGAGCCGATCCTGTTGCCTGCAGTTTTCTGGCGCAGACCCAGCCTCTGCCGATCCCACTTAAATGCAATCTGATTACCCCGGAACTGAATGTGCGGCCGGATGGCGGTGGCCGTCTGATGCTGCAGGCGCTGGATCTGGATCAGCACGCCGATCCGGCGCGGCCGGTCTCGCCGGATGGACTGATTGGCAAAGAGATGCTGCGTCGATTGCGGCGGCTGTTTAAAAACACGGAAGGCGCGAGAATTGAGCGGATTGAAACAGGACAGCGGTCGCGTCCGGCAGATGGCTTGCCGGCATTAGGCTACATCAGCGAGTCAGCACGCGTTTATCTGATGATCAGCCATAGCGGCATGACACTTGCCCCATTGCTGGGCAGGCTGGTGGCTGAGGAGATGCTGAGCGGCACAGGCTCACCAATGCTGAGTGCGTTTGCACCGCATCGGTTACTGCGTCCGCTCAGTGCGGTCGCTAAAACAGCGCCCGCTTATCTTCCGTCGGCACAGTAAACACTAGCGACGATTCTTCCACACGGTCTGCACGTTACAGAATTCGTGCACACCAAAGTGCGACAGCTCACGGCCGTAGCCGCTTTTCTTCACACCACCAATGGTAACGCGCGGATCGGACGCGCCGTTGCCATTAATAAACACAGCACCGACTTCCAGCTGCAGCGCCAGACGATCGGCAATCTCTTCATTACCGCTCCAGACGGTGGCGCTGAGGCCAAATTCGCTGTCGTTGGCGATCTCCAGCGCATGTTGTGGATCCCTTGCGACCGCAATAGCGGCTACCGGGCCAAACAGCTCCTGCCTGAACGCGGTCATGTCGCTGGTGACATCAGCGAGAATGGTCGGCGCGTAGTAGTTACCCTGCCCTGCCACTTTCTCGCCGCCCAGTACCAGACGTGCACCTTCACGCAGCGTGGCCTTTACCTGTCCATCCAGTTCGTCACGCAGATCGGCGCGTGCCATCGGGCCCAGGAAGGTATTTTCATCCAGCGGATCGCCCATGGTGAGTGCCTGGACCGCGGCAGTGAAGCGTTTTTCAAATTCTTCAGCGATCGGAGCTTCCACAATAAAGCGTTTGGCAGCCATACAAACCTGCCCGGTATTCTGGAAACGTCCAATAACGGCTGATTTAACCGCTTCATCAAGATCGGCATCCGCCAGCACGATAAAGGGATCGGATCCACCCAGCTCCAGCACGGTTTTCTTAAGTGCTGCGCCCGCCTGTGCAGCGATCGCGGCGCCAGCCCGGACACTTCCGGTAACGGCAACGGCGGCAATGCGGTCATCTTTGATGGCTACGGAGACACCATCGTTGTCAACGTTGATCAGGTTAAAGCCGCCAGCAGGCAGATCGGTTGCCCTGAACAGCTCAGCCATCAGTGTGGCGCTTCCCATGACGTTAGGCGCGTGTTTGAGCAGATAGGTGTTGCCTGCCAGCAACATACTCACTGCGCCCCGCAGAACCTGCCACAAGGGGAAATTCCATGGCATTACAGCCAGGATCACCCCGATGGGACGGAATCGCTGCCACGCATCGGCAATCTGAGTGGGCTGATCGGCCAGTATTGCAGGGCCATGTTCCGCATACCAGTCGCATAAGTTAGCGCATTTCAGAACTTCAGCGCGTGCCTGTGCAATGGGTTTACCCATCTCCAGGGTGATCATGCGGGAAAGATCCTGCTCACGCAGACGGATCTGTTCGCCAAGCTGACGCAATACGCGAACGCGGTCCGTCATGGTGCTCTGTTTCCATGCAGCAAAAGCAGATGCGCTTTCAGTCAGTGTCTGTTCCAGCTCTGCACTATTCTGCAAAGGATAGCGTGCCAGAATTTCACCAGTTGTGGGGTTACGTGATAGGGCATGTTCAGTCATGGTGCCGTATTCCTCATTCTGTCAGTGATGGAGAGACGATACGCGCTGTAGTTGATGATGAAAAATGAATAATAGTGAGGAAGTTGTTTATCGATTGAGAATGAATGCGGCTATGACCGATTAGTCGGTCAGGCAGTGGGCAGATTGCGGGCCAGTTTTTGCTGGTGGTCAACACGTCTGAAAATGATGTCACGCCTTAAGTTTTCCACTTATACAGTGACCAGATCCTAATAAACGATCCTTAATAGATCATATAGAGATCCTAAGAGATCCCCGATCGTCGCAGGCCGCATCCCACAAGGGCTGAAAGGGTGATCGCGTTCACTATAATCAGTAAAGTGTTCACTGTAATCAGTACTTTATTCACTGTACCAGGTAGAATGTTCACTGTAAACAGTGCTAATGTTCACTGTAGTCAGAAAACGATCCCTTTCATCCACAGAATGAAGATCTTACGCCATGGCAGATAAAGACAACGAAAACAAAGCGTTACTTGAACCTTTTCTGTCAGTGACAAAAAACAGCGGTGAAGTTATTCAGCTTCATCCCAACAAGAATAATACCGTTCAGCCTGTCGCTTTAATGCGTCTTGGGCTGTTCGTGCCGACGCTGAAATCTACTGCACGCGGTAAATCCGGTGCGATGGCATCAACGGATGCGACGAAAGAGCTGAAGAATCTGACGCTGGTGAAAGCGGAAGGCTACGAAAAGATTACCATTACCGGCGCGCGGCTGGATATGGATAACGATTTCAAAACCTGGGCGGGTATTATTCAATCGTTTTCCCGCTATCCGACCAAAGGCGATACTGTCACGCTGCCGTTTATCGACTTTGTTAAGATGTGTGGCATTCCCTCTGCCAACTCTTCAGCCGCCCTGCGCAAGCGTCTTGATGCCTCTCTGCGCCGTATCGCGACCAATACGCTCTCTTTTGAAGGTAACGGCAAGGCCTATCACACCCACCTTGTTCAGTCTGCTTATTACGATCGCGAAAAAGATATTGTGCGCATCCAGGCCGACCCCAAGCTGTTCGAACTCTATAACTTCGACCACAAGGTCCTGCTTCAGCTCCGTGCAATATCCCGTCTGAAGCGTAAAGAGTCTGCGCAGGCGCTTTACACCTTCCTGGAAAGCCTGCCAACCAATCCGGCGCCTATCTCGCTTGCACGCCTGCGTATGCGCCTGAACCTCGGCTCTAAGACCACCACGCAGAACCATGTCGTGCGGCGCGCGATGGAGCAGCTGAAAGAGATCGGTTATCTGGATTACTCAGAAGTGAAGCGTGGCCGCTCAGTCTTTTTTATTATCCACAGCCGTACGCCTAAGCTTGATGGCATCAGTAATCTTGAGAGCATCGATTCGCTGGATGAGATCGAGTTTGATGATTAACCCCTCACGTTCACTGTAATCAGTATTCCTGCGTGGCAGTGTCACTTTCTGCGTCACCGGTGACATTGCGCCATCCACTCTTCATTCACTGTAATCAGTACTCCCCAGGGATTCACTGTGATCAGTAACGTTCACTGTAATCAGTAACCGGGCCGCCGTGCAAATGTGTGTTCAGACCCTACCCCCCTTCAATGCGCCTGATAACAAGGGCTTATAAGTAAGTTAGTACTTACTCTCATATTGGTTAGCACTCACTAATACCGTGTTTACTGATTACAGTGAATGCCCTGACTTCGGTTGGCTAAGCCTCTCTCTGCTGATTACAGTGAATCCTTTTTACTGACTACAGTGAATGCCTTTGCTCTGCCCTGTTCTCAAAGAGCATTACCGGCTGGCCAGCAAATCAGGGTTGGATGCGGTTTACCATGAGGGGTCTGCTCAGCGTGATTCACATGATGCGTATGACCTGAATGACACACGTAACCAGAGAGAGCAGCGTGACACTGTTACTGATTACAGTGAATGTTTGCTGATGGGCACTACCCTCGCCTCACCATTGAATCTCTTTAACGGCTTTCCGAATCGCTACTGATTACAGTGAACGTTGTTGCCAGATGTCCGGTCTGAAGCGAGTCATAACTGCCATGGCGGGATGCTAATCTTGTACTGATTACAGTGAACGTTCTGCTGATTACAGTGAATGTTTGCTGCGGTGTACCTGAAGGCATCGTGCATTCTACTGATTACAGTGAACGTTAAAGTGAACCTGCTGACGGCATTGCTGATGTATACGATACGGGGCTGGTGCATGACTGGCTGAAGGGCGACAGAAGAAGCCGTTGCTCGCATGGCCTGAGTCTTTAACGACCACTCGGCACACACTGATGCAGAACGGAATCGCCTCTGTGTTCTTACTGCTATCTACTGACTCATATTACGACCCTGTCGGCACGCGCTGATGCAGAACAGAATCGCTTCTGTCTACTTACTGCTAACCAGGAACTACTGACTACAGTGAATGTTTGCGCGGTTGTTCTCCTTCTAATCCCTCTTCTGTTTGTGATGTTACTGACTATAGTGAATGTTTACTGCTTTCTGGATTTACTGATTACAGTGAACGTTTATGGGCTTTACGCTTCTGTATCGCAGACCAGAGTCGGTTATGACGTTGCCGGTGTATATTCCCTCTCCAGATTCCGATGCTTTTATCATCCGCTGAGGATTTTTCAACCCATCCTTACTGACTACAGTGAACGTTTACTCTGCCCTGCTCCCTCTTCTGGCTCCTGATCGGCAAGTTTACTGATTACAGTGAACGTTGCTCTTCACAGAGCTGAACACGTAAAACGCTACTGACTATAGTGAATGTTGAAGTGATGCAGTGGCAAAGGTCAGCACAGCAACCTGCAGTCACTGCCTGAAATCCATTTATCAATGTATCCATCGCTCTTTCGCCTGCTCCATAACGTCACCGAAAGAGACACAAGCTTTACTGACTACAGTGAACGTTTAATCTCAAGGTTCGTCTTCTGTGTTCTCCCCTTTCCCGCTCAATGTACCCGGTTTGGCTGATGATTTTTTAAACCTGTTTGCTCACTACAGTGAATGTTCTACTGATTACAGTGAATGCTTACCGCAATTAACCTGCAAAATATATTCGGCCAGACGAAATAATGTGATGAAACTCACCAAAACCCGTGTGGTTACATAAAAACGGAGATGATGTTGAGAAGATAATTTATTGCCTCACGTGCAGGATTTCTGTATAAAGTCATAAATCCTACATGTTTGGAGCAACTATGGCTAATGATGACAAGCAGGTGATGAAGGTTGCGCAGCGTTCAGAACGCATGCTGCTAAGCCTCACCGAGCAAATTCAGGCGCAAAAGCAGGAACTGCATGAAAATACCTACTATCAGGTCTATGCCAAAGCGGCGCTGGCAAAGTTGCCCAAACTGACCCGAGCCAGTGTGGATTACGCAGTCAATGAGATGGAAGAGAGCGGTTATCAATTTGATAAACGTGCGGCCGGTTCTTCCGTTAAATATGCTATGTCGATTCAGAATATTATCGATATCTATCATCATCGTGGCGTGCCGAAGTATCGCGATCGCCATAGTGACGCTTACACCCTGTTTGTCGGTAATCTGAAGGGCGGCGTCTCCAAAACGGTTTCAACCGTCTCGCTGGCACATGCGCTACGTGCACATCCACATCTGCTTTTTGAAGATTTGCGCATCCTGGTTATCGACCTTGATCCGCAGTCCTCAGCAACCATGTTTCTGAACCACGAGCGCTCCGTCGGGCTGGTGGAAGCGACTGCGGCTCAGGCAATGCTGCAGAATGTCTCACGAGATGAGCTGGTCAACGAGTTTATCGTTCCGTCGATCATTCCGGGTGTGGATGTGCTGCCTGCATCGATTGATGACGCCTTTATCGCCTCAAGCTGGGATCAGCTTTGTGCTGAGCATCTTCCGCAACAGAACGTTCACGCCGTGTTGTATGACAACGTTATTGCCAAACTGAAAAAAGATTATGACTTTATCTTTATCGATAGCGGCCCGCATCTTGATGCTTTCCTGAAGAATGCGATTGCAGCGTCTGATCTTCTGATGACTCCAGTGCCACCGGCTCAGGTAGACTTTCACTCGACACTAAAATACCTGACACGTCTTCCGGAACTGATTGCGATTATCGAAGACTCCGGCGCGACCTGTCGGCTGCAGGGCAATATTGGCTTCATGTCTAAACTCTCCAATAAAGCAGACCACAAACTCTGTCATAGCCTGGCAAAAGAGATTTTTGGTGGCGACATGCTTGATGCTGCCCTTCCCCGCCTTGATGGTTTCGAACGTTGTGGCGAATCCTTTGATACGGTTATCTCCGCCAATCCTTCGACCTACGTCGGCAGCAGCGAAGCGTTGAAGAATGCACGATCCGCCGCAGAAGACTTTGCTAAAGCCGTCTTCGACCGTATCGAATTTATTCGCCTGAACTGAGGTTTGTATGAGCGCAAAAAGAATTACGATTGGCAGAACCTTCAGCCAGACTCCACTGGAAAATGACACGCCAGACAGCCAGCACAACCAGACATTCGTTCTGGCAACGGGCAAGCGCGCCCTGTTTCGTTTTGAACGCATTGCCGCCAGCGACGTTGAAAGCAAAACGTTCGTCACAATGGAAACCAACGGTCGCGATCAGGCAGGCCTGACACCTGATTCGCTGCGCGACATTATCCGGACCATTAAGCTGCAGCAGTTCTTTCCCGCTATTGGCGTGATGCGCGATGACCGCATCGAAATCCTGGATGGCTCACGTCGTCGTGCAGCCGCACTCTACTGCAAAACCGGCCTGGACGTGCTGATCACTGACGCGGCCATCACCGCTGATGAAGCCCGCCGACTGGCGCAGGATATTCAGACGGCACGGGAACACAATCTGCGCGAAGTGGGTATGCGTCTGTTAACACTTAAAGATGGCGGTTTGTCGCAGAAGGAGATTGCTGAAAATCAGGGTTTGTCCCAGGCGAAAGTGACGCGTGCCCTGCAGGCCGCCAGCGTTCCGTCAGATTTGATCTCACTTTTTCCTAATCACGCTGAGCTGACCTATCCCGACTATAAAGCGTTGTTACAGGCTGCTGACAAGTTGAGTGAGTCCGGGCAAAACGTTGAAGCTCTGATCAAATCCATTTCAAGGGAAATTGATGTGGTCTGTGCCCGTGAAGGTCTGGCCGAGGACGAGCTTAAAAATCATATCCTGCGTCTGATTCGACAGGGTAGCCAGACTCTGATCAAAGAACCGGAGAAAGATAAAACTCAGGCGACTGCGCTCTGGTCTTTTGCGGATAAAGATCGCTTCGCCCGCAAAAAGGTACGCGGACGGATGTTCAGTTATGAATTTAACCGGCAGTCGAAAGAGTTGCAGGAAGAGCTGGATAAAGTTATTGCGGAGACCCTGAAAAAATATCTCAACCGTTAACGTATATGCACTCAAATCAGCCAGCGATAAACGCTGGCTTTTTTTTCGATTTTTGTAGCGAGTCGTCGTTAAAAGAGATGGCGGACACCCAAATTTCAGGCTGAAATCGCCAGATTTTTAAGTGTGAATTCCTGCTTAAGATATTGAAATATAATAAATTGCTTTATTATCTCTTGCTGAAAAACTGCATGAAATCGCCACTTCGCTGAACTCTTTCGCCAGATACCCAGGCCCCTTCCAAACCGCACAGATCACTATAAACAGAGATAACGTTTTTCGTCTGATGCTATCGTTGATGAATCTCATCGCCGTCAGCGCGCATCCGACGGTCAGAATATTGCAAGTAATGATTTTCCGGGACTGGTTCATTAGTGACCAATCAACCCCCACTGAACCTCAGTAACAGCGTACCGGCTTCACACACTCCGCTAAACCCTCTGCCTGGCCTTTCTCCAAACATTAGCCCGCCAGCGATATTTCGTGATTAACTGTTTGTTTTTAATATAAAAGATTCAAGAATTTCAGCCTGAAATCGCCATGCCTGCAGTTAAACGCTCCCTCGTTTCAGGCCTGAGGGCGAACGGATAAGATCAGAAAAGAGGCGTATCTTAAGAGCAGTAAAGTCCTGAACAGAGAGTGAAAAAAGATACTCAGAAACTATCCCTCACTTATCCACAGAAAAAGTGGATAACTTTTTCTGCGCGATAAAATTTTTTTTGAAGAGGTGAGATACAAGATGCAGCTTTGGCAGGGAACTCCATTAAAACCTGATCAGCGCGAAAAGATTGTCACAGTCTGCTCATGACGGAAAGGTAGTTGCATGGCACCAGATTCACTGTATTAGGTAAAGCAGATGAAATCGACAGCTTACGGTCGAAGAGCTCCTATCGGCCTACCTGATAAAAGGCGATGGCTCACTGAACTGCTGTTTACAGTGAATTGCGAGAAATAACGTCTGTATGGCATTGAACCGGGTTATCAGTGGCTGTTATCGGCATACAGCGTAGTTGCTGATGCGCAGAGAGTGCTGACCACTGCAATCAGTAATCAGACCGATGTGAAGTGACGTAATGCAATGATGATCTTCCACGGCAGCAGCGAACCTATGCAGAAGAAAACCGGGCCAGGCCCGGTTTTGATATGAATCAGGCTTCAAGCCAGGCGGTGATTTGCTTAACCATGGCATCCGTTGAGATGCCATAACGGTCATGCAGCGTCGGTAGTGCGCCTGCTGCAAGGAAAGCATCCGGCAGCGCAATTTGTTTAAAGCGCGGTGTCACATGGTTTCGCATTAATAGGCCGGCAATAGCTTCGCCTAAGCCACCGGTTATCGAATGATTTTCAGCGGTGATAACCAGCTGGTTATGATGCAGTGCTACTCCCGCCTCACGCAGGATGGTCTCTTCATCCAGAGGCTTAATCATGGGTGAGTGAACCACACCGACCTCAATCCCCTGCTTCTCCAGCGCTTCAGCGGCCTCAAGCGCCCGCATGGTCATCAATCCGCTGCTGATAATAACGGCATGCTTACCGCCGCGCAGGTGCTGAGCCTTACCGTGCTGATAGCGATAGTCATATTTATCCAGCACCAGCGGAACCTTACCGCGCAGCAGGCGCAAATAGACCGGACCCTGATGTTCAGCGATAGCCGGTATCACCTGGCTAATCTCCAGTGCATCGCAGGGATCGATGATAGTCAGGTTCGGCATGCCACGGAAGATTGCCAGGTCATCAGTCGCCTGATGACTCGGTCCATAACCGGTGGTCAGGCCCGGCAGTGCGCAGGCGATTTTAACGTTCAGATTCTCTTCGGCAATGGCCATGCAGATAAAATCATAAGCGCGGCGGGAAGCAAAGACGGCATAAGTGGTGACAAAAGGCATAAAGCCTTCACGCGCCATACCTGCTGCGGCGCTCATCAGTAACTGTTCCGCCATGCCCATCTGATAAAAGCGTTTCGGAAAAGCCTCTGCGAACAGGTGCAGATCGGTATATTTACTTAAATCAGCCGTCAGACCGACCACATCTGAGCGCTGCTCTGCCAGAGAGACCAGGGCATGTCCAAAAGGAGCTGAAACCGTGGGCTGGCCTTCAGCGGCGATCGAGGCGATCATGGCGGAAGTGGTCAGACGTTTTTTTTGCGGTTGTGAACTCATCTCAGACTCCTTGCTCAAGTGCTGTCAGGGCTTTGTCCCACTCATCGGCATCGACCCGAATAAAGTGGGTTTTCTCACGACTTTCCAGAAACGGCACACCTTTGCCCATTCGGGTATCGCAAATGATGACGCGCGGCTGGGGTTCGGGCCAGCTGCGAGCCGCATCAAAGGCGGCCTGCAAAGCAGAGATATCGTTGCCATCAACCCGCTGGGTGTACCAGCCAAAAGCCTGCCAGCGATCCACAATGGGTTCAAAAGCGAGAATCTCACTGCTATGGCCGTCAGCCTGCTGATTGTTGACGTCGATAAGGGCGATCAGGTTATCAAGTTGCCAGTGTGAGGCGGACATTGCCGCTTCCCAGGTAGAGCCTTCATTCAGTTCACCATCTGAAAGCAGGTTATAGACTCGTGCCTGCGAGCCTTTCTGCTTCAGCCCCAGACAGGCACCCACGGCAATACCTAATCCATGACCCAGTGAACCGCCGGTAATTTCCATGCCTGGGGTATAGGCAGCCATGCCGGACATCGGCAAGCGGCTCTCATCAGTCCCATAGGTTTCCCTCTCCTCTTCAGGTATCACGCCTGCTTCCAGCAGGGCGGCATAAAGGGCGATAGCGTAATGGCCAATCGACAGATAGAAGCGATCGCGGTCTTCCCACTCAGGTTGATCCGGCCGGTAATTCATGGCGTGGAAATAGCTGACAGCAAGCAAATCGGCTGCACCCAGCGCCTGACCGATATATCCCTGCCCCTGAATCTGGCCCATTAATAAGGCATGGCGGCGAATATTGGTGGCTCGTTGCTGCAATGAGAGCACGTGTGAAGCGTGACGAGAGTCAGTCATATTACCTCCTGATTAACGATTAACGTCCGCTGCCCGGATGCGCAGCACGCATAGCGCGCCACCCAGCAGGACGGCAGCAATAAAGTACATTCCGGAAGCGGGCGTACCGGTTGCGGTGGTGATGGTGCCTATCAGCCACGGTGAGAAAAAACCGGCCAGATTAGCAATGCAGTTCACGGCGGCGATGCCTGCGGCGGCAGAGACGCCACCTAACAGATTGGTCGGCAACATCCAGAACAGCGATGAGGCGGAAAGAATGTCCGCAGCGGCAATACAAAGGGAGAGCAGTGACAGGGAAACGCTATGGCTCAGCAGAGTTGCCAGCGTCAGTCCGGTGAGTCCGATCAGCATTGGAACAATCAGATGCCAGCGGCGTTCACGATAGCGATCGCCACTGCGCCCGGCCAGCAGCATAAAGATAATGGCGCAGAGGTAAGGCAGACTGGTCAGCAGCCCAATATGCAGCGGTTCACTGACGCCTGAGTTTCTCACCAGCGTCGGTAACCAGAACGTCAGGGCGTACTGACCCATCACCACACAGAAGTAGATCAGCGCCAGCAGCCACAGACGACGGTCGGCGACAAAGGCTTTTACCGTGCCATGACAGGCTTTCTGCTGATTATCCTCATCCAGATCGGCACGCACCCGGCGTTTCTCATCTTCGTCCAGCCAATCTGCCTGTTCAACACGATCCTTCAGAACCAGCAGTACCACTAATCCCATAACAAGGGTGGGGATAGCTTCCAGCATAAACATCCACTGCCAGCCTGCCCATCCGTGAAAGCCTGCAAAGGTCGCCATAATCCAGCCTGAGAGCGGGCCGCCAATCATCCCTGAGAGTGGAATGGCGACAAACCAGAGCACGGTCATACGTGCGCGACGGTGTGATGGAAACCAGTAGGTCAGGTAGAGCAGTAAACCTGGCGCAAGACCGGCCTCGGCGACGCCGAGCAGAAAGCGCAGCAGGTAGAACTGCCATGCGGTTTCTACAAAGGCGAACAGGGCTGAGATGATTCCCCATGTGATCATAATGCGGGCAATCCAGCGGCGTGCGCCGACACGGTGCAGGATCAGGTTACTCGGCACCTCAAAGAAGAAGTAGCCGATAAAAAAGATCCCGGCACCCAGTCCATACACGGTTTCGCTGAGAGACAAATCATCCATCATCTGTAATTTAGCGAAGCCCACATTGACGCGATCAAGATAGGCGCAGAGATAACAGAGCATCAGCCAGGGCATCAGGCGCCAGGCAATTTTGCGATAGGTGATATCGCGCGCAGCAGAGGCTGCGCTCAGATTAAGCGTGGTCATGGTGTTCACTCCCGAGGTTAGCCCGCCAGGCGTGCGGGCAGGGAAGGGCGCTATTTAATGGATCAGCATGCCGCCGTTCACATCCAGCGTGATGCCGGTGAGATAACCGGAGAGATCGCTGGCGAGAAACAGCGCAGCGTTGGCGACGTCACTGGCGGACCCAAGGCGGCCGAGCGGAATTCCGTCGAGAATGGCGTGGCGGCGTTCATCCTGTAACAGGCCACCAGTGATGTCCGTCTGGATCAGACCGGGCGTCAGGGCATTAATGCGTATCTGGTCAGGGCCAAATTCGCGCGCCATCGCTTTAGTCAGGCCCAGAACGCCCGCTTTAGCGGCACTGTAGTGCGGGCCGCCGAAAATCCCGCCGCCGCGCTGTGCTGAGACCGAGGACAGGCAGATGATGCTGCCGCCTTTCTGCTGCTGCATGGTGGGGATCACCGCCTGAGACATCAGCAGCGTGCCGCGCAGATTGACATCAAGAATACGGTTGTAATCCTCGATGCCGATTTCCAGTGTTTTAACCGGCTGAGTAATACCTGCATTGTTGACCAGCACATCAATACGGCCGAAGTGCTCAAGAACCTGGTCGATGGCACGACGAACAGAGAGGGGATCGGTCACATCGGTGGCCAGGCCGAGATGCCCCTCACCACAAGACTGTGCGCTGGCCTGGGCGGCCTGCAGATCTAAATCGAGCACCACCACGCGCGCACCATGTTGAGCAAAACAGGCGGCTGTAGCCCGGCCAATGCCGCGCTGAGAGGCGGCACCTGTAATAATCGCAACTTTGTTTTCGAGTAACATTGTCCACTCCAGAAAAATAATTATTAGTGGTTCGGTATCGCTACCGGCAGGGTCACGATCAGAATTGATAAAGCGGCTAATATTGGCAATGCAAAAAAATTCATTTGATGCTGAATGAATTTGTTGGTTTGATGCAGTTAACAATTCTGCGATTTAAAAATGGGCACACATCACAAAATTCCAGTGTGGAGAGGCGGATGGAAAAGCAGTCTGATCACTTACCTTCGATTAAATCACTGCGGGTTTTTGAGCAGGTGGCCCATTTTGGTAATGTCGCGCGTGCGGCCGAGGAATTAAGTATTACGCCTTCGGCGGCCAGTCATCAGCTGGCAAAACTGGAGCGTGAACTGGGCTGTATTCTGTTTAATCGTTCGGCAAAGGGCGTAGTGCTGACGCTGTCGGGTGAGCATTACCTCAGGGAGATTGGTCCGATACTGCTGAGTCTGACGCAGGCGACTGCACGCATCAGTAACGAGAAAGCCCGCAGCAACCTCAGGATCCACTGCGCGCCCAGTTTCGGTCTGCTGTGGCTGTTGCCGCGCATCCATAAATTTCGCGACAGCTATCCCGAGTTCCAGCTCACGCTCTCCTGCTCTTACGAGAATTTATCTTTCAGCCGCGACAATATTGATATTGCGATACGCCATGGATTCCCGGACTGGAACTCATTCGAGATTAAAACGATCCGCCACGAAAGAATGTCGGTGCTGGCCTCGCCTGAGTATCTGAAAAAACATCCTGTTAATCAGGCCGCTGATTTAATTCATCATGCGCTGATATTATCGGAGTCGCCGCTTATTCAGTGGCCGCAGTGGTTTGCTTCTCAGCAATTACCTCAGCCAGATAAAGAGTGGTTATTTCGCTTTGATCGCTCTTATATGAGTCTTGAGGCGGCGATGTTAGGCCACGGTCTTATATTTGAAAGTGAATTGCTGGCGGAGGATTATCTGCGCAGTGGAAAACTGGTCAGAGTCTTGTCCGAACAGGAGAGTCTGCCCGTTAGCGCCCATCATCTGGTCTTCCCGCGTGGATTTGCCCAGTTTCCCCGCGTCGCGCATTTCCTGAGCTGGATCCAGCAGGAACTGAAAGTGTTAACCTAATGTTAAAATAACTTTCACGTCGTCATTATTGCGCCGGTTTATTTATCCGGTTAACTATCCCTGTTATAAAAATCGCATTGCTAAAGCTAACTTTTAAATACCGTCTACACTTCTTTACCCACTCGGTAAATATGTTCCATTTCTATTCCGTATGAAATTTAATCAAACGGATGTTTAACTTATTAATGGCAGGGATATTATGAGTACGAATACACCAGACTCTGGTGAAGCGGGCGATCACGCGCCTGCGGATACGGTACGCCAGCGCATTTTTTTAGTGGTACTGGTTGCCACTATGGGCGCGCTGGCTTTTGGTTATGACACCGGGATTATCTCGGGTGCGTTACCCTACATGACCTCACCACCCGATCAGGGTGGACTTGGACTGAACTCATTCACTGAAGGGCTGGTAGCCTCTTCGCTGGTGTTCGGTGCCGCAATCGGCTCTTTCCTGAGTGGTTTCTTCTCTGACCGGTTTGGCCGGCGTATTACCTTACGCAGCCTGGCGGTTATTTTTGTGCTGGGTTCACTGGGAACAGCGCTGGCGCCTTCTGTCAACGTCATGGTGGCAATGCGCTTCCTGCTGGGGATTGCGGTCGGCGGCGGTTCTTCTACCGTGCCGGTGTTTATCGCCGAAATTGCCGGACCGCGCCTGCGTGCGCCGCTGGTCAGCCGCAATGAGCTGATGATCGTTACCGGACAGCTCATTGCTTATGTTGCCAGTACGCTGCTGAGCTATCTGCTGCATGATGAGCACCTGTGGCGCTACATGCTGGCAATTGCCATGGTGCCGGGTCTTTTGCTGTTTATCGGCACGTTCTTCGTTCCTGCCTCACCACACTGGCTGGTCGCGGAAGGGCGTCTGAAAGAGGCTAAAAAGATCCTGAAGTATCTGCGTGAAACGCCGCGTGAAGTGCGCCATGAGATGGCGCAGATGAAGAAGCAGGCGAGAGCGGCGGAACGTGGGCCGGATGCGAAAACCCTGATCCGTGAGAAGTGGGTGATTCGCCTGATGGTTATCGGCGTCGGTCTGGGCTTTGTTGCCCAGTTCACCGGGGTAAATGGTTTTATGTATTACACCCCGATCATCCTTAAACAGACCGGACTTGGCACCAGCGCCTCGATTGCCGCGACCATCGGTAACGGCGTGGTCTCAGTGGTGGCGGCGATTGTCGGTATCTGGGCGGTTAGTCGCTTCCCGCGCCGGACGATGCTGATTACCGGCCTGTGTCTGGTGGTCGCTTCGCAGATTATGCTGGGCAGCGTGATGACCTTTATCGCTCCCAGCCTGATGCAGAGCTACCTCGCCCTGGCCTGTATTCTGCTGTTCCTGTTCTGCATGCAGATGTGCATTTCCCCGGTCTACTGGCTGATGATGTCGGAACTGTTCCCGATGCAGTTGCGCGGCGTGTTAACCGGCGGCGCTGTCTCACTACAGTGGATCTTTAACGCGATAGTCGCCTTTGGTTTTCCACCGATAATGGAATATGCCGGCAGCACCACCTTCTTTATCTTTGCCGCGATTAACGTCGGGTCGCTGATCTTCGTGATGGCGATGGTGCCAGAGACGCGGGGCAAAAGCCTGGAAGAGATTGAGTCACACATGAAAGAGAAGTTTGGTGAAAAGCCAAAAGAGGCTGAAGCCTCCTGAGTCTCCCACCGGATTCAGCCCACCGGCTGAATCCGGTTTTACCTCCTTACCTCCTTATCTTGTTATCTTCTTACATACCGTTGCACCGCATTTTCCCGGTCCTTATCCTCACTAAATCCCAGCAGACAACATTCACTGTAATCAGCCATTTTTCCTCGATTAGTTTTCAAACAGGTCTGGCGATTTCAGGCTGAAATCGCCAGACCTGACTGAATAAATTGTCGTTGTTGTCTTCAGAAATCCCCGGTTAAGCGAAGCATGACCGCTGACAAAGATTGCCTCAGGCTCTGCGCTATACTCATTTTTCATCTGCTCCGCACGCTGACCGGTACGCACTATGAAAATTTCAACCACCACGGCAGTTTTTGCCGCATTGCTGACTGCTGCGCCATTGCATGCTGAAAACACACCAATCTCCTCCTGGTGGAATGGATTCACTGACGATGTTGCGCAGACCTGGAACGCGCCTCAGCATACCGATCTCTACCTGCCATTTATCAGCTGGCACGCCCGCTTTATGTACGACAAAGAAAAAACCGATAACTATAACGAGAATCCCTGGGGAGGCGGTCTGGGCATTTCCCGCTACAGCGACAGCGGCAACTGGAGCGCGCTTTATGCAATGGCTTTCAAAGACTCACACAATGAGTGGCAGCCGATTGTCGGTTATGGCTGGGAGAAGGGCTGGTATCCAGGTTCGAATCAGGACTTTCGTCTTGGCGCGGGATTAACCGCCGGTATCACCGCACGCGAAGATTTTGGTAACTATATTCCGCTACCGATTATTCTGCCGCTGTTCTCTGCCGGTTATAAGGCGCTGAATGTACAGTTCACCTATATTCCGGGCACGTACAATAATGGCAACGTGCTGTTCGCGTGGTTTCGCTATGCATTTTAATTTTTCAGGAAAGGATTTATGACCCGTAGGTGGAAAACCGTCACCCGCAGGCTCTGGCGTCTTGCGATTGTGTCTGGAGTATTGTTACTGCTGCTACTGATTATTCGAATCTATGAAGCGGAGCGCGGGCCGGAGTTACATCGCTGGCACACCTGGGTCCCGCATGAACTGACAGTGGAACAGCTTGATAATGCGACCTATGCCGACTACCTCAAGGCCGAAAATCATCTGTTCGACGAGATGAAGCAGCAGGTCAGCAACCGGCTGGATGCGGAAGATAAAACGCCACTCAACCGATACTATGCTGGCAGCATGATCTATCCGGGGCATTTCGCGCAGGACTGGAACCGTTCCTATATTCTGCAACCGACGGGCAGGCCGCGCGGTGCGGTGGTTCTGTTACATGGACTGACCGACAGTCCTTACAGTCTGCGGCATGTGGCAGAGGCTTACCGTCAGCAGGGTTATGTGGCAGTGGCGATACGGTTACCGGGTCACGGTACGGTGCCTGCGGGTCTGACCGATGTTGACTGGCAGGACTGGATGGCCGCCACACGCCTGGCGGTGCGGGAAGCGACCCGGCTGGCGGGCACGCAGACGCCGCTGCATCTGGTGGGTTTCTCGAACGGCGGGGCGCTGGCGGTAAAATATGCGCTCGACAGCCTGGGCGATCATACGCTGCGTCGTACGCAGCAGTTGATTCTGTTATCGCCGATGATCGGTGTGACTCGTTTTGCCCGGTTCGCAGGTGTTGCCGGGTTGCCCTCTGTTTTCCCTGCCTTCTCGAAAACGGCCTGGCTGAATATCGTGCCGGAGTTTAATCCGTTTAAATACAACTCTTTTCCGGTTCACGCTGCCCGGCAGACCTATTTGCTGACGCAGGCGCTGCAGAAAGAGATCCTCCAATATGCGCGTAATCAGCAGCTCTCCGGTTTCCCGCCCGTGCTAACCTTTCAGTCGGTCATGGATTCCACCGTCAGTACGCCTTCGGTCATCCGCTCGCTCTATAATTATCTGCCAGTGAACGGCAGCGAACTGGTGCTGTTCGATATCAATCAGGCGGTCAGCGTCAGTCCGTTATTCCGCCACTCCTCATATACCGCGGTTAATCAGCTGTTGCCTGCGGCGCGTCGGAATTACTCATCCACAGTGATCACCAATGCCTCCGCCACCTCACTGGAGATGGTGACGAAAAGCGTTCCCGCGGGAGAGATGCAGGAACGGATTCAGCCGCTGGCAATTGCCTATCCGGCGGGTCTCTACTCACTGTCGCACGTTGCGATTCCATTCCCGGCCGAGGATGGGTTATATGGCAGCGCGCCCGCGCAGAAGAATGAGTTTGGTATCAGTTTTGGGACGTTGTCACTGCGCGGCGAGAGTGCGGTGCTGATTGTCGGGCTGGACTCGATTATGCGCGCCACCTCTAACCCGTTTTATCCTTATATGATTAACCGAATCGATCACCACATCAGTTGTAGCAACAAGCCGCAACTTGCGGCCTGTCTCAGCAGTTTCTGAATCAGTACAGCAGCAGGCCCGCATCGTGCGGGCCTGATGTTAAATAGCGTTCAGCATTTCCATCACATCATCCGACAGTTCCAGGCTGTCGCTGGCAAGATTCTCTTTAAGATGTTCCGGGGAAGAGGTGCCTGGAATCAGCAGAATATTTGGCGATCGCCGCAGCAGCCACGCAAGTGCGACCTGCATCGGCGTGGCATTCAGGGATGCAGCCACTTCATTAAGCTGATCCGACTGCAACGGAGAGAAGCCGCCCAGCGGGAAGAACGGCACATACGCAATTCCCTGCTGCGCCAGCTGATCCACCAGCTCATCATCCTGTCGATGCGCCAGGTTATACATATTCTGCACGCAGACAATCGGCGTCATCGCCTGAGCTTCTGCGATCTGCGTGGCGGTAACGTTACTCAGTCCAATATGGCGAATCAGTCCGCGTGCCTGTAACGCCAGCAGCGCCTCCAGTTGTGGCTTAAGAGAGCCTTCTTTGGGCCTGGCCGGATGCAACATACTGCGCAGGTTCACCACCTCAATCACATCCAGCCCCAGGTTGCGCAGGTTATCTTCCACTGCCTGCCTCAGCGCCTCTGGCTCCATCGCCGCCAGCCAGCCGCCTTTGGCGTCGCGTCGGGCACCCACTTTGGTGACGATGCAGAGATCCTGCGGATAGGGATGGAGCGCCTTTTTAATCAGCTGGTTGGTTTCGTGCGGACCGTAAAAATCGCTGGTGTCGATATGATTAACGCCTGCCGCGACAGCGTCGCGCAAAACCTGGATTGCCCGGGCTTCATCTTTTACCGGGCCGAACACGCCCGGCCCGGCCAGTTGCATTGCGCCGTAGCCAATACGGTTAACTTCACGATCGCCTAACGTAAAAGTCATGGTGGTATTTGACATGAAAACCTCCTGCGTGAATGTAGATCAATTGTAACGGTGATTCAGCTGTGCAACTATCCGGTGAAATCAGGACAGACTGTACGGGGTTATGCACAATGGCGATCGATATGGCGCTGCTGGATGCCGTCGTGGCGGTGGCAAAAGCGGGAGGATTTCGGGAAGCGGCACGCGTCACCGGCAGCAATGCGTCACGCCTGAGCGATGCGGTACGACGGGCGGAACAACAGCTGGGCATTCGTCTGTTTCACCGTACCACCCGCACCGTGGTATTAACCGAAGCGGGCAGGGCGCTGATGGAACGTCTGCTGCCCGCGATCAATGAAGTTAACGCCGCGCTGGATGCGGTTAATCGCTACCGAAACACCCCTGGTGGCACGCTGCGGCTGAATGTGCCGGTCAGTGCAACCCGGCTGGTGCTGCCCGCGCTGGTGCCGGAATTTTTGCAGCGTTATCCCGACATCCGGCTGGAAATTGTGGCGGAGAGCAGCGTGCAGGATGTCTTTCGTGACGGTTGTGACGCCGGGATTCGTTATGATGAGCGGCTGGAGCAGGATATGGTGGCGATGCCCATTGGCCCCAGACAGCAACGGTTCGCGCTGGCGGCTTCTCCGGCTTATCTGGCAGAACATGGACGACCGGAACATCCGCGCGACCTGATCCATCATCGCTGTCTGCGTGGCCGTTATGCCAGCGGCATCATGGCTGACTGGACCTTCAGCCACGAGGGCGAAGAGATCAGCGTTGAAACCAGCGGGCCGCTGGTGGTTTCGGTCGGTGGCGCTATGGATCTGGCGGTGGAGGCGGCCATCGCCGGAAGCGGCGTGATATATCTGTTTGACGAGTGGCTCAGGCCAGCCCTTGACAGCGGCAGCCTGGAACCGCTGCTGCAACCCTGGTGGCTGACTTTCTCCGGTCCGTGGCTCTATTACAACGATCGCCGCCTGATCCCCGCCCCGCTTCAGGCATTTATCGACTTTGTGCGCGAAAAAAACGGACGCGAAAACAACTCAGCTATACCAGCTAAACCCCTGTGGCACCCGTGAAAATCCGGCATGTCGCAACGCGTTAAGCAGTGGTGACTGCGAAACCGGTTCACCATCTACCTTCTCCAGCGTGAAACTCGCGGGCTTTTCACGCTTCAGTGCCAGGCTCAGCGCCGCCACCGCGATCTGCTGCAGCGCGGGATCGTCGATGAATGTCAGCAACTCTTTGCCTCCCGGCGTCAGATAAAGCACCAGCGCGCCGCCTGCAATCACCACGCGTCCCCCCTGACGGCGGGTCGGGCGGATGCCGCTGGCGTGGAGCGGCCAGCTCAGTAACGCGCCAAACGGATTTGCCGGGTCCGGTGCGGCCAGCGCCACAGCCTCTGTCGCGGTCAGCGGCTTTTCTGCCAGCTCCCGCAGCCGCTCAATGGTGTTATGGTCGGCAAACTGCGCGCCGCCCGCACCAGCGACAAACCGGCCACGCAGCAGCCGTCCGGCATCTTCCATGCTGCGTAATACCGGCTGTAACGCCGGGAATCCTCCCGGGATCTGTTCCGATATCGCGCTACCACGGCTGATCACCCCATAACGGTCGAGAAGATTTTCCACCAGCGACAGGGCCAGCCGGGCAGGAGCAACCTCCTGTCGGTTAACCCGCGACCAGCGACCAGCCAGCGTGTTGACCGCCGGTCGGCGTGCAGAAAGTGCGCCCGGGGTGAAGCGCTGACCAAAACGGGTGCGCAGGGAACGCGCGGGACGTGAAAGGGGGGCGCCTGGCGTGGTCAGCAGCCCACGCACCGCAATCCAGCTATCGGCAGTGACATAGCCCTGCCACACCAGTTGCCACAGGGCAGCATAAATGTCGGTGGTTTGCGTTTCTGCCTCGTCCATCAGTGCCATGATCTCATGAACAAACCACGAGCCACCCCGGCTAAGGGCGTCGAGAGTCGCCTGCTGAATCGGCGTCAGAGGCTGCGTAGTGTCAATCACCGGCAGTGTTTCAGCGGCATATTCCGTGAGGTGCAGCGAGATCAACCCATCATTCTGACCCAGCGCTTTGTGTCCGCACCAGGTAACCTCGCCACTGGCTAACAGTTCATCGAGCATCGCGGGCTGATAGTCGGCTATCCTGGCGCGCAGGATTTGTGACTCCCACAGCGAGGCCGGTAGCGGCACGCCCGCAAGTTGCTCAATCACACGTAACAGCCTGCTAACCCCCTGATGCTCTTCACGCTGTGTGTTAAGCACACCGTGACGCTCCAGCAGCAGGTTGATCCAGGCGGCAGGTGGAACAGGCCGGGTTGCTTCACGTGCTGATTGCAGTGAACGTAAGCGTAACCGTTTGAAGATCTTTGTATAAACCCACTCCGTTTCCGATGCGCCCTCTGGCGAACCCATATTGAGCAGGTTGCCCTGCTGATGCAGGGAAAGCAGCACCTCATTCACGACGGCCACACCCAGACCAAAATGCGTGGCCAGCTGTCGGGCGGTGAACAGGGTATGGGTTCGGGCGTAGCGGTTAATGAGATCGCGTAGCGGATTGGCCTGCGGCTCCAGAAATGTTCCGGGCAGAGCGTCAGGCAGTACAACGGCCAGTGCATCGCGCAGGCGGGCTGCATCTTCAATGATCGCCCAGCGCTCTTCACCGGCAAGGGTGACCGGGATCATTCGCTGCGCGGCAGCGAACTGCGTCATGGCTTCCGCGATCTGCTGGCCGTTGCCACTGAAACGTGCCGCAATACCGGCAACCGGGAGCGGGCCAAGATCGCGCAGCAGATCGATAATGCCTTCGGCGTGTTGTGCCTGATAGCGGGAATCAATGCGCTGCAGTTCCTGTTCAACCTGCTCAACGACGTCAGGTGCCAGCAAATCACGCTTGCTGGTCTGGCCGAGCAGCTCACCCAGCAGGTTACTGTCGAGCGCCAGCAGGGAGGCGCGCCTTTCTGCCTGGGGGGCGTCGCTGGTGTAAATAAACTCTGCAACATAGCCAAACAGCAGCGGTGCGGCAAAAGGGGAGGGCTGTTCGGTCGTCACCTCGACCAGCTTTACTTTCCCCTGTGCTATCTGTTCCATCAGCTGGTGCAGGGCAGGCAGATCGTAGACATCCTGCAGACATTCGCGTGCAGTTTCGATAAGGATTGGGAAATCGTCATACTGTCGTGCGACTTCCAGCAACTGACCGGCGCGCAGCCGCTGCTGCCAGAGCGGCGATCGTTTGCCCGGATTACGCCTCGGCAGCAGCAGAGCGCGTGAGGCACATTCACGGAAGCGGGCGGCAAACAGCGCCGACTGACCGACACTCTCAGTGACCTCCCGGGTCAACTGGTCGGCGTCGAACATAAACAGGTCAACGCCGGGTAACACTCCCTCGCTGGCGGGAAAGCGGGCCACAATGCCGTCATCGCTGGCCGCAACAGAAGCATCAATGCCCAGGCGTTGCTGGATTCGGGCGGCAATCGCCAGCGCCCAGGGCGCATTGACCCGCTTTCCCCAGGGCGAATGCAGGATCACCCGCCAGTCGCCGATTTCGTCACGGCAGCGTTCGATCAGCAATGTGCGATCGTCCGGCAGTACGCCGGTCGCGGTGCGTTGTTCAGCCAGCAAAGCCAGCAGATTTGTGACTGCGCGGGCATCCAGCCCCAGCGCGCGCAACTGCTCCTGCGCGTCTACCGGTGAAGCCGCACTCAGATGACGCAGAAACAGCCCGAGGCTGGCACCCGAATCCGCCGAGCGGCCCACACCTTCTCCGCGCCAGAAAGGCAGACGAGCCGGACGGCCTGGCGCAGGCACCACCAGTACCTGGTCGTGGGTAATCTGCTGAATCCGCCACGACGTTGCGCCCAGGGTAATAATGTCATTGACCCGCGACTCATAGACCATCTCTTCATCCAGTTCGCCGACACGACGTGAGCCAGCCTGCTCTTCGCCTTCCGGCAGGATGACGCTGAACATGCCGCGATCGGGAATGGTGCCGCCGCTGGTCACGGCCAGATGCTGAGCGCCGGGTCGCGGCGCCAGCAGTCCGCTTTGACGATCCCACACCAGCTGCGGCCGCAGCTGAGCAAAAGCGTCTGAGGGAAACTTACCCGCCAGCATATCGAGCGTGGCATCAAACAGCCGACGCGACAGAGTGCGAAACGGATCGGCCCGGCAGACCTGCGCGTACCAATCATCGACCTGTAAGGGATCCATTGCGACGGCCGCCAGGGTTTGCTGCGCCAGAATATCGAGCGGGTTACGCGGCGGAGCCAGCGCATCGAGCTGGCCCGCACGCATTGACTGCAATATGACGGCCGAATCCAGCAGATCGCGCCGGGTGCGCGGAAACAGGATGCCGGTTGATACGCCGCCAACCTGATGTCCGGCGCGTCCCACCCGCTGCAGTGCGCTGGCGACTGAAAGCGGTGCGCCCACCTGGATCACCAGATCCACCGGCCCCATATCAATGCCAAGTTCCAGACTGGAAGTCGCCACCACGCAACGCAGTCTGCCCAGCTTCAGTGCGGCTTCAATCTCGCCTCGCTGCTCCTTCGAGACGGACCCGTGATGTGAGCGGGCAATAAGATCATCACTGTCGTCCGGTTCTGCATCCCAATCGCCAGCGGTTGTCTGCTGCGCGAGATAACGCGCATTGAGCCGCGCAGTCAGCTTTTCCGCCAGGCCACGCGAATTCACAAACACCAGCGTGGCGCGATGGGACATGACCTGCTGCAGAATGCGCGCTTCAATGTGCGGCCAGATCGAACCGCTGGCAGAGGTGGCTTCACCGGTCAGGTCATCGGGGCTGGCGATATCGGTCATATCTTCGACCGGAACCTCGATGGTCAGGTGCAGCGTCCGATCGGCGGCCGGATTAACGACCTGAACGGGCTGACAGCCGCCAAGGAAGGCGGCCACCCGCTCAACCGGTCGTACCGTGGCGGAAAGCCCGATACGCTGGGCGGGCTGTGGCAGCAGCGCATCGAGCCGCTCCAGGCTCAGCGCCAGCTGGGAACCCCGCTTCGATCCCGCCACCGCATGCACCTCATCGACGATGACCGTGGCCACGCCCTGCAGCGTCGTTCGCGCTTTTGAGGTCAGCATCAGAAACAGTGACTCGGGTGTGGTGATCAGAATATCGGGCGGGCGGCGCACCAGCCTGGCGCGCTCTGCACTGGGTGTATCGCCGGATCGCATTCCGATATTCAGAGTGATCTCTGGCTCATTCAGCGCCTGCCGCTCAGCGTAAACGCCTGCCAGCGGCAGATTAAGGTTGCGCTGTACGTCCGCGGCCAGCGCTTTAACCGGTGAAATATAGAGAATGCGGGTGGTCGTTTCACGTGCAGGTGAGGGCTGCGCGGTTCGGAACTGAAACAACGTGTCGATGGCGGTGAGGAAGGCCGCCAGCGTCTTCCCTGAACCGGTCGGGGCGATCACCAGCGCATGTTCTCCGCTGGCTATCGCCTGCCATGCCGCCTGCTGCACCGGCGTGGGTGCAACAAAGGTGGCAGAAAACCAGCGTCGTGTGGCGGATGAAAACCGGGCTAAAACCGCATCAGATTGGGATTTCGACATCATACTCACGGTATCACGCAGCAACTGCGCCTGAAATTAATCCGTTGAGTGTAAGTGAAAATTGCCGTTTGTGGATGACGCGGCAGATATCTGGCCGCGTCGGGCGGGTTTATTAACTGGCCGCTCCGGCTAAAGCGCGACCTCTGATCGCCAGCAGCGACACCAGTGCCAGCACGATAATAGTCATGCCATAGAACCAGGCGGTCTGGTTCAGCCCGATATGGGGCGCTGCCATTCCGGCGGCAATCGCAGGCAGGGCAAAGGCGAGATAGCTTTTGATTAAAAAGGCGGAGAACAGTCCGGCGCGTTCATGACTTTCAGCTAACTGCATAATGATCTTCAGCACGCTGGAGAAAATCGATCCAAATCCCTGACCCGCAGTGGCAGTGCCGAGATAGAGCCAGGCCACGCTGTGCAGAGAAAGGCCCGCAAGCGTGACGCTGACGCCCGCTATCAGCATCAGCGTACCGATAACTAATGCCCGCGCAGGCGGTAACGGGCGAAAGAGAAATACTGCTGCCGTTGCGCTCAGCATCAGCGTCGCCACAATCGAGCCGCCGATAAAAGGCGATGTCAGGCCGGTTGCGTTCGCCACCATTGAGGGCATCAGTGAAAGGTAAAATCCGCCCAGCATCCAGGTTGCGATGTTAACCGGCGTCACCATTAACAGCGGGCCCAGCGCGCGTCGCGGTATGCTGACCTGAGGTCGCAGTGCGGCCAGAACACCCGGCTGAGGCGCAATGGTTTCTGGTATCAGCGGCAACAGCGCCATGGCAACCAGCATCAGGAGCAGCAGCAGCGCATAGAGCGTCACCGTGGGAAAGGGCGCAAAGGTGACCAGTATGCCGCCCGCCAGCGTGCCCAGCGTCATCCCCAGAAAGGCGGTGAATGAGTTCAGCAGTGGCCCACGGGTTTTACTGGCGTCAATCAGGCTGGCACCAAAGGTCGGCAAGGCAATACCGGTAGCAAAGCCCTGCACCAGCCGGGCGGCGATTAAGGTCGCCGCAGAACCGGCAGTCATAAAGATCACCAGCGCGATCGCATTGATCGCCAGCGCCAGCAGCATCAGCGGACGGCGGCCGGTATAGTCGGACACTTTACCCACCGTCAGCAGCGCGGCCAGCAACGCGAAAGCATAGGCGCCAAAGATCAACGTCAGCATGGTCGGCGTCAGATGGAACAGGCTGCGATAAAGTGGGTAGAGCGGCGTTGGCGCACTGCTGGTGGCGGAGATCAGCGCCGCACCGGTAAAACTGAAAAGCGTGGTGCGGGCAGCAGCCTGAGGCGTCAATGTGGGGTTCATGGAAATCACCTTAATGCAAAGTATTAGCTTTTAATAAGGTATACGGCTATCTGAACCTTAATGCAATATCTTTGCTTTAACGTTTATTGCGGTGGGGCTGAAGGCGTGTCTGAGAGTTTGTAACGGTGAGAGCTCTTCAAGGTGTTACGTCTGCTTTTTGACAGAGGCAAGCCTTTTATCAGGATATTTGATGTAGTGACCCTCTACTGACGGGAGTTCATGTGCTGGCAGAGGCACGTTGACTTTGGGCCACCGTGACTTTATAGATAAGCTCAAACCTTTATAAATTTAATTTGGGGAAAAGGGCGCATGCTATTGCAGGAAAGCCTTAAACAGGAAGTTACTGAAGCAGTCAAAAAATCACTCACCTTCGATATTTTTTATCAGAGAATACGGCCTGATATATCAGCTTTCGTGGCTGCAACGTCACAACTGCCATTGAAAAGTCTTGATGACTGGGAGCGATTAATACGCTGGCAGATTGACTCATCTTTTTATACATCAGGTTATAAACGGACAGGTGCTGAGATCCAGCAGGTGGGTTCTCTCAGGTGGATGGACTTATGTCATGCAGATGGTTTTCGGCGGGAACGCGCATTACGAACATTATCAGTTGGTGCACCCAACAGTTTTTTATTTGCCTTAGCCGTCAGAAGGTTAAATGATTGGGTTCCTCAGGTGAGAGAAGCCGCCCGTGAAGCACTTCCCTCAATCGCAGCAGCTTCTGACCCGGAAGTTATCGTGGATGTCTTGTTTATAACGCTTCCCTATTGGACCTCATGGGGAAGAGCGGGTGAGAAGGAACACGAGGTACTGACAGACATTATTTCAATGGAGAACGTCACTGCCTCTCTGAAAAAAAGACTTATCTGCACTTCTTCGGGGCCTGCTGCAACTGTCTTTACCCAAGCAGGACGCACGTCAGTATTAGATAATTTTCTGTCTGAGATTGCTGAATCCTCCATTCAGCCCTCACTGCGTGCGAAGGCGTACCGCTGCCTGTTCGAAGGCAAAATTATCTGGTCCGAGGGGATGGAATGGAAGTGGATTGATAAAGCCTTTGGCGTACGACGGCGTGTACCTGTTTTAAATGAAAAAACAATAGCCGTTTCCAGGCCTTTTATTGATATCTTAAGGATGGCCATACTTGACCGCTCACCGATGGTACGGCGTATAGCCGGAGAAATGCTGATTAAAGAATTAGAAAATATATGTGATGAAGCCTTTTCCATGGCCACTCAACTGGCTTCCGATATATCAGAATCTGTAGCGGAACGAGGAAGGTTTGCACTGGTCTGCTTAAAAAAGGATAAGTGAGGCTTTAATTAAACAAGCTAAGCAATATGATTGTCGCAGGAGCCTTTAGGGTAATCTCTGTCCGCCATAAAGAATCATGGTAAATTTCATGTTGTCATGTGCTTTTCGGGTTGTTTATCAATAATGTTTCGGCGAGTCTCACTGTTAATAACAATCAGGGAGCCAGATGATGAAGATAGCTGAGATCGATCATATCCATCTCTACGTTGAAAATATTGAACAGGCAGAAAAGTGGTACAACGAGATCCTGGGCTTTGAACGCGACCCTTCCCTGTACTTCTGGTTTGAACAGGGTGGGCCGCTGGTCATAAGAAATAACAGGGCATCACTCTCTCTTTTCCTGCGAAAATCTCAGCCACCAGGCCATACGGTGGCTTTCGGGGTGGCAGCCTCATCTTTCAACGAACTTATGCCTGTACTCCGTAAGAATAAAATCTCTTTCAGCGTCAGCGACCATGACGTGTCGATGTCCGTCTATTTCAGCGATCTCAGCAATAATAAAATTGAAGTGACCTCTTACGACTACCTGGATGCAAAGCAGATACTGGAGAGCTTTGCGTAACGCTATCGCTGTTTGCGCTTAGAGGCGTGACTGCAGGCGCACTTGTGATCTCCGTTCCGAAAGTATAAGTACTTCACTCATCAGCACGCCGGATCAAGTGAAGCCTCCAGGCCCTGAACGGCGATTAGTAAAGTGAGTTCTTCAATCTCTCAGGCAGCGCTTTGTCGTAGGCATCGCCATCAATCTCTGCAATCTGTTTGAGGATGGAACCGGTGCTGGGCAGCGACTGCCGTGAGATCTGCGTTTCGGCATCCCATAATCCGGAGCGAATAATCGCCCGGCTGCACTGAAAGAAAACGCTCTCCACAGTGATGCGCAATACGGTTTTTGGCAGCTGATTGTTGATGGCAAAGCGCTCAAGCAGCGCCGGGTCGGTGCTGATTGCTGCCGTGCCGTTCACGCGCAACGTCTCGCCAATGCCAGGGATGAGAAAAAGCAGCGCTACCCGATTGTCATGCAGAATGTTGCGCAGGCTGTCGATGCGGTTATTGCCGCGTCTGTCGGGTAGTAACAGGGTCTTGTCATCTTCGATTTCGATAAATCCGGCCGGATCGCCGCGCGGTGAAACATCCAGTCCCTCAGGCCCCGACGTTGCCAGCGCCACAAAAGGCGAGGCGGCGATAAACGGACGATAGGCGGGATGAATATGATCCGTCTCTTTAGCGACAGAGGGCCGGGCGACCGTGCCGTAAAGACCTTCAAGTTCGGTAAGTTCAGTGATAATGCTGCTCTGTTCAGACATTTTTGCACTTTCCTTTCACTATTCAGATCCTCATAACGCTGAAGGTGAGACTACACAGACCCGACGCGCCAGTTTAAGCTGCACTTTAACACCCATGCAGCGTATTCAGAACCCGTTCGCCACCCTTTATGGCAATCGCCCCAGGTGAATCCGTCTTCCCGCCGCGAAAACAGCTTATTACCTGGGGCGGCAACCTCTTTCCACCCTTTACCAATATCAGAAGCACAACACAACGAAGTGACAGCCTCTGATGAGAGATCCATATTTTGCAATCAGATGAGTACAAAACCGCGGCTTGTGCTCTGAAATTAGCCACCGTTCGTTAAGCGTATTAACAGAGTTGGTGACAGCAGAAGTTGCTGATATAAAGAGTAAAGATTGCTTATTCAGCACCCAAAAGGAGCGCATGATGGTTTGGGAATCAGAGCGGCTGCTCTACAGATATACTCTTCGCGAGGATCTTGACGACCTCTTCAGAATTTATGGCGACCCCGAAACGCATAAATTTAACCCGCGAGGTCCATGGCCCGACAGAACGTATGCCATTCAGGCCATAGAGCGCATATTACAGAGCTATCAGGAACAGGGTTTTGGCGACTGGACGATATTTGAGAAAGCCCGTCCGGATAAAATCATTGGCTTTGGGGGCGTTTTCAGAAGCCAGTTTGACGGTCGTCAGACGAATAATCTCGGTTACCGGTTTGAGCCTGCTGCTTGGGGAAAAGGGTATGCCACCGAGCTTTCCCGCAGAGCCATTCGCTACGGATTCGAAGAGGCCGGGCTGAGCATCATTACGGGTGTGACGCGCGAAAACCATCTGGCTTCGCGGCGGGTACTGGAAAAAGCGGGCCTGACCTTTTTGAAAAAGGTCGACGATCCTGAGGGGTTGCCTCCCAGCCTGATGTACACCCTGACACGACGTGACTGGCTTGCGGCTGGCAACATCGTTACCGAATAAGTTTGATCTTTCCCGTTTGTGATTCAGGCGTGGCGAAATCTGCGCCACCTTTTCGCGCAAAGTCCCTTTAAACCCTCTCTTATCCCGCGATTAATACTCCCCTGTGTGGATTACTTTAGCCACCTTAATCAGGGGAGGCTTTATGGATATTCGTACAATTTTTATTTCAGCAGTTATGGCAGTCAGTCTTTTATGGATAGGCGCATCAGATAACCGTTCGTCACGTCTCACCGCCGAGCCGGTTAAATCTGTCCTGAGTAAACTGCAGCCTTGATTCTCAATCGCCCGATAGCACACATTAGCGCCTGCTCAGCCTGAGATGCGGTACACTGCCGGTATCTGTTAATGCAACTTCGTTGCTTTAACCATGACGTTCAGGCTGATAAAAGCGGGAGAAAGAGATGGCGAGGGAGATGATTCGGCAGGGTGGGCGCAGCGCACGTATTCAGGCGGAAGTGCATAACACCGTTAACCGCTTGCTTGAAACGCTTGATCGTTCAGCTATTACAGTGCCGATGATCGCCGAACAGGCAGGTGTGACACCTTCCACGATCTATCGGCGCTGGGGCGATCTGTCCCAGTTGCTGGCGGATGTGGCCGTGGCACGGATGCGGCCCATTGCAGAACCGGAAGATACCGGATCGACGGCCGGCGATCTTACCGCGTTCATCCAGCAGTATGCTGAAGAGATGTCGTCCAAAGTCGGTCGTGAGCTTCTGGCTGATGTGATAGGAAGTCAGGCTGAAGTGGCGAGCCAGAAATGCTGTGGGTTTACCTATCAGCATCTTGAAACACTGAAAAGTCGGGCCGAGGCACGCGGCGAATCAGGCTTTGACGTTGATCGCATCATCGATGTGGTCGTGGCGCCGGTGATGTTTCATATTCTGTTCGGTGACCGCGACATCTCAGCAAAATACTGTTCGTCTCTGGTTCAGCGGGCATTTCAGACAGCAGTCAGCGCTGAATAAAGGGCAGGGCGGCTTGCGTGATCAGATGCTGCAAGAGTGCTCGCGCCGGATCGTCACCCTGATCTGAGCGGGCGAGCGCGATACCCAGATAGCCGGGCATTGGCAGCCGGTGTGATTCAATCACCAGCGTCTCCGGCAACCCTGCGCGGGTGCGCAGGGTGATGCCCAGCCCGGCCTGTAATGCCGCCCAGATCCCGCTAAGACTGTGGCTGGTGAACACTACTCGCCACGGAATACCTGCCTTATCCAGCGCCTCAATGGCGCGCGATCGCATGACACACGGCGCATCGAATGCCACCAGCGGCAGCGGCTCGCCGCGCTGCAGATATCCCGCCAGATCAAACGCCGGATGCTGTATCCAGGCTAACGGACACTGACCAATTAACTGCGTGCCAGCCTGCTGCTCTGCCTGCCACAGCAGCGCCAGGTCCAGCTCATGACGGGCCAGCGCCGTAAGCAGCGGCAGATTTCTGTCGACGCGTGCGGTCAGCATCACCTCCGGATGCTGCCGGTTGAACGCGCCGAGAATGTCCGGCATCAACGCCTCGCCAAAATCCTCCTGCATCCCGATGCGTATTTCGCCCTGCAACGCTTCGCCTTTCACTGCCCGCAATGTCTCATCGTTCAGCGACAGCAGGCGTCTGGCGTAACTCATCAGCTGTTCACCGCTGCGGGTCAGCTGCACATGACGCCCTTTTTTCATCACCAGCGCCGTGCCGCATTGCTGCTCCAGTTTCTTAAGCTGCGCACTCACGGCCGAGGCAGACCGACACAGATGCTGTGCCGCCAGGGCAAAGCTGCCGGCATCAATGCCAGCGACGAAACTGCGCAGCGCATCCATATCGAGGGACTCCGGTACCTTGTTCATTATTGTCCTGTAATTATGGATGGTAATAGCTGATTAATTTGATTTTCAGGATTGAAGGCCTGAGTGACACTCTGTCTCACCACTGAGGAGTGTGCAATGAAAAAATCGCTTGATCGGGAAACACTGGCGCAGCGCGCGCCAAAACTGGCCGAACTGACACAGCAGGTGCTGTTTGGCGATATCTGGCAGCGCGAACTGCTGTCAACGCGTGAACGCAGCCTGCTGACACTGGCAACGTTAACCGCGCTGGGGCGGGTCCAGCAGCTGCCGTGGCACATCGATTTCGCCCGACAAAATGGGCTGACGCAGGATGAACTGGTGGAGAGCTTCACCCATCTGGCGTTTTACGCAGGCTGGCCCGCCGCCGTCACCGCGCTGGGTTATCTGGAGGATAATTACTGATGCCCTTTACCCGAATTACGCTGCGTCAGGGCTACAGCGAGGCGGCTCTGCATCACATCTCCACGCTGCTTCAGCAGGCGCTGGTCGCGGAATTTGACGTTCCTGAGCATGATTGCTTTCAGTTGATTGAGATGCTGCCCGCCGGACAGCGGGTATTTGATCGTCACTATCTCAGCGGCGGGCGTAGCGAAAATTTCGTGCTGTTTCAGGTGACAGCAGGCCGACCGCGAACCCGGCAACAGAAGCAACGGTTTTATCATTCACTTTGTACGACGCTTCAGGCGGAGATGGCGATCGATCCTGACGACGTGATGATCATCATTCAGTTTAACAGCACCGAAGAGTGGAGCTTTAGCGGCGGCAGGATGCTGGCACAGGAGGCGTTATGATTATCATGCACTACCGTTTTACCCTGCCCGCTGACTACGACATGGGCATCATTGAACAGCGCATCAGTCTGAACGGAGCCCGGCTTGATGGCTTTCCAGGGCTGGTGGCCAAGGCGTATCTCTACACCTGCCGTGATGATGACGGACAGAATGAAAACCGTTATGCGCCGCTCTATTTCTGGCGGGAGGCGAGTGGTATGCAGCGTTTCCTGCAAAGTCCTGGCTTTGCGACGCTGGTCAGGGATTTTGGCTGGCCGATCATCGAAAGCTGGCTGGCGCTTGAGGGGCAGACCCACATGCCGGATCTGGCCGATGCCCGCTTTATAACGCTGAACCGCTGGACGATTCCACCGCATTCAGACCTTACGACACTGCCGGTAACAACAGGGATCAGCGCCTGGGATGTGAGCCGCTGGCAGGGAGTAGACGTTAACGCTTCACACCAGCGCCCCGCTGGCGAGCAGGAAGTCTATCGGATCGGTTATCTGGCACGGGGTGCAGCCGCCGCGGATCTGCAACTCTAGCATCGGGAATGTCGCTGCTTTCTACTCACAGGGCAAAAATGGCTTCTATCTCTATGCGCAGGTCAGCGGAGAAAAGTCCGCTGACCTGTACCAGCGAGCTGGCGGGCAGATGCTCGCCGAAGTTGCGATAAAGCACTTCCCGCAGCGCGGTGATCTCTGTGAAAGAGGTGATGAATATCGTGACCTTCAGCAGCGCTGCGAGCGACGTATGCTCAGCCGCGGCAACCGCCCTGAGTTGATTAAAAATGGCTTCTGCCTGTTCAGCCATATCTCCCTGCTGAGCCGCCGTACCGAAAGCGGTCAGTCCTGAGACATACAGCGTCGCGCCATGCTTCACTGCGTGGACATAAGGCGCTTTTACTTCGCCCAGTTGCGGGTAATTTTTGCGTTCTGGCATCGTCATATTTTTCTCTTTTAAGTGATTTCATACCATACAGGCTACTGGCATTAAAGCAGGCTGAGAGTCGATAGCGGGTTGTGTTAACAAATCGGCAATAGGCAGAAGAGGTGATTGCTGGTGGTTAAGGCGATCTTTTGACGATTTCAGTCGATTTCAGTCGATTTCAGACATCAACGCCGGGCCTGTGTTGCGTGCTATATACAATACATTGAATAGCATGACTACCTTCTGATTTTAAACCTATCAGGACGATGCCTTGCCATCCAGATTCAGTAACGTGGATAGGGTGGATAAATATGTACACGATTTCACTCGTAGGTTATATTCATCCTATGACCCTCGGAAAAGAGAGGGGCAGTTCAAATCTTACGGTCTGTGAAATTTTTTAATCAACGATGAAATCTGGATGGCTCTACCGGCAATCCCTTTGATTTTACCCGTCCTGTCTAATCGGAAATCATGTATGAACTCAAATCAAACCATGTCCCAGAAGCTTGCCAGAGACAGTCTCGGAAATGCTGCCGCCTTCGAAGGAGGAGTATACGTAACAAAAAACGGCGTCTCTGAACTCTTCATCCAGACTGCTGCTGAGCGTCAGGCTGAGATTAGAGAGATCGAGCAGGAAAGAAACATAAACGCCCTTTTCAAGCTGGCCTTGCAAGCTAAAAAGGAAGTCGCTGATGGCAAAGGCATGACCCCTGAAGACGTTCTGGGAAGGTTACGTGCCGCAAGAAAATAATAGAGAGGCTTTGAGTGTCAGAACAATATCAGCTGGTAATCGCGCCTCTGGCTGAACAGTGTCTCAAGGACATTGAGTCCTATAAGAGCGGAACAGTTGGGGCGCAGCAAGCGGCTGCATTTGTCGATAATCTACTCATGGATTCAGTCGACAATATCAGTCAGGATCCTGAAAGGTATCGCTACAATGCTTATCTTTCAGAGCGCGGGCTTTTGTTACGCGAACGTCTTGATGTTGAAGGAGAGTATCGTGTTCTGTACGATTTCGTGGACAATACTATCCAGATTCTTCTTTTCGTTAGCATGAAACAGGATTTCGGAAATTTGCTCTACAGATACAACATACTGAAATGACGCTCAGGGCCCGCTAATGCGGGCTTTTTCATAATGAAAGCTTATGGACGTAAGTGCCACTGTCAGCATCCCCGTTTTAGTTTCACTCAATTTTTGAGATTTCCGGATTCTCAGCCATCAGCCCATATTCTTCCGGCATCAGGTTATCAGGGATTCATAAGCCCGCTTACCTGTTAGTCGTAGACAAAAAACACTTTAATTTCAGATGTGTAGGGATAAGCCAGGACGGGCGCGGCCATAATGATGACCAGCGCGAAATCATATGAATAACGATATGAACACGCCCGTCAGAAATCAGCGCTTCAGCAGTTGCTGGCAGAGAAGATTATCCTGCACGGCGCGCTGCTGTTCATCAGGTGTCAGTTGCTGCCAGCGAGCAATCACGCTGCGGCCCAGCCCCGATTTATAAGTGATTTTTTGCAGCGCATAATCAGAGTTGCCGCCTTCAATGACGTTCTGCATCTGCCGGTCGAGGGGCTGCTTACTATCATGATCAATCGCGCACAACACCGCGACGTAATACGCCTTATCTTCCTCACTGTCGTGTGGGATAAACCACCAGGCGGCCAGGGCGAGGATCAGCAGCAGGGGCAGGATATATTTTACTTTAGCCATTTTAGTCACCGGTTGAGTGCCGTTAAGTCAGCCGGGTATGGCCAGACGCAGGGCGCGTATCCTGCCACAGTTTCCGCTCACCGTTAATCTCGTTTAGCCGCTGTTGAGGCAATGTTCAGTTTGCTGGCGCTTCAATCAGTGTCGTACTGATTTGCGCACCCGGCATCATCTGCTGTAATCCTGAAACCAGATCGTCGCTGGCCTGTTGCAGCGCGGAGAGCGGCATAGCGGGCAGACTTTCCAGAATGAACCACATCTGCTGCGCACTGGCATCCAGTCGGGTTCTTACACCCTGACGCCAGTTCCAGCGGCGACAGGTCACGCCCTGATCGTCGCGCCAGATCACTTCGCCCGGTTCCGGCGACTCATAAACCACCTCGCCCTCTTTAACGGTATCGAAACGTTCACTGCCGTCAGCTATCACCAGGCGTGGCTCGCCAGCATAGGCCGCGATATTTTCACCCCCGACCGGCAGCGCATAACGAATGCTGATGGCGTTATAGAGATCGACAACCGGATCGATGGCAGGCAATGCGCCATCCCGCAGCACACGCTTACGCAATGCTTCTGCCGAACAGGGTGTACGTTTCGCTTTGGCACCAAAGGCTTTAAATACCTCAGCCCAGGCGGCGAGATGCGCGTCTGCCCACGCCGCATCATCATTTAACACCTGCTGGCATGCGCTTTTCAGTGCATCGCTGGCAACGTCTGGTCGGGTAATCGGTGTGGCTTCCACCACAATACTCATGGCACGAAAGCCGGGATCGAGCGCGAAAACAGCGGGATCGATTGACGGGTGAACAGATAACATCGGATACTCTCTCAGTGACTAATTTATTTCATAGTAATGACCGATGACCAAAAAAGTCAATATAACGACCGATGCGGGTGCCGATGTCGCCAGTGTCAATCAGGCTGTTTCGGACAGCATTAAAAGCTGGCGTAAAAGTCAGAAACTCTCGCTGGATGAGTTATCACGCCGGGCTGGCGTCAGTAAAGGCATGCTGGTGGAGATCGAAAAGGGTGTCGCCAATCCCAGCATTGCCATTCTCTGTAAAGTGGCTGCCGCACTGGGCGTCTCGGTGGCAGATATCGTCAACGTTGCGCATGCGCCTGACGCCTGGCTGATTGAGAACAGCGAAATGCCCCGGCTGTGGCAGGGTGAGCAGGGCGGTTATGCACAGCTGCTGGCGGGAACCCGTGGGCCGGATATGATCGAGCTCTGGCGCTGGCAGATGTTTGCGGGCGAAGCTTTCCGTTCAACCGGTCACTCTTCAGGCACGCTCGAACTGTTGCACGTCGAGCAGGGCACGCTCGCCTTAACGGTGGGTGAGCAGACCCTGGTGGTGCAGCAGGGCTGTGCAGCCGTAGCGCGAACCGATATGCCGCATGCCTATGCCAGCGCCGATCACCTGCCGGTTATCTTCACCATGACGGTGGCCGAACTGCAGCGCTGACGGCGCTATTCTGCGGCTGTCGCTTCGCCTGGACACGCCAGCAGCAGCGTTTTAAGCAACCTTTCCAGTTCGGCACGCTCTGAAGCGCCAAGCGGTGCCAGCAACGCCTCCTGCGTAGCGGTATGGACGCGGAGTGCATGCTCAATCTGCTGCTGCCCGTGGGGCGTCAGCCCGACCAGCATGCTGCGCTTATCCTCTGGCGCGGCAATACGCTCAATCAGATGCTGCTGCTCAAGACGGTTCAGACGATTTGTCATCGCACCGGAAGTCACCAGCAGCGCCTGGTAGAGCTGGGTGGGCGACAGGCGAAAAGGCGATCCCGCCCGTCGCAATGTCGCCAGCACATCAAATTCTCCCTCCTGAAAACCAAAAGGCTCCAGTGCCTGACTGCGCGCTTTCGCCAGATGTTTCATCAGACGCAGCACCCTGCCGAAGATCCGCATTGAAGAGGCGTCGAGATCGGGCATCGCGTCGTCCCACTGACTGACAACGAAATCAATATGGTCATGCATAAATCACCTTTAAATATTGTGGTTATGTTGTCGGGTTGTGCGCAGCCTCTTAACACCGGGGGAAATTTATCTTAACGTTAAGATAAATGGTGGCAGCCCGGTGCTGTCATCGTCAATCCTCTGTTAAGGCGTCGATGATGAAAAATAAGGTGTTGTTCCCCATTCTGTTTGCCGTGATCGCTTTTCTTATCGGGCTGAATCTGCGGCCTATGCTGGCGATTATCGGCCCGCTGTTCCCGGTGTTGCAACTGCAGGCCGGGCTGTCGGCGATGACGTTCAGTCTGCTGACCACGCTGCCAGTGGCGATGATGGGTCTGGCCGCACTCTCTGGCCCGTGGCTGATCGCCCGCATCGGGCCGGTAAGGGGAATCGCCGCCGGTTTGCTCTGTCTGACTGTCGCTTGCCTGTGGCGCGGGGTTACGCTTACTCCCTCTCAACTGCTGCTCACCGCGCTGGCGGGGGGCGCAGGAATTGGCGTGATACAGGCGCTGATGCCCGCTCTGATCCGGCAACGCTTTGCTGAGGCCGCGGCGACGCTGATGGCGCTGTTCAGCACGGGAATTATGGCGGGCGCGGCACTGACTGCTGCCGGTGCTGACCCGCTGTTTTCATGGCTGGGCCTGCAACCCGCGCTGGCGCTTTCTGGCGGGTTAACGCTGGTCACACTGCTGATCTGGCTGACTTTAGTCAGGCGATCGCCGCAGGTGAGCGTGGCCTCTGATGCAGCGACGCTGCCTGTGCGGCGTACCCTGTTGCTGATGCTCTTTTTCGGCATTGGCACGGGTGCTTATACGTTAGTGCTGGCCTGGCTGCCGCCATTCTATATTCAACTGGGCTGGAGTGCTCGCCACAGTGGCTATCTGCTCGCGGCCCTGACGTTAACCGAAGTGGTGGCAGGATTCATCGTCTCGGCGACGTTACATCGCTTTCCCGATCGCCGTCCGCTGCTGCTCGGCGTGCTGGCCCTGTTGCTGCTGGGGCTGCTGAGTCTGGTCTTTTACCCGGGTACGATGCCGATACTCTCTTCACTGTTACTGGGTACGGGCATCGGTGCGCTCTTTCCGCTGTCGCTGATCGTCACGCTGGATCATGCGCGCAGTGCCAGAGAAGCGGGCATTCTGCTGTCACGTGTACAGGGAGGCGGATATCTGATTGCGGCTCTGATGCCGCTGCTGGCAGGCTGGGTGCGTGATAGCGGAACGTCAATGACTCAGGCCTGGCTGATCATGAGCGCTGGCGTTGTGCTGTTAATGGTGATTGCCCGACGCTTCAGACCTCAGAACAGTATCAACTGAACAAAGCCGTTGCCGATCAATGTCGATCTGGCATGCTGGAATAAAACCCCTGAACCCGGAGTGCATTGTGAAAGTGATTGGTCTGTTAGGCGGTATGTCGTGGGAGTCTACCGCGCTTTATTACCGTATTCTCAATCAGCAGGTTAAACAGCGGCTGGGCGGCCTGCACTCGGCGGAGCTGGTGCTCTATAGCGTGGATTTTCAGCGCATTGAGCAGCTACAGGCCGCGGGCGATTGGCAGCAGGCGGGAGAGATACTGGCTGAAGCGGCACGCAATCTGGAACGGGCTGGCGCGCAGTTCATCGTACTCTGTACCAACACCATGCATAAAGTGGCAGCACAAATCAGCGCCGCAACGGGCATCCCGCTGCTGCATATCGCCGACGCCACCGGACGGCGCATTCAGCAGGCCGGGGTGCGTAAGGTCGGATTACTGGCGACGCGATTCACCATGGAACAGGATTTCTATCGCGGGCGACTTCAGCAGCAGTTTGGTCTTGAGGTGATCACGCCGGATAGAGAGGATCGGATTTTTGTGCATGAGGTGATTTACCACGAGCTCTGTCTGGGCGAGATCAATCCCGCGTCGCGTCGCCGTTATGGTGAGATCATGCAGCAGCTGGTTGCGCAGGGGGCGGAGGCCATTATTCTGGGCTGCACCGAAATCACACTGCTGGTGGATGCCACGGATGCCAGTGTGCCACTGTTTGATACCACGCTTATCCACGCGGAAGAGGCCGTTACCCAGGCTCTGGCCTGACGTTTATCCTGCACTTAGCCTTGAGGGAATCGCATGAAAACTGAAAATCTGCCGTTTGGCCTGACCCAGTGGGATCAGATTGAAGAGACGATTCATCCCGGCGACCAGGGGCAGGCGACCTGGCGAACCGTGAAGTTTAACGATATCCGGGTGCGGATGGTCGACTATTCACCAGGCTATGTCGCCGATCACTGGTGCACAAAGGGCCATATTTTGCTGTGTATGGCGGGTGAGTTGCACACTGAACTGGCAGATGGTCGCCGTTTCGTGCTGACACCGGGAGTCAGCTATCAGGTGGCGGACGATGCTGAACCACATCGCTCCTTTACGTCCACAGGCGCGCAACTCTTCATCGTTGACTGAGTTCACCGTCAGCCTCTCTGGTGATCACCTGCTGGTGAATCATCGCGTCGTTGACACTTTTAAAAGTAAACTGAATCAGCTTTATAAAAATCAGCAAAATTAATGGCTTATTTCATCAGAGTTATCTGGTTCTGACAGGAATAATTTCCATCAGGTTGTATGCTAGAAGCCTTATAAGAACGTTTTGCATTCACCTGAGGTGGGGAAGCCTGTGCTGATAAAAAAGAAGAAAGTTCGTTCGCATACCGAAGATCGACTGCTGGCGCTGGTGCTTGCCACTACCGCCGGCATCCTTAATGCCATGGCGCTGGGCGCGTTTGGATTTTTTCCATCGCATATGACGGGTAACACCTCGCAAATCTCCCAGGAAGTGACCACCAGCGACCTCCATACCATGCTGTTTTTGATGGCACTGATTATTGCCTTTGTGCTGGGCTGTACCGTTGCCCGGCTGGCGGTGGTAGTGGGGATCAAACATAAGTTACGCACCATATTCTGTCTGATCATTCTGGCGGAAGGGGCGGCACTGACGGCGGCATCAATCTTTGAGATCGTGTTCTACCGGCCAAGCTTTAACGGGGAAGTGCTGTTAATGCTGGGCTTTTTAATGGGGATTCATAATGCGACCTCAACGCAGCTCTCCAATGGCCGCGTCAGATCGACCCACATTACCGGCACGCTGACCGATGCGGGTATTGCGCTGGGGTCGTGGATCTTTGCCCATACGTCCCACGCCGTGCATCTTGAAACCGACGATCGTCGCTTTTTCCAGAAGGTTCTGCACACCCATCTGACTACCGTGTTTTCATTCCTGAGCGGCTGTATTGCCGGTCTGCTGCTGTTCAAAGTCTATGGCTTTAACGCCATGGTTGGACTGGGGATATTTCTGATGCTGGTGGCACTGACGGCCATCGCCATCACCGTGCAGCGTACCCGCAGAAGCCTCTACTGACAGTAAAACCGCCCGCCCGATGCACACAGCGCATCGGGCGGGTTGCTTACTGCTGCGTTCGGGTTGGCCGCACCACGATTTCGTTCACATCCACCTCTTCAGGCTGTTCAATGGCATAGCGAACGGCGCGACCAATGGCGTCCGGCTGCAACGCGATAGCGCGATAGTGCTGCATCGCCTCGGCGGCTGCCGGATCGGTAATGGTTGATGCCAGCTCGCTCTCAACCACACCGGGATGGACACAGGTCACCCGTAGCTGACTGTTCTCCTGCCGTAATCCGTCGGAAATCGCCCGCACCGCAAACTTAGTGGCGCAGTAGACGGCTGCGGTGGGCGACACGGCCAGCGCCCCTATCGACGCGATGTTGATGATGTGACCGCGCTGGTGGGCCAGCATGGTCGGCAACACTGACGCAATGCCATACAGCACCCCTTTGATGTTTACGTCGATCATCTGTTCCCACTCTTCCACCCGCAGCGACGCCATCGGTGACAAGGGCATAATACCGGCGTTATTGATCATCACATCCACCCGGCCCCATCTCGCCAGCGCATACTCAACGAACTGCGTCATCTCTTCGCGGCGCGTTACATCAAGCGCTTTGATCGCCACCTCTGCACCATTGAACTGCAGCTCTTCAGCCAGCGCGGCCAGGCGGCTTTCCCGCCGCGCACCCAGCAGCAGAATGACATCTGTTTTCGCCAGTTCACGTGCAATGCCTGCACCGATGCCGCTTGAGGCGCCGGTAATTAAAATCACTTTCTGAGTCATTTTGTTTCTCCAGTCAGGTTGTCACTGGCGATCATACGGCGACTGGATTATAAAGATAATCCACCGAACGCTTTACGCACTGGTAACTCAATCTGACCAATGAATGCCGATAAAAATGCTCTCGAAGTTTTTGTGATTGTGGCGCAGACGCGAAATTTCCGGCTGGCCGCAGAACAATTGGGTGTTACGCGTCCGGCGATCAGCCAGAGTCTGCGGCGTCTGGAAGACCGGCTTAACATCACGCTGATGCAGCGCACCACACGATCGGTTCAGCTGACAGAAGCCGGACAGCGGCTCTATGCCGAAGTGGCGCCGGCGATCAACCAGCTCAATCGCGCCGTGACCGATATTGCCGAACTGGCTGCGGAACCTCGGGGCCAGCTGCGGCTGGCGATCTCCTCGATTGCTGAGCGGATGCTGGGGGGAGAACTGCTGGCAAGCTTTATTACCGCTTATCCGCAGGTGGAGGTGGATATCACCGTCACCGATGAGGAGTTTGATATTGTCGGGCAGGGCTATGACGCGGGCGTGCGGCTGGGGGAGGTGATTGCTCAGGATATGATTGCGGTGCCTGTATCGACCGCGCAGCGTCAGGTGGCGGTGGCGTCACCCGCCTATCTGGCTCGTGCAGGCACGCCGCAACATCCTCAGGATCTGGTCAATCATCGCTGCATCGGCTGGCGAAAAGGGCCTGGTCTGGCCCCTTATCGCTGGGAGTTCGCAGAGCAGGGACGCGAGTTTGATGTTGCCGTCAATCCGCAACTCACCACCAACGACATGGGGGTGATGATCCGCACCGCCTGCGCCGGGGGCGGCATCAGCTTTGGCATGGAAGAAACCTTCCAGCCTTACATCGCACGTGGCGAACTGGTGACCCTGCTCGACGCATGGTTGCCTGCCTTTGCCGGCTTCTATCTCTATTTTCCCAGCCGTAAAAACCTGGCCCCCAAGCTGAGGGCGCTGATCGATCACGTCAGACTTTAGCGACAGAGTGCACGTCTGATTTAGCGCTGATATTGCTGATCGCTGACCTGCTCCAGCCAGTCAACCGGCGAGCCGTTCAGTGACTCAGCGATAGCAATATGCGTCATGGCGTTATCCGGCGTTGCACCGTGCCAGTGCTTCACGTTTTCCGGGATCCAGACGATATCACCGGTGTTCATCACCTGAATGGCTTCACCCTCACACTGAATCCAGCCCTGGCCATGCGTGACGATCAGGGTTTGCCCGAGTGGATGGGTATGCCATGCGGTGCGGGCACCCGGTTCAAAAGTCACCGTTGCGCCACCCACGCGGGCGGGTTCGGTTGCCTGGAATGGTGCATCAATCCGAACCGTGCCGGTAAAATATTCAGCAGGTCCTTTACGCGAAGGCAGCGATCCGTTGGCGATAATTTTCATTACTCACTCCTGTTGTTAACGTGTCATGCACAGTGTAACCGGCAAGCCGGAGCGTGATTAGCCCGCTCAGTCGGCAAACGGTTATGAGCCGGGCTCATTAATTGCCTGACAGTTTTTCAGGCTGTCATGTTGTAACGGGTGATGATGTTGATTTTAGAGTAGGGCGCGGGCGGTTCTGAGGCGGGCAAAAATCCATGAAACGCCAGCAGCGTTCTGAAAGCGTGCAGCGCATCAAGCTGTAAATTATGCTCGATTAATGCATCAATTTTACCGGCCTGCAGCAGTGCACGATTCTCACGATCGAGATCGTGACCAATAAAAGCGTTAACCGTCCGCTTTTGTTCGGCAAAAGCGCGCAGTATGCCGGGATTACCGCCACCGACTGTGTAGACCGCATCTGCATCCGGATGTCTCTGCAAAAACTGTGTCACCGACTGCTGCATCCGGGCGTCAATGCCATAACCGCCTGCCACCACGCTCACCTGATGCTGGGGTGCAAACTCCTGCATTGCTCGCTGAAACCCCTGAATTCTCTCCTGTTCGCCAATGAAATCGTGACTGCCGGTCACAGCCACAATATGCGAACGACTCACCCGCAGCCATTTTGACATCAGAAAAGCCGCCACTTTACCGGCATCAAAATTATCCATGCCGATATAGCGCAGGCGCGCGCTGCCGGGCAGGTCACTCATCATGGTGACCACCGGGACGCGTTGTTTCAGCAGTGATTCAAGGGTGGGATGAAGTTCACCAGAACAGGCTGCCTTAAGAATGACGCCGTGACTATGCAACGCTTTTTTATTCAGCAGCGCGTTAATCGCCTCCGCAGTCAAATTCGCGCCGAAGTGGAAACGCAGCTGAAGTTTAAAGGCAGTAAAACTGGCAATCTGACTGCTGAACGCCTCACGTATCAGTGGCTGAAAGCGGTCAGGTGTATGCATGATGACGTCGAAATAGATCGTTCTTCCCCTGGCGAGTCCCGCTTTTTGCATCAGTTCCAGGTCCGCTATCGCCTGCTGGATTCGGTGCTGGGTTGTGGCATGCACGTTGCCGCGCTGATGCAGTGCCCGGTCGATGGTCGCCAGACTGAGTCCCGACTGGGCAGCAATCTGTTTCAGGGTAAATTTAGCCATGTGCTGCTCGTGACACCAGAGGATGACGATAGTTTTATCATACTGCTGGCCATTGTCAGATGATCATTTGTGAAAGGCTGGTCAGAACATATCAGGCAGGGAAGCCTGCCGCGCAGGTTATCGCAAAAAACAGTGAGTCGAAAAAGTGTTTATAACACATTCAGCCAAAAGTCTGTTTCCGCGATATATAACTATCCAACTCTCAATATACATGGGCATAAATAGATTACAGCGGTTGCTACCACGTTTTGGCTATTTATAGCTTCAGGGCTGCATGGGGTGAAAATAAAGCAAGATAATATTCTGAGGTTGTATAGTTAATAACCTTTTTGCCGCTTCGCTTATATTTCCCGCTTGACGGCTTTTTTGTTTTTTGGCTCCCGCTAATGATAGACTGTATATGCATACACCATCGGGAGGTCGTGTGAAGTACGACAACGATAATGAAATCCGTGCGCTGGTTGGTGCGGTAGTCAGTGATTTGATCAAGGCGGGAGAGCCGGTTCATTTCCACGACATTACGGACGCGCTGTTTCGCCTGAGCGAAGAGACGCGTGACAGCAGGCTGAAAGCATTGTGTCAGGAAGCGATAAGCTTTTTCACTCGTAAGATGCATTAAGGTTGCCAGGCCTGATGCCGGGCGTTGTCCCGGCCTGTGTCATGATAGCGGCCCTGCTACCTTTGACATCGGCGAGAATAAGAGGCATTGCATATTGCTGGCAGCCATTAAAACGGATTTTTTGTGAGTCGTTTGTTTTTTATTCAGCGAGACGGTTGATGACCGCATTAAAAATGTCAGTCAGATCTTTCTGTTGATTATTCATTAGGGGTGGCGAATTTCTGATAAAGAAGTTCGCCTTTTCATTGGCAGGTCTTATTAAGCCTGAATGATCATCATCTGGCATGATTGCAAAAAAGCGTTATCGTCGGGATCAAATCCCTGCTACATCATTAACCTGCAAAAGAATTTTTATATCGGATAATTTCTGTGTGGCATATCGGGTATACAGCGAAAGTGAGGGAAGGAAACAAAAGCGGGCGAGGGGGAAGAGTATCCTGCGTTACCAGAGGTAACGCAGAATGGCGTATCAGATGCCGGTATCGTCTGGCGTGCGGCCAACCACGATTTCCAGCGTTTTGCGTAACACATCCAGCCTGACAACATCTGAAGTGCATTCCAGTTCAGCGATCAAATAGAGGATGATCGCTTTATTGGTTACACGTCCCTGATCAGCAACAATGTCACGAATCACTGCGCCCAGCAGTTCAGTTTCCGGAGCAAGCTGATCGCCTGCGCTACGGAAGTAGTCAATGATTGAAGAATCTGATGATGAATGCTGCATGATTATTCTTTCTCTGAGGAAAATGGGTCAGATGCAATGGTTGAAGTCAAAAACGAGTGTAGGCGCAGTTTTCGTTTTGCCCAGCCCGCCTTAAAAATTCTGTTCAGGTCTGCCGCTTCGCTTAAAATTAGCCGCATGTATCAGGTACGCAGTACGCTCAATCAGTGCTTTTTCGAACCTTCAGGCGGGCCATCACTGTTCATACGATGAGCCGTGTTATCACGTTCGGCACCGTCGCCCTGCACGCGTTTGCGCGCGGCAACCATACCATTACGGACTTCAGTGATGGCTTTGCGAATCACTGACACTTTCACGGCGTCGTCAGCATCAGCAGCCATCAGTTCGAGCTGTGCGATTAAGGCGTTGCTGGATACCGGTTTGTCTGACTTGAGTAATGTCAGAACGGCTTCGCCGATCATAACATCTGTCAGTTTCTCATCTTCACTTCTGTACATACTGGCTTCTCTGATTGCGAATCAATGGCCATGCTGCGGGTCCGTATGCGTCAGCGGGTGCGACTTAGTGCACCCGATACGGGAAGCAGAACTGGGCTTTATTGCTAGGATAGATCTTCCTGGGTGATGGCTGAAACAGGCGTCCTGATTAACATGCACGACCTTGAGAGGGCATTAATCTTCGCGACGAAACAGCATCGCAATGAGTTCATGCAGATGACTCTCTTCTTCTGGCGTGGCAGCCAGTTCAAGGCGACTCAGCAGTTTACTGCAAATCGCTTTCCGACTAAGGCTATGACCTGCGCGCAGAATTTCCACCACAACCGAACCCAGCGTCTCCTGTTGCGACGGTGAGCTGGCCTGATTAAAGTAACGGGCAATATCGCTGATCGTTTCCGGGGCTTGTCCGTTCTGACGCATGTTGTTGTCCTCAGGTGATTTAAATGTATGCACTCTGGATGCGCAAGTTATACATCTTTGCAAAACTTGTACAGAATTTTGGATTTTTGGGATTAATTTTTTTGTGCAAAAAGTGCTAAGACTTTTAAAACAGGGTGTTACGAGGAGTTTGTAGCGAGGTAAAAATTGTACCAGATTCTTGTATCATTCACACCCCACCGACGCTCCGACCTGAATATTAAGGCCGGAGAGGAACGGCACACCTGGGTTAGTGTTTAAAGAAGATGTCATCGGCAGAGACGGGAGCAGCGGGCTCTTTGCCAGTGGTTTTGGCAAGCCAGTTCGCCGGGGCGGTGCTGCGGGAACCGATGGTTTTGAACCCCATCAGCCATTGAAGCGCATGCTGCATCTGCTCAAGGCGAGTCTCATTAACTTCAGAGTCAGCCATGACCCTTAGTTCATTAATCAGCAGTTCAACATTCACTTCCTGACCGGCATTAAACAGGTTCATTGCGGCTTCGCCAATGATGACATTCGCTTTTTCGTCGCTGGAAAAATACAAATTATCCTCCTGGGTGATTGCGGTAAGTAACATTAACTGTAGCAAAAAAATTTACGAAGCTTAATCAATTCAGCCTATCAATAAGATTATTTTAATTGTCGGTCTGCTATGCGTGTCATGTGAGTGCCGCCAGGTGTCAGAACGCTTTTCGGTAAATTGCGCCGTCAGGATGGGCTTTTTGTAATCCTGTTATCGTTCCTGCGGTTTACTCAACCACAGATGAGAAAGGCGTAAACCCGGTTATAGATATACATCACGCTTTCCATAAACTTCCCATCATTGAAATTAAATTTCTATATATCAACAAGTAAAGCGATTCGCTTACAAAACTTCACATTCGGGTCCAGACGCTGAAGAAACTTCACAACCCTTCGCTGTTACAAAGGTATAGCCTGTGCTATAAAAAATAGCCTATGCTAATTATGTTCTGTTTTTAATCACCTCTGGAGATCGCCCTATGGTCCCGAAAAGAAAAATAACCATAATGCTACTGAGTGCGCTACTGACAACCCTGATGGCGACCAGCAGCTATGCAGCAGAAAAATTTAAGGTAGTGACGACGTTTACGGTCATCGCTGACATGGTAAAAAACGTGGCGGGCGATGCGGCCGAAGTCACTTCCATTACCAAACCGGGTGCTGAAATACACGAATATCAGCCGACGCCCGGCGATATCAAACGGGCGCAGGGTGCGCAGTTAATCATGGCGAACGGGCTTAATCTCGAACGCTGGTTTGAGCGCTTTTATCAGCATCTGGATGGGGTGCCGGAAGTGATTGTCTCTGCCGGGGTAAAACCGATCGGTATCGGCGAGGGGCCTTATAACGGTAAACCAAATCCGCACGCCTGGATGTCTCCGGACAATGCGCTGATCTATGTCGATAATATCCGTGATGCGCTGGTGAAATATGACCCGGCGCATGCGGAGACCTATCGTCAGAACGCAGCCGCCTATAAGCAAAAAATCACCGCAGCGCTGGATCCGCTTCGCCAGCAGATTGCCGACATCCCGGAGGATAAACGCTGGATGGTGACCAGCGAAGGCGCATTCTCCTATCTGGCTCGCGACCTGGGCATGAAAGAACTCTACCTGTGGCCTGTAAATGCTGATCAGCAAGGCACGCCGCAACAGGTGAGAAAAGTGATCGACCAGGTGAAGAAAAATGCTATTCCAGCGGTGTTCAGTGAAAGCACCGTGTCGGATAAGCCAGCCCGCCAGGTCGCGCGGGAAACGGGTGCGCATTACGGTGGGGTGCTTTACGTCGACTCATTAAGCAACGCTCAGGGACCGGTGCCGACCTATCTGGATCTGCTCAGAGTCACCACGGAGACGCTGGCGCAGGGCATTAAAGCGGGAGAGAAAGCGCAATGACAGACACCATCGTTGTTTCGGATGTCACCGTGACCTATCGCAACGGTCACACCGCGTTGCATGATGCCAGCTTCAGCGTGCCGGGCGGATCGATTGCGGCGCTGGTGGGCGTCAATGGCTCAGGTAAGTCAACCCTGTTCAAAGCGCTGATGGGCTTTGTCCGGCTCGCCAGCGGCAGCATCTCAGTGCTCGGCATGCCAACTCGTGAAGCACTGCGTCAGAGTCTGGTCGCATATGTGCCGCAGTCGGAAGAGGTGGACTGGTCTTTTCCGGTGCTGGTGGAAGATGTGGTAATGATGGGTCGCTACGGTCATATGGGCCTGCTGCGTCGACCGAAACCGCACGACCAGCAGATTGTCAGTGATGCGCTGGCGCGGGTCGATATGCTGGATTACCGCCATCGTCAAATCGGTGAACTCTCCGGCGGACAGAAGAAAAGGGTATTTCTGGCGCGCGCCATTGCCCAGCAGGGCAGCGTTATCCTGCTGGATGAGCCGTTTACCGGCGTGGACGTTCAGACTGAGGCCAGAATCATCAGCCTGCTGGGTGAGCTGCGCGATGAAGGCAAGACCATGCTGGTCTCAACGCATAATCTGGGATCGGTCACGGAGTTCTGCGATTACACCGTGATAGTCAAAGGCACCATTCTGGCCAGCGGCCCGACGCGCACCACCTTTACCGCCGCCAACCTTGAGCGTGCATTCAGTGGGGTGCTGCGTCATGTGATGGTGAAAGGGCTGGACGATCAGATTATCACCGACGATGAGCGGCCTTTTATTGCGCCACGTACGGCACCTGAAGACGGAAACTGACCATGGAACTGTTACTGGAGCCTTTTGGTTATCACTACATGCTCAACGCGATGTGGGTCTCCGCCATGGTCGGCGGCCTGTGTGCGTTTCTCTCCTGCTATCTGATGCTCAAAGGCTGGTCGCTGATTGGCGATGCGCTGTCGCACTCCATCGTGCCGGGCGTAGCGGGTGCTTACATGCTGGGACTGCCCTTTGCGCTGGGCGCGTTTCTCTCAGGTGGGCTGGCGGCGGGCAGTATGCTGTTACTCAATCAGCGCACCCGCTTAAAAGAAGATGCAATCATCGGCCTGATCTTCTCCTCCTTCTTTGGTCTGGGTCTGTTTATGGTGTCGCTCAATCCGACCGCGGTAAACATTCAGACCATTGTGCTCGGCAATATTCTGGCGATTGCGCCCGCAGATATACTTCAGCTGGCGCTGATTGGCGGGCTGTCGATCATCATTCTGCTGTTTAAGTGGAAGGATCTGATGGTCACCTTCTTTGATGAGAATCACGCGCGCGCTATCGGACTGCGTCCTGAACGACTGAAAGTCCTCTTCTTTACCCTGCTGGCAGTCTCAACCGTGGCGGCGCTGCAAACCGTCGGTGCATTTCTGGTGATCTGTCTGGTGGTGACGCCAGGCGCGACGGCCTGGATGCTCACCGACCGCTTCCCGCGTCTGCTGATGATTGCCGTAGCGATTGGCAGTATCACCAGTTTTCTCGGTGCGTGGGCGAGTTACTACCTGGATGGCGCAACGGGCGGCATCATCGTGGTGGCGCAGACGTTGTTGTTCCTGCTGGCGTTTGTCTTTGCGCCCAAACATGGCTTGCTGGCTAACCGGCGTCGTGGCCGCCATCGTCCCGAAAAGGAGCCTGGCTGATGTCGATCTTTGAACCTTTCCAGTTCGCTTTTATGAACAGTGCGTTGCTGATTGCGCTGGTGGTGGCGATCCCCTGTGCGCTGCTGTCGGTCTTTCTGGTGCTGAAAGGCTGGGCGCTGATGGGCGATGCCATGAGCCATGCGGTATTCCCCGGCATCGTCCTCGCCTGGATGGCCGGGCTGCCGCTGGCGGTGGGCGCGTTTGTCGCCGGTCTGTTCTGTGCCGTTGCCAGTGGATTTGTGCAGGACAACAGTCGCATCAAGCAGGATACGGTGCTGGGAATCGTCTTTTCCGGCATGTTCGCGGTGGGATTGATCCTCTATATCGCCGTGAAACCGGAGGTGCATCTTGATCACATTCTGTTTGGTGACATGCTGGGTATTACGGGCGCTGACATAATTCAGACCTCGCTTATCGCAGCGGTGATCGTCGGGGTCATTGCGGTGAAATGGCGTGATTTTATGCTGTTCAGTTTTGATCCGCAGCAGGCGCAGGTCTCTGGCTTACCCGCACGCTGGCTGCATTATGGGCTGCTCTGCATGGTCTCGCTGACCATTGTGGCGACGCTGAAAGCAGTAGGGATTATCCTGTCGATTTCCCTGCTGATCGCGCCCGGTGCTATCGCAATTCTGCTTACCCGCCGCTTTTCACATGCGCTGCTGGTGGCGGTCGTGGTGTCGGTGCTGGTGTCGCTGAGCGGGGTCTATCTCTCGTTCTTTATCGACAGCGCGCCAGCACCCACGATCGTGGTGCTGTTTGCACTGGTATTTATTGTGGCGATGGTGATTTCAGGTCGCAAAACGCGACAGCTTGAACGTCAGCGGCTTAATGCCAGCTGACTGGCTATCGCGGCTGTCTCTCAACCGCGATAGCGCACCGCATCAATCAAACGTGTAAAGGCGCTGGTGTGCTGTCTGCGGCTGGGATAGTAAAGATAATAACCCGGAAAAGGCTCACACCAGTCAGCCAAAACCTGAACCAGACGGCCACTTTTAAGGTGTTCCGCAACGCTATCCTGCGGCACATAGCAGATCCCCATCCCGCTCAGTGCGGCATCAATGCGCGACGCGAGATGATTAAAAATTAACTGACCCTGCGTTTTGACCCTGATCTCCTTGCCATCACGCATAAACTCCCAGTTATAGAGGCCACCCAGCGTCGGCAGCCGCAGGTTGATGCAGTTATGATGCTGTAAATCATAGGGAGTCTCAGGTCTGCCGTGCTGATCAAAATAGCTGCTGGCTGCCACCACGCACATATTCCAGTCCGGCCCGATGCGTACCGCCACCATATCCTTTTCGACCTGCTCACCCAGTCGCACGCCTGCATCGAAACGGCCGCTGACAATATCGGTCAGACTGTTATCCACCGACACTTCAACATGGACATCGGGGTATTGCTGAAGAAAGGGCCTGAGCAGCGGCCAGAGTGTAGAGGTGAGCGCATGTTCGCCTGCGGTGATACGAATGTTGCCGGAGATTTTACCCTGACTGTCAGTGACATTGACCAGTTCAGACTCAATCTCGCTGAACAGCGGGGCGAGGGTAGTGATCAGCCGTTCACCCGCTTCTGTCGGGGCAACGCTGCGTGTAGTGCGCGTCAGCAACCGGACGCTAAGACGCTCTTCCAGAGCGCGAATCGCGTGGCTCAGTGCCGACTGCGACACACCCAGCTTCGCCGCTGCCCGGGTGAAGCTACGCTCTTCTGCTACCACCACCAGATAGATTAGATCGTTAAAATTTTCTTTCAGCATAGGCCCTCTGACCTGTTTGATCGGTTATCCCGGTCGGGACAGGCCGATTTATCGACGTTAACTACGGCTTCGCTACCCGACCTGCTATCAGACCCGAAATTGCCTTTCAGGGTTACACATTTCGCGGCAGGATTAATGAGGCGGACAGATAAACCCTATGAACGACGGCTATAAAAGCTTTTTTCAATAAAATCAATAAAATCATTTAGATGGGCGTTGTATGAACACGTATTTATCCCGATTCAACCTCGCTCCGCCATTCAGATAACACTTACTTTTCCCGGCTTCCCCGCAAAATTGCCAAAAAGCTGCTAAACCTTAAAGCAGAGATACGCGCGTAAAGATTAGGGTTATCACGATTTTCCCCCGATTCGAACCCCGTCAGAAATAAACCTATAAAAAATTACATCTTTTGGCCCCCAACAATGGGAAGCAGACAATGTCGGAAAAAATATCGCTAACAATGCAGGTTAATGGTCAGTCGCAGCAGATGCAGGTCGATCCCCGTGTCACCCTGCTTGATGCGTTGCGTGAGCATCTTAACCTGACCGGCACCAAAAAAGGGTGCGATCAGGGGCAGTGCGGTGCCTGCACGGTACTGATTAATGGCCAGCGGGTGCTGAGTTGCCTGACGCTGGCGGCTCAGGCGGATGGCGCCGAAGTGACCAGCATTGAAGGGCTGGCTTCCACCGAAGGTGAGCTGCACCCGGTGCAGCGCTGCTTTATGGAGAATGACGCCTTCCAGTGCGGCTACTGTACACCGGGTCAGATTATGTCCGCCGTCGCCTGCATCAAAGAGGGCCATGCGGGTTCAGAAGATGAGATCCGTGAGTATATGAGCGGCAACCTTTGCCGTTGTGGAGCATATCCGCACATTGTGGATGCGATTAAACAGGCCGCAGCAGAGATGGCGAAGGAGTCCGCATGAATGAATTCAGCTGGAAAGTCGCGCAGTCGCCTGAGGAGGCCGCAGCCCTGAAACAGCAGTCTGGCAGCCAGTTTCTGGCAGGCGGCACCACACAACTCGATATGATGAAGTGTGGGGTCTTCACGCCGCCGCAGCTCATCGGCATCACTGGATTGACCGGGCTTAAAAACCTGCAGTTTGACGACGATAAGATCACGGCCGGCGCGCTGGTCACCATGAGCGGCCTGGCGGATCATCCCGCCTGCCAGCAGAACGCGCCAGCCATCTACGGCAGCCTGTGGCAGGCCGCGTCACCGCAGATTCGTAACATGGCCACGCTGGGCGGTAATTTACGCCAGCGTACCCGTTGCGCCTATTACCGCGATCCGGCGACCTTTTCCGCCTGCAACAAACGCAATCCGGGTTCCGGCTGTGCCGCACTGGATGGGGTTAACAGCAATCATGCCATCCTGGGCGCCAGCGACAGCTGCATCGCGGTCTATCCCGGCGATCTGGCGGTGGCGCTGGTGGCGTTTGACGCCATCGTGGTCCTGCAGAATCAGCAGGGCGAAACCCGTCGCATCGCGATTGATGATTTCTTCCTGCTGCCGGGTGACACACCTGATCGTGAGCACGATCTGCGCGATGACGAAATTATTGTGGCCATTGAAGTGCCGCAAACCGAGTCACTGCGGCACTCACACTACCTTAAAGTCCGTGACCGCAGCTCTTATGAGTTTGCTGCAGCCAGCGCGGCCGCAGGCTTCACGCTGGAGAACGGCGTGATGCGTCAGGTGCATATTGCGCTGGGCGGCGTCGCCACCAAACCCTGGCGGGTCAGGTCGGTGGAGCAGGCGCTGGAGGGCCAGCCGTTTAATGAAGAGACGGTCTTCCAGGCGGCAGAACGGATTACTCAGGAGACGCAGGCGCTGACCCACAACGCCTATAAAGTAAAACTGGCGCCGCGTGTGATTGCACGTGCGCTGATGGCAGCAGGAGAAACCGCATGAGTGACGTAAATGACAAAGCACGTCGGGAGTTACTGAAGGCGACGGCGGCGATCTCAGCGGCGGGCAGCCTGGGTCTGAGTATGCAAAGCGCCAGTGCCAGTGATACTGCCACGGCGGAACCAGAAACCACCGATCCGATTGAGGGACTGGGCGCCGGGCGCTCGCGGGGTGACGGCAAAGTAAAAGTCACCGGTGAGGCGCGGTATGCGGTAGAACATCAGCCGGGAAATCCGCTCTATGGCGTGGTGATCCAGTCTACTGTTGCCAGCGGCCGTATCAGCCGGATGTCTACGGAAAAGGCGCAGCAGGCCTCGGGAGTGGTGGCGGTTTATACCCATCTGAATAGCCTGAAGATCAACAAACCTACCGCGATTGCAGACGGCGGCGCGGCGCAGTCAACCTATACCCCGATTCAGGACGATGTGATTATTCACAACGGCCAGAACATCGGTCTGGTGGTGGCAGAGACGTTTGAGCAGGCAACTTATGCCGCCTCGCTGGTGGAGATCGACTATGAAACCTCGCCTGCACTGATTTTTGCCACCGATGAGGGTGTCGAACCGAAACCGGTATCGAAACAGGATATCGATATGGGCGATGCACAGGCGGCGATGCAGCAGGCCGAGGTGCGTCTGAGCCAGCGCTATACCACGCCGCGCGAATACAACATGCCGATGGAACCGCACGCCTGTGTCGCTGAGTGGCTGGATGGACGCATTACCGTCTGGGAGCCAAGTCAGTGGGTGGCAGGCGCGCAGGTGGAAATCGCCGAGTGGATGGGCATTGACGTTGAAGATGTGCGGATCATTTCGCCCTATGTCGGCGGGGGATTTGGGTCCAAGCCAGTGCCTTACACCCACGTCGCACTGGCCAGTGTGGCGTCACGAGCGCTGAAGCGTCCTATCAAAGTGTCGCTGACCCGACCGCAGACCTTTACCGGTCTGGGCGGACGTCCCGCCACCTCGCAGCAGCTGGAACTGGGTGCCTCGCGTGACGGCAAAATCCAGGCGATTATCCAGCGCAGCTTCAGTGAAACCTCATTAATCGATGTATTTGCTGAGAACTGCAGCAAAGTCACCGCCCGCATGTATGCGGTGGGCAACGTCTCCGCCCAGCATCAGGTCAGGCCGATTAATACCGTGACGCCAGGCTGGATGCGGGCGCCAGGTGAAAACCCCAGCGCCTTTGGCTTGGAAGTGGCGATGGACGAGATGGCCTATGCCCTGAATATCGATCCGCTGGAGCTGCGTCTGCGCAACTGGGCGGACAAAGATTATCAGCTCGATCTACCGTGGAGTTCGCGTCGCCTGAAAGAAGCCTATCATAAAGGGGCTGAAGCCTTTGGCTGGGATAAGCGCATTATGACGCCGCGGTCGATGCGCGAAGGGCGTGAACTGATTGGCTGGGGCATGGCCTCTGGCACCTATCCGGTCAACAAACTGCCTGCTGAGGCAAAAATCATCCTGACGCCACAGGGTAAATTTGTGGTGCAGTGCGCCGGTGCGGATATCGGCACCGGGACCTATACCATCCTGGCGCAGACCGCTGCCGACATTCTTGGCGTCGCCTCCACCACCATCGAGGTTCAGCTGGGTGATACCGAGCTGCCGCGTGCCGGTGTCGCAGGTGGATCGCAGCTGGCGGGCAACGTGACCGCGGCGGTGAACGATACCGCCAGACGAATGCGCGACCAGCTGCTGAAACTCGCCAGCGAGCTGCCACAGTCGCCACTGAATGGCACTCCGGCATCTCAGCTCACGCTGAAAGGCGACGGGGTTCAGCATAATCTGCGCAGCGGTATGGCGGTCTCATTTGCCCGGCTGGCAACCCTGGCACCGGCGGAGAGTCTGACGGTGAAAGGCGGCACTTTCCCGGACGATCTGTCACAGAGCGAGCGCGACAAGATGGTGCGCAACCTTAATGACATGAGCCGCCCTGAAAAATTCTCGGCCCACAGCTGGAGCGCGCAGTTTGTGGAAGTGCGGGTCGATGAAGATTTCGGCACTATCCGGGTCAAACGGATGGTGGCGGCGCTCGATAGCGGTCGTCTCTACAACCCTAAACTGGCGCGCAGCCAGTGGATTGGCGGCATGATCATGGGCGTCGGTCAGGCGCTGATGGAAGAGGGCATCGTCGATCCGCGCAATGGTCGGGTGATCAACAACAACCTGGCCGACTATCTGGTGCCGGTTAACGGAGACATTCCGAGCATTACCACCATCAACGTTGGCGAGCCCGATTTTGAGGCAACCACCATGGGCGGTAAAGCCGTGGGTGAGCTGGGTATCGTGGGCGTGGCGGCAGCCATCAGTAATGCGGTGTTCCATGCCACCGGTAAGCGGGTGCGCGACTTACCTATTACTCTCGATAAGATTATCTGAGCCTGTTCCTGACCTGCTGCCAGCAGGTCGATGTGAGGATATGCGGGCGCGGGCTGAAACCTGCGCCCGTTTTTCACGCTTAGCGGAGAGAAAGAGTGAAGATAGCGTTGATTGTGCTGGCCGCCGGACTGAGTCGCCGTTTTCGCCAGCAGGCGGGTGAGCATAAGCTGCTGGCCGATCTGAATGGCAAACCGGTGCTGCAACGCACGCTGGAGCAGGCCGCTGCCAGTGGTCTTGACCTGTTTGTGGTCACGCGCCCGGACGCCGCTGCGCTTAAGGCGCTCTGCTCGCAGGCTACCCTGGTGCTGTGTGACAGCGGCGGGCTGGGCGAATCAATCGCCGCAGGTGTCAAAGCCAGCCGTGACTATGACGGCTGGCTGATTGCGCTGGGCGATATGCCGTTTGTCACGCCTGAAAGTTACCGCGCCGTCAGCGCCGCGCTGGCGGACGCGCCGATCGTCAGGCCGTGGATTGACGGCAGGCCGGGCCATCCGGTTGGCTTTCAGCACCCCTGCTATCCGATGCTGAGCACGCTACAGGGCGATGCCGGGCCGCAGGCGGCGGTGAAGTCACTCGCCGTCCGGCTGCCGCTTCAGGATCGCGGCTGTTTGTGTGATATCGATCTCCCTGCTGATCTGCAGTTAATAAAGGAATTTTCATGATTACGCTGGATCAACGTGTGATTAATGCGGCACTGAGCAGCTGCCAGGCGGGTCAGCAGGTCTGGCTCTGCACGGTGCTGCGCACCTATGGATCTTCGCCGCGCGCGCCTGGCACCCTGATGACGGTCAACGAAACGGGTGCTTACTGCGGATCGCTGTCGGGCGGCTGCATTGAAGAGGACTTTCTGGCGCAACTGGCGGCAGGAGCCTATCGCGCCAGCAGTCAGCGGGTGCGGTACGGTGAAGGCGGAATGCGTCCTGACGTCAGCCTGCCGTGCGGCGGCAGCCTGGAGATCGTCATCGAGTTTCTGCCGCCCGATGATGCCACGCTGGCGCTGCTGACGGCCATGCAGCGCGCGCTGAGCGGACAGCAGCCGATGGTGAAAATGATACGACCCGGCGAACGTGCGCAGTGGGAAGTGCTCGCCCCTGACAGGGTGTTGCCTGCGCTGGATGCCAGTGAACAGCAGATGTTACTGCCGGTTGGTGCGATACCGGAACTGCTGATCGCGGGCTACTCGACTGTGGCATATGAGTGCATCCGGCTAGGGCAGATGCTGGGTTTTCACGTGCGGGTCTGTGAGCACCGACCGGAGATGCTGACGGAGCTGGAGAGCCACTTCAGCGCTGCGGACAACGTGACGCTGGTGTCACAGCATCCGGCGCGCTGGCTGGAGCTGAACGGCGCGCATGCAGCGGTGGCGATAGTGGCACTGACCCACGATCCCCGCATTGATGACCTGACGATGATGGAGGCGATCGCGACACCCGCGTTCTATATCGGCATCATGGGCTCGGCGAAAAACAGCGAGAAAAGACGGGCGCGACTACAACAGATCGCCGGCATAGATCGTGCCGAACTGGACCGCATCCATGCGCCCATCGGCCTGCCTATCGGCAGCAAAACCCCGGCGGAGATTGCGCTGTCGGTGATGGCCGATATCGTCCGGGTGAAAAATCGCGGGCTGTCAGCCGCCTGAGTCCGACGTCGCCTCCGGTGCGAGCCGATAGAGGTAGCTGCCCGAATAGGTGATCGGCAGGAAATCATGGAACAGCTGCCGCAATGTCTGTTCAGGATCGACATCGCGGAACAGTTGCGGATAGAGCGTGGTGGCGAAGAATTCTGTCGCTACCACGTGCCACGGACTGAGGTAAAAGTTGTGCCAGATTGCCCCGGCATGACCGTCCCGCAATGCCGTCAGCTGCTTCAGCGCATTCTGCTGACCGGTCAGCGCCAGCAGGCTCTGCCGGGTCTGCGCTGTTGTGACGGCGGGGCCGAGTTTTAAGGCTCCCGCTTCATCGGCGCTGCCGGTGCCGGTGGCGAAGTAAAAGTCGGGCTGTGCCGCAATCACACTCTCCTCACTCAGCCGTCCGAACACGCCTTTGATCTGCTGACTGGCAATGTTGTCGCCCCCGGCAAAGCGCAGCAGCTCACCCAGGTTGCCATTCACCGACGTCACGCAGCATTCACTGCGCCGCCCGAGATGCAGCTGCAAAAGAACTTTAGGTTTAGCACCGTGATAGCCCGCCAGTCGGCTCTCAATGCGCTGCATGTGGCTGCGGTAAAAGCGATTAAAATCAGCAGCCCGCTGGGGCTGATTCAGCACCTCGCCCAGCAGGGTCATGCTGCGCTCGGTATTTTTCAGCAGCTCAACCCGCAGATCGATCTTCACCACCGGGATATGCGCCGCGCTGAGCATCTTCTCCAGCACTGCTCCGCTTTCACTGCCGCGCGCCAGCTGCGGCAGGATCACCAGGTCCGGTTTCAGTGCGATCACCTGTTCGGGATTCATGTCATTGACGCCATCCAGACCCAGCACCGGAATTTCCTCCATCTGCGGAAACTTACTGGCAAAAATCTGCCAGGTCTGGGGATCATACTTTTTCAGATCCTGTGGCCAGCCAGCGATATGCTGCAGCGGATTGCCGGGTGTCAGCAGCGCGACGCTGTAGAGCATCCGGCTTTCACCCAGCACAATACGCTGCGGATGGTCGGGTATCTCTATCTTACGGCCGGTGATGTCGGTCAGCGTGCGGGCGTGTGCGCCAGCGCTGACCAGTATCACGCTCAGCATTAATAACGCACAGCGCAGCGATTTAAAATTCAACACGGGCCTGTACCATCAGGTTGCGGGTTTCACCTTCACGGACGCGCAGGTTGCCGCCGCTTGAACTGTAATAGTGCTGGTTAAACAGGTTATTGATGTTCAGACGCAGCTGCGTTTTTTCACCGAACAGGCGGTTGTTCCATGCCACAAAACTGTCTGCCACCACATAGTCGGGCAGGGTGAAACTGTTATCGGGATCGCCTGCACGGCTGCCGACATAGCGTGCACCGCCGCCGAGCCGGAACGAGCCGGGCAGGCTGCTGATTTGCATCTCATGACTGAGATAGAGCGCACCGGCATGGCGCGGCGCATTCTGCAGACGATTGCCATTGTTATCCGGATTAACCCGGTCATTAACGATCTCTGCCTGATCATAGCTGTAGTTCGCGCTCAAATCCCAGCCGGGTGCAATTTCGCCGTTCAGCTCAAACTCAGCGCCGGTCGATCGGGCTTTATCAATGGCCCGCGTGCTGCCATTAATATTCAGCGACATCGCTTTTTCGTCTATCCGATAGAGCGCGACGGTGGCGAACAGTTTCGGCGAGAGTTGCCATTTACTGCCAACCTCCCAACTGGTGCCCTGTTCCGGTTTGCCGACATTGCCCTCATCATCCACGTCGGTTGACGGGGTGAACGACTTACTGACGCTGGTGTAGAAAGAGAGATCAGGTGTGAGTTTGTAGATCACCCCCGCCTGCGGCAGAAACTTATTACCCTCATCATTCAGGGTTTCCACCTGCGGATTAAAGCCGCGCGAGGCGCGCTGTTCATAATGCTGATAACGACCGCCCAGCACCACAATCCAGTCGGGTGACAGAGAAATGCTGTCTTTGGCGTAGAGTGACCGGCTATGAATGCGGTTCAGGTTATTGGCGGCTGCGCTATTTTCCGTGCTGGCGTCCGTGACCGGTGACAGCAGGTCATATTCAGGCGTGAAATAGTTGAACTGGCGGTTGACCTTGCCCTGATACTGATGGGCACGATAAGTCTGGTTCATCTCATAGTCGGTGCCCACCACCAGCGCGTGCTGCATACCCAGAATTTCGGGATTACCCAGCAGATCCCAGCTCAGATATTTGGTTTTGTGGTTAAACCCGCGATTGGCATCGGCGCGACGTGTGACCACGCCGCTGCTGGCGTTCACCGCCGTCACGCGCACTTCATTGTTGTCATAGCGCCGCTGGTTCCAGCCCAGGGTTAACCGGGTGCGCCACTCATCATTAAACTGCCAGTCATAATGAGCATTCAGGGTTTTGTTATGGCCCCAGGCGTGATTGGCTTTGTCATCCAGCCGATCTTTATAACCGATGTCGATCGGCTTGCCGTCGATAAAGGCCGTGCCGCGATCGTAGGGAATGTCATAGCGGTAGTCGGCATAGCTGATCAGAAAACTTGCCTGCTCGCCATACCATTGCAGAGAGGGTGCCAGCAGTGTGTGCTCTTCACTGCCAAAGTTGCGCCAGTAATCCTGATTTTGCTTTTCGGCGATCAGGCGGAAGGCGAAGCCGTTGCCCAGCGGACCGGTGACATCCAGGGTGCCCGCACCGCCACCTTCACTGGCGTAACGTCCGCTGACGCTGGAGTGCCAGCTGTATTGCGGCTTTTTGCTGACTACATTGATAATGCCGCCCGGATTCTGAATGCCATACAGCAGCGAGGAGGAGCCTTTCAACACCTCAACCCGCTCGGTCGTGGCATCGAAATTCAATCCCTGACTGCTGCGGATGCCATCCCGGTAGATGGAGCCATCGGCGTTGCTGCCAAATCCGCGTCGTACAAAGCCATCTTCGGTGCCAGCCAGCGTGTTCGCTTCGGTCACACCGCTGACAAAGCGCATCGCATCTGCCAGTGAGCTTGCCTGGTAATCGTCCAGTTGCTGCTGCGTGACCACGCTGACCGACTGCGCCTCATCGATCCGCGCGGTCGGCATTTTACTGGCGACGCTACTCTGAGTGGCGCTGTAATTTCCCTCTGAACTGGCATCCGCGGTCACGGTCATATCCGGAGCGCTGTCGGTTGCTGCATTGACCTGTGGCAGCATGATGCTGCTGCAGATCGCCACGACCAGAGCGGGGTGCCGGGCCGGATATCGTGAATCTTTGTTTTTCATTTTTTCTTTTGGTGTCTGTTACTGACAGTTTCTGAAGCAAATACGCCCTGCATGACGGTCTGTCACTCAGGGCTTCCCTGAAGGTGGTCTGCAATATGCAGCGCTTTAAGCAGCGGAGAATCGCATCAGGGATCAGACATTATTTCGTCTCCCGGACGACAATACTTCTCATCTGTAATTGAGAATCATTCAAACATCCGCTATTGTAGTAGTAAACATAATTTGAATAGAATTGACTACATTAGTGCCGTGTCGTTTATCGCTGCAAAAAGATTGGCTGGCAGTTTTATTTAATTGAAAGTTATAGATATATTTTCTTGGGGAGGTGAGGTTCTTGGTTAAATCCACATCTTCTGCAGGTGAAATATAAAACAACATGACGTTTTTACTACATCTCCAGCCCTTAAACTCTCCATTTAGCCAGACCAGCGATGAGCCTTTTCACACGTTAACCCCAGTTGCAGGTGCAGCATGAAACAGAGCAGGCCCTTTAAAAACAGAGTGGATGTGGTGGCAGAACGTCTTCGCGCCCGTGAAAAGCAGCTTTCACCCCGCCTGCTGGCGGTGGCGCGTTATATCGATCAACAGCGGGAAACGGTGCTGGAGAGCACCGCGATGGAGATCGCTGTGGCGAATCACACCTCTGATGCCACTGTAATCCGCGCGATTCAGGCGCTGGGCTTTAGCGGGCTACGCGACCTCAAACAGACACTTAAGGCCTGGTTTGGTCCTTCGCTGACCTCTGAAGATAAGATGATTACCACCGTCAGTGAGGTGACCAGTGATGTGAACAGCGCCATCGACTTTGTGCTGGAGGGCCACCGGCACGCCTGTGAGGTGCTGTCGCAGCCAATGAATCGGGTGGCGGTAGCGGATAGCGTGGCGCTGCTGGGCGAAGCTCGGCAGGTCGCTATTTTTGGCATCAACGCCTCAGGTATTCTGGCGGACTACAGCGTGCGGCTGCTCAACCGTATCGGTCTGCCCGCCTTTTCCCTTAACCGTGCCGGAATTGCGCTGGCAGAGCAGATGCTGGCGCTACAGCGTGGCGACGTGCTGATCATGATGGCGCAGCAGTCGGCGCATCGGGAAGGGACAACCGTGGTGCGTGAAGCGAAGCGGCTGGATATACCGATAATTCTGCTGACCAACGCCACCGACTCCTTTTTCGCCCGCGAGGCGGATGTCGTAATCAATGTGCCGCGCGGCGGCGAGAAGGGACGCATTCCCCTGCACGGCACGATTATGGTCTGTCTGGAGATGCTGATCCTGTCCGTTGCCTCAACGCTGCCACAGCGTACCGTTAAGACGATGAAACGGTTACAGGATCTTAATCGCGGGCTGAAGCCCGCCAGCAAAAAGTAGCCAGTGTAACGACGCTGTGGCGGGTTCCCGGTATTTCACCTGAACCGGCACGGCTGATCTTTAAGTCAAATTTCTCCGCTTTGCGAGCGCGATCCCGTATTTTCTGCCACCCCTTTCCTCAGCCGTCTACGCTTACAGCTTGCTGCGCTAGCCGGTGCGGTTCTTACTCATACTGACTTTCATTTGATTTGTGCGGAGCTGCTGATGAAACCCCTTCACGCGCAATACCTTTTCTGCTGTGCCACCCTGAGCCTGCTGTCGCCGCTGCCAGCGATGGCCTGGAGCGACCTCACCGTCTTTGGCGATAGCCTGAGTGATGGCGGGAACGTCGGGCGCTTTATCTATGATGGCGCGACCCATCCGCTCTATGACGAGATCGTAGCGCAGTCGCTGGGTGATAACCTGCGCCCTTCATCGCAGGGCGGAAGCAACTATGCCGAAGGTGGCGCAGTTGCGGTACCTGCGATTAATCCCCTGTTTAACACTCAGGATCAGCTTGATAGCTACCTTGCGGCGCGAGGCGGACGAGCTGATTCGGACGGTCTCTATATTCACTGGATTGGCGGCAATGATTTAGCGGCGGCGGCTCTTGCCCCTCTCGCTGCCCGGCAGATAGTGGATAACAGCGCCAGTGCAGCGGCCTCACAGGTCAGCCGGTTGCTGGATGCCGGAGCCGGAACGGTGATTGTACCGACGGTACCTAATGTAGGGGCAACGCCCGCCCTGCTGCAGGCGATTCTGCAGGTGCTTGGCCCCTCGGCACAACCTGCCACGGCGGCGCTGTTTCAGTCGCTGAGCACCACCACTACGCCTGACCGTGCCGCAAGAGAGCAGGCGATTGAAACCGCGCTTGGCGAGGCGGCCGGACAAATCTCTTCAATTCCGCTGATCCGGGATGCCATTGCACAGCAGCTGATTGCCGCCTGGCAGTTACTGAGTCAGGAGGCGGCGGCCCTCACCGACCGTTACAACCAGGCTGAAGAGCAGGGGCTGGTGACCGCACGCGGGAACATCGCACGAGTGGATATCAATGGCCTGTTTAATGAGGTGATCGCTAATCCGGGCCTGTATGGACTCACGAATACGGCCGGAATGGCCTGTCCGCCAGGTGTCTCGGCGATGGACTGCACCTCCTCGACGACAGGATTTTCGCAGTCACAGCAGTATCTGTTTGCAGACAGACTGCATCCCAGCCCGGCGGTCCATGCGCTGATCGCCGATTACATTCAGTCGGTGCTGAATGCGCCGCTGCAGGTAGCTGCACTGAGTCAGGCGCCGTCGATGCTGGTGGGCGATGCGCGCAATACGCTGGATGGACATCTGCAGCAGCAGCGTCAGCAGCCCGCTAACGCCGGGGAATTTACGGTTTTCGGCGGTTATGCCGGGCAGCAGCGTGATTTCCGCGGCGACAGCCTGCAGGATGGCGATGCGACCAGCGCCAGTGGTACCGTGGGTGTGGGCTATCAGCTGACCGATCACTGGCAGGCCGGTGCCATGCTCTCTACGACCTCGCAACGTCAGGATCCCTCGTCGCGCTTTGATTACCGTTTACGCGGCAATCTGGTGGCGCTCTGGAGTCAGTTGAATTATCTCGATCGGGGATGGATTAATGCGGACGCCCATTATGCGGATCTCGACTTTGATGATATTGAGCGTCAGATCAGGCTGGGACCGGCGACCCGCACGGAAAAGGGCAACAGCAACGGTAAGGTGCTGGGAATGCGGCTGCAGACCGGCTGGGATTTGCCGCTGGGTAGCTATGTTTCTACTGGCCCGGTGGCCAGCTATGCGCTCGACTACACCCAGGTCGATGGCTATAAAGAGGAGGGCAACAGCAGCACCTCAATGCGCTTTGGCGACCAGACGCTGCACTCTCAAATCGGCGCAGTGGGCTGGCGTATCGACAGCAAAGATTTGCTGATCAATCCCTGGGCGCAGGTCAGCTACAACCACCAGTTTGGTGACAGCGATTCGGCGGTCACCGCCGGACTGAAATCGACCCGCACCGCCTTTACCCGCAGCAGCGATTCCAGTGATGATAACTGGATCGATATGGCGGTGGGTGCGAGCGTGCCGCTTGGCACCTCGGTGAATGCCTTTGCGGGCGTCTCGGCGGTAACAGGCAACAGCGACATGCATCAGGTGACATGGAACGTCGGGCTTAACGCCCGCTTTTAACGGATCTGCTTTGCGGAGTGAAAAGCCCTGCAGACGTTGTCCGTCGCTATCATAATGATAGCGGCAGGCGACGTTGCAGCAGATCTGAGCGTTCATCACACCCCGGATGCAGTCGGGTATAACTCTCTTCTGTGGCGTACCTTTTTCACGCTTCGATCAAAGACTGCGCCTCCAGTTCGCGGACCCGCGGTATCACTTCGCGGCCAAAGAATTCGACCTCTTCATGAAAGTGCAGAAATGCCAGCAGCAGCAGATCCACACCGGCCTGCTTCAGTTCGATAATGCGTTCAGCAATCTGCTGCGGTGTGCCAATCAGATTGGTTTTAAAGCCGTCGTTGTACTGCACCAGATCCTCAAACGACGATTTCGCCCAGTTTCCCTCTCCTTCGGGTGAGGCACTGCCAGCATTTTTGACCTCATGCTGAAAGCCTTTTACCGCATCCGGGTTGGCTTTGCTGATGATCTCATGAAGCACCGCCTGCGCCTGCTGTTCGCTCTCGCGGGCAATCACAAAACCGTTCAGCCCGATTCTGACCTGATGCTGATGACGTCCGGCTTTTTCACGGATATCCGCGACCTGCAGACGAACGCCGTCCGGGGTATTACCGTTGGTAAAATACCAGTCTGACACCCGGGCGGCCATGTCGCGCGCCGCGCGTGAACTGCCACCCTGGAAAATTTCCGGGAGCGGTGACAACGGCTTGGGTTTCATCACGTAATCGCGGAAGCGATAAAAATCGCCGGCAAAGCTAAAACTCTCTTCACGCCAGATGCCGCGCAGGCAGCGAATAAACTCTTCTGAACGCAGATAGCGCTCTTCATGATCGAGCCAGGGTTCACCAATTGCCTTGAATTCGCCCCGGAACCAGCCGCTGACAATATTAACGGCGATGCGTGGACCATAAAGATGGCTGATGGTGGCAATCTGTTTTGCCGCCAACACCGGATTCCAAGGACCGGGAAGCAGAGCGGCAATGACTTTTAATTTTGAGGTGTGGCTGAGTAAGTCCTGCGAGAATGTGACCGATTCATGCTGATTATCTGCGCCATATCCTGCAGTAAAGCGAATCTGCGTCAGCGCGTAATCAAAACCCGCCTGTTCAGCGATCTGCGCCAGTTTGCGGTTGTATTCGGCATCCCAGCGGGTACGCTGCTCTATCTGACTGATCACCAGTCCGCCCGAGACATTCGGCACCCAGTAGGCGAACTGTAAAGGTTGGTTCAGTGACATGGTTTTCTCCTGGTATATAGCTGGATTAATGGAACAGTTAAATCTTCCAAACTTTCAGATATAAAAGAAAAGACCAAGCAGTAACCATGCCAGAGCGTAATAGATTGATGTTACTAGATTAAAAACCAATGTTGCATAAAGTGGATGTTGCAAATGCAGCAACACGTAAACAGCACGGTTGCCAATGCAGCAGCGCTTCATGACCGCGCGTAACTGCGGCGAGGCCAGGGGCATCTGAACCCGGCGGTATTCGCAGATAGCCGCAAAGCGATGTGATAACGTAGCGGTTCTGTTGCAGAGCCGGAGGGCACTATGATTGTCAGACAGGCATCGCCCGAAGAGGCGCACCATTTATGGAACATCAGAAATCTGGCCATCCGTCATGGCTGCCAGCATGCTTATCCACCCGACGTGCTCGCCGCCTGGACGCCAGATCGCATGCCCGCCAGCTTTCCTGCAATGATCCGCATGAATCCCTTCTTCGTGATTGATGGCCCGGACGGCGTGCCGGTTGCTATGGGATCGCTGGACCTTGCCGCCGCCAGCGTGGAAGCCATTTTTACCCTGCCCGGATTTACCGGACAGGGAATGGCTGGGCTGATCATCGACACCATCAAAGCGGAGGCGCTGCAGCGTGGCTACCACCGGTTGACGCTCGCTTCGACGCCGAACGCCGTGGGCTTTTACCAGCAGCATGGCTTCCGGCCGCTGGGCGAAAGTTTCTATCCGTCAAAGCTGGCGGGCAGCGATTTGCGCTGTACTGAGATGGCGATTGATCTGTGAATGCCCGCCGCCGTCAGGCTGGCGAAGCAGGGCAAAAGTTTCCGGTGCAAAGACTTCGCAAGCCCCCGCCGGTAAGGTATAGTCCGCGTTTTTTGGAGGAATCATGCTGACTGACTCATCAACTCGTCTTAATAAATACATCAGCGAGAGCGGCATCTGCTCCCGTCGTGACGCCGATCGTTACATCGAGCAGGGCAATGTTTTCATTAACGGCAAACGCGCCACTGTAGGCGCGCAGGTATTTGCAGGCGATGTGGTGAAGGTCAATGGTCAGCTTATCGAGCCGCGCGATGAAGACGATCTGGTGCTGATTGCCCTGAATAAGCCGGTGGGGATTATCACCACCATGGAAGAGGGCGAGCGCGATAACATCAGCGATTTCGTCAATCACAGCAAGCGCGTCTTCCCGATTGGCCGACTCGACAAAGATTCTCAGGGCCTGATTTTCCTTACCAACCACGGTGATCTGGTCAACAAGATCCTGCGGGCCGGTAACAACCACGAAAAAGAGTATGTCGTTACGGTCGACAAGCCGATCACCGATGAGTTTATTGCCGGAATGAGCGCAGGCGTGCCGATGCTGGGCACGGTGACCAAAAAGTGCAAAGTGAAGAAAGAAGCGCCGTTTGTCTTCCGCATCACGCTGGTCCAGGGGCTGAATCGCCAGATCCGCCGCATGTGTAAGCATTTTGGCTTTGAAGTGACGAAGCTTGAGCGCACCCGCATCATGAACGTCAATCTCAAGGGATTGCCGCTGGGGGAGTGGCGCGATCTCACTGACGACGAACTCGTTGAGCTGTTTAAACTGCTGGAGAACTCCTCTTCAGAAGATAAACCTGCGAAGAAAGCTAAAGCCCCGGCGAAACCGGCCGCCGCCAAAAAACCGCAGAAGAGTGCGGCGAAACCCGCTGAAAAAGCGGATGCTAACGGTGCCTCACGCAAGCGCTTTGTCCAGCCGGGACGTAAGAAGAAAGGGCGCTAATAATGGCCCGATGCAGAGAGCGACTTTCCTGCTCTCTGCATCGGTATTCAACGGATCATCACGGAATGATCCGGGCCGCCCGGAAGCGGGCAAACAGATCGCAGAACATCTTATCCGTTGCGCGATAACCGTGGAATCCCGCCCGCCGCAGTTTGCTGCCGTCGCCAAACATGTCGTAATCCCAGCCAAAAACAAAATCAGCGAAGACACCATCACTGAGCGCAAGAATGTCGGGCTGGAGCAGCGCGTCGGCAGCGGCGATTTCCCGCCACAGCGTACGATAATCCTGAAATAGTTGCCGGAACGACAGCGAAACCGGCGGCGCGATCTCCAGTTCAAACCACGCTGCAATGACCGGCCACAGTTCACTCCAGCGCCAGAGATCGCCATTGTTGATATTAAACGCCTGATTGCGTGCGTCAGAAGTGCGTGCGGCCCAGATCGTCGCGTCGGCCAGCATAGTGGCATCGGTAAAATCGACCATACTGTGCCAGGTTTCCGGCGAACCGGGAAAGCGTAAGGGCAGCCGCGCCGCGCGACAGATTGAAGCGTACAGCGCCAGACTCAGCGCCAGGTTCATGCTGTTGCCCGGCCTGTCACTGCCGACCACACCGGGCCGCAGCGCACTCCAGTGCCAGGCTTTACCTTGCTGTTGTGCGCTCAGCCAGTTCAGCTGCGCGGCGTTAAACTCAGCACCCGGTACGCCAGGATCGCTTTCCCGCGCCGGCGTTTTAAAGCGTCCGAGATGGGCGCCATACACCTTGTATCCCTGCATCAGACTGACATGCTCAAGTGGGGCGACATCCTCCATGGTCTGAACCAGATTCTGCAGCATGGCAAGATTCGGCCCGACCATGGTTCCCCAGTCAGAAGCGTTCAGCCAGGCGCTGTAAAAGATATGCGTGACGTCGGTGAGTGATGCCAGCCGTTGCTGGCACTGCTGGCTATCGCGCAGATCAACCGCAATCACCTCTGTGCCGCTGACTGCATAGTCTGACCGATGCGTCAGTGCTTTGACCTGCCAGTGGTCTGCTACCAGTGCCTGACTCAGTTGCTGACCGACAATCCCGCTGGCACCCGCCACCAGCGCAACCTTCTTATCCTGCGTCGTTTTCATGATCATTGCCCTGTTAAGAGAGAAGCCGCATTCTCACCTGCGTTTATTTCTGATTAAATCCCCTGAACCGGATGTCACTTATCAGGAAAATCAATAAATGCAGAACAAACTGAATGCGATTCAGACCTTCATCCGGGTGGCGGAAGCGGGATCTTTTTCGGCGGCGGCCCGGCAAAACGGCATGAAGCAGTCGGCGGTAAGCCAGCAGATTGCCGCGCTTGAAGAGGCGCTGGGGGTTGTGTTACTGCACCGCACCACACGAAAAATGGCGCTGACGGAGCAGGGTCAGCATTATCTGCAGCAGGTCAGGCAGCTGCTCAGCGCGATGGAAGAGCTGGAGCAGCAACTACGGCCTGAATCGCAGCCTCTGCACGGCAAACTCTATATGCAACTGCCGAGCGGCATCGGGCAGCGGCTTATGCCGCATCTGATTGCATTCCAGCAGGCGCATCCCGCGCTGCGTCTGAATATTGCGCTGGAGGATCGCCTGTCGGATCTCATTGGTGAAGGCGTTGATGTGGCAATCCGCCTCAGCGAATCGCCGCCCGCTACACTGGCTGCCCGTTCACTCACCACGGTTGAAACCGTGCTGGTGGCTTCCTCTGAGTGGATAGCGCGAAACGGCACGCCGCAAACTCCCAGTGACCTGCAGCACCATCCTCACATACGTTTTAGCGGCGTATCGCCCGATGCGCCGCTGCAGCTGGTGTCCGCGACCACGAGGGTGTCTGTGCCGGTGGAAAGTGCTTTTCGCTCTAACAACAGTGATGCAATGATGCAGGCCCTTGAAGCGGGGCTGGGGATCGGTGGGTTACAAACACTTATCGGCGCAGACGCGCTGGCATCCGGCCGACTGGTGCGGGTTTTATCGGACTGGCGGCTTCCCGACCGCTATCTTTATGCAGTTTTCCCCGATGCCCGCTTTATCCCGGATAAAGTGCGGAAGCTGGTCACGTTGTTAACTCAGGAGCTGGTGCGGTTGCAGGGAACAGGGCAGGGCGAGACCTAACGCCCAGGCTGTTTTACTGATCCGCATGGTGCAGCAGAACCCAGAAACGCTGAAGACGCTCGCGAAGCTCTGACAGGCGAGCCCGTAAGGCTGGCATCCTGTTTCATTATCGATGCCTCCGGTTTCCCCTCGCTGACGAATTTAAAACGCTAACCCCTCTCCCCGATCCGATAGTACGTTTCACGCCTCCCGCCCAATCTTAAGGGGGGTCACATTCAGACCAACGACACTTTTCACCCTGATCAGGGCGTGGCAGGATAAGCGCAATCTATCAAGGAGTGTGCCTGATGTTACTGAAAGGTATGAACGATCCGCTGCTGAAAGCGTATCAGCATCCCAAATCACGGATGATGATCAGTCGTTTCAGGGGGCTGGCGGGGGATCGAAGACTCAGTGACTGGCAGGCGTTCTGTATTCTGGTCACCGGCTTTACCAATTACTGGTATGTGCATGCAGGTCACTACACCATTAATGTCACACTGACTAAAACCCGCCAGTTCGACTTCCTGCAGGACTTTCTGCATTTCACGGTTACGCTTGATGGGTTAATTGGTGATGAACATTTTCGTAGTCCGGACTTTGTGCTGCCCCATTACGATGTGCCCTACGAATTCTGCCGCTGGCGTAACAAGCGCGGCTATGATGCGTTAACCACATATATCAGTAAGCAGGGTGTGAAATCCCATAAAGGGATATTTGTCGCCTCTGAAGGGGCTTCCCCGGAAGAGCAGGTGATGAAATGGGAAGGTGTGGTCAACGTCTATGACAAAACCTTTTTTAGCGTGACTAACTTCAGCACCACTCAGGAATTTCTGATCAAAGACATCAGTAGATCCATACAAGAAGGATTGCTGAAGCACCTGAGTTTTTACCGCGATCTGTTTCACTATATCTTCCCCTCACCAGCGGAGGCGCGGTTGCAGGCGCGCGATGACAGGCGCTATCTGGCGAAAAGATAGCGCCCGGGCATCTTCAGATCAGGTCAATGGGTTCAGCCGGGTCTGCTTAAACGTTGCAAACCCGGTGGTCAGCTGACCTCTCAGCGGGGTTTACCACTTCATCTCGCCGGTATTGACTTTGGCGCTGAGTTCCAGTGAAGCCGGTTCTGCCAGTTTCGGCCAGGCGGCTTTCATGGCGGTAATCACCTGCGCTGAGGTTTTATGTTGCGCCAGCGCCGCTTCAAAACTCTTCAGATAATTCAGGGTGAAATCCACCGCCTGTGAACCGGCCGGACGGGCACCAAGATAGTGACCCGGAATCACGTTCTTCGCGTTCAGCGTCTGCATTTCGGTCAGGATATGACGCCATTCAGCGCGGCTCTGAACGGTCTGAGTGTCAGCCGTCCAGACATGAATGCCCGAGGAGAGGGCGGTACCGCCCAGAATGGTGCTCGCAGACGGGATCCAGATATAAGCGGCGTATTGCTCCGGATGACGCAGCTCCAGCACCTCGCCGTCGACGCTAAAGCGGGTCTGATGGGTCACTTCAGGCACAAACACCTTATCCGGCGCGCCCTGCTTCATCTGTGGACCCCAGTATTTCAGCTTGGCGTCATGCGTCTGCTGGATATGCTTCACCACCGCCGGCGCGGCAACCACCTTCACGTCCGGCCAGGCTTTAACAATTGGCTCCAGACCAAAGTAGAAATCGGGATCGCCAGAAGTGATCACAATTTTCTTTAACGTTTTTCCGCTCTTTTTAATCATCTCTGCCAGTTTCTCACCGTCCTGGGTGCTGAACTGGGCATCAAACAGAATCGCTTCGGTTGGCCCGGTAACCAGCGTTGAGGAGACGGCAAAGATGCCCTTTTCCTGCGGATTATAGGTTTGCAGTTGCAGGGTGGCTGCGCTGGCGGAGGCCGAGGCCAGCACCAGCATCACAGGTAAAAACTTAATTTTCATTGAGGATCCTCAGAGATAAATGCCCGATTCAGGCAGGCGTAACGGGCGATGTTCAGTATCAGTGGCGCTATTCTACGCATCTGGCTATCTGTTAGAATTCCCGCAATCAGAGATGCTGAGTTTCATAATCCGAACAGGTGGAGTGGATGGACAGAGTCACGGCGGCAGCCGTTTTCAACCGGATATGTGAACTGGGCAGCCTGAGTGCCGCCTCACGATCGCTGGGGATCTCCCGCCCGATGGTCAGCCGTTATCTGGAGGAGATGGAAAAGTGGGCGGGAACGCGTCTGCTGCATCGCTCTTCTCGCCAGCTGACCCTTACACCTGCCGGAGAGGCGATCCTGCAAAAAACCCGTCAGCTGGCCCTGCTCTCAGAGGCGATCCAGCAGGAAACCACCCAGGGCGTCCCGGCCGGAACGCTTCGCATCGCCTGCGCCCACTTTACGGCTCTTCATCTTGTCGGCCCGGTGATCCCCGATTTTCTGGCGCGTTATCCGGCACTGCGCATCGAGCTGGAAATTAACAATCAGCCAGTAAGCCTGATTGGTGAGCGTATCGATCTCGCTATTCGCATCACCGACTCGCCAGAGCCGGGGGCGATCCCACGCCGTCTTGGCGAATGTCACTCGGTACTCTGCGCCTCACCTGAGTATCTTAAGGCGCGGGGTAACCCGGAAACCCCGGACGATCTGGCTCAGCATAACTGCCTCTACTACAGTCGATTTGCCGGACAGAGCTGGCATTTTACGGCGGCTGGCGGGGAGAAAATCGCGGTTGCCGTCAGAGGAAATTTCAGTGCGGGTATCTCCTCACTGTTGTGTGACGCGGCGATAGCGCATTGCGGGATAGCGATGGTGCCTGAGCAGGAGGCTCGTCACGCACTGGAAACAGGGAAGCTGGTAAAATTACTGCCCGATTATGAGCCGCAACGCATCGGCATATGGGGGCTTTACCTGTCGCGTGAGCACCAGTCTGCCGCATTGCGGCTGATGCTGGATGAGCTGCAAATCACAATCCAGAGCCGGTGATCAGAGGGGAGAGTAACCGATCAAAATGGAACCTTACTATGAGTGATAATCAAACCTTTTACTGGAACCCTATGGTGCCAGAACTGACCGTCACTGACTTTGCCGCTTCGCTGCATTTTTACACCGTGGTGCTGGGTTTCAGTGTGAGAATTCAGCGCCAGCAGCCTGATTTTGCTTACCTCTGCTATGGAGAGGTGCAATTGATGATTGAGCAGTTCCATCCGCAGGGCTGGAACATAGCCGATCTGCGCTGGCCGCTGGGGCGGGGTATTAATTTCCAGATTGAAATCGATGATGTTCAGGCTGTGCTGACGCGTTTGCAGCAGCATGCTGTTCCGCTCTATCGGCCGCTTCGGGACAACCACTATGACACCGGTGAGACCACCGCCTGTCAGCGGGAGTTTCTGGTGCAGGACCCCGATGGTTATCTGCTGCGTTTCAGCCAGTATCTGGAATAAGCTGAACGTGTTTTGGCAATATTAATCAGCAGGAGAATGGCTTGAGTAAAATAAACATTCTCTTCGGATATTTTATATTGACTGTTCAATCATGATCAGCGGAAGCCTTTGATAGCAGCGTAGTGAAGTCATCTAAAGCGCGAAGAGTTACCTGCTGTTTACCACCGTCACATTAATCATGACCTTTTCCACTAACGGAAGGCGCTATGAATAGCGTGTTAACTATTGCAACGCGTCATTAAGTCACAGGCAGCCGTGATTTGCTGCTACAAAGCCATAATAAAAAATGAATGTAAGAAAGAAAATTTATCCAGCGATGGTCTACACTCTCGTTAGCTGGCTGGATTAGGATTATTCTCAACAAAGGTTTTTAAGGGATTTCATTGGGCTAAGCGTTCGTACATTTACATTTATTCGTTCACTCAGCACTTAATCTTTGGGAATGTGAGCCGATAACAGGTGATACATACTCAGGAGGACGCACAATGAAATCTTTTTTATCTGTCGGCATTAGCACGCTGCTGATTGCCCTGGCCGGACCGGTTATTGCGGATTCAGATTCTGGCACTATTACCTTCAGCGGAGCCATTACTAATGGTTCATGTAATATGAATGTCGGACAAAATCCTGTCGTGTTTGACTGTTTTGATCCCGCCAGTGGTAAGGCTGTGGTCACTACTGCTGACCTGATGAATCCCGAATCGCTGACCAAGTTACCTCTGGAAGTAAAAATGCACTGGTTTAATCCTGAAAAGAGCAAAGGGATACTTTACGTTACCTATCTTTAATGCTTCTCCTGAAGTTTTATTCTGAACGACAGTGCAATGGCTTAGCAGCAACGGTGATATGGAATCTAAAGATATAAACCCATAGCTCATACAGGGTTTATCATTAAGTCACTAAGAGCCAGTGAAGTATCTTTTTTGAAATTTTTAAGTCAGCATCGGGGAATTCAGTTTACCGTAATCATCATCAGCAGATAATGTGTGCATCTTATTAATCCCTTGCATAATCGAGGGTTAATACGCGTTGCATCTGTTGATATGCAAAAAAAACCACCTTTGCTGTCAAAGGTGGGTTTAATTTACAAAAAGCTTGCGTGAAGATCAGTAAGAGTCAGAAGAGCGCTGAGTAAAATATTTCGTATTCTGACGCTTCTCCTTTTTACGACGCAGCACCAGGCTGGTGGTAATAATCAGCAGTGTCAAACCGCCGGTTGCCAGTAATTCAGCCTGATGTTTCGCATCAAACAACATGATTACCAGCACCGTGACGATAAACAGGATAGTGACCCACGTCAGGCCTGGAAATAACCACATCCGGTAACTCAGGACTTCACCCGCTTTCTCGCGCTTTTTACGCAGCACCAGGTGGGACGCGGCAATCACCAGATAGACCAGCAGTGCAATCGCTCCCGACGTGGCCAGTAAAAATTCAAACACCACGCTGGGCGCCAGATAATTGGCGATCACCGCCAGAAATGCAGCCGCGGTAGAGAGCAGCACAGCAATCCACGGCGTGCCGCTGCGATTGGTGCGTGAGGCAGCCGCCGGTGCATCTTTGCGGCGTGACAGAGAGTAGAGCATGCGCGAAGAGGTATAAAGTGCAGAGTTAAGACAACTGCACACCGCCATCAGCACCACCAGATCGACAATCAGTCGGGCGTGCGGGATGTTCATCGCCTGTAACACCGTCTGCCATGAACCCTGTTCAACCAGCCCTGGCGCATTCCACGGCACCAGCGCCACCACAAAGAAAATCGACAGCAGATAGAACAGCGCAATACGCCAGATGACGGAGTTAGTCGCCTGAGTAATCTGCTTGCCGGGATTCTTCGACTCTGCGGCGGCAATCGTGACAATTTCTGTGCCCATAAAAGAGAACATGGTGGTCAGGATGGCAGCCACGACCGCGCCGATACCATTCGGCATAAATCCGTGAGTGTCGTAGAGATGCGACAGGCCGCTGGTATTGCTGTCAGGCAGCAGACCAAACACTGCCGCACCTGCCACGCCCAGGAACAGGATGATGGCCACGACCTTAATCAATGCAAACCAGAACTCAAACTCACCATAATTTTTCACGCTGAGCAGATTAGTAATGGTCAGCAACAGGGTGATAGCAAACGTGAACTGCCAGATGGCGACATCGGGGAACCAGGCATGAAGAATGGTTCCCGCCGCATTGGCTTCCAGCGGGATCACCAGCACCCAGAACCACCAGTAGAGCCAGCCGATGGTAAATCCGGCCCAGCGTCCCAGCGCTTTATCGGCGTAGGTTGAGAACGAACCTGAATCGGGTGAGGCGACGGCCATCTCGGCCAGCATCCGCATAATCAGGACCACCAGCGCACCGGCAGCGGCATAAGAGATCAACACCGCGGGGCCCGCTTCAGAAATAGCATGGCCGGAGCCAACAAATAGCCCGGCGCCAATCACGCCCGCAATTGAGAGCATACGCACGTGGCGCGGTTTCAGGTTTTGAGCCAGCGAATCTGCATTCGCACTCTGAGTCATCGTCATGTAAACGTCTCCTGTCGACGTCCGGCCTGGATGGCCGGACGAACGGGGATGAACTTGCGTTAACGCATCAGCGAAATCAGGCCGGGACGACGGGATGTCCGGCGGGTGCGACACAGTGATCGATCACCGTGGAGAGAATGGTCAGCGCCTGGCTGAACTGCGCATCCGGAATGGTGAGCGGGTAGAGGAAGCGGATGACGTTGCCTTTGGCTCCGCAGGTCAGCAGCAGCAAGCCCTGTTCCATCGCCATCTTCTGAACCGCCTGCGCGGTGCTGGCCTGATAGAACTCCATCGCCACCATCGAACCCAGCGCACGCACTTCAGCAATGTCCGGATGTTTGCGTTGATGTTCCTGGAGTTCTGCTTCAAGCCGGGCACCGAGATCAACGGCGCGCTGGCAGAGCTGCTCCTCTTCAATTACATCCAGCACCGCATGGGCCGAGGCGATAGCCAGCGGGTTTCCGGCATAGGTTCCGCCCAGCCCACCTGGTGCAGGTGCATCCATCACCTCTGCACGACCGGCGACCGCGGAGAGCGGCATCCCGCCTGCCAGGCTTTTCGCCATGGTGATGATATCGGCCTTCACCGGGTAGTGTTCCATGGCAAACAGCTTGCCGGTACGGGCAAATCCACTCTGGACTTCATCCGCAATCAGCAGAATGCCGTGACGGTCAGCCAGCTCCCGCAACTGCACCATAAACTCTGCAGGTGCCGCATGGAATCCACCTTCGCCCTGCACCGGCTCCAGCACGATCGCGGCGACGTCATGGGGCGCAATGTCCTGCGTAAAAATTTCTTCAAGGCTGGTCAGTGCCGCCTCGATGCTGATCCCCTGAACCGCGCTGGGATAGCGTGCATGGAAGACTGACGGCGGCATCGGGCCGAAATCCCGTTTGTAAGGCGCCACTTTTCCGGTCATCGCCATGGTCATAAAGGTGCGGCCATGGAATGCGTTACCAAAGGTGATGATGCCGTGACGGCGGGTATAGGCACGCGCCACTTTAACAGCATTTTCTACCGCTTCCGCCCCGGTGGTGAAGAAGGCCGTTTTCGCCGCACCGGCGATGGGAACCCGCTGATTAATACGCTCGGCCAGTGCGATGTAGCTTTCGTAAGGGGTGATCTGGAAAGCCGTATGGGTAAACTTTGTTAATTGATCGGCAATCGCCTGTTCAATGCGTGGATGGCGGTGGCCGGTGTTCAGTACCGCGATGCCGCCCGCGAAGTCGATCCAGCTATTACCCTCCTGATCCCATAAGGTGGCGTTCTCTGCCCGGGCAACGTACCAGTCGCACAGCGTACCGATACCTTTGGGGAGAGCCTGTGCTTTGCGCTGCTGCAACAGGTTATTTTTTTCGCTCATTTATTCCACCTCGTTAATATGCGTGTTTACATTTCCCGACAAACACGTTTATTTATGCCTGAGGCGTGGTGAGTTGCCAGAGCCAATTGTCAGAGGAAAGGTGGAGCCAATTGCGACTCTTATACGCAGATCATCTATTAGCGCGGTTACAGTTTTTAAGAACTGGCTCATTACATCAGCGGCTGCTGAACTGCATGCAGGCCGCGATCGCTGAAGAGGTGTTTCCGCGCGGAAGCCGTTTACCGCCAACCCGCGATCTGGCGCGCGAACTGGGCGTGTCGCGAAACACGGTTATGCATGTTTATGAGAGCCTGATGGCGCAAGGCTATGTTACCGCGCGGACCGGCAGCGGCACCTGGATTGCAGAGACGCTGCCGGAAAACTCTCTGCAGAGCGATGCGATAGCCGACCTTCAGGCGGTGAAGGCGCAACGACCGGCAACGCTGTCGAAGCGTGGCGCCAGTCTGCTGGGGCATGCTACAGCATCGCCTTACCAGTGGGGCGCGTTTGTCCCTGGCGCGCCGGATGTGACCGAATTCCCCCATAAGCTGTTTAGTCAGATTCAGGCGCGTCTGAATCGCGAACCTGACGTTCACCGCCTGGTCTACAGCAGCGGAGGTGGCTGTCCCGATCTGCGCCATGCGCTGGTGGATTATCTGCGGGTGGCACGCTCAGTGCGGGCCGATGCTGACCAGATCCTGATCACCGAAGGGGTTCATCAGGCGGTTGATCTGGTGACGCGGGTGTTGTGCGATCCTGGCGATCGGGTCTGGATGGAGGAGCCAGGCTACTGGGGAACGCGCAATCTGCTGCGCATGAATGGCCTTAAGATTCGGGCGATGCCCGTGGATGAGCAGGGACTGGTGCCGGACAGCGGCCCGGCACCAAAGATGGTGTTTGTGACGCCCTCTCATCAATATCCGCTGGGTGTGCATCTGAGTCTGGCCCGTCGTCAGGCATTGCTCACCCTTGCACGTCGCCATCAGAGCTGGATTGTGGAAGATGACTACGACAGCGAATTTCGTTTTTCCGGCCAGCCTCATCCCTCACTGCAGGGGCTGGAAGCGGATGCGCCGGTCATTTACATGGGAACGTTCAGCAAAACGCTCTATCCCGCGCTGCGCATTGGCTACATGGTGGTGCCGAAACCGCTGGCACAGCCGTTGCGCATCGCCGCGGCAGAGCTCTATCGCGGCGGACATCTGCTGATTCAGCGTGCGCTGGCGGAGTTTATCCGGCTGGGCCATTACATGGAGCATATCCGCCGGATGCGCCTGCTTTACCGCCAGCGGCGGCAGTTTCTATGCAGGCTGATCGAGCGCTATCTGGGGCCAGCCTTTTTACCGGCATTCAATCATGAAGCGGGGCTGCATCTGGTGATCCCGTTGCCAGCAGGCGCGGATGACGTGGCGATAGCCGCGGAGGCGCTAAAGCGCGGCGTCAAAGTACGGCCACTTTCGCAATATTATATGCACCCTCAGGAGGCGCGCGGATTGCTGCTGGGTTACGCCTGCGTCAATGAGCGGCAGTGTCAGGATGCGTTTGGCACACTTAAAGCCTGTCTTGCGTCCGCCGGAATGGTGTTCACTCCACAGCGCTAGCGGGTTCAGGGGCGCTTGTTTTGAAGGAGGGCGGTTTTACTGCCGCCTCTGTGCTAACGCATTGACATTTAATCAGAGTCACCGAGAATACTCCTCTTTGCGCCCCGACCAGACAATACCGGAGTCTATCATCGCCTTTAATCCCTTTACTGCACCGGCCCGTGCGGCTATTAAGCGAGGCGCCGCGCTGGCTGCCGCGTTGTTGCTGGTCAGTTGCGCATCCGAGCCGCCGAAATCGCTGGTCACACCTTTTCCGCCCGTGACGAAACAGCCGCTACCGACGCCCGGCAAGCCAGCACAACCTCATGCGCAGGAACCGATGCGGGGCGTCTGGTTAGCCACGGTCTCGCGTCTTGACTGGCCGCCGGTTGCGTCGGTAAATGGCACCAGTCCGGCGCAGCGTATCCGCCAGCAGCAGCAATCGCTGATCGACAAGCTGGATAAGCTGAAAAGCCTGGGCATCAACACGGTGTTTTTCCAGGTTAAGCCTGATGCCACTGCGCTCTGGCCCTCAAAAATCCTCCCCTGGTCAGATATGCTGACAGGAAAAATTGGTGAAGATCCGGGCTATGATCCGCTGCAGTTTATGCTGGATGAGGCGCATAAGCGCGGTATCAAAGTCCATGCCTGGTTCAATCCTTACCGGGTTTCGGTAAACACTAAATCGTCTACCGTCAGCGAACTCAACCGCACGCTGTCACTGCATCCGGCCAGCGTTTTTGTGCTGCATCGCGACTGGATCCGCACTGCAGGCGATCGCTATGTACTCGATCCGGGTATCCCTGAGGCGCGTGACTGGATCACCAGTATTGTGGCCGAGGTGGTGGCGCGTTATCCCATCGACGGTGTGCAGTTCGATGACTACTTCTATGCTGAATCTGCCGGTTCACTGCTCAACGATAATCAGACCTTCAGCCGCTACGGTCAGGGGTTTGCCAGCAAAGCGGACTGGCGGCGTCACAATACTCAGCAGCTGATTGAGCAGGTGTCACGTACCATCAAACAACTGAAGCCGGACGTGGAGTTTGGTGTCAGCCCGGCGGGCGTCTGGCGTAATCTGTCGCATGATCCTGCCGGTTCCGATACCCGCGGAGCGGCGGCGTATGATGAAGCTTTTGCCGATACCCGCCGCTGGGTGCAGCAGGGCTTGCTGGATTACATTGCACCTCAGCTCTACTGGCCTTTTTCCCGTCAGGCGGCCCGATACGATGTGCTGGCAAACTGGTGGGCAGAGGTCGTGAAACCGACTAAAACCCGGCTCTACATCGGCCTTGCTCTCTATAAAGTGGGCGAGCCGTCAAAAGTTGAGCCTGACTGGACACAGCAGGGCGGCGTACCGGAGCTGAAAAAGCAGCTCGACCTTAATGAATCGAACCCCAATATTGATGGCACGATTCTGTTCAGAGAGAACTATCTGAATCAGCCGCAGACTCAGCAGGCGGTAAGCTATCTTAAAAGCCGCTGGGGAGGCTGAGAAACGCCGCGACAGCATGACCAGTGCGGTTAAGTTTTTCCCTGTGACTTACTGCTATTCTTGCGCTATATAACAGGCTCTTTTCCAAATGTTTTCTTTCGATTCCCAGCTATTCCGGGTATTCCCGCGACAGCTGGGAATCGCCAAAAAAACCAGTAACAGCGACCTGGCCCCTGTAAAGGCGCTTCTTTATGCATGCCGCCATTCTTTCCAGGAGCTGATAGAGGGCCAGGATCTTGGCCGTTTGCATCATCTATACCCACTTCGAACTGCCCAATCACATTTCCATAATCATCGACCATATATCCAAAATACAGGCCTGGCTGCATACCGTAAGTTTTGGCAGCAGCGTCACCAACAACTTTTGAAGTTACCGAATATGATGGAAGCTGAGGATTATTTTTACCACCACTGCCACCTGAAAAACCTGAATTGTCACGGTTCCCTGCATTTCCAGTGCTACCCACCCCCTGGTGCAGGACCGCCTCTCTCGGAACTCCATCCTGTGCCGTCGCCTTGCCTGCCATAATTGAATCCAGCCATTTAAACCTCTTTTTAAAGCTTATTGAATAAGTGATTTATTAATTAATTATGACTCTCAGGTAAATAATTTAAAATATATTCATTCGATTAAGTTATGAAGGGTATTAATTGAGGGTAACCGATCGATCAATTCTTTTTTAATCGTTTTACTTACTTTTTTATTTATTAACTTAAAGCTTTTTATTTTTCCAGTAATTATGGTATGCAATATTACAATCTCTGATGTTCTCACGGCTAGGCGTGTTGCAATAAACTTAGCGGCTTATTTGCATCTCACTGGCAGGCATTAAAAGTGATGGTAAGTGCGTTGGATGAAACATCTCTCCATGTCGCTCTGGAGAAATACATCAGCGCGCTGGATGAATAGCATAATTTGAGCAGAAGCCCAACGGAGTGGGCTTCTGCTCAGGTTAATTAAAGTTACTCAACACCCTGTACTTGATGCTCTGGTTTGTGGCCTCAATGACCTCAATTCGAGCGCCTTTGTAGCCAATTGTTTTGGATTCTGATAGGTCGTATTCGACCTCGTTATTGAATGCGGGACGCGCCATGTTTCCAGAGGACTCGCGGTATCCAATGTTAATTTTGTCTCCGACACGGCCATTATAGAGCAGGGTTTGCTGGAAGCTGTTTTCAGAGCTGACATTCAAAGTAGTGTGCTCGAATGGCATGTTGTCCTCACAGATGGAGGCTGAGAAAACAGTAATCACACACAGTGTTCTTGTGTTCTTTTTTGCCATTATACCTTGCCACATATCAGCTATTGCGGCCTTATCAACGTTTGCAGAATCAGGCGTGCCTGTTGGCAGATAAAACTCATTTTTGGCATCTTCGCCAACTTTCTTCATATAGCCAGGCGTAACGGTGTAGGCCCAGGAGACCTTAGCCGGTGCAGTAACCTTCAGCCCTTCATACCGTGACGCAACACCCTGGCGTAACAGGGAATCACCAACGTATGCTGTGTTAATCGAACCTTTAGGGGGTTCACTAATATTTTCTGTTGTTGGGCTGTAGTTATATTTTGGCGAGGTACATCCTGTTAACAAAGCAAATACAGTTAATATTAAAAGTTTTTGCATATCCCTATCCTTACGATTAAAAAATTATCGATGCAAAGACCTTACAGGCATGGCCCTTGCCGTGCATTTACTTGAATATAATCGATACTATCAATTGTTAAACATGGGAACAGAAGGCTTTTTTGCCCCTTTTTCTGGATAGCAATGATGAGTAGATAGATTCGGGCACAGGACTGTAAGGCATTGTCAGGTGGTAAAGTTATATTACTTGCTGCAAGTAGTGCAACAAGAACAAATGATCTTGCAAACTGCAACAAAAAAGGGCATATTTAGCTCATATTTTATATAATTCCTGCACTCTATATCGAGACAATGTAATCCGCCAGTGAGTGGTTTCTTTACTGGAAACACCCTCAGATTGCTCCCTAATAGCTTACATTCAGTTTTAATAAAACATGAAGGTAGTATTCATCTTTTCACGGAGGAGGAATGAAGTTCATTTGTACTCTTTTTATGCTGCTAACGGCGCCATCTTATGCCGTGGTAAATAATCAGCGGCAGTCAGCTGAAGATTTATGTGAGATGGAATGGCGTATAACGGATAGAGCCGGTTCAACCGATACGGATGTATTTGAAATCGTATATGGTGAACTTACTGCTTTTAATGCAGCAGGGCATTCCTTGTCTGAATATTCGATAGATAAGGCTGACTTTGTGAAAGTATCTACTGAGGGTGCCAAGAGCTTCAGGAAAATGGTGGGTGAGATGACTACTCCCTATGATGAAGCCAGAAGCTTTTTTAAAGAGAGAATGACACCGATTTGCATCAAAAATGTTTTAAAAATCCTGAACCAGGAACACTGATATTTAACCTATTAACCAGATTTAGGCTCGCTACGGCGGGCCTTTTTTGTATCTAAAGGCACTCTAAAAAACAGAGGAAGAAATAATGGCTGAGCCATTGAGCACCAGTGCTACTGTGGGAACGGTAGCTGGCTGGGGCATTGTCACGTCTGCGCTGGTGGCGTTTATCACCTCTGTAGATTATTCAATTGCGTTTGGAGCGTTTGCTGGGTCGATGTGTTTTATCGTCACCGCCAGTGATCTGACGAGGCGACAGATATTCGGGTATTTCCTGTTCGGTTATGCGGCTGGCATTTATGGCGCAGGTTTTGTTGCTGACAAAGTAGAGGACTATCTCGAATATCGTGAAAAACGTTTGGATGCCCTGGCAGCAGGTCAGTCGTTGTGTCGAATAATGACGGCTGCGTCATCGCGCGCTCTGCAAAGGCAAAGCGCATGGGTATCAAAATGGCTGCTCCGCTTTTTAAAAATGAGCGCTTCTTCCGGGAGAATGGCGTGCATGTGTTCAGCTCCAACTATGAGCTTTACTAAGTTAAGTGGAATGCAACATTGGCTGGGTAAACTTTGAGCAGTAATGCTGCTGTCAGAGGTAAACACCATGATGATTCCACCAAATGAGGACGTTCTGGTACTGGCGGAGCGCTGGCTGAAACTGTTGTCCGACCTGGGCCGGGCCCAGGCTACACTCTCCGCCTACCGCAGTGCCCTCAGCCATTATTTTGCGTTCTGCAGCCAGAACAGCATTGAACCTGAAAATGCCCGGTTTGAAGACCTGGCGGCTTACATCAGCCCTCAGCTACCCGGCATGCCTTTTCCCGCGTCCAGCGCCACTCTCCAGCTCCGCCTTTCTGCGATCCATCTCTGGTACGACGTTCTGATGTATCTGGATCTCGGTACCGTCAATCCGCTGTTGTAGATGTCATCTGGCGCCTCAACGCCGCGTGATCGGCTTCCACTGAACAGACTGCGTACTGACTCATCGATCTGTTTTAAGAGCTGTAATTTATTAAAATTCATCTGAGTATTTTGTTTTATTTATGCTTTGTGTGAATTATGTTTGTCTTTGGGTATTTTAATTATGGATGACCTACAGAATGCTTTTCAGAAAGGAAGCTGTTGACTACCGCAACCGGCGCTGGGAAGGTAAAGCGGTTCTTATCCCCCCTCTTTCTCCACCTCTTGTGTACGGATTCTGTGCTCTCTTTTTTCTCTGTATGCTGGGTTTGCTTTTATTCGGCACTTATACCCGCCGTGTAAGCGCATATGGAGAACTGGTTTCTGTTCCCCGCGCCATCACGCTGTTTTCTGTCGAGCAGGGTTTCATAGTCAGACTTAATGTCACGCCCGGCCAGAGCGTCAGTAAAGGTCAGGCGCTCGCGGAACTCAATGTCAGCCGGACCACAATCTCTGGAGGCGTAAGCGAACGCCAGCGTGAAACTATCAAGTCTCAGATAACTACGCTTGCCCATATTATCTCCCGATTGAAGGAAAACAGGAAAATTACACTTGATACGCTGAACGCAGAAAAGAAAAGGTATGAGGAGGCGCTTCAGCATTCGACAGATATAGTCAATCAGGCACGGCAGGGTCTGGCGCTTATGAAAAAAGGTATGGACAGCTATCGTGACTATCAACGGCGTGGTCTCATCAATCAGGACCAGCTTACTAACCAGACCGCGCTTTATTATCAGCAGCAAAATAACCTGTTAAGTCTGATTACGCAGAATGAACAGAACGCCCTACAGATAATGACGCTTGAAGGCAATATCCGGACCCAGGCCAGTGATTTTGACAATCAGATTTATCAGACAGAAATACAACGCAGTGATCTCATCCGGCAATATACGGACGTAGAAGCTGCAGGCTCTCAGGTTGTGACAGCGCCTGCAGCAGGGAAGATAGACTCGGTCAGCACCGCAGAGGGGCAAATCACGCGACCCGGCGATGCATTGATGCAGCTCATTCCGGGCAATGTAACTCGTTATGAGCTGGTTATCTGGGTACCGGACAGTGCAGTCCCTTTCCTGCATGCGGGAGAAAAGGTCAATATCCGTTACGATGCATTCCCTTCTGAAAAGTTTGGTCTTTTTCCTGGCCATATCATTTCTGTTGGCACAACTCCTGCGACTCCGCAGGAAATGTCCACCTATCCCTCTGCGCCGGGATATGAACCTCTCAATCCCCGGACCTGGTACAGGGTTATTGTTCTGCCTGACTCCGCGCATTTCAGCTGGCAGGGCAAAATCATTCCAGCCGAAAACGGCATGAAAGCCTCCACGATTCTTTATCTTGAGAAAAGGCGGCTATATGAGTGGGCTCTATCACCGTTTTATGACCTGAAGGACACTACCCGGGGGCCAGATGATGAGCAGAAATGAAGGTGAAGCACCGTTGTCCGTTGAAGGTATAAATTTAAACTTCAGACGCCGTTTCCCGTTAATTCTGCAGACAGAATCTTCCGAATGCGGTCTGGCCTGTCTTGCAATGATGCTTAACTGGTATGGCAGCAACACTGACCTGCTGTCGCTCCGTCAACAGTTTGCTATTTCGTCGAGAGGATCAACACTGACTGATGTGATGAGCATCGCCTCTCGCAGTGGCCTCGCGACCCGGCCTCTGTCCCTTGATACCGAAGACCTTCCCCAGATACGGTTACCCTGTATTCTGCACTGGGACTTCAGCCATTTTGTGATTCTGGTACGTGTGACGAAACGTGCGTACATTATTCACGATCCGGCTGCCGGGCGGAGAACAATCAGCCCACGCGAACTGGCGGAACATTTTACCGGTGTAGCTCTTGAACTCTGGCCGGATGCTGGCTTCACACCGTATAAACAGCGCCATCGCCTTGAGATCAGGACACTTGCAAGAAGCATAACTGGCCTGCGCTCTTCTCTGGCTATTGTATTCTGCTTGTCGCTAATTACTGAATTTATCAGCCTTCTGCTGCCAGTAGGGACACAAATGGTCATGGACCATGCTGTTCCTGCAAGCGATCGCGGTCTGCTGATGCTTATCTGCCTGAGCCTACTGCTTCTGACACTGCTGCAGGCCGGGATCGGTGTGCTTCGAAACCGCACGTCACTCATAATGAATACACTGACTGACATGCAGTGGAAAGACGGACTATTCCGTCATCTGCTTCGTCTGCCTCTTGTGTGGTTTGAAAAGCGTTACACCGGTGACATACAGTCGCGGTTCGGCTCTTTGGATGCCGTTCGCACGACCTTTACGCACAGCATTACCGGCGCACTTACGGATACCATTATGGCCGCAGGGGCGCTGTTACTTCTTATCCTTTACGGCGGATGGCTGGCCGCGGTTGTAGTGAGCATAACTCTTATATATGTCCTGATGAGGCTTGGTACCTACCAGATTTACCGACAGACTTCGGAAGAATTGCTGGTCAAAAATGCCCGCACCGCATCAGGATTTACTGAAACGTTGTTTGCCATTGCGACCATACGTGCTCAGGGGCTGGAAGAGCAGAGGCGTAAAACGTGGCTCAGTCAGGTAGCAAGCAGTATCAATACCGCGTTCAGCCTGGCAAAATTTGACATGCTGTTCACGGTGATTAGCGCGTTTATCGGTGCGGTTGATAACGTACTGATACTCTGGCTCGGTATTTCGGCAGTTATCGATCATCAGATGACGGTCGGTGCCTTTGTAGCTTTCAGCGCTTTCCGGGGGCTTTTTTCAGACCGCATACTTTCGCTCACCGGCCTTTTTTTGCAGTTACGCATGCTGACCGTTCACAGTGATCGTATAGCTGACATTGCCTTAAGTGAGCCCGAACCGGATGAAGAAAGACGTCCGTCCCCAGTAAGACAAGGCGCACTGTCGCTGATAGCAGAAGATCTTACATTTACATATGATGAAGGCGCATCGCCAGTGTTTACCGGACTCAACCTGACGATTCGCGAGGGCGAAAGCATCGCCCTCACCGGGCCGTCAGGATGTGGAAAAAGTACACTTATGAAGATTCTGTGTGGACTGACCCCACCCACGGATGGACGTGTACTGGCTGGCGGACGGGACATACATAAGTCAGGGCTACAGCGTTACCGGCATTCGGTGGCCTGTATCCTGCAGGAAGACCGGCTGCTGGCGGGATCCTTGAGAGATAACATCACGGGTTTCAGTGAAACTCCTGATGACGAATGGATGACCCGCTGCGCGCAGGCTGCTCACATTCATGATGATATTGCCAGTATGCCGATGGGTTATGAGACGCTAACCGGAGAACTGGGGGAAGGTCTATCCGGAGGGCAGCGGCAAAGGATTTTCATCGCAAGAGCACTTTACCGGAAGCCATGCATTCTGTTTATGGACGAGGCAACAAGTCATCTCGACGAGTTAAATGAGTCACTAATAAACAAAGCTATTTCATCTCTAGGCATGACCCGTATCATAATTGCGCACCGTGCTACTACGATAGCTTCAGCAGACAGGGTGTTGAATATCAAGGATTTAACTTCGCATCATTAGTCAGGGGAAGGAAATGAGTAATAAACCATTAATATCATTAGTGATTCTGGCCTTAACGCTTTTGTTTACATCGGGTGTTTTTGCAAATACTTACCAGATGGCAGACAACACCATGTATAAGGACGTTCAGCAGGTAAAAGTTCACTTTAGCGGAAATATTACTCAGAAAAAATCGGCTGCTTTTATGTCTGTCCTCGATGAAATTAACCAGCGCTATGTCAATGCAAAGGATCTGACGATCAGTTTCAGCAGCGACGGTGGGGATATGGATGCAGCGCTGTCAATGTATTATGCAATAAAGAGCTCTCAGATTCCCGTTACCACGGTTAACCTCTCAGCCGTTGTATCAGCGGCGACAATCCCTTTTTGTGCTGCAGAAAAAAGGGAGGTCGCAGACAATGCGGTTTTCATTATTCATCCGGCACAAATGGACACACTTGATGAGCATGATGTGACCCCTGCCAAAATCAGAACATCCCAGGATTTTATCAGTACCTATAACAGCCTGTTTCGTCGCATTTATGCAAAGTGTTCAAACCTTACCAGTGAAGAGCTAAACCGTCCCCTGGACAGCGACGGTGACCGACTGTATCTATCCGCAAAAGAAGCCCTTTCCCGCCACCTGGCAACCGCGCAGATTTCAAAACTCCCTGTTGCTCCGGTGTCATATTATGTAACAGATGATTAACTCAAGAGGATTTATTATTATCTGGTTACATATATTTACTTTTAATTGACGCTGAACAGATGGATATTTACATAGCTTTAAAATGATTTATTTTCGTTTTATCCATGTGAAAAGGAGTTTTGAAATGGCAATTCGTGAATTATCAGTAAGAGAACTCAGCTTCGTAGCAGGCGGGAATGCAAACTCAGGTTATGAAGGTGGAAGCTCAAATCACAGGGGTTCTGCCCCCGCCACCTGTGCAAACCGCGCCGGTGTATCTGCAATTATCGGTGGAATGCGGGGTGCTTTGGGTGGTACGCCTGCATCTGTAGTGGTAGGTGCGGTTGTTGCTGGAGTAGGGACGGCGATTGCCTGCGCGCCTGATCGTGGAAGTCAGAATGGCGGTGGTAATTTCGGCGGCGATCATAACGCTAACAGTGTTAACGGACAGTGTCACTGGTGATTTGACCTTTATAAATTTTTGAAGATATCCCTGAGGGGATATCTTTTCTATATCATCTTCAGTGTCGAGGCTTTAATCATCATGAAATTAAGATCGTTAACAATTTATTTTTTACAGTGCGTACTAATTATCTGTGGGGGAGTTTTCATTGTTAATAATTTTGTTATACCCCATGTTGCGGTGAACCCGGATGCTATTCAGTTTATAGGGGTTGTAATCACATTATTTCTTCTTCCACGATTTCCAAAAAGTGAGTCAGTCCGTAAAACGTTAAGCTGATAACTTTAACACTCCGCATATAATACGATATCAGCCATCTTTCTGATGGTACTTAGAGTTTTTTCTGCATAGTGATTCTAAACATATGTCGGCAGGTCGCTCTAACCCGAAAGAATTTACCGTTCCTTACCATACCGGATATAAAATATTTAAGAAGGAAAAGCTCCTTTTTTATCACTAAAAATTATACCCTTTGGCAGCGCGAAATCTGAACAACTTAATGTAAGTCTGCTAGCAGTCAATCTTAAGACTTCTCACCACTCATTCAGGGCTACGTCGAATTTTATCCTTCATAATTATTCCTTTTTCAGATTTCTGACGTAGATGCTCGCGCACGTTCTTTTTGACGCAACACTACAGAGCATATCCATCGGTTGGACCCACAGCTCATAGCGGCCATCAACTAATTCATTTCATTAGAGTTTCCATTCCACATAAACAGGGGCATGTCAGCGCACATGATGGCTATAATGGGCGAAATGGCCGCGGGGCAGGAGGTTTACTCAATTGATAAGTGTTTTCTGGATGTTATCGGGATTGACAATCTTATCCCATTCGAAACGTTCGGACAGCAGATGCGCGAACGCATTTATAAGGAAACAGGGCTGTTTATCTGCGTGGGAATTGCGCCGACTAAAACTCTGGCCAAACTTGCCAACCACGCAGCTAAAAAGTAGACACAGACCGGCGGTGTTATTGATCTGTCGAATATCGATCGGCAGCGAAAGCTGATGGCACTTGTGCCTGTTGAGGATGTATGGGGAGTGGGACGGCGTATCAATAAAAAGCTCAATGCCGTGGGTATCACCACGGCTAAAGAAGTCGCAGAACAGAGTACCTGGATCATCCGTAAACATATTTCGACGTTGTGCTTGAACGTATCGTCAGGGAGCTGCGCGGCGAGCCATGCCTATAACTCCAGAAATTCGCACCCATGAAACAGCAAATAGTCTGCTCTCGCTCGTTCGGTTCACGCGTCACTGATTACATGGATATGCGCCAGGTGGTGTGTGCTTTTGCAGAACGCGCTGCCGAAAAATTGAGAAAAGAAAGGCAGTACTGCAGGAAGATATCCGTTTTTGTCCGGACAAGTCCGTATGCTGACAGCGAGGTATTTTACGGTAATCAGGTAAACAGGTAAACAGGTAATCAGGTAAACAGGTAATCAGGTAACCGGCAAACTGCTAACCCGTCGAATGACACTCGCGATATTATCCGGGTAGCCATGGATGCGCTTGAACGGATATGGGTAGACGGGCATCGATATATGAAGGCGGGCGTTATGCTGGGCGACTTCTACAGCCAGGGAGTGGCCCAGCTTAACCTGTTTGACGCATATCAGCCTCAGGCGAACAGCGAAGCCCTGATACGGGTGATTGATGGGCTTAACCTCAGCGGCAAGGCCAGTCTTTTTTTTGCAGGGCAGGGAATTCGGAAATCCTGGTCAATGAAGCGAGATATGTTTTCACCTGCTTATACTACCAGGGTTTCCGGCCCGCCGGCGTGTGCTGATTATTTCGCATTTTACGTGTGGTGGCGTGGATATAATCGACTGCTCAATCCTGCCTAAACAGGGTGACTCAAACTGTTTGTGGTTTCTGCCCTCTGCCATGCCTAGCCCATCAGTCCGATTATCACGCATGATGGTGAGACAGTCGACGGACCAGTGCTTAAGAGGATCATTGTGCCGGGAAAAGTTACGGCCACCATCATTGCGGTGTATGAGCCGCTGCAGCCTGCAATTTAAATTTATGACTTCCGCCATAGATCTTCATGTGTATACACAGGCTTGTACATAATAAAAAGCATTTACAAAAAGCATGCCAAAAACCCTCTATTTACCAAGCATGTGGATACACGACTGTTATAGTTGCGCTTTATATGGGAGGAACCATGAGCGAACTGATTGATATTTTTACAAGTCATAAAAGTGAACGCAGTTTCACTGAGCAACCTGTCGATGAAGCTGTGCTGGATCGGATTATCAGTACCGCTTATCGCGCACCGACATCAGTAAACTCGCAGCAGGTTTCTGTGGTGATCACGCGTGATGCCGGACGTCGCGCACAGATCGCCGCCATTGCAGGCGGTCAGCCGTGGATTGCCAAAGCACCGGTGTTTATCACCTTTGTGCTGGATATGCATAAATCAGCCGTGGGAATGGCCGCTGTCGATCAGCAGCAGATCGCCCATCAGAGCATTGAGAGTATCGTGTCGGGTTCTACCGATATCGGTATCGCGCTGGGATCGGTAATGGCGGCTGCGCGTGCCGAAGGTCTGGGGATTGTGCCAATTGGTGGTATCCGTCGCGACCCACAGGCGATGATTTCACTGCTGGAGCTGCCGCCGCTGACCTTCCCGGTGGCGGGTGTGGTAATCGGTCACGTAGACGAACCGGCTCATCAGAAACCACGTCTGCCTCTGGCGACGTTCCGCCATGATGAGACTTACCAGACGCAGGGTCTGGAGCAGCAGATTGCAACCTACAACGATGAGATGGTTCAGCACTGGAAGACGATTGGTCGTAATGACGGTGAGAGCTGGAGCGAAAGCGTCAGCGGTTACTATAAAAACATCTACTTCCCGGATGTACTGCCAGCACTGCTGAAGCAGGGTTTTGGCACAGATAAATAGTTCGCTCTCGTTATTGAGTGAATAGAAAAAGGCCATCCGTAGCGTTTACGGGTGGCCTTTTTCATTTTGTTACTATAACGAAAGGTGACTTTCCACGTCGTAACACATAATTTCCCTTTTAACCGAAGCGCAACTGCCTCTAACACTTACCTTCCAGGGAAATAACATGTCTCAGCGTTCACTCTACGCGCTCTGTTTAATGAGCTTTTTTCTGGCCGATGTCCGCGACGGCCTGGGGCCATTTCTGGGCATCTTTCTTACGGAGCGACACTGGCAACCCGACGAAATCGGTCTGGTAATGACCTGTGGCGGTATCGCCGGATTACTTGCCACGCTGCCGGCAGGGATCGCCGCCGATGCGACCCGCCATAAAAAAATCATTGTGCTGCTGGGATGTCTGGTGATTACCGTTGCCACGCTGCTGCTGTGGTACAGCAATCAGACCTGGACGGCGATGGTCTCGCAGGTTGTAGCCGGCCTGGCTGCGGCGTTTATCGGCCCGACTGTGGCGGGGATCACCTTAGGGCTCACGGGTCAGCGCGGCTTTAACCAGCAGATGGGACGCAATGAGGCGTTTAATCATGGCGGTAATACTATTGCTGCATTGCTGGCCGGTTTTTCAGCCTGGTACTGGGGCATGGGTGCCGTTTTCATTCTTATGACGGTAATGGCGGTTTTCGCTGCCTTCGCAACGCTGGCAATTCGCGGAAATGAGATCGATAACGATGTGGCGCGCGGTTATGAACCGCATGAAGAGCGTCAGCCAGCGCTGCACTTATCAATGTTGTTGCGAAACCCGGCGCTGATGATCGCCGGTTTGACGCTGCTGCTGTTTCATCTTGCCAATGCCGCGCTGCTGCCGATGCTGAGCATGCGCGTCGCCTCGGCAGGCGGCCAGGCGGCGATCAGTCCGGGCCTTTACGCGGCGGCAACGGTGGTGATTTCCCAACTGGTGATGATCCCGGTCGCGCTGTGGGTATCTAAACGCGTTGATACGCACGGCTATCGCCTGTTTATCATGATCGCCCTGATGATATTACCGCTGCGCGCGGTTCTCGCCGCCGGCTTTGCCGGGCCGATTTTTGTCATTCCGGTTCAGGTTCTGGATGGTATTGCGGCCGGGATTCTCGGTGTGGCGGTGCCAGGCTATATTGTCTCCCTGCTGCGGGGTACGGGTCATGTTAACGCCGGGCAAAGCGTTATTATGCTGATGCAGGGCGCAGGTGCCGCGCTGAGTCCCGCCATGACGGGCATGATCGCCGCACGTTATTCTTACAGCACCGCGTTTGCGGTACTCGGCGCAATTGCGCTGGCAGCGCTGATTCTATGGTGGCGCACCGGTAGCGCCCCAGCCGCCCGTCTGGCCTGATCGGACACAAAAAAGGCTGCCCATTGGGCAGCCTCTTCTGGCAAATCCGTTTGCGACCATCCGTTATTTATACAGTTCTGCGGTCATGTGAACACGGTTGTTGGTGTTCGCTTCCGTAATTTTATACTGCGCACCCTGTTCCTGAGCCTGAGCAGCAATTTTTGATTCTGCGCCATCCAGTGTGGATGAGGTGACAGAAACGCTCTCGGCAAAGCTGCCAAAAGAGATCAGAGAAAGAGTTGCGAGTGCGGCGATTGAAAGTGCTTTTACGTTTTTCATGGTCATATTCCTGAGATATGCCAGCAAGTATTCCTGAAGATTTCTGTTCATTCCGGACTGTATGTGTAAGTCACCGACATTGCAGGGAAAGAACAAAAAAACCGGTCACGCTTTGTTTATGCTGTTCCTCAGCATTCATCTTTTTTCCCTTTTCTTCCCTCTTTTTTGTGTACATACTGATGTACATAATTTCCCGCTAAACAACAAAACTCATGGCGCTTTCAGATGCTGCCCTGCGTTCAATGCTGGGCAAAGAATACGAAAAAGTGCAGGTTAAGACAGATCGTGACGGGCTTTCTGCCCGCGTATCCTGCAGGGGTAAAATAACGTTTCAGTACCGTTACCGCTGGAACGGGAAAGGGGAGCGCGTTGATATCGGTACATACCCGGCGACCAGTTTAAAAGAGGCGCGTGACGAGGCCATCCGGCTGCGTGGCGAGCTCGAACAAAACCGTAATCCCCGCATAGTGAAACGCAAGGCACGTGACGATGCTTTTTCCGCACTGACTGTTGAAGGAGTGATCAGGACATGGCTGGAAAAATACGGTGCTGAAAATAAGCCTGACCATCATGACGTTTTGCGTTCATTCGAAATACACGTATTTCCCCATTTAGGCGGGGTCCCCCATGAGGATGCACGTGTCCACATGTGGCTGAACGTGCTTGAACCCCTGGCGCGTAAAAAACCCGCGATAACTATCCGGTTGCTGACCAATGCCAGGCAGGCCCATAACTGGGCAGTGCGCAGACGGCTGACAAAAGCCACGCCGCTGAGGGATTTGCGTCTGGCAGATTTAGGGATCACGCTGACACCGCGCGAACGTGTTCTGTCTGCTGACGAAATTGTGACAATTTTCCGCGCAATGGAGGCCAGCAGGCTGGCGAGAAAGTTTCAGTTGCTGGTTAAGTTGTGTCTGTTGTTTGGTTGCCGGGTGGGGGAACTATCCAACGCAGAAAAGTCGCATTTCGATTTTGAAAAGAAAATATGGTCCATCCCGCCATCACATCACAAAACGGGCAAACGCACACGTAAGCCGCTGTTGAGGCCAGTCATACCAGAGGCAGAAAAAATGCTAAAGGAGCTGTTCGACCAGTCACCGCATAGCCGCTTTGTAATGGCGAACATTCAGCGTGACGCTCCCCAGGCCCGCTCATCCCTGATTGATATTCCACCCAGGATCAGGCAATCAGCGCGCCGCCATTTGAGCACTGAAATGGAACACTGGACATTGCATGATCTGCGCCGGACGGCCCGCACTAATTTTTCGGATCTCACTGAACCACACATTGCGGAAATAATGCTGGGGCATAAATTGCCAGGTGTCTGGCAGGTGTACGACCGTTATGAGTATATCGAGGAACAGCGTCGCGCCTATTCGTTATGGTGGGCGCGTGTTAAAGAGTGGATTAGGGGTGATGGGACAGTATCAGTGTTGGCGCGCTCTTCGTGATAGCGCATGATGTCGCAGGTGCGAAACGTCAGACGGCTGCGGCGTACCGGTACCGGAAACGCGGGATTGTGGGGGCGCTGAGTTCGCCCGTTTACTGATACCCATTTGCGAATGGTTTGCGGTGCTACGCGAAGCAGCATGGCAGCTTCGTGCAGATTCAGATAGGGCATCTGTAAGAGAGTTTGAATATCAATTTTTGGATTATGCACCATTTCTGTCTATACCTCTGTCATGGTGTTTGCCTCGGACATGCCCGATCATCCATACTCATGAGCTGGCCCACAGGTTGTCAGCGCCATGGATGATTTGCCAGAAGGAACTGACATCTGAATCCAGTTTCGGGCAATAAAAAACCCCGCATAGGCGGGATTTTCATTATTTATTTTTGTCGCCTTTATCATGCTCTGGCTTCTATACAGATCTGCACATCTAAATGACTACATATGTTGTTAAGATATAAACGCAGAGGCATCCATGCTCAGAGTATATATATCAGCCTGAACTGTCTGGTCCTTATAAAAATTTATCGTTCCATTTAACTCTGCCACACGATATTGTGATACCGCCCAGCCTTTATTATCCCATATTTCCAGGGAATTACCTGATGCCAGAGTTGGCAGATACAAGACAATTTTATGCATAGAGTCTTCTTTTCCACTGAGTACGATCCTGCCGCCATTTGTCAGTCCAGACTGACGTGTCCAGCGAATACCCAGCCGTGTTGGTTTTTTTACTCTGATGTAATAAGACGCCACGATAGTGTTACTATTATTCTTACCAGCCTTCAGGTTGTTTTCAGCCAAAAGCTGGAAGTCAATCTGACTGGTTTCTTTAAAAACTAAATCTGCAGATTGTGTTATAGTGGAGCCTGTTGGAGAAATGAACGCGTGATGATCAGGTTTTGGTGAAGGTTTGATTTTATGCTTGCCAGGATGAAAAATAAAAACATTACCGAAGGTTGGATTTACAACTAAAGAAAGTAGAACTGCCATAATTTTGATGTTTTTCATTCAGCTACCTCTCTTTAGGTTTTGTTAATGCATAATGAAATGGCTGCGACATAAACCAATTGTTCATAAGTGTTTTCCCCCGCTGCAAGTAACTTTAGTTAATAATAAAATGCTTTTTAATTATCTAATCTTCACTCGAGCAATGGATGTTGAAATCGAGCGGAAGGCTAAGGGTGTTAATTCATAGGCTTAGCCTTCTTTCTGGTCATTTCATTTCTGATGAATAACTATCGTTAAGAAATAAACGCTGATGCATCCATACTCACGGTATAAGTGTCAGCAGCTACCTGCTGTTTTCCTTGAATAACTAACGAACCACCAAATCTTTCTTCGAGGTTACGTGTTATATGCCACTCATCTTTGTTGTCGTAATCATAATTACCCCAAGCAAAGTTCAGCTCAAGGATATTTTTTGGATTGTTCTTACCGTGGATTTTCACTATGGGAACTCTTACTTCTCCAACGCCAGGTGTCCAGCGCACTCCTATCCTTACTGGTGGTGATGAAGTGATATCAAATGTTGCTACTATTTTGTATTCGTCATTTATTCCTGCCTTTAAATCCTGAACAGGTATCAGCTTAAGATTCAGTTTCGAGTTCTGTTTGAAAACTAAATCTGCCGATTGAGTTAAAATCTCGCCGACTTGTTGTGGTGTGTTATCAGCTATTGCGATGTTGCATGCGCTTAACAAAGAAAGTGTTAAGGGTAAGGTCTTTAATTTAATCAATTTTCAATCCTCTGTGGTTGATGCCTGTAATAGGACGTTTGAGAAATTACGTTTTGAGTTACTTCATGTTTGATGGTTTTTTAGTTCCTTCCGCATTGAACCGAAATGTTAATTGGCCATGTATGGCTCTCAATATACTGTTCGCCGTTTGTTATTAATTTCAGGGTGGCGAAACCTGATGGGTCGTTAAGCATAACGCCTGTCCCGAATTGTATGTCAGGCTGCCAGCCTTCTCCGACCAGCCTGACTCTCAGTGGCCTGTTTCCTCCCGGTCTGTCATAAAGGGTATAGGACCCGGGGGTAGTCTCATTCTGCGCCGATGGGCTCCAGACATTTACAGCACACTTTTGATTCATACCAGATAGATATATCACGGCCAGTGTCGTACCATCCGGAAATATTCCTGAGTGTAATTCTGTATCGGGTACGATTTTAATTGCTAAGTTTTCAGCTATGCTCTGATTATAAAATGCATTAAGTAGCAGAAGCAGTGACATGCATGATTGGGCAAACAGTCTGTGCATCATGCACTCCTTTATTGGCATTTTGCGACTGCTGAATACAGACCATACGAGTCAATATTTTTTCTTAAAACGAAAAAACATTTATACGTCTGACTTCGTGTTTTTACATTAAGCTGTCCCTTTGCAGATAAACCTGACAGGTAAACTTTACCTTCGTTATCAACAATACCTTCGGGATGTTGTGCTGAGAGTGCCTGCACAACAGATCCAAAAGGTGCCTTTGATCCATCAGGAAGTCTTATTTCAATAATAGCCTTAGCACCGATATTGGTTTTGAAATTAACCGGAATAATTGCGCCAGCTGTAGGCACAATTTTCCTGTCAGTGATGGTTATTTCAGCCTCCGCCGGCAACGTTGTGGGGTCTAATGAAAGTGAATTCTCACGGTAAGGATTCAGCCAGTGCTGCGCTGTATACCCACGATAATCTGTAAAGATCCCGGGCGTGCCCAGAACTTTTACGCCTGAAGCGCCTTTGGCTGTAACCAGCGCATTTGTATCACCAAGCGTTTGTGTGAAAGTCATCCCGTGGCGATGGACAATAATGCCGCCGTCCATTGCAACGGTACGCTGCTGGTAATACCGGCCACAGCTGTAATTACCTGAGATGTGCCCGTAGGTTCCGGTCCATCCCAGAGATACGTCGCTATTGCTCCGGCGCACTGCGTGTCCTGCGGTATAACGCTGATCAACATTCCAGCTGAGGCGCTGATCAAACGCATCACCGCTTAAGCCTGCAGATTGAGTGGCAGGGCCGGACGATGAATGCGTGAACCGGTACGACGCTCGCGTGTTGCCACCCATCCATTTTTTTAGCGGAACAGAGAGCCAGAGGCTGATCATCTGTTCCCTGGGATGGTGCCGGGCACGTTGACTGGCAGACCAGATTAATGACAGCGTCATATCCCTGAACGGAACAGAGTATCCCGCGTTAAGGCTGCTTTCTCGCAGACCGCGGTTCCAGTAGGTATCCTGATAAGCACCTGCGTTCAGGTAACCCCATTTACCCAGTCCCTGACTGATGGATAGTCCGGTACGACTTTTTCTCCTTTTTCTGCGAATGCCTGGCGCCATTCCATCAATCCGCCAGCTCTCCAGTGTTTCAGCCAGTGTGAGATAGTCCGGCTGGCTGAACTGTAAATTGACCAGTGACAGCGAAGTATTTGTCCCGACAAACTCTTTGCTGTACCGCATACGCCAGGAATAACCGTGTACCGGGTCATGACCCGAGTGCTGTGCGCGGCTGAGTGTGACATCTGAAGAGAGTGCACCCCAGTTGCCTATGCTCAGCCCGGTACCCAGGGATGAAGACTGATAGTGCCGGGCTGCCTGGATTCCGCCATAAAGCGTGAATCCAAAGGGAAGACCGTACATGGCGGTGGCTTCCATGACCGGCGCTCTTGTTACTCTCCTGTCAGACGAACGATACTGCCCGGCCATCAGACTGTAGCGCAGGTAGCCCTCTTTAATGGCGATTGCTGGCGTCTGGAAAGGAACAGTGAAAACCTGAGGAACGCCCTCCGCCTCCCATACCGTAACCTGAAAATCACCACCTGCGCCGGTGGGATTGAAGTCAGTCAGGGCGAACGGACCCGGTGCGACGACCTGGTTATAAATAGTGTAGCCGTTCTGCTTTACCTCAACGCGGGCCTGGGTTCTCGCCACGCCACGTATGACCGGCGTAAACATATACTGGCTGGAAGGCACCATCCGATCGTCAGAGGCAAGCATGACCCCTCTGAAGGGAACGCTGTCAAAAATCTCAGAGGCGGTATAACGCTCACCCAGCGTCAGGCGGCTGTTGATGCCATTAATACCGCGCTCCAGATAAGTCGTAATGGCCTGCCAGCGTCCGGGCGTTCCACGTGTTTGCTGCCAGCTGGTGACGTTGCGAAGCCGCCAGGCACCGATGTTGACGCCTGGTGTCAGTTGCAGCCAGGAGTACTGATATTTTCTTCCCGAGGGGCCACGGGTAACACTCTGGCTCGTCCCGGTACGATAATTCATGATGAAGGCAGGTATGCCGTCGTCCCAAAGAGTCCGGGGTGCGATGCCTTTAAATCCGGGCTTCAGATAAACCTGAGGAATACTCAGATGCAGTGACTGCTCATCAAAGTGGAAATCAGCCTGAGCGCCCGGTATCTGCGACAGATCAAAAAAGCCTGAGCGTTTTTCCTTCTCAGTAACCTTGAAGCTCTTCATGCGTACTCCGTAACCTGACAGCATGGATCTGCTGAGGTGAGGGACGAGTCCCTGACGACCATATTTATCCGGCCTTAATATGTAACTGACTGGCCGGGAGTCGATAAGTGTATTGTTCAGGTAGATGTCAGTCGGATAAATGCCCGGTAGCTGACTGCCCTGACTGAAAAGCATCAGGTCTGTTTCTTTATTGCTTCCGGTAATGAGAGCCGGGTTAAAGGTATAGACTTTGCCTTCTGCCTGAACCGCAGCCAGCGTCAGACCGGCCACGAAAAGTGGTCTGTAAACAGTCATCGTTTTAATCCTGGCAGGGAGTACTCTCAGTGAGAAACAGGATCAGTGCTCAGGTCGGACGTGAACGCTTTGCTGTCTCCGCCATAATCGGTAATCAGTCGCCAGTGCACCTGACCTGACGCATCCGCAGGTATGCGCAGTTGCCGTTTACCCATCGGAGGAACATATTCAGCGTTGGCCACACTCGATTTTCCAAGCTGAACACTTCTGAGATTCATGAAAAAGGGCGTGGGGTTGCTGACCGTGAGCGTCCTACCGCGTTTTGCCCAGGTCAGGCTGGAGGCAAAGTCTTCGGGTGTGCCTCTGAGGGAGGATGGGCGTACAAGCAGTTTCAGGCAGCTTTTGATACGCAGTTGCGTCAGAAGGGTAGCGTGCTGTCCGGCCTTTTTCTTTCTATACGCATCCCCCGTCCAGTCCGCATCCGCCTCAGGGGGTATGCCTGTTACGCAAAGCCAGTAAAGTGACTCTTTCGTGTCATTATTGTGACTGCTGGTTGCGATAACCTTTATCCGGCTCTGCTGATGCCCGTCCAGACGGAACAGTGGTGGGGTGACAATAAACGGGGCCCGGGTTTTCCGGTCTTCCATCATGACTTCCGACTGCACCAGCATCGGATACGCCTGCGGGTTCATCACGGTCATTGATGCACCATTCGAACCCGCAGAATATATAATCCGGGTTGCGCCGGTTTTTACAGAAAAGGACTGGAGTTCATTTTCCAGCGGCATACTTTCTCCCCTTGCAAGCTGGAGCGAGCACAGTATAGCCGCCACAATAATAATGGCATTCGTTGTTCTGGTCATTGAATTGTTCCTGACTGCCCTGGTGTTGTTTTTTATTTCGAGCCACAATCATGACTCGTTAAATTTGCAGATATAAGATAACCATTGCCTGTTTTTAATTAGAGACTAATCTTCTTCATCAGGTAATGGCGTCAAAAGCAGATGCCGGATTTCTCCTGCACTCATATCCACTTTTACTGTTGTGAAAAGTGGCGCGACATAGTCATCGCTGTGGCCCTGCTTTTCCAGAAACTCCAGTGCCTCTTCCTGAGACGTAAAGAGTCTGTCGTCTTTGCCAGTCGGGCGTTTGACGACCCAGGCTGCGGGTGCAGTAATGAGGCACAGTTTTGCGATGATATAAACCAGTTGCTGCAGTGGCTCGGTAGAAGAATGGTATAAAAAGGTGTCGATATAGCTTAACAGTCTTGTGTTCATAGGTGGCGTCTTCTTAATTAATGTTACACTCAGGGAGCGCGCGGAGTTTTAATTTTATGTATATATTTATTCGCCTTCTGTAAAGAAACTAACACTCACTTTCATATCAGTGAAGTCAGAAAAGTGAATATAATATTCATAATGATGAGGGTGCCTCTGGATAATCACTGCTGGCTTAATCCCTGATATAAGACCATCCATTACGTAATGCACTCATACAACACTGACTGCGGTGTTCTGCCCACTGGGCATTCATCGGTCTTAAGGCCAGCTTCATTGCCCGCAGCCAGAGTTTTCCCGCCTGATCAAACTTTTCGCAGCGTTCGGCAAATGCAGCCGCCTCGGCGACGGCGTAATAACGCTGGTTGCGGTCAGTCTTTCTCTGATTCATCGATAACTCCTGAATTAACGGGGTTCAGATGGCATTTATTCTCTGGCTTCTTCAATCTCGGCTTTCCTGACCAGAAACACATCTGTGGCTTTATCCAGCAGCGGTGGCACAGGTTTAAGTACCTTTGATGCGTAGGCGTAGCAGCGGGCGAGTGCGCTGACCGACTGACTTTTCATGGCTGCCTCACAAAAATCAGCGAGAAGTTCTTCTGAAGAACGTTCCCTGTCCTCAGCGCGTTCCTGTTCTTTACCCGGACAGTGTTTAGGCGAGGGCGGGGGTGCGCTCGCCGGCTGGTCAGGCGATCTGACCGGGCTGGCTGGTGGCGCTGCAGGCACGGGCGTTTCTGCTTTAATCTCTTCAGTTCGCAGGTCCGGGACAGAATGGTTTTGCAGCGCAATACCGTTATCTCGGCTGACTGACTGATTGATGAACGCATTCAAATCTTCACGAGCTGGCGGTGTCACGTCGCGTTCTGCAGGAGATAAGGTTTCCAGTTCATCCGGTGTGTACACCCCCAGAATGACGTCCGGGCAGTGCAGACGGGCCCAGCGTTTAACAGCGAGATAAGCCAGCTGCTGACGCGGATCGCTCGCCCAGAGTGTTGAGTTCCGCACCTGTGCCTGTGAGAGCAGCAGTTCCAGCACCCGCGGCTCCTGCTCGTTCTTCATTGTTGCCCACACCCGAACACCGCATCCGGATTCATCCTGCAGTGTCCAGTCCGGTGCGATGTATTTATTGCCTTTGGATGAGGTTTTCTCGGTGAATCTGCCGATAACATTTTCCCATGGCCCAAACCATTCGTAATGGAGCCGATCCCGTGCAGGGGCCATGGTGTTGATCACTGCATTCACCAGCTGTGCCTCGTATCCCAGAACACCGTTGACGGTGAAGGTTTTTTGGGCGACGGCAAACGGATTCATACGCCACTGCAGGGCCTGCATGGTCACAGCCAGACAGTCTGCGGCTTTGCCCGCGAGATGCGCCGGGACAGTGACTCTGCTGCTGGCCATGATTTCTGCAAAGCGCACCAGTTTATCCAGGGCATCGGGGCTGAAAATAGTGGCAGTTGTGTCAGTGCTGTCGGGCGCAGAGATCATCGGTTGATTTTGCATAACGCCTACTCCTGTTAATGTGCCCATGCGGGGCGCTGAATTATTTCTATGCCGCCCCAGTTATTGCCTAGGCGACAGGAATGGAAAGTGCACAGGTCCCGACGGAAGAGGGCGGATCCCGCGCTCATGTCATTGTCGTGCAGCTCAAACACACGAACCGGATAACGGCCACAGTCGATCGCTTCACTGACCGCAATAAAAACGAACTGCGGATATGTGCCAGTGCAGTGATAAAAGCCCTCGCAGTACATGGCTGCCTGAACGTGGTACCGGAACGCTTCGATGTGGCGGGCAAAGCGCGATATATCACTCACCTTTTTCACGTCGACGATGAGAGGGCGATTCGTCAGATATTTATCTGGCCGGATGCGACAGAGTTCTTCTGTCTCTGCATCTGACCAGTAGAGGGAGGATTCGCAGTGGCCGTCAGCTTCAAGAAAAAAGCGTGCGGCGTGATGCGCCATTACGCTCTCTCTCATGAGCTGAAGTTTCCGGCCCTGTTCTGCATCCATGACCGTCATGTTCCGGATGCGTGTCTCATTCAGAAATGCTGCTTCGTCTGCTTTACCCTGAGAGGTGCGCCGGTTAAAAGAAGGAGCCACAATAAAGCGCTTATCAAACTGTTCAGGCTCAAGCAGCATGCAGTGCAGCGCGCTTCCCATATCCAGTGCGGCTGTTTTATCCGTATCCACAGGCGCATGTTTGCGCCAGAGGTAAATGGCCGGGTTAACCGCAATGTCATCGAGCTGCGATTTACTGACGCCGGGACCGGCGTGATAGGCCTCATTACTGAGGCCTTCATAGATACCCGGTTTCATCATGCTGGTTCCTCCCAGCCAAGCAGCACCTGAAGATCGTAATTTCGGGCCGCCTGCAGGTAGGCCAGATTCGTGATAAAGCTGATGTATTCCTCAGCGGCTTCAGGATGGGCACAGCACTTCATCGCATCAGGATGCAGGTTCCAGTGACGGAACAGGTGAAGGTGGTCAGGAAAACAGGACAGCAGGCGCTGGGCTTCGTCATCGATCCACTGTTCTTTCCTGACTGCGTCCTGCTCCTGGGCATCCAGGTGGTCTTTGTGACGTTCCAGCAAAGCATACGGTGTGATCATGGCTTCCCCTCCTGAAGAAGGATGCCGACAAAACGGTCAAACACCACCTGCATCACGGGCAAAGGTGGCTGGGGTGGCAATCCCGGGGATGTGGGCGATGAAAAGCTGGCACCATTGACAATGTTTTCAGGCGCAAACTCGATATCGCGGATGGCATTAAAGGGGCGAGCAAAAGCAGCATCGCCCCTGATGTCTGGTTGCATCATGGGAAATGGTCCTTTGAATAGTCAGTTAATCTGTTCCGGTTCTGATAAGCCCGGCAGTATGATGAGGGGCAGGGATGACGTGTTTACTCAGGTGTCAGTAAGACCGGGCACGACGTCATCAGACCTGGTTTACTCTTCTTCTTCACGACGGGCCTCGCGGGTGGCTGCAAGGATTTGTGCCGGGTCTCCTGCTATGCGCGTATGAATAACAAACGTACCAGTGTGGGTCACCCGGGCATCCGGTGCGGCCATGAGAGCCGCCCTGACAACACGTTCATGGATAAATGCCCGAAGAACGCAGGATTTGATATGGAGCGTGCCCTCTGTTGAGGTCGCGATGTACTGAATTTTCATCTTTTAATCTCCTTTAAGTGAAAATAACCGTTTAACTTCGGGGTTGGTGACCCGCCTGATCTGGCTGTTATCCCGGACCTGGTTTCTCCCGGATGCCGCCCGCTCTGATCGGAGCGAAGCTTCGGGGCTCCGCATTTGCGAGCCAGCGTTTATGGACAGCAGGGCGATGCTGTCACTCTTCAGCGTCCATGACCGATTTTCTCTGTTTTGCCCCGTGCCGGTCATTACGGCTGAAACATCGGGACTAAATCTGATTGTCGTAATCCGCATGACTGAGTAATTCCCAGTTCTGTCCATTGTCTTTCGATAACAGTCTCCACTGCGGCGTAACCCTTAACGTAAGATACTGACCCCGATAGGTTCGCCTCGCCCGGATTTGCCCGGTACGCCATAAGCGCATAATGCGCTCAGCACGCCTTATTATCCGGACGGGGGCATGTGGCTTGGACATCACCGTTACCTCATTTCAGCGGCACAGGCAGCGGCAAGCTTCTGCACATACGTCCAGGCGATGCCTTCACTGAAACAGACAAAACGGCGGCTTCGGTTTAAAGAACTGGCGGTGAAGATGAACCTGCCGTTCCGGATATGAATAATCATGCTTTGTCTCCGTTGAGATATAAAAAAACCGCCCTGGCGGACGGTTTACTCTGACGTATTCAGGCAGGCAGTTACGGCTGTTTGTTGTCTTCCGAGGCAGAAGAAGCGCAGCTGCATGCTGGTCGTAAATCAGGGTGTGTGGCGAAAATGGTTGTGAGAGTTGACTGAAGCAATTCATCCAGTGATCCCATCACACCCTTACGGTATGCGTCTGCTTCGTCCATACTGACTTTTCCGTCTTTCTCACTGGCATCAACCATCCTTACCGATGCCACCAGCTTGTTTGCCACTTCCAGCAGTGTTTCAGTGACTTTTTCTGCAGTTTCACGATGTTGCATAATGACCTCCGGGTCAGGTAATGCCCTTGCGGGCGGGGTTTACGAATGCCATCTCAGCGTTCATGGATGCCATCTTCATCAATAATGATGAGGCGCGTATTTTTGATGAAATCGCTCATGTTCACGCCTACATCGTGCCAGTGAGCCAGTGCCATCAGGACGTCACGACGGGACTGACAGTGACAGGCATTTACATGCGCCTGTACATGAGCAAGGGCGAGGCGGCGCATTTCTTTTGAATTCAGGACGCATGAAGGTTTTTCTTTATGCATGGTGTTCTCCGGTTCCGGACGTAAAAAAACCGCCATAATGGCGGTCATGTGGACAGGTAAGAGAGCGATCACAACTGGTCGTCCCTGTCTGTCTCTGAAACGTCGCTACAGCAACATCCAGGCAGTAAGTCAGGGTGCTCAGTCATGATGGGATCCAGGATTTCGGTGAAGAGCACGTCGAGAACAACCTGGACTTTATGCATATGTGTCGCAGCCTGCTCTTCCGTGACTTTGCCTTCCTGCTGGTACTCAAACATCTGATCAGCAGAAACACTCAGTTCACGGGACAGCAACAATACAGTCTGGCTGATACGCACGGCAGCTTCGCGATATAACATCGTTACTCCTTAAGTGGATTTGCCATTCAGGCATTACGGAAAGGGTGATTGAGCCAGAGAGGCTTTGATGCCCGGCCGGACGTAACATATCCGGGGCAAAAAAAATCCCGCACGAGGCGGGAAAGTCATTCAGGCACTTGGTCAGACAGATCACACTCATAATTATACAATCAGGATGCCACTACTTTCGGTACTTCAGGCTGTCAGGCATTCGCTGACAGTGAAGTTATAGAGGTATTCCGTTTCATAATTCTGAATGAATTGAAAACCCTTCGCACTGACACCTCGTTTAAACTGCGAAAAGGGTTTCAGAGAAGCTGTCAATGTCGTGATGAGTCAGAGTAAGCAGGGTGATTTATTTTTGTAGGGCTTACTTTTCCCGAAACAGAGACGCCGGGCGTCGCGTATCAGGATTAACTCATGGCGTGATGCTGCGCTATGATGCTTTTTTATATGAACTCCAGGTGCTCTGGGATCAAAGTTGATTCCACAGACCGGGCACAGAACGCTGTGCTTTTTCATACTAACCTCCATCAACAAAGGAAATGACACTGGGCAGAGCCATCTCATTTGTTGAGAGGAAGGTGGGTTTTGCCACTTCGGGATCTCGCGCTTCTGCACTCCTCCCGCCCGACAGTATGCTGTGCCGTTCAGCTAATAACTCAATAATGAACTATAAGTACTATTTTGGTCAACACCAAAAGTACAGAAAATTAGTACTTTTCCGGGGTTTTGATTCATCTCATTGTTTTTGCTAATTTTAAGTGTGCGGTATCACACTGAGGCTTTGGGCGGGATCGGGGGAAACAAAGCTCATTCGGCACTCTATCACCACACCAATAAACTTGCAGGAATCATCAATTTCCACAGGTTTATAATTAGTATTCAATGGCTTGAGATACTTTCTGTTGATACCCTCATCAACAATGTACTGTTTAAAAGTCACTTCTTTTGCAGAAGCAAGTTTAGCAACGACTAATTGGCCATTTTCTGGAATGCGACCTGTGTCTATAAGAATCATGCTGTTCTCGGGGACACATGGGCCCGCGGGGCTCGTCATTGAGTCGTCTTTAACTACTAGCCAGAATGCCGGGGCATCTCCCAGTACAGCGCCGGAATAGAAATAACTGAATCTGTCCAAACCTTTCTCAAAAAACTGCGTGACATTAATAACCTCATCCCAGCCCATTAACGGAAAGCTACCGCGAAACAGGGCATGAGCTAACCTTTCTTCACCAGCATTAGCCTCATCTCCATGTTGCAGCCACAGTGGGTCTACGTTCAGAGCTTTAGCGATGTTTTTCATCATCGCAGCCCGGGGAAGTGACTCACCAGTCAGCCATTTACTGACAGCCTTCGATGTTACCCCCATACGCTGAGCAAGCATTACCCCCCGACCATGTGGCGGGTATTTGGCGTTGTTGAGCGCTTCAGTAAGCCGCGCTGCAAACTGCTGACGGATCGTTTCTGTTTGAACCATGGGTACAATGTTAACTGACTTGATAAAACTGTCAGTTCAAATTAAAGTGAACTGAAAGTACTATTGAGGGGGTTTTCATGTCATTCATTAACCTTGCAATTAAGTCTGTGGGAGTTGCTGAAGTTGCGAAAGCGTGTGGAATCAGTCCAAGAGCGGTCTACAAGTGGCTCAACAAGGGTTCACTTCCTAAAACAGAGTTTTATGGGGGAACTCAATATGCAATGACTATTGAGAAGTTATCTCAGGGGCAGTTCTGCTCAGATAAGTTACTGGAAGAAAGCCGGATATCTTTGCTGAAACGTTAGTTTAAGGTGACGTTTGGTCACTGCGTCACAGCCGACTAAGGAAGTTACATTGTGGAAACTGCAAAAACACGCAAGCAAGGATCATCAGTTCAGGGACGACATCTCCATTCACTGGCTCTAAGGGCCCTTTTTAACACGCGTCAATCGGTGGTTGCCCGCCGTCTCAACGTCGCTGATTCAACCATCTTGAGACGCACTGAAAAATACCCGGAAATCATGGAAACGCTGGCTGCCAGCGGTATTGAGGATTTCGTGATGAAGGGGGAGATGAAAATACCCCAGGAACAATATCGCTGGCTGATGAAGGTCGCTATCAGGTTTGCTGAGTATGAACTGGAACGAACCTGTAATGAGGAAGGCGATGAGCATCAGCACAGACAATCCTGTCCATGAGCTGGTGGTTTCAGGACTGCGCTTAATTCAGTGTGAGGGGGGAAGGGAAGCGACAAGAGTTGCAACGAGAGTCAGATCTTAACCTCTGCACACATAGCGAGAATGCAATGAAACTTCTTAAAATTTTTTATTTTGGAGGGACATATTAAATGAGTCGCGCAGCAACAGACTGGGCCTGGAGTCTTAATCTCAAGGCTTCCCAAAAACTACTTCTCCTTTCACTGGCTGACCGGGCTGACGAATACCACTGCTGTTATCCCAGCATCATGAGGCTCGTCAATGATACAGGGCTCGACAGAAAGACTATCGGGAAATGGATCAATCAGATGATTGAGGAGGGTCTGCTTTCCGATACCGGTGAGCGGAAAGGTCCCACAAAACGGGTGCGTGTCCTGAAGCTGAACCTCGATTTTAAATGTGCCCAAAAACGGGAGGGTTCAGTAAAAGGTAATGGTCCCAAAAACGGGAATGTTCCCAAAATCGGGCCTGTTTCAATTAAGCCATCGAATGATCCCAAAAACGGGCTTTTGAACGATCCCAAATTTGGGATTTTGAATGATCCCAAAAACGGGACACAGAATCAGTCATTAGAACCCAACATAGAACCTATAAATAAAACACCCGCCGCCAGGGCGACGTGTCAGGGTAAATGGCTTCCTTCACGTTATGCCTTCGAGGGCAAAGTCGTGAAGCTTAACCATGCAGACTTTGCATCGTGGCAAAATCTCTACGCACATCTGGACCTGGTCTACGAGCTACAAAAACTCGACATCGAATTCTCATATCAGAAACCCAGACACTGGTTTATCACAGCCAGCCAGAAGCTCAGCTACCAGAACAAACAGGCAGCCTTGCGGGGCCAGAAAGCGCCTTCTGGTAAAGGGATACCACACTGGAACGATCGCAGCGAGTGGGAGAATAATTTCTTATGACGAAGCCAGAATCCGGATTTAACGATCAGCTGAAAAATGGTCACTTTGGCCCGAGTGGGGCTGACCAGCAGCAGGAAGGCCGTTTAGTTGACTCAAACGCAGAGCGCCTGGTGGACACTCTCTTCGCCAGTCTGAAGGTTATCTTTCCCGCATCCTTCAGCACGGTGTTAAAGCATCCACGCGATGAAGCAACTGCAAAACGTCAGTGGGTCGCTGCGTTTATCGAAAACGGCATTACCTCGGGGCATCAGATTTCAGCAGGGATGAAGCTTGCGCGTGCCAGCGTTTCACCGTTCTGGCCAACCCCCGGGCAGTTCATCAACTGGTGCCGTAAGGGCGACTATGCCGCTGCTGATTTGCCGGATGAACATGCACTGTATGACATGGTCATTCGCTACAGCGCGCGACGTGGTCTGTATAACTCACCAGAGGCGTACCCATGGCAGGCCAATACTCATTACTGGTTGGTCACAACCCTCTACAGCCAGATGACATCACATAATCTGTCTGAGGGTGAGTTACGTAAGGCATGCGAAAAAGAGCTTGAAAAGATGTCCCGTCGTATTCGCGAAGGGGAATCAATACCCCCACCGCGCGCGCAACTTGAAAAAATCTATGTACCGGTAAGTCCTGAGAGGGCGAGAGCGCATATCAGCCGACTTAAAATGCTCCTGAAAAGAAAATCCATGCATGAGCTGAGGGCTGTCAGCGCAACAAAATCAGCTTCAGCTGATAAGGGCGTTCTTGGCACTATGCATTAAGTTTCATGCACACCAACCCTTCGAGTGAAGCGAGTCAGGTGTAAGCAGCATTCCCCGAGGCAGGCTTATTGCCCGGGGGGGGAAGAATAACAAGGTGAGTTAAATTCTACGCCGTGACCTTTATGCAGCACCTGATATTCTTAAAGGATTAATGAAGGTTTTTGAGGTTAGAGAATAACAAGTATAAAGAGCTTCCAAGTCATTGCACTATATATCAATAGTAATAAACTTTTAATGGAGTTAAGATGATGAGAGATTTTAAACGCAGAAATTATGTTATAACGAAGGGTTCCTAAGATGAAATTAATTGGGCCAGGGTATAAAAAAGAACTTACAAGGCGTGGGGTGCCTGATAGTCTTAGCGCTCATTTTGATTGCAATATAGATTATTTTAGCTATCTTTTGAATAAAGATTTCAAAAATAAATCGATATTACTCACGGTTTCAGACAAGGAGAAAATAAAGGAGGCCTATAGCAAGGCGCATCACATTCGCGAATATGAAATAAATCTATTCTGGTCGCGGCTTAATTATTTATGGGTAATTAACGCCATTTTGTTCAGTGCCTGGGGTATCCTTGTGTATGCAATGTTAAACGCAAAAGAAATTTCCACTCTCCAGTATGTTTCGTTGTTCTTCCTCTCGTTATTCGGGAGTGCATTTACTTTCCTGGCTTCCTCTATTGCTAAAGCAGGTAAGTACTGGCAGGAAGTTTGGGAATACCATGTGCGTATGCTTGAGCCCTTTATATCAGGAAGGCTCTATATAATGCCATTTACACAAAATCCCCTAAAACCTTCTATAAGTAAATCTGTCATGGTTTTCTTTGCATTCTCATTAATAATATGGGTTTTATCTGCCGTCTTTGCTGTGGTGATTCCAAATATCAATTCAAAATTTGTTGTGATATTTGAGGGGATAGCAGTTTTTGTTCTTGTTCTTTTACTTTATGTAATAGATAAAAGTGTCAGGAAGCCTTCTATTAATAAGGTTAAGCTGGATATTTCCACAATTGATTGATAATCATGGTTTTGGATTTTGTGCTTACTAAGACTGCATCAGAAGCAGGCATAGCACTTTAAGTCATTAAAATGAGTCTAACTCACATTATATGATTTATCTATTCCTGCGCTCGGAGGGAAAGTAATGCTTAAAGGCACAGTGGGAAATGAAACTGGCACGCTCCCTGAAAAACCAGCGGCAGCGCGCGCCTAACCGTCATCGTCCGCGCCGGGACTTCATGGCTTCGGGCATGGACTACACAATTCCAGAGGGATTCAGGGGGTGAAAAACTGTACTAGTTCATCGACTTCCGGCTAGAAGTGTTTAAGAGACTTACTGGCAAAAAAATTGATCTCTGTGGACATCGATGACGTTCATGTGAGATTGAAGGTCCGCTATGAGCGAAAAGCGGACTTTGGCTTAATGTTGGAATGACATTTTCTAACAGCAGCTCGTCATTATGCAGTATGTAAAAAAGCAAGAAGAAAAACTCCGCTGGCGACAATTCGCATACGGGGAAACCCGCCTTTACCGGAGTTTTACCGAATGGCGCAGCGGGGCAACCGGCGCGGCCTGACCCGTCACAGAGGGCCGGACCACTATATCTGGTAGGTTTCTCAGTTGATATAGGTACAACATGTAGTATTCTGCGCCGCAGCGGGGCGATTCGGCAGAATAGGCGTTTTACCGAATATCCGGTTTAGTAGCCACCGGGATCAGATTTGACATCCTAGCCCCTTTAAGCCAGTCCTCGTAGGAAGGCATCGCGTTCCACGAATCCTCCTGGCTCATCTGCCGGATGCCGGTTTCCTGAAAATCGAACTGTTTTACCAGAAGTCTTGTTTTCTGCGTCAGGCCCATTCGGGTTTTTAAGGGTTTTTCATCATATGTGATTTTCTTACTGTCAGGGACAAATAATATGATAGTTTCACCATCAGTATTAAAAGTAAGATCTCTGTATACGCCATCCTTTCTGTATACAACATGACGTTCAGCTTCAATATACTTTCTTTTTATGTACCATATTTTATAGCCGATAACTTTTTCTCCGCCGTTCTGCTCAATGTATTTATCAACGTTCATCTCACAGTTGGACTGCTTACACCATAACTCTGGTTCGACATCTATATATACTGCGTTTTCCATGCTTAACGATCTGCAGAATGAGGCGACATGCTGGTCAATGCTTTCTGGCGTGGTGAGGTCTTCGAAATTTAAAGTCATTGTATGGCATTTCCTTATGGCTGGATTTCAGTTCATGAGTAGGGCTGGAGTCTGGCGCAGGGTTTTTATCAGGTTAATCAACTGCCTTCATCAGGATCTGGGGGCGTTTTTCCGATTTGAAGCGGCCGAGCGTCATGTTCTGACATCCACTGATTAGCAGCCTCCGTATGCCCGTCAGATTCTGTAAACACGATGATTTCATAAACGGGATTAAGGCTGGCCTGGTATTCAACGGCTTTCAGCAGGTCAGGACCGGGGAATAGTAATAAATACACAGCTTCTGTTAGATAGCTTTTATTAAGGGTCAGGGGGGAGTATAAGCTAAGCTTTCGTCCGTCTATGATGATAGTCTGATTTGATTTAAGTTTATTGACCACTTTTTTATCAAATATCCGTTCCAGTATTTGATCACAATGAGATTTGTTGTTCACACACAAATAAACTTCACATTGATGGTGTTTGGCTCGGTCAATAGAATATCTTACGATGCTTCCGTGCAACCCATTCATAAGATCCGAAAAATCACGCTGCAATATCACCCGGTCAGTCATTTTAGTTCCTTTGATGAATGAAATGTGGCATCAATCATATCGGTAAATTTCGGTGCGGCATAGTGCGGAAACTCGCCCTGTAGCACAGTTCGGTCTTATAGGCGTTTTACCGAGTCCATGTTAGTAGCAAAAGAAAATCGCCTTGTAATAGTCTTAAAGCAAGTTAAAGTCGCCAATGTCCGCTATTAGCACAAAGCGGATCTTGTAAAACTATCCTGATGGCCCCCTCCGACTCCCTGGCGTTGCCGGGTCGTCGAGCCCCCACGGAGTTAACCGGCAGAGCCGGTTAGCTCAGCCTAATTTCTTTGGGGTTCGGGCCCGACGGCTAAGGTCTGATGGCAACTGCCTGGTTAACTGTTAATGTCCGCTATGAGCGAATAGCGGATATAGACATAATATTAAAAAAGATATTTTTTCATACTACCTCACTTTTATGCATTATGCATTGTATAAAAAGCAAGAAGAAAAATCCATTGGCGCAAAATCCAGTTGGTTAAATCTTTATTGCCGGAATTTTACCTATTCCTTATGAGCATCAATAGAAAATCCCTCGTGGTTTTTTGAAAAAAAGGAAGTTAGTTACTGCCCGCGTTTGCCCCATAGTTGGCATCAATAGCAATACTATTTATTTAATTTCAATCATGAATTGCAATTATCGTTCTGAGCATCATTTATAAGCTATTGAATAAACATGCCTGGCATGATAACCGAATCACAAATGAATGGTTTGTGTGCCAAGTTCAAACACTATTGATGCTTATCCTTGCAGTCAATAATACTCTACCCTCTCAATTTTTAATCACTACTAATTTTCCTCTGAGCATCTATAATAAATGCAAGCTCTCTTCCAGGAGCCTTTAGTTCAGCTTCTTTCAAAGCTACGCGAGCATCATTCATTTTAAAAGGCATTTCAGCGATTGCCTTGAAATTTAGCTTTGTTAAAGACTCTAAAACATCAGCTCCGGTTGTGACTAGAGTCCTGACTATGCCAGCAGAAAACTTTGTTTTTTGAATTTTCATATACTGTTGATACTCATCAAGTAAATATGATATTTCATCGAATAAATGATTCGTGTTGATTTCTTCTTGAAGTGATATCTTGTTCATCCAGTTTTTTAGACGTCTAAATTTAACTTGTGCTTCATCGTCATTCCGCCAGTCAATTATTGCGTCCCATGGGGTATCTATGGACGGTTGCGGTACAGCGGACAGTAAAACATCAAGAACAAGACTACTGTTCTTTTTGGGATAGTTAAATGTGTTTCTATTAACTGCTTGATTACTAATGATAACTGGTGATTCGTAAAAAGGGTTTCTTAAATTTTTCAAAACAGCGATTGGTGATTCTTCGTATATTATACTCTTAAGGGTTTGTTGGAAAATGTAATCTTCTATTGGTGTATTTCCTGGCTGGAAGAATATAGTTCCACTTGACGTTCGTACTACACATGTATTGCTCTCACGATCAAAGTCCTCCATTTCCCATCCTGAAGGCGATGGGTCACTTACAGGTGAGTCTAAAACATCATTATCATAAAGCCAGTTTAGCTCTGAAGTTATTCTTTGAATTTGTTCTTTATTGTAATATGCTATAGATAGAGGAAAGCGTGCTCGGCGAGCTCTTGGGATACTGGTCAAAAAAACAAGGGCAATTTTATCGACCAAAATTGCTGATTTTTTTAAGGTTACTAGAGAATTCTCATTAACGAAAAATAATAAAGCACTTTGTTGTTTATGCATAAAATGACCTTAATGACTTATATGAGATGGATAGGCACGAACACTAAATTATCTATAATAAATATTTTCTTAAAGCTTATGTTTTCTCTTTTAACTTTAAAAATATTTTATGTTTTTTTTGATAACATGTTTGTTATCCAAAGTGGCTCGTCAATCATTAAAGATTTATCAATTTCAATTTTTTCAATGCGGGTGTTATAAGTACGTATCAGCTTTGCCAGACCTTCACGAATGCGATCACCATCATAGGTCGCAATTTCTTCAATATTGGTACCAATGAAAATCTCTGCTGATTGCACAGATATTTTTTCGGACATACCCACGTTATCGGCCATTTGTTTTGCTGCCTGAACTTTACTTTCAAGAGTTAATATTACCGGCCTATATCCAGCACGTTTGTTTTCAACACAGCGAGAGATGAGTTTTTCCATAGGTGCCGTGGTGACGTGAAACGCTGTAGTGCCAACCTGAAAATCACCCTCCCGGTCCGTATGCATATCAGCAGTATTAGCCCTGTCTGAGCCTATCTTTTCTTCTGGAAAGCGTAACTGTAGCTTGGCTCCAACGAGATGTTGAAGTATGGCACCTGTAGGTTTATCAGAGCGCTCGGCAGCTGCTTTAAGAATATCGCCGACGACAGAAGACAGGGGTTTGGTATAATCGATATCGACCGAAATTCTTTGCTTGTCGAAGTAATCGAGCCGCACACATTGCGTAAAAAACGCTTCAAGCCGTGATGATGCATCAATTATGCCAATGGCATCATTTTCTGAAAAATCGGTCTCGTTTAGCACGTCCCTGAAAGCAGCAGCCAGAAAGACGGTTCCTCTTGAGGTACGGCCGCCTTCTCGCGTAAAAATGCGTTTTTCGCCATGTTGCTCAAGGATTTTAGCAATAGCTGGTCCACTCAAACCACGTACCTGACTTTTACCATTGCTGTATAATCGGTCATCTGTGATGGGCAAACCATCTGCCATCATACGGGAAACTATAAGTCCCGCATTCATCACATTAGTATTCATTGCACCATTCTCGGCTCGCTGACTTTCATACCAGTCCTGAGCGGCTTTCAAAAATGCTTCAGAAGAGTTGTGCATGTTCATTCACTTTTTTTCCGTGTGATTTAGCTACTTCTTCTAGGTGAGGCAGTATCATATGCTTAGCTACCCAGCCTACAGCTGGAACAACAACTGCATCTCCAAAACCGTACTGAATATGTGAGTCTCGTAGATTATTCAAAGTATACCACCCGGCACCCATCAGGCGAGCATATTCAAGCCCAGTCATCCAGCGAATTTTAAGTGATCCTTTACCCATAATCACTACAGCCTGCTTTGAAGAACCGCCGCGAGGGGTGCGTAGGCATCCTGAGATATCTTCCGGCCTCATTTCCCATACTGGAATGCCGTTGCGTGTCCGCCTGTACGCTGTACGAGCGGTGATCTTAGGAAGGCAGACAAATTGCTCCAGCCTTTCTCGCTGAACGGGGGCCATAGAGTTTCTGAATAATGCTAACTTTTCAGCATTCCACCATCTGCTATCACCGTCTGGAACCATTTCAACTTCTTCTGTGAATCCCTGAGCAAGCAAAGCAGGTGCTTTAGGTAATGGCATCATGAACGTGCGAAGCTCAGAATCTTTATGTAGCCATGAAAGCCAGTCAGGCCTAAGGCATGTATCCTGCTCGCCGCCATCAATAGGATGCTTGACGCCAATGATAAAAAGTCTGGGGCGCGATTGAGGAACAAAGCGGCGTGCATCTAGAGTAATTGCATCCACTGCATAGCCCAGCGAGTTAAACTCTTTTACTGCAGCTCTTAAATCTTCTCTGTTGTGAGAAGAAGCGAGTCCCGTCACGTTCTCTAGAATGATTACTTCTGGCTTGCGCTCATGCATATTTGCAATTAAATCGGTAAAACCGAAGAAAGCGGAAGACTCACGTCCACCACGTAAGCCGACACGTTTGCCAGCCAGGCTCAGATCTGTGCACGGAGAAGATGCCCATGCTACATCTGCGGCAGGCAACTCTTCACTTTTAAGGGAATGAATATCAGCCAGTATGAGATCGCCGGCTCCCCAGTGACCTTCATACATCGCCTTTTTGTTTAAATCATAATCATTTGCCCAAACCGTTTTAATCCCTGCCAGCTCCATACCGGCTCTGGCCAGACCTATACCAGCAAAAAATTCCAAAGCGGTCCATTCAGACTCACGACGGATAGGTATTATGTTCACGCAATCTCTCCCATATTCATCCTGCAATCATCCCATAAACTGCTCTGTCAGGCACTGGTAAACAGGTGCTACTGAGTGCTTTTGTTCGAAAAAGTGGGACGTTTTTATTGCCTGACAACCAATAGCGAAGGTACAAACACACAACGTCTATGCGGAAAGTCGCTTTACTTTGGGCTAAGTTAACCGATAAGGATGAGGAGTAGGTACCATGTCGCTTCCAGGCGATAGACAGTTTCTGTATGAGTTGGTTTGGTCAAAACCAGCGAAGTTCATCGCTGCAGATCTTAAAATGAGCGAGTCCCATCTCATTGCCAGATGTATCGAGCTCCAGATCCCGCGTCCCTTAGACGGATACTGGCGTGCGGTTGCGAATGGCAATCCACCAGCCATACCCCCATTGCCTCCTTTAAAAGCACACATACGTGACAGTATTGACAGTCAGGAAGAAATGACGCTGCAATTACCTGTTTTGAACGAGCAAATGCCATCCGGTAGTTATAAACCCGCTCTAAAGTGCAGGGCGAAGTCATCGTCACATCCAGCTCAGGGCGCGAAGCTGTTTTTTGCCAGCAAAGAGATTTTGCTGAAATCATCTGTCACTGAGCTGGGGTATTACAAACCGACTAAGCGAAAGCTTCTTGACGTGAATACATCGGATACTGGCCTGATTATTGCTGAAACATTTATGCTGAAATTTTTTGCTGCAGCAGAGAGACGTGGATTTCTGGTAAGACTGTCTGAACGTGGAGATTGCTTTCGGAGAAGAGATATCACTTTCGCTGAACAGGGGACCTGCAATTATCTGTACCCGGCGCTCTGGAGGCCCTCAGGTCCCAGCATCATCAGCGCTGATGGCTTCAGCGTAGGCTTCTCACTGGTTGAGATGACGGAAGAGGTGCCAGTTAAGGAGGTCAAAGGGCGTTATGTAAGGGATGAAAGAATAATCAACTGGACCCGCGGTAAAAATTCAGCCCAGATGGGGTTCTACAGCCGTCGGCAAATACCGTGTGGCCGATTCAGGCTGCAGCTCTACTCACCTTATGAGTCAGAAGGCTGGCACCAGGTATTCTCTCAAACTAACACCTGCAGCCTGATAAGTCAGATACCGAAAATCATTAAAGCGGCTCAAGCCGCTCTGCCTGTTCTGAAAAAGGAAGTTCAGGCAAAAAAGGAACGTGCTGAAGCCAATCGTCTGCGGATGGAGCAGCAGATGGTCGAGTATAAAAAATGTGAGGTTATCCGTAAGCAGGAAGAGGCATATAAAACCAGTGTGAATGAACTGCAGGTCATCATGGCTAAATGGGCAGAAGATATCCGTATCGAGCAATTCTTCACTGATGCTGAAAAGGACATTGAGAGATGCGATGCAGCACTTCAGGAACAGTTAAGAGAACGCCTCAGGGCGGCAAAGGAGTTCTTAAAGAGGGAAACTGCGCTGCAGCGGCTCCTTAAATGGCGAACGCCGGAAGAGCGATTAAAATAAATCACGCGAAGTTTATTATGCGGACAGATACAACGATGTTGCTTCGCGCGTTTAACTTAAAGGGCAGGTTTGTGTCTACTACGCCTATGCCCTGGCTATCACGACAGGCATCAACCAATGCGGCACTTCTGCCGCTATCTATAACTGATCCGTCCCAGTGAAAATAGCGACAAAGAGCACCTTAAGCAACGGGTTTCACGGCAGGTCTGAGCTCTGATTTTAGATATAGATAATGCAAACCCTATGGTGTTCAGAGGTGGGTGAGGGGAGTTTTACAGGTTTGATAGATGCTCAGAGAAAACGTGCTGCTGTGAAGATCAATGTCCGCTAAGAGCGAGGAGCGGACGTAGCCTTTGAACCTCGAACGATTATGTCGCCACGATAAGCAATTATTTATCATCATGGCTTTTTTATGAATCGTTTTCCGAGTCTCGTCTCATAAGATATTCGTCATGAAAAATACCATTAGCGTAAAGCGCAGCAGTATCAGTGGCCCAGTTAGTGAAATCGTACGACCGATAGAGTGCATATGCAGCATGATTCGTTGTGACGACGGAAAGCTTTATAGTTCTTACTGAGCTTGCAGCTTCCAGCGCAGCCTCCATTAGCCCTGATGACAGTCCCGATCCCCTCATCCCGGCACGGACATACATCCCCCAGATAGTAGCGACATGATTCAGCTTTGGTGAGGTACTGAAGCTCAAACCAATCAGGCCCTGTATGGTGTTGTGAAGATCAAATCCCCCGAAAACATAATTGGTTCTCAATTTTTCAGCAAAGAACGTTGCTGGCTTCTGGCTCCAGTCTTCGTAAGACGCGCCAAAAGCGTCCGGATGAAGGAGCAACGCTTCCAGCCTTACTCTTCTGAAATCGTCCAGATCGCTCTCATTAATGCGACGCACCGTAAATGCTTTCACTTAAGGCTCTCTCCGGTCGTAGATTTTTCACTCCCACTCAGATCAGCTTAACATGAGTTTTGCACCATGTTTTTAGAAATGCCTTCGGCATTAATACTCACCTATTGCTCGAAGCGGACTGGCGTCAGGCCAATGTCCGCTATGAGCGAAGAGCGGATATATTTATAGATAAGAACAGACCTGGATTTTCTGGAGCAATCATACCCATTTCAGCTACGCGTGGGAACGATGTTATCCAGACCTGCATTACGCCATATACGGAGTAAGCTATGCCGGGAATGAGGATATCCTTCCTGCAGGTGCTGAAGAGATTTTAATCGCGTTACGTCGAAATGACGAAAGTCGTTACGTTTTTCACACCATGCAGCAAGCACAATAGCGCCGGAGAAGTAACCCAGCGCGAAAGGCCATATCGTTCTTTCACTCATATTACCGAGTCTGTCTGTATAACCTGCACGGATTTTACGTCTCCACCTGATGGCGCTTCGAACAACGCTCAGGTTTTCAAAGTTGTGATGAGCTTCCTGTCTCTTTCCCACCAATAATGACGAGTCATCAAACAGTGTCTGTAACTGTGGCGGAAGACCGTGGCGGACTTTCCCCGTTACCTCTGAAGCCGCTTTAGCAATGCCCTTATCACCATATGTGGCTACCCAGCGTAAACCGAGCGCCAGTGCATCGAGCTGTTCGGGGGTAAACATCACCGGCGGTAAATGATGGCTCCGGGAAAGGATATATCCTGTGCCAGCCTCACCCTGAATGTCGGCACCCTGAGCGCGTAGTGCGCCAATATCACGGTAAAGTGTACGAAGACTGATTGAAAGTTCTTCAGCCAGCCTGTGGCCGCTTATCGGATAGCGATGCTGATAAAAAATCTGCAGAAGATTGAGAAGGCGTTCTGCTCGTTTCGGTCCTGATGCTGACATGTTCTGTCAATGCTCCCTGCAATAGTGATGTCTCATTCTTTTTGGCGTGAGAGACTCATGATACCTAACCTGATCATTCTTTATGTTGATAATCCGATTGTCAGCAGTGGTTTTTACCAGAAGCTATTCAATACAGAACCAGACGTGATGCTTCCGACGTGGGTGGCTTTTTCCTTTAATAACGGCCTGAACCTTGGACTATGGTCAACGACAGCGAGTGACTTTATATCCTGCGGTGTAGGTAGCCGAACTGAATTGAGTTTTATGGTGAAAGATATTCAAGAGGTTGATGTGCTTTATCAGCAATGGTCAGAGAGCGGTGTGCAGATAGAACAGGAGCCCAAACATGCTGTTTTTGGCAAGACGTTCGTTGCGCTTGATCCTGACGGGCACCGTATCCGGGTATGTATTCCGGACGAATAAGTTAAAACGCTTACCTACCCATTTTTGAACCTGACGCATCCGCTTCTGGCACAGGGCTGCTGTTGCAGCCCTCACAGGCTAGACTTCAATTGACTCCGATATTTCCAGAGCATCATCTACCTCAATGCCAAGGTAACGTACTGTGCTTTCGAGTTTTTTGTGCCCCAAAAGTAACTGGATTACCCGAAGGTTCTTCGTTTTTTTATAGATAAGATATGGCTTGGTTCTGCGCATTGAGTGCGTACTGTAGAGCGTCTCATCAAGACCCAGCTTCCCAATCCATCCATGAAAAATACGGTTATATTGTCTGGTTGAGATGTGTCTTGAAGAACCAACGCGGGACTGGAAGAGATAGTCGCTATTACTTAGTTGAGCCATTTTGATCCACGCGGCTACAGCCTCTCTGGTTCCCTTAGTCAGTTCAAACTGAACAGGGCTGCCCGTTTTCTGCTGCAGCACTGTCGATCTGCCCGAAACAGAGTGCCCATAGGCTATATCAGAAACTTTTAGCTTAACCAAATCACAGCCCCGAAGTTTACTATCCAGAGCCATGTTAAAAAGAGCCAGATCACGAACTTTTCCTTCCAGCTCAAGACGGATACGAATTCCCCAGATATGAGAGATCTGAAGAGGCCGTTTCTGGCCGATAATGCGGCTTTTGTTCCAGGGGGATGTTGTCATGTTCAATCTCCATTGGGTCAGGAGATGTGATTATGAGTGTCCCGTATGAGCGAA
>NZ_JBMOWE010000008.1:0-232360 GCF_049310725.1 Pantoea sp. BJFS-204 | reverse complement strand
GCCTCTGCTGCTGAAAGGGCTATCCGCAGCGCTGAGGCGTGACGGTGGGCCAGAAGTCCACGCCGGGAAGCGTGGACAGTTCGGGGCCGGCCAGGGAGGGCCGATCCCCGAACGGTTCGTCGGCACGACGTCAAAGCCGAAGGTACCGCGTGAGCGGCGCGAGGACGGCCCGGCAGCAGCAGAGGTGCGCTGGCCCGCACTGAGGCTCGCTCGCCCATAAAAAAAGCTGCCACGTTTGACCGTGACAGCCTTTACAAATCTAATCTTAACTGACCAGCATTACCGTTGTGCGGGCCTTTTTTGTTTTATCTTTACCGCAGCCGGAGCGTTACTCTTTCTTCTCGTCGTCCTCATCCCGATCCTCTTTCACCGGGGTGCTGGCGGTGAGCAGGAACGGTGACTGCTGCCAGCGGGTGCGGCGGTGGCGCAGCAGGGTGCGTGAGAGAATAATGCCGATAGCCAGCGCCAGCAGCATCATCAGACGCAGAATATTGGTGGTGTTATCGACCTGATGTGAGTCGGTGACGAGCACGTGGGTATCCAGCGTCACGCGCAAAAAGCCCAACGGACCCTCGTTTCCGGCCAGCGGCTGCACAATCTGATGGTTGAAATAGCTGCCCGCGCGCTGGCCGTCGAGCGCCAGCCGATCGCGGACATTGATGTTTTCACCGCTGTGCGCCACCAGGCTGCCATCGCCGTCATAGACCGATGCATCCAGAATACGGCTGTTAGCCGTCATCTGATTAAGAATGGCTTCTATCTGAGTCCGATTATTTTCACTGTTGTCCATCAACGGCTTAAGGCTGAACGCCACCTGGCTGGTCAGCGTATGCGCCAGCTCCTCGACCTGTTCTGAACGTGCCGCCTGATGGCCGAGGCTGAACCAGGATGCGCCCTGCATCAGCACGACCAGCAGTGCCATCGAGATGAGAACGATCACGGTACGATGTAAGCGAAATTTCAGTGCGGTTTTAGCCATTAATCATCCGGGTCATATCACAACAGAAAGCCTGGAGATTATGTTGCCAGAAGCGGCGCAGACAAGGTAGCCTCTTGCGTGGTTTTGTTGTCCCTACAGGAGCTCTGATGCCAAATCGTTTAACCTGGTGCGATCTTCCCGCCGATGTCTCTCTCTGGCCGGGTTTGCCCCTTTCTCTTAGCGGTGATGAAGTGATGCCGCTGGATTATCGCGCTGGCCGTACCGGCTGGCTGCTGTATGGCCGCGGGCTGGATAAGCAGCGGCTGACCGATTACCAGCACCAGCTGGGTGCCGCCATGGTGATCGTCAGCGCCTGGAACGTCGATGAGTATCAGGTGATTCGCCTGGCGGGATCGCTGACGCCGTTTGCCAGCAAGCTGGCGCACGACGCTGGCCTGGATGTTGCGCCGCTGGGCAAAATCCCGCATCTCAAAACGCCAGGCCTGCTGGTGATGGATATGGACTCCACCGCGATTCAGATCGAGTGCATCGATGAGATTGCAAAACTGGCGGGCTGCGGCGAGCAGGTGGCGGAAGTCACGGAACGCGCGATGCGTGGCGAACTCGACTTCACCGCCAGCCTGCGTCAGCGCGTGGCCACACTGCAGGGGGCAGACGCCAATATTCTGAAACAGGTGCGTGATGCCCTGCCGCTGATGCCTGGCTTAACCACCCTGACGCAGAAGCTGCAGGCGCTGGGCTGGCAGGTTGCCATCGCGTCTGGCGGCTTTACCTACTACGCCGAATACCTGCGCGACAAGCTGCATCTGTCGGCGGTGGTCGCTAATGAACTCGAAATTCGCGACGGCAAACTGACCGGCAACGTGCTGGGACCGATTGTCGACGCACAATACAAAGCCGATACCCTGAAGAAGCTGGCGCAGCGTTTTGACATCGCGCCGGAACAGACGGTGGCGATCGGCGATGGTGCCAATGACCTGCTGATGATCAAAGCCTCAGCGCTGGGCATTGCGTTCCATGCTAAACCTAAGGTGAATGAGCAGACTGCGGTCACCATTCGCCATGCCGATTTAATGGGGGTGTTCTGCATCCTCACCGGCAGCCTGATCCACGAAGAGCGTTAACTGAGGTATTGATTTGGCCAAAGCGGCAAAACGCGCATTTGTCTGTAACGAATGTGGCGCAGATTACCCACGCTGGCAGGGGCAGTGCAGCGCCTGTCACGCCTGGAACACCATCACCGAGGTGCGCATTGCCGCCTCGCCCGCGGCTGCGCGTAACGAGCGCCTGAGTGGCTATGCCGGCAGCGCCGGCACCAGCCGGGTGCAGAAGCTCTCTGAAATCAGCCTGGAGGCGTTACCGCGCTTCTCGACCAGCTTCAAAGAGTTTGACCGGGTGCTGGGCGGCGGGGTGGTGCCGGGCAGCGCCATTCTGATTGGCGGCAGCCCCGGCGCAGGCAAATCCACGCTGCTGCTGCAGGTGATGTGCCGGTTGTCAGAGGGGATGAAAACCCTGTATGTCACCGGTGAAGAGTCACTGCAGCAGGTGGCGATGCGCGCCCATCGTCTGGGATTACCCACCGAAAATGTGAATATGCTGTCGGAAACCAGCATTGAGCAGATCTGCCTGATCGCCGAACAGGAGCAGCCGCAACTGATGGTGATCGACTCGATCCAGGTGATGCACATGGCGGAGATCCAGTCATCGCCGGGCAGCGTCGCCCAGGTGCGTGAAACCGCCGCTTACCTGACGCGCTTCGCCAAGACGCGCGGCGTGGCGATCATCATGGTCGGTCACGTCACCAAAGATGGCTCCCTGGCCGGACCGAAAGTGCTGGAACACTGTATCGACTGTTCGGTGCTGCTGGATGGCGATGCCGATTCCCGCTTCCGCACCCTGCGCAGTCATAAAAACCGCTTCGGCGCGGTCAATGAACTGGGTGTGTTTGCCATGACCGAGCAGGGCATGCGTGAAGTCAGCAACCCGTCAGCTATTTTCCTGTCGCGCGGCGAAGAGATCACCTCGGGCAGTTCGGTGATGGTGCTGTGGGAGGGAACGCGACCGCTGCTGGTGGAGATTCAGGCGCTGGTCGATCACTCGATGATGGGCAATCCACGCCGCGTGGCGGTAGGTCTGGAGCAGAACCGTCTGGCGATTCTGCTGGCCGTTTTACACCGTCACGGCGGATTGCAGATGGCGGATCAGGATGTGTTCGTTAACGTGGTCGGCGGCGTCAAAGTCACCGAAACCAGTGCTGACCTGGCGCTGATGCTGTCGATGGTGTCGAGCCTGCGCGATCGTCCGTTGCCGCAGGATCTGGTGATCTTCGGCGAAGTGGGACTGGCGGGCGAAATCCGTCCGGTGCCCAGCGGTCAGGAGCGCATCGCTGAAGCGGCGAAGCATGGCTTCAAACGCGCCATTGTGCCGGCAGGGAATGCACCGAAAAAACCGATTGCCGGGATGCAGGTTTTCAGCGCGAAGAAGCTGGCCGATGCGCTGGCGATTCTGGACGATCTGTAACGCGCCTGCGGCCGCCAGCGAAAAGCCGCTGGCAGGCCGCTCCCACCTTAACCGCATTGATGCAGGAGGCACGACATGTCGTCGTTTGATTATCTGAAAACGGCCATTCGCCAGCAGGGCCACACGCTGCAACAGGTCGCTGATGCCAGCGGCATGACCAAAGGCTATCTGAGCCAGTTGCTCAATGCCAAAATCAAAAGCCCCAGCGCGCAAAAGCTGGAGGCGCTGCACCGTTTTCTGGGTCTGGAGTTTCCGCGCCGCGATAAAACGGTCGGCGTGGTGTTTGGTAAATTCTATCCGCTGCACACCGGCCATATCTATCTGATTCAGCGCGCCTGTAGCCAGGTCGATGAGCTGCATATCATTATGGGCTACGACGAGCCACGTGACCGCGAACTGTTTGAGAACAGCGCGATGTCACAACAGCCCACGGTCAGCGATCGACTGCGCTGGCTGCTGCAGACCTTTAAGTATCAGAAAAATATCCGCATTCACGCCTTTGATGAGGAGGGGATTGAGCCCTATCCACACGGCTGGGATGTCTGGAGTAAGGGCGTCAGCGCGTTTCTCAGCGAGCACGGTATTGCGCCGGATTGCATCTACACCAGCGAAGCGCCCGATGCGGAGATGTATCAACAGCATCTTGGCATTCAGACCGTACTGGTCGATCCCAGCCGATCCTTTATGAGCATCAGCGGCGCGCAGATCCGTCAGGATCCTTTCCGCTTCTGGGATTATATCCCGACCGAAGTGAAACCTTTCTTTGTGCGCACCGTGGCGATCCTCGGCGGGGAGTCGAGCGGTAAATCGACGCTGGTGAATAAACTCGCCAACATCTTCAATACCACCAGTGCCTGGGAATATGGCCGCGACTATGTCTTCTCCCACCTGGGCGGTGATGAAATGGCGCTGCAATATTCAGATTACGACAAGATCGCGCTGGGCCAGGCGCAGTACATCGATTTCGCGGTTAAATATGCCAATAAAGTGGCCTTTATCGACACCGACTTTGTGACCACGCAGGCGTTTTGTCTGAAGTATGAGGGGCGTGAACATCCGTTTGTGCAGGCACTGATCGATGAATATCGCTTTGATCTGGTGATCCTGCTGGAGAACAACGTGCCGTGGGTTGCCGATGGCTTGCGCAGCCTGGGCAGTTCCGTGGATCGACGGGAGTTTCAGTCGATGCTGGTGACGATGCTGCGGGAAAACAACATCGAATTCCTGCACGTGCAGGAAGATGATTATGACACCCGTTTCCTGCGCTGCATTGAACTGGTGAAAGCGATGCTGGGCGAGAAAAACGCCCAGCCGTAACGCATGCTGTGACCCGGTCTGCCGCAGGGCAGCCGGGTCAGCGCATTAATACACCATCACTACTTTGCCGCGCATGTGGCCTTCCAGCACGCGCTGATGGGCAGCAGTTAAGGTCTCAACGCTTAGGCCGTGCAGCGTCTCGCTCAGTGTGGTTTGCAGCTTACCTTCATCCAGCAACGCCGAGACGGCATCCAGAATCTCACCCTGACGCGCCATATCCGGGGTATTAAACATGCTGCGGGTGTACATCAGCTCGAAATGCAGGGCAGCACTCTTCAGCTTCAGCTGATCCATCGACAGCGGATGTTCATTTTCCACGATGGTGCAGATATGACCCTGCGGGGCAATAAGCTTTGCCATGGTTTCCCAGTGACCGTCGGTATCATTCAGGCAGAAGATATAATCGACCTGCTTAATGCCCTGTTTTTCCAGCTCACCAATCATATCTTTGTAGTTGATCACCAGATCGGCGCCGCGATCGCGGCACCACTGCGCGGAATCTTCACGCGAAGCGGTGGCAATGATCTTCACCTTGCTGCGCAGTTTCGCCAGCGGGATCGCCAGCGATCCGACGCCGCCTGCGCCGCCCACGATCAGCAGCGTCTGATCTTCCGTTGCTGACTCAAGGTTCAGTCGCTCAAACAGTCCTTCCCAGGCGGTCAGGGCCGTCAGCGGGATCGCGGCGGACTGCGCCCAGTCCAGGCTCTCTGGCTTGTGACCGGTGATGCGTGAGTCAACCAGCTGCTCGGTGCTGTTACTGCCAGGACGGGTCAGGTCACCCGCATAAAAAACTTTATCGCCTGGCTTAAAGTTGCTGACTTTGCTGCCCACTTCCAGCACCACACCGCTGGCATCCCAGCCGAGGATGCGTGGCTGCTCTAATCCGTTCTTCTTCGCCCCTTTGTGAACTTTGGTATCGACCGGGTTGACCGACGCGGCTTTGACTTCGACCCGCAGGTCATACTCCCCTGGCGCTGGGGTGTCAGGGAAAATTTCAGTGAAGTTTTCAGGACTTTCCGGATTAATTGCGATAGCGCGAATAGACATACATTTTTCCTGTTTAGTCAGGCTGGAAGCCTGGATCTGGTGGTTGCCATTCTGGCCCTGAAGAGTGCTCACACTCCGCAGGGGCTGTGCCACGCTGTCCGTGGCAGACTGGCTGATGATTCGGAACAGGCTTTAAGTGTAGAACCTGATTTTAGCAGTGATAAGATGGACAATCTTTCATAGAGTGTTCGTCTGAGGTGAACAATGGCATTTCGCCAGTGGCAGGATATGGCACTGTTTGCGCTGGTGGCGGAGTGCGGCAGCTTTACCGGCGCGGCAGAACGCGCAGGGCTGCCAAAATCGAGCGTCAGTCAGCGCATCAGCCAGCTGGAGCAGCGGCTGGGGATTCGTCTGCTGAACCGCACCACCCGCCAGCTCAATCTGACCTTTGCCGGTGAGCGCTATCTGCTGCATTGCCAGGAGATGATGCAGGCCAGTGAACGCGCCGATCAGGCGATCGCCAGCCTGCGTGAAAATCCCAGCGGGCGTCTGCGTATCACCAGCCCGGCGGGGATTGGTGCCACGCTGCTGGCGCGCTGTAACGCGGCGTTTTTACGTCTCTATCCCGATGTGACGCTGGATGTCTCGATCTCCGATGAGATGCGTGATCTGGTGCAGGAGGGCTTTGATGTGGCGCTGCGCACCGGTCAGCCGCAGGAGTCTTCGCTGATTGGCCGCCGTATAGGCAACTGCCCGCGACTGCTGGTCGCTTCACAGCGCTATCTTGATCAGCATCCGCCGCTGGTTCATCCACAGCAGCTGTCTGCCCACCGCTGTATAGCACATCGCGCCTGGAATGAATGGGTGTTGCAGCGCGATGACGAGTTCTACCGCTGGCTGCTGCCGCCAGGCCATCTCACGGATAATTTACTCTATGCGCGCGAATCTGCGCTGGGCGATGCGGGCATTACGCTGCTGCCGCACTTTCTGACCGACGGGGCGATGGCTGATCCCCGGCTGGTGCCGGTATTGCCGGAATGGGAAATCGAAGGGAATGAGCTGTGGCTGGTCTATCCGGGCCGTAAACTGAATTCACCTGCGCTGGCGCGGTTTATTGAATTCGCGCTGCAGTCACCGGTGTTCAGGGAGTTTTATCGCTGACCGGTACAATGTGGCGCAGGAAGAGTGCCGCCATTTTTTCCGGGCCACTCTGGTAACCCGCGATATTTGCCGCTAACCAGTCGCTGGGGCTCACGCCTTCCCAGCTCACCTGATAGCCTGTGTGAAGAATGATATGCTCGAACAGAATGCGTAATGCCCGACCGTTTCCTTCCCGAAAGGGATGCAGGATATTGAACTCGCAGTAATACCAGGCAACCTGATGACAAAAAGCTTCATAGTCAGTCTGCTCCAGCCATCTTTCGCACGCCAGTTTTGCAAATAATTTCTCCGCTTCACGCAGAATAAAAGCGGGCTGGCAAAAGCGGGTCTCTCCTTTGCTGATAGAGATATCGCGTATCTGCCCCGCCCAGCTATAAAGCTCGTTAAACAGGCAGTAATGAATGTGACACAGTGACTGAAGGGTAAAAGGAGGATGAGAGAGCTTAATGGTGTGAATGGTCAGCGCGGTAACAGCACGCTCAGCCTGATCCAGCAGGGTTTGTTCGCGGATATCATAGCGATTGATCAGCACATCGGAATCGGGATAACAGTAGTGATCTCGCCAGACAAGATAACGATTCACGTTGGCTTCCTGTTACTGCTTATAGCGGCGTCGAACCTGTTCCAGGGTCGATAATTCAGCATCTGCTGAAATACGTATCCCCTCCAGCAGGGAACTTGCGGCAAAGTTTGCGACTTTAGTGGCTTCATAAATCGCTTCAGCTTTTTTAGCCACTGGCCGCTCAGCTTTTTTCTTCATTGCGTTCAGCCCTTAAAACGTCACTGGTGAAGCAGGAGGAGGCCTGAGCCTCCCCCTGACATCGTTACTTCGTCATACGCTTGTACTTGATGCGCTTCGGCTCCAGCGCTTCGGCGCCGAGAGTACGCTTCTTGTACTCTTCATATTCGGTAAAGTTACCTTCGAAGAATTCGATGTTGCCCTCATCCTGATAATCCAGAATGTGTGTGGCGATACGGTCCAGGAACCAGCGGTCATGCGAGATCACCATGGCACAACCCGGGAACTCCAGCAGGGCGTTTTCCAGCGCGCGCAGGGTTTCAATGTCCAGGTCGTTGGTTGGTTCATCGAGCAGCAGCATGTTGCCGCCAACCTGCAGCAGCTTCGCGAGGTGCAGACGACCACGCTCACCACCCGACAGTTCGCCTACGCGTTTGCCCTGATCGACGCCTTTAAAGTTAAAGCGGCCGACATAGGCGCGGCTTGGCATCTCGGTGTTACCGATGCGCATGATGTCCTGACCGCCGGAAACTTCTTCCCACACGGTTTTGGCGTTATCCATGCTGTCGCGGAACTGATCCACAGAGGCCAGCTTGACGGTTTCACCCAGTACAATCTCGCCAGAATCAGGTTGTTCCTGACCAGACATCATGCGGAACAGCGTTGATTTACCCGCGCCGTTTGGACCGATAATCCCGACAATCGCGCCTTTCGGTACCGAGAACGAGAGATCGTCAATCAGCACACGGTCGCCATAAGACTTACGCAGATTGCTGACTTCCAGCACTTTGTCACCCAGACGGGCACCTGGCGGAATGAACAGTTCGTTGGTTTCGTTACGTTTCTGGTAATCGGTGTTGTTCAGCTCTTCAAAGCGTGCCAGACGGGCTTTGCCTTTAGACTGCTGGCCTTTTGGCCCTTTGCGTACCCACTCCAGCTCTTTCTCAATCGACTTGCGACGAGCGGCTTCAGAGGAGGCTTCCTGCGCCAGACGCGCATCTTTCTGCTCCAGCCAGGAGGAGTAGTTACCTTCCCACGGAATCCCTTCACCGCGGTCAAGTTCCAGAATCCAGCCTGCAACGTTATCCAGGAAGTAACGGTCATGCGTAATCGCGACGACGGTGCCTTCGAAGTCGTGCAGGAAGCGCTCCAGCCAGGCGACAGATTCGGCGTCCAGGTGGTTCGTTGGTTCGTCCAGCAGCAGCATGTCTGGTTTTTCCAGCAGCAGGCGGCAGAGGGCGACGCGACGACGTTCACCACCGGAAAGGGTGGCGATTTTCGCGTCCCAGTCAGGCAGGCGCAGCGCATCGGCAGCACGTTCCAGCTGGGTATTCAGGTTGTGACCATCGTGAGCCTGGATGATCTCTTCCAGACGGCCCTGTTCAGCGGCCAGTTTGTCGAAGTCTGCACCTTCTTCAGCATAGAGCGCATAGACTTCGTCGAGACGCTTCAGTGCGCCAACGACTTCTGACAGCGCTTCTTCTACCGACTCACGCACGGTGTGTTCAAGGTTAAGCTGCGGTTCCTGCGGCAGGTAGCCAATCTTGAGGCCTGGCTGCGGACGCGCTTCCCCTTCGATATCTTTATCGATGCCGGCCATGATGCGCAGCAGGGTAGATTTACCCGCGCCGTTCAGGCCGAGTACGCCAATTTTTGCGCCAGGGAAGAAGCTGAGCGAGATGTTTTTCAGGATATGTCGCTTCGGCGGAACCACTTTGCCGACGCGATGCATGCTATAGACGAATTGAGCCACGTTGGTTTGAGCCTCTGGGTCTGTTGGTCGTTTGAATGATGTCGAAGTTTAGCCTTTTTCACCGTTTAATCCCAGCCGGGGGGCGGCGAATATTAGCGTGGCGGAGCCGATGCCGGGCGATGCCAGGCATAACTGACTGATTTCCACGCTCAATCGCTGACAGGGTCAGGAGAGGATGTCAGAAAGAGGCGTCAGGGCAGGCGCAGCGGGATCGCCTGCTGGGCCAGCCAGTTTTGCAACGCCTGATCGGGCGCGCTGTCACTCACCAGCAGATCAAAGCGCTGCAGCTCGGCGATGCGGGCAGGCAGCACCTTGCCATATTTACTGCTGTCAGCCACCAGCACCGACTTTCGGGCGCGCAGCATGGCGTGATGCTTCATCATCAGCTCATTGGTGTTGTAGCAGGTCGCGCCCTGATCTTTGTCGATGCCCGCCGCAGAGATAAAGGCCAGCGTCGGGCAGAGATCGTCAAGGATGGTATGCACGCCAATCGGCGTAAACAGCGCGTTGTCGGCATGAAATTCACCGCCGCTGAGAATCACGTTACAGGCCGGTTTCTCTTTCAGGGTCAGAAAGGTATTCATGGCGCAGCAGATGGCGGTAAACGACAGAGTGTCAGGAATCGCATCCACGATGTAGGGCAGGGTGGTGCCGCAGTCAAAAAAGACCGTATCGTTCTCGTTGATCAGGCTGGCGGCCGCCTGTGCCAGTCGCTGCTTTCTGGCGGCATTCTGGCCATGCTGATCGCTGACAAAATAGTGGCTGGCATGACTTTTCGGATCGCTGACGATATAGCCGCCCAGCAGGACCACGCTGGAGCCCGGCTCGGTTAAATCGCGGCGAACCGTCATCTCTGAGACGCCAAGCAGCTGGGCCGCATCTTTCAGATGCAGTTTGTCGGTGCGTTTCAGCGCCTGCGTCAGCTTGTGAATGCGTTCGTCGCGCCGGGTTTCCATGGTCATCTCTCTGTTCCCTATCCTGCAGTGCGGAGGAAAGACGCCGGGATCGACGTCAATACGCTACAAACCTCACAGATTTGAATGAGTTGCGTCTCATCCGCCAGGCTGGCAGTCAATCTTACCCGCAATCTGTGAGGGCCGCAAACCTCCGCCGTGCTGTCAGCGCGTGGTGATATCGGCACATCACCGCAGGCGGTTGTGGCTTTCATACAGCGCGTTCAGTGATGTTAGCTTGTTATAATAATAACACTGAAAATCCCATTTTATGGCGTAATTTGCCTATTATCACCGCCTCAGGATGTGGTTTTTGTCACATATTTAACCTTTAAGAATTGTTATTGTTACTTTAATAACATTTTAAGTTTAAAAAACATCCGGGAGAAAAGGTCATGACAATTGCGGTCATCGGCTCAAACATGGTCGATCTGATTACCTATACCAACAGCCTGCCGAAAGCGGGCGAAACCCTTGAAGCGCCCGACTTTGCCATTGGCTGCGGCGGTAAAGGGGCCAACCAGGCGGTTGCGGCGGCAAAAATGGGCGGCAACGTGATGATGGTCAGCAAGGTCGGTGACGATCTCTTTGCTCCGAACACCGTTGCAAATCTTCAGCAGCAGGGCGTGGACACGCGCTTCGTCACCACGGCGGCGGGCACTTCCAGCGGCGTGGCACCGATTTTTGTCGATGACCAGTCGCAGAACCGCATTCTGATTATCAAAGGTGCTAACCAGCAGCTGAAACCGGCCGATATCGACGACGCGGCAGAGGCGCTGAAAGCCTGCCAGCTGATCATTCTGCAGCTGGAGATCCCCCTGGAGACGGTCTATTACGCCATCGATTTTGCCCGCCAGCATCAGATCACAGTGATCCTTAATCCGGCTCCGGCCGTCGCCACGCTTGATATTGATTACGCCTGCAAATGCGACTTCTTTATGCCCAATGAAACCGAGCTGGAGATCCTCACCGGTCTGCCGGTCAGCAGCGATGAAGAGGTGATCCTCGCCGGACAGTCGCTGCTGAAACGCGGCCTTAAAAATCTGATCATCACCCTGGGCAGCCGGGGATCGGTCTGGATGAGCGGCGACGAGATCCATCGCGTGGATGCCACACCGGTTCAGGCGGTCGACACCAGCGGCGCGGGCGATGCCTTTATCGGCTGCTTTGCGTATCTGCTGGTGAAAACCGGCGATGTGGCCGCCGCCATGACCCAGGCGTCTGCCTATGCCGCCTGTAGCGTCACCGGGCGCGGCACCCAGCGCGCCTATCCCGACGCAGAGGCTTTCCAGCGTTTTCTCAACCGTAACTGAGGGTCTGCCATGCAACAGAAAATTGTTCAGCAATCTGATGGCTATCTGAATAAAACGCCGCTGTTCCAGTTCATTCTGCTGTCGTGCCTCTTTCCGCTCTGGGGCTGTGCGGCGAGTCTTAACGATATCCTGATCACCCAGTTTAAAAGCGTATTTGCCCTGAGCGACTTTGCCAGTGCACTGGTGCAGAGTGCCTTTTATGGCGGCTATTTTCTGATTGCGATCCCCGCGTCGCTGGTGATCCGCAAGACCAGTTACAAGATGGCGATCATGATCGGCCTGGCGCTCTACATTGCCGGCTGTATCGCCTTCTATCCCGCCTCGCACATGGCGACTTACACCATGTTCCTGGCGGCGATATTTGCCATCGCCATCGGCCTGAGTTTCCTGGAAACCGCCGCCAACACCTACAGCTCGATGATTGGCCATCGTGATCACGCCACGCTGCGCCTCAACGTCAGCCAGACCTTCTATCCGATAGGTGCGCTGATGGGGATCGTGCTGGGTAAATATCTGGTGTTCCAGGATGGCGACAGCCTGGAGAGTCAGATGGCGACCATGACGGCAGAGCAGGCGCATGCGTTCCGCCTGACGATGCTGGAACACACGCTGGAGCCCTACAAATATCTGGTGATGGTGCTGGTGGTGGTGATGCTGCTGTTTATGTTCACCCGCTATCCGCGCTGTAAACCCGAAAGCAGCGAGAGGTCGCGCCCTTCGCTGGGCGAGACCTTCCGCTATCTGGCTGGCAACCGACACTTTAAACGCGGAATTGTGACCCAGTTCCTCTATGTCGGCATGCAGGTGGCCGTCTGGTCGTTTACCATTCGTCTGGCGCTGACGCTGGGGGCGACTAATGAACGTCACGCCTCGAACTTTATGATCTACAGCTTCATCTGCTTCTTTATCGGCAAGTTCGTGGCGAACTTCCTGATGACCCGTTTCCGCGCAGAGAAGGTGCTGATTGCCTATTCGGTGCTGGGCGTGCTGACGCTGGCTTATGTGATGCTGGTGCCGAACTTTACCGCCGTCTACGCTGCCGTCTTTGTCAGCGTGCTGTTTGGTCCCTGCTGGGCGACGATCTACGCGGGAACGCTGGCGACGGTCGATAACAAATACACCGAAGTCGCGGGCGCGTTTATCGTGATGGCGATTGTCGGTGCGGCCTTTGTCCCGGCGCTGCAGGGCCTAGTTTCGGACTCACTGGGTTCTATGCAGCTGGCATTTGGCGTCTCGCTGCTCTGTTTCGCCTGGGTCGGATTCTACTTCTATGGCGAACTGCGCCATAAAAAACAGCCGGTTGCGACCGGTCGTCTGGCGGAGGAGTTACCATGAAAACCCGTTTACCCTTAGCGCGTGAACAGTTTCACACCACACCCTGGGTGCTTTTAGAAAGCGATAATTTCCGGGTTGAGCTGTTTCGCTATCCGGCGGGCATTGAGGCGGTGCGCATTCATAACCTACGCGGCAGCGTGACCGTGCTGCCGTTTCTCGGGCAGATGATCTGGGACGCAGAGTTCGACGATCATAACCTGACCATGGGCCACAGTTTTAAACAGCCGCTGCCCGCAAATTCGATCATCGACACCTATGGCTGTTTTGCGTTTCATTCGGGACTGCTGGCCAACGGCTGTCCCGCACCAGAGGACGATCATCCGCTGCACGGTGAGATGGCCTGCGCCCGCATGGACAGCGCCTGGCTGGTGCTGGAGGATCAGACGCTGTCGCTGGAAGGGGAGTGTGAATATGTCAAAGGCTTCGGCCATCACTACCTGGCCGCACCCGCTGTCCGCATTCCGGCCGATCAGCCCCGGCTGACGATTGAAATGACCGTCACTAATCTGGCTGGCGCGCCGATGCCGCTGCAGTATATGTGTCACCTTAACAGCGCGTGGATCGATCAGGGCCGCTTCCGGCAGTCGATCCCCGAACAGGCATTCCAGCTGCGTCGCTCGATCCCGGCGCATCTGCGACCGACGCCCGCCTGGGGGGATTACACCGATCGGCTGGCGCGCGATCCGCAGGCGTTACAGCAGCTCGATCAGCCGCAACTTTGCGATCCGGAGATCGTCTTCTTCGCGGACGATCTGCCGCAGTATGGCGATGAGGTGCAGTTTGAGTTGCATGCGCCGCAGGGCTATGCGCTGATGACGCGCTTCTCCACCGCACAGTTCCCGCACGCCACTCGCTGGCTGCTGCACAACCACGATCAGCAGGTGGCGGCCTATATTCTGCCCGCCACCTGCCGGCCAGAGGGCTCTCTTGCCGCGCAGCAGGCTGGCACGCTGATCACCCTGGCGCACGGTGAACAGCGCCACTTTTCTGTCGAGACCGGCTTACTCTGAGCCGGGTTTAAATCGCCACCAGGCCGCGCACACCCTCTGCTTCCATGGTGTCGCCGCGGCCACGCTGCACAATTTCTCCGCGCGACATCACCAGATAGCTGTCCGCCAGCTCCGCCGCGAAGTCATAAAACTGCTCCACCAGCAGGATCGCCATATCTCCCCGTTGCGCCAGCTGGCGGATCACCGCGCCGATCTCTTTGATCACCGAAGGCTGGATCCCTTCGGTCGGCTCATCAAGGATCAACAGCTGGGGCCGACAGGCCAGCGCCCGGCCAATCGCCAGCTGCTGCTGCTGACCGCCAGAGAGGTCGCCGCCCCGGCGTGACTTCATCGCCAGCAGCACCGGAAAGAGCTGGTAGATCTCCTCCGGCACTTCACGCGCCTGCGCAGCCGGAAAGCGTGACAGGCCCATCAGAAGATTCTCTTCCACCGTCAGACGCGGAAAGATTTCCCGCCCCTGGGGCACCCAGGCGATGCCAGCCTGCACCCGCTGGTGCGGCTTGCGGCCATTCATGCGCTGCTGCTGCCAGTGAATCTCGCCCGACTTCGCCGGGATCAGCCCCATCAGGCATTTCAGCAGCGTGGTCTTCCCCACACCATTGCGCCCCAGCAGACAGGTGATTTCGCCAATCTTTACCTCAAAAGACAGGCCGCGCAGAATATGACTGCCGCCATAATATTGATTCAGTTCAGTAACCTGTAACATTTCAGCGCCCCAGATAAACGTCGATAACCTGCTCGTTGGCCTGCACGTCGCGCAGCGAACCCTCGGCCAGTACCTGACCCTGATGCAGCACCGTCACGTGGTCGGCAATGGTTTCGACAAAGCCCATATCGTGCTCCACCACCATCAGCGAATGCTTGCCCGCCAGGCTGCGGAACAGCTCGGCGGTATAGTCCGTTTCGGCGTCGGTCATACCCGCGGCCGGTTCATCCAGCAGCAGCAGATGCGGCTCCTGCACCAGCAGCATGCCGATCTCCAGAAACTGCTTCTGGCCATGCGACAGCAGGCCCGCGCGACGCTGGCGTTCGCCGCCCAGCCGCAGCAGTTTCAGCACCTCATCAATGCGGTCACGCTGTTCGCCGCTGAGGCGGGCGCGCAGGCTGGCCCAGACCGATTTATCGGCTTTAAGCGCGATCTCCAGATTTTCGAACACGGTTAACGCCTCAAACACCGTGGGCTTCTGGAACTTGCGGCCGATCCCGGCGCGGGCGATCTCAACCGGTGAGAGACGGGTCAGATCGCTGTCCTGGTCGTAGATCACCTGGCCGGCATCGGGCCGGGTTTTGCCGGTGATCACATCCATCAGCGTGGTTTTGCCCGCGCCGTTGGGGCCGATCACGCAGCGCAGTTCCCCGACGCCGATCTGCAGCGAAAGATCGGTCAGCGCCCGGAAGCCTTCAAACGACACGCTGATCTTCTCCAGTTGCAGCACCGGATCGCGCTGCACCCGATGGCGATCCGCCAGCTGAGTTTGGGTAAACAGGACATCACTCATTTTTTCCTCCGGCGCAGCAGGCCAATCACGCCGTGCGGCAGAAACAGCGTGACCAGGATAAACATCAGCCCCAGGAAAAAGAGCCAGTATTCGGGAAAGGCGACGGTGAAGAAGCTGCGTGCGCCGTTCACAATCGCCGCGCCCAGCAGCGGGCCTATCAGCGTGCCGCGTCCGCCCAGCGCCACCCAGATTGCCGCTTCAATCGAGTTGGCCGGTGACATCTCACCCGGATTGATAATGCCGACCTGCGGCACATAGAGCGCCCCGGCCAGGCCGCACAGCACGGCGGAGAGCGTCCAGACAAACAGCTTGAAACCGCGCGGGTCGTAACCACAGAACATCAGGCGGTTCTCCGCATCCCGCACCGCAGTCAGCACCCGGCCAAATTTGCTGCGCGCCAGGGCGAAGCCGATCGCCAGGCTCAGCAGCAGCAGCAGCACCGTGGCGATAAACAGCCCGATACGGGTGGGGGTTGCCGTCACCGAAAAGCCGAGCAGGGTGGTAAAGCCGGTAAAGCCATTGTTGCCGCCAAAACCGGTTTCGTTACGGAAGAACAGCAGCATCCCGGCGTAGGTCAGCGCCTGGGTCATGATGGAGAAGTAGACGCCTTTGATCTTCGAGCGAAAGGCAAAAAAGCCAAAAATCAGCGCCAGCAGGCCCGGCACCAGCATGCTCAGGCAGAGCGCCCAGACGAAATAGTCGGTGCCGGTCCAGAACCAGGGCAGTTCCCGCCAGGAGAGAAAGGACATAAAGGCGGGTAAACCCTCGCCTGCGGCCTGGCGCATCAGATACATGCCCATGGCATATCCACCCAGGGCGAAAAAGATGCCGTGGCCCAGCGACAGCAGTCCGGCGTAGCCCCACACCAGATCCAGCGCCACCGCGACCACCGCGTAGCAGAGGATTTTGCCGACCAGCGTCAGGGTATAGGTGGAGATCGCCAGCGGATGCGTGGCGGGCAGCAGCGCCAGAAACGGCATCACCAGGAGCGCTACGGTAATCGCCAGGCCAATGCTGATGGTCAGGCGCGGCGCGGTGCGCGCCACGCGAAGCGTGATGGGTTGCGTCATCAGTCAGTCACCCTTCCTTTTACCGCAAATAGCCCCTGCGGACGTTTCTGAATAAACAGCACGATAATCACCAGAATCAGGATCTTGCCCAGCACGGCGCCAATCTGCGGCTCCAGCACTTTGTTGAGAATGCCCAGGCTGAACGCGGCAACCACGGTGCCCGCCAGCTGACCGACGCCACCCAGCACCACTACCAGGAAAGAGTCGATAATGTAGCCCTGGCCCAGCTCCGGCCCGACGTTACCGAGCTGCGACAGCGCCACGCCGCCCAGTCCGGCAATCCCCGAGCCGAGTCCAAACGCCAGCATATCGACGCGACCAGTCGGCACGCCGCAGCAATCCGCCATGGCGCGGTTCTGGGTCACGGCGCGCACGTTCATGCCAAGGCGGGTCCGGTTCAGCAGCAACCAGGTGAGCGCCAGCACAAACACCACAAACAGGATCACCGCGATGCGGTTCCACGGCAGCACCAGATTGGGCAGCAGCTGTAAGCCGCCGGAGAGCCACGCCGGATTCGCCACCTCCAGGTTTTGCGCCCCGAACAGCACCCGCACCAGCTGGATCAGCATCAGGCTGATCCCCCAGGTGGCGAGCAGCGTTTCCAGCGGACGGCCATAGAGATGGCGGATCACCGTGCGTTCCAGCGCCATGCCGATGGCGGCGGTGACCAGAAAGGCGACCGGCAGCGCCAGCAGCGGATACCAGGCTAAATAGTGCGGCGCAAACTGCTGAAACAGGCTCTGTACCCACCAGGTGGCGTAAGCGCCGAGCATCAGCATTTCACCGTGCGCCATGTTGATCACCCCGAGCAGGCCATAGGTGATCGCCAGGCCCAGCGCGGCCAGCAGCAGGATGGAACCCAGCGACAGGCCGCTGAAGGCCTGCCCCAGCAGATCGCCCCACATCAGCCGTTTCTGAATCTGTTGCAGACTTTCCGCCGCGGCGGCCCGCACCGTGGCATCCGGCTCATTCGCGGTCTGGGTCAGGCGTTGCAGGCTGGCCTGCGTATTGGGATCGCTGGACTCACCCAGCAGTTTTACCGCCCGCAGGCGCACCATCGGCTCGCCATCTGCCAGTTGCAGGTTCGCCAGCGCCAGCGCCAGTGCGGCATGGACCCGGCTGTCCTGCTCGGCGGCAAAACGCTGCTCCAGCAGCGGCAGCTGGTCGGCAACGCCCTCACTTTGCAGCTGCTGCGCTGCACGCAGACGCAGGGCCGTATCAGTGCTGACAAGCTGGTGGGCGGCCAGCGCGTTGTTAACCAGCACGCGCAGGCGATTGTTCATAAACAGCTTTTTCAGGTTGCCCGTGGGCTGCGCCACCGCATCCAGCGGCTGCAGCGTGGATCCCTGCTGGCTGAACGGCTGTTTATTCGGGTCGATGACTACCGTTTCGGCATGCAGCGCTTCCAGCAGCGGCAGGCGATGGCTGTCCGGTGCGGCGGCCCACTGTTGCAGCAGCGTGGCCTGCTGACTGCGGCTGGCAGCGGCAAAGTCAGCCGCCGGTCCGGCACTGGCCAACAGCGGCATCAGCAGCAGCAGGCTGAAAAAGCAGCGACATAGATTCATAAAAGGAGCCTCGTCAGGGGAGGGCAGCACGGCGGGGTGCCGTGCTGCCGCTTCACAGCGGGTGACGCTGCGTATCTATCAGCAACGCGCGATTACTGCGCGGTCTTCACCGGGTGATCGGGTTTTTTGTCGTTACCGGCAATGTACGGGCTCCACGGCTGCGCGCGTACCGGCTGATCGGTCTGCCACACCACGCTGAACTGGCCGTTCTCTTCCACTTCGCCAATCATGACCGGCTTATGCAGATGATGGTTGGTCTGATCCATGGTCAGGGTAAAGCCATCCGGCGCTTTAAAGGTCTGACCGGCCATCGCCGCCCGCACTTTGTCCACATCCGTGGTGCCCGCTTTTTCCACCGCCTGCGCCCACATATGAATGCCAACATAGGTCGCTTCCATCGGGTCGTTGGTGACGACGGTGGCGGCGTTCGGCAGGTTATGTGCTTTGGCATATGCGCGGTAGTCGGCGACAAACTTCGCGTTGGTCGGATTATCAATAGACTCGAAATAGTTCCAGGCGGCTAACTGACCCACCAGCGGTTTGGTATCGATGCCGCGCAGCTCCTCTTCGCCCACCGAGAAGGCGACCACCGGAATGTCAGTGGCTTTGATCCCCTGGTTCGCCAGCTCTTTGTAGAACGGCACGTTGGAGTCGCCGTTGATCGTGGAAACCACGGCCGTTTTGCCGCCAGCCGCAAACTTTTTGATGTTGGAGACAATGGTCTGGTAGTCGCTGTAACCAAACGGCGTGTAGACCTCTTCGATATCTTTATCCGCCACGCCTTTGCTGTGCAGGAAGGCGCGCAGGATCTTGTTGGTGGTGCGCGGATAGACATAGTCGGTGCCAAGCAGGAAGAAGCGTTTCGCGCTGCCGCCATCTTCGCTCATCAGATACTCCACGGCCGGAATCGCCTGCTGGTTAGGCGCAGCGCCGGTATAGAAGACGTTGGGTGACATCTCTTCCCCTTCATACTGCACCGGGTAGAACAGCAGGCCGTTCAGCTCTTCAAACACCGGCAGCACCGATTTGCGCGACACCGAGGTCCAGCAGCCAAACACCACCGCCGCCTTATCCTGAGTCAGCAGCTGCCGCGCCTTCTCGGCAAACAGCGGCCAGTTAGAGGCGGGATCGACCACCACCGGCTCCAGCTTTTTCCCCAGCACGCCCCCTTTGGCGTTGATCTCATCAATGGTCATCAGCGCCACATCCTTCAGCGGCGTTTCCGAAATCGCCATGGTGCCGGAGAGCGAATGCATGATCCCCACTTTGATGGTGTCAGCCGCCTGCACACTCCAGGCGAACCCCATGCTGACAACGGTGGCGGAGAGGGCGAAAGCCTTGATCAACGAACGTCTTTTCATCATCTGAAACCCCTGAGTAGTTGTTGTGTTATTCGGTGAGCTGGAGCCGGGCCTGCTGAAGGCGGTGCAGCGTGATCTTTCTGACCTCCGCCTTACTCACGGCGATGTGATCGGTCAGGATGCGTTGCGCCCCGGCGGTCTGCTGCTGAAAAATCGCCTGTAAAATCTGTGCATGTTCCTGATAAGTGGCACAGATGCGATCGTCACGAGTGAAGTCGAGCCGGCGGATAATGCGGATCTTCTCGGTGAGTTCGGCGTGAATGCGTGCCATCTCCGGGTTACCCGCTGCCGCCACCAGCGTCATGTGAAACGCTTCGTCATGCTGCGACACTACCAGGCCCTCTGTAAGCGCCTCCGCCTCGCACCAGAACTGGTTCAGTTCGTTTAACAGCGCGGCACACTGCGGCGCGGGCAGGGCGCAGAGGCGTTTGACCGCCTCGCACTCCAGCACGGTGCGCAGGTCATACAGCGATTCGAACCAGGCGAAATCGAAGTTCTTAATCTGCCAGCCGCTGCGAAACCAGACGTCGACAAAGCCTTCGCGTTCCAGCCGGAACAGCGCCTGACGGACCGGGGTGCGGCTGACCGCCATCCGTCCGGCGATTTCGCTTTCGCTGAAGCGATCGCCGGGCATCAGGCGAAAGGCGAAGATATCGTCCTTCAGCGCCTGATAAACCCGTTCCGCCAGCGCTTCCGGGCGGGCTTTAGGGGAGTGGGGTTGCGTTGTCATTACCGCTCCTTATTCCAGCCACAGCAGGTTATCGCCAGGACTGACCGGACGGCCCGCCTGGCAGGCAATCCGCGTCACACGACCGGCCTGCGGGGCGACAATCGCCAGCTCCATCTTCATCGCCTCTACGATAATCAGCGTCTGCCCGGCGCTGACCTCGTCGCCCGGCTGCACCAGCACTTTCCAGATGTTGCCATTGAGATCCGCCTGCACCGCCAGCCCGTTCTCCTCCTCTTCGCTGACGCTGGCGCGCGTTTCATCCTCCGGCGGCGCGTTCTGCTCTTCCTGCGCCCATAGCTGCACTTCCTGTTCAAAGGCGGCGGCCTGGCGCTGGCGGAACGCTGCAATTTCAGCGGCGTGGTTGGCGAGGAACTGCTGGTGGGCGGCAAAATCAAACTGAGTCTCTTCAATACGCAGGCTGGCGCGGCCTTCGCGGAAATCTTCGCGCAGCTGGGTCAGTTCGGTTTCACTCACCGGATAGAAGCGCACCTGATCGAAGAAGCGCAGCAGCCACGGCGCATCGGTAGCGAACTGCGGATTTTTCAGGAAGGTGTTCCAGATGGGCAGCGTGCGGCCCACCAGCTGATAGCCACCGGGCGAATCCATGCCGTAGATGCACATGTACATGCCGCCGATCCCTACGGTACCTTCGGCGGTGAAGGTGCGCGCCGGACTGTATTTGGAACTCAGCAGGCGATGGCGCGGATCGATCGGAACGGCACAGGGCGCGCCAAGGTAGACGTCGCCCAGCCCCAGCACCAGATAGCTGGCGTTGAACAGGGTATCGCGCACCTCATCGCGGCTGCTTAAGCCGTTAATCCGCTGGATAAAGTCCACGTTGTTGGGCAGCCAGGGGGCGCTGGCGCGCACCGTCTCCTGATAGCGGCTGACGGCGCCCAGCGTGGCGCTGTCTTCAAATGCCATCGGCATCCACACCACGCGGGAGGGCACTTTCAGCGTGCTGACGTCGCCCAGCGTCGCTTCCAGCGCCAGCAGCAGCGACATCAGCCGGGACTGGTGAATGATGCGGCTGTCGTAGCGCACCTGCAGCGAACGCACGCCAGGCGACAGCTCCTCTACGCCAGGCTCCGCCTGCGCCGTCAGCGCATTCATCAGCAGATGGACACGCAGACGCAGCGCCAGATCCAGCACGTTGTCGCCATACTCAATCAGCACATATTTGTCGCCCGCCTGGCGATAGACCACTTTTGGCGTGCCGGCGGTGGCCTCCAGAGCGGCCAGAATCGTGGCGGAACCGTGGGCAGTTTCGGCCAGTGACGGCACGGCAAATGTGGGCGGATGCTCAGGCCGCAATGTCTCAATCAGATGCATCTGCGCTTTTTCCCGCGCCAGCGCATCGTCTGCGGTGATGGGGTGGAAGCGGATGGTGTCGCCAGGTTTAACCTGGCCCACTTTCCACAGCTCGGCTTTGGCGATGGTCACCGGACAGACAAAGCCGCCGAGGCTTGGGCCGTCGTGCGTCAGGATCACCGGGAAGTCGCCGGTGAAATTGACCGCGCCAATGGCATATTCACAGTCGTGAACGTTGGAGGGATGCAGGCCCGCTTCGCCGCCGTTGGCGCGGGTCCAGGTCGGTTTCGGGCCGACCAGCCGCACGCCGAGGCGGTTGGAGTTGTAGTGCACCTGCCAGTCACTGGCAAAGAACGCATCGATGGCGGCCTGGGTGAAGAAGTCCGGTGCGCCGTGCGGGCCGTAGAGCACGCCGATGCGCCACTCGCTGCCGTAGTGCGGAATCAGCGCCGCATCGAGCGGCTGCGGATCGCTGACCGGGGCAGGCGTGGTGCAGGCTGCCCGATCAGGCTGGGAGATCGCCAGCATATCGGCAACCCGCAGGGTGCGTCCGGCGTGACCGCCAAACTGGCCCAGCGAAAAGGTGCTGCGGCTGCCCAGATACTCCGGCACGTCGAAGCCGTTACGTAAGGCCAGATAGCTGCGGCAGCCCGTCCGGGCGCGTCCCAGCACCAGAGTCTCTCCCGCTTTCACCGCCAGCGGCTGCCAGGTGCTGACCGGTTCGCCCTCCAGCGTGGCGTCGCAGTCAGCACCGGTCAGCGCCACGATGGCATCACAGTGGAAACGCAGCGTCGGCCCCTGCAGGGTAAATTCCAGCCCCGCCGCCGCGTCATGATTACCGACGATGCGGTTAGCCAGCCGGAAAGCGAAGTCATCCATCGGGCCGGAAGGCGGCACGCCGATATCCCAGTAGCCGAGGCGGCCTGGATAGTCCTGAACCGAACTGAAGGTGCCGGGTTGCAGCACTTCCACCACGGAGGAGGCAGGCACCACGCTGTCGAGGTAGCGCGTCCAGACGTTGCCGCTGCGAAACGCGTCGCTGGCGGTAATCTGGCGCAGATAGTCGAGGTTGGTGGCGATGCCGTGCAGCTGAGTGGCATCCAGCGCATGGCGAAGTTTTTCCAGCGCCGCATCGCGGGTGTCGGCATGCACGATCAGTTTGGCGATCATCGGATCGTAGAAGCTGGAGACCTCGCTGCCGGTTTCGATGCCGCTGTCGACCCGCACGCCGTCAGGGAAAGTTACGCCGGTTAGCAGGCCGGGGCTGGGCTGAAAGTTCTTGAGTGGATCTTCCGCATAGAGCCGCACTTCAATGGCGGCGCCCTGCGGCGCCTGCTGCAGACGTGACCAGTCAACCGCATCGCCCGCCGCCACCTGCAACATGCACTCCACCAGATCGAGTCCGGTGACGCACTCAGTGACCGGATGCTCCACCTGCAGGCGGGTGTTCACTTCCAGAAAGTAAAAGGCCTGCTGGTCGACGTCGTAGATATACTCCACGGTGCCTGCGCTGCGGTAGTTCACCCGCTCGCCGAGCCGCACCGCCGAGGCGAGCAGGGCGTCACGCGTCGCCGGAGACAGACCGGGCGCGGGCGTCTCTTCCACCACCTTCTGATTGCGGCGCTGCAGTGAGCAGTCGCGTTCACCCAGCGCGACCACAGTGCCGTTACCGTCACCAAAAATCTGCACTTCTACGTGGCGGGCGCGATCGATGCAGCGCTCCAGAAACACGCCCGCATCACTGAAGAACTGCTCGCCAAGACGGCGTACGCTCTCCCAGGCGCTGGCGAGCGCTCCGGCGTCGGCGCAGCGCGTCAGGCCAATGCCGCCGCCGCCCGCCGTGCTTTTCAGCATCACCGGATAGCCGATCTTATCGGCCGCCTGCATCGCCTCCTCCAGCGACGCAAGCAGCGGTGTGCCGGGCGTCATTGGTACACCTGCACTGGCTGCCAGCTCACGGGCACGGTGCTTAAGGCCGAACTCACCAATCTGCTGCGCGGTGGGGCCGACAAAGGCGATCCCTGCCGCTTCACAGGCTTCGGCAAACGGCTGGCTTTCTGAAAGAAAACCGTAGCCCGGCCAGATAGCCTGGGCGCCGCTCTGCTGAGCCGCCGCCAGAATTTTGTCGATGCGCAGATAGCTGTCGCTGGCTTTATCGCCGCCCAGCGCGATAGCGATATCCGCCTGCTTAACGTGCTGCGCGTTGCGGTCAGTATCTGAATAGACCGCGACACTTTTGACGCCAAGGCGCTTCAGCGTCCGAATGGCGCGGCAGGCGATTTCGCCGCGGTTGGCAATCAGTACGGTGGTGAACATGATCAGTGACTCCCCTGTGATGCCAGCCAGTTGCGCCAGCCGCCCGTCTCAGTAATCTCCAGCGCGTTGTTCAGCGCCGCACCTTCGCAGATAAAGCCTTTCACCACCCGGCCATCCGCCAGCGTCAGGCTGCCGATGCCCAGCGGTGCGGGAATCTCCGCCACAAACTCACCAAAGCGCGCCAGCGGGATATCCCACAGCTCCACGGTGATAGCGGCGCCCTGTTCGTCACGCATCAGGCCGGGTTTTTTGATCGCGCCCTCCAGCAGGGCAAACAGGCGATAGTGTGGCGCGGTCTTCGTCTCTTCCACCCAGACGGCATGGCGATCGGTGAGCTGAAAATTAAGCGGCATTCCGGTGAGATGCGCGCCCACCACCGCCAGCCGGACATGGTCGGCGGAGGCGGGCAGGCTGGTGCGCCAGGCAGGGCAGGGCTGGCCGGTCGCGCCCAGTGGCAGAGCAAGCTGCTGCTGCCAGCGAATGCCAAACTCAGCCAGCGCCCGATCGTGCCAGGCGGGCGCAATCAGCGTAATGCCTGCCGGGAGATCGTCATTGCGAAACGGTGCGGGCAGCGCCAGCGCGGCGAGGTCGGCAAGGTTGGTAAAGTTGGTATAGGTGCCGAACTGCGAGTTGAAGTGAATCGGCTCCTGCTTCATCTCCTCCAGGGTATGAATCGTGGGCGAGGTCGGCACCACCAGCGCGTCAAACTGTGCCAGCGTCTGCTGAATCTGACGCGTCAGTTCGGCCCGCAGATACTCCGCCTTATAGGCATCGACTGCGCTGTATTTCAGGCCACTGGCGATAATCTCGTGTACCACCGGATCCATCTCCGCCGGGCGATCGAGCATCCCGCCCACCGCCGCCGTGCGTTCGGCGACCCAGGCACCGTAGTAGAGCTGTTCAGCCAGCTTCCTGAACGGGGTGAAGTCGATAGGGTGTAGCGTCACGCCACCCGCCTGCAACGCCTCCAGCGCCTGGTCCCAGGCGGCTTCGGCGGCGGCATCATCAAAAAACTCCGGGTTCAAAGGTACCGCAAAATGGGGATGAACGGGCAGGCTGGCCGGGGCGGTGCGCGGATTAATGCGCGAATAGGCGTCACCGGCATCATAGCCACCCATGACGCTGGCGACGCTAAAGGCATCTTCTGCCGTCAGCGCAAACACGGAAATCGTGTCGTTGAGGCGGCAGGCGGGCACCACGCCGCGTGCAGAGAACCAGCCCTTGGTCGGCTTCAGTCCGACAATATTGTTAAAGCCCGCCGGAACGCGGCCCGATCCCGCTGTATCGGTGCCCAGTGAAAAGGCGACCAGCCCGCGTGCCAGCACCGACGCAGAGCCGGAGCTGGAGCCGCCACTGACGTAATCGGCATCAAAGGTGTTACTGACCGCGCCAAACGGGGAGCGAGTGCCCACCAGGCCGGTAGCGAACTGATCGAGGTTGGTTTTGCCGATGACTATCGCGCCGGCGGCTTTCAGGCGGGCGACCGCTACCGCGTCTTCGCTGGCGGTATAGGTAAAGGCGGGGCAGGCGGCGCTGGTCGGCCAGCCCGCCACATCAATGTTGTCTTTGACGGCGAAGGGAACACCAAACAGCGGCAGCGATCCGGGATCGCGCTGATAGTGCGCCAGCAGTGGCTCAATCTGAGCCGCTAACTGCTCCGGTGTCGCCAGATAGATCCAGGCATTATCGTGCGTGTCGAGAGCCGCCAGGTGGGCGCTCAGCAGTGACGTAATCTGTTGCGGCGCCTGCTGATAACGCTGCTGCCAGGCGTGAAGCGTCAGGCCAAAGGTTGAAGTCATACGAAGAATTCCAGCTGGTATACAAGATGGAATTCAACAGAGCAAAGGCTGTGCCACTTTTTTAACGCAATGATTCAACAGTTTAATGCGTTCAGTGATAAGATTTTCTGATGATAATTTGCACAATTACGGCGCGCACGCTGAGCGATGACGGTGCGTTTACCTTTCGTGTGCGTAAATTTTGTGAAGAACATGGCAAGAGTCCGGTGGCCTGGTTAGCATGAAGACTGTCTGGCAACTCGCCGGCCCCAGCAACAGAGGAGATTTACGTGGTGAAGTGGCGTAACTGGATGATAGGGATCTGCATGGCCGGCACGGCCAGCAGCGCATGGGCCGATTCGCTTGATCAACAACGGCAACGTTATCAACAAATTAAACAGGCCTGGGACAGCAATCAGATGGCCACCGTGGATCAGCTGTTGCCCACGCTACAGGATTATCCGCTCTATCCTTATCTGCAATATCGCCTGCTGGCACAGGATCTCGATCAGGAGACCACCCTGGCGGTACAGAACTTTATTCGCCAGTATCCTACGTTGCCACCCGCGCGTTCGCTCAGCACCCGCTTTATTAATGTGCTGGCTTACCGACAGGACTGGCAGGGTGTGCTGAACTTCAGTCCGACCGAACCTAAGCCGGTGCAGGCACGCTGTAACTGGTATTACGCCAAATGGGCCACCGGTCAGCAGCAGGCCGCGTTTGACGGCGCGAAGCAGATCTGGCTGCGTGGCACGGCGCTGCCCGCGGACTGCGATAAGCTCTTTTCGGTCTGGCAGGCGTCCGGTCAGATTTCGCCAATTACGATCCTGGAGCGTATCCGGCTGGCGATGAAAGCAGGCAACGACAGCCTGGTGAGCTATCTGGCGAAAACGTTGCCAACTGACTATCAGACCATGTCTGACGCGATACAGGCCCTGCAGCAGGACCCGTTAACGGTCAGCACCTTCGCCAGCGCCGTCGGGCCAACCGACTTTACCCGCCAGGCGACGATTTACGCCTTTACGCGTGTGGCGCGGCAGGACATGGAAAATGCCCGCAGCCTGATTCCGATCCTGGTCCGGGCGCAGAAGATGGGGCCGGAGGATGAGCAGGCGCTGAAGGAGATTGTGGTCTGGCGCATGATGGGCAGCGATCTCACCTCTGAGCAGGCACGCTGGCGCGATGCGGTGGTGATGAACAGCGAGTCTACCGCGCTGGTAGAACGCCGGGTACGACTGGCACTCTCTCAGCATGACCGACGCGGCCTCAACACCTGGATCGCCCGTCTGCCGCTGGAAGCCAAAGAGAAAGATGAGTGGCAGTACTGGCAGGCCGATCTGCTGTTTGAGAAAGATCGTAAAGAGGAAGCGGAAGAGATCCTGCGCAAACTGATGCAGGCGCGTGGCTTCTATCCAATGGTGGCCGCGCAGCGGCTGGGCGTTGACTACCCGTTGCAGGTGGATGAAGCGCCGAAGCCTGACAGTGCCACGGTGCAGGGACCGGAGCTGGCCCGCGTTCGCGAGCTGATGTACTGGGGACTGGATAACCTGGCGCGCAGCGAGTGGAGCAATCTGATCGGCAGCCGTACGCACACGCAGCAGCAGATGCTGGCGCGCTACGCCAATGAGCAGGACTGGTGGGATCTCAGCGTGCAGGCGACCATCACTGCCAAAATGTGGGACAGCCTGAAAGAGCGTTTCCCGCTGGCGTGGCAGAGCGTCTATGAGCGCAATACCGCGGTGAAGCAGATCCCGCCGAGCTATGCGATGGCGATTTCGCGTCAGGAGAGCGCCTGGAATCCGAAAGCGCGTTCACCGGTCGGCGCCAGCGGTCTGATGCAGATTATGCCTGCCACGGCGGCGCATACCGTGAAGATGTATAACATCCCTGGCTACAGCAACACCAGCCAGCTGCTCGATCCGGAAACCAATATTCAGATCGGCACCCAGTATCTGGAATATGTCTATCAGCAGTTCAATCAGAACCGGATTTTCGCCTCGGCGGCCTACAATGCCGGGCCGGGCCGGGTGCGAAGCTGGCAGAAAACCAGTGCGGGCAATCTTGATGCCGTCGCGTTTATCGAGACCATCCCGTTCTCTGAAACGCGCGGCTATGTGAAGAATGTGCTGGCGTACGACGCTTACTATCGTCACTTCATGGGCAAGCCTGACAAGATCCTGTCAGATGCTGAGTGGAATCGCCGTTACTAGCTGTGCTAAGCTTCCGTACTCTTTAGCGAGTACGGAAGCCTCTTCATGACCCATTCTGATTCCCCCACCGATGCGCATCCGGCACAAGATAGCTGGCAACGCTTTGTCGTGCTGATGCAGCAGGCCTTTGCTGATGGTCATGCGCTGCCACTGATGCAACTGATGATGACGCCCGACGAGCGGGAAGCGTTCGGCACCCGTCTGCGGATTATCGAAGAGTTAATGAACGGCGAGATGAGCCAGCGCGAACTGAAAAATGAGCTCGGCGTTGGCATTGCGACCATTACACGTGGCTCGAACAGCCTGAAAGAGGCGCCGCCGGAGCTGAAACGCTGGCTGGAGGCGCGTCTGGGACGCGCCTGATCACTGCTGGTAAAGCGGATGGATGAACGAGCAGAGCGCCAGAATCAGTGCCTGATGATAGACACTGGAGCGGCTGAGCAGGCCGTTTGTGAACGCCCCGATAGCGCCACCCTGGTGTTTAATATTTTCGATGCCGGTTAACCGCGCCATCTCGTCGCCCAGCTCCCGCCCTTCACGCAGACCCGCCAGCACCACCGGCGGCAGGGTGAAACTGGCCGAGCGCGATTCGCCGCGCTGCTTCTGATTTTCTACCACCATCCAGGCAAACGCGCTGTCATCTTCGATGCCCGCCTCAATCGCTACCCAGAACGCCGCTTCTGGCCGGACCTGCCGGGCATTCATCACGCGCTGACGTGCGCCAGTTCGCGTTTCGAGATGGGTTAACGGTTGTGCTGCTACGCCGCTATCGACCTCGACCCCTTCAATATGGCAGGATCCCTCGCCGAAAACGTCGTTGAATGCCTGAGCAATCGCATGAATTTTCGCTGGATTGGTGGTGGCTGCGACAACATGGTACATAATTGGTTGAACCCTCAGGTGATTAAGCGCCTGGTCCATCGGGCTGTTTGATTTGTCATTCTGAACCCGGGCAGTGCTCACAATCCTCACGTACTTTCCGTACGCGCCGGTTGTTTCGCGCTCTCCGTGTGCAGACTGACTGCAACAATGACGCCTGATGGGGTAAGCTCTAAAGCGATTTTTGTCGCAGTATAACGGAAACTAACATGCTACAGGTCTATCTTGTTCGTCACGGTGAAACGGTATGGAATGCGGAGCGTCGCATTCAGGGTCAGTCCGACAGTCCGCTGACGGAAAAAGGTGAGCAGCAAGCCTGGCAGGTGGGTGAGCGCGTGAAACATCTGGGCATTACGCACATTATTGCCAGCGATCTGGGGCGAACGCGCCGCACCGCGGAGATTATTGCGGATGCCTGCGGTTGCTCAGTCACGCTTGATCCGCGGTTGCGTGAGCTGAATATGGGGGTGCTGGAGAAGCGTCCGCTGGATGGCTTAACCGCGGAAGAAGAGCAGTGGCGCGCCACGCTGGTCAACGGCACCGAAGGGGGCCGTATTCCTGAAGGGGAGTCGATGACTGAGATGGCGACGCGCATGCACGCCGCGCTGAATGCCTGTCTTGATCTTCCAGCCGGAAGCCGTCCACTGCTCGTCAGTCACGGTATGGCGCTGGGGGCGCTGGTCAGCACGATTCTCGGTCTGCCTGCCTATGCGGAACGTCGTCTGCGTCTGCGTAACTGCTCACTCTCACGTGTTGATTATCAGCAGAGCGCCTGGCTGGCAGAAGGCTGGATTGTCGAGACGGCGGGGGATATTTCCCATCTGGATGCGCCTGCACTCGACGAGCTTCAACGCTGATTTACTTAAAAGGCTGCCGTCGCGATGACGGCAGCCTTAACGTCAGCTGGCTACGGTCTGGCGGCGAATGGGAATCAGATATTCGCAACGGATCTCGGTCGGTGGCTCAGCGCGTTTTTTACCGCCATCGGTGTAAAAGCGTTCGATGTCCTGTCCCTGACGACGGGTCAGCCCCAGCGTCGGCATGCAGGTGCCGTAGAGCAGCAGGATAAACTCCTGCAGATTGACGCGCGGGCCGGTATAGGTGAACTGCACGTAGTCGCCCGCTTCCAGAATCACGTTCTGCCCGGAGTGCAGGTTGACCGCGCTGTCAGCAGGCACCGCCGTGGTGTAGAGAATCTCCTGCTCGTCATCTTTGTCCTGGCTGGCGCGCACCTGATGCAGGCCATACAGTACCGGCGGCACCGTATCGGTTTCCAGCAGGAAATGCTTCCAGAAGTGCATACGCATCTCGTCGCGGTAGCTGGAAATCTGCTCCAGAATACAGGTGTAGTTCTGGGTTTGTCCTACCAGCACCGTCTCCGGCAGGGTGACGTATGCCGGTTCCGGCTGCGTCTCATCGTCCAGCCGAATAGGGGGACGAATACCGAATGAGTTCCAGTCGGAAGAGCGGCGATACCACGCTGGTGTCTGAGCAAACTGTTTTTTGAATGCGCGAGTAAAAGTCTGTTGTGAATCAAAACGATACTGCAGTGCGATGTCCAGAATCGGGCGGCTGGTCAGGCGCAGCGCCACGGCGGCTTTAGACAGACGACGCGCACGAATATAGGCACCTATTGCGTGTCCGGTTACGTCTTTAAACATCCTCTGTAAATGCCATTTAGAGTAACCGGCTTTCTGGGCAACATTGTCCAGTGAAAGGGGTTGATCCAGATGGCTCTCCAGCCAGACAAGCAAATCGCGAATGATACCGGCTTGGTCCATAAAACATCCTCATACTCTGGTGGTGCAGCTAAACGCATTCGAAGAATATTAGCACTCATTGCTCAAAAGACGTGGGCCGTTTTCCGGGGAAGGTTGTGCTAAATCAGTACGGGCTTCAACCCGTTTTGGTTTGGTCATTAACTCGATTAACAGTACATTACATTCTCATCTATTCCATTTGCAATGGTAACTCCATGACAATATTCCGACTTATGATCGCTGCGCTGACCACGCTGACCTTTTCCAGCCCGCTGTTTGCCGAACAGATTGGCTCTGTTGATACGGTATTCAAGATATTCGGGCCTGACCACAAGATTGTCGTTGAGGCTTTCGATGATCCGGACGTTAAAAATGTAACCTGTTATATCAGCCGGGCGAAAACCGGGGGTATTAAAGGCGGACTGGGTCTGGCAGAAGATACCTCTGATGCCGCGATCTCCTGTCAGCAGGTGGGGCCGGTCGAACTGAGTGATAAAATCGCGCAGGGCAAAGCAGAGGGCGAAGTGGTATTCCGCCAGCGCACCTCATTGATCTTCAAGAAGCTGCAGGTTGTACGCTTCTTCGACAAAAAGCGCAACGCCCTGGTCTATCTGACCTATTCCGATAAAGTGGTTGATGGCTCACCGAAAAATGCGATCAGCGCCGTGCCGATTATGCCGTGGCACTGATTATGCCGTCACACTAAGGACAAAAAAAACGCCCGCAGGGGCGTTTTTTATTTGCCGCGTCTGACAGTGGCTTAATCCTGCAGGTCGCCGCAGAAGCGATAACCTTCACCATGAATGGTGGCGATGATCTCTGGCGTGTCCGGCGTTGATTCGAAATGCTTACGAATACGACGGATGGTGACATCGACAGTGCGATCGTGTGGCTTGAGGTCGCGGCCGGTCATTTTTTTCAGCAGATCGGCACGGGTCTGAATTTTACCCGGGTTTTCGCAGAAGTGCAGCATGGCGCGGAACTCACTGCGTGGCAGTTTGTAGTGCTCGCCGTTCGGGTTGATCAGTGAGCGGCTGTTGATATCCAGCTCCCAACCGTTGAACTTGTAGCTCTCTACCTGACGACGCTCTTCGCCTGGCATGGCCAGATTCATGGTGCGCGACAGCAGGTTGCGGGCACGAATAGTCAGCTCACGCGGATTAAACGGTTTGGTGATGTAGTCGTCAGCGCCAATTTCCAGACCAAGAATTTTATCGACTTCGTTGTCACGGCCGGTCAGGAACATCAGGGCGACATTGGCCTGCTCACGCAGTTCACGGGCCAGCAACAGGCCGTTTTTACCGGGCAGGTTGATGTCCATGATGACCAGGTTAACGTCATTGTCGGTCAGCACCTGATGCATTTCAGCACCATCAGTCGCCTCATACACCACATAACCTTCCGCCTCAAAAATACTCTTGAGGGTATTACGCGTGACCAGTTCGTCTTCAACGATAAGAATGTGCGGGGTCTGCATGTTTAGCTACCTAAAATTTGCCAACAAATTGAAAACAGGGCGTACAGCGGTATGGCGTTCTCCATCATCGAGAGCGGCGGGCCGCGCTGAACCGTTGTACGAAATCATATTTTGATAAGCCATCTATCAACGTCAACAACAGTATTAGCTCAGCCAGTCAGGATGAAAATTGCATGCCCCGGGCGTTAATGATAATGGCGCATATCCTAACTGTATTAACAGCAACCTAACAGCACCAACTACAACCAATAAGCATAAAAACAACGCTTCGTTGACTTATATCAAATGCAATTGTAGCACGTTAACACTTTTGTGAAAAACTTCTCGCAGATTGCCTGTTTAGCTCACAAAAAGCATCATTTTCGTTACATTTTTTACGCAGTCGGGCTAAAATAAAACCCGCCGGAAATCACATTCTATCTCGTTGAAGTTAAATGGTTTAATAATTATTTCTTTAATAAAGCTCGTTTCAGGGATAAAAAGATTCAGGCCATCACTTTTAACCAGTTTTAACATGGTTAACACACGATTTTCTTATTACCTTCTGGCGACTGAATCATTAACAGCCATGTTAATATGGCGTTATGTTAATGGACCAATGGAATAAATATGCTTTTTCCCCTGATTCTCGTCTCGCCCGCGCGGCCAGAAAATATCGGCGCTGCGGCGCGTGCCATGAAAACCATGGGGTTCAGCCAGCTGCGCATCGTTGCCAGTGACGCCTGGCAGGATCCCGCAGCGCGCCGGGTGGCACATGGTGCCGGCGAAATTCTCGACAACGTTCAGACCTTTGCAACCCTGGCCGACGCGTTAGCGGACATCGATTTTTCGGTCGCGACCACCGCGCGCAGCCGGGCAAAGTTTCGTTATTACGCCACACCGGAGCAGGTTGAAACGCAACTGCTGGAGAAACGCCAGTGGGTAAACAGTATGGCGCTGGTGTTTGGCCGCGAAGATAGCGGGCTGACCAACGAGGAGCTGGAGCTTGTAGACCTGCTGACCGGCATCCCGATGGCGAATGACTATCCTTCACTCAATCTCGGACAGGCGGTGATGGTCTACTGCTATCAGCTGTCGAAGCTGAATCAGGTTGAGGCATCAAAAGCCTCTGCGGCGGATGGGCAGCAGTTGCAGGCGCTGCGTCAGCGTTTCCATCAGCTGCTGGCGCAACTGGAGGTCAGTGATGATGAGAAGCTGTCAGACTGGATTGATCAGCGGGTGGGGCTGCTGGAACAGCGCGACAGTGCGATGCTGCATCGTCTGCTGCACGATATTGAAAAAAAACTCACAGATAAATCCTCGGCAAAAAGCTGATTTTACAGCAACAGATCGCAGGGAATTTCTGCATCGCAACCGATCGAACAGCGTTTTACGCTTTCACCGGTGGCTGTGCGCAGTGGTGGAAATCTGTCCGCCGGACAAATCGGGTTGACTTAATGTGCGCTTTGCTTTACTTCTGGAAGCAAGACGGACAGACAAAAACAGACAGAAAATAAATCTAAATGCGTAAAATCAGCCTGAACACCACAATTATTACCACCACCATTACCACAGGTAACGGTGCGGGCTGACGCATACAGGAAAAACAGAAAATAAGCCCGCACCTAAACAGTGCGGGCTTTTTTTTCGGCTTAAATTCAGGAGAGTTTATATTATGCGAGTGCTGAAATTCGGCGGGACCTCGGTAGCGAATGCGGAGCGGTTTCTTCGCGTCGCTGACATTCTGGAAAGTAATGCGCAACAAGGACAGGTTGCAACCGTGCTCTCTGCGCCAGCAAAGATCACTAACCATCTGGTGGCGATGATTGAAAAAACCATCAGTGGTCAGGATGCTTTGCCGAATATCAGCGACGCCGAACGCATCTTCAGCGAGCTGTTGCAGGGACTGGCTGACGCGCAGCCGGGCTTTGAGTACGATCGACTGAAAACCCGCGTTGACCTGGAGTTTGCGCAGCTGAAGCAGGTTCTGCACGGTATCAGCCTGCTGGGACAGTGCCCGGACAGCGTCAACGCGGCGATTATCTGCCGCGGTGAAAAACTCTCGATTGCGATCATGGAAGCGCTGCTGCAGGCGCGCGGCCATGAGGTCAGCGTGATCGATCCGGTGGAAAAATTGCTGGCGGTTGGCCACTACCTTGAATCTACTGTCGATATCGCCGAATCAACCCGCCGCATTGAAGCAAGTCAGATTCCGCCGCAGAATATGATCCTGATGGCGGGCTTCACGGCTGGTAACGAGCGAGGCGAGCTGGTCGTACTGGGCCGTAACGGTTCAGACTATTCAGCCGCTGTGCTGGCCGCCTGTCTGCGCGCCGACTGCTGTGAAATCTGGACTGATGTGGATGGCGTCTATACCTGCGATCCGCGTCAGGTGCCGGATGCGCGCCTGCTGAAGTCGATGTCCTATCAGGAGGCGATGGAGCTCTCCTATTTCGGCGCCAAAGTGCTGCATCCCCGCACCATCGCGCCCATTGCTCAGTTCCAGATCCCCTGCCTGATCAAAAACACGGCCAATCCGCAGGCACCCGGCACCCTGATTGGAGCAGAAGGCGAACAGGATGAGAACCCGGTAAAAGGCATCACCAACCTGAATAATATGGCGATGGTCAACGTCTCTGGTCCTGGCATGAAAGGGATGGTCGGGATGGCGGCCAGAGTCTTTGCGGCGATGTCGCGCACCGGCATCTCGGTGGTGTTGATCACCCAATCCTCTTCCGAATACAGCATCAGTTTCTGCGTGCCGCAGAGCGAGCTGGCGCGGGCGCGTCAGGTGCTGGAGGAGGAGTTCTACCTGGAGCTGAAAGATGGCCTGCTGGATCCGCTGGATATCATTGAAAACCTGGCGGTGATTTCAGTGGTGGGAGATGGCATGCGCACGCTGCGCGGCATTTCAGCCAAATTCTTCTCGGCGCTGGCGCGCGCCAATATCAATATCGTGGCGATTGCTCAGGGCTCCTCCGAGCGTTCAATCTCGGTGGTGGTGAACAATGATGAAGTGATCACCGGGGTTCGCGTGGTGCATCAGATGCTGTTCGCCACCGATCAGGTAATCGAAGTGTTTGTGGTCGGCGTCGGCGGCGTCGGCGGCGCGCTGCTGGATCAGTTACATCGCCAGCAGGCGTGGCTGAAGAAAAAGCATATCGACCTGCGCGTCTGCGGCATCGCTAACTCCCGTGCGCTGTTAACCCACGTCCACGGCATCGATTTAAGCAACTGGCAGGCGGCATTAGGCGAAGCGAAAGAGCCGTTCAATCTCGGTCGTCTGACCCGTCTGGTGAAAGAGTATCACCTGCTCAATCCGGTGATTGTGGATTGTACTTCCAGCCAGGCGGTCGCCGATCAGTATGCTGATTTTCTCAGCGAAGGTTTCCATGTGGTGACGCCAAACAAAAAGGCCAACACCTCATCCTGGAATTACTATCAGCAGATGCGCGCCGCCGCTGCCAAATCGCGGCGTAAATTCCTTTATGATACCAACGTCGGCGCCGGACTGCCGGTGATCGAAAACCTGCAGAACCTGATGAACGCCGGTGATGAGCTGCTGCGCTTCTCCGGTATCCTCTCTGGCTCGCTGTCCTACATCTTCGGCCAGCTGGATGACGGAATGTCACTGTCGCAGGCGACAACGATGGCGCGTGAGATGGGCTTTACCGAGCCCGATCCGCGTGACGACCTCTCCGGCACCGATGTGGCGCGTAAGCTGCTGATCCTGGCCCGTGAAGCGGGTCATCAGCTGGAGCTGAGCGACATTGAGATTGAGCCGCTGCTGCCCGCCAGCCTGACCGAAATCCAGGACATTGAGCAGTTTATGCAGCGTCTGCCTGAGCTGGATAACGCCTTTGCCGCCCGGGTTGCGCAGGCGCAGGATGAGGGCAAAGTATTGCGCTATGTTGGCGTGATTGAAGAGGGCGGCATCTGCAAAGTGAAGATCGACGCCGTTGACGGCAACGATCCACTCTATAAGGTGAAAAACGGCGAGAATGCGCTGGCGTTTTACAGCCGCTACTATCAACCGATTCCGCTGGTGCTGCGCGGATACGGTGCAGGAAATGATGTCACAGCGGCCGGTGTCTTTGCCGACCTGCTGCGGACACTGTCATGGAAGTTGGGAGTTTAATCATGGTAAAAATTTACGCACCGGCCTCGATTGGTAACGTCAGCGTCGGCTTCGATGTGCTGGGCGCGGCGGTTTCGTCGGTAGATGGCTCCCTGTTGGGTGACTGCGTCTCCGTGGAAGCGGCAGAGCAGTTTTCACTGACCAACGCCGGACGTTTTGTCAGTAAGCTGCCCGCCGATCCGAAAGAGAATATTGTTTACCAGTGCTGGCAGCGTTTCTGCCAGGAAATCGGCAAAGCGATCCCGGTGGCGATGACGCTGGAGAAGAACATGCCCATCGGCTCCGGGCTGGGTTCCAGCGCCTGCTCGGTGGTGGCCGGTTTAATGGCGATGAACGAGTTTTGCGGCAAGCCTCTCAGCGACAGCACGTTACTGACCCTGATGGGTGAGCTGGAAGGGCGAATCTCCGGCAGCGTGCACTATGATAATGTCGCCCCCTGCTTCCTCGGCGGCATTCAGCTGATGCTGCAGGAGAATGACATTATCAGCCAGGCGGTGCCGGGCTTTGATGACTGGCTGTGGGTAATGGCCTATCCGGGCATTAAAGTCTCAACCGCAGAAGCGCGCGCCATTTTACCGGCGCAGTACCGCAAAGAGGACTGCATCAGGCATGGCCGCTTGCTGGCTGGCTTCATTCACGCCTGCCATACGCGTCAGCCGCAGCTGGCAGCTAAACTTATGCAGGATGTGATTGCCGAACCTTACCGGACCCGGCTGCTGCCAGGCTTCACCGAGGCGCGGCAGGCCGCGAAAGATATTGGCGCACTGGCGTGCGGTATCTCAGGCTCTGGTCCGACACTTTTCGCCGTTTGCAATCAGATGGAAACGGCACAGCGGATGGCTGACTGGCTGAGCCAGCACTATCTGCAGAATGATGAAGGCTTCGTCCATATCTGCCGTCTCGACACGGCTGGCGCACGACAATTGGGATAACGCATGAAACTCTACAATCTTAAGGATCACAACGAGCAGGTCAGCTTCGCCCAGGCGGTGAAACAGGGTCTGGGTTCGCAGCAGGGTCTGTTCTTTCCGCTGGAACTGCCGGAGTTTGAACTGACCGACATCGACGCGATGCTGGAGATGGATTTTGTCAGCCGCAGCAGCAAAATTCTCTCGGCTTTCATTGGTGACGAGATTCCGGCCCAGCAGCTGCATGAGCGTGTTAAAGCCGCTTTTGCTTTTCCGGCCCCGGTGAAAGCCGTCAGCGAAGATATCGCCTGTCTGGAGCTGTTCCACGGCCCGACGCTGGCGTTTAAAGATTTCGGCGGCCGTTTTATGGCGCAGATGCTGTCGTATGTCTCAGGCTCAGATGAGCAGATCACCATTCTCACCGCCACCTCCGGTGATACCGGCGCGGCCGTGGCGCACGCCTTTTACGGCATGAAGAACGTGCGCGTGGTGATCCTCTATCCGCAGGGCAAAATCAGTCCGCTGCAGGAGAAACTCTTCTGTACTCTGGGCGGCAACATCGAAACCATCTCTATCGACGGCGATTTTGATGCCTGCCAGTCGCTGGTGAAACAGGCGTTTGATGATGAAGATCTGAAGCGCGCGATTGGCCTGAACTCGGCTAACTCCATCAACATCAGCCGCCTGCTGGCGCAGATCTGCTACTACTTTGAAGCGGTTGCACAGCTGCCTCAGGAAAAACGTAATCAGCTGGTGGTGTCAGTGCCGAGCGGCAACTTTGGTGATTTGACCGCCGGTCTGCTGGCGAAATCGCTGGGCCTGCCGATCAAACGTTTTATCGCCGCCACCAACGCCAACGACACGGTGCCGCGCTTTCTGGGCAACGGCGAGTGGCAGCCAAACCAGACGGTCTCTACGCTGTCGAATGCCATGGATGTCAGCCAGCCTAATAACTGGCCGCGTGTGGAAGAGCTGTTCCGCCGTAAAACCTGGCGCTTAACCGATCTGGCCTGTGGTGCGGTCTCGGATGAGACCACGCGCGCCGCCATGCGTGAACTGGCTGAGATGGGCTACATTTCCGAGCCGCATGCCGCCATTGCCTGGCGTCTGTTGCGCGATCAGCTGCAGGAAGGGGAGTATGGTGTGTTCCTGGGAACCGCGCATCCGGCGAAATTCCGCGAAAGTGTGGAAGCGATCCTTGAACAGACCCTGACGCTGCCGCCGGAGTTAGCGGAGCGCGCCGACCTGCCGCTGCTGTCGCATCAGATGAAGGGTGATTTCGCCTCGCTGCGGGCGTTTCTGCTGAAGTAAACCTGTGAAAGGCTTCCCGGTTGCGGGAAGCCTGTTTGTGGAAAGCAGAGGGCGCGGGGTGTTACTGCTCTGCGCGCTTAAAGACCAGCTCGCTCTCGCTGCTGCTGGCTGCATCAAAACGATAGCCATCCAGATCAAACGCCTTAAGCTGTTCCGGCTTCGTCAGGCGCTGCTGAATCACATAGCGACTCATTAATCCACGCGCCTTTTTGGCATAGAAGCTAATCACTTTGTAACTGCCATTCTTTTCGTCGAGGAACACCGGCTTAATCATCTGTGCCCGCAGCGTCTTCGGCTTAACCGCCCGGAAATATTCGTCCGAGGCGAGGTTGATCAGCACCTCATCACCCTGTTCCGCCAGCGCAGCATTCAGCGTTTCAGTGATGAGATCGCCCCAGAAGGTGTAGAGATCTTTGCCCGCCGGATTCGCCAGGCGAATGCCCATCTCCAGACGGTAAGGCTGCATTAAATCGAGTGGACGCAGCACGCCATACAGGCCTGACAACATACGCAGGTGCTGCTGAGCAAAATCGAAATCCTGATCGCTGAAGGTCTCTGCCTGTAAACCGGTGTAGACATCACCTTTGAATGCCAGGATCGCCTGACGGGCATTCTTAGGGGAAAAATCGGGCTGCCAGCTGTTGAAGCGCTCGGCATTGAGGTGCGCCAGTTTATCGCTGATGCCCATTAACGAGGCGATGCTAGCGGGTGACAGCTCGCGCGCAATTTCAATCAGCTGTTGTGACTTTTCTAACAGCGCAGGCTGGGTGAAACGCGTTGTCGCCAGCGGGCTTTCATAATCCAGCGTCTTGGCGGGAGAGATCACCATCAACATAGTTGCTTCCTCGGTTAATGCCTGGTTTAACAGGGCATTGGCTGCTTATCAGGCTTCGCAGTGTACCAAAAAAGCCGCAAAGAATGACGAATCACACCTATTTGTTCGCGCTATCGTAAACGGCATTCCCTGACCTTGCGCCACCGTTGCCGCGTGATATTATCGCAACAGCCTTTTTTCACACTGACAGTTAACTAAGAGAAAAGAACATGACGGACAAACTTACCTCCCTGCGTCAGCTCACCACCGTCGTCGCCGACACCGGTGATATTGCAGCCATGAAGCTGTATCAGCCACAAGACGCCACCACCAACCCTTCTCTGATTCTCAACGCCGCGCAAATTCCTGAATACCGTAAACTGATCGATGAGGCGATCGGCTGGGCGCGTGATCAGAGCAGCAACAAAGAAGAGCAGCTGCAGCTGGTTTCTGACAAGCTGGCCGTGAACATTGGTCTGGAAATCCTCAAACTGATCCCAGGCCGCATCTCGACGGAAGTGGATGCGCGTCTCTCTTACGACACTGAAGGCAGCATCGCCAAAGCCCGCAGCCTGATCAAACTCTACAATGATGCCGGTATCAGCAACGACCGCATCCTGATCAAACTGGCCTCTACCTGGCAGGGCATCCGTGCTGCAGAGCAGCTGGAAAAAGAGGGTATCAACTGTAACCTGACGCTGCTGTTCTCCTTTGCTCAGGCGCGTGCCTGTGCTGAAGCGGGCGTGTTCCTGATCTCTCCGTTTGTTGGCCGTATCCTCGACTGGTACAAAGCCAATACTGACAAGAAAGAGTATGCCGCGCACGAAGATCCAGGCGTGGTTTCAGTTTCTGAAATCTACAACTACTACAAGCAGCACGGCTATGAAACCGTGGTGATGGGCGCCAGCTTCCGTAACGTCGGCGAAATCATCGAGCTGGCTGGCTGTGACCGTCTGACCATTTCTCCTGCCCTGCTGAAAGAGCTGGCAGAGAGCGAAGGCACCCTGGAGCGTAAACTGAGCTACAGCGGCGAAGTGAAAGCGCGTCCGGCGCGCATGACCGAGTCTGAGTTCCTGTGGCAGCACAACCAGGATCCGATGGCGGTTGCGAAGCTGGCAGAAGGTATCCGCAATTTTGCCGTTGATCAGGGCAAACTTGAGAAGATGCTGGCAGAACTGCTGTAATCTGTTGACCGTGGCGGCGCAGGCTGCCACGGTTTTCCCTTTTCCGACCCTTTCACTTTATATTATCCTCTCGGCTATTCCCCTTTTACTCCAACCGCACCGCGGTAAATCACAGCGAAGCTAATCATGAATACATTACGCATTGGCCTGATCTCGGTCTCCGATCGCGCCGCGAACGGCATTTATCAGGATCAGGGTATTCCCGCGCTGGAGAGCTGGCTCGGCAGCGCAATCAGCAGCCCGTTTGAGATTGAGTCCCGACTGGTGCCCGACGAGCAGCCGATGATTGAGCAGGCGATTTGCGAACTGGTCGATGAACGTTTTTGCCATCTGGTGTTAACCACCGGCGGCACCGGTCCGGCCCGACGCGATGTCACGCCCGATGCCACCTTAGCCGTTGCCGATCGTGAAATGCCTGGTTTTGGTGAGCAGATGCGCCAGATCAGCCTGCAGTTCGTACCGACCGCGATTCTGTCGCGTCAGGTCGGGGTGATCCGCAAGCAGTCGCTGATCCTCAATCTGCCTGGTCAGCCGAAGTCGATCAAAGAGACGCTGGAAGGGCTGAAGGATAAGCAGGGCAACGTAAAAGTTCACGGCATCTTTGCATCTGTACCTTATTGTTTACAGTTGCTGGAAGGGCCTTACGTCGAAACGCATTCCAGCGTAGTAGCAGCATTTCGGCCTAAAAGCGCTATACGTGAGATAAATAACTAAATATTCCCCATTTCAGGCATAAGCTATAGCCTTGCTGGTGTGGCAAAAGATTGACGGTATAGTAATAAGATCTTTACAACCTTATCTCTTTTGCCTCTGGAATATTATGAATCCGACTCACACTCAGCGTCTGACCGGTAAGGATTACAAGACCCTGGCGCTGGCCGCGCTGGGCGGCGCGCTGGAATTCTACGACTTCATTATCTTCGTCTTCTTCGCCACCGTGATTGGCGAACTCTTTTTCCCCTCGGATATCCCGGAATGGCTGCGTCAGCTGCAGACGTTTGCCATTTTTGCCGCAGGCTATCTGGCTCGTCCGCTGGGCGGCATCGTGATGGCGCATTTTGGCGATAAGCTCGGGCGCAAAAAGATGTTCAGCCTGAGCATTCTGCTGATGGCGCTGCCGACCCTGATGATGGGCGCTTTACCCACCTGGCAGACGATTGGCATTGCTGCGCCACTGCTGATGCTGCTGATGCGGATGTTACAGGGCGCGGCGATTGGCGGTGAAGTGCCGGGCGCCTGGGTGTTTGTCGCGGAACACGTGCCCTATAAACGTATCGGCATCGCCTGCGGCACGTTGACGGCCGGGCTGACTATCGGCATTTTACTGGGGTCGCTGGTAGCCACGCTGATCAATACCTCAATGTCGCAGCAGGCGATCCATGATGGCGGCTGGCGCATCCCGTTCTTCCTCGGCGGCGTGTTCGGGCTGGTCGCGATGTACCTGCGTCGCTGGCTGCATGAGACACCGGTGTTTATTGAGATGCAGCAGCGTAAAGCGCTGGCTGAAACTCTGCCGCTGAAGACCGTGCTGGCAGAGCATAAAAAGTCGATTGTCATCTCTATGCTGCTGACCTGGCTGCTCTCCGCCTGCATCGTGGTGGTGATCCTGATGTCGCCGGTCTGGCTGCAAAAACAGCAGGGCATCGCGCCCGCGCTGACCCTGCAGGCCAACAGCATCGCCACCGTAATGCTCTGCATTGGCTGCATTATTGCCGGACTCGCGGCCGATCGCTTTGGTGCCAGTCGTACGCTGTGTGTCGGCAGCCTGCTGCTGGCGATCTGTAGCTGGCAGTTTTATCACCTGACCGCCCTCTATCCACAGCAGCTCTTCCTGCTTTATGGCGTGGCGGGACTCAGCGTCGGTATCGTCGGCGTGGTGCCCTTTGTGATGGTGCGCGCCTTTCCGGCAGAAGTGCGTTTTACCGGACTCTCATTTTCCTACAACCTCTCCTATGCGATCTTCGGCGGGCTGACACCCATCTTTGTGTCGCTGCTGATGAACGTCTCAGAGATGGCACCCTGCTGGTATGTGATGGCGCTGGCGCTGGTAGGATTGCTGACGGGGATCTGGCTGCGGCGTGATGTCAGCCACGAGCCTGGCCTGCAGCAGGGGATTAACTCTTTGTAATGCGGGGACGCGGAGCCTGGCTCCGCGTCTTTTTTTATGTGTAAAAGCAGGCTTAAAGCGATTTCGCGCCAATCGGCAGAATAGTGCGGCCAAAGGTTTCGTTCAGCACTTCACCCATCGCCAGATAGCAGGCGCTGGCACCACAGAGTATCCCGACCCAGCCCGCGGAGACCACCAGCGCCGGCAGGTGCATAAGATGAGCCACGGCCAGCAGCAGAAACAGCAGCGTGAGCGAGCCGAAAACAAACTGCAGCATCCGCGCACCTTTCAGCGTACCGACGAACATAAACAGCGTGAAAATGCCCCACAGTGCCAGCCAGGCCCCCAGGAAACGTTCGTCAGGCGCTTTTGCCAGACCCATTTCAGGTAACAGCAGAATCGCCACAAAGCTTAACCAGAACATGCCGTAAGAGGTAAAGGCGGTCAGCCCGAAAGTGTTGTTCTTTTTAAACTCCAGCAGACCGGCCAGCACCTGCGCAATCCCGCCATAAAAAATGCCCATGGCTAAAATCGCCACGTCCATGGCAAACAGGCCCGTGTTGTGCAGGTTCAGCAAAATGGTCGTCATGCCAAATCCCATTAATCCCAGCGGGGCAGGGTTAGCCAGCGTTGAATTTGCCATAGTTCCTCGGCAGTAAGATGATCGTTGATGTAATAAACGGATTCCGTCCTGCTCCCTGAGGGGAACAAGGCGACGCATCATATTCAGCGTTGTGGCAGCGTTCTTTGATCCCGACAGGGCCAAAGGTAAAAATTTTTTTTTGGTTTAGCCCTTGATGCGCATCGAAGCGGCCCCATTTACTTGTCATCGAGCGTTGTGAACGTTGGAAAAAAAGCATGTGCTGGCAGTTGAATGCAAACAACCCGCCCACATAAAAGGTTCACAACCCAAATTGGCAACGAATTTAAGTGGGAGATGTTTAGATGGGTAAGATTATTGGTATTGACCTGGGTACAACCAACTCTTGTGTTGCGATCATGGATGGCACTAAAGCACGCGTGCTGGAAAATGCCGAGGGCGATCGCACCACGCCTTCAATTATTGCGTATACACAGGATGGCGAAATTCTGGTCGGTCAACCGGCTAAGCGTCAGGCAGTGACCAACCCGCAGAATACCCTGTTCGCAATTAAGCGTCTGATCGGTCGTCGCTTCCAGGACGAAGAAGTACAGCGTGATATTAAAATCATGCCGTACAAAATTACCGGCGCTGACAACGGCGACGCATGGCTGGAAGTGAAAGGTCAGAGAATGGCACCGCCGCAGATCTCTGCTGAAGTGCTGAAGAAAATGAAAAAGACCGCCGAAGATTACCTCGGTGAGCCAGTGACTGAAGCGGTTATTACCGTACCTGCTTACTTCAACGATGCGCAGCGTCAGGCGACCAAAGACGCCGGCCGTATCGCGGGTCTGGAAGTCAAACGTATCATTAACGAACCGACTGCTGCTGCACTGGCATACGGTCTGGATAAAGGCCAGGGTAACCGCACCATCGCGGTTTATGACCTGGGTGGCGGTACCTTCGATATCTCAATCATTGAGATTGACGAAGTTGACGGCGAAAAAACCTTTGAAGTTCTGGCGACCAACGGTGATACCCACCTGGGTGGTGAAGACTTCGATAGCCGCCTGATTAACTATCTGGTTGCTGAATTCAAGAAAGACCAGGGCATCGATCTGCACAACGATCCACTGGCGATGCAGCGTCTGAAAGAAGCGGCAGAGAAAGCGAAAATCGAACTTTCTTCTGCACAGCAGACCGACGTTAACCTGCCATATATCACGGCAGATGCGACCGGTCCTAAGCACCTGAACATCAAAGTGACCCGCTCTAAACTGGAGTCACTGGTTGAAGATCTGGTTGCTCGCTCAATCGCGCCACTGAAAGTTGCGCTGCAGGATGCGGGTCTGTCTGTTTCAGACATCAACGACGTTATCCTGGTGGGTGGTCAGACTCGTATGCCACTGGTTCAGGCCAAAGTGACTGAGTTCTTCGGTAAAGAGCCACGTAAAGACGTGAACCCGGACGAAGCGGTCGCGGTTGGTGCTGCGGTTCAGGGTGGTGTACTGGGTGGCGACGTGAAAGACGTGCTGCTGCTGGACGTTACCCCGCTGTCACTGGGTATCGAAACCATGGGTGGTGTGATGACTTCGCTGATCAGCAAGAACACCACTATCCCAACCAAGCACAGCCAGGTCTTCTCGACTGCTGAAGATAACCAGTCAGCCGTGACCATTCACGTGCTGCAGGGTGAGCGTAAGCGCGCCAATGACAACAAGTCACTGGGCCAGTTCAACCTCGACGGTATCCAGAACGCGCCACGCGGTCTGCCGCAGATCGAAGTGACCTTCGACATCGATGCGGATGGTATCCTGCACGTGTCGGCGAAAGATAAGAACAGCGGTAAAGAGCAGAAAATCACCATCAAAGCCTCTTCAGGTCTGAGCGATGAAGAGATCCAGAAAATGGTGCGTGATGCGGAAGCGAACGCTGAATCTGACCGCAAGTTCGAAGAGCTGGTACAGACGCGTAACCAGGGCGATCAGATTGCCCACAGCACGCGTAAGCAGCTGGAAGAAGCGGGCGAAAAACTGTCAGCTGATGACAAAGCGCCAATCGAAGCCGCTCTGGCCGCGCTGGAAACTGCGCTGAGAGGCGAAGACAAAGCGGAAATCGATGCCAAAATGCAGGCGCTGATGGAAGTGTCCGGCAAACTGATGGAAGCAGCACAGCAGTCTCAGGCGGGTGCAGCGGATGCCGGTGACGCGTCAGCGAAGAAAGATGACGACGTTGTCGATGCTGAATTCGAAGAAGTGAAAGACAACAAGAAATAATTGCCCCTGACCGGGCGCGACGGTTGGCCTGACAGCCGTTGAAACCAGCACGGGCGTAGGAGATCTCTCCACGCCCGTGCGATCATGTTAAGGGCTAAATAAACATGGCGAAGAGTGATTACTACGAGATTTTAGGCGTCGCCAAATCCGCGGACGAGCGTGAAATCAAAAAGGCTTACAAACGCCTGGCAATGAAATTTCACCCGGACCGTAATCCCGGTGACAAAGAAGCCGAAGCCAAATTCAAAGAGGTCAAGGAAGCGTACGAAATCCTGACCGATGCGCAGAAGCGTGCGGCCTACGATCAATATGGTCATGCAGCCTTTGAACAGGGCGGTATGGGTGGCGGTGGATACGGCGGCGGCGGCTTTGGTGGTGGCGGCGCAGACTTCAGCGATATCTTTGGCGACGTGTTCGGTGACATCTTTGGTGGTGGACGCCGTCAGCGCGCCTCCCGTGGCGCCGATTTACGCTACAACATGGAGCTGTCGCTGGAAGAAGCGGTACGCGGCGTGACCAAAGAGATCCGCATTCCAACGCTGGAAGAGTGTGACGTCTGCCACGGCAGCGGCGCGAAAGCGGGAACGCAGCCACAAACCTGTTCAACCTGTCACGGTGCAGGCCAGGTGCAGATGCGCCAGGGCTTCTTCACCGTTCAGCAGGCCTGTCCGACCTGTCATGGTCGCGGCTCGGTGATTAAAGATCCGTGCAACGCCTGTCATGGTCATGGCCGCGTTGAGAAGTCGAAAACGCTGTCAGTGAAAATCCCGGCAGGGGTCGACACCGGCGATCGCATTCGTCTCAGCGGCGAAGGCGAAGCGGGCGAGCAGGGCGCACCAGCAGGCGATCTCTACGTTCAGGTCTCGGTGAAGAAACACCCGATCTTCGAGCGTGAAGAGAACAATCTTTACTGTGAAGTGCCGATCAACTTTGCGATGGCAGCGCTGGGCGGTGAGATTGAAGTACCGACCCTGGATGGTCGCGTGAAGCTTAAAGTGCCGTCAGAAACTCAGACCGGCAAGCTGTTCCGCATGCGCGGACGTGGCGTGAAATCTGTGCGTGGCGGCGCGGTCGGCGATCTGCTGTGTCGTGTCGTGGTGGAAACACCGGTCAGCCTGAATGAGAAACAGAAAGCGCTGTTGCGTGAACTGGAAGAGAGTTTTGGCGGCCCGAGCGGCGAGCATAATAGCCCACGCTCCAAGAGCTTTTTCGACGGCGTGAAAAAATTCTTTGATGATCTGACTCGTTAATTCTGCCTGATAAAAAGCGGAGCCCCGGCTCTGATGCCAGTCAGTTAAGCGACAGGTGATAACGCAGTCTGGTGCCGCGCAGGGGCTGGCGGTCCTCGCGCCGCTGCGCGGTTCCTTCACTTCATTCCTCTGCCTGACGGACCGGCGGGGATGGCACATCCTGTGCCGCCCCGCCTTTCGCCCGCGTCCTGCGGGCTCTCCTGGCAGACTCATTCTGTTCAGCGCTGCGGATTACCTGCCCCTGCCCGACCCCAGCCTGCTCTGAAACTTCAGTGTGTAGTGTTAAAAAGGGCACGAGAGTGGAGGCCTGAGCGCCTCTGCTGCTGAAAGGGCTATCCGCAGCGCTGAGGCGTGACGGTGGGCCAGAAGTCCACGCCGGGAAGCGTGGACAGTTCGGGGCCGGCCAGGGAGGGCCGATCCCCGAACGGTTCGTCGGCACGCCGTCAAAGCCGAAGGTACCGCGTGAGCGGCGCGAGGACGGCCCGGCAGCAGCAGAGGTGCTCAGGCCCGCACTGCGGCTCGCTCGCCCGGAAAAAAAGCTGCCACGTTTGACCGTGACAGCCTTTACAAATCTAATCTTAACTGACCAGCATTAGAGCCCGGCTCCGCTTTTTTTTACTTTAAATCCCCTGCCTGTGATGGCTGCATTATCTCTCCCTCACCGCAGCACTCATAAAAAAGCCGACGTTTACTGCTGCTACTGCTCGGCGAAACCGAGTATATAGCGCGGTATAAGCTGCTTTTAACGAACTATATGAATCGTTACACTGTTTAACATTCTGTCTCTGCTCAGGAAGATGAACGTTGAACAAGCCGCGCAAATTAAAAAATCTGCTAAAAAGTTTTATTGAAAGTGATGCCAGCAATGGCGTGATGTTGATCGTGGCGGCGGTCGCGGCGATGATCCTCGCCAATACGGCCGCTACCGCCCAGGGTTACCAGGCGTTGCTGAATGAACCGGTGCAAATCCGCTTCGGAGCGCTGGATATCAGCAAAAACTTGCTGTTGTGGATCAACGATGCGCTGATGGCGCTTTTCTTTCTGGTTATTGGCCTGGAAGTAAAGCGTGAGTTGATGGTCGGCGAACTTGCCAGCCGTGACAAGGCTATCTTCCCGGTCATCGCGGCAATAGGCGGCATGGCGTTACCCGCTCTGATCTTCCTGCTTTTCAACCATGGTGATGAGATTGCACGTAACGGCTGGGCCATTCCTACCGCAACCGATATCGCTTTTGCGCTGGGTGTGCTGGCCCTTCTGGGTAGCCGTGTTCCTGTTGCGCTGAAAGTCTTTCTGATGGCACTGGCGATTATTGATGACCTGGGTGCCATTGTGATTATCGCTCTGTTCTATACCAGTGACCTCTCAGTGCTCTCCCTGTGCGTGGCTGCTGGCGCAATTGTCGTGCTGGCACTCCTGAACCGCTTTAACGTCCGTAGAATCTCAGTCTACATACTGGTGGGTATCATACTCTGGACCGCCGTGCTGAAGTCGGGCGTCCACGCAACCCTGGCTGGCGTCATTGTGGGCTTCTTCGTGCCTCTGGAGAAGAAAGAGGGGCACTCTCCAGCGGAACATCTGGCGCATGGTCTGATGCCGTGGGTGAACTGGATGATTCTGCCGCTGTTTGCCTTTGCTAATGCCGGTATCTCACTTGCTGGCATTACGCTGAGTGATGTCCTCTCGCCTGAACCGTCAGGCATCATCTTCGGCCTGTTAATCGGTAAGCCACTAGGCATTACCCTGTTCTGCTGGCTGGCGGTAAAACTGCGGCTGGCAGTATTACCCAACGGCACAACCATACGCGATATTATGGCGATTGGTGTGCTGTGCGGAATTGGCTTCACTATGTCAATTTTTATCAGTTCGCTGGCCTTTGATGCCGCGCATGAACAGCTGGTGACCTTTTCTAAACTGGGCATACTGACCGGCTCTCTGCTTTCAGCCGTCATCGGCTATACGCTGCTGCGAATTAAACTGCGTTAATGGGGAGGAGGCGAAAGCCTCCTTTTTGCTATGAATCAGCTCAATTTCAATCATCTCTACTACTTCTGGCACGCCTGCCGTGCGGGATCAATTACGGCGGCAGCAGAGGCACTCTCCCTGACGCCGCAGACCATTACCGGGCAGATTAAGGCACTGGAGGAGCGCCTGCAGGGCAAGCTTTTCCGGCGTCAGGGACGGGGCCTGGTACCGACTGAACTGGGGCAGCTGGTTTTTCGCTATGCTGACCGCATGTTTATGCTGAGTCAGGAGATGCTGGATATTGTGAATTACCGCAAAGAGTCTCATCTGCTACTGGATGTTGGCGTGGCAGATGCGCTCTCAAAGCAGCTGGTCAGCAAGGTGCTGGAGACGGCGGTGGTCGCAGAGGAGAAAATTCATCTGCGCTGTTTTGAATCGACCCACGAAATGCTGCTGGAGCAGCTCAGTCAGCACAAGCTGGATATGATTATCTCTGACTGCTCCATCGACCCCACCCAACAGGAAGGGCTATTTTCGGTGAAGCTGGGGGAATGCCCGATCAGCTTCTGGTCAACCCAGCCGCTCAGCGATCTCTCTTTTCCGGCCTGCCTGGAGACGCGTCCCCTGCTGATTCCGGGGCGCCGCTCCATGCTGGGGCGCAAAATCCTCAACTGGATCAGCACCCAGGGAGTGCAGGTGGAGATTCTCGGTGAGTTTGATGATGCGGCACTGATGACGGCGTTTGGTGCGCGACAGAATGCGATTTTTGTCGCGCCTTTGCTGGAGATGGGTCAACGTGAGGGGATATATGAAGTCGGGCGGCTCGACGCGGTATCAGAGGAGTATCACATACTCTTCGCGGAGCGGATGATTCAGCATCCGGCGGTGCAGCGACTCTGTCACGCAGACTTCAGCGAACTCTTTCCCCGCCAGGGGACAGACGAAAAAAAACCGGCGTAAGCGCCGGCTTTTTTAACAAAGCGATTAACAACAGGCGATTAAGCCAGTTTGTTGATCTGTGCAGTCAGGTTAGACTTATAACGTGCAGCTTTGTTCTTGTGGATCAGACCTTTAGCAGCCTGACGGTCCACGAGTGGTTGCATTTCATTGAATGCGTTCTGCGCAGCAGCTTTGTCGCCTGAAGCGATCGCCGCGTATACTTTCTTAACGAAGGTACGCATCATAGAGCGGCGGCTAGCGTTATGCTTACGGCGTTTCTCAGATGTTACGGCGCGTTTCTTAGCTGATTTGATATTAGCCAAGGTACAACTCCCAAATGTGTTCTATAGAGACAAATCAAAGGCCGAGGACTATGCCCTTCTAACCTGATTTTGTCAATGGATTTGTGCAAATAAGCGTCGCCCTGAGAGCGGCACTCGGTTACGTATTTGATGGCGCAGGATTCTACCAGCTTCCCCTCGCTGAATACAGTATTTCGCGACAAAATTCTTAACATGCGCTTCTGCAACAGGAAATGCAGCGCCTAAAGCATGAAAGGCGTGCTGACGGGTTAACCTGAGTCGCTTTCAAGGGTATAATCCGCCGATTTCCACCGGTTTGGGCCAGCCATGAAGTTTATCCGCGGTATTCATAATCTTAACGAGCAGCATCGCGGCTGCGTTCTGACCATTGGTAATTTCGATGGCGTACACCGTGGGCATCAGGCGCTGATGTCGCGGCTGTGTGAAGAGGGACGTAAGCGTAATCTGCCGGTGGTGGTCATGGTTTTTGAGCCACAGCCGCTGGAGCTGTTTGCCGGTGACAAAGCGCCGGCTCGTCTGACGCGTCTGCGTGAAAAACTGCGATACATGGCGGAAGCCGGCGTCGATAAAGTGTTGTGCGTGCGGTTCGACCGTCGCTTTGCGGCCTTGTCCGCCCAGCGTTTTATCAGTGACCTGTTAGTCGAAAAGCTGGACGTAAAGTACCTTGCGGTAGGCGATGATTTCCGCTTCGGCGCTGGTCGCCAGGGTGATTTCCTGTTATTACAGAAAGCCGGTGCGGAGTACGGCTTTGAGGTCGTCAGCACCGAAACCTTCTGTGATGGCGGTAAGCGAATCAGCAGTACTGCCGTGCGTCAGGCGCTGGCCGTGGATGATTTAGCGCTGGCGCAGTCGCTGCTTGGTCACCCTTTCACTATTTCCGGCCGCGTTGTGCACGGTGATGCACTGGGACGCACGCTGGGTTTCCCCACGGCGAACCTCCCTTTACGCCGCAGCGTCTCGCCGGTGAAAGGGGTTTATGCGGTAGAGGTACGGGGTCTGACGCCCGAGCCACTGCCAGGTGTCGCCAATATCGGCACCCGTCCGACCGTAAAAGGTTTACGCCAGCAGCTTGAAGTTCACCTGCTCGACATCAATATGGATCTCTATGGTCGTCACATTGATGTGGTGCTGAAACAGAAAATACGAAACGAGCAGCGCTTTGCCTCACTGGAGGCGTTGAAAGAACAAATTGCGAACGATGTGGTAACGGCCCGGCAGTTCTTTGGGCTGCTTTAACCTGAGCGAAAAACGGAATCGAGAATCTGATGAGTGACTATAAATCTACCCTGAATTTGCCGGAAACGGGATTCCCGATGCGTGGCGATCTGGCCAAACGCGAACCGGGAATGTTGCAACGCTGGTATGCCGACAACCTGTACGGCATCATCCGCGAAGCCAAAAAAGGGAAAAAAACCTTTATCCTGCATGATGGCCCTCCGTATGCGAACGGCAGCATTCATATTGGTCACTCCGTTAACAAGATTCTGAAAGACATTATCGTTAAGTCGAAAGGCATGGCGGGTTATGACTCGCCGTATGTGCCGGGCTGGGACTGTCACGGTCTGCCAATCGAACACAAAGTTGAGCAGATGATCGGCAAGCCAGGCGAGAAAGTCACCGCTGCTGAATTCCGCGAAGCGTGCCGCAAATACGCCGCAGAACAGGTTGAAGGCCAGAAGGCGGACTTTATCCGTCTGGGCGTGCTGGGCGACTGGGATCGTCCTTACCTGACCATGGATTTCGGTACCGAAGCCAACATCATTCGTGCGCTGAGTAAAATCATCGGCAACGGCCACCTGCACAAAGGCGCTAAGCCCGTGCACTGGTGCCTGGATTGCCGTTCTGCCTTAGCAGAAGCGGAAGTGGAGTATTACGACAAAACGTCACCGTCGATTGATGTGATGTTCAACGCCATTGATGCCGACGCGGTGCGTCAGGCGTTTGGTGTGGCACAGGTTAATGGTCCGATTTCACTGGTGATCTGGACGACGACACCGTGGACGCTGCCGGCTAACCGCGCCATCTCGTTAAACGCGGAATTTGAGTATCAGCTGCTGCAGATCGACGGTCGCGCGCTGATCCTGGCAAAAGATCTGGTCGAGAGCGTGATGAAGCGCGCGGGCGTCAGCGAATGGCAGGTACTGGGCGAATGCAAAGGCGCGGCGCTGGAGCTGCAGAAATTCCAGCATCCGTTCCTGGCGCTTGAGTCGCTGGTGGTGCTGGGCGATCACGTCACCCTGGAAGCGGGTACCGGTGCAGTCCACACGGCACCTGGCCACGGCCCGGATGACTATGTTATCGGTCAGAAATATGGCATCGAAACCGCCAATCCGGTCGGACCGGATGGCCGCTATCTGCCAGGCACCTATCCGACGCTGGATGGAGTCAATGTCTTTAAAGCCAACGACATGATCGTTGAGCTGCTGAAAGAGAAGGGCGCGCTGCTGCACGTTGAGAAACTGCTGCACAGCTACCCGCACTGCTGGCGCCATAAAACGCCGATCATCTTCCGCGCCACGCCGCAATGGTTCATCAGCATGGATCAGAAAGGATTGCGTGCGCAGTCGCTGAAGGAGATCAAAGGCGTGCAGTGGATCCCGGACTGGGGCCAGGCGCGTATCGAATCGATGGTGGCGAACCGTCCCGACTGGTGTATCTCTCGTCAGCGTACCTGGGGCGTACCGATGGCGCTGTTCGTTCATAAAGAGAGCGAAGAGCTGCACCCGGACACGCTGGCACTGATGGAAAAAGTGGCGCAGCGCGTTGAGCAGGAGGGGATTCAGGCCTGGTGGGATCTCGATCCGCGCGAGCTGATGGGCGACGATGCCGATCATTACGTAAAAGTGCCGGATACGCTGGATGTCTGGTTTGACTCCGGTTCAACCAGCTATTCCGTGGTTGATGCGCGTCCGGAATTTGGCGGACATGCGCCTGACCTCTATCTCGAAGGGTCCGATCAGCATCGCGGCTGGTTTATGTCCTCGCTGATGATCTCCACGGCGATGAAGGGCAAAGCGCCTTATCGTCAGGTACTGACGCACGGTTTCACCGTGGATGGTCAGGGCCGCAAGATGTCGAAATCGATCGGTAACACGGTTGCGCCGCAGGATGTGATGAACAAACTGGGCGCCGATATTCTGCGCCTGTGGGTGGCATCAACCGATTACTCGGGCGAAATGGCGGTCTCCGATGAGATCCTTAAACGTTCTGCCGATGCCTATCGCCGCATCCGTAACACCGCGCGTTTCCTGCTGGCTAACCTCAGCGGCTTTAACCCGGCGACCGATCTGGTGAAACCGGAAGAGATGGTGGTGGTGGATCGCTGGGCCGTCGGTCGCGCTCAGGCGGCACAGGCCGATATCGTTGCCTCTTACGAGAACTACGATTTCCACGAAGTGATCCAGCGTCTGATGCAGTTCTGTTCAATTGAGATGGGCAGCTTCTATCTCGACATCATCAAGGATCGTCAGTACACCGCGAAAGGCGATGGCCTGGCGCGTCGCAGCTGCCAGACCGCGCTGTGGCATATCGTCGAAGCGCTGGTACGCTGGATGGCACCGATCATGTCCTTTACGGCGGATGAGATCTGGGGCTACCTGCCGGGCGAACGTGCGCAGTATGTCTTCACCGAAGAGTGGTATCAGGGGCTGTTTGGCCTGGCTGAAGATGAAGCGCTGAATGACGCCTACTGGGCTGAGCTGCTGAAAGTGCGTGGCGAAGTGAACAAGGTGATCGAGCAGGCGCGTGCGGATAAACGTATCGGTGGCGCACTGGAAGCAACGGTCACGCTCTATGCCGATCCGGAGCTGGCGGCTAAACTGCAGGCGCTGGGTAATGAGCTGCGCTTTGTGCTGCTGACCTCTGGCGCACAGGTGGCTGATTACGCCCTGGCGAACGACGAAGCGCAGCAGAGTGAGCTGCTGAAAGGTCTGAAAATCGCGCTGCACAAGGCGGAAGGCGAGAAATGTCAGCGCTGCTGGCATTACACTACCGACGTCGGACAGAATCCTGAGCATGCTGAGGTCTGTGGTCGTTGTTACACTAACGTAGCCGGTGACGGCGAACAGCGTGAATTTGCCTGATGCGTAAACCTATTTTATCAACCGGATTGCGCTGGCTGTGGCTGGTGCTGGTGGTGATTGTTGTCGACTTCGCCAGTAAGCAGTGGGTGATGAACAACATGATGCTGCATGAAACCCAGCCACTGATGCCCTACCTGAACCTGTTCTACGCGCACAACTACGGCGCGGCGTTCAGTTTCCTGGCGGACAAAGGCGGCTGGCAGCGCTGGTTCTTTGCCGGTATTGCGCTGGCTATCGTGATCTCACTGGTCGTGATGATGTATCGTAATCATGCCAGTCAGAAGATCGCTAACATCGCGTATGCCCTGATCATCGGCGGCGCGATAGGCAATCTGTTTGATCGCTCATACCATGGCTTTGTGGTCGATTTTATCGATTTCTATGTCGGTAACTGGCACTTCGCTACATTTAATATCGCTGACTGCGGCATCTGTATCGGTGCTGCATTGGTGGTGCTGGAGGGCTTTTTCAGCCCGAACGGCAAACAGGCTAAACAGAAAGGGTAAGTGATGACTGAGTCCGTACAGCGCGAAAGCGCGGTGTTGGTGCATTTTACGCTGAAGCTGGAAGATGGCTCGACGGCGGAATCGACCCGTGCAAACGGCAAGCCCGCGCTGTTCCGTCTCGGTGATGGCAGCCTCTCTGCGGCACTTGAGCAGGCACTGCTGGGGCTGAAAGCGGGTGAAACTAAACAGTTTACCCTGGAACCGGACGACGCCTTTGGCGGCGTCAGCCCTGACCTGATCCAGTATTTCTCGCGTCGGGACTTTATCGATGCGGGTGAGCCGGAAGTGGGAGCCATCATGCTGTTCAGCGGCATGGGCGGCAGTGAAATGCCTGGCGTGATCCGTGAAATCTCCGGTGACTCTATCACTGTGGATTTCAACCATCCGCTGGCAGGTCGTCGTATTCAGTTTGATGTAGAGGTGCTGGAAATCGATCCCGCACTGGAGGCCAACGATGCAAATCCTGTTAGCTAATCCGCGCGGCTTCTGCGCTGGCGTTGATCGTGCCATCAGTATTGTTGAGCGCGCGCTGGAGATGTATGGCGCGCCAATCTATGTCCGTCACGAAGTGGTGCATAACCGTTACGTGGTAAACAGCCTGCGTGAGCGCGGTGCCATCTTCATTGAAGAGATCAGTGAAGTGCCGGATAACGCGATTCTGATCTTCTCTGCGCACGGTGTTTCTCAGGCAGTGCGTGCCGAAGCCAAAGCGCGCAATCTGACTATGCTGTTTGACGCTACCTGTCCGCTGGTGACCAAGGTGCATATGGAAGTGGCTCGCGCCAGCCGTAAAGGCGTTGAGGCAATACTGATTGGTCATGCAGGTCATCCGGAAGTCGAAGGCACCATGGGGCAGTACAACAACCCTAATGGCGGCATGTATCTGGTGGAGTCACCGGAAGATGTCTTCAGACTGACAGTGAAAGACGAAAACAATCTGAGCTTCATGACGCAGACCACGCTGTCGGTGGATGACACCTCTGACATCATTGATGCTTTGCGCCAGCGCTTCCCGGCGATTATCGGGCCGCGTAAAGATGATATCTGCTATGCCACTACCAACCGTCAGGAAGCGGTTCGTACTCTGGCTAAAGATGCGGAAGTGGTGCTGGTGGTGGGGTCGAAGAACTCCTCTAACTCTAACCGTCTGGCTGAGCTGGCTCAGCGTGCCGGTAAGCTGGCGAAGCTGATCGACTCTGCGGATGATATTCAGGAAGAGTGGGTAAAAGGCGTGGCCTGCATCGGCGTCACCGCAGGCGCGTCAGCGCCCGATATTCTGGTGCAGCAGGTGATCCAGCGGCTGCGTGAACTGGGCGGCGAAGCGGCAATTGAGCTGATTGGCCGTGAAGAGAATATTGTCTTCGAAGTGCCCAAAGAGCTGCGTGTCGAAGTGCGTAACGTGCAGTAACTCTGCGATATTACTGATAAAAAGGCCGACTCTGTTCGGCCTTTTTTGTTTTTTGAATCTGACAAAAAAAGTCGTTATTTGCTGCGGTGATTGCTTTTACTGATAATCACGGGCGGCTGGCATAAAATTCTTATTATCACGGATTAATAGTGGCGTGACTGTTAACTCATCGTTAACCTGATGACGCTTTGGATGCATAGTTTTGTTTTAGGAATGAATAAATATGAACACAATCCGCATTGCTATTGTGGGCGCGCCGGGCCGTATGGGCCGTAATCTGATTCAGGCAACGCAGCAGGCAGAAGGCGCTGAACTGGGTGCGGCACTGGCTCGCCCGGGCTCATCGCTGACCGGCAGCGACGCTGGTGAATTAGCGGGCATCGGAAAAAATGGCATCATCATCGCTGACGATTTACGCGCGGTGATTAACGATTTTGATGTGCTGGTCGACTTCACCCGCCCGGAAGGCACGCTGGAGTATATGGCGATCTGCCGTGAGCAGGGCAAAGCGATGGTGATCGGCACCACCGGTTTTGATGAAGCAGGCAAAGCGGCCATTCGGGCCGCGGCAGAAGATATCCCCATTGTGTTCGCCGCTAACTTCAGCGTGGGGGTTAACCTGGTGCTGAAGCTGCTGGAGAAGGCTGCCAAAGTGATGGGAGAGTACGCGGATATTGAGATCGTTGAAGCGCACCACCGCCATAAAGTGGATGCGCCCTCCGGAACCGCGCTGGCGATGGGTGAGGCGATTGCCGATGCGATGCAGTGGAAACTGGATGAGCATGCGGTCTATACGCGTGAGGGCCACACCGGCGAACGCCAGCCGCAGAGCATCGGTTTTGCAACAGTACGCGCGGGCGACATCGTCGGTGAGCATACTGCGATGTTTGCAGATATTGGCGAGCGCGTAGAGATAACCCACAAGGCTTCAAGCCGTATGACCTTTGCAAATGGCGCGGTTAAGTCCGCTTTATGGTTGAAAGATAAGAAATCTGGCCTGTTTGATATGCGGGATGTGCTGGATTTGTCGATGTTGTAAGTGTTGTGAACCATCGTGATGTGGTTGTTTCAATCGATAATCGCTTGATTGAAAAGGGGCAATGTTTTCATTGCCCTTAATTTTACCTTAAATGTGCCTTCCCGATATAAATTTATCTCTGACTTCTGTTTTTGCCTGTTTTCTTCATTTATTTGCTCTGCTGGATGCTATTTTTGACCATTTGGTCAAAAATAAAGGCCGCGCTGCTTCTGTTTTGCTTTTACGCTGCCTGGCAAACGATTATTCCGCCGAGTTTTCCTCTCTTTTTGCTGCTTATGCCCGTTATTTTCCTCAGAAGGCAGATAAGGGTGAAAAAATCCCGCCGCAGGGTAGACAATGGCCAGGGCGATCATTAGAATGCGCGCAATTTGCCAAAAATCGACAATTCAGGCGGTTTTTGCATTGATTCAGGCGGCTATTTTGAATTAATATGCAGATATTGTGACTGTTTATTCCCTGGAGGATGTTTTGATTAAGTCAGCGCTCTTGGTTCTGGAAGACGGAACCCAATTCCACGGTCGGGCCATCGGGGCAACAGGGTCGGCAGTGGGAGAAGTCGTTTTCAATACCTCAATGACCGGTTATCAAGAAATCCTCACTGATCCTTCCTATTCCCGCCAAATCGTTACTCTCACTTATCCCCATATCGGTAATGTCGGAACCAATGCCGCCGACGAAGAATCCAGCCAGATTCATGCGCAGGGCCTGGTTATCCGTGACCTGCCGCTGATTGCCAGCAACTTCCGTAGTGAAGAGGGCTTATCCGCCTACCTGCAGCGCAACAACATCGTGGCGATTGCCGATATCGATACCCGCAAGCTGACGCGCTTGCTGCGTGAGAAAGGTGCGCAAAACGGCTGCATCATCGCGGGGGATAATCCGGATGCCGCGCTGGCGCTGCAAAAAGCTCAGGCGTTCCCGGGACTTAAAGGGATGGATTTGGCGAAAGAGGTCTGCACCACTGAGACCTACAGCTGGCAGCAGGGCAGCTGGACGCTGGAGGGAGGGCTGCCAGAGCAGGCCGACGCTGAATCACTGCCTTACCATGTGGTGGCTTACGATTACGGTGCCAAGCGCAACATTCTGCGGATGCTGGTCGATCGCGGCTGTCGTCTGACCGTCGTTCCGGCACAGACGCCTGCCGAAGAAGTACTGAAGCTTAATCCGGATGGCATCTTCCTCTCTAACGGTCCTGGCGACCCGGAGCCGTGCGACTACGCTATCAGCGCAATTCAGGCCTTCCTGAAAACAGAGATCCCGGTGTTCGGAATCTGTCTGGGTCATCAGCTGCTGGCGCTGGCCAGCGGGGCTAAGACCGTGAAGATGAAGCTGGGCCACCACGGCGGCAACCATCCGGTGAAAGATCTCGATAACAATCGCGTGATGATCACCGCGCAGAACCACGGTTTTGCGGTCGATGAGAACAATCTTCCCGCTAACCTGCGTGTAACTCACATTTCGTTGTTCGATAAAACCGTGCAGGGCATTCACCGCACTGACAAGCCCGCATTCAGCTTCCAGGGACACCCGGAAGCGAGCCCGGGCCCAGGCGATGCTGCGCCGCTGTTTGACCACTTTATTGAATTGATTGACGCATTCCGTCTGCAAGCGAAGTAATCAGGAGCTAATTCATGCCAAAACGTACAGACCTAAAATCCATCCTGATTCTTGGTGCCGGTCCGATTGTGATCGGCCAGGCCTGCGAATTTGACTATTCCGGTGCGCAGGCGTGTAAAGCGCTGCGTGAAGAGGGTTACCGCGTCATTCTGGTGAACTCCAACCCGGCGACGATCATGACCGACCCGGAAATGGCTGATGCGACTTACATTGAGCCGATTCACTGGGAAGTGGTGCGCAAAATCATCGAAAAAGAGCGCCCGGACGCGGTACTGCCGACCATGGGCGGTCAGACAGCGCTGAACTGTGCGCTGGAGCTGGAACGTCATGGCGTGCTGGAAGAGTTTGGCGTCACCATGATCGGCGCAACGGCTGATGCGATCGACAAAGCGGAAGATCGTCGTCGTTTCGACGTGGCGATGAAAAGCATCGGTCTGGATACCGCGCGCTCCGGCATTGCGCACACCATGGAAGAAGCGCTGGCCGTGGCTGAAGATGTCGGTTTCCCCTGCATTATCCGTCCCTCATTTACTATGGGCGGAACCGGTGGCGGCATCGCCTACAACCGCGAAGAGTTTGAAGAGATTTGCGAACGCGGTCTCGACCTCTCACCGACCAATGAGCTGCTGATTGATGAGTCGCTGATTGGCTGGAAAGAGTATGAGATGGAAGTGGTGCGCGATAAAAACGACAACTGCATCATCGTCTGCTCAATTGAAAACTTCGATGCGATGGGGATCCACACCGGTGACTCCATCACGGTGGCACCTGCCCAGACGCTGACCGACAAAGAGTATCAGATCATGCGTAACGCCTCGCTGGCGGTACTGCGTGAGATCGGTGTTGAAACCGGTGGCTCCAACGTGCAGTTCTCGGTTAACCCGAAAGATGGCCGCCTGATTGTCATTGAGATGAACCCGCGCGTGTCACGCTCCTCGGCGCTGGCCTCCAAAGCGACCGGTTTCCCGATTGCTAAAGTGGCGGCCAAACTGGCGGTCGGCTATACCCTCGACGAGCTGATGAATGATATCACCGGCGGTTTAACGCCAGCCTCGTTCGAGCCTTCCATCGACTACGTTGTCACCAAGATCCCGCGTTTCAACTTCGAAAAATTTGCCGGTGCCAACGATCGCCTGACCACGCAGATGAAGTCGGTCGGGGAAGTGATGGCAATTGGTCGTACTTTCCAGGAATCCATGCAGAAAGCGCTGCGCGGCCTGGAAGTAGGCGCTAACGGCTTCGACCCGAAAGTCCACCTCGACGACCCGGAAGCATTAACCCGCATCCGCCGTGAGCTGAAAGATGCCGGTTCAGACCGCATCTGGTACATCGCGGACGCTTTCCGTGCCGGCATGTCAGTGGATGGCGTGTTCAACCTGACCAATATTGACCGCTGGTTCCTGGTGCAGATTGAAGAGCTGGTGCGGCTGGAAGAGCAGGTTGCCCGTGAAGGGGTTAATAGTCTGGATGAGACGTTCCTGCGCGCCCTGAAGCGTAAAGGCTTTGCTGATGCACGGCTGGCGACACTGGCGGGCGTGGCAGAGAGCGAAATCCGCAAGCTGCGTCAGCAGTTTAACCTGCACCCGGTTTACAAGCGCGTGGATACCTGCGCCGCAGAGTTCGCGACAGACACCGCCTACATGTACTCCACCTATGAGGAGGAGTGCGAAGCCAATCCAAGTCCGGATCGCGAAAAAATCATGATTCTGGGCGGTGGGCCAAACCGTATCGGCCAGGGTATCGAATTCGACTATTGCTGCGTTCACGCCGCCCTGGCGCTGCGTGAAGATGGTTATCAGACCATTATGGTCAACTGTAACCCGGAAACAGTCTCGACCGATTACGACACCTCTGATCGCCTCTACTTCGAGCCGGTCACGCTGGAAGATGTGCTGGAGATTGTGCGCATTGAGCAGCCAAAAGGTGTGATTGTGCAGTATGGCGGTCAGACGCCGCTGAAACTGGCGCGTGCGCTGGAAGCTGCAGGCGTACCGGTTATCGGCACCAGCCCGGATTCCATCGACCGTGCAGAAGACCGTGAACGTTTCCAGCAGGCGGTTGATCGCCTGAACCTGAAGCAACCCGCCAACGCCACGGTGGCCACACTGGAGCAGGCGGTTGAGAAAGCCGCGGGCCTGGGTTATCCGCTGGTGGTGCGTCCTTCTTATGTGCTGGGCGGCCGTGCCATGGAGATCGTCTACGACGAGATCGACCTCAAGCGCTACTTCCAGACGGCGGTCTCGGTTTCCAACGATGCACCGGTGCTGCTGGATCGCTTCCTGGATGATGCGGTCGAAGTGGATGTTGATGCGATTTGCGACGGCGAGCGGGTGCTGATTGGCGGCATCATGGAACACATCGAGCAGGCTGGCGTTCACTCCGGTGACTCCGCCTGTTCACTGCCGGCCTACACCCTGAGTCAGGAGATTCAGAATGTGATGCGCCAGCAGGTTGAGAAGCTGGCGTTTGAGCTGAACGTTCGTGGCCTGATGAACGTCCAGTTCGCGGTGAAAGACAACGAAGTCTACCTGATCGAAGTTAACCCTCGCGCGGCGCGTACCGTGCCGTTCGTCTCTAAAGCGACCGGTGTCCCGCTGGCGAAAGTTGCCGCGCGCGTGATGGCAGGCAAAACGCTGGCAGAGCAGGGCGTCACTGAAGAGGTGATTCCGCCTTACTACTCTGTCAAAGAAGTGGTGCTGCCGTTTAACAAGTTCCAGGGCGTTGACCCGATTCTGGGGCCAGAAATGCGCTCTACCGGTGAAGTCATGGGCGTGGGCCGCACCTTCGCTGAGGCGTTTTCTAAAGCGATGCTGGGCGCACAGAGCAACATGAAGAAGTCGGGCCGTGCGCTGCTGTCGGTGCGTGAAGGCGACAAGAAACGTATTGTCGACCTGGCCGCTAAGCTGCAGAAGTTTGGTTTCGAACTGGATGCGACTCACGGCACGGCGGTCGTGCTGGGCGAAGCGGGCATCAATCCGCGCCTGGTGAACAAGGTGCACGAAGGGCGTCCGCACATTCAGGACCGTCTGAAGAATGGCGAGTATAGCTACATCGTCAATACCACGGCGGGTCGTCAGGCGATTGAAGATTCGAAACTGATTCGCCGCAGTGCTCTGCAGTATAAAGTGCACTACGACACCACGCTGAACGGCGGCTTCGCCACCGCGATGGCGCTGAATGCAGACCCGACGGAACAGGTTATCTCCGTTCAGGAGATGCATGCCCAGATCAAGGCGATGTAAGGTGATGTAATGTGAAAAACGGCTCCTGCGGGAGCCGTTTTTTTTGACCATCTTATTGGCGATAATCCGAAAACATGGTTCAGGGAAAGCAAAGAGTTTGCGTTAAAGTCACTGATTTGGCTTAATTTTTTAGCTATAGGTGCGAATAAGGCCGGTTCGCACAAATTTATAATATAAACACTTCCTGTGCGGATTTTTCGTCAGTACTATGCCTGCCGCTCATCACTGGAGCGTATCAGGACATAAATAAAAAATGAAAATGCGTACTTTTTCTCTGAGTGCAGTGGCTGCACTGATGGCAATTCTTCCTTTCGCCAGCCAGGCGGAAATTACCCTGTTAAAACAGGATCCGCAGGCAGGCGATCCGCTTAGCCGTCTTAACTTTACTTTTGGCGGCAGCATTCGTGCTCAGTTCAATCATCAGACCGGCGTGGATGACAAATCCTACAAGCGCGACGGTTTTGACGGCGGCACCCGTTTCCGTTTCGGCGCTGACTACTACCTGTTTGATGACGTCAGCTGGATCAGCTACTACGAGCTGGGCGTTAACGTCCCGGCGGTCTTCAGCTGGGATCGTCACTATGCGGACGGTGCCAATAACACCACGCGTCGTCAGCTCTACACCGGTCTGAAAAGCAAAACCTGGGGCCAGCTTACCTTTGGTCAGCAGAACAGCGTCTATTACGATACCGTGGGCGCCAAGACCGATATCTGGGATTACGACATGGTCGGCCAGGCTCCGGGTAACGGGATCAATGGCGACTACGACGGATCTTACCGCTCACGCAAACAGCTGAAGTATAAAAACAGCTTCGGCGATGCGGATCTTTACGCCTCTTATCTGTTCGAAGATAACGAGTATCTGCCAGGCAACGGCCTGCGCTATAAGCGCAAAGGCGGCGGCTCGCTGGGTGTGGACTACCACATCACGGACGATCTGAGCTGGGGCACGGCGTGGAACTACACCCGCGCGGCGATGCGTAACCCGAACAACGGCGACAGCCGCGATTACGATCAGAACATTTACGGCACCGCGCTGAGCTGGACCCCAGGTAACTGGACGTTGTCAGCCGGCGGTGGCTGGTATGAGAACTTCATGACCACCAAACGCAAAGATGTGCATGACTACTTTGCCGGCGACGCGTGGGGCATTGAATATTTCGCCGGTTACAAGATTCCGGTGGGGCAGTATGGTCTGAAAGCGGTACAGCCGTATGTCATGGGCGATCGCATTGAGTATGCGACAGGCCGTGATTATCAGCGCATCGACAACGGTCTGGGTGTGGTGCTGTTCCTCGACTACGGTTTCCGTGTCGATTACGAACATGTGTTTACCTCCAGCACCGATAACCTGGGTGATATGAATCTGGTGCGTCTGCGCTACGACTTCTGATAACCCTGACGGCTCCTCCGGGAGCCGTTTTCTTTTGCGCACGACTTTTGTGCCAGCCTGAGGCCGATCGCTGGCGAGCTGCGGCAAACTGACGCGATTAGGCGGTGAAAAACGCTGCACAGGCCGTGAAAAACGACGTCATGAAAAGCTTTACGCAATTAGACCTTTCCCCCTATCGACGAAAGTTTCACCTTTACGTATCATGGCGCCAATTTTTTTCAGTGAGTGGTTAACATGATTAGTCTTATCGCGGCATTAGCAGCAGATCGCATTATTGGAATGGAGAACGCCATGCCGTGGGACCTGCCTGCAGATCTGGCGTGGTTCAAGCGCCATACGCTGAAGAAACCGGTGATTATGGGCCGACTGACCTTTGAATCTATTGGCCGTCCGTTACCTGGCCGACTGAATATCGTGGTCAGCAGCCAGCCGGGCACCACCGAAGGCGTTACCTGGGTCACTTCGCTGGATGAGGCGTTACAGGCAGCCGGTGACGCTGAAGAGATCATGGTGATTGGCGGTGGCCGCGTCTATGAGCAGATGCTGAAGCGTGCCGATCGTCTCTATCTGACGCACATTGATGCGGAAGTGGAAGGTGATACGCAGTTCCCGGATTACGAGCCGGATGAGTGGCAGTCAACGTTCAGCGAATTCCACGACGCTGACGAGCAAAATTCCCACAGCTACTGCTTTGAGATCCTTGACCGTCGTCGCTAATCCCACCCCTGCCGGGCTGTAACCTGGCTGTCATCTTTATTCATTAGCATTGCTTCTTTTCTGGGATCGACACAAAGGAAGCAATCACTAATGAAAATCGAACTCTCCGCATTAAGCACTGACCGGCTGCCTGATCCACTGCGTCGTAAATTCCTTGCCGGTTCCGGTGCTATCGGCCTGACCGGCTTTCTCAGCGGCGGCCTGACGCTCTCGGGCAGCGCACTGGCGCAGGAGAAGCCTGCGGGCAGTCCACTGCTGGGCTTTCAGGCGATTGCCGCGTCCACGGCCGATGAGATTGTGGTGGCCCCCGGCTATCGCGCCGACGTGTTGATCTCCTGGGGTGATCCGCTGGTGAATGGCGCAGCCGCGTTTGATCCGCAGGGCAATAACAGCGCCGAAGATCAGGAAAAGCAGTTCGGTGACAACAACGACGGTATGAGCTTCTTCGCGATTAATGACCATCGCGGCGTGATGGCGATTAACAATGAATATGTGAATGAGCCGACGCTGTTCGCCCACGGCGGCAGTAAAGCGACCAGCCTGGAAGATGTCAAAAAGTCGCAGGCGGCGCATGGTATCTCCATCGTTGAAGTCAAACGGGGTGAGGACAATCGCTGGCAGGTGGTACGTCCTTCTGACTATAACCGCCGCATTACTGCCAATACCCCGATGCGCTTTTCCGGTCCGGCAGCGGGGGATAAAGCGCTGCAGACTGCCGCCGATCCGCAGGGAATGAATGTCCTGGGCACCTTTGGTAACTGCGCCAACGGCAAAACGCCGTGGGGCACCTATCTCACCTGTGAAGAGAACTACGACACCTACTTTGGCACCCATCAGGCGGACTTTACGCCGACCCCACAGCAGAAGCGCTATACCCTGAATGCCGCTGAGCCGGAGCGCAACTGGGCCGATTTTGATCCCCGCTTCGATATCGCTAAGAATCCCAACGAATTCAACCGTCACGGCTGGATTGTCGAAATCGATCCTTTCGATCCTCACTCCGTGCCGGTAAAGCGGACCGCGCTGGGCCGCTTCAAGCACGAGAATGCCGCCGTGACGGTCGCGAAAACCGGCCAGCTGGTGGTTTATATGGGCGACGACGAGCGCGGCGAGTATATCTATAAATTTGTCTCAGATGACAAGGTCACTCCGGATGATGCTAAAGCCAATCACGGACTGCTTGATAAGGGCACGCTCTATGTGGCGCAGTTCAACGGCGATGCGCAGGGCACACCGCTTAAAGGCACCGGGCGCTGGCTGGCGCTGAAGTGGGGCGAAAATGGACTCACCGCTGAAAAGGGATTCAATAGCCAGGCAGATGTTTTGATCAATGCGCGTGCCGCGGCAGATGTGGTCAACGCAACGCGAATGGACCGGCCGGAGTGGATTGCGGTTAACCCGCATGACGGCCGTGCCTACTGCACTCTGACCAACAACAACAAGCGCGGAAATGAAGGCATGCCGGTCAATGCAGCGAATCCGAGGCCAAAAAATATCTACGGTCAGATTATTCGCTGGGATGAGAAGGGCGATGCTACCGCGCAGACGTTTGAGTGGGATATCTATGCGCTGTGTGGCAACCCGATAGTGCATCCTGAGGGGATCTATCGTGGCACACCGAACATCACCGCGGAGAATACCTTTAACAGTCCGGATGGGCTGGGGTTTGATGCGCAGGGGCGGTTATGGATCCTGACCGATGGCAAATACAGCAACAAAGAGGATTATAAGGGGCAGGGGAATAATCAGATGCTGGTGGGTGATCCTGATAGTGGCGAGATCCGCCGGTTTATGGTCGGTCCAAAATCGTGCGAGCTGACCGGTATTACCTTCACGCCCGATTACAAAACGCTGTTCGTGAATGTGCAGCATCCCGGCGAAGAGGGTGACTCGCACTTCCCAGACAACAGTCCGCGTCCGCGGTCGTCGGTGATTATGATCACTCGTGAAGATGGCGGCATTATCGGCGCATAAAACAGGATGCTGGCCTGATGGCCAGCATCGCCGTTATAGCGTGGGCGGTGCCAGACTGTCGCTGGAGGCCAGGGCTTTTTCGCGATTAGAGGGTTGCACTACATAGCGTTGTGTCTCCCAGTGCAGCAGGGTCAGCGTTCCGCCCCAGCAGCAGCCGGTATCCAGCCCGATAATGCCCTCTGGCGTGCCTTTGCCTTCCAGCGAGGCCCAGTGACCAAAGACGATGGTGTAGTCACGTGCGACCGGCCCCTCAATGTTAAACCAGGGTTTCAGCGGCGGAAGCGCCGATTCCGGGGCATCTTTGCAGATCATGTCCAGCTGGCCGTTAGGGAAGCAGTAGCGCATGCGGGTGAGGGCGTTGGTGCTGAAGCGCAGACGCGCCAGGCCGGTCAGATCTTCACTCCAGTTGTTCGGCATGTCGCCATACATGGCATCCAGGAACAGCGGATAACTGTCGCTGGCGAGAACCGCTTCGACTTCACGCGCGCACTTTTTCGCGGTCTCAATATCCCATTGCGGCGTGATACCGGCGTGTCCCATCACTAGCTTTTTCTCTTCATCAACCTGTAACAGCGGCTGACGACGCAGCCAGTTGATCAGCTCATCCGCATCATCCGCTTCCAGCAACGGGGTCAGGCGATCTTTAGGCTTGTTACGGCTGATGCCGGCGTAGACCGCCAGCAGATGCAAGTCGTGATTGCCCAGCACCAGACGCACCGCATCGCCCAGCGATTTTACGTAGCGTAAGACTTCCAGTGAGCCGGGACCGCGCGCTACTAAGTCGCCGGTCAGCCAAAGGGTATCCTGCTCAGGATTGAAGTCGACCTGTTGCAGCAATGCACGTAATTCATCGTAGCAACCGTGAACGTCGCCAATCAGGTATGTGCTCATAACGTTTTATCCATCAGGAAGGTGCCCGACTTAACGGGCAAAAAGCGTGTGAATCAATGAATGTGGGTCTGAATGGCGAGGCGGAACACCGGGATCTCTACGTGAAAGGTGTCGCCCTGTTCGTCGACCATCACATAGTGCCCCTGCATGGTGCCCATCGGTGTTTCGATCACGGCACCGCTGGTGTACTGAAATTCATTGCCTGGCGCGATAAGCGGCTGTTCACCGACCACGCCTTCACCCTGAACTTCCGTTTCGCGGCCGTTACCGTTGGTAATCAACCAGTAGCGTCCCAGCAGTTGCACTGAGGAACGGCCCAGATTGCGTATCGTAATGGTATAGGCGAAGACGTAGCGATCATCATCCGGTGAGGATTGTGAGGCGACGTACTGGCTTTGCACATGGACGGAGACGCGGGCCGTTTCACTCATGACTTACTCCTGCGATTTTCCCTGATGATTCGCCAGCCAGTTCGCCAGCTGACAATATTGCGCCACCGAGACGTTCTCGGCACGCAGGGTTGGATCTATGGATAACTCTTCCAGCGCACCGGCGGCCACCATGTGACTCAGGCTGTTGCGCAGCGTTTTACGACGCTGGCCGAACGCTTCAGTAGTAATACGGCTCAGGATACGCACATCGCTGACCGGATACGGCGGCTCGGCATACGGCACCAGACGCACCACGGCAGAGTCCACTTTCGGTGGTGGCGTGAAAGAGTGCGGAGGCACTTCCAGCACCGGAATGATCTGGCAGTAGTACTGCGCCATCACTGTCAGACGACCATAAGTCTTGTTACCCGGACCGGCAACCAGACGATTAACCACCTCTTTCTGCAGCATGAAGTGCATATCTTTGATCGAACCAGTATAGCTGAAAAGGTGGAACATCAGCGGGGTCGAAATATTGTACGGCAGGTTACCAAATACCCGCAGCGGCTGGCCTCTCTCCTGCGCCAGCGCGGCGAAGTCGAAGGTCATGGCATCCTGCTGGAAGATAGTCAGTTTCGGGCCAAGGAATGGATGCGTTTCCAGACGCGCAGCGAGATCGCGGTCCAGCTCTATCACCGTTAATTTATCGAGGCGTTCGCCTACCGGCTCGGTTAAGGCACCCAGGCCTGGGCCGATCTCCACCAGCGCTTCGTCGCGCTGAGGATGGATGGCGGAGACAATGCTGTCGATAATGTACTGATCGTTCAGGAAGTTCTGCCCGAAACGTTTACGGGCGTAGTGCCCCTGATGGACGCGATTATTCATTACTGCTCTTGATCATAGTGATGGCGAGGTTAAGCGCCGTGATGAAGCTGCCCGGTTCAGCCTGACCCAGGCCAGCGAGTTCAAGCGCGGTGCCGTGGTCAACTGAAGTCCGGATAAAGGGCAGGCCCAGGGTGATATTTACCGCCCGGCCAAACCCCTGAAATTTGAGTACCGGCAGGCCCTGGTCGTGATACATCGCCAGCACCGCATCGGCGTATTGCAGATATTTGGGCTGGAAAAGGGTATCCGCAGGCAGCGGGCCGGTCAGATTAATGCCCTGCTGACGCAGTTCATTGAGTGCCGGCGTGATGGTCTCGATCTCTTCCCGACCCATGTGACCACTTTCGCCGGCATGAGGGTTAAGACCACAGACATAAATATGCGGCTCGGCAATCGCAAACTTCTGCTGCAGATCACGATGCAGAATCGTAATCACTTCATGCAGACATTCACGGGTTACCGCAGCGGGCACATCTTTCAGCGGCAGATGGGTGGTGGCCAGTGCGACTCGTAGCTCTTCTGTCGCCAGCATCATGACCACCCGATGGCCGCCTGCGCGATCGGCGAAGAATTCGGTATGGCCGGTAAAGGCGATGCCGGCATCGTTAATCACGCCTTTATGCACCGGGCCGGTAATCAGGGCAGCGAATTCACCGTCGAGACAACCGTCGCAGGCGCGCGTCAGCGTGGCCAGCACATAGTCGCTGTTGGCGACGCAAAGCTCGCCGGGTGTGACCGGCGCTGCCGTTTCAATTGGCAGGATAGTCAGTGTACCCGCCTGCTGTGGCTCGGCTGCCACATCAGGCTGGTAGGGCCGCAGGGTCAGCGGCAGACCGAGTTGCGCCGCACGCTGCTGCAACAGGGCAGGCGAGGCGCAGACCACCAGTTCAACCGGCCACGACTGCTGGGCCAGCTGAACGGTAAGATCAGGACCAATCCCGGCAGGTTCGCCGGTCGTGATCACCACACGGGCATTACTGCGCATTGCCATCCAGAATCTTCACGTAGGCACTGGCACGTTGTTCCTGCATCCAGGTCTGCGCTTCTTCCGCGAACTTACGGTTAAACAGCATACGGTAAGCACGCTCTTTCTGGGCCGCATCGGTTTTATCCACCTGACGGGTATCCAGCAACTGAATCAGATGCCAGCCGAAAGAGGAGTGAACCGGCTGGCTGGTCTGGCCTTTCTGCAGGCGCAGCAGCGCGTCACGGAACGCCGGGTCAAAGACTTCCGGAGAGGTCCAGCCGAGGTCGCCGCCCTGGTTCGCCGAACCCGGATCGTCAGAGTACTGTTTAGCCGCCGCCGCAAAGGTGGTTTTGCCACTGCGGATATCGTTAGCAATCTGCTCCAGCTGTGCGCGTGCCTGATCGTCTGTCAGGATCGGCGATGGCTTCAGCAGAATGTGACGCGAATGGACTTCGGTGACCGAGACATTTTTGCTCTCGCCACGCAGGTCGTTCACTTTCAGGATGTGGAAGCCCACACCAGAGCGCACCGGCCCGACGATATCGCCTTTTTTGGCGCTTGAGAGTGCCTGAGCAAACAGGGTCGGTAACTCTTCGATTTTACCCCAGCCCATGTTGCCGCCTTTCAGCGCCTGGGAGTCGGCAGAGTAGGTCACGGCCATCTTGCCGAAGTCAGCGCCATTTTTCAGTTCGCCAACCAGCTGTTTCGCCAGCGTTTCCTGCTCATCAACCTGCTGTTGCGTCGGGTTTTCCGGCAGCGGCAGCAGAATATGACTGACGTTCAGTTCAGTACCCTGGCTGTTCTGAGAGCCGATCTGGGTAGCAAGCGTATCCACTTCCTGCGGCAGAATCGTGACACGACGACGCACTTCGTTGTTGCGCACTTCGGCGATAGTCATCTCTTTGCGGATCTGAGAACGATACACGCTGTAGTTCATGCCGTCATAAGCCAGACGGCTACGCAGCTGATCAAGGCTCATCTTGTTCTGCGCAGCGATGTTCTGAATAGCCTGGTCCAGCTGCTCGTCGCTGATCTGAATTCCCGCTTTATCACCCATCTGCAGGATGATGTTGTCCATGATCTGACGTTCCAGAATCTGATGGCGCAACGTTTTATCATCCGGCAACTGCTGACCAGCCTGCTGGGCCTGAGATTTAACGGTGCTCATCATGCCATCCACGTCACTCTCAAGAACCACGCCGTTATTGACCACGGCTGCAACTTTATCAACGACTTGTGGTGCTGCGAACGCGGTGTTGGCACTGATTGCCACACCAAGAATCAGCATTCTCCAGTTCTTCATACTTTATCCATTGTTGGTTCCGCACTGCGGGATTGCCTGTCAAACATCACAACATCAGAAAGCAGGCTGGTAAGGGATAATGCCCTGACGCAGCATATCGTTGGTGCCTAAGCCATAGTTCGGACTCAGACCACGCAGCTCAATGTTGAATGAGATTTGGTTGTCATACTTACTGTCGTTGTTTTCCCAACCGTTAATTTTGCGTTCGTAACCGACCCGGATAGCGTAACAGCATGAGCTGTATTGCAGGCCAACCAGTTGTGAAGCCGGACGCGTGTTGCGGGTATCGTAGTAGTAAGCGCCTACCACAGACCATGCGTCGGCAATCGGCCAGCTGGCCGTAGTACCTACCTGTGAAATCCCATTTTTGTAGATAGGATTCGTGACCAGGCTGCTATCGTTCAGCGCGGTCGCAACATACTCCGGGCTGCTGTAACGGTAGCTCAGCTGCACCATGCGGTCGGCATCACGACGGTATTCCAGTACGGTATTGCCCTGGGAGACGTTGTCGAGTTTGGTGTCATATTGCAGTCCACCACGGACGCCCCAGCGATCGCTGATTTTCCAGTATGTATCGCCAGCCCAGATCAGGCTGCCGGTATCATCTTCTTTACTGGTTTGATTCACACCAGTACGAGAAGGGGTAAACGAGTAGATTTGACCTACAGAAACGTTAAAACGTTCAACCAGATCGTTATCATAAATACGCGAGGTGACGCCGGTAGCCACTTCATTGGCGGAAGCGATGCGATCCAGGCCGCTATAAGTACGATCGCGGAACAGACCGGTGTAGTCGGTTTGCAGCAACGTTGAGTCGTACGGATAGATATTGCTCTGATTACGATACGGGATATAAAGGTACTGCACGCGCGGTTCCAGCGTCTGGGTATAACCCACCGCCGAGTTCATATCGCGGTCAAACACCAGACGACCATCAACTTTAAATTGCGGCAGGGTGCGGTTGACAGACTCATCCAGTTCGCCGCTCTTATCACCCCTGAGACCATTGGCAGCGTTGTTATAGAAATCAACGTCAGTCTGCTGATAGTGGGTCGCCAGGAACTTCGCTTCGGTATCCAGGCTGGCCCAGCCGTTTGACAGCGGCAGGTTCAGCGTTGGCTCAACATGTAAACGGGTCGCTTCGGGATAGCGGCTGCTGACGTTGGTGAACTTCACCGCCTGGGCATAAACCCGGCCATCAAACGGGCCGATATCGTTCTGATAGAGATTGACGTCCAGCTGCGGCATGGCGCGGTAGACGTTATTGCTGGTGGTATCGCCGAACACCTGGAAATCTTTGGTGGAGAGCGTAGCGTCCCAGTTGGTGTCCGCATAGCCGATGCTGAATTTCTGCGTGGCGTAGTTGTCGGTCGAGCTGTAGTACTTCGAGTCGAGATCGTTGAAGTAGTACTTATCGCTGACCTTGGTGTAGTCCGCGTTGAAACGCCAGTTCTGGTCATAGACACCGGCATGACGCCAGTAGAACAGCCAGCGATCGGAGCTGTCATTTTCGGCGATGCCACGCACCGCTTTGTCGTTATCGTACTGTTTGTCCGAGCCGAGGTAGTCGAATTCAACCAGACCCGCACCCAGCGTGGTCAGATAACGGAATTCGTTTTCAAACTGCATGCCGCGCTTACTCATGTAGTGCGGCGTGATGGTCGCATCGGCCTGCGGCGCGATGTTCCAGTAATAGGGCAGCGTGAACTCAAAGCCGTTGTTGCTGCCATATTTTGCATTCGGGATCAGGAAACCGGAGCGGCGACGATCGCCAATCGGTAACTGCAGATAGGGGCTGTAGAACACCGGAACGGATCCGATCTTAAAGCGGGCGTTCCAGATCTCCGCCACTTCCTCTTCGCGATCCTGGATCACCTCTGAACCCACCACGCTCCAGCTGTTGGAGCCGGGCAGACAGGAGGTAAAGGTACCGTTTTCCAGAATGGTGTAGCGGTTATCGCCGCGCAGCTTCATCTGATCTGCGACGCCGCGTCCCTGACGATCTACCATCTGGTACTGACCATTCCAGACGTTGGTATCTTTGCTGTTGAGGTTTGACCAGGCTTTCGGACCTTTCAGGATGACCTGATTGTCATCGTAGTGCACATTACCCAGCGCATCGACGGTACGTACGGGCGCGGTCTGGCCTTCCTGCTGACGCTGATGAAGCTGGACTTCATCCGCCTGCATACGGCTGTTGCCCTGCTCAATATTCACATTACCGGTGAATACCGCATCGTTGGGATAGTTCCCTTTGGCGGCGTCGGAGTGAATGGTGACGGGCATCTGATTCGTATCGCCATTCACCAGCGGGCGGTTATAACTCGGCACGCCTAACATACACTGCGACATCAAATCGTCGGCAAAGGCTTGCTGGCTAATGGCTGCGCCGATCAGTGTGGCCAGCAGGGTAGGTATATGTTTTTTCATACGCGGTATCGAGAATTCCATGAAAACTGGCATCATGCCGACAATCGGGTCAGAGACTAACTTACTGCCCGGCGTTGCGCCAGTGTTAATCCTGGTCAGTCAGCGTTGCCGTTAGGCGCTGAGATAAATGACAGGTATGATAATGCAATTTTCAGCCGCAAGCATGGCGAATTGAGGAGTTTATGCGCTACTGGGGAAAAGTTGTGGGTCTGGCGGTGGGATTACTTTCCGGCGCAGGCTTTTGGGGTATTGTGATCGGTTTGATCATTGGCCATATGATTGACAAAGTACGCGGCGCGCAAGGCAAGGCTTACTTCTCAAATAATCAGACCCGACAGACGCTGTTTTTTAGCACCACCTTTCAGGTGATGGGCCATCTGACCAAGTCAAAAGGGCGCGTCACGGAAGCGGATATTCAGATTGCTTCGCTGTTAATGGAGCGGATGCAGCTGCACGGTGACTCTCGCACGGCTGCCCAGCGCGCGTTCCGCGAAGGCAAGCAGGCGGATTATCCGTTACGCAGCAAACTGCGTGAACTGCGCAGCGCCTGTTTTGGCCGGTTTGATCTGATTCGGATGTTCCTGGAGATCCAGATTCAGGCCGCCTTTGCCGACGGTTCACTGCATCCCAATGAGCGACAGGTGCTCTATGTGATTGCCGAAGAGCTTGGCATTTCACGCGGTCAGTTCGATCAGTTCCTGCGCATGATGGAAGGTGGCCAGCAGTTTGGCGGTGGTCAGCGCAGTTCAGGCGGTTTTCAGCAGGCGCAACGCGGGCCAACGCTGGAAGATGCCTGTAGCGTGCTGGGTGTGAAGAGTAGCGATGACGCCACCACCATCAAACGCGCCTACCGCAAACTCATGAGCGAACATCATCCTGACAAGCTGGTAGCGAAAGGGTTACCACCAGAGATGATGGAGATGGCGAAGCAGAAAGCGCAGGAAATTCAGGCGGCGTACGATCTGATTCGCAAAGAGAAAGGCTTTAAGTAAACACCATGTTCCGTGGCCTCTTCTGCAACAGAGGAGGCCACGGTGACAGGCGAGCAGTAAACCTTAAAAATCGGCGGGCTGACGAAACGTCATGGCATTACCAAATGCCGGGTGGGTAATGGTCAGTGACTCCGCATGCAGCAGTAAACGGGGCGCCATCGCTTTGGCCTCCGGATGCGCATAGAAGTTATCCCCCAGAATCGGATGGCCCAGCGCCAGCATATGCACCCGCAGCTGGTGTGAGCGGCCGGTAATCGGTTTCAGCGAAACACGCGCACTGTTATCCGCACGATATTCCAGCACCTGATATTCCGTCTGCGCGGCTTTGCCGGTTTCGAAGCAGACCATCTGCTTCGGACGATTTGGCCAGTCGCAAATCAGCGGCAGGTCAACCAATCCCTCTTCCTTCGCCGGATGACCCCAGATGCAGGCCACGTAAGTCTTGGAAGGCTCCCGCTCACGGAACTGTCGTTTCAGCTCGCGCTCAGCAGCCTTAGTCAGCGCCACGACCATCACGCCGCTGGTCGCCATATCCAGTCGGTGGACAGATTCAGCCTGCGGGAAATCACGCTGAACCCGCGTCATCACGCTATCTTTATGTTCGTCCAGCCGACCGGGTACCGAGAGCAGACCGCTGGGTTTGTTCACCACCATGATGTGCGCATCCTGATAAAGGATGTGCAGCCAGGGTTCACGCGGTGGATTGTAAGGTTCCATGGGGCTTTCCAAAAATAAGGGGCCATGCGGCTGAGATTGTAGACAAAGTCTGGCCCGCTTAGCTGTGATAGCGTGCCAGCGCAGGAAACACGGTCAGATCGGAAAGACGCAAAAGCTGTCATCCCTGACAAGCTCGGCCCGCGCGATTACGCACCTCATCCCTGAGGTGCGCCCGTTGCCGGGCCAACGCGTTGCGTTGTTCAAAAACGCTCCTGGCGTTTTTGTCCATGGCGCGGGACGCTTTCCTCCTCTGCCCCTGTTCCCTGCGTGTTGAGTTTCTCAGTTGCGGCCAGATTCATCCAGGCCCCTGAGCTTACTGGTGTGTCACCACAATCAGGCGCAGCGCGTCGAGACGCCAGTTGGCCTGATCGAGACTTTCCAGCACCTGTTCACGGTTGCTTTCCAGCGCCTCGACTTCATCGTCACGGATGTTCGGGTTCACCGCTTTCAGCGCGTTGAGACGGGAGAGCTCTGCGCCCAGCTTCTCGTTCGCTTCGGCACGCGCTGCATCAATCACCGCACGCGCTTCGCTAACCACGCTCTCTTCGCCCTGGGTCAGAATCGCATGCACATCCTGCTGCACCGCATTCACCAGTTTACTGGCGGTATGACGGTTAACCGCATTCAGCTGACGGTTAAAGCTTTCGAACTCTACTTTGTCCGCCAGGTTAGTGCCTTTGGTATCCATCAGCAGACGGATTGGCGTTGGCGGCAGGAACCGGGTCAGCTGCAGATGCTTCGGTGCCTGTGCTTCAACCACATAGATCAGCTCGACCAGCAGCGTCCCCACCGGCAGCGCCTTGTTCTTCAGCAGTGACAGTGCGCTGCTGCCGGTATCGCCCGACAGAATCAGATCCAGACCGTTGCGGATCAGCGGATGTTCCCAGGTAATGAACTGGGTATCTTCGCGCGACAGCGCCTGATCGCGGTTGAAGGTGATGGTGCAGCCATCTTCCGGCAGGCCAGGGAAATCGGGCACCAGCATGTGGTCGGAAGGGGTCAGCACGATCAGGTTATCGCTGCGATCTTCCTGATTGATACCAACGATATCAAACAGGTTGAGCGCGAAGTTCACCAGACCGGTGTCGTTATCCTGCTCGCTGATGGCATTGGCCAGTAGCTGAGCCGATTCGCCGCCGTTGGAGTTCAGCTCCAGCAGGCGATCGCGACCCTGTTCCAGCTGCAGTTTCAGCGCGTCATGCTGTTTACGGCAGTCGGTGATAAACGCATCAAAACCTTCGCTGTTTTCCGGCGCGGCCAGATAGCCGATCAGTTGCGAATGGACGCTGTCATAGATTGTCCGGCCGGTCGGGCAGGTGTGTTCAAACGCGTCCAGTCCTTCGTGATACCAGCGCAGCAGCACCGCCTGTGCGGTCTGCTCCAGCCACGGCACCAGAATCTGAATGTCGTGCGCCTGGCCAATACGATCCAGACGACCGATACGCTGCTCCAGCAGGTCCGGGTTAAACGGCAGGTCGAACATCACCAGACGGCTGGCAAACTGGAAGTTACGGCCTTCAGAACCGATCTCGGAGCACAACAGCACCTGCGCGCCATTCTCTTCTGAGGCGAACCAGGCGGCAGCACGGTCACGTTCAATGATCGACAGCCCTTCGTGGAACACCGCTGCGCGGATACCTTCGCGTTCACGCAGTACCTGCTCCAGCTGCAGCGCGGTTGCCGCTTTGGCGCAGATCACCAGCACTTTCTCTTTGCGGTTGGTGGTGAGATAGCCCATCAGCCATTCCACGCGCGGATCGAAGTTCCACCAGGTGCCGCTGTCGCCTTCAAATTCCTGATAAATCTGCTCCGGATAGAGCAGGTCACGCGCCCGCTCTTCTGCACTTTTGCGCGCGCCCATAATGCCGGAGACTTTAATCGCCGTCTGATACTGCGCAGGCAGCGGCAGGCGGATCTGGTGCAGTTCGCGTTTCGGGAAGCCTTTAACCCCGTTACGGGTGTTACGGAACAGCACGCGGCTGGTGCCGTGGCGGTCCATCAGCATGGAGATCAGCTCCTGACGCGCCTCCAGCTTGCCGTCACGGTCGCTGTTGGCGACCTGCAGCAGTGGCTCAATATCCTGCTCGCCGACCAGATCGTTGATCCGGTTCATCTCCTCCTGGGAGATTGCTTTATCGGCCAGCAGCGCCGTGACGGCATCGGCAATCGGACGGAAATGCTGCTGCTCTTCAACAAAGGCGGCAAAGTCATGGAAACGATTAGGGTCGAGCAGGCGCAGACGGGCGAAGTGACTCTCCATGCCCAGCTGCTCAGGCGTTGCGGTCAGCAGCAGAACCCCGGCGGTTTTCTCAGCCAGCTGTTCGATAACCTGATATTCACGGCTGGGCTCGCCTTCTGACCAGGCCAGATGGTGCGCTTCATCGACCACCAGCAGATCCCATTCGGCATCGGCCAGCATCTCAAGACGCTGCTTGTTACGGCGCACGAAGTCCAGTGAGCAGATAATCAGCTGCTCCGTCTCAAATGGGTTATCGCTGTCGTGCTGCGCTTCGGTATAGCGATCGTCATCAAACAGCGCAAAGCGCAGGTTGAAGCGGCGCAGCATCTCGACCAGCCACTGATGCTGTAAAGTTTCAGGTACCACGATCAGGACGCGGTCGGCACGGCCAGCCAGCAGCTGCTGCTGGATGATCATCCCGGCTTCAATGGTTTTACCCAGGCCAACTTCATCGGCCAGCAGGACGCGCGGCGCATGGCGACGGCCGACATCGTGGGCGATATGCAGCTGGTGAGGGATCAGGTTGGTGCGCATGCCGCGTAAGCCGCTGATTGGCAGACGATATTGCTCACTCTGGTATTTACGGGCGCGGAAGCGCAGGGCAAAACGATCCATCCGGTCGAGCTGGCCGGCAAACAGGCGATCCTGCGGCTTACTGAACACCAGCTTGCTGTCGAGCATGACTTCGCGCAGCATCACTTCGCTCTCTTCGGTATCCAGACGGGTACCGATATAGGTCATCAGGTCATTTTCGTTGCGTACTTCATCGACGCGCATCTGCCAGCCTTCGTGGCTGGTGATGGTATCACCCGGATTAAAGATGACGCGGGTAACTGGCGAATCGTTGCGGGCGTAGAGGCGGTTTTCCCCCGTGGCCGGAAACAGCAGGGTGATCATGCGGGTATCGATCGCCACCACGGTGCCCAGTCCCAGTTCACTTTCCGTATCACTAATCCAGCGCTGACCTAATGTAAAAACCATATATTTTTTGCTCGAATTTTAACGTTTTTAGAGGTGTTCCCAAAGCTCAGGCAATAGCGTTACCGCCAGACAACAAGGCCTGGAGCGTACTTAAGAGCGGTGAGTTTCAGGAAGGGCGCTATGGTACTGGATGGCAGGACGTTCGTCACCTGTCAAAAAAGCCCCAGCTGTCCGGTAATAAGTGTAGCAAAGTCCCCCTCGACAAAGGGCAGAATCCCCTCTGCAACCGGCTGAAGTTGCTTCGTCACGTAGTGGTCATAGTCCAGCGGCGTGCTGCGCGCCTCCAGTGGCTCGGGGCCTGCGGTGGCGATGACATAACGGATCCGGCCACCATTCTGGTACTGCAAGGGCCGGTTTAATTTACGATTGTGCTCATCGGCCAGCCTGGCGGCGCGCACGTGCGGGGGCACGTTTCGTTCATATTCTTTCAGCGGACGCCGCAGCCGCTTTTTGTAGATCAGCTGATCGTCGAGTTCACCCGCCAGCAGCTGCGCCACGGTTGTACGGATATAATCCTGCCACGGCTGACGGTGGAAGATACGGTGGTAGAGCTGCTGCTGGAACGCTTTTGCCAGCGGCGTCCAGTCTGTTCGCACCGACTCCAGCCCCTTAAAGACCATGCGCTCACCGGCGGCGTCACGAATCAGTCCGGCGTAGCGTTTCTTGCTGCCCTGTTCCGCGCCGCGAATGGTGGGCATCAGAAAACGGCAGAAGTGATTTTCATACTCCAGTTCCAGTGTGCTGGTCAGCCCCTGCGTCTGCTGCAGATGGTCGCGCCACCAGGCGTTCACTTTCTGCACCAGCTGCTGACCAATCGCGGCGGCATCTTCTTCATTGTGCGCCGACTTCAGCCAGACAAAGGTGGAGTCGGTGTCGCCATAGATGACGTCGTAGCCTTCCGCCTCAATCAGCGTTCGGGTCTGCTGCATGATGGCGTGACCGCGCAGCGTAATAGAAGAGGCAAGTCGCGGATCAAAGAAGCGGCAGGCGCTGGTGCCCAGCACGCCGTAAAAGGCGTTCATAATGATTTTCAGCGCCTGGGACAGCGGCTGATTATTCTGCTTTTTCGCCGCTTCGCGACCCAGCCAGATCTGTTCAACAATCGCAGGCAGGCAGTGGGTATGCCGCGAAAAACGCGCTTCACGGAAACCTTCAATCGAATCGGCATCATCAGGATGGGCCAGCCCTTCCACGAGACCCACCGGGTCAATCAGGAAGGTGCGGATAATCGACGGGTAGAGGCTTTTGTAATCCAGTACCAGCACTGAGTCATACAGGCCGGGGCGCGAATCCATCACATAACCGCCAGGACTGGCTTCCGGGGCCACATCACCCATGTTCGGGGCGACAAACCCGGCGCGATGCATCCGCGGAATATAGAGATGACCAAAGGCCGCTACCGAACCGCCGTGGCGATCCACCGCCAGTCCATTGACCGCCGCGCGTTCCAGCAGAAACGGCATAATCGCCGTTTTGTGAAAAATGCGCGTCACCAGTTCGCAGTCTTTCAGGTTGTAGCGCGCCAGCGCCGGTTTATCGTTGGCAAAGCGCCAGTTGATCTCCTCCATACGCTGCCAGGGATTATCAATCGCTTTCCCTTCTCCCAGCAGTTGCTGCGACACGGACTCGAGGCTGAATGAGGGAAAATCCCAGAACGCCGATTTCAGCGCGTCAATGCCATCAATAATCAACCGGCCACTGGCCTGAGCGAAAAATACGCCGGGTTTGAAGCCATGTTCACGCCACTCCAGCGCGGCCTGCTGGCGTCCCAGACGCAGCGGAATGCCGTAACGATCGGCATGCTTTTGTAATACCCGCAGGTCAAACTGCACGACGTTCCAGCCAATTAAGACATCCGGATCATGCTCTGCAAACCACTGGTTCAGCGCTTCAAGTAACTGCGGCCGGCTGTCGAGATAGATCAGCTCGAAATCCAGCGTGCTGGCATCACCGTTGGCCGGGCCGAGCATAAAGACCTGGCGCTGACCGCATCCCTCCAGCCCGATGCAGTAAAGCTCGCCATGCTGTGTGGTTTCAATGTCCAGCGAGACCCATTTCAGCGGCGGGCGATAGTCGGGATGGGGTTTGAGCCGCGCATTGACCACGCTGTCTCCGCGCTGCTCGCCGTCAAACCAGACCGGCGCGGTAATAAAACGCTCCATCAGGTAGCGCTCCGGCGGACGGATATCGGCTTCATAGACCGGAATACCCTCTTCGCGCAGCCGTTTTTCAATGCGCTGTAGCTGGCGGTTCTGCTGGCAGTAGAGGCCGAGAACCGGGCGACGCCGAAAATCTTTCAGCGCCAGCGACTGAATCCGAAACTGACGTTCATCTTTCAGTAATTCGCTGACCTGCGCCTGAAATTCCTCAGGAATAAACGCGACGGACTCCTGCACCGGCAGCACCACGCGCTGCGCGCCCGCATCGGTCGCGAGCCAGAGGATAATTTCGGTGCCATGCGGGCTGTCGCGCCAGTGGCGGGTGAGCAGAAAACCTGCACGGGGCATATTCAGATGTTCTCCGGACTCAGCATTTCAGGATGAGAAAACCGCTTCAGTATAACATGGATATTTATACAGTTCCCGCCACCCGCTTTTGTCAACATTGTCCTACAATTCTTGCCTTGACGCTGTGTGGCTGGCTCAGGACAATCCAGCCTTCTGCTTTTACTTAGGATGATTATGGAAGCCTGGATTCAACAACTGATTACGCAGTCCCTGGAGTGGGCGCTGTTTGCCGTTGCGCTGGTGACGTTTCTTGAGTCGCTGGCGCTGGTCGGGCTGTTGCTGCCAGGTACGGTGATGATGGCCAGTCTGGGCGCGCTGGTCGGCAGTGGCGAACTTGGCCTTTACCCGGCCTGGGCGGCGGGCTTTGCGGGCTGCCTGATTGGTGACTGGGTTTCCTACGGCATCGGCTGGAAATTTCAGGGGCCGCTGCACCGCTGGAAGTATCTGCAAAAGTATAAAGGCCTGCTGGATAAAACCGAGCACGCCCTGCATCAGCACAGCATGTTTACGATTCTGGTCGGACGCTTTGTTGGCCCCACGCGTCCGCTGATCCCGCTGGCGGCCGGTATGCTGGAGCTGCCGGTGCGTAAATTCCTGCCGCCGAACATTATCGGCTGCATTCTCTGGCCGCCGCTCTATCTGCTGCCCGGTATTCTGGCGGGTGTGGCGATCGATGTGCCCAAAGCCGCGCAGGGCGGCAGCTTTAAATGGCTGTTACTCGGCGCAGCACTGCTGATCTGGCTGGGTGTCTGGTTATGCTGGCGCTGGTGGCGCAGCGGCAAGAGTCGCGACTGGGCATCGGCCTGGCTGCCGCCTGAGCGCCTGCGCTGGGCAGGGCCGCTGGGGCTGGTGATTGCCGTCGCGGCTTTCGTCGGTATTCAGTTCCATCCGATGATGCCCATTTTCCGTCATCTGCTGTGGCAGGTTTTCTTCGCCTGAATCGCTTAACGACGCGGGATGCCGAGCACGTCGGCCTCCCGCGTGTCGCCCGACAGTAACTGTCGGGTCTCGCCATCCCAGTAAACCCGGCCATCCACAATCACCACGCTGCGCGGCGCAATCTGCTGGGCATCTTCCAGACTGTGCGACACCATCAGCAGCGTGATGCTGCGCGCGTCACACACCGAACGCACCAGTTGCAGCATCTCTCCACGCAGCGCGGGATCCAGTGCAGAAAAAGGCTCATCCAGCAGCAGCACCGGACGGTCACGCAGCAGACAGCGTGCCAGCGCCACGCGCTGTCGCTGTCCGCCTGACAGCTCGCCCGGCAGCCGCGTCAGCAGATCGCCTAATCCCACCTGATCGGCCAGCGCTGCAAGCTGCTGGCGCTGCCCGGCGCTCAGCTTCAGTCCGGGGTGCAATCCCAGCGCCATGTTCTGCTGCACGCTGAGGTGCGGAAACAGGTTGTTCTCCTGAAACAGCATCGAAACCGGCCGTCTGGCCGGCACGCTGTGGGTGTGCTCCTGGCCGTCAATCATCAGGGTGCCCTGTTTCACCGGCAGGAAACCGGCAATCAGGCTCAGCAGGGTGCTTTTACCGGCCCCGCTGGGGCCGAGGATCGCGATGCGCTCGCCGCGGGTGGCGTTGAGACTAAAGCGCATCGGCAGATGCTGATAAAGGTACGTGAGGTTATTCAGTGTCAGCATGGCGGCCTGGTAATTTTTCCATCAGGGTGAACAGCAACAAACAGAGCAGCAGCAGCAGCAGCGCGGTCACTGCACCGTCAGCACCGCGATAGGCACCGATCTGTTGATAAAGGTAGAACGGCAGGGTGCGGAAATCGGCAGTACCAAACAGCGCCACCACGCCAAAATCACCGATCGACAGCACGCAGGCAAAGGCCAGCGCCTGGGCCAGCGGACGTTTCAGCGCCCGCAGTTCAATCAGCCGCAGCCGGTTCCAGCCGTGGATATCCAGCGAATCACAGAGTCTGCCGTAACGCTCCGCGACGTCACGCATCGGGTTCTCCAGCACTTTCAGCGCATAGGGAATGGCGATCAGCGCATTGGTGAAGATCACCAGCCCGTCCGCCGACGCCGGCAGACCAATAGTGGCGTTAAACAACAGGAAAAAGCCGGTGGCGAGCACGATGCCTGGCATCGCCAGAATCAGCATGCCGCTGGTGTCGATAAGGGTTGCCGCCGCCGGGCGCTGACGCAGGCGCAGCTCGCGACTGCTCCACAGCAGCATCATGGTCAGCACCACACAGAGCAGACCGGCGCCGGTGGCGATGCGCAGTGAGGTAAACGTCGCCTGCCAGAGTGCAGGCTGCGCCAGCGCGCCGCGCAGTCCGCCGTGCAGACCATCGATGATGACCGCCGCCAGCGGGGGCAGCAGCAGGATCAGCGCCAGCAGGATCAGCAGCGCATCAACCAGCTGCGCCCCGCGCGAATCCTGCGGATCGCGCCAGCCGTTCAGCTGGCTGGTTCCGGCGGGAATGGCCTTGCTGAAGCGCTGGCTGAGCAGCACCAGCGTCACGCAGCAGCCAAGCTGGATCAGCGCCAGCAGTGCAGCGCGTCCCGGATCGTAGTCATAACTCAGCGCCTGGAAAATCGCCAGCTCGATGGTCGTCGCCTGCGGGCCGCCGCCCAGCGAGAGCACGGTGGCAAAGCTGGCGAAACAGAGCATGAAGATCAGCGCGCCGGTCGGCAGCAGCTGACGCCGCAGCCATGGCCACTCAAGCAGACGAAAATGGTGCCAGCCGCGCAGGTCGAGCTGTGCCGCCAGCTGACGCTGTTCCGCCGGAATGCTCTCCAGCGCCTGCAGCATCAGGCGGGTCGCCAGCGGCAGGTTAAAGAAGACGTGCGCCAGCAAAATGCCCGACAGACCGTAGGGAGAGAAGTGGTAATCAATCCCTGCCAGCTGGCACAGCTGCGCCAGCCAGCCGACACGACCATAGACGGTGAGCAGACCAAATACCGCCACCAGCACCGGCAGCACCAGGGTCATGGCGCACAGACGCAGCAGCAGCTGACGGCCAGGGAAACGGCGTCGATAGAGCGCGCGCGCCAGCGGCACCGCTGGCAGCAGCGACAACAGCGCGGAGAGCAGCGCCTGACCAAAAGAGAAGGCGATAACGTGATGCAGGTAATCATCCTGCAGCACGCTGCGCCAGTCATTCTCTGGCGCGGCGCTCCAGAGTGCACCGAAGGCCAGCAGCGCCACGCTGATTAACAGCAGCGTGGCGAGCGAACCGGGGATAAGCCAGCGCGGCATCAGCGGCTGACGGCGCGTTGCCACTGGCTGATCCAGCCTGAACGCTGGCTGGCAACCTCTTCCGGCGAGAACTGCAGAGCGGTGGCGGGCACAGTGAGTGCGCTAAAACCGGCAGGCAGTGGCGTGTCGATTACCGGGTACATCCAGTTACCGGTGGGAATCGTGCGCTGGAAGTCGGGTGACACCATAAACTTCATAAACTGCTGTGCCAGCGCCGGCTGCTTGCTGCTGGCTAACTGCGCGGCAACTTCAACCTGCAGATAGTGGCCCTCTGCAAACGGCGCGGCGGCATAGTTCTCTTTTTTCTCTTCGATGATGTGGTAAGCCGGTGAGGTGGTGTAGCTCAGCACCAGATCGCCTTCGCCCTTGAGGAACAGGCCATAGGCTTCACTCCAGCCTTTGGTCACCGTCACGGTTTTCTGCGCCAGCTTCTGCCACGCCTGCGGTGCCTGATCGCCATAGACTTTCTGCATCCACAACAGCAGGCCTAAGCCGGGGGTGCTGGTACGGGGATCTTCGTAGATCACCCGCCACTTCTCCGGGCTGTCGACCAGTTCTTTCAGGCTTTTTGGCGGATTCTTCAGCCGGGTTTTGTCATAGACAAACGCGAAGTAGCCATAATCAAACGGCACGAAGGTGGTGTTGTGCCAGCCGCCGGGCAGTTTTAATGTCGAGGTATCGACCTGACTTTCGGCAAACAGACCGGTTTTCTGCGCCGCCTGTACCAGATTGTTATCCAGCCCCAGTACCAGATCGGCTTTGCTGTTTTTCCCTTCCATGCGCACGCGGTTCAGCAGCGACACGCCATCTTCCAGCGTGACGAATTTCAGCTCGCAGTTGCACTGCGCCTCGAAGGCTTTTTTAACCGCCGGGCCAGGGCCCCAGTCAGCGGAGAAGGAGTCGTAGGTGTAGACCGTGAGAACCGGCTTAGCCGCCAGAACGGGGGCGGAGAGTAACAGCAGCACCGGCAGAACTTTGTTTAACACTTTGCGCTCCTTCAGGAGAATAGGGGATGAGTCGCAAAGGATCTGAGCACAGAGGCCTCCCAAATCCCTACGTCGGTATTAACCGAATCAGGTTCGACGGGTATCTCTCAGCTGCTTGCTGGCGGCAGGCGGCACCCCGTTGAGAACGTCACATTCTAGTCATTTCAGCGCCGGGGCGAAAGCCTCACAGCGCGGGTGGCGCGAACCAGGCGGATTTAAAATCAAACCAGCCCAGCGTATTCATCCGAACGCCGCGCATGCTGCGCTGACCTTCAAGCAACAGCCAGTGGTGAAACAGCGGATGAAGACCCGCTTCTTCGACTAACTGTTTACTCCATTCGGCCAGCGGCAGCGTTTTCTCGCGCCAGCGGGCCGCATCGCTGTGCCAGTCGATCGGCAGACAGTGATGCAGCAACGGGATCTCATAAAGCTGCGCAAACAGAGAGTAATTCAGCGGCAGGGTAAAGTTCACGCTGCCAAGCCAGATATCACTTTCCGCTTCGCCCTGATACCAGCTTTCGTAGCTGATCTCGCGGGTCTCCAGCGTGACGCCATGCTCTGCCAGCAGCGGACGCAGCGCGTTAGCGATGCCTTCATGCTCCACGTGCTGGCTGTACCAGGTCAGCGTCAGGTGGGTTAAGCCGGGCGGTTTTTCCACTGGCGTCAGGTCGCGCCGGTGATGCCAGCGCGGCAGCAGGCCATACGCCGGAAACCAGTAGCGCTGGTAGCCGACACCGGCGTGATTGAGCAGGGCGATAGGATTAAACAGGTAGCTGACCCAGCGCCGGACCGCCTCGTTGCGTCCCTGTTCTGAACGCTGGTCGAACAGCAGATAGTAGCAGCCCTCTTCAAGACGGCTCTCCTCCTGAATCTCATCGGCTCCGTCGCCCTGCAGGCGGACACCGGCATAGACCAGCTCATCGCTGATGTCGGGCAGTACCCAGATAGAGACATCATCAATCAGGGCGCGAAAACCAAAATAGTCATCAAACGCTTCGATCTTCAGCTGACTCTCCTGATTGCGGATCACCCGGTAAGGACCGGTGCCAACGGGCTGGCGGGCAAAATCGTGCAGCGTCGGCCATTCGCGCGGCAGGATCATCGCACTGACGCTGCCCAGCAGCCAGGGTAATCCCTCGTCGGGCTGGCTTAAGCGGATATCCAGCGTCCAGGGCGCGGGCGAGTCGATCTGCTCGATATGGGAAAAGAGCGGATGGGGGCGCTGACGCTCAAGCGTGGCCAGCACATCCTCCATCTCCAGTTCTCTGCCGTGATGAAAGCGAATCGCTGGACGCAGAAAGAAGCGCCAGTGAAGCGGGGAAGTCTGCTGCCAGTGGTGCGCAATATCGGGCTCGATTTCCCCGTTTTCCTCATTTATCCGCGTCAGGCTGTTAAAAATCTGTCGCGCAATGTGGGTTTCGGAGCGCCGCAGCGGCGAACCGGGCAGCAGATTGAGCAGCGGACGATAGTAGAGCACCCGCAGGATATGCTTGCCCTGACGGAAACTGCGCCCCAGATGCGCGGCGATCATCTGCCGTACCTGATTTTTATCGCCCACCAGCTGGACCAGCTGATCGATGCGATCCTGCTCCAGCAAATCCTCGGCACGTTGCTGCTGCAAAGCCAGTCCGGTATAGCAGAAGGTAAGCTGTGAACGCTTGCCGCGCCCGGCTTCCGCCTGCCAGATCAGCCAGCCCGCGGCCTGCATCCGGTTGAGCAGATTGCGCATATGGCGGCGCGAGCAGTGCAGCAGGTCAGCCAGTTCGCTAAGGGTAATCTCCTGCGTTTGCCCCTGACAGCTCTGCCACAGGCGAATGAACTGCTGCTTCAGACGTGATGAGGACATAAAAGAGGAACTCCCGGTGAAAAGCGATCTGTTTTTCTTGCCCTATTTTAAGAGCAAACTTTGCGTTATGGGAAGAGCGGGAGGCATTCAGTTCTGAATGGCGTTCGACCCTGACTTCGCTGTTCAGCGGAGTGCTTTTCTGAGTAGGGTGCATTTACACCGCCAGCAGATGATCTCTGCTGGCTTTTTTCATGTTGCGCGGTATCGTCTACCCTTCTTTTTTCCCCTCTGTTTGTTCTGTAAGGGATTTCGGTATGAAATCGCTGTTAACGCGGCAGCGCCGCATCAATCCGGTTTACCTCGCTTTTATGGTCGCCTCGTTCATGCTGGGCATCGCGGGCGCACTGCAGGCGCCGACGCTCAGCCTGTTTCTGACGCGCGAGGTGCAGGCGCGGCCCTTCTGGGTCGGACTGTTTTTCACCATCAATGCGGTGGCCGGTATCGTGGTGAGCATGCTGGTGGCAAAGCGCTCTGACAGCGTCGGCGATCGTCGTCATATCATTCTCTTCTGCTGCCTGATGGCGCTGGTCAATGCGCTACTGTTTGCCTTTACCCGCCACTATCTGACCTTACTGACGCTGGGCGTGCTGCTGTCAGCGCTGGCCAGCGTCTCAATGCCTCAGCTGTTTGCGCTGGCGCGGGAATATGCCGATCAGTCGGCGCGTGAAGCGGTGATGTTCAGTTCGGTGATGCGTGCGCAGCTGTCGCTGGCGTGGGTGATTGGGCCGCCGCTCTCCTTCGCGCTGGCGCTGAACTACGGCTTTGTGACGCTATTTATGGTGGCCGCCGCGCTGTTTCTGATCTGTATCCTGCTGGTCTGGTTCACCGTGCCGTCGGTGCCACGTTCGCAGCCCCTGATGCAAAGCGGCGGGCTGCCGCTAAGTGGCTGGCGCGATCGGGATGTGCGTTTACTGTTCCTGGCCTCAGTCGCGATGTGGACCTGCAACACGATGTATATCATCGATATGCCGCTCTATATCAGCACCACGCTGGGCCTGCCCGAGAAGCTGGCCGGTCTGCTGATGGGGACGGCGGCAGGGCTGGAGATCCCGGTGATGCTGCTGGCCGGACATTACGCGCGGCGTATCGGCAAGCGCCGGTTAATGCTGATCGCGGTGGCGGCTGGCGTACTGTTTTATCTGGGGCTGGTGCTATTCAATTCCCGCACGTCGCTGATGGTGTTGCAGCTGTTTAACGCGGTGTTTGTCGGGATTATTGCTGGCATAGGGATGCTGTGGTTTCAGGATCTGATGCCAGGACGGCCTGGTGCAGCGACCACCATGTTCACCAACTCGATCTCGACCGGCATGATTCTGGCTGGGGTGATTCAGGGAACGCTGAGTGAGCGACTGGGACATGAGGCGGTTTACTGGCTGGCATTCGGGCTGGCTATTGTGGCGCTGGTGATGTCGGCACGGGTGCGCGACGTATAAAGAAGAAGGGCGACCCGATGTCGTAATGCCAGTCAGTTAAGCGACAGGTGATAACGCAGTCTGGTGCCGCTCAGGGGCTGGCGGTCCTCGCGCCGCTGCGCGGTTCCTTCACTTCATTCGCCTGCCTGACGGACCGTCGGGGATGGCACATCCTGTGCCGCCCCGCCTTTCGCCCGCGTCCTGCGGGCTCTCCTGGCAGACTCATTCTGTTCAGCGCTGCGGATTGCCTGCTCCTGATCGCCACCAGTCTGCTCTTAAGCTTCTGGTGCGTGCTGTTAAAAAGGGCACGAGAGTCGAGGCCTGAGCGCCTCTGCTGCTGAAAGGGCTATCCGCAGCGCTGAGGCGTGACGGTGGGCCAGAAGTCCACGCCGGGAAGCGTGGACAGGTCGGGGCCGGCCAGGGAGGGCCGATCCCCGAACGGTTCGTCGGCACGACGTCAAAGCCGAAGGTACCGCGTGAGCGGCGCGAGGACGGCCCGGCAGCAGCAGAGGTGCGCTGGCCCGCACTGCGGCTTGCTCGGCCAGAAAAAAGGCTGCCACGTTTGACCGTGACAGCCTTTACAAATCTAATCTTAACTGATCAGCATTACGACCCAATGTCGCCCTGATTTTACTCAATTAGCGCAGGAAGGCGGGCTGATTCTGCTCATACTGCGAAATGGAGGCTTCGTGCTGCAGCGTCAGGCCGATGCTGTCCAGGCCGTTAATCATGCAGTGGCGGCGGAAGCTGTCGAGCTCGAACGAATAGACTTTATCGCCAGCGGTGACCGTCTGCGCTTCCAGGTCTACCGTAAAGCTGATGCCGGGCTGGTCCGCAACCAGTCTGAACAGCTCATCCACTTCCTCTTCGCTTAACTTCACCGGCAGCAGCTGGTTGTTGAAGCTGTTGCCATAAAAGATATCCGCGAAGCTCGGCGCAATCACCACGTGAAAACCAAAATCGGTCAGCGCCCAGGGCGCATGCTCACGTGAAGAGCCGCAGCCAAAGTTTTCACGCGCCAGCAGGATGCTGGTGCCTTTGAACTCAGGCTTGTTCAGCACAAAGCCGGGCGTTGGCACGGTGCCCGCGTCATCTTCAAAGCGCCAGTCGTGGAACAGATGCTGTCCAAAACCGGTGCGGGTGACCTTCTGCAAAAACTGCTTGGGAATGATCGCGTCCGTATCGACGTTCGCGGCATCCAGCGGCGCAACAATGCCGGTGTGCTGAGTAAATTTATTCGCCATGACTTAAGCTCCTGTCGTCAGTTCACGGATGTCGGCAAAGTGGCCGGTTACGGCAGCCGCCGCGGCCATTGCCGGGCTGACCAGATGAGTACGTCCACCACGGCCCTGACGGCCTTCAAAGTTACGGTTGCTGGTTGACGCGCAACGCTCGCCCGGATTCAGGCGGTCATTGTTCATCGCCAGACACATTGAGCAGCCTGGCAGACGCCATTCAAAGCCCGCTTCCAGGAAGATTTTGTCCAGACCTTCCGCTTCGGCCTGCGCTTTCACCGGGCCGGAACCCGGCACCACCATGGCGACCACGCCAGGCGCCACTTTGCGGCCTTTGGCGATGGCGGCGGCGGCACGCAGATCTTCGATGCGTGAGTTGGTGCAGGAGCCGATAAACACTTTATCAATCGCCACATCGGTCAGTTTGATGCCTGGCTGCAGGTTCATGTAGGCCAGGGCTTTTTCGGCTGAGGCGCGCTCAACCGGATCGGCGAACGAGGCCGGATTTGGGATCACCTGATCAACGGCAATAACCTGACCCGGATTGGTGCCCCAGGTGACCTGCGGTGCAATCTCTTCAGCATGCAGCGTTACCACCGCATCATATTTCGCGCCTTCGTCAGACTTCAGGGTGCGCCAGTAATCAACGGCCTGCTCCCATTTCTCACCCTGCGGCGAGAACTGACGACCTTTCAGATAGTTGAAGGTGGTCTCATCCGGTGCCACCAGGCCCGCTTTCGCACCCATCTCAATCGCCATGTTGCACAGGGTCATACGACCTTCCATGCTCAGCGCCTGAATCGCCGGACCGCAGAATTCGACCACATAGCCGGTTCCGCCTGCGCTGCCGGTTTTGCCGATGATCGCCAGCACGATATCTTTAGCCGTAATGCCGGTTGACGCCTGGCCCAGCACTTCAATCTTCATGGTTTTTGCCCGACCCTGTTTCAGGGTCTGGGTAGCAAACACATGTTCAACTTCAGAGGTGCCGATACCAAAGGCCAGCGAGCCAAACGCACCGTGCGTGGCGGTGTGCGAGTCACCGCACACAATCGTCATGCCCGGCAGCGTCATGCCCTGCTCAGGACCGATAACGTGGACGATGCCCTGGAACGGATGATTCAGGTCATACAGCTGTACGCCAAACTCAGCACAGTTCTTCATCAGCTCCTGCATCTGGATACGCGCCATCTCGCCCGATGCATTGATATCTTTGGTCTGCGTAGAAACGTTGTGATCCATGGTGGCAAAGGTTTTGCCCGGCTGACGGACTTTACGTCCGTGGGCGCGCAGACCATCAAAGGCCTGGGGCGAGGTCACCTCATGGATCAGATGGCGATCAATGTAGAGTAACGGCGTTTCTTCTGGCGTTTCATGGACGACATGTGCATCAAATAACTTCTGGTATAAGGTTTTCATTTTTTTATTTTTCCTCGGCGATAAAGCGGGCAATGATGCTGCCCATCTCATCTGTGCTGACCGCTGGACCATCACCGGCTAAATCTTTGGTGCGGTAGCCCTGTTCCAGCGCACGGCTGATGGCACGTTCGATACTGTCGGCAGCCTCATCGGCATTCAGGCTGTAACGCAGCAGCAGCGACAGTGACAGGATCTGGGCGACCGGGTTGGCAATATTCTGACCGGCGATATCCGGCGCCGAGCCACCCGCGGGTTCGAACAGGCCAAAGCCCGCTTCATTCAGGCTGGCGGAAGGCAGCATCCCCATCGAGCCGGTAATCATGGCGCACTCATCAGAGAGAATATCGCCGAACAGGTTGGAGCAGAGCAGCACGTCAAACTGCGACGGGTCTTTGATCAACTGCATGGTGGCGTTGTCGATATAGATGTGGCTCAGCTGCACGTCCGGGTACTCTTTGGCCACTTCGTTGACGATTTCACGCCACATCACGGAGGTCTGCAGCACGTTGGCTTTATCAACCGAGGTGACTTTGTTACGGCGTTTGCGCGCCGATTCAAACGCGATGCGGGCGATGCGCTCAATTTCGAAACGGTGATAAACCTCGGTATCAAATGCACGCTCTTCCGGGCCGCTGCCTTCACGTCCTTTCGGCTGACCAAAGTAGATGCCGCCGGTCAGTTCACGCACGCACAGAATGTCGAAGCCTTTGGCAGCAATGTCGGCGCGCAGCGGGCAAAATGCCTCCAGTCCGCTGTAGAGCGCAGCCGGACGCAGGTTACTGAACAGCTTAAAATGTTTGCGCAGCGGCAGCAGCGCACCGCGCTCCGGTTGCGATGCCGGCGGTAAGTGCTCCCACTTCGGGCCGCCAACGGAACCAAACAGGATCGCGTCGGCCTGCTCGCAGCCTGCAACCGTTGCGGGTGGCAGGGGTTCGCCATGCTGATCGATAGCAATGCCGCCGACCGCATACTCCTGGGTGGTGATCTGCATATCAAAGCGCTGACGAATGGCATCCAGCACTTTCATAGCCTGCGCCATCACTTCCGGGCCGATACCATCACCGGGTAAAACTGCGATATGAGATGAGCTGGACATGGTTATACGGTTTCCTTCTGATCTTTAAATTTGCGCTGCAATTCTTGTTCAACCTGACGGGCACGCCAGATATTGTTCAGAGCGTTGACCATCGCTTTGGCGGAGGACTCCACAATATCGGTCGCCAGACCAATGCCGTGGAACTTGCGGCCGTTGTAGCTCACGACGATATCGACCTGACCCAGCGCATTCTCGCCGTGGCCTTTCGCGGTCAGCTTGTAGTTAACCAGCTCGGCGTCGAACTGGGTGATACGGTTAATCGCCTGGTAGACCGCGTCAACCGGGCCATTACCGGTGGCTGCATCCGATTTAGCGACATCGCCGCAGCCCAGATTGACAGAGGCGGTGGCGGTGATGCTGGAACCGGTCTGGACGTTAAATTCGTGCAGCTGGAAATATTCCGGCTCTTCATTCTGCTTGTTGATGAAGGCCAGCGCTTCCAGGTCGTAATCGAAAACCTGCCCTTTTTTATCGGCCAGTTTCAGGAAGGCGTCATACAGCGTATCCAGATTGTAATCCTGCTCGGCATAGCCCATCTCTTCCATACGATGTTTTACCGCCGCGCGGCCAGAACGTGAGGTCAGGTTCAGCTGGATTTTGTGTAAGCCGATCGATTCCGGCGTCAGGATTTCATAGTTCTCGCGGTTCTTCAGCACGCCATCCTGATGAATACCCGAGGAGTGAGCGAAGGCGTTAGAGCCGACCACTGCCTTGTTCGCCGGGATCGGCATGTTGCAGATCTGGCTGACCATCTGGCTGGTACGGTAGATTTCCTGATGATTGATATTGGTATGCACGTTCATGATCTGCTGGCGGGTTTTAATCGCCATGATCACCTCTTCCAGCGCACAGTTACCGGCACGTTCACCCAGGCCATTCATCGTTCCTTCAACCTGACGCGCGCCCGCCTGTACGGCAGCCAGGGCGTTGCCGGTTGCCATACCCAGGTCATCGTGGGTGTGAACAGAGATAATTGCTTTGTCGATGTTAGGAACGCGATTCATCAGTTCGCCGATGATGTGGGCATACTCGCCTGGCAAGGTGTAGCCAACGGTGTCCGGGATGTTGATGGTGGTGGCACCGGCGTTAATCGTGGCTTCTACCATCCGGCACAGGTCATCAATCGGGGTACGGCCGCCATCTTCGCAGGAGAACTCAACGTCGCTGGTATAATTACGCGCACGTTTCACCATATGCACCGCACGCTCAATCACTTCCGGCAGCGTGCTGCGCAGTTTGGTGGCGATGTGCATCGGCGAGGTGGCGATAAAGGTATGAATACGGAAGGCTTCGGCAACACGCAGTGATTCGTACGCCGCATCAATATCTTTTTCCACACAGCGTGCCAGACCGCAAACCCGACTGTTTTTAATGGTGCGCGCAATGGTCTGCACAGACTCAAAGTCGCCCGGTGAGGAGACCGGGAAACCGACTTCCATCACATCCACGCCCATGCGCTCCAGCGCTAAAGCAATCTGCAATTTTTCTTTCACACTCAGGCTGGCCTGTAATGCCTGCTCACCGTCGCGCAGAGTGGTATCGAAAATAATGACTTGCTGACTCATCGTAATCATCCTTATGCTTTTTCTGGCCTGGCAACGAGCATAAAAAAACCCGCGACAGGCGCGGGTTTTTAACTTTCAGCAGGTTTGAATCAGTGTTTGATTCCGCCCACAAGTCTACCGCGCAAGCTGAGTGCGTTTAGTAGTAGACCGAGAAGGCGAACAGAACGAAACATGGATTCAAACCTTATAAAATGTTGTGCTGTACATATTGGTACTGGAATCACTCAGGGATGTCAACCTTCAATGCAGGGGTATTCTTAGTGGTGCCAGAGGAAGATATTCTGTTATTTAACGGTCAGGCAGCGTAATGAACAGCGCCGTAGTGGCTGCGGAGGCAATCGACCCGGGAATGAGCACTGATTCTGCGGGTCTTTGATTTTATTGTGTTGAAAATTAAAGACTTTATCGGGAAGGTATCTCACGAGGATACAGGATATATCACCTGCTCTTTAGCATAATCGAATGCGTCTCAGCGATTTACTGGTTAATTACGCCAGAAAAGAAAAGTGTCAGGCGATTGTGGGCCAGGGCAGCCGGGTAATAAGTTTTCGTTATTTCTTAGATCACGCTGAAAATAATTTCTTAATCAGCATTTTCCTCTGCGGTTCTGCCGCGTAATTAGTTTAATCCGCGCAGCCAATTCTTATCGGGCAGAGCCTTTACGCCCCTGCCTTTTAATTTACGTGGGTTTGCGGTTTGCCTGCCCGGTTAACTGCGGTTATGGTAATCGACCTACTCTCAGAAAAATAAACTCAACAGATTTCTCTGTAACCGGACAGCGGCAGTTGTTTCCGCTGTCATGCATAAACATAAGATTTTGATTGGCAAAGCAGGCACCAGGGCTTTGTGGTACGCGCTAACGGGCGTATTAACAGAGCCGGGTCCGCAAGCCTGGAGGCAGAAGATGGAGATGTTGTCAGGAGCCGAAATGGTCGTCCGTTCGTTAATCGATCAGGGCGTTAAGCAGGTATTCGGTTATCCGGGTGGCGCAGTGTTGGATATCTATGATGCGCTGCAAACCGTCGGGGGTATCGATCACATTCTGGTGCGTCATGAGCAGGGTGCGGTGCACATGGCTGACGGCCTGGCGCGCGCCACTGGTGAAGTCGGCGTGGTGCTCGTCACCTCCGGACCCGGCGCAACCAATGCGATTACCGGTATCGCCACCGCCTATATGGACTCGATTCCGCTGGTGATCCTCTCGGGTCAGGTTCCCTCGTCGCTGATTGGCTATGACGCCTTTCAGGAGTGCGACATGGTCGGCATCTCTCGTCCGGTAGTGAAGCACAGCTTCCTGGTGAAAAGTACCGAAGAGATCCCAACCGTGTTGAAAAAGGCGTTCTGGCTGGCTTCCACCGGACGTCCGGGGCCGGTGGTAATCGATCTGCCGAAAGATATTCTGAATCCGGCCAACAAGTTGCCTTATCACTGGCCGGAAACGGTGAGCATGCGCTCCTACAATCCGACCATTCAGGGCCATAAAGGTCAGATTAAGCGTGCGCTGACCACGTTGCTGGCCGCGAAGAAGCCGGTGATCTACGCTGGTGGTGGTGCCATTACCGCAGGCTGCGAAGCCGAACTGTTAAAGCTGGCCGAAAGCCTGAATATTCCGGTGACGACCTCGCTGATGGGCCTGGGCGCGTTCCCTGGCACTCATCGTCAGTGCGTTGGCATGCTCGGTATGCACGGCACGTACGAAGCCAACATGACGATGCACAATACCGACCTGATTTTTGGTATTGGTGTTCGCTTTGATGACCGCACCACCAACAACCTGGCGAAGTATTGTCCTAACGCCACGGTGATGCATATCGATATCGACCCGACCTCTATCTCTAAGACGGTGGCGGCGGATATCCCGATTGTCGGTGATGCGAAGCAGGTGCTGCAGCAGATGCTGGAGTTGCTGGCGCAAAGTGAAAGCCAGCGCGCTGAGAGCCTGCACGACTGGTGGCAGGAGATTGAGGGCTGGCGCAGTCGTCACTGCCTGGAATTTGATCGCACCAGCGACAAAATCAAGCCGCAGGCAGTGATTGAAACCATCAGCCGTCTGACCAAAGGCGATGCGTATGTGACCTCGGATGTGGGCCAGCACCAGATGTTTGCTGCGCTCTATTATCCTTTCAACAAACCGCGTCGCTGGATCAACTCCGGCGGTCTGGGCACCATGGGCTTTGGCCTGCCTGCTGCGCTGGGCGTGAAGATGGCGCTGCCGGATGAAACAGTCATCTGCGTAACGGGCGATGGCAGTATCCAGATGAACATTCAGGAGCTTTCCACCGCGCTGCAGTACGATCTGCCGGTGCTGGTGCTGAACCTGAACAACCGGGTGCTGGGCATGGTGAAGCAGTGGCAGGATATGATCTACTCCGGTCGTCACTCCCAGTCTTACATGGAGTCGCTGCCTGACTTCGTGCGTCTGGCGGAAGCCTACGGCCACGTCGGGATCGCGATTGAGCACCCGGCTGAGCTGGAAGAGAAACTGGCGCTGGCGCTGGAAACCCTGGCGAAGGGACGTCTGGTATTTGTGGATGTCACCGTTGACGGTAGCGAGCATGTTTACCCGATGCAGATTCGCGGTGGCAGCATGGATGAGATGTGGTTGAGCAAAACGGAGAGGACATAATTATGCGTCGTATTTTATCAGTTCTGCTGGAGAACGAATCCGGCGCATTATCCCGTGTCGTCGGCCTGTTCTCACAGCGCGGCTATAACATTGAGAGCCTGACCGTGGCACCAACGGATGATCCTACGCTGTCGCGGATGACCATTCAGACGGTGGGCGATCAAAAGGTGCTGGAGCAGATTGAAAAGCAGCTGCACAAGCTGGTAGATGTGCTGCGCGTTACCGAGCTGGGGCAGGGCGCCTATGTTGAGCGCGAAATCATGCTGGTGAAGATTCAGGCGAGCGGCTACGGACGTGAAGAGGTGAAGCGTAACGCCGAGATCTTTCGTGGTCAGATCATCGACGTAACGCCGACGCTGTACACGGTTCAGCTGGCAGGCACCAGTGACAAACTGGACGCCTTCCTGAATACCGTTCGCGATGTCGCCGAAATTGTTGAAGTGGCACGCTCCGGTATCGTCGGCGTTTCACGCGGCGATCGTATCATGCGTTAATCACGCAGCGTCATCATCAATCCTCACCTAACCCGGCGAAATGCCGGGTTTTTTTATTTTTTATGCGCCAGGCGAGTTACATTCAGAAAAGCGGTTGCTCCGCGCACTTTTCTGCTGTTAGATGATAGCCATGAGTTATCCATAGCTTAACTGCGGCTATTTCTGCCGTAAAAGCGGATTTGATGGTGGGGTTATCGTGAAACTGGATGAAATTGCGCGTTTGGCAGGCGTGTCGCGCACCACGGCCAGTTATGTGATCAATGGCAAAGCGCGGCAGTATCGTGTCAGCGACAAAACCGTTGAGAAAGTCATGGCGGTGGTACGTGAGCATAATTATCACCCCAATGCGGTGGCTGCCGGGCTGCGCGCCGGGCGTACGCGCTCTATTGGGTTAGTGATCCCCGATCTGGAAAATACCAGTTATACCCGTATTGCGAACTATCTTGAGCGGCAGGCCCGTCAGCGCGGCTATCAGCTGCTGATCGCCTGTTCTGAAGATCAGCCCGATAACGAGATGCGCTGCATTGAGCATCTGTTACAGCGCCAGGTCGATGCGATCATCGTCTCTACCTCGTTACCGCCAGAGCATCCCTTTTATCAGCGCTGGATCAACGATCCCCTGCCGATTATTGCGTTAGATCGCGCGCTGGATCGTGAACATTTCACCAGCGTAGTGGGTGCCGATCAGGACGATGCCCATATGCTGGCGGCTGAACTGCGTCAGCTTGAGGTCAAAAATGTGCTGTTCCTCGGTGCGTTACCCGAGCTGTCGGTAAGTTTCCTGCGCGAGCTGGGTTTCCGCGATGCATGGAAAGACGATCCCCGGCCGATTGACTATATCTACTGCAATAGCTTCGAACGCACAGCCGCCGCGGCACTGTTTGAACAATACCTTGAAGATCACCCGATGCCCGAGGCGCTTTTTACCACCTCATTTGGCTTGCTGCAGGGTGTGATGGATGTGACGCTGAAACGAGACGGACGGCTTCCGACCGAGCTGGCCATCGCCACCTTTGGCGACCACGAATTACTGGACTTTCTTGAGTGTCCGGTGCTGGCGGTGGGTCAGCGTCATCGCGACGTGGCAGAGCGCGTGCTGGAATTAGTTTTAGCCTCGCTGGATGAACCCAGAAAACCAAAACCCGGGTTAACCCGCATTCGCCGTAATTTATACCGTCGCGGACAATTAAGCCGAAAAGTTAAATGAGCCACGGGCAGTATTACGCTGCCCGCCCATTTTATTTAAAGATTTAACTGATTAAATAAACAGGTCGACGTAAAAAAGCGTAAATTCTGCTCATCAAATCTAACAAAGCAGAAAGGGTTATTTTTATTATCTGCTTACAACTTCAACAAACTTACTTTCCCGTCTGGCCTTAAGCCGCTGGGCTTCCTTTCGGAAATCCCCTAAAATGCCGCCGCTGTCTCAGAAACCACGATTAATATTTAGCCCTTTACATTGTTTCATTTTTAGTCGTTTTTTCCCGGGTCGTTTTTTTTATTCAGGTATTCATCGGCTTAATTTTTACTTTCCCCTTTTATTCGTTTATATCGTCGCCAGAGATTAATTCTTCACTCTGTAAATAGTGATATTCACCTGCCGCTCCGGCTTGACAAGGATTTCATGGGATCCTTAAACTCGTTTCGTGGTAAAAAGTGGGATAAAGTGGCGTAAATGGGTGATGAGGAGAAGAGACTGGCATGTTCCGCGGAGCAACGTTAGTCAATCTCGACAGCAAAGGGCGGCTCGCCGTACCTACGCGATATCGCGATTTGCTGATTGGGGAGTCTCAGGGGCAGATGGTCTGTACCATCGACCTCCACCAGCCATGCCTGTTGCTTTATACCCTGCCCGAATGGGAAATCATTGAAAAAAAGCTGGCACGCCTTTCCAGTATGAATCCACTTGAGCGCCGCGTGCAGCGTTTGCTGCTGGGGCATGCCAGTGAATGTCAGATGGATAATGCAGGCCGCCTGCTGCTGGCGAATACGCTTCGGCAGCACGCAAAATTAACCAAAGAAGTGATGCTGGTTGGACAGTTCAATAAATTTGAGCTGTGGGATGAACAGACCTGGTATCAACAAGTCAGGGACGATATTGACGCAGAACAGTCGGCTCAGGAGCCTTTATCTGAGCGGTTGCAGGACTTGTCGCTATAGCTATGCAGGAAAATTTCAAACATACCACCGTGCTGTTGGATGAGGCGGTTAACGGCCTCAATATCAGGGAAGACGGTATTTACATCGACGGCACTTTTGGTCGTGGTGGCCATTCACGCCTGATTCTTTCGCAGCTGGGAGAGAAGGGAAAGCTGATCGCCATCGATCGTGATCCGCAAGCTATCGCCGCTGCCGCAGAGATCACCGACCCGCGTTTTTCAATTATTCATGGCCCTTTTTCCGCGCTGGCAGAGTATGTCTCCGAACGGGATCTGGTCGGAAAGATTGACGGCATTTTGCTGGACCTGGGGGTTTCATCACCGCAGCTGGATGACGCCGAACGTGGCTTCTCCTTTATGCGTGACGGACCGCTGGATATGCGAATGGACCCTTCGCGCGGGCACTCCGCCGCAGAATGGTTGCTGCACGCAGAAGAGGCGGATATCGCGTTTGTCCTGAAGACCTACGGTGAAGAGCGATTCGCCAAACGCATCGCCCGGGCCATTGTCGAGCGTAATCGTGAACAGCCGATGACCCGGACCCGGGAACTGGCTGAGGTGATCTCAATCGCCATGCCGGTAAAAGATAAGTTTAAGCATCCGGCTACGCGCAGCTTCCAGGCGATTCGTATCTGGATTAACAGCGAACTGGAAGAGATCGATATTGCCCTGAAAGGCGCTGTTGAAGTGCTGGCCCCGCAGGGCCGCCTCTCTGTTATCAGCTTCCATTCACTGGAAGATCGGCTGGTGAAGCGCTTTATGCGCGATCAGAGTCGCGGGCCGCAGGTGCCGCCTGGGATTCCCATGACTGAACATCAGCTGCGTGCCCTGGGTGGGCGTGAACTGAAGTTGCTCGGCAAAATGTCGCCGGGTGACGCTGAAGTCTCTGAAAACCCACGTGCGCGCAGCTCGGTATTACGTATCGCGGAGAAAACCGACGCATGATCGGTAATGAGCGTCACAGTCTGCCTGCCGTTATCGGCGGGGATCTGCTGCGAAAGGGCAAGATTCCGGTGCTGTTGCTGATCGCTGTGGTGGTTTCTGCCGTGCTGGTGGTGACCACCACCCATAAAACACGACTGTTAACCGCGCAGCGCGAACAGCTGGTGCTGGAGCGTGACGCACTCGATATCGAGTGGCGCAACCTGATCCTGGAAGAGAATGCACTGGGCGATCACAGCCGTGTTGAACGCATCGCCACCGAGAAGCTGCAACTGCAGCACGTTGATCCTTCACAAGAAAATATCGTGGTGCAGAAATAAGGACCTCAGATAGCGAATGAGCGGCACAGGCAGAACGCTGAAATTGAAGAAACCGGAAGATAAAGCCAGCTTTGTAAGCTGGCGTTTTGCGTTGCTGTGCGGCTGTATTTTACTGGCGCTGGGTGGATTGCTGTCACGTGTGGCCTGGCTGCAGGTGATCAATCCTGGCAAGCTGGTAAAAGAGGGCGATCTGCGCTCGCTGCGTGTTCAGGCGGTGCCCACCTCACGCGGCATGATCAGCGATCGCGCCGGACGCCCGCTGGCAGTCAGCGTGCCGGTCAACGCTATCTGGGCCGATCCCAAAGAGCTGCACGCCGGTGGCGGCGTGACGCTGGACAGCCGCTGGAAGGCGCTTTCCGATGCGCTCTCTATTCCCCTTGATCAGCTGGCCGCCCGCGTGAATGCCAATCCCAAAGGCCGCTTTGTCTATCTGGCGCGCCAGGTCAATCCGGCTATCGGCGACTACGTTAAAAAACTCAAACTTCCCGGTATTCATCTGCGCGAAGAGTCGCGCCGTTACTATCCTGCCGGGCAGGTCACCTCCCATCTCATTGGCTTTACCAACATCGACGGGCAGGGCATTGAAGGCATCGAGAAGAGCTTTGATAAGTGGCTGACCGGTGCACCCGGCGAGCGGACGGTGCGCAAAGATCGGTATGGTCGGGTCATCGAGGATATCTCTTCTGTGGACAGCCGGGCCGCTCATAACCTGACGCTGAGCATTGATGAGCGGTTACAGGCGCTGGTTTACCGTGAACTGAATAACGCCGTTGCCTTTAACAAAGCGGAATCGGGTACGGCGGTGCTGGTGGATGTCAATACCGGTGAAGTGCTGGCGATGGCCAACAGCCCGGCTTACAACCCGAACAATCTCGGCAATACGCCAAAAGATCTGATGCGTAACCGCGCCATCACCGACATTTTCGAACCTGGCTCTACCGTGAAGCCGATGGTGGTGATGACGGCGTTGCAGCGTGGTGTGGTGAGAGAGAACAGCGTCCTGAATACCGTGCCGTACCGCGTCAATGGTCATGAGATCAAAGATGTGGCGCGCTACAACGAATTGACCCTGACAGGGGTTTTACAGAAGTCGAGTAACGTCGGTGTTTCACGTCTGGCGTTAGCGATGCCTTCCTCAGCGCTGGTAGAAACTTACGCGCGCTTTGGACTGGGCAAACCGACCAATTTGGGGCTGGTCGGGGAAAGCAGTGGCTTATACCCTAAAAAACAACGGTGGTCTGACATAGAGAGGGCCACCTTCTCTTTCGGCTACGGGCTAATGGTAACGCCGTTACAGTTAGCGCGAGTCTACGCAACGATTGGCAGCTATGGCATTAATCGCCCGCTTTCGATCACCAAAGTGGATCCGCCCGTCGCGGGACAACGCGTTTTCGATGAGTCACTGGTGAAAACCGTGATGCACATGATGGAAAGCGTGGCGCTGCCCGGTGGCGGGGGCGTCAAAGCGGCAATCAAGGGTTATCGCATTGCGATAAAAACCGGTACGGCGAAAAAGGTCGGGCCGGACGGACGCTACGTCAATAAATACATTGCCTACACCGCAGGCGTCGCGCCTGCCAGTCATCCCCGATTCGCGCTGGTGGTGGTGATCAACGATCCCCAGGCCGGCAAGTATTACGGCGGTGCGGTCTCCGCTCCGGTATTTGGAGCCATCATGGGTGGCGTACTGCGTACCATGAACATCGAGCCGGACGCGTTACCGACCAATGACAAGAATGAGCTGGTGACTAACAGAAGTGAGGAATCAAGTGACAGATCGTAACCTGCGCGATTTACTCGGCCCCTGGGTGCCAGGCGCGCCGGCGCGCCCACTGCGTGACATGACCCTGGATAGCCGCATTGCGGCTTCTGGCGATCTGTTTGTCGCTGTTGCAGGCCATCAGGTTGATGGACGCCGTTTCATTCCGCAGGCAATTGCGCAGGGCGTTGCCGCTGTGGTGGCGGAAGCTGAGGGTGAAGCGGTCGACGGCGAAATCCGTGAAATGCACGGCGTACCGGTTATCTATCTGGCGCAGCTGCATCAGCGCCTTTCGGCCCTGGCAGGCCGTTTTTATCAGCAGCCGGGCGAAAAACAGAAGCTGATTGGCGTCACCGGCACCAACGGTAAAACCACCACCACCCAGCTGCTGGCGCAGTGGGCGACGCTACTGGGTGAGACCAGCGCGGTGATGGGCACCGTCGGTAATGGGCTGGTAGGTCACTTAGCGGCGGCAGAAAATACCACGGGTTCAGCGGTTGATGTTCAGCATCTGCTGCACGATCTGGCTGAAAAAGGGGCGACCCTGACCGCAATGGAAATCTCGTCACACGGACTGGTTCAGCATCGTGTCGCTGCGCTGCCGTTTGCCGCGGCGGTCTTCACCAATCTCAGTCGCGATCACCTCGATTACCACGGTGATATGCAGAGCTATGAGTCAGCTAAATGGCTGCTCTTTTCTGAGCATCAGGTCGGGCAGGCGATTCTTAACGCGGATGACGAAGTCGGTCGTCGCTGGCTGGCGCGCTTACCTGATGCCGTTGCGGTCACCATGGAGGATAACCTCCAGCCGGGCTGCCACGGGCGCTGGCTTAAAGCCGATGCGGTGGATTACCACGATAACGGCGCACATATTCGTTTCAGCTCCAGCTGGGGCAACGGCGAAATCGACAGTCCGCTGATGGGTGCCTTCAACGTCAGCAACCTGATGCTGGCACTGGCGACGCTGCTGTCACTGGATTATCCGCTGGCGACGCTAATCAGCGTTGCACCGCAGTTGCAGCCGGTCAACGGGCGTATGGAAGTGTTCAGCGCCGCAGGAAAACCGACGGTTGTCGTGGATTATGCCCACACCCCGGATGCGCTGGAAAAAGCGCTGGAAGCGGCACGCCTGCACTGCAAAGGAAAACTCTGGTGCCTGTTTGGCTGCGGCGGCGACCGTGACAAAGGCAAACGCCCGTTAATGGGCGCGATTGCTGAGCAATATGCGGATGTGGTGGTGATTACGGATGATAATCCGCGCAGCGAAGATCCGCAGGCGATTGTAAAAGATATTCTGACCGGTTTGCTGGACCCAGGCCGCGCCCGCGTGGTCTCTGGTCGTGCGCAGGCGGTCACTAACACCATTATGCAGGCGCAGCCCGACGATATCGTGCTGGTGGCTGGCAAAGGCCATGAAGATTATCAGATCATCGGCAACCGCCGTCTCGACTACTCCGATCGTGCCACCGTTGCGGCACTGCTGGGGGGCGTTGCATGATTCCGGTTTCATTAAAAACCCTGGCGGAGATCACCGGCGGCACGCTGCACGGCAGCGATTTAACGCTGAGTGACGTGACCACCGATACCCGCAAAGTCACGGCGGGCAGCCTGTTTGTTGCGCTGGTGGGCGAACGCTTTGATGCGCACGACTTCGCCGGCGATGCCATTGCGAATGGCGCACAGGCGCTACTGGTAAGTAAGCATTTACCTGTCGCTGTGCCACAGGTGGTGGTTGAAGATACCCGTCTCGCCTTTGGCAGGCTGGGCGCATGGGTTCGTCAGCAGTCGAACGCCCGTGTAGTGGCGCTGACCGGCTCCTCCGGCAAAACCTCGGTTAAAGAGATGACGGCGGCGATTCTGCGTGAGTGTGGCGAAACGCTCTACACCGCAGGCAATCTTAACAACGATTATGGCGTACCGATGACGCTGTTGCGACTGACCACAGAACATCAGTATGCGGTCATCGAACTCGGTGCGAATCATCAGGGCGAAATCGCTTACACCACCGATTTGGTTCAACCGGAAAGCGCGCTGGTGAATAACCTGGCCGCGGCGCATCTGGAAGGTTTTGGTTCGCTGGCCGGTGTCGCTAAAGCCAAGGGCGAGATCTTCCAGGGCTTACCGGCTCACGGCATTGCGATTCTGAACGCAGAGAGCAATGACTGGCCCAACTGGCAGAGCACGCTGCAGGATAAAACCGTGTGGCGTTTCTCACCGCAGACGGCAGAGTGTGAATTCTCCGCCCGTGATATCCGCATTGCTCAGGATGGTACTCATTTTGTGATGATAACGCCGCGTGGCGAAGCTGAGATCGTGCTGCCATTGCCGGGTCGGCATAACATCGCCAACGCCCTGGCGGCGGCGGCACTGGCTCTGTCAGTGGATGCACCGCTTAGCGCCGTTCAGCAGGGGCTGAAAAACCTGCAGTCGGTGCCAGGTCGCTTGTTCCCGGTTCGCCTCTCTGCGCATCAGCTGCTGCTGGATGACAGCTACAACGCTAACGTCGGTTCGATGACAGCAGCTGTTCAGGTCCTGTCAGAGATGCCGGGTTACCGGGTGCTGGTCACAGGTGATATGGCGGAACTGGGTGAAGAGACCGAAAGTTGTCATCGCGAAGTGGGGCAAGCGGCACGTGATGCAGGCATTGATCGCGTGCTGAGCACCGGAAAATTCAGCCATTTCATCAGTGAAAGCAGTGAAGTTGGCGAACATTTCAGCGATAAGACTGCGCTGACTGAACGTTTGCGTCAATTGTTGTCCGAACACTCAGAAATTACCGTCCTGATAAAAGGTTCACGTAGTGCCGCCATGGAGCAGGTAGTACAGAGCTTAAAGGAGAAAGGAACATGTTAGTTTGGCTGGCCGAGCATCTGGTCGCTTTTTATTCGGGATTTAACGTCTTTTCCTATCTGACGTTTCGCGCCATTGTCAGCCTGCTGACCGCGTTATTCATCTCTCTCTGGATGGGGCCGCGCCTGATCGCCTGGCTGCAGAAATTACAGATTGGCCAGGTCGTCCGTAACGATGGCCCGGAATCGCATTTCAGTAAGCGCGGCACGCCGACCATGGGCGGCATCATGATTCTGACCTCCATCACCATTTCGGTGCTGATGTGGGCCTATCCGTCGAATCCTTATGTCTGGTGCGTGCTGTTCGTGTTAATCGGCTTTGGCATCATCGGTTTTGTCGATGACTACCGCAAAGTAGTACGCAAAGACACCAAAGGCCTGATCGCCCGCTGGAAATATTTCTGGATGTCGGTGATTTCGCTGGGCGTCGCGTTCGGGCTCTATGCGGCGGGTAAAGATACCCCCGCGACCCAACTGGTCGTGCCCTTTTTCAAAGACATCATGCCGCAGCTAGGTCTGTTTTATGTGCTGCTGGCTTACTTTGTGATTGTCGGAACGGGTAACGCGGTCAATCTGACCGATGGCCTGGATGGGCTGGCGATTATGCCAACCGTCTTTGTCGCCGCGGGCTTTGCGCTGGTTGCCTGGGCCACCGGTAACGTGAAGTTTGCTGAATATCTGCACATTCCCTATCTGCGTCACGCCGGTGAGCTGGTGATTGTCTGTACCGCCATTGTCGGGGCAGGGCTGGGCTTCCTGTGGTTCAACACCTATCCGGCTCAGGTCTTTATGGGCGACGTGGGTTCGCTGGCACTGGGCGGCGCGCTGGGCACCATTGCGGTGTTGCTGCGTCAGGAATTTTTACTGGTGATCATGGGTGGCGTGTTTGTGGTTGAAACGCTGTCGGTGATCCTGCAGGTGGGATCGTTTAAGTTGCGCGGCCAGCGTATTTTCCGCATGGCGCCGATCCATCACCACTATGAACTTAAGGGCTGGCCGGAACCGCGCGTCATTGTGCGCTTCTGGATTATTTCGCTAATGCTGGTGCTGATTGGCCTGGCCACGCTGAAGGTGCGTTAATCATGGCTGACTATCGGGGTAGAAAAGTCGTCATCATCGGGCTGGGCCTCACCGGGCTCTCCTGTGTTGATTTCTTTTTAGCGCAGGGCGTAACGCCTCGCGTGATGGACACCCGTGTCTCGCCGCCGGGGCTGGATAAATTGCCCGGGCAGGTTGAACGCCATCTGGGCGGCATCAACGGCGACTGGCTGCTGGCGGCCGATCTGATTGTTGCCAGCCCTGGCGTCGCGCTGGCGCATCCGATTCTCAGCGAAGCCGTCGAAGCCGGCATCGAAATTGTCGGTGACATTGAGCTCTTTTGCCGCGAGGCGCAGGCGCCGATCGTGGCGATCACCGGTTCCAACGGTAAAAGCACGGTGACTACGCTGGTGGGTGAAATGGCGAAAGCTGCAGGCTGGCAGGTGGGCGTCGGCGGCAATATTGGTCTGCCCGCGCTGAGTCTGCTGCAGTCACCGGCGCAACTCTATGTACTGGAACTCTCCAGTTTTCAGCTGGAGACCACGCACAGTCTGAAAGCCGCGGCGGCAACCATACTTAACGTCAGCGAAGATCATATGGATCGCTATCCGCTGGGTATGCAGCAGTATCGCGCCGCTAAGCTGCGGGTCTATGAAAATGCACAGGTCTGCATCGTTAATGCCGATGATGCCCTGACGATGCCGGTACGCGGCGCGGACACCCGCTGCGTCAGCTTTGGTGTCGATTTCGGGGACTACCACCTTAATAAGCAGCAGGGCAGTATCTGGTTGCGGGTGAAAGGCGAGAAGGTCCTGAATACGGCTGAAATGAAGATGGTGGGACAGCACAACTACACCAATGCGCTGGCTGCGCTGGCGCTGGCCGATGCGGTGGGTCTGCCACGTGCTTCCAGTCTGGCTGCCTTAACGCACTTTAACGGTCTGGCGCATCGCTTTCAGCTGGTTCATGAGCATCAGGGCGTGCGCTGGATCAATGACTCCAAAGCCACCAACGTCGGCAGCACCGAAGCAGCGCTGAATGGCCTGCAGGTGAAGGGAACGCTGTGGCTGCTGATGGGCGGTGATGGCAAGTCGGCCGATTTTACGCCGCTGATCCCCTGGCTGCAGGGCGACAATGTGCGCCTTTACTGCTTTGGTCGCGATGGCGATGCGCTGGCGGCGCTGCGTCCGGAGATCGCCGTGCGCACTGAGACCATGCGCCATGCGATGGAGCAGATTGCGCCGCAGGTTAAAGCAGGCGATATGGTTCTGCTGTCACCAGCCTGCGCCAGCCTTGACCAGTTCCGAAACTTTGAGCAGCGCGGTGAGCAGTTCGCGCAACTGGCGAAGGAGCTGAGCTGATGCGTATTCCTGGCGCCGGACTGGCGGGATATTTCTCAGGACGCCTGAAAGACTGGGTCATGGGCGCACGCGAAAGTGATGACTCTTCGCTGGTGCTCTATGACCGCACACTGCTATGGCTGACGCTGGGCCTGGCGGTGATTGGTTTCGTGATGGTGACGTCGGCTTCAATGCCGGTGGGTCAGCGTCTGAATGACGATCTCTTTTATTTTGCCAAGCGCGATGCCTTCTACATCGTGCTGGCTGTATGTATGGCGCTGGTCACGCTGCGGGTGCCGATGGATTTCTGGCAGCGCTACAGCAACGTGATGCTGATGGTCACGGTCGCGATGCTGCTGATTGTTCTGGTAGTCGGTAGCTCGGTTAACGGTGCATCGCGCTGGATCGCGCTGGGTCCGCTGCGTATTCAGCCTGCAGAGCTGTCGAAGCTCTCTCTGTTCTGCTATCTCGCCAGTTATCTGGTGCGCAAAGTGGAAGAGGTGCGTAACAACTTCTGGGGCTTCTGTAAGCCGATGGGCGTGATGGTGGTGCTGGCCGTGTTACTGCTGGCGCAGCCGGATCTCGGTACGGTGGTTGTGCTGTTTGTGACGACTTTGGCGATGCTGTTCCTGGCGGGGGCCAAACTGTGGCAGTTTCTGGCAATCATCGGTTCCGGCATCTTTGCGGTGATCCTGCTGATCATTGCAGAACCCTACCGTATGCGCCGTGTGACCTCGTTCTGGAACCCGTGGGAAGATCCCTTTGGTAGCGGCTACCAGCTGACCCAGTCACTGATGGCATTTGGTCGCGGGGAATTCTGGGGCCAGGGGCTCGGTAACTCCGTGCAAAAGCTGGAATATCTGCCCGAAGCGCATACCGACTTTATTTTCGCCATCATCGGGGAAGAACTCGGCTACGTCGGTGTGGTAATGGCACTTTTAATGGTATTCTTCGTCGCTTTTCGTGCGATGTCGATTGGCCGTCGTGCTCTGGAACTGGATCAGCGTTTTTCCGGCTTTTTAGCCTGTTCAATCGGAGTCTGGTTTAGCTTCCAGGCGCTGGTTAACGTCGGTGCAGCAGCCGGTATGTTACCGACCAAAGGTCTGACCTTACCGCTGATCAGTTACGGTGGGTCAAGTCTGATCATTATGTCGACTGCCATCGTCTTTTTATTACGCATAGATTATGAAACGCGCCTGGCGAAAGCGCAGGCGTTTACCCGAGGTGGTCGATGAGCGGTAAGCGATTGATGGTGATGGCAGGTGGAACCGGCGGACATGTCTTTCCCGGTCTGGCTGTCGCCCATCATCTGATGGAACAGGGCTGGCAGGTCCGCTGGTTAGGCACTGCCGACCGTATGGAAGCCGATCTGGTGCCAAAGCACGGCATCGACATCGACTTCATCCGCATCAGCGGATTACGTGGTAAAGGCATGAAGGCGTTGCTGCTGGCACCGCTGCGCATCTTTAATGCATGGCGTCAGGCCCGTCGCATCATGAAGGCCTGGCAGCCGGATGTGGTGCTGGGCATGGGTGGCTACGTTTCCGGTCCTGGCGGCTTAGCGGCCTGGAGTTGCGGTATTCCGGTGGTGCTGCATGAGCAGAACGGTATTGCCGGGCTGACCAATAAATGGCTGGCGAAAATCGCTAAGAAAGTATTGCAGGCGTTTCCGGGCGCGTTTCCCGCCGCCGATGTGGTGGGAAATCCGGTTCGCACTGATGTACTGGCACTGCCTTTACCCGCGCAACGTCTCGCGAATCGTCATGGCCCGATACGGGTGCTGGTGATCGGTGGCAGTCAGGGTGCGCGGATACTGAACCAGACGCTGCCGCAGGTTGCCGCGCTGGTGGGTGATGAGATCACCCTGTGGCATCAGACCGGTAAAGGGTCGTTGCCCGAAACAGAGAAAGCTTATCAGCAGGTCGGGCAGACGCAGCACAAGGTGAGCGAGTTTATTGATGACATGGCTGCCGCCTACGCCTGGGCTGATGTGGTGGTGTGCCGCTCCGGCGCGTTAACCGTGAGCGAAGTCGCTGCCGCTGGCTTACCGGCGATTTTCGTGCCATTTCAGCACAAAGATCGCCAGCAGTACTGGAACGCGCTGCCGCTGGAGAAAGCGGGCGCCGCCAGAATTTTTGAGCAGCCGCAATTTACTGCGGAGGCTGTAGCGGATCAGCTACGCCACTGGGATCGCGCAACACTGCTGACGATGGCTGAGCAGGCCCGTCAGGTGGCGATCCCCGATGCGACTGAACGGGTCGCTCAGGAAGTGGCTCGCGCCGCAAAGTAATCATTCCGGTCAGCGCGTCTGACCTGTACCCGGACTGGGTACAAACTGAAATAGCAGGTAACTGAGAGCGATGAATACACAACAATTGGCAAAACTGCGTTCTATCGTGCCCGAGATGCGTCGCGTCCGGCACATCCACTTTGTCGGCATCGGCGGTGCTGGCATGGGCGGTATTGCCGAAGTGTTAGCAAATGAAGGCTACCATATCAGCGGTTCAGATCTGGCCCCTAACCCGGTGACGCAGAACCTGATTGCGCTGGGTGCCACCATTTATTTTAACCATCGCCCCGAAAACGTGACCGATGCCAGCGTCGTGGTGGTTTCCAGCGCCGTTTCGCAGGATAACCCAGAACTGGTGGCGGCACGTGAACAGCGTATCCCGGTGATCCGTCGCGCGGAGATGCTGGCTGAGCTGATGCGTTTTCGTCACGGCATCGCCGTTGCGGGTACCCATGGCAAAACGACCACCACGGCGATGGTGTCGAGTATTTATGCGGAAGCGGGTCTCGATCCGACTTTTGTTAACGGCGGACTGGTCAAAGCAGCAGGCACCCATGCCCGTCTGGGTCACAGCCGGTATCTGATTGCTGAAGCGGATGAGAGTGATGCGTCGTTCCTGCATCTGCAACCGATGGTGGCGATTGTGACCAACATCGAAGCTGACCATATGGACACTTATCAGGGCGATTTTGAGAACCTGAAGCAGACGTTTATTAACTTCCTGCACAACCTGCCGTTTTACGGTCGTGCGGTGATGTGTGTGGATGATGCGGTTATTCGTGATCTGATCCCACGCGTGGGACGCCATATCACCACGTACGGTTTCAGTGATGATGCTGACCTGCGCATTGAAAATTATGAACAGAGTGGCGCGCAGGGGCATTTCACCTTGATCCGTCAGGATAAAGCACCGCTGCAGATTACGCTGAACGCGCCGGGACGCCACAACGCCCTGAATGCGGCAGCCGCCGTCGCCGTCGCCAGTGAAGAAGGCATTGAAGACAATGCTATCCTGGCTGCGCTGGAGAGTTTCCAGGGCACGGGCCGTCGCTTTGATCTGCTGGGTGAATTCCCGACAGAGCCGGTCAACGGACAGCCGGGCACCGCGATGCTGGTTGATGATTACGGTCATCATCCCACCGAAGTGGACGCGACAATTAAAGCCGCGCGCGCAGGCTGGCCGGATAAAAAACTGGTGATGGTGTTTCAGCCGCACCGTTACAGCCGTACCCGCGATCTGTTTGATGATTTCGCCAACGTACTGTCGCATGTGGATGTGTTGCTGATGCTGGATGTTTACTCTGCCGGTGAAACCGCCATTCCGGGTGCTGACAGCCGGTCGCTGTGCCGTGCGATTCGTAATCGCGGCAAGGTGGATCCGATTCTGGTGCCGGAACATGACGCGCTGCCAGAGATGCTGGCACCGCTGCTGTCAGGCAATGACCTGATTCTGGTGCAGGGAGCCGGTAACGTCGGCAAGGTTGCCCGCAAGCTGGCTGACACTAAGCTCCAGCCGGAACGCAAAGCGGAGGATCGTCATGGCGGATAAAGTTGCAGTATTAATGGGTGGCACCTCGGCAGAGCGTGAGGTTTCGCTGAACTCAGGTCAGGCCGTCCTCGCCGGATTACGGGAAATGGGCATTGATGCGCATGGCATCGATACCCGTGATGTCTCTGTGCTGACGCTGAAAGAGCAGGGCTTTACCAAAGCCTTTATCGCACTGCATGGCCGGGGCGGCGAAGATGGCACGCTGCAGGCGGTGCTGGAGTTCCTGCAACTGCCGTACACCGGCAGCGGGGTGATGGCATCGGCCGTGACTATGGATAAGCTGCGCACCAAGCTGCTGTGGCAGGGACGTGGTTTACCGTCAGGAAAGTTTGTCTGGCTGACGCGTCAGCAGTTTGATGCCGGTCTGGACGCAGAAAACAACGCGGCAATTGCGGCACTTGGCCTGCCGTTGTTCGTCAAGCCAGCCTGTGAAGGCTCCAGCGTGGGCATCAGTCGGGTTAACGATCTGAGCGCGCTGCCGGCGGCACTGGACATGGCGTTTAAGCACGACAATGACGTGCTGGTTGAGGCGTTTCTTAGCGGCGCGGAGTATACCGTCGCGATTGTGGGCGATCGTATTCTGCCCTCGATTGAAATAAAGAGCGCCAGCGAGTTCTATGACTATGAAGCTAAATACATTTCTGACGATACTCAGTACGTCTGTCCGGCCGATTTAAGCGCTGAACGTGAAGCGGAATTACAGCAGCTGGTACTGGCGGCCTGGCGTGCGCTGGGATGTCGCGGCTGGGGACGGGTTGATGTGATGACCGACGGGGAAGGGCGCTTTCAGTTACTGGAAGCCAATACCTCACCGGGCATGACCAGCCACAGTCTGGTGCCAATGGCAGCGAAACAGGCGGGCATGAGCTTCCCGCAGCTGGTTGCCCATATTCTGGAGCTGGCCGACTGATATGTCACAGGCGGCGATGAGAGTTCGAAACCGTGAACCGCAGGAGCGTATTCGCACCGGGCGCAGTAACGGTGCCCGACTGTTCGGCATTATTTTTCTGCTGATCGTCATCGGGATTATGGTTGCTGGCGGGCTGGTGGTACTGAAGTGGATGAACGATGCGTCCCGGCTGCCATTGTCAAAACTGGTGGTGACAGGACAGACGCACTACACCACACACGATGATATTCGTCAGGCGATTTTGTCGCTGGGTCCGCCTGGTACGTTTATGTCTCAGGACGTGGACATCCTGCAGCAGCAGATTGAGCGGCTGCCCTGGATTAAGCAGGTCAGCGTACGTAAGCAGTGGCCGGACGAACTGAAGATCCACCTTGTGGAGTACACACCGGTGGCGCGCTGGAACGATTTGCACATGGTGGATGCTGAGGGTGTCTCCTTCAGCGTACCCGCCAGTCATGTCGGCAAAGAGACAATGCCGATGTTGTACGGGCCGGAAGGGAGTGAGAAAGAGGTCCTGGCGGGCTATCACAGCATGGATGATGTGCTGAAAGCCCGGAAGTTTACTCTGAAGGTGGCGTCGATGACGGCGCGGCGTTCATGGCAGCTGGTCACCAGCGACGATGTTCGTATCGAACTGGGCCGCAGCGACACCATGAAACGACTGAATCGCTTTATTGAGCTCTACCCGGTGCTGCAACAGCAAGGTCAGAACGAGAGCAAACGTATCAGCTACGTGGATTTACGATACGACTCTGGCGCTTCTGTTGGCTGGACACCGATCGTGATGGAGCCACAGGACAGTAATCAGCAACAGAACCAGGCACAGGCTAAACAACAATGATCAAGGCAACGGACAGAAAACTGGTAGTTGGACTCGAAATCGGCACTGCGAAGGTTGCCGCCCTGGTTGGGGAAGTTCTGCCCGATGGTATGGTCAACATTATTGGGGTGGGCAGCTGCCCTTCCCGCGGTATGGATAAAGGTGGCGTAAACGACCTTGAGTCGGTGGTGAAATGCGTTCAGCGCGCCATCGATCAGGCTGAGCTGATGGCAGACTGCCAGATCTCCTCCGTCTACCTTGCTTTATCGGGCAAACATATTAGTTGTCAGAACGAAATCGGGATGGTTCCGATTTCCGAAGAGGAAGTGACTCAGGATGATGTAGAGAACGTCGTACATACCGCCAAATCGGTGAGAGTACGTGACGAGCATCGCATCCTGCACGTCATTCCTCAGGAATACGCCATCGACTATCAGGAAGGGATTAAAAATCCGGTCGGGCTTTCCGGCGTGCGTATGCAGGCGAAAGTGCATCTGATCACCTGCCACAACGATATGGCGAAGAACATCGTTAAAGCCGTTGAGCGTTGCGGGCTGAAAGTGGATCAGCTGATTTTTGCCGGTCTCGCCTCCAGTTTTGCCGTTCTGACTGAAGACGAACGTGAGCTGGGCGTGTGTGTTGTCGATATTGGTGGCGGTACAATGGACATAGCCGTATATACCGGCGGCGCTTTACGGCACACTAAGGTTATTCCGTATGCAGGCAACGTCGTTACCAGCGACATCGCCTATGCGTTTGGCACACCACCAACGGATGCTGAGGCGATTAAAGTGCGCCATGGTTGCGCGCTGGGCTCGATTGTCGGCAAAGACGAGAACGTTGAGGTGCCGAGTGTGGGCGGACGTCCACCACGTAGCCTGCAACGTCAGACGCTGGCTGAAGTGATTGAGCCGCGTTACACCGAACTTTTGAATCTGGTCAATGACGAGATTCTGCAGTTACAGGAACAACTGCGTCAGCAGGGCGTGAAGCATCACTTAGCCGCAGGCATTGTCCTGACCGGTGGTGCAGCGCAAATCGAAGGACTGGCGGCCTGTGCGCAACGCGTATTCCATACGCAGGTGCGTATCGGACAGCCGCTGAATATTACCGGCCTGACTGACTATGCGCAGGAATCGTACTACTCCACTGCCGTGGGACTGTTGCATTACGGCAAAGAGTCGCACATGAACGGTGATGCAGAGACCGAAAAACGGGTCTCAGTAGGTAACTGGTTCAAGCGTATTAACAGTTGGTTAAAAAAAGAGTTTTAATTTTTGTGAAAGGGGATCATGCTGTTTTCTTTAGTGATCTCCAGGCGACAGGCACATAACGGAGAGAAATCATGTTTGAACCTATGGAATTAACCAACGACGCGGTGATTAAAGTCATCGGCGTCGGTGGCGGCGGCGGTAACGCCGTAGAGCACATGGTACGCGAGCGTATCGAAGGTGTGGAATTCTTTGCTGTGAATACCGACGCGCAAGCGCTGCGTAAAACAGCTGTCGGCCAGACCATTCAGATCGGTAATAACATTACCAAAGGTCTGGGTGCGGGTGCGAACCCGGAAGTGGGCCGTAACTCTGCAGAAGAAGATCGCGAAGCACTGCGTTCTGCGCTGGAAGGGGCAGACATGGTCTTCATCGCAGCAGGTATGGGCGGCGGTACCGGTACCGGTGCAGCGCCTGTCGTGGCTGAAGTGGCTAAGGAGCTGGGTATCCTGACGGTGGCGGTTGTCACCAAGCCGTTCAACTTCGAAGGCAAAAAGCGCATGGCGTTTGCCGAGCAGGGCATCGCCGAACTCTCTAAGCATGTCGATTCACTGATCACCATTCCAAACGACAAGCTGCTGAAAGTGCTGGGCCGTGGTATCTCTCTGCTGGATGCGTTTGGTGCAGCTAATGACGTGCTGAAAGGCGCCGTTCAGGGTATCGCTGAGCTGATTACCCGTCCTGGCCTGATGAACGTCGACTTTGCTGACGTGCGTACCGTCATGTCCGAAATGGGCTATGCGATGATGGGTTCAGGCGTCGCGTGCGGTGAAGATCGTGCGGAAGAAGCGGCTGAAATGGCGATCTCCAGCCCACTGCTGGAAGATATCGACCTTTCTGGTGCGCGTGGCGTGCTGGTCAACATTACCGCGGGCTTCGACCTGCGTCTGGATGAGTTCGAGACCGTGGGTAACACTATCCGCGCCTTCGCCTCTGACAACGCGACCGTCGTGATCGGTACTTCACTGGATCCGGAAATGAATGACGAACTGCGCGTCACCGTGGTGGCAACCGGTATCGGCATGGACAAGCGTCCTGAAATCACCCTGGTAACCAACAAGCCAGCCAGTCAGCCAGTGATGGATCATCGCTATCAGCAGCACGGTATGTCACCGCTGCCGCAGGAGCAGAAACCTGCTGCCAAAGTCGTTAACGACCAGGCTGCGCAGTCGAACAAAGAGCCCGATTATCTTGATATTCCGGCCTTTTTACGTAAGCAGGCCGATTAGGATTAACCCTATAATTGGGATTCTCCGCTCTTTGTGCTAAAGTCTCTGTCCGCTGGTAAAGTATACTGGCGGTCGGACAGGTGATATTGCGAGATAATACGATGATCAAACAAAGGACATTAAAACGTATTGTTCAGGCGACTGGTGTCGGTTTACATACCGGCAAAAAAGTCACCCTGACATTACGCCCTGCGTCGGCTAATACCGGGGTCATCTATCGTCGCACCGACTTGAATCCACCGGTAGATTTTCCGGCTGATGCAAAATACGTGCGCGACACCATGCTGAGTACCTGCCTGGTGAATGATGAAGGCGTGCGTATTTCAACGGTTGAACACCTCAATGCCGCCCTGGCGGGTCTGGGTATCGACAACATTATTGTTGAAGTCGATGCGCCAGAAATCCCGATCATGGATGGCAGCGCAGCACCGTTTATCTATCTGCTGATGGATGCGGGCATCGAGCAGCTCAACAGCGCGAAGAAATTTGTGCGTGTTAAGCAGACCGTGCGTGTGGAAGAGGGTGACAAATGGGCCGAGATCAAACCGTTTAACGGCTTCTCGCTTGATTTCACCATCGACTTCAAACACCCGGCTATCGATTCCAGCTCACAGCGTTATGCGATGAACTTCTCTGCTGACGCCTTTGTTCGTCAAATCAGCCGGGCGCGTACATTTGGCTTTATGCGTGAAATCGAATATCTGCAGTCTAAAGGCCTGTGCCTGGGCGGTAGCTTAGATTGTGCGATAGGTCTGGATGATTTCCGCGTACTGAATGAAGAAGGCCTGCGTTTTGAGGACGAGTTTGTCCGTCACAAAATGCTGGACGCGATTGGCGACTTGTTTATGTGTGGTCACAACATCATTGGCGCATTCACTGCGTTCAAATCGGGCCACGCGCTGAACAACAAGCTGCTGCAAGCGGTTCTGGCTAAGCAGGAAGCCTGGGAATGGGCAACCTTCGAAGACGAAGCTGAACTGCCGCTGGCATTCAAAGCACCGAATCTGGTTCTGGCTTAATTACCCCGGAACGTGAAACGGCTGGTTATGCTGACACCCTCTCCGGTCAGCGGCGCCAGCCGTTTTTTATTGCCTCTTATCACACGCCTGATGACTGCGACCTCGCTCGCAAAGCGTTGTCTGTTCTGCTGATTTGCTGAACAATCACACGTGTTTTCTCTCGCCATCACTTTAATCCCAGGTGTGGATGCCCCACATTAATGATACTATCTGTGGCGCTTTTACAGGCCGAAATCCGTTGCGGCTCGCGGCGGGTACCAGAAAACAAGAGCGCAACAGAGCATGCGCGATGGAAAGGTTGTGATCGGGATTCTTCTGCGCTGGCGACAATTAGGTAGACGCTACTTCTGGCCTCATCTCCTGTTAGGGATGGTAGCGGCCAGCTTTGGCCTGCCAGCCTGTGCGCAAAGCTCCGAACTCAACGCATCCTCTGAATCTCCGGCCAGCAGTCTCTTTCTTGGCAATGCCACACGCTTTGATCACCTTATCCGGCTGCAGGAAGCATCCCGACGCCCGAGCTTCAGCGTGGATTACTGGCATCAGCACGCCATCCGCACCGTTATTCGTCATCTCTCTTTCACGCTGGCGCCCCAGGCGCAGGCGGAGCAACAGACATTACCGCTGGCGGCACAAAAGCTGGCGCTGATCGACTCACTGCATAGTTTACTGACATCACATTCTGCGCTGCACACTGCACCGCAGCAGATCTCTACGCCGCCTCTTTTCACGGCCGTTACCCGTTCATGGGTAGAATGGCATGCCAGCGTGCATGGCATTCGCGCCGGACCTGCCCGATTGTTCTGCTAATATTTTTGGTTTTATTCACTCTGTTAAGATTTCGCAGTCCGGAATGCTCCGGCTGAATTGAGAATATATTTATTATGTTAAGCAAAATATTAACCAAGGTTTTTGGTAGCAGTAACGATCGTACCCTGCGTCGTATGCGTAAAGTGGTGGACGTCATCAATAAGATGGAGCCCGATTTTGAGAAGCTCTCTGATGATGAACTGAAAGCGAAAACTGATCTGTTCCGCGAACGCCTGAAAAAAGGTGAATCGCTGGAAAGTCTGATCCCGGAAGCGTTCGCAACCGTGCGTGAAGCCAGTAAACGCGTGTTCGGGATGCGTCACTTCGACGTGCAGCTGATCGGCGGTATGGTGCTGAACGATCGCTGCATTGCTGAGATGCGAACCGGTGAAGGTAAAACGCTGACCGCAACGCTGCCAGCCTATCTGAACGCGCTGTCCGGCAAAGGCGTTCACGTGGTTACCGTCAACGACTATCTGGCACAGCGTGATGCGGAAAATAACCGTCCGCTGTTTGAGTTCCTGGGTTTAACCATTGGTATCAACATGTCGGGCCTGCCGGCGGTGGCAAAGCGTGAAGCTTACGCAGCAGACATCACCTATGGCACCAACAACGAATATGGCTTTGACTACCTGCGCGACAACATGGCTTTCAGCCCGGAAGAGCGTGTACAGCGTAAACTGCACTATGCGCTGGTGGATGAGGTCGACTCCATCCTGATCGATGAAGCGCGTACACCGCTGATCATCTCTGGTCCGGCGGAAGACAGTTCTGAGCTTTACACCAAAGTGAACAAGATCATCCCTCATCTGGTTCGCCAGGATAAAGAAGATACCGAAACCCATCAGGGTGAAGGCGACTTCTGGGTCGATGAAAAAGCGCGTCAGGCTCACATGTCTGAGCGCGGTCTGGTCAAAGTGGAAGAGCTGCTGGTCAGCCAGGGCATCATGGAAGCGGGCGAGTCACTCTACTCTCCGACCAATATCATGCTGATGCACCACGTCACCGCGGCGCTGCGTGCGCACGCACTCTTTACCCGCGATGTGGATTACATCGTGAAAGATGGCGAAGTGGTGATTGTTGATGAACACACCGGCCGTACCATGCAGGGTCGTCGCTGGTCTGATGGTCTGCATCAGGCGATTGAAGCGAAAGAAGGCGTTGAGATCCAGAACGAGAACCAGACGCTGGCCTCTATCACCTTCCAGAACTACTTCCGTATTTACGAGAAGCTGGCCGGTATGACCGGTACCGCTGATACCGAAGCATTTGAATTCAGCTCCATTTATAAGCTCGACACCATTGTCGTGCCGACCAACCGTCCGATGGTGCGTAAAGATCTGGCTGACCTGGTCTACATGACCGAGAAAGAGAAGATCGATGCCATTATCGAAGATATCCGTGAGCGCACCGCCAATGGTCAGCCGGTGCTGGTGGGAACCATCTCGATTGAGAAATCAGAAGTGGTCTCTAACGAACTGACCCGTGCCGGTATCAAACATAACGTCCTGAACGCCAAATTCCACGCCCGCGAAGCGGATATCGTGGCGCAGGCTGGTCAGCCGGGTGCGGTCACTATCGCCACCAACATGGCCGGACGTGGTACGGATATTATGCTGGGCGGCAGCTGGCACGCTGAAGTGGCTGAACTGGAAGAGCCAACTGAAGCGCAAATCGAAGAGATTAAAGCGGCATGGCAGATTCGTCATGATGCGGTACTGGCGTCAGGTGGCTTGCACATCGTCGGTACAGAGCGTCACGAATCGCGTCGTATCGACAACCAGCTGCGTGGTCGTGCAGGTCGTCAGGGTGACGCCGGTTCTTCTCGCTTCTACCTGTCGATGGAAGATGCGCTGATGCGTATTTTTGCCTCAGACCGCGTCTCGAATATGATGCGTAAACTGGGCATGAAGCCAGGCGAAGCGATTGAGCATCCGTGGGTCACCAAAGCGATTGCCAATGCCCAGCGCAAAGTTGAAAGCCGTAACTTCGATATTCGTAAGCAGTTGCTGGAATATGATGATGTGGCTAATGACCAGCGTCGCGCCATCTACAGTCAGCGTAACGAGCTGCTGGATGTGTCTGACGTTAGCGAAACCATCAACAGCATTCGCCACGACGTCTACAAAGTCACCATCGATACTTACATTCCGCCGCAGTCGCTGGAGGAGATGTGGGACGTGCCAGGCCTGGAAGAGCGTCTGCGCACTGACTTCGATCTGAACCTGCCGATTGCAGAGTGGCTGGATAAAGAGCCTGATCTGCATGAAGAAGTGCTGCGTGAGCGCATCATGACCCATGCTATGGAAAGCTACGCTGAGAAAGAAGAGATCGTTGGCGCAGAGATGATGCGCAACTTCGAAAAAGGCGTGATGCTTCAGACGCTGGATTCGCTGTGGAAAGAGCATCTGGCCGCGATGGACTATCTGCGTCAGGGCATCCATCTGCGCGGCTATGCGCAGAAAGATCCGAAGCAGGAGTACAAGCGTGAATCCTTTGCCATGTTTGCCGCGATGCTTGAATCACTGAAATATGAAGTGATCAGTACACTGAGCAAAGTCCAGGTGCGCATGCCAGAAGAAGTTGAAGCGATGGAGCAACAACGTCGCGAAGAAGCTGAACGTCTGGCACAGCAACAGCAACTGAGCCATGTTGAAGAGGATCTGCTGGCAGCCGCAGAGCCTGTGGCGGAGCAGAGTGGTGAACGCAAAGTCGGCCGCAACGATCCCTGCCCATGTGGTTCCGGTAAAAAGTACAAGCAGTGTCATGGCCGCATCGCCTGAGACTGAATGCTAATAAAAAAGGAGCCGCTGGCTCCTTTTTTCATGGTCTCTGCCACCCAGGCAACAGCGACTCCGCTGAGCTAAAGCGGTTAACATCCGCTACGGCATGCTCTAAAATCAGGCTTCATTCACCCATTACTACCGGATAGTCTCCATGAAGCACCTGCAGGTTGCAGTTGGCATCATTCGCAATGCCAGTAAACAAATTTTCCTTGCCCAGCGCGCGGCGACCTCTTACATGGCGAACAAGTGGGAGTTTCCTGGCGGTAAGATTGAAGCGGGCGAAAGCGCCGAACAGGGATTGATAAGGGAACTTCAGGAAGAGACCGGGATTGAGGTCACCGAGGCACGCCCGATTGGTCATGCAGACCATAGTTATGACGATCTGCGGGTGACGCTGCATTTCTTTCTGGTTGAAGGGTGGAAAGGAGAGCCGTGGGGCAAAGAGGGTCAGCCGCAGCGTTGGGTTGATCAGCATGCATTGGTCGCGGAGGAGTTTCCGCCCGCGAATCATCAGCTGATTGCGCGTCTGATCGCCGGCGAACTCTGAGCGGATGGGGCTGCGCGCCCCATCCGGTTCGGCTGTCAGCGATCTTCTTCACTCCAGTTGTCACTGTCGTTCATATCGTCGCGGCTGGGAATGCGTTTCTCTTCTGCGGCCCACTCACCTAAATCAATGAGCTGGCAGCGCTTACTGCAAAAGGGGCGCCACGGGCTGAGTTCATCCCAGATCACATCTTTGCCGCACTGCGGACAGGCAACGGTCATCACTTCTTGCTGCATTTTTACCTCTAACAACAGGCCAGTTGAAAATTAAGGCGGGCCGGAACTTCACCACGCTCACTATCAAGCGGCATAAAACGAATGGCGTAGCGGCTTTTATGTCCGGACACCTGTGGATAGAGCGCATCCTCCAGCGACAACTGCAGTCGCAACAGATCGGCGCCTTCGGCATTATCCTGATAAAAACCATTAAGGCTGGTCTGCACATGAAACGCGCCGGACTGGCGGATCAGATCCAGTATCATCGCCAGCGCATGATGCAGTGGCTCCAGCGTCAGCATCCAGGCTTCGACCTGCGCATCGCGTGCTTCCTGCGGCAGATGGAGCCAGATGTGCAGGCCCGGCAAATCAAAGCTGCAGCATCCACCAGGGATGCTCAGGCGCTGCCGCACCAGGGCAATCAGACGGTCCTCGCGGAGTTGCTGGCCCATACGTGGGGCATTCATCAACTGCGTTGACTGAATTTTGAGTTTATCGCGCAGGGCATTAACCAGCGTCATATCAACACCTGGCACATCAGCCCATGCACGTAACTTTTGCTGCTGACGCTCCAGCTCTTTTAACAATTCAGTACGCATATCGCCCCGCTCAAAAATGTCGAGCAGCTCGCTAATCAGGCGAAAAAAGGTCAGCGCATTAACGGTTTTATCCAGTGGGACAATTTCATCTAACTGATTGATCAAAAACTCAACCCGTAACCAGGTTCGCATTTTTTCATTCAGTGGGTGTTCAAACAGAACGGGTGTGCTCATGGTATTAATCCTGTTTCGTTGCCGCCAGCCTGAGATAGCGCTGATGGAGTTCGGCAACCTGCGGCAAGGCGTCGTCGGGCTCGCCACTGTTATCAATAATGTCATCGGCACAGGCGAGGCGCTGCTGGCGCGTCGCCTGTGCGGCAAGAATGCGTTTCGCCTGCGCGACGGAAAGATGATCGCGCTGCCGGGTGCGCGCTAACTGCGTTGCCTCATCAACATCCACCACCAGTACCCGATCAGCCTGGTGCTGTAACTGATTTTCCACCAGTAGCGGCACCACCCAGAGCACATAAGGTGTGGTGGCTTCGGCGATCAATTGACGCGTCCGGGCATTAATCAGTGGATGCAGCAGCGCGTTTAACCAGCTTTTTTCTTCCGGCTGCTGAAAAATAATGTCGCGAAGCCGGCTACGATCAAGCTTCCCCTCATCAGTCACTATCGACGTGCCATAGCGCGCCTGAATGGCCTGCAAAGCGGGTGTGCCGGGTTCGACAACTTCACGTGCTATCAGGTCAGCATCAATAATTTCCACGCCAGACGCTGCGAATGCCTGGGCAATCGTACTTTTACCACTGCCGATCCCCCCTGTAAGCGCGACGATATAGGGCATGTTTCTCACCTGACTTCTCTTTTCGACAGGGCTTCAGGGTAATGATCTGTATAAAAAACGCAAAAATGCGCGTCAGATCACACCGATAAACCACAATTAAATTTAACGGATTGTAGCGTAAATAAAGTGAAATTCGCAGTCTTGTCGCGCAGCGAGAGGCGCGTATCATAACGTCACTGGAGCTGTGCTTACTTCGTGAACGACGATTCATTGCCACTTACCAGGACACTGTTTATGCGTATTGAAGAAGATTTAAAACTGGGCTTTAAAGATGTCTTAATCCGCCCCAAACGCTCCACGCTGCAAAGTCGCTCACAGGTTGAGCTGGAACGCAGCTTTACCTTCAGACATTCGGGCCTGAGCTGGAGCGGCGTACCGATTATCGCCGCCAACATGGATACCGTCGGCACATTTTCAATGGCTGAGGCGCTGGCCAGCTTCAATATCCTTACAGCAGTCCATAAGCATTACAGCGTAGATGAGTGGCGCGCGTTTATTCAGCGCGTCCCCGCGACGGTATTGAAACATGTGATGGTTTCAACCGGCACCTCGGAGGCCGATCTCAATAAACTGGTCGCGATTATGGCGCTGTCAGACGATCTGCAGTTTATCTGCATCGACGTGGCCAACGGTTACTCTCAGCATTTTGTTGATTTTCTGCAGCGCGCCCGTGAAACCTTCCCGGCTAAAACCATCTGTGCCGGTAACGTGGTAACGGGCGAAATGGTGGAAGAGCTGATTCTCTCTGGCGCGGATATCGTTAAAGTCGGCATTGGCCCGGGTTCGGTCTGTACAACCCGGGTGAAAACCGGCGTGGGCTATCCGCAGCTTTCCGCTGTCATTGAATGTGCCGATGCGGCGCATGGCTTAAGCGGACAGATTGTCAGTGATGGCGGCTGTTCAGTGCCTGGCGATATTGCGAAAGCGTTTGGCGGCGGTGCCGACTTCGTGATGCTGGGTGGTATGCTGGCGGCACATGATGAGTGTGAAGGGCAGGTGGTCGAAGAGAATGGCGAAAGCTTTATGCTGTTTTACGGCATGAGTTCCGAATCGGCGATGAAGCGTCACGTTGGCGGTGTGGCGCAATATCGCGCAGCAGAAGGTAAAACGGTGAAGCTGCCATTGCGTGGCCCGGTTGCTGACACCGCGCGCGATATTCTGGGTGGACTGCGTTCCGCCTGCACCTACGTGGGCGCGGAGCGGCTGAAAGAGCTGACCAAGCGCACCACCTTTATTCGGGTTAATGAACAGGAAAACCGCGTTTTCAACCGATAGTCATCCGGGGCGCAGCCTGCGCCCCTTAATGCATCGCATCACCCAGCCCGAACACCGGCAGATACATCGCAATCACCAGCGTGCCGACAATGCCGCCAATCACCACCATCATCATCGGTTCCAGCGAAGCAGCCAGTGTGTCAGCGCGCTCACGGGTTTCTGCCTCATGCCATTCCGCCAGACGAGCCAGCATTAAATCCAGCGCGCCCGCCTCTTCGCCGACGCGAACCAGCTGACCGCATAATGGTGTGAACAGCGGATGATGCATCAGCGCCTGATGGAGAGGATTCCCCTGAGCAATGTGCTGCTGCAGTCCGGCCATTGCTTCCCGCCATAGCAATGATGAGAGCGTCACTTCAACGGCAGCCAGTCCCTGTAGCAAAGTTAACCCGGCGCGCTGTGTCAGATTCAGAATGGTGTAGATCTGCGTCAGCTGCGTGCCACGCCATAACCCGGAAAGCAGCGGGATGCGCAGGAAAATCGCCTGCTCACGGCGCTGCCAGCCCGCAGAGCGTCGTCGTAACTGATGCCAGGCTGCCAGCATCAGCGATACGCTGATGGCTAACACCGCTCCCCACTCCTGAAGCGCGGCAGATAACTGCATTACCGCTGCCGTAAAGGCGGGCAGAGGGGCATCAAAGGAGTCATAGACGGCAACGAACTCTGGCAGAACGAACAGCAGCATGCCGCAGGTGACCGCAATCGCCACCAGCAGAATGAACAGAGGATAACGTAGCGCCTTCGTCACCTGATGCCATAACTGCTGTTGCCGGATCTGCTGCCGGGCCAGCTCACTGCAACAGGTATCCAGCTGACCGGTCAGTTCGCCCACCTCCATCAGGGCCGGATAGAGTGCCGGAAAAATCTGCGGCCATTCACGTAAAGCCTGAGAAAAAGGGGCACCGCTGAGTACCCGATGATGCAGGGCGAGCATCAGAGCACGCCAGCCTGCATGCGGATGGCCCTCAGCCAGCAAAGCCAGACTCTCTGCCAGCGGCAGTCCCGCTTTGAGCAGGGTTGCCAGCTGACGAATCAGATCGGTTTTGTGCTGCCACTTCCACTCCCTCTGACGCCACACTTTTTCTCGCTTCCAGCTCACCGGCAGAAGATCGCGCTGCGCCAGCATCAGCAGCAGGTTATCACTGTCGATAGCCAGTAGCTGGCCACTGACTAACTGGCCCTGGCTATCGACCGCCTGCCAGCGAAATAAAGACGCATCAGCCATCGTCCAGCCCAATCACCCGTTGCATCTCTTCCAGCGAGGTATCGCCCCGGCTTACTGCCTCCAGGCCAGAAACCAGCAGGGTGCGTAATCCCTGCTGTTTCGCCAGGCTGAGCAAATTCTCCAGCGGCATTTCGGCGGCGATCGCATTTTGCAGCCTGGCATTGATCGGCAGCAGTTCAAACAGCGCCAGCCGGCCAAAATAGCCGGAAAAACAGTGGTCGCAGCCGGGAGCTCGCCAGGTTTGCAAGGTACCGGGCCAGAGTTCCGCAGGATAGTGCGCCACCGCCTGAGCGGGCTGACGGCAGTGGGGACAGAGGCGTCGAACCAGGCGCTGAGCAACAATCAGTTTCAGCGCCGACCCCAGAAGATAACCGGGAATACCCATCTGTCGTAGCCGGGTCAGGGTCTCGGCGGTGGAGTTGGTGTGCAGCGTCGACAGCACCAGATGCCCGGTCTGTGCCGCTTTAACCGCAATCTCCGCCGTTTCAGCATCGCGGATCTCCCCAACCATGATCACATCCGGATCCTGTCTCAGCAGCGCCCGCAGCACGCGGTTAAAATCGAGGCCGTTTTTAGCATGGATCTGCGTCTGGTTAATGCCGGGCAGGGGGATCTCAATCGGATCTTCAACGCTGCACAGATTTTTTTCCGGCGTATTCAGGGCACTGAGTCCGCTATAGAGCGTAAACGTCTTGCCGCTGCCGGTAGGCCCGGTGACCAGAATCAGCCCCTGCGGCTGCGCCAGCGCGGCGCAGAACAGGCGCAACTGCGCGGCGGGTAAGCCGAGCTTATCCAGCGACAGCGCCGCGCTTTCACTCTGCAACAGCCGGACCACCGCTTTCTCACCACCGTAGATGGGTAAGGTGGCCAGGCGAAAAGAGGCGGGTTTACTGGCGATCTCCAGACTGAACTGACCATCCTGCGGTAACCGGCGTTCGGCGATATCCAGTCCGCCGAGGATCTTCAGTCGCGCCAGCAGCGCAGCAGGCTGGGTGACGGGCAGGGAAGATAGAGGGTGCAATACGCCATCGATACGCAAACGCACCCGCAGGCCATCACGGCCGGGTTCGATATGGACATCAGAGGCGCGACGCTCCAGCGCCTGACGCAGGATCAGCTGTGTCGCTTCGATCGCTGATTCTGTGGGCGCCTCTTCGCGCGCCACCAGCGGTGTGTCAGCGTGCTGAAGCTGGTCGAGCCGGGCCTGCGGCCAGCACTCGATTTCAATCTGACACTGGCTGGCAAAATGGAGGGCTTCAGCCAGCCCTGGCGGCACGCTTTCCGCGACGGCAACACGCAGATGGCTGGCATCATGGTGCAAAACCAGGGCACGATAGCGCTGACATAATGCCGCGATCGCCTCATCAGGCTTGCTCATCGCTGGCTCCTTTATCCGCAAAGCGGAACTGCTGCAGGCAATTGTCGCGCAGGCTATTGTTGCTGCTGGTGCAGCTGCGTTGCCAACTGATGCCGCCCTCGGTGCTGTCCCAGAGCGGCAGCATTTCAACGCTCAGCCCATTCAGGCTTTCCTGGCCGGTCAGCGTAATGACCCCGTTGGTCACGCTCAGTGCTGAGACATAGCGCGATCCCCTGGCAGCAGGAATACCCGCTTCTCCGGCCTGGCACTGCGTCGGGCCGCCGCGCTCCATGGCGCAAAGCTCAACAGCGGTTTTATAGGGCACCATGGTTTGCAGCATGTCGGTAAGGGCAGCACGCTGCAGATAATTTTGATAAGCGGGCAGGCCGATGGCACTTAAGATTGCCACAATACCCACCACAATCATCAGTTCAACCAGCGTAAATCCACGTTGATAATTCATCACATCGTCTCCGTATTAAGAAGGCGACAGGTTAAAAATCGGGGGCAGTAAAAGACAGGCAGAGATGGGCAAACTGGAAAGCGTGATGTGAACAGATTTCAGACTTACAGCGCAGTCGAAACTGCGCCGGAAGCAGGGTCGCAAAATCGCCGTGTTGAGTGACGGCGAGGCAGGCTATTTTTGTTTAAAGCGCATCGAGAGATCCAGCGCCCGCACATGTTTGGTCAGCGCGCCAACCGAAACATAGTCCACGCCGGTCAGGGCGATCTGTGGCAGGGTGGTTTCGGTGACGTTACCGGAGACCTCCAGCAACGCCCGACCCTGATTAAGTTCGACGGCGGCACGCATCGCTTCCAGGCTGAAGTTATCCAGCATCACGATATCGGCTTCCGCTTCCAGCGCCTGACGTAACTCCTCCAGCGATTCCACCTCAACTTCAACCGGCACATCGGGCTGCAACCATTGCGCTCTTTCCACTGCCTGCCGAATCGAACCGCTGGCAATAATATGGTTCTCTTTGATGAGATAAGCGTCAGAGAGGCCCAGCCGATGATTACTGCCACCGCCGCACAACACGGCATATTTCAGCGCAGTCCGCAGTCCGGGCAGGGTTTTACGCGTGTCCAGCAGTTGCGTCTGGCTTCCCGCCAGCAGCGCGACATAGCGGCTGACTTCGGTAGCAACGCCTGAGAGCGTCTGCACAAAATTAAGCGCCGTTCGCTCGGCGGTCAGCAGTAGCCGGGCAGGTCCCTCGATTTCAAACAGCAGCTGGTCAGCCTCGATCTGATCACCATCTTCGACATGCCAGATCAGGGTCGCGTGTGAGCCGAGCTGAATGAACACCTCTTCAACCCAGCGTTTACCACAGAAAACACCGGCTTCGCGGGTGATGACCTGCGCATCGGCCTGGGTATCGGCGGGTAACAGCTGCGCGGTGATATCGCGGTCAGCGTCGATCTCGCCCCCGAGATCCTCTTTTAACGCCAGCGCAACGCTATCCGGAATGTCACTTTCAATGCGTTTAATCAGCGCCTGACGACGGCTGTCGGGATCATAACCACGGGATGACATAGGCGTTTTACTCCTGAAAGGGGAAATGACAGAGGCGGTCACAATAGCCTGAACCGCCATTCGGTTCCAGCAACTGATAGTATTTTGTTTAGTATCCTTAACACGCAGTGCGTGAATGTCATCAGACCGGCACACTAAGAAGCAAGAATCCTTTATTATTCATGCTATTCTCAGCCAGGTGAAATAAGGAAAACCGCTATGAAAATCAAACAGGGCTGGCTGACCCGCGTGCGTCATGTGCCGTCGCCGCATTGCAACGAACGCCCTGATAATGAGGCACCTTCACTGCTGGTGATCCACAATATCAGCCTGCCACCCGGTGAATTTGGCGGGCAATGGATCGATAAACTGTTCACCGGCACCTTACCGCCCGATGCCCATCCCTATTTTGCGGATATCGCCGCGCTGAAAGTGGCGGCACACTGCCTGATTCGCCGTGACGGGGAGATCGTGCAGTATGTCCCCTTTGATAAACGCGCCTGGCATGCAGGCATTTCGCAGTTCGAAGGACGTGAGAACTGCAACGACTTCTCCATAGGCATCGAACTGGAAGGGACAGACAGTGAGCCTTATAGCGAGGCGCAATATCGGGCCTTGCAGCAGGTGACGCAATTACTGCTGCAACACTATCCGTTAACGCCTGCACGTATCACGGGGCACAGTGACATCGCACCGGTACGCAAAACCGATCCCGGACCTGCTTTTGACTGGGACTACTACAAACAGCTGTTAACGCAGCAAAAATCCTGATTTTTGCGGAGTCAGTATGACGTTGTTTACCTTGTTGTTGGTTTTAGGCTGGGAGCGCCTGTTTAAACTGGGCGAGCACTGGCAGCTCGAACACCGGCTGGAGCCGATCTTTCGCCAGCGCCACCATTTCTCAATGATGCGCACCCTGCTGATGACCGTGCTGGCGATGGCGCTGACCGCGCTGGTGATCTGGAGTCTTAAAGGGCTGCTGTTTGGCGTGCTGCAACTGCTCTTCTGGATTGTTGCCGGACTGCTCTGTATCGGTGCCGGTTCGGTGCGGCAGCACTACCACAGCTATCTGAAAGCGGCCAGTCATGACGACGACGCTGCGCATCAGGCGATGGCGGCTGAACTGACGCTGATTCATGGCGTGCCGGTGGAATGCAGCGAGCGCGAGTTCCTGCGTGAACTGCAGAATGCCCTGATCTGGATAAACTTCCGTTTCTACCTTGCGCCAATGTTCTGGCTGGTGGTGGGCGGTCCGTGGGGACCGGTGCTGCTGGTGGGTTACGCTTTTCTGCGGGCCTGGCAAGGCTGGCTGGCAAAGCACGGAACACCGATGGCGCGTTCACAATCTGGCGTGGATGCCATTCTGCATCTTCTCGACTGGATCCCGGCGCGGCTGGCGGGTGTGGCTTACGCCCTGCTGGGTCATGGCGAGAAAGCGCTGCCCGCCTGGTTTGCTTCGCTGACCGATCGGCATCGTTCTCAGTATCAGGTGCTGACGACCCTGGCGCAGTTCTCACTGTCACGCGATCCGCACACCGATAAAGTCGAAACGCCACGGGTTGCCGTGGCGTTAGCGAAACGTACCTCACTGGTACTGGTGGTCGCTGTCGCGTTGCTGACGATTTACGGCACGCTGGTGTAATCGGCAGGCGGCACGCCGAAATCAGGCGTGCCATCTTCCCGCCAGCTGAAATATTTCAGTCGGGTATGGCGGTTTGGATCCCATAACGGATCGCCTTCAATTTCAGTGTAGTTACGCGCGTGGTATACCAGCACGTCGCGTCCCGCCTCATCCTGGGTAAAACTGTTGTGACCCGGTCCATACTGATGGTTGTCCCAGCTGGAAACAAATACCGGCCGTGCAGACTTTTGCCATGCGGCGACATCAAGCGGATCGGCATCAACGTCAATCGACAGTATCCCCAGACAGTAATTCTCATCGGTGGCGCTGGCAGAGTAGGTCACAAACAGCCGATCCCCGTGACGAATAACCGCCGGTCCTTCATTAACGCTAAAGCCTGCGCACTCCCACTCATATTCTGGCCGGCTCAGCATCACCGGCGTGCCTTTCAGCGTCCAGGGATTAAGCAGCTCAGCCAGATAGAGGTTAGAGTTGCCGGGAATCAATGGATCTTTCTGCGCCCAGAGATACCAGTTTTTACCCTGATGCACGAAGTGGGTAGCATCCAGTGAGAAGCTGTCGAACTGGCTGAAGACCCGGCGACAGGGCTGCCAATCGCCCTGCAGCGGATCTTCCGCCTCACACACCAGCGCATACATCCGGTGCTGAAACAGTCCCTCTTTGATTTCACGCGTCGGTGCTGCCGCGAAATAGATGACCCACTGTCCGTCAATGTAGTGCAGCTCAGGTGCCCAGATTAACTCGCTAAAGGGGCCGCTCTCGGGCTTGCGCCAGACGACCACCGGCTCGGCGCTGCGCAGGCCAGCCAGCGTCGTGGCGCGACGGATCTCCAGCCGGTCATACTCTGGCACCGATGCTACAAAGTAATAAAACTGTTCATGGCGCAGGATAAAGGGGTCGGCACGCTGCTCGATAAAAGGATTCGGCAAGATTGCGGTCATTTAACATCTCCGGTTGGCGTGACAACACCGTCGCGCAGGCGAACGGTGTGTAACTCATGGAAGTTTTCGCGGCGCAGCGCGAGATCCTGCTGGATGGTAATCATCATTTTGCGGTCGACCTTCATCAGTCGTACCACACCGGCGGTAATCAGATAGCCGACACCCGGAATAATGGTGAACAGCAGCATGATGCCGTTAATCGCCTCAGGTGACTGCTGCTTAGCACCTGCATTGTAGCCATAGATCGACAGCAGAAAGCCGACCATCGCACCGGCAACCGCCAGTCCCACCTTGAGGAAGAACAGGTTGCCGGAGAAGCTGATGCCGGTGATGCGTTTGCCGGTTTTCCATTCGCCGTAGTCATCCACATCGGCCATCAGTGACCAGTGCAGCGGAGAGGGGATCTGATGCAGGATATTCAGCACAAAGTAGGCGATCACGACCATCACGGTGGCGTGGGGATCGATCCAGTAGAAACCGCTGGAGAAGAGTGCCAGCGCGATATTGGTCCAGAAGAAGACTTTGAGTTTGCACCAGCGATCGGTGAGCCATTTCGCCAGCGTGCTGCCGACCATCATGCCAATCACACCCAGGCTGATAAACAGCGTGGCGAAGTGCGTCGACTGGCCCATGACCCAGGTCACGTAATACATGGTGGCCGCCATACGGATGAAGCCGGGACAGACGTTACAGAACGTCAGCAGCAGAATGCGTACCCACTGGTCATTCTTCCAGACGTCACGCAGATCTTTTTTCAGGTCATCATTGCTCGGCACGGCAGGGCGGATACGTTCACGTACCGTGGCAAAGCAGAACAGAAACATCGCCAGGCCAATGGTTGCCAGTACCGCCATCGCCATCTGGTAGCCGCGCGCTTTGTCTTCGCCACCGAACCACTCTGCCATCGGCAGCAGGGACAGAGAGAGTATCAGCGTGGCGATGCCGACCATGACAAAGCGATAAGACTGGCAGGAGACGCGCTCACCGGGATCGTTGGTAATCACGCCGCCCAGAGAGCAGTAAGGAATGTTAATCGCCGTGTAGGTCAGTGACATCAGGAAGTAGGTGACGAAGGCCCAGATCACCTTGTTGTGATAGGTCCAGTCTGGCGTGGTGAACATCAATACGCTGAACACGACGTAAGGTACGGAAACCCACAGCAGCCAGGGACGAAAGCGACCCCAGCGACTCTGGGTGCGATCGGCGATCGCGCCCATAATCGGATCGGTTACCGCATCGAGCACTCTGACCGAGAGCAGCAGGGTTCCCACCAGCGCCGGGGCCAGGCCGAAAACGTCGGTATAGAAGTAGTTCAGGAACAGCATGATGGCACCGCCAATCATGTTGCATCCGGCATCGCCCATGCCATATCCCAGTTTTTCCCGAAACGGGAGGGCTGTACCTTTCATGGTTTTCTCCTGCGCATCCAGTGTGAACAGGAATTATTGGCAGGAAATCAGCGAGATGAACGGGAGTAATTCGTTATGAAGATGGACAAAACAGTTGCGGGGAGAGAAGTGTGAACTGGATCGGGGCAGTTGAGACGGGCAGGGAGGCGCGGATGACGTGCTGCAACCCCGCAGGAGGTCGCAGCACGTGGTAAAGCATCAGGCTTTCTGTGTCTGGTTCTTGATAAAGTAACCCACGCCCAGAATCACCAGCCAGACCGGAATCAGCCAGACAGAGATCGCCATGCCCGGCGTGGTCGCCATCAGTACCAGAATCGCCGCCAGGAAAATCAGGCAAATCCAGTTACCCGCCGGATAGAGCAGCGCTTTAAAGCGGGTGGTTACGCCCTGCTGATCTTTCTTACGACGGAACTTAAGGTGCGCCAGGCTGATCATCGCCCAGTTGATCACCAGCGCAGAAACGACCAGCGACATCAGCAGGCCAAACGCTTCACCCGGCATCAGATAGTTGATCAGCACACAGAGCGCAGTGGCGACAGCAGAGACCAGAATCGTTAACACCGGCACACCGCGACGATCGACCTTCAGCAGCGCTTTCGGCGCATTACCCTGCTGTGCCAGACCAAACAGCATACGGCTGTTGCAGTAAACGCAGCTGTTATAGACCGACAGAGCCGCCGTCAGGATGACCACGTTGAGCGCATTCGCCACCATGGCATCGCCCAGTTCGTGGAAGATAAAGACAAACGGGCTGACTTCTGACGTGACACGCGTCCACGGCATCAGTGACAGCAGCACCGCCAGCGAACCAATATAGAAAATCAGAATACGCCACAGCACCTGGTTGGTCGCTTTTGGAATGCTCACTTCTGGGTTATCCGCTTCAGCGGCGGTGATACCCACCAGCTCCAGGCCACCAAACGAGAACATGATAATCGCCATGACCATCACCAGACCGCCGATGCCATGCGGGAAAAATCCGCCCTGTTCCCACAGGTTGCGCACGGTAGCCTGCGGACCCGCGTGACCGCTGAACAGCAACCAGCCTCCGAACAGGATCATGCCAATCACCGCAACCACTTTAACGATGGCGAACCAGAACTCCATCTCACCGAACACTTTCACATTGGTCAGGTTAATGGCGTTAATCATCACGAAGAAGATGGCAGCCGAAGCCCAGGTCGGAAAGTCTGGCCACCAGAACTGGACATATTTGCCAACGGCGGTGAGTTCCGCCATGGCGACCAGCACATAGAGCACCCAGTAGTTCCAGCCCGAAGCGAAGCCTGCAAAGTTGCCCCAGTATTTATACGCAAAGTGGCTGAAGCTGCCGGCGACCGGCTCTTCCACGACCATTTCGCCTAACTGGCGCATGATTAAAAAGGCAATAAAACCGGCAATCGCATAGCCCAGAATTACGGCCGGTCCGGCGGATTCAATGACCGATGCACTGCCCAGAAACAGGCCGGTTCCCACTGCACCACCCAGCGCGATGAGCTGAATATGGCGGTTCTTGAGACCACGTTTCAGCGCTTCGCCTTGCTGTTGTTCCATACAAACCTCGTGATGTTTTTATTCTTCGTTCGCAGCGCAGGACGCTGTAATGAAGTAGTTACAATAACGTATTGATTATTTTACGGTATCTGGCGTACTGAATAGTGCCATCTGCTACCCTGGCGACAAGAATAGTGATAAGCGAATCGCTTTGCACCTGCTTTCGCCTTTCGTGCTGAGAGTTGACTGAAAAAACGCCGTCCTGGTCACGTCTGCCCACAGCAACTTCTGCCATGAAATTCCGTTAATGACGAATAGCTTTCACTTATGTCTGCCGCTGCGCTAACGCGCTAAGCGGGTGTAAGGTTTGGTAAAAGTGAAATTATTTAACATTTACGGTAACGCGAATTTTTCATTTTTTTAACCGCAAGTTAGCGCCAGCACAGGCTTTGGGGGCAGGTGAATGTCGCAGACACCATATAGACACAAGGTGAATACTTTGTTACTTTACCGGCACCTCTTTGCAATTGGTATTACCAATTTACTCCGGACGACTGGCTTAATAAGAAGGGACGATGGCTTACAGTAAGATTCGCCAACCTAAGCTCTCCGACGCTATCGAGCAACAGCTCGAATCGCTGATTATGGAAGGGACCCTGCGTCCGGGAGAGAAGCTGCTGCCTGAGCGCGAACTCGCCAAACAATTCGATGTCTCACGTCCGTCTCTCCGCGAAGCGATCCAGCGCTTAGAAGCCAAAGGATTATTGCTGCGCCGACAAGGTGGCGGAACGTTCGTGCAGGAGAATCTCTGGCAAAGCTTAAGCGATCCACTCGTTGAGCTTCTCGCCGACCATCCGGAATCACAGTTTGATCTGCTGGAAACGCGCCATGCCTTAGAAGGCATCGCCGCCTATTACGCGGCGCTGCGCGGCACAGAGGAAGACCTGCTGCGCATTCGCGACTGCCATGTGAATATCCAGCAGGCGCAGGACAGCGGCGATTTAGACGCCGAAGCGGACGCAGTGATGCAGTATCAGATCGCTGTCACAGAAGCGGCCCATAATGTTGTGCTTTTACATTTGCTACGCTCAATGGGCCCTATGCTGGAACAAAACGTTCGCCAGAATTTCGAATTGCTCTACTCGCGCCGGGAAATGCTGGCAAAAGTGAGCGGTCACCGCGCCAGAATCTTTGAGGCGATTGTGGCTCGTGAGCCAGAAAAAGCGCGCGAGGCTTCACACCGTCACCTGGCGTTCATAGAGGAAATCTTGCTGGACAGAAGTCGGGAGCAGAGCCGTCGAGAACGCTCCCTGCGTCGTTTACAGCAACGTAAGGAATAACGTGCGACAAAGATCGTACTGACATCAGACGAGCCTGCCTGCATCTGCTTTAACAGGCTCCCGATTATTCAACGTATTAGACACAGATAAGGAACACACCCATGTCAGAACGTTTACACAATGACGTGGATCCGATTGAAACTCGTGACTGGCTACAGGCGATCGAATCGGTCATCCGTGAAGAAGGTGTTGAACGTGCACAGTATCTGATTGATCAGGTACTGGGTGCAGCCCGCAAAGGCGGCGTAAACGTGGCTGCAGGATCTTCTGCAATCAGCAACTACATCAACTCTATTGCCGTTGAAGATGAACCCGATTATCCGGGCAATACCTCTCTTGAACGTCGTATCCGTTCCGCAATTCGCTGGAACGCCATCATGTCGGTGCTGCGCGCATCGAAGAAAGATCTGGAACTCGGCGGCCACATGTCCTCCTTCCAGTCTTCTGCGACGATTTATGAAGTGTGCTTCAACCACTTCTTCCGCGCGCGCAGTGAGAAGGATGGCGGCGATCTGGTCTATTTCCAGGGCCACATCTCTCCCGGCATTTATGCCCGTGCGTTCCTTGAAGGTCGTCTGACCGAAGACCAGATGAATAACTTCCGTCAGGAAGTTGACGGTAAAGGCCTCTCTTCTTATCCGCACCCGAAATTAATGCCGGAATTCTGGCAGTTCCCGACCGTATCAATGGGTCTGGGTCCGCTATCGGCTATCTATCAGGCGAAGTTCCTGAAGTATCTGGAACACCGTGGCCTGAAAGATACCTCTGCTCAGACCGTTTACGCCTTCCTGGGTGACGGTGAGATGGATGAGCCAGAATCTAAAGGCGCGATCACCATCGCGACCCGTGAAAAACTGGATAATCTGGTCTTCATCATTAACTGCAACCTGCAGCGTCTGGATGGCCCGGTTACCGGTAATGGCAAGATCATCAACGAGCTGGAAGGCATCTTTGCCGGTGCTGGCTGGGAAGTGATCAAGGTCATCTGGGGCGGTCGCTGGGATGAGCTGCTGCGCAAAGATACCAGCGGCAAGCTGATTCAGCTGATGAACGAAACCGTCGACGGCGATTACCAGACCTTCAAATCCCGTGATGGTGCCTATGTGCGTGAGCACTTCTTTGGTAAATATCCGGAAACCGCCGCGCTGGTTAAAGATCTGTCCGATGATGAAATCTGGGCATTGAACCGTGGCGGCCACGATCCGAAGAAAATCTACGCGGCACTGAAAAAAGCGCAGGACACCAAAGGCAAGCCAGTACTGATCCTGGCGCATACCATCAAAGGTTATGGTATGGGCGACACCGCGGAAGGCAAAAACATTGCCCACCAGGTGAAGAAGATGAACATGGATGGCGTGCGCTATATCCGTGATCGCTTCAACGTGCCAGTTGCAGATGACAAAATTGAATCACTGCCGTACGTGACCTTTGAAAAGGGCTCTGAAGAGCACACGTATCTGCACGGTCAGCGTGAGAAGTTAGGCGGCTACCTGCCAACACGTCAGCCGAAGTTCACTGAAAAGCTGGAAATGCCAGCACTCGAAGAGTTCAGTGCGCTGCTGGATGAGCAGAACAAAGAGATCTCAACCACCATCGCCTTTGTACGTGCCCTGAACGTGATGCTGAAGAACAAGTCGATCAAAGATCGCCTGGTTCCGATCCTCGCTGATGAAGCGCGTACCTTTGGTATGGAAGGTCTGTTCCGTCAGATTGGTATCTACAGCCCGAACGGTCAGCAGTACACCCCGCAGGACCGCGAGCAGGTTGCTTACTACAAAGAAGACGAGAAAGGCCAGATTCTGCAGGAAGGGATCAACGAGCTGGGCGCAGGTTCATCCTGGCTGGCTGCGGCGACCTCTTACAGCACCAACAACCTGCCGATGATCCCGTTCTACATCTATTACTCGATGTTCGGCTTCCAGCGTATCGGCGATCTGATGTGGCTGGCGGGCGACCAACAGGCGCGCGGCTTCCTGGTCGGCGGCACCTCAGGTCGTACTACCCTGAACGGCGAAGGTCTGCAGCATGAAGATGGTCACAGCCACATTCAGTCGCTGACTATCCCGAACTGTATCTCCTACGATCCTTCTTACGCCTATGAAGTGGCTGTCATCATGCATGACGGTCTGGTGCGTATGTATGGCGAAGCGCAGGAGAACGTTTACTACTACATCACCACGCTGAACGAAAACTACCATATGCCAGCAATGCCCGCTGGTGCAGAAGAGGGTATCCGTAAGGGTATCTACAAACTGGAAACGGTAGACGGCAGCAAAGGCAAAGTGCAGCTGCTGGGCTCAGGTTCTATCCTGCGTCATGTGCGTGAAGCTGCGCAGATCCTGGCGAAAGATTACGGTATCGGCTCTGATGTCTACAGCGTCACCTCGTTCACTGAACTGGCACGTGATGGCCAGGATTGTGAGCGCTGGAACATGCTGCATCCGACAGAAGAAGCGCGCGTACCTTACATCGCTCAGGTGATGAACGACGCACCTGCTGTCGCCTCAACCGACTACATGAAACTGTTCGCTGAGCAGGTTCGTAGCTATGTCCCGGCCAGCGATTATCGCGTACTGGGTACCGATGGCTTTGGTCGCTCTGACAGCCGTGAGAACCTGCGTCATCACTTTGAAGTTGATGCATCTTATGTGGTGGTTGCCGCGCTGGGTGAGCTGGCTAAACGCGGCGAGATCGAGAAGAAAGTGGTGGCCGACGCGATCACCCGATTCAATATCGATGCCGATAAAGTTAACCCGCGTCTGGCTTAAGAGGTAATAGAGTAATGGCTATCGAAATTAAGGTACCGGATATCGGGTCTGACGAAGTTGAAGTCACCGAGATTCTGGTGAAAGTTGGCGACAAGGTGGAAGCCGAGCAGTCGCTGATCACCGTGGAAGGCGACAAAGCCTCAATGGAAGTGCCGTCGCCGCAGGCTGGCGTAGTGAAAGAGATCAAAATCTCTACCGGTGACAAAGTTGAGACCGGCTCACTGATCATGGTGTTTGATGCTGAAGGCGCTGCGGAAGCAGCACCTGCCGCCGCCGAAGAGAAAAAAGCGGACGCGGCGCCAGCGCCAGCCGCTGCTGCGGCCACGGCCAGCAAAGAAGTGGCTGTGCCGGATATCGGCGGTGACGAAGTTGAAGTCACTGAGATCCTGGTTAAGGTTGGCGACAAAGTCGAAGCCGAGCAGTCACTGATTGTGGTGGAAGGCGATAAAGCGTCGATGGAAGTCCCGGCTCCGTTCGCGGGTGTGGTCAAAGAGATCACTATTTCCACCGGCGACAAGGTCAGCACCGGTTCAGCCATCATGGTCTTTGAAGCAGAAGGCGCAGCACCGGCCTCTGACGCGAAGCCAGAAGTGAAAGAAGAAGCGGCATCGGCACCTGCCGCGGCTGCAGGCGCCAAAGACGTTAACGTTCCGGATATCGGCGGTGATGAAGTTGAAGTTACCGAGATCCTGGTCAAAGTCGGCGACAAAGTTGAAGCTGAGCAGTCACTGATTGTGGTTGAAGGCGACAAAGCCTCTATGGAAGTGCCTGCGCCGTTTGCAGGTACCGTCAAAGAGTTGAAAGTGGCGACCGGCGATAAAGTCAGCACCGGCTCACTGATCATGGTGTTCGAGGTCGAAGGTGCTGCTCCGGCTGCCCCTGCGGCCGCGAAACAGGAAGCTGTACCGGCTCCTGCTGCCAAATCTGACGCTAAAGCCGCGGCACCCGCTCCAGCTAAAGCGGAAAGCAAAGGTGAGTTCGCAGAGAACGACGCTTACGTTCACGCTACCCCGGTGATCCGTCGCCTGGCGCGCGAGTTCGGTGTTAACCTGGCGAAAGTCAAAGGCACCGGCCGTAAAGGTCGCATTCTGAAAGAAGACGTGCAGGCTTACGTGAAAGAGGCCGTGAAACGCGCTGAAGCGGCACCAGCTGCAGCCAGCGGCGGCGGTCTGCCAGGCATGCTGCCATGGCCGAAAGTTGATTTCAGTAAGTTTGGCGAAATCGAAGAAGTCGAACTGGGTCGTATCCAGAAAATTTCTGGCGCGAATCTGAGCCGTAACTGGGTAATGATCCCGCACGTTACGCATTTCGACAAAACCGATATCACCGATCTGGAAGCCTTCCGTAAGCAGCAGAATGCTGAAGCAGAGAAGCGTAAGCTGGATGTGAAGTACACCCCGGTGGTGTTCATCATGAAAGCGGTCGCGGCGGCGCTTGAGCAGATGCCACGCTTCAACAGCTCGCTGTCTGAAGATGCACAGAAACTGACGCTGAAAAAATATATCAACATCGGTGTGGCGGTTGATACACCAAATGGCCTGGTGGTTCCGGTCTTCAAAGACGTGAACAAGAAAGGCATCACCGAGCTGTCGCGTGAACTGATGGCGATTTCGAAGAAAGCGCGTGACGGTAAGCTGACAGCGGGCGACATGCAGGGCGGATGTTTCACCATCTCCAGCCTGGGCGGCCTGGGCACTACGCACTTCGCGCCGATCGTGAACGCGCCGGAAGTGGCTATCCTGGGTGTCTCTAAATCGGCGATGGAGCCGGTGTGGAACGGTAAAGAGTTTACTCCGCGTCTGATGATGCCGATTTCTCTCTCCTTCGACCACCGCGTAATCGACGGTGCTGATGGTGCACGATTCATCACCATCATCGGCAATATGTTGTCTGACATTCGTCGTTTAGTTATGTAAATGTAAAGAAGGCCGGCGGAAGCCGGCCTTCCTGTAACGATTCGTCGCGCCGCGGTTGGCAGTTTGTTAACAATTCTGTAAACTCTTGCGGTGAAAGTCCCGGTGGAACAAGGGCATTATAAGAAAGTCTGACCCGCCGGATATCAATTAAGAGGTCATGATGAGTACAGAGATTAAAACCCAGGTCGTAGTACTTGGGGCAGGTCCTGCAGGTTACTCTGCAGCCTTCCGTTGTGCGGATTTAGGTCTGGAAACCGTACTGGTAGAGCGTTACAGCACCCTGGGTGGTGTTTGTCTGAACGTCGGTTGTATCCCATCTAAAGCGCTGCTGCATGTTGCTAAAGTGATTGAAGAGGCGAAAGCCCTTGAAGAGCACGGCATTGTGTTTGGCCAGCCATCTACTGATATCAACAAGATTCGCAGCTGGAAAGAGAAGGTTATCAACCAGTTGACTGGCGGCCTGTCAGGAATGGCAAAAGGTCGTAAAGTCACCGTGGTTAACGGCCTTGGCAAATTCACCGGTGCTAACACCCTGGTGGTTGAAGGAGAAGGCGGCGCGACCACCATCAACTTCGATAATGCCATTATCGCTGCGGGTTCACGTCCAATCGAACTGCCATTCATTCCACATGAAGATCCACGTGTCTGGGACTCTACCGATGCGCTGGAACTGAAAGAAGTGCCGAAGCGCTTGCTGGTCATGGGCGGCGGCATCATCGGTCTGGAAATGGCGACGGTTTATCATGCGCTGGGTTCAGAGATTGATGTGGTTGAGATGTTCGACCAGGTTATCCCGGCTGCGGATAAAGACGTGGTGAAAGTCTTTACCAAGAAAATCAGCAAGAAATTTAACCTGATGCTGGAAACCAAAGTGACCGCCGTTGAAGCAAAAGACGATGGCATTTACGTTTCAATGGAAGGTAAAAAAGCACCAGGCGAAGCGCAGCGTTACGACGCGGTGCTGGTGGCGATCGGCCGTGTGCCGAACGGTAAAGGTCTGGATGCCGGTAAAGCGGGCGTGGAAGTGGACGATCGCGGCTTCATTCGCGTCGACAAGCAGATGCGCACCAACGTGCCACACATCTATGCTATCGGCGACATCGTCGGTCAGCCAATGCTGGCGCACAAAGGCGTGCATGAAGGCCACGTGGCGGCAGAAGTGATCTCCGGTCTGAAGCACTACTTCGATCCGAAAGTGATCCCTTCAATTGCCTATACTGAGCCAGAAGTTGCCTGGGTCGGTCTGACCGAGAAAGAAGCGAAAGAGAAGGGCATCAGCTACGAGACCTCCACCTTCCCGTGGGCAGCCTCAGGCCGTGCTATCGCTTCTGATTGTGCAGACGGTATGACCAAACTGATTTTCGACAAAGAGACGCACCGGATTATTGGTGGCGCGATTGTCGGTACTAACGGCGGCGAGCTGTTAGGCGAAATCGGTCTGGCGATTGAGATGGGTTGTGATGCGGAAGATATTGCGCTGACCATCCACGCTCACCCGACCCTGCATGAGTCAGTCGGTCTGGCGGCAGAAATCTTCGAAGGCAGCATCACCGATCTGCCTAACGCGAAAGCGAAGAAGAAATAACTTTCTGCTACTAAAGAAGAAAGCTCCCGTTATGGGGGCTTTTTTTTCGCCTGGAGTTTGGTGCTGTATGGCAAGAATCGATTTGGGTTAAGACTAAAGGTAACCCCAATAACCCTGAAAACGTTGCCTGTGAGAGTTATTAGAGTTATCGTGCTTTCATCGGGACGCGACAGGACACAGGGATGGATAGCAGCACGTTAATTTCCGAAATGAAGGCTGATGGCTGGGTTCTGACAGGGATAAACGGTAGCCATCACCATTTCACACATCCGACAAAACCGGGGCTGGTTACAGTACCCCATCCTAAAAAAGACTTACCGATCGGTACGGTAAAGAGCATCAGGAAACAAGCGAGAATTTAATCCCGCTTGTCCGTAGAGGTATGAATATGTTTTATCCAATCGCGATTGAAGCGGGTGATCACGAACACGCATACGGCGTAATCGTTCCCGATTTACCAGGGTGTTTCTCTGCCGGGGATACTCTTGATGAAGCCATTAAAAACGCCAAAGAGGCTATCACAGGGCATATCGAATTATGTGTAGAGCTCGGTCATGAGATCCCTGCCGTGTCCACCATTGAGACTCTGGCCACGAATCCTGACTATCAGGGTTATATCTGGGCATTGGTTGATGTAGATGTCATTCGTTTGCTGGGCGGCTCTGAAAAAATCAATGTCACTTTACCCAGGTCGTTAATTGATCGGATTGATCGTTGTGTGGCTTCACACCCCGAATACAAAAGTCGCTCGGGCTTTCTGGCTCAGGTAGCGCTTGAGCGTATTACTGCTCCGATTAACAGGCCTCAAAAGTAAGTCCGCGTGATAGCTAAATTTATTGGTGGCAGAGGAATCAAAAGGCACCGTTTATGAGTTTTTACCCCTTAAGCCGTTGCCATGATCTTTCTCACGTATGGTCAGGTTGATGTCTTTGATGATGCTTTTATCCAGATTGATAAAACCGGCGTAAGAATGCATATTCCGGTGAATCTGGATGGACTGCAGCTGATTCTCTTCCTGACTCTTACAAATCAGTGAGTTACTGATCTTTAAATACGTGAATTTAGTGGTGATTTTTTTATGAGGGTAAAATCATCATATTTTACAGCCACATACATTAAGAGTGTTCCCCGCGCTAGCGGGGATAAACCGCATTGATGATGGAGGTGGCCAGACATCTGGCCTGTAATCCCCTACGAATGTGAATATCAGAGTCAGGCCCGATGAAAAAAAAGAACAGCACTCCCACACCTCACGATGCCACTTTCCGGCAGTTTCTCTCACAGCCGGACATTGCCCGCGACTTCATGGAACTACATCTGCCCGCCGAACTGCGCGCTATATGCGACCTCAGCACCCTGAAACTTGAATCCGGTTCGTTCGTTGAAGACGATCTTCGCCAGTATTTCAGCGATATCCTCTACAGCCTGAAGACCAGTAACGGGGATGGGTACATACACGTCCTGGTTGAGCATCAGTCTACGCCGGACAGGCATATGGCATTCAGGCTGATGCGATACGCTGTGGCGGCTATGCACCGCCACCTTGAAGCGGGCCATAAGCAGCTGCCGCTGGTTATACCGGTACTGTTCTATACCGGCAAACGCAGCCTTATCCGTATTCAACACGCTGGCTCGACGAATTTGAAGACCCTTCGCTGGCGGAAAACCTCTATGGCAGTACCTTTCCACTGGTGGATGTCACGGTGATCCCGGATGAGGAAATCATGGGGCACCGCAGCATGGCGGCGCTGACGCTGTTACAGAAGCACATACATCAGCGTGACATCGCGACTCTCACCGATCGGCTGGCCACGTTACTGATGGCCGATTATCTTTCTTCACCCCAGGTAACAGCGCTGATACACTATTTACTGCAGGCAGGCGAGTCGGCTGACTCCGAAGCCTTCGTGCGCGAACTGGCACAGCGAGTGCCGCAACACGGAGACGCACTTATGACCATCGCACAGCAGCTGGAGCAGAAGGGCATCGAGAAAGGTATTCAGCTTGGTGAACAGCGTGGAATCGAGAAAGGCCGAAATGAAGGCAAAGTCGAAGTTGCCCGCACTATGCTGCAGAACGGCATCGACCGTAACACCGTCATGAAAATGACCGGTCTCTCAGAAGATGAACTTTCACAGATCCGTCACTGATTTTGATGTCAGAAAACGGCTCGGCAACGTAAAGCCCTGCACTACAGGGCTTAACAAATTTAATGAAACGCAGGCGCTGCTCATCAGTTAGTGCGCTGACACAGTCTCCCGGGTTAACTGACTATAATTACGAGCGTGCTTTTCTGCCATTCCCGAAACTCATCACAAAGCAATTCGACTGTTATGACAAAATTACCGGGGCTCCTGGCTTAAACATCAGGATAGGTGGAGTTCCTGGGAGGAAGCAAAGAGGGCTGCAGATCAGCAGGGCATAACCTTCCTGGATGCTAAAATTCAGGGGCCGGCTAAGGTCTGGCTTATCCCTTTCACTGTTTCCAGTACACCCGGTAAACACAATATGGGATGCTGGACGGTGGCACTCTGACAGTCGAATTCTCAGAAGATTAGGCAGCAAGCTAACCTTCATCTAACCACGCATCTCCCATGCAGCCACTCGTTCAATAAACATTTGTGCCAGGGCAGTAATGGCGCTGTTGCCGGGTAGTCTCTCTTCATTGATATACATCACCAGCGAACTACTGCGTCGGCGGCCCTGCAGCAGCGGCAGGGGACGGAGCTCACCGCTCTCTAACAGCGCTGCGATATTCTGTTCCGGCAGCCAGCCATAACCTAACTGATGCTGGACCGCTTCAATGGCTGCCGACAGCGTCGTGAATGACCAGTTCTCCGCCTGATCGCCATTGACCTCTGACTGCTGCTGCTGCTGACGATCCAGAATGGTAATGCAGGGCCAGCGTGCCAGCGTAGCAGCATTAAGCGGGGCGGATTCGCGGTGCAGCGGGTGGTCGCGATGGGCGACGGCGACGAAATCGACACTCATCAGGCTTTCGCCTGCTAGCGGCGTGTCGCCATATTGCGCCACCAGCCAGAGATCAGCCTGATGCTCCGCCAGTCTGTCAGGCGTTTCGCTTCGGACGATTTCGCTAAACCAGATGCGGACATGCGGATAGCGTTGCTGAAAGGTCTGAAGCACATCGAATAGCAAGGGTTTGGGCAGAGTCGCATCGACCATCAGATCGATGCGTGAACGCTCGCCGCGTTGCAGTGCACTGGCCTGCGCCTCAAGCGCGCCGAATCCCTCCAGTAGCGGACGCACCTGCGCGAGCAACTGATGTCCCTCTGCACTCAGGACAGCGCGGCGGCCCTCCTGCTGTAATAGGGTCAAACCCAGCCGCTGCTGTAACAGGCTCAGCTGATAACTCAGTGAGGACTGGCTGCGATTGTTCTTCTCCGCTGCCAGCGCAAAACTCCCCTCATTCACTACTGCGTCGAGCAGATACCACTGTTCTAGTGTTGTCTTGTACATGCTCACTCATCTAAAAATTAAATTATTTAGTGCTAAAAATAGCGTTATTCATCGGTTTTGTAACGCGCAATAATCTCCTCAAGGAAAACAAATGAGGAATTAACCATGAGCACTTTCGATAAACATGACCTGTCTGGCATCGTCGGCAAACATCTGGTTTACACCTATGACAACGGCTGGAATTACGAGCTCTACATTAAAAATGCCAGCACCATCGACTATCGCATTCACAGCGGTATGGTCGGTAATCGCTGGGTTAAAAATCAGCATGTCTATGTCGTTCGTCTGGCGCAGGATGTCTATAAAGTTTCCTGGACTGAACCAACCGGTACCGATGTCAGCCTGGCCGTTAATCTGGCTGATAAAATTTTCCACGGCACCATCTTCTTCCCACGCTGGGTAATGAATAATCCGGAAAAAACCGTCTGCTTCCAGAATGATCATCTGGAAGAGATGGCAAAATTCCGCGAAGCGGGTCCGGCTTATCCAACCGAAGTGATTGATGAGTTCGCGACGCTGACCGTAATCCGTGATGTGGGCGAAAATAACGAAAGCGTGATCGACTGTCCGCCTGACCAGTTGCCCGCCAATTTTCCGGAAAATCTGAAAAATTAAGCATGCACAGAAGAGGTCATGACGACCTCTTCTGAATAGCAGTTTCTGTCTTGTAGCTTCTGACGTGTAACTTGCGAGGATGAAAAAGAGATTTACCGACCAGGGTTTTATCAGTAGTAATCAGCAGGACGGATTCGGTGTCAGTTGCATCAGGCTGATTTCCGGCCTGGTGTTGTTATCCTCCTGAGCTCACCTCCGCTGTACCCCATAAACACGCCGGCTTCTATTCCTGCCAGTTATCTATTTCCCTGAATCACTTCGCTAAAGCCACGGCAAAACTGACATAAACCTGCAGTCATTTGTGTGGAATGCGGTACGCTGCAGAGAGACCCATTCAGCCGACTCAGCTGGCTGATGCAGGGAGTTAAGCGGGCAGAATGGCCGTAGTGGATTATGTTGTATTTTTGTAAACAGATTAACAAACAGACGAAATACTGCTATTCTGCCCTCCGCGAAACCGGGCACCTCAACCTGGACGAGAAAGGGAAGATTGTTCTCCATAAGTGAGCAAGGTGGTCGGAAAGCCCTACATAATGAGAGCGAGGATAACGTCGTGCTAGAAGAATACCGTAAGCACGTTGCCGAGCGTGCTGCCCAGGGAATTGTACCTAAGCCTTTAGAGGCTTCCCAAATGGCCGCGCTGGTTGAACTGCTAAAAAATCCACCTGCGGGTGAAGAAGAATTTTTGATCGATTTATTGGTCAACCGCGTCCCACCTGGCGTCGATGAAGCGGCGTATGTCAAAGCCGGTTTCCTGGCGGCTGTCGCCAAAGGCGAAGCAACCTCTCCTCTGATATCTTCTGAAAAAGCGGTTGAACTGCTTGGCACCATGCAGGGCGGTTACAATATTCATCCGCTGATTGAGGCGCTGGACGATAGCAAACTGGCTCCGATTGCCGCGAAAGCCCTTTCACACACGCTGCTGATGTTCGACAACTTCTATGATGTCGAAGAGAAAGCGAAAGCGGGTAATGAATACGCGAAGCAGGTGATGCAATCCTGGGCAGATGCGGAATGGTATCTGTCACGGCCTGAACTGGCAGAGAAAATCACGGTTACCGTGTTTAAAGTCACTGGCGAAACCAACACCGACGATCTCTCTCCGGCCCAGGATGCCTGGTCACGTCCAGACATTCCTCTGCACGCCCTGGCGATGCTGAAAAATGCCCGTGAAGGCATTGAGCCTGATGAAGCGGGCAATATCGGCCCGATCAAACAGATTGAAGCTCTGAAGACCAAAGGCTTCCCGCTGGCGTATGTCGGTGATGTTGTCGGAACTGGTTCTTCACGTAAATCCGCCACCAACTCGGTGCTGTGGTTTATGGGCGACGACATCCCGAACGTGCCAAATAAAAAAGGCGGCGGCGTGGTGCTGGGCAGCAAAATTGCACCCATCTTCTTCAACACCATGGAAGATGCGGGCGCACTGCCCATTGAAGTAGACGTAAACAACCTGAACATGGGCGATGTGATCGACATCTATCCATTCAAAGGCGAAGTCCGCAACCACGAAACCAATGAGCTGCTGGCCAGCTTCGAGCTCAAAACCGAAGTAGTGATTGACGAAGTGCGCGCCGGTGGCCGTATTCCGCTGATCATCGGTCGCGGTCTGACCACCAAAGCGCGCGAGTCGCTGGGTCTGCCGCACAGCACCGTATTCCGTCAGGCGAAAGATGTCGCGGAGAGCACCCGTGGTTTCTCGCTGGCGCAGAAAATGGTTGGCCGCGCCTGTGGCGTGACCGGCGTTCGTCCGGGTGCCTATTGCGAACCTAAGATGACCTCGGTTGGCTCGCAGGATACCACCGGCCCGATGACCCGTGACGAGCTGAAAGATCTGGCTTGCCTGGGCTTCTCTACCGATCTGGTGATGCAGTCGTTCTGCCACACCGCCGCGTATCCGAAGCCGGTGGATGTGAGCACGCACCATACGCTGCCAGACTTCATCATGAACCGCGGTGGTGTGTCACTGCGTCCGGGTGACGGCATTATCCACAGCTGGCTGAACCGTATGCTGCTGCCGGATACCGTCGGTACCGGTGGTGACTCGCACACCCGTTTCCCTATCGGCATCTCTTTCCCGGCGGGTTCAGGCCTGGTGGCGTTTGCCGCCGCGACTGGCGTAATGCCGCTCGACATGCCGGAATCGGTTCTGGTGCGCTTTAAAGGTAAGATGGAGCCGGGTATTACCCTGCGCGATCTGGTTCACGCCATTCCGCTGTATGCCATCAAACAGGGTCTGCTGACCGTTGAGAAGAAAGGTAAGAAAAACATCTTCTCTGGTCGCATCCTGGAGATTGAAGGTCTGCCGGATCTGAAAGTTGAGCAGGCGTTTGAGCTGTCCGATGCGTCAGCAGAACGTTCCGCTGCGGGCTGTACCATCAAGCTGGATAAAGCGCCGATTATCGAATACCTCAGCTCCAACATCGTGCTGCTGAAGTGGATGATCGCAGAAGGCTACGGCGATCGTCGTACGCTGGAGCGTCGCATTGAAGGTATGGAGAAATGGCTGGCCGATCCTCAGTTGCTTGAGCCGGATGCCGATGCTGAATATGCCGCCGTGATCGAAATCGATCTGGCTGAAATCAAAGAGCCAATCCTCTGTGCGCCAAACGATCCGGACGATGCACGTCTGCTCTCTGACGTTCAGGGTGAGAAGATCGACGAAGTGTTTATCGGCTCATGCATGACCAACATTGGTCACTTCCGTGCTGCGGGTAAACTGCTGGATAGCCACAAAGGCCAGCTGCCAACCCGTCTGTGGGTGGCACCGCCAACCAAGATGGATGCGGCGCAGCTCACTGAAGAAGGCTACTACAGCGTATTCGGCAAAAGCGGTGCGCGTATCGAGATCCCGGGCTGTTCACTCTGCATGGGTAACCAGGCACGTGTTGCAGATGGTTCGACGGTGGTCTCGACTTCGACCCGTAACTTCCCGAACCGTCTGGGTAACGGCGCTAACGTCTACCTGGCGTCAGCGGAGCTGGCTGCGGTCGCGTCTCTGCTTGGCAAACTGCCAACGCCGGATGAGTATCAGCAATTCATGGCGCAGGTCGATAAAACGGCCAGCGACACGTATCGCTATCTCAACTTCGACCAGCTGACGCAGTACACCGACAAAGCTGATGGTGTGATTTTCCAGACCGCGGTCTGATTCTTCACCTTGCAGGCATGAATAAGGGGCGATGATTCGCCCCTTTTTTTCGTCTCAGCATGGGGTAGAGAGACAATCAAAAGCTGGCTTTCGGCAGACAGCCTGTAATAATGCGCGACGTGTCACACTTTGCCGCGAGAGCAGCACGGACACTTACCAGGTGAGACGACGACGTTGAGAGGAACGGGCGATGGAATATGAATTTTTACGCGATGTGACCGGACAGATTAAGGTTCGCATGTCGATGGATCATGAAGCGGTCGGCCACTGGTTCAACGAAGAGGTCAAAAACGATCCGGGATTGCTGGATGAAGTTGAAGCCGCCATTGAAGATGTCAAAGGCAGCGTACGTCAGTGGCAGCGGATCGGCAGCGAGTACACCATTCTGCTGGATGAAGAGGAGGTGATGATCCGCGCCAACCTGCTGGCTCTGGAAGATGACGGTATGGAAGAGGGGATGAACTACTATGACGAAGAGAGCCTCTCGTTCTGCGGCATTGAAGATTTTCAGCTGGTGATCGCTGCTTATCGCCAGTTTATGAACCAGTACGGCAAACCCGTACGGTAAGACAGTAAGGCAATCCTTTACGGTTATAAGGCCGGGCGAACTCAGCAGCCCGGCCTGTTAACTAACTCAGCGATGCACCGCCACACATTACCAGCTGCTGGCCGGTGATCGCCGCCGCCGCAGGGGAGAGCAGGAAATCGACCAGCCCGGCCACTTCCTGCGGCTGAATATAGCGGCCTATCGGTGGCAGACGGGGCGGTGAACTGGCACGGCCCGGTTGTTGCAGCATCGGCGTTTCGGTGGCGCCTGGCGCCACAATATTGGCGGTAATGCCGCGCGGAGCGAGTTCGGCCGCCCAGCTGCGCACCATACCGATCATCGCCGATTTGGTGGCGACATACTGACTGCGGCCCGCCGCACCGCCTGATGTCCGGCTGCCCAGCAGCACAATTCTGCCGCCCACACGCATCCGCGGTGCAAAATGATTCGCCAGCTGCTCAGCAGCGGCAACGTGCAGTTGCCATAAGCGTGTACTGGCGCTCAGATCCAGCTCCCCAAGCGGCGCGGCCTGCATCATACCGGCTGCATGGATCACCGCCTGCGGTACCGGTAGCGCGTCCAGTAAAGCCTGCAATGCCGCGCTGTCGCTGATATCGATTTGATGGCTCTGCCAGCCCGCTTCTGCCCGGCTTATCGCCGAGCGACTCAGGCCGATAACCTGCCAGCCCTCATCGAGTAAACGGTCAGCAATCGCCTGACCGATGCCGGAGCTGGCCCCGGTCACCAGCGCCATCCGTTCAATCACGCATCACCTCCCTTCACCCATGACTCCGCGACCCGCACATATTTAATCGCCTGGCGATACCAGGTGTAGGCGATATGCAGTTCGCCATCCAGGCCCTGTTTAATGCTGGGATAGGAGAACTCACGGTTTAATTTCTGCTGGGAGTTATTGGTCATGCAGTAGCCATCGCCCTCGTCCAGATTGCGCTGCAGCGGCCAGCTTTTACCGCCATCCGTGGAGATAGCCAGCGTCATCGGCGCACGAGGCGCACCCCAGAAAGCGGTGCGACCACTGTGCACCACCGGCTCAGCGGCGACGGCAACATCACTTACCTCTTCATCATCTTCAATTTCGTCATACAGCGACAACCGGCGTTCGCTGGCACCTTCGGCGCTCATGGCATTGAACACCAGCGCCAGATGACCATTGCGCAGTGTTGTGACCTGAATTGAGGAGTTATTGTTGGGCAGCGATAACGGCTGTGGCGCGCTCCAGCTTTCGCCCTGATCAAGTGAGCGGCTCTGGTAAATGTGGTCAGCCCAGCGGCTGCGGTAGAGCGCCAGCAGCGAGCCATCATCCAGCAGAGTAACGTTCATATGAACGCAGCCGGTGCTGTCAGGCACGCTGACGTCACGCCAGCTCTGGCCTTTATCTTCAGAGATTTTTACCGCGCTCACGTCATAGCTGCCGACCCACTTTTCGCCAGGCTGCGTCAGGCAGTAAAACACCGGCAGCAACCAGTTACCGTTGGGCAGCACCACAATCGGCTGGCGAATAAAGGTGCCGGGCTTATCCAGCAGCGTTTTGATCTCCCCCCAGCTCTGGCCCAGATCGTGAGACTGGCGATAGCGCACAATTGCGGTGTCCTGATTGCCCGATTTCTGCGCCGTCCACAGCAGCCACAGCACCTGGTCGGGATCGAGAAACAGCACCGGATTCTGTTCTGAACGGCCCGGATCGTCAGAGAGTTTTTGGGCTTCACTCCAGCGATCGCTGCCTTTTCGCAGCCGTGAACACCAGACAGAGATATCGGCAATCCCTTCCTGCGTGCCGCCAAACCAGACGCAAAGCAGATCGCCATCGGGCAGCGGCAGCAGGTTAGCCGCGTGGTTTTGCGGGCAGGAGGAGGGCAGCATCGCAACCTGCTGCGCGCTATCCTGCGGGTGAGGCGCAAGCAGGCCGGTGCGTTCTGCGGTGACGGTTTCCTGAGTCATTTTAGGCTCCACTGTTTTGTGCATTGTGTTGCGATTGAGGCTGAGACTGGCGTGACGGGATACAGCGGTCAATCACCATAATAATTGCCGGGGTGATCAGCGCCACGTACATATTGTCGATACCAAACGGGTTACCCATCAGGAACCAGACGGAAGTGACAACGCAGGCGCCAATCAGACCGGCATTGGCGCCGCGTGTGCTCTTAAACCACGGCAGGTAGAACGCCATGATCGCCACAACGGTAATCGACAGACGAATCGCACGGGTAAAGAACGAGAGCTTCAGCACTTCCGGGAAGAACAGAACAAACAGCAGCGGGAAGAAGCCGATGCCAATCGAGATCCAGCGTGTCATTTTAAATTCGCGCTCTGGCGTAGGATTACGATAAGGCACGTAAAAGTCCTTCACCACCAGCGAGGCGATGGCCAGCGCCACGGTACCGACACTGACGAAAATCGAGGCCACCAGCGAGGTGGTGACAATGCCCGCCAGCCACGGCGACATATCCTGCAGAAACACCGGCAGCGCATAGAGGCTCTTGATATCCGGGTGAGCAAACTTCGCTGCCACGCCAATCAGCGCCATCGCCAGACCAATCGGCAGGCAGAAGAAGAAGGCGACCCAGGTGGCGCGCTTCGCTGACTTCACATCTTTGGTGGAGGAGATCGCCTGAATCACAAACTGGGTACAGAAGATCGAACCCACGGTCCCGATCAGCCAGGCCACAATGGTACTGGCACCGACGTGACCATCCCATGTCCAGTAGAATGCCGGCATTTTCTCCATCATCGGGGCGACGCCGCCGGTCATTTTCAGCGCCACATAGAGGATAATCAGGATCCCCATATACTTGATGGCGCTGTGCAGCAGCGTGACCCAGGCCACGCCTTTCATGCCGCCAAACGCAAAGTAGAAGGTGCTGACCACCGCAGTGATAAAAGCAGCCTGGGTCAGGTCGATCTTGAGTACGGTGGAGATTGCCGCCGCGCCGCTGATGTAGTTACCGACGTTCACCAGCAGCAGCGCATAGATCATGATCAGCGAGATAATATTCTTGGTCGAACTGCCATATTTCTCGGCGATAGCACCGGAGATAGTGATCTTTCCGGTGTTGTAGATGCGCTTAACCAGAATCAGGCCAAACAGCGGGAAGCCAATTGCCGCACCAATCACCGACCATGAGGCGGCGAAGCCATCTTCAAAGGCCGCCTGCGCGGTGCCGATGGTGGATTTTGCCCCGATATATTCAGACATCAGCATAATGCCGACGATAAAAGCAGGCATGGCGCGCGAGCCTTCCATAAAGTCGCCGCTGGTTTTACTGCGCAGCCGCCAGGTGAGCCAGGTGGTGAACAGGATATAGGCGACCACCATGCCGACGATCAGTAAGGTGCTCTCAGTTGAAAATGCTTTCATCATGACCTCGATTGTTCTGGCAGATGGCGACCAGCAGGTTCGTTCTCATCTGACCGGTAGGGTGCAAAGGTGATGGACGTTATTGCAGGTAGTGGTTCACGATTTGACGGATCTGCTGCTGCTCTTCGGCGCTGAACTGCACCGCATAGCGGCTTTCACCCACCTCAAAGCCCTGCAGGCTGACCGCTTTTTTCACGGCGGCCGGTGAGAAACCGATGCTGTACAGTGCGGTGCGCAGGCCGGTGACGTTCTCCTGTGCCTGATGCGAACCGGCAATATCGCCCGCATGGAAGCGCGCCCAGATGGCGTTAATCGCCTCCGGTGCCACGTTTGCCAGCCCGGAAATTGAGGCGGAGCAGCCATCCACAAAACCCTGGTGGATCAGCGAATCCGGGCCGTTCAGCACAGCAAAGTCCTGACAGTCGCCGGTAGCCTGCAGAAAGCCGCTCAGACTTTCATAGCTGCCTGCTGAATCTTTAATGCCGATGATGTTCGGATGCGCGGCCAGCGTACGAACGGTCTCTGGCTGCAAGGTATTGCCGGTACGCGCCGGGATGTTGTAGAGGAACAGCGGCACCGTAAGCGCATCAGCCACGCGCTGATAGTGGTCGATCAGCTCCTGCTGCTTAAGCGGAACAAACCACGGCGTGATCGCGGAAACAGCATCTACGCCAAGGCGGGCAATCTGTTTGCCGAGCCGGATAGTTTCACGGGTCGAAATCTCCCCGATATGCGCCACCACCGATGCCCGGCCGTTAACTTCATCGACGCAGGTGGTGGTAACCGCGATCTTCTCCTGCTCGTTCAGCACAAAGAATTCGCCGTTGGTTCCGCCACAGAAGATGCCGTTACCGGCGTTGATCTGGCGTCTGACCTGTTCGCGCTGCCTCTCCGGATCAAAGGCACCTTCCCGGTCAAAAGTGGTGACGATGGCGGTCAGTACGCCATTTATTTTCTTATTCATGACAATCCTCATTACGCCTGGCAGGAAGGGAAAAGCGTCAGGTAGACGGCGCGCACATCGTCGGCGGTGACCGCCATCGGCACGTTGTTCATCAGACGCTGGACGTCGAGCGCGGCTTCCACTAACCAGGGCAGGTGATCCGGGCTGATGCCCAGTGCTTCCAGGCTGGCAGGCAGCTGCAGCCGCGCCACCAGCGCGGTGAAGTAGTCGACCAGCGCGTGTGATTTCGCTTCATCGCTTAAACGGACGTCGGCGTCAGGCAGCAGATCATAGGCCTGAGCGAATTTGCTCACCGCCGCCGGACGGACAAAGCGCATGCAGGGAGCCAGCAGGATGGCGTTGGCAACGCCGTGTGGCAGATGATATCTGCCGCCGAGCGGGTAAGAGAGGGCATGCACCAGATGTGTCCCGGCATGGGCAATCGATGCACCGCCATAATAAGAGGCCCAGAGCATCTCCAGGCGTGCCTGCAAATTTTCTGGCTCGCGCAGGGTGGTTTCGAGATTAGCGAACAGTTTCTTCATCCCAATCAGCGCATAGTTGTCGCTGACCGGGTTGGCGACATTGGCAGTAAAGCACTCAATCAGATGGCAGAGGGCGTCAATACCGGTTGAAGAGGCAATATGTGGCGGCATGCTGGTGGTCAGTTCCGGCACCAGGGCCACCACATCGGGCAGCATCACCGGTGAAATAATGCCGACTTTGGTCTCTTTCTCCGGGATCGCCAGGATCGCATTGGGCGTCGCCTCAGAACCCGTGCCTGCGGTGGTAGGGATCAGTATTGAACGGGTACGGCGCTGCGGTTTTTCGCCTGCCAGCAGGGCGTCCAGCGAAGGCGCGGCGTCGATGCACAGCACTGAGAGTAGCTTCGCCACATCCAGCACGCTGCCGCCGCCGATGCCAATCACCATATCGACATGGGGCCGGGAGAGCGTCGCGATAATCGCTGCCACATCATGCTGGCTTGGTTCAGGCGGGACGCTGTTGACCACGCTGATACCCGGAATCTGATCCCGAAGTTGACCCATCAGCGCCTGCACTGCCGGAATCGCCTCAATGTTCCGGTCAGTGACCACGACTGCTGTCGATATCCCCTTCAGCAGATAGCGCATGTCGTTTAACGCCTGATAACCGCTAATCACCGTGCTGTTAATGTTCATTTCATACCCTTATTTCTGTCCTGTCTGAGCAGATGATTAATCTTGCTCAGCGCAATGCGAAGTCAGTCACTCTCTGTGGCTAATTTTATAAGGCATATCGATTTCGATTAATTTGAACTTGCTCACATATAATCAATCATGATTGAATATAATCAAATACAGCGGCAATCGCCTGACAGGAGTGAGGATGGGCTCATCATTATGGAAAACCCCGGTGCTGGTCATCGCCGATGACTTTACCGGTGCCAACGATGCGGGTAGCGGACTGGCACAGGCTGGCGCCCGCGTACATGTGCTGTTTGGCACTGAGGGACCGTTGCCAGAGGACGCTGCGGATGTGCTGGTCATCAGCACCGACAGTCGGGCAGTCAGCGCCAGCCAGGCCGCAGAGCGCGTGGCTCAGGTGGTGCAGCACTTCGCCGCACAGCTTCAGCAGGGCTGGCTGTTTAAAAAGATCGACTCCACGCTGCGCGGCAACGTCGGTGCTGAAACCGCGGCTGCGCTGCACGCCAGCGGCAAAAGGCTGGCGCTGGTGGCACCGGCCGTGCCACGACTGGGCCGCACCACATGCGAAGGTAAAGTGTGGGTCAATCAGCGCTTACTGACAGACACCGAATTTGCCAGCGATCCGAAAACCCCGATCCTCAGCCCCCGCGTACTCGATCAGATGCAGATCGACGGCACGGAGATCGATCTCCCGACGCTGCGCAGCGATCGGCTTGATGCGGTGTTAGCGGCGGCGCACGGCGTGGTGGTGGTGGATGCCGAAAATGAAGCCGATCTGGCGCGACTGATAATCGCTGCGGCGCGGCTGACAGAGAAGCCGCTGCTGGTGGGAGCAGCCGGGTTAAGCGATGCGCTGGGCGCAGCGCTCTCTGTTCGCCCGTCGCGGCCCGTGCTGGCGGTAGTGGGATCGATGAGCAGCAGCGCGCAGCAGCAGATCGCCACGCTGCTTAACCAGCGGGCAGTTGAGATCGTAGATGTCGATATCCGTCAGCTGTTTCAGCAGCCCGCCTGGCCTGATCGGGATCGCTGGATCGAACAGGCTGCCGCCGCACTGCGTGCCGGTCGCCATACGGTGATCCGCACCTGTCAGCATGAATCCCAGCGTCACGACATTGAGCATCTCAGCCAGCAGCACAGCGTGACCCGCCAGCAGCTGGGCGAAGCGATCAGTCTGTTGCTGGGCGAAATGACTCACAGCCTGTGCCGGACACAGCTGCCGCATGCGCTCTATCTGTCGGGAGGCGACGTGGCGATTGCCGTTGCCCAGGCACTGGGGGCCAGCGGCTTTAAAATTCAGGGTCTGGTGGCGGGCTGTGTGCCGCACGGGGTTCTGCTTAACAGTGAATTTACTCTGCCGGTGATGACCAAAGCGGGTGGCTTTGGTGATGAAAATACCCTGGTAGCAGCCATTGGTTTTATTGAGGAGAAGTCGAGTGAGTAAAATTATTGCGATCACCATGGGCGATCCAGCGGGCATCAGCCCGGAAATTATCATTAAGTCACTCTCTGAAGGTGAGCTGAATGGCATCCCTGCGGTGGTGATTGGCTGTGCCAGTACGCTGCGCCGCATTATGGCAATGAACATTACGCCACAGGCCGAGCTGCGGGTGCTGGACCGGGTGCAGGATGCGCGGTTTGCGCCCGGCATCATCAACGTCATCGATGAGCCTCTGGCCGATCCCGACGCGCTGAAACCTGGCGTGGTGCAGAAAGAGGCGGGAGATCTGGCGTGGCGTTGCGTGAAGCGTGCTACAGAGCTGGCACTGGCAGGCGACGTGCATGCCATAGCCACCGCGCCGCTGAACAAAGAGGCGCTGCATGCGGCGGGCCATCTCTATCCTGGTCACACTGAACTGCTGGCGCATCTTACCGGGACCAAAGATTACGCCATGGTCCTCTACACCGATAAGCTGAAAGTGATTCATGTCACGACCCACATTGCGCTGCGTAAGTTCCTCGATACGCTGAACCAGACGCGCATCAAAACCGTGATTGGTATGGCGGACACTTTCCTGCGTCGTGTCGGTTACAGCGCCCCGCGTATCGCCGTGGCGGGCGTTAATCCGCACGCTGGTGAGAACGGCCTGTTTGGCGATGAGGAGATCACCACCGTGGCACCCGCTATTGAGGCGATGAAAGCGCAGGGGATTGATGTCTACGGGCCTTGTCCGCCGGACACGGTGTTCCTGCAGTGCCAGGATGGACGGTATGACATGGTGGTGGCGATGTACCACGATCAGGGGCATATTCCGCTTAAACTGCTGGGCTTTTATGATGGCGTCAATATCACCGCAGGCCTGCCGTTTATCCGTACCTCTGCTGACCATGGCACTGCATTTGATATCGCCTGGACAGGTAAAGCGAAGTCTGACAGCATGGCGATCTCTATTAAACTCGCGATGCAGCTCGCATAGGGATATATGAAGGGACAGAGCCGTCTTGACCAGATTATGGATTACCTGAAAAGCCATAATCTGGTGACTGTTGAGCAACTGGTCAGTGCGATTTCCGCCTCACCCGCCACGATTCGCCGTGATTTGATTAAGCTGGATAAAGAGGGCGTGATCAGCCGCAGTCATGGCGGCGTTACCCTGAATCGTTTTATTCCTGCCCAGCCGACCACGCTGGAGAAGATGCAGCGTAACCTGGCCGAGAAGCAGGCGATTGCAGAATGTGCCGCCAGCTTTGTCCGGGCGGGCGATGCGGTCGTGCTGGATGCGGGCACCACCATGCTGGAGCTGGCGCGACAGCTCACGCATCTGCCACTGCGGGTGATCACTGCCGATCTGCACATTGCACTGTTTTTGTCTGAGTTTAAGCAGATCGAAGTGACGATTATTGGCGGACGTATCGACGACTCCAGTCAGTCCTGTGTGGGTGAACATGGACGGCGGTTGCTGCGCAGCATCAATCCCGATATCGCCTTTGTCAGCTGTAACTCCTGGAGCCTTGAGCGCGGCATTACCACGCCGACTGAGGAGAAAGCGGGGCTGAAACACGATCTTCTGGCCAATGCGGCTCGCCGGGTCTTGCTGGCGGACAGCAGTAAATATGGCTCCTGGTCGCTATTCTGCGCTTCTCCGGTGGATGACCTGACCGATGTGGTGACCGATAGCCGGTTAGATGAGGCTGTCTGCCGCACGCTGCGCGAGCGCGGGATTACGCTGACGCTGACCTCCGCCTGAACAGAACGCGCCATGTTGCTCTGACCTGATCAGCAGGACGAGAGCAGCACAGCGCGTTTATCTTTATCTCTCGCCGTTAAAACGCGCCGTTAACGCGCGTACGCATCATTCTCTTCGCGCGAAGTCACGGGTGCGTCTACCGAAACCCGTTCAAACCTCAGTCAGGCGGTTGCCGTGATGAAAAAGCAGGGGGAACAAGGAGGGCAGACGCGCAGGTTATGGGTTATAACGCTGCGCGCCTGATAATCAGAGGGTCTTCAGGCCCACTGAGGGGATATTTCTGCCGTAGTAGATCTCGCGCATCTCTTTCCAGAGCAGATCGGTAATGCGCTTGTGCTCCTGCGGAGTGAGATCTTCCGGGCGGGTGTTAAACAGGTAGTGTTTAAGGTCGAACTCTTTCAGCAACATCTTGGTATGGAAGATGTTTTCCTGATAGACATTCACATCCACCATGTCATACATCGCTTTCATATCTTCAGACATGAAGTTCTGAATCGAATTGATCTCGTGATCGATGAAATGCTTCATCCCTTTCACGTCACGGGTAAAACCGCGCACCCGGTAATCGACGGTGACAATATCGGACTCCAGCTGGTGGATCAGATAGTTCAGCGCTTTCAGGGGCGAAATGACGCCACAGGTTGAGACTTCAATGTCTGCACGGAAGGTGCACAGACCGCCTGCCGGATGGCTCTCCGGATAGGTGTGCACGCAGATATGACTTTTATCGAGATGAGCCACCACCGAGTTGGGCAGCGGACCGGGGTGCTCAGAGTTATCGATATCTTTCGGATCGATAGGCTCTTCGCTGACCAGAATCGTGACGCTGGCTCCCTGCGGTTCATAATCCTGGCGCGCAATGTTGAGCACGTTAGCCCCGATAATGGAGCAGGTCTCAGTCAGGATTTCCGTCAGACGGTTAGCGTTATATTGTTCGTCAATGTAGGCGATGTAACCATCGCGTTCAGCTTCAGTATTCGCATAGCAAATATCGTAAATACAAAAACTCAGGCTTTTCGTCAGGTTGTTGAAGCCATGTAGTTTTAGCTTTTGCAATTTCGTTCACCCCCTTAGAAATGCACTATCAGCACGCGGCGGATAACGCATTCAACAGATATTGCGGCAGGGCAAAGCTGCCGGTATGGATTGCTGGCGTGTAATAACGGCAGGTCAGGCCAGCGGCCTCGAAACGCGCCTTTAAAGTCGCGGTGTCGAGCTGGCGCAGCGCCGGATTATCACTCGCCCAGGCAAAGGTCATAATGCCGCCGTAGTAGGTCGGAATCGCCGCCTGATAGAAACTGACGTCCGCAAAGTAATGTCCCAGCTTGCGATGGCTGTTAACGGCCTCATCCTGCTGCAGGAAGCAGACGCCATTCTGCGCCACAAAGATGCCATTTTCATTAAGGGCCGCTTTGCACCCGGCATAAAATTCCGAGGTAAACAGACTCTCGCCCGGACCAATCGGATCGGTGCAGTCGGAGATAATGACATCAAACTTTTCCTGCGTCTGATTAACGAAGTTCACCCCGTCATCAATCACCAGCGTAAAGCGCGGATCGTCATAGGCACCCGCGCTGTGGTTCGGCAGATACTGGCGGCAAAAGGTCACCACGCCCGCATCGATCTCCACCATGGTAATCTTTTCGATCCCGGGATGACGTGACACTTCACGCAGCATTGCGCCGTCACCGCCACCGATAATCAGAACGCTCTTCGCCGCGCCGTGCGCCAGCAGCGGAACGTGGGTCATCATTTCATGGTAGATAAATTCGTCGCGTTCGGTGGTCTGAACGACGCCGTCCAGCGCCATTACGCGGCCCATCGCGGCATTTTCGAAAATGATTAAATCCTGATGCGCAGTCTTCTCACGGTACAGCTCTTTATCGACCGTGAAATACTGGCCAAAACCGGCATGAAGGGTTTCATACCACGTTTCATTGTGGGCCATGGTGCTCTCCTCTGATGACATCGCCATGAAGATGGGCGGCATATGATAGCTAACACTGACCGTGGTTGCACGGTCAATGTCCGGCTGCAGAGGGAAGAATCGTTACCTGACGTAGGCCAGCAGGCTCAGCGAATCGCGGGCCAGTGACTTGCACTTTTTGTCGTTGGTGATGGCGATGCCGCTGAGATCGCGATAGCTATCTTCACCCAGCGCTTTCATGTTGTAGTTGCTGTAGTTGCTTAAATCCCAGCGGTTCTGCTGAGCAAAAAAGACCAGCGCTTTGCGAATCTGCGCGTCCGGTAAATCCTGATAGCCACAATCATTTTTCAGATAGACGAAAACCGCCGTGAGATCGGCCAGATCTTCCGCTTCGGATTCGCTCAGGGCAAAACTGGTGGAGGAGAAGCCAAGGAGTCCCGTCAGCAGCAGGATCCTGATACTTTGCTTCATAGTCGTTCTCTTCAATGGATATTGCTAATGACGTTAGCACAGTTGCTCTCAGGTTTTCGATTAATTTGCCGCTGTGGGCCGCTGCACCGCCTTTTTTTCGTCAGATTCGCACGGGTAAGACTTGACCTTCCCATAAGGTCAGGGTTTAGGCTGTGCGCTCTGATGCCACAAGGATGATCACCATGCAACGTCGCCATTTCCTGAAACTCACTGCCGCACTGAGTGCAGCCGGAGCATTACCGCTCTGGAGCCGTTCGCTGATGGCAGCCACCCGTCCGCTGCTGCCGATTCCGTCTCTGCTGGAACCCGATGCCAGGGGCAGCTACAGCCTCACCGCGATGCAGGGTACCACCCAGTGGAACGGCAACGCGGTGCCGACCTGGGGCTATAACGGCAGCCTGCTGGGGCCGGTGCTGAAGATGCAGAGTGGTAAACCGGTGACGGTGAACATCCATAACCGGCTCAGCGAAGCGACCACTCTGCACTGGCACGGGCTGGAAATCCCCGGCGCAGTGGATGGCGGCCCGCAGGCAGTGATTGCGCCTGGCGGCTCGCGTCAGGTCTCTTTTACGCCCGATCAGCCCGCTGCAACCTGCTGGTATCACCCGCATCTGCATGGCAAGACCGGGCATCAGGTGGCTCAGGGGCTGGCGGGACTGATCCTGCTGGAAGATAAAGAGAGCGGAACGCTGCGTTTGCCCTCGCAGTGGGGTGTGGATGATGTGCCGCTGATTTTTCAGGATAAGCAACTGACCAAAGATGGCAGCCGCATTGATTATCAGCTCGACGTGATGCGCGCCGCGGTGGGCTGGTTTGGCAACATGATGCTGACCAACGGCGTGCACTATCCGCAGCATGCGGTGCCGCGTGGCTGGCTGCGTCTGCGCCTGCTCAACGGCTGCAATGCCCGTTCGCTGCATGTTGCCGCCAGTGATAAACGTCCTCTCTACGTGATCGCCAGCGATGGTGGCCTGCTGGCCGAGCCGGTAAAGCTCGACTCGCTGCCGATCCTGCCGGGCGAGCGTTTTGAGGTGATGATCGATACTTCTGACGGTAAGAGCTTCGATCTGGTGACGCTGCCGACAGAGCAGATGGGCATGACGCTGCCGCCGTTTGACCAGCCGCTGCCGCTGGTGCAGATCCTGCCGCTGCGGGTGATGGCCAGCGCCACGCTGCCGGATCAGCTGGCGACGCTGCCAGCGCTACCCTCAACAGACGGCCTGACGACACGCTGGCTGCAGCTGATGATGGACCCGCAGCTGGACCAGCAGGGCATGCAGGCGCTGATGCAGCGCTACGGCGAGAAAGCGATGGGCAAGGGCGGTCATCACACGATGCCGGAAAAAACGGCTGCCGAGCCGATGCCACCAATGGAAAACATGGATCACAGCATGCACGGCAATACGCCGTCCGCCGGTTACGATTTCCGCAACGGCAATAAGATTAATGGCCAGGCCTTTGATATGACGAAGCCGTCGTTTGCGGTGAAGCTGGGTGATTACGAGAAGTGGACGATTTCAGGTGAAGGCGACGCGATGCTGCACCCGTTCCACATTCACGGCACCCAGTTTCGTATTCTTTCAGAAAACAGCAAACCGCCAGCCCCGCACCGGCAGGGCTGGAAGGATATGGTGAATGTCGACGGCTGGCGCAGCGAAGTGCTGGTACGCTTCAACTATGTCGCCGCCGCAGAACACGCTTACATGGCCCATTGCCATCTGCTGGAGCATGAAGACACCGGCATGATGCTGGGCTTTACCGTCAGCTGATTACGCCTGATCCAGCGCCAGCTTCACATCTTCAATCAGGTCGCCGGCGTTTTCGATGCCAATCGACAGCCGCACCGTGGCGTCAGTGATCCCAATACGCTGACGCACCGCCTGCGGCACGCCGGAGTGGGTGGTGCTGCCAGGATGGCTGGCCAGCGACTCGGTACCGCCCAGGCTTACCGCCTGCTTAAACAGCGACAGCGCATTAAGAAAACGGAACGCAGCGGGCTGATCGCCGACGATATCAAATGAGAAGGTCGAACCGGCACCGCTGCACTGCTCGCGATAAGTTTTCCCTTCGGCGCTCTCCGCATCCAGATAGGGTAGCCAGTGCAGCTTCGCCACTTTCGGGTGATCGCGCAGAAACGCCGCGACCGCTTCCGCATTCTGCCAGGCTTTCTCCATACGTAGCGACAGCGTTTCCAGCGAGCGGCTGAGCATCCAGCTTGAGTGTGGATCCAGTTGCGTGCCGATAGCGCTGCGAAGGGCGCGCACTTTCGCCATCAGCGCTTTACTGCCCATCGCCGCGCCTGCAATCAGGTCAGAGTGACCGCCAACATACTTGGTCAGCGAGTAGAGCGACAGATCAGCGCCCAGCGTCAGCGGCTGCTGGAACAGCGGGCCGAGCAGCGTGTTGTCACAGGCGATAATCGGTCGTGAACCCTGCTGCTGATCAATCTCATCAGCGATACGCGCCATCAGACGGATATTGACCAGGCTGTTGGTGGGATTCGCTGGCGTTTCAATCAGGATCACCGCTACCCGGCCCTGGGCCATCGCCTGCTGAGCGGCTTCACGCACTTTGGCTTCATCATTGCCGTCGCTGAAACCCACTGCTTTGATGTCCAGATTGTGCAGCGTCTTGCTAAGCAGGGTTTCGGTGCCGCCATACAGCGGCTGGGAATGCAGGATCACCTCGCCCGGACGGGCAAACGTCAGCAGGGCAGTGGAGATGGCGGCCATACCGGAAGAGAAGAGCGAACAGCTCTCCGCCTGCTCATAGACCGCCAGCCGATCTTCTACAATTTCGCTGTTAGGGTGGTTAAAGCGGGAATAGACCAGCCCACCCGATTTGCCTTCCGGCGGCTCACGTCGGCCAGAGACGTAATCAAAGAAATCCCGTCCCTCTTCGGCGCTGTCAAAGACAAAGGTCGAGGTCAGAAACACCGGCGGCTTCACCGCACCTTCAGAGAGGCGGGGATCATAGCCATAGTTCAGCATCTGGGTTTCCGGGTGCAGCGGCCTGTCGCCGATATGCGTTTTTTTGCTTGAAGATGAAGTCATTGTGATCTCCGGCCAGCGGCGCGAGTAGGGTAACGATCTGTTGGATAAAGGCTACCATGCAGCGAATCATGCTGGTAAATGCCAGAATGTTCTAAGGTAATGCGCATTTCAGCGAGCCGCAGGCGGCGGGTAATAATTTTCGCGACGTAATCGTTTGCTTATGGGGCCGCGCAGCCGTCGCTGCTGCGTCTGTGATAGACTCCGGGGCTTTTCTGACGTAACCGGGCTGAACGCAATGAAACACACTGTTGAAGTGATGATCCCTGAACAGGCAATCGCCACGCGCATCGCTGAACTGGGCAAAGAGATTAACGACCACTACCGCGACAGCGGCAGCGATATGGTGCTGGTGGGGCTGCTGCGCGGCTCCTTTATGTTCATGGCTGATCTCTGTCGCGCCATCGATGTGCCGCATGAAGTCGACTTTATGACGGCTTCCAGTTACGGCAGCGGGATGTCCAGCACGCGTGATGTGAAAATCCTGAAAGATCTGGATGAAGACATTCGTGGCAAGGATGTGCTAATCGTCGAAGATATCATCGACTCCGGCAACACCCTGAGCAAAGTGCGTGAGATTCTGCAACTGCGTCAGCCAAAATCTCTGGCGATCTGTACCCTGCTGGATAAGCCAGAGCGCCGTGAAGTCGAAGTGAACGTCGAATATGTCGGCTTTGCGATTCCGGACGAGTTCGTGGTGGGCTTTGGTATCGACTATGCTCAGCACTATCGCCATCTGCCTTATATTGGCAAAGTGGTGCCGCTGGAATCCTGATACCGCTCTACCGCACATTCTTCCAAGGCCTGCACCGGTTGCCTGGTGTAGGCTATGCCGCGCTTTACGCTGCGATCGGCTCAGGCCTCGCCGTTCTTCCGCAGATTAGCAATGCCGTGGCGGTAGCGCTGTTCGAGGATCTCCCGGCTGTTTGCCGTCACATCAAGGTTACGCAGACAGCCGTCCTGAATGCCGTATACCCAGCCGTGCAGGGAGACATCCTTTCCGCGTTTCCAGGCAGATTGCAGTACGGTGGAGTGCCCCAGGTTATAGACTTGTTCAATAACGTTGATTTCGCACAGTTTGTCCAGGCGCTTATCCGGCGGGAGTTCCCCCAGCAACACGCTATGCTTGTACCAGAGGTCGCGGATGTGCAGCAGCCAGTTGTCGATTAATCCCAGTTCCGGGTTATCCATCGCCGCCTGCACGCCGCCGCAGCCGTAATGGCCGCAGACGATAACGTGTTCCACTTCCAGCACTTCGATAGCGTACTGCACCACGGACAGACAGTTCAGGTCGGTGTGGATCACCAGATTGGCCACGTTGCGGTGAACAAAGAGTTCGCCGGGTTCGAGCCCGGTCAGACGTTCGGCAGGAACCCGGCTGTCAGAACAGCCAATCCACAGGAAGCGCGGTTTTTGTGCCTGGGCGAGCCGCTCAAAAAAGCTGGGATCTTCTTCAACCAGTAATTTTGACCATTCGCGGTTGTTTCTGATCAGGGTGTTGATGTCTGTCATGGTGTTGAGCGACCGGTTACTGCGCAGAGTGCGCGCGCGTACTATATGACAGGGCCTGATAAATTTAAACGGCATTGCAATGCCATCAAAACAGGGTATGGATGCAGAATGACTTATGCACTGGAACTTTCCCGGCTGACCAAGACCTATCCCGGCGGCGTGCAGGCGCTGAAGGGCATCGATCTTAACGTTGAAGCGGGTGACTTTTATGCGCTGCTGGGGCCAAACGGTGCCGGTAAATCGACCACCATCGGAATTATCAGTTCGCTGGTTAACAAATCCGAGGGCAGCGTGCGGGTGTTTGGCTACGATCTCGAAAAAGATGTGGTGAATGCCAAGCGCCAGCTCGGCCTGGTGCCGCAGGAGTTTAACTTCAACCCGTTTGAGACGGTGATGCAAATCGTTGTTAATCAGGCGGGTTACTACGGCGTTGAGCGTCGTGAAGCCAATGAGCGGGCAGAAAAGTATCTGAAGCAGCTCGATCTGTGGGGAAAACGCGCTGAACGTGCACGCATGCTTTCCGGCGGGATGAAGCGTCGCCTGATGATCGCCCGTGCGCTGATGCATGAGCCTAAGCTGCTGATTCTGGATGAACCCACCGCTGGCGTGGATATCGAACTGCGACGCTCAATGTGGGTGTTCCTGAAAGATCTCAATGCCAAAGGCACGACCATTATTCTCACTACCCACTATCTGGAAGAGGCGGAGATGCTGTGCCGCAACATCGGCATCATCCAGAGCGGTGAGCTGGTGGAGAACACCTCAATGAAAGGGCTGCTCTCCAAGCTCAAATCAGAAACCTTTATCCTGGATCTGGCACCCCGCAGTCCGCTGCCCACGCTGGAAGGGTTCCAGTACCGGCTGACCGATACCTCAACGCTCGAAGTGGAAGTGCTGCGTGAGCAGGGGCTCAACAGCGTCTTCAGCCAGCTTAGCGCGCAGGGTGTGCAGGTGCTGAGTATGCGCAATAAAGCCAACCGTCTTGAAGAGCTGTTTGTGGGTCTGACGACGCAGGGAAAAACAGGAGCAAAAGCATGACACATCTCTACTGGGTGGCGCTGAAGAGCATCTGGGCCAAAGAGGTTAACCGTTTCGCCCGCATCTGGATCCAGACGCTGGTGCCACCGGTTATCACCATGACGCTCTATTTCATCATTTTTGGCAACCTGATCGGGTCGCGCATCGGTGAAATGCACGGCTTCAGCTATATGCAGTTCATCGTGCCGGGATTGATCATGATGGCGGTCATCACTAACGCCTATGCCAACGTGGCGTCGTCGTTCTTCAGCGCCAAGTTCCAGCGCAACATTGAAGAGCTGCTGGTCGCGCCGGTGCCGACCCACATCATTATTGCCGGCTATGTTGGCGGCGGCGTGGCGCGTGGTGTCTGCGTGGGTATTCTGGTGACGGCCATCTCGCTGTTCTTTGTGCCGTTCCACGTGCATTCCTGGACGATGGTGGCGGTCACGCTGCTGCTGACCGCGATTCTGTTTTCACTGGCAGGTCTGCTGAACGCTGTCTTTGCGCGCACCTTTGACGATATCAGCCTGATCCCGACCTTTGTGCTGACGCCACTGACTTATCTGGGCGGCGTATTCTATTCACTGAGTTTGCTGCCGCCGATCTGGCAGGCTGTCTCTAAACTCAATCCAATCGTTTATATGATTAGCGGATTCCGTTATGGCTTCCTCGGCATTAATGATGTGCCGCTGGTGTTTACCCTCTCGGTGCTGGTGGCCTTTATTCTGGTGTTCTACTGGCTGGTCTATGCGCTGATACAGCGCGGGCGCGGATTACGCACCTGACGTTAAGCTGAATGGTAAGGGCCACGCTGCGATAAGGGCGTGGCTTTTTTTTGGGTGGAGAGCAAATCACGCTGACTACGGTTCTGCCTGGCCTTAAAAATCACATTAAAACCCGCCTCATTCGTTATATTTTGTCTCTGAAGCCGCCCGACGCCTCGCTTACACCCTTGCTCACAAAAAATAACCCTAAGTATTATCTGATAATACTCTGACATCTTTCGCTATCTGAATGATTCTTAACTATTAAATATTTTTTAAGAATAGCCTTAAAGTCTGGCTGTTGTTTATTTGATTATGAATTATCAGAATAGCGCCGGAATAAGGTTATTCCTCTGCTCAGGGACGAATGAGTAGGCTAAGAGTCTTCTTAATAAGAAAAATGGCAACCGAATCAGGGCCAGTTTTTAATCAAAGGCAGGAAAAGATGAATCGTATAACGTGGATCGATAATCTGCGGGGATTGAGTATTCTCGCAATCATTTTTTTGCACAGCACTATTGCCGTACATAATAACGCCGGACATTTTACCGCCTTCAGCGGCCTGTTAAATGAGATGCTGGCACCGGTAAGGCTGGGGCTGATGTTCTTTGTTTCAGGTTTATTTGTCGATGCCGGGTTAAGAAAAGGCCTGGGTCCTTTTTTTAATAACAAGGTGCGCAGTATTCTCTATCCATTTGTGGTCTGGGTTGCAGTCTACGGCGGGTTGAAAATCCTGTTCAGCTCGATGGCTAATACGCCGCAATCACCGATGAATATTATTCTCTCCCACCTGACCGGTGGCGGTGATATGACCTGGTTCCTGCATTCGCTGTTTATCTTCTTTATTGTGATTATCTTTGCCCGTCACTTGCCGTTCCTGCTGGTGTTTGCCATCTGTATGACGCTGAGCTGGGCGCTGCCAGCGATTGAGGCGGATGGGGTGTTTGCCAGCTTCGACAATACCCACATCAATAAATCGCTTTATCTGTTTGTATTCTTCTATCTCGGCGATTACGTCGTGAGGAAGCAGGTGGATATCGCAGAGAAAGTGCAGCATGGCCCGACGCTGTTTATCTCGGTAATTAGTTTTGTGCTGCTCTCCTGCCTGAATATCTTTGTACTGGAACGTCATTCCCAGGCGTTATTGTCACCGCTGGCACTATTATCGGTTCCGTTCTTTGTCTGGATTGCGCTGAAACTGAAGTCTGAACTGGTCTACTACATAGGCGTCAATTCTATCGTCTTCTACCTGTCGCATTATCTGGCGATTCAGTTCTTCAGTAAGATTGTGAAGTTTGAAAGCCCGTCAGCCTGGGTAAATGACCTGAAGTTTATTTCGGCATTCCTGGTGGCGCTGGCGTTACCGTGGACATTATGTCTGATGAGAAAACGCGGCTGGTTTAATTTCCTCTTTACGATGAAAAAGTCATCGAAGCCGATGACAACCAAACCGGTTTAATTACTGCAGCAGAAATAAAAAGGGCCGCCCGTTTTACCGGCGGCCCTTTTTTAATCAGGTTGTAATCAGGCAATCTGCACCGGCAGCGCTTTCGCCAGACGCTTCATCTGGTTGTCACCTTCAAAATAGGCGACCTTAGGCTGCCACTGACGCGCTTCGGCATCGTCTACCTGCACATAGGAGCAGATAATTAAAATATCGCCTTCGCAGGCACAGCGGGCGGCCGCACCGTTGACCGAGATGATTTTCGAGCCACGCTCAGCCGCGATAGCGTAGGTGGAAAAGCGCTGACCGTTGGTGACGTTATAAATATCGATCGCTTCATATTGCAGAATGCCGGAAGCATCCAGGAAATCCTGATCGATAGCGCAGGAACCTTCATAATTGAGGTCCGCCTGCGTCACCTTCACGCGGTGCAATTTGCCTTGCAGAACTGTGCGAATCATAGCCAGAAACCTTGTCAGAGAAATAAAATAACCTGCAGCGGGATTAATTACTGCGTCAGGTCAACGGTTTGATTATCAATCAGGCGGGCCTTGCCCAGCCAGGCGGCCATCAGCACCACCGCGCGCTGGCTGTCCACCGTCAGCGGTTGCAGCGTTTCCGCATCACAGATCGCCAGGCCATCAGGGTGTAATCCCTGCGCCAGCAGTGCCTCACTGGCTGCCTCAATGATCTCGTCAATATGACGCTCGCCATTCTCCAGCTGCGTCGCCATCTGATGCATCACCTGGCTCAGGACCGGAGCCAGCTTACGCTCATCTGCCGTCAGGTAGCCGTTGCGCGAACTCAGCGCCAGGCCATCTTTAGCGCGCACCGTAGGCACACCAACAATCTCAATGTCGAAGCCCATATCGGCCACCATCTTACGAATGATAGCCAGCTGCTGAAAATCCTTTTCACCGAAACAGGCAATATCGGGCTGTACCAGATTAAACAGTTTGCTGACGATAGTGGCCACACCGCGAAAATGGCCTGGACGTGTGGCTCCTTCCAGCAGGGAAGAGAGCACCGGCACCTCAACAAAGGTCTGATTCTGCGCGCCCTGCGGATAGACTTCAGCAGGTGAGGGGGCGAAGACCACGTCAACCTGGTGGCGATTCAGCTTTTCACAATCTTCCTGCAGCGTACGCGGGTAGCGCGCTAAATCATCGGCGCGATCAAACTGCATCGGATTGACAAAGATCGAGACAATCACGATGTCGCCGCGCGCCCGTGCTTCATCCACCAGTGTCAGATGGCCTTCATGCAGGTTGCCCATGGTCGGGACCAGCGCAATACGTTTACCCTGCTGGCGCCAGCGACGGACTTCCTGGCGCAGCATCAGCAGCGTTTCAATGATCAACACGGTGACTCTCCTGGATTACTGGAAACTGTGCTCTGCCGCCGGATAGGTTCCGGCCTCGACTTCGGCGATATAGTGGCGAATCGCCGCGCGAACATCGCCGGTCTCCGCCAGGAAATTTTTGGCAAATTTGGGAATGTGGCCGCCGGTCACGCCCAGCGCGTCATGCATCACCAGAATCTGACCATCGGTGACATTGCCGGCACCGATGCCGATCACCGGGATGGTGAGCGCGTCGGTAATCCGCTGCGCTACCGACACCGGCACACACTCCAGCACCATCAGCTGTGCACCTGCGGCTTCCAGCGCCAGCGCATCGGCCAGCAGCTGCTCCGCACCGGCTTCATCCCGGCCCTGCACTTTATAGCCGCCAAAGATATTGACCGACTGCGGTGTCAGGCCCAGATGACCACATACCGGAACGGCGCGCTCGGTCAGCATCTGCACGGTCTCAGCCAGCCAGCTGCCGCCTTCCAGCTTCACCATGTTAGCACCGGCACGCATCAGCTGCGCGGCGTTGTCAAAGGTCTGCTGTGGCGTGGCATAACTCATAAACGGCAGGTCGGCGAGCAGCAGTGCCTGTGGTGCGCCACGGCGCACGGCGGCGGTGTGATAGGCGATGTCGCTGACCGTGACCGGCAGGGTGGAATCATGCCCCTGCACCGTCATCCCTAAAGAATCACCAACCAGCAGCACCTGAATGCCTTCATCGGCAAACAAGCGGGCAAAACTGAAATCGTAGGCGGTCAGGGTCGCGAATTTTTTACCGCTGGCTTTCGCCTGACGCAGATGTGAAATCGTGGTGGGTTTCATGGCGCTCTCAACTCAGGAATTCTGATGGGCGCAGTTTACTGGATAGCGTGAAAGAGCGGAATCAGAGATGTGCGTTTGTCTGCTCAGCCGTGCCACAGCACGATGCTGCTGCTGTCGAGGGTAGCCAGGATTGTGCTGAGTGCGCGACCGTCGGGCAGGCGGGCGTCTGGCGCAATCGCCAGCAGGGGCACCAGCATAAACGCGCGATTCAGCAGATCATAGTGCGGCACGATCAGCCGCTCCGTGTTGATGTGCGCCTCGCCAAACAGCATCAGATCGATATCCAGCGTGCGCGGACCCCAGCGTTCTGCCTTGCGCACCCGGCCATGCTCCCGCTCGATCCGCTGGGTATGGTCAAGCAGCGCTTCGGCACTGAGATCGGTCTCCAGCGCCACGGCGGCATTGAGAAAATCGGGCTGATCGGGCGGGCCATAAGGCGGCGTGCGGTAGAACGGCGAGGTAGCGATGCGTTGCGTCTGCGGCAACGCATCCAGTGCGGTCAGCGCTGCATCAACCTGATGCAGCGGATCGGCCAGGTTACTGCCTAACGCGAGGTAAACCCGTGTCATGAGACGTTCTGGTTGTCACGACGCGGTGCGGAAGGACGGCGGCGCGGACGACGCGATTTATTACGCGGCACCGGATCGTCACCCAGGTTATTGAGCATGTTTTTCTGATGCGGCGGCGCAGCCACCTGGAATTCACCCCACCACTGGCTCAGGCGCAGCAGTTCCGGGTTATTTTCCACTTCCGCCCGCAGCGCCAGCAGATCATAAGCAGCACGGAATTTCGGATGCTCCATCAGTTTCCAGGCGCGTTTACCGTGTCGGCGGGACATGCGTAACTGCAGCAGCCAGATATCGCGGATTAGCGACGTAATACGTTTCGGAATCGCCAGCGCACGGCAGGCTTCGTCCAGCGTATCGTTCATCGCCATCGCAAAAGCTTCGAAGTAGGTCAGGCCACTCTCCTGCGCAATGCGTTCTGCCGTTTCAAGCTGCGGATACCAGAACATTGCGGCAAACAGGAACGCCGGATTAACGCGCATGTCGTTGTGAATGCGGTTATCGGTGTTTTTCAGCACCTGAGCCAGCATCCGCTCCATGTGGCTGTCGCTGTTTTCCGTGAAGTTACGCGCCAGCGTCGGGAACAGTGGCTGGAACAGCTGATATTCACACAGCTTGAGATATGTGCTGTAGCCGTAGCCAGCCTGCAACATCTTCAGCGACTCTTCAAACAGGCGAGCAGGCGGAATATCACGCAACAGCGAGGCCAGACGTGGAATCGGCTCGGCGGTTTCCGGCGCAATGCTCATATTGAGTTTGGCGGCAAAGCGCGCGACGCGCAGCATGCGGACCGGATCTTCGCGGTAGCGAGTTTCCGGATCGCCAATCAGGCGAATGATGCCCTGTTCGAGATCGCTTATGCCGCCGACATAGTCACGCACGCTGAAATCAGCCACGCTGTAGTAGAGGCTGTTGATGGTGAGATCGCGTCGCTGGGCATCATCTTCGATAGAGCCGAAGATATTGTCGCGCAGCAGCATGCCGCTCTGGGCGCGCTGCGAGCTGTTGCGATCCTCTTCCGGCTCTTCCGCCTGATGATGTCCACGGAAGGTGGCGACTTCGATCACTTCCGGGCCAAACATCACGTGCGCCAGACGGAAACGACGGCCAACCAGGCGACAGTTGCGGAACAACTTACGCATCTGCTCAGGCGTGGCATTGGTGGTCACGTCGAAATCTTTGGGTTTTTGCCCCAGTAGCAAATCGCGCACGCCACCGCCTACCAGATAGGCTTCATAACCGGCTTTGTTCAGGCGATAGAGCACTTTGAGGGCATTTTCGCTGATGTCTTTACGTGAGATGGTATGGCTTTCACGAGGAATGATGGTCATCAGACGCTCTGGTTCAACCTCTGCTGGGGCTTCCTCTTCATCACGCTTCAGGACTTTCCGGCAAAAATTAGCTACTCGGGTAAAAATGGGACACCTCGACAGTGGCAATTAGGGTGTAGGTAAAATCAGCGGCTAATCATAGCCTGTTGAGAACCGTTTGAGAATGCTGTTGTCTATGCATCCGGTTTCAGGGCGTTCTCTTGCGGCATCAAAGCGATATTCCACTGCGACACCGCATCAGACAGCAGTTTGTCCTGCGTTAAGTCCTGCCAGCCGCCTGAAACCGGCTGTCCGAGGAAGCGTAACGCCGCCACCAACAGGGGTCTGGCATCGCCATCCGGCAGCGCAGGTGCATGATTCTGCTTCGACAACTTATGACCATCGTGGTTAAGCGCCAGCGGCAGATGCAGCCAGTCAGGCACCGGCCAGCCAAATTGCTGGCAGAGCGCAATCTGTCGCACCGTCGGCTCAATCAAATCTGCGCCGCGAACCACTTCGGTAATGCCCTGAAAATGATCATCGACAACGACCGCCAGGTTATAGGCAAACAGGCCATCACGGCGGTGAATAATAAAATCTTCCTGTGCCAGACGCCTGTCCGCCTCCACACGGCCACGCAGACGATCGTCAAACGCAAAGACCGGCGCATGCTGGCGTAAACGCAGCGCGGCATTCTCCGGTCCGCGTTGCCGTTCACGGCAGTAACCATCATAGAAACCGCCAATCTGCTGAATGCGACGCCGGGGGCAGGTGCAGTAATAGCTCTGACGATGCTGCTGCAGCCAGGCCAGCGCGTCACGGTAGGCCTCATGACGTTGTGACTGCCACAGAACCTCGCCATCCCACTCTAAACCGTAGTGCTCCAGCTGATGCAGGATACGGCTGGCGGCACCCGGTACTTCCCGTGGCGGATCGATATCTTCAATTCTCACCCGCCAGACGCCGTTTTGCGCACGCGCGCTCAGGTAACTGCCCAGGGCAGCAATCAGCGATCCGAAGTGGAGTTCACCAGAGGGAGAAGGGGCGAAGCGACCGATACAGGAGGATGACATAGGTTTCAGAAGTGACCACGCAGCGGACAAAACAGCAGTTGTTCCACTGCGTGGTAACAGGCTGGACGCGGCATCAGCCGGCCATTTGTTTCTCACGAATTTCTGCTAACGTCTTACAGTCGATGCAGAGATCGGCAGTAGGACGGGCTTCGAGACGGCGGATACCAATCTCAACGCCACAGGAATCGCAATAGCCGAAGTCGTCATCTTCAACTTTCTTCAGCGTCTTCTCGATCTTTTTGATCAGTTTACGTTCGCGATCGCGGTTACGCAGCTCCAGGCTGAACTCCTCTTCCTGCGCGGCACGGTCAACCGGGTCCGGGAAGTTAGCGGCTTCATCCTGCATATGAGAAACGGTACGATCGACTTCGTCCCGTAATTGATTACGCCAGGCTTCCAGAATCTTGCGAAAATGGGTCAGCTGCGCATCATTCATATACTCTTCGCCAGGCTTCACCTGATAAGGTTCGACGCCAGCAATAGAGAGAATACTCAGGGACGATGTTTTACGGTTTTGACCTTCTTGCATGTTGCTTCTCCTGGATAACACGCACTATACCCATCGAATTTCGTCTCGCAGGGGCCTTGCTGCCAGCCTGCATTTAACGTCTGCGGGGTACATCGATCCCCCATTGGGGAAAAAAACAGGCCGCTATAAATAACAGAAGCAGTCAGGGTTGGCAATTCTTCATGAACACACCTTGACAAGCCTGTGAGGAACAGCGTAATTGGCCCTTAGCTCAGAACATTCTTAACACATAAAATTGCAAAAGATATTACAAGGTTACGTTGATCGGCGATTTAAGAAACATTCCCTCCGCCGATAAGTCTGCCTGATACGCTAAAACCTCTACGCCCTCCTGCTGCGCCTGAGCCAGTTGTTCTGCATACGCCACATCAATGTGACGTGCCGGAGAAACGTCCTCAATCCCCGAGTGCAAAACGGCAAACAACAAAACGGCCCGATGACCCTCTGCCGCAACTGTTGCCAGTTCACGCAGGTGTTTCTGTCCTCGAATCGTCACCGCATCCGGAAAATACCCTTTTCCTTCATGTAGAAGGGTTACGGATTTCACCTCAATATAGCAGTTGCGCCGGGCCTCTGCTTTGAGCAGGAAATCAATTCTGCTTTTTTCAGTGCCATATCTCACTTCCGCCTGACGATGCGTATAACCGGCCAGCGCCGGCAGCCGATCCTGCTCCAGCGCCTCAGCCACCAGCTGGTTGGCGCGCAGCGTATTCACGCAGATCCAGTGGCCCTGTTGTGTTTCGGTCAGTTCCCAGCTGTGGGGGTATTTGCGCGTCAGGCTGTCGGACGTCGAGTACCAGACCCGATCGCCCGGCGTGGCGCAGCCGGTCATGGCGCCGGTATTGGCGCAGTGAATTGTCAGAACGTCGCCCTCTGGCGTCACCACATCGGCCAAAAAACGTTTGTAACGGACGATCAGACGGGCGGGTTTAAGGGGCGGAGAGAAGTGCATGTGGATCCTGAGAATGTAATGGCCAGCTAGCCAGGGCGCGATAGCGGGTGCGGCCCCGGGCATATTCAGAGGCGAACAGAGAAAAGGTGGAGACGCGAAAACGCCAGTGAAAGCCGCGCGGCGGTAACGTCACCGGCTGCGTGGCGTGGCGTAACAGCGTGATGTGCGGATGAAACGGCTGGGGGCTCTGGTAACAGCCATGCCGGGCGGCCTGGGCCCGCAGCAGGCTGGCGAGCTGCAACAGACCGCGTGGCGCGCGCTGGCAGCCGAGCCAGACCACGCCGGGGCGCGGCCAGTGTCCGGCATCATCCAGGTCGAGATCAAAACCGGGCTGCACAATACGGGAGGCCAGCGTCTGCAGGCGCTGTGAGGTTTCCGGCGCAACTTCACCCAGAAACGCCAGCGTCAGGTGCAGATTCGCCGCGACCACCGGCTGGCCCGCCTCCGCAGGAAAGGTATCGGCCCGCCAGCGCACCAGCTCTTGCTGCATCTCGTCAGGCAGGCTGATGGCAAAAAATAAGCGTTGTGTCGCCATGGCGCTCTCCGGCAAATATCACGGATGGATGCTACAATGCGCGCCATCTTAGCACAGGCAGAAGCGGAGTTTGCTGTGAGCGATTTACCGGTCAGCGCGGTGCTGCCTGACATCCTGGCGGCGCTGAGTGACGCCCCACAAATCCTGCTGGCCGCGCCCACGGGGGCAGGCAAATCAACCTGGCTGCCGCTGCAGTTGTTACAGCAGGCGGCGCTGCCGGGACGGATCATCATGCTGGAGCCACGTCGGCTGGCGGCGCGTAATGTGGCGCAGCGGCTGGCGGAGCAACTCGGCGAGCAGCCGGGTGGCACGGTGGGATTCCGGATGCGTGGCGAAAGCTGCGTCGGGCCACAGACCCGGCTGGAAGTGGTGACCGAAGGCATGCTCACCCGCATGCTTCAGCACGACCCGATGCTGGAAGGCGTGTCGCTGGTGATCCTCGATGAATTTCACGAGCGCAGCCTGCAGGCCGATCTGGCGCTGGCGCTGCTGCTTGATGTACAGCAGGGGCTGCGCGACGACCTTAAAATCATGCTGATGTCCGCCACGCTGGACAACGCCCGGCTGGCGGCGCTGCTGCCGGATGCGCCACTGATCGTCTCAGAAGGGCGCAGCTATCCGGTTGAGCGGCGTTACGCGTCACTGAATCAGAATGTGCGTTTTGAAGAGGCGGTCGCGCGTGAAGTCGCCCAGCTGCTGCGGGATGAGAGCGGTTCGCTGCTGCTGTTTCTGCCGGGTGTGGCGGAGATCGAACGGGTGAAGCGCGAGCTGGAATCACGCATCAGTGACGACGTTGATCTGACGCCGCTCTATGGCGCACTGCCGCTGGCGGCGCAGCGCCGGGCAATTCTGCCTGCTGCCGACGGCCGCCGCAAAGTGGTGCTTGCCACCAATATCGCCGAAACCAGCCTGACCATTGAGGGGATTCGGCTGGTGGTCGACAGTGCGCTGGAACGCAGCGCTCTGTTTGACGCCCGCAGCGGCGTGACGCGTCTGCAGACCCAGCGAATCAGCCAGGCATCGATGATCCAGCGAGCGGGTCGCGCCGGGCGACTGATGCCGGGACTCTGCCTGCATCTGGTGCCGCAGGAGCAGGCATCACGAGCGGCGGCGCAGAGTGAACCGGAAATCGTTAACAGCGATCTCTCGTCACTGTGGCTGGATCTGCTGCAGTGGGGCTGTACCCAGCCGCAACAGCTGCAGTGGCTGGACCAGCCGCCCGCCAGAAATCTGGATGCGGCGCAGCAGCAGCTGACCCGACTGGGAGCACTGGACAACAACGGCCTGCTCAACACGCTGGGACGGCGCATGGCGCAGCTGGGATGCGATCCCCGACTCGCCGCCATACTGTGTGCCGCAAGCGATGAGCCGGATGCGGTCGCCAGCGCCGCGCTGCTGGTGGCGATTCTGGAAGATCCTCCCCGCAGCGGCAGCACCGACCTGCGTGATGCGCTGCATCGGCCGCAGGCGCAATGGCAGCGGCGGGCGCAGCAGTGGCAGCAGCGGCTTAAAATCCGTGGCGGGCGCATCGATGAAGATCGTTTCGCCGGATTGCTGGCGGTGGGCTTTGGCGATCGGCTGGCGCGGCGACGCGATCAGAGCGGTCGCTATCAGCTGGCCAACGGGCTGGGCGCCAGACTCGATGAGCAGGATGGCCTGACGCGTAATGAGTGGCTGATTGCGCCTGCTCTGTTGCAGGGCAGTGCCACACCGGATGCCCGGATGTTGCTGGCACTGCCGGTCGATATTGAAACGCTGTGCCAGCAGCAGCCCGCCCTGATTGAGCGCCGGACCGAAGTAGAGTGGGACGAAGAGAAAGGCACGCTGCGTGCTTTCAGACGTGAGCAGATTGGCGCGCTGATACTGAAAACCCAGCCGATGGCGCGCCCGGAACCGGAGGTGCTGCACGCGGCCATGCTGCGCTGGATCGTCGAAAAAGGTCTGTCGGTACTGGGCTGGACGCCGGAGGCCGAACAGCTGCGTCTGCGAATCCAGTGTGCGGCCCGGTGGCTGCCGGAAGAGAGCTGGCCCGCGACCGACGATGAAACGCTGCTTGAGAGCCTGTCGCAGTGGCTGTTGCCGCAGATGTCAGCGGTACGCGATCTCCGCAGCCTGCAGGCGGTGAACCTGACCACGGCACTCTTACATTTACTCACATGGTCACAGCGTCAGCGGCTGGATACTGTGCTGCCAACTCATTACACTGTGCCCACCGGAAGCCGGCTGCCAATCCGCTACGATGCGGAGAAGCCGCCCGCGCTGGCGGTAAGGATTCAGGAGATGTTTGGCGAGGCGCAGAATCCCACCGTGGCGGAAGGACGAATTCCGCTGGTGCTGGAGCTGTTATCGCCCGCCCAGCGCCCGTTGCAGATCACCCGCGATCTGGCGGCGTTCTGGCGCGGTGCCTGGCCGGAGGTCAGGAAAGAGATGAAGGGACGTTATCCTAAACATCCCTGGCCCGAGGATCCGGCCACCGCCTTGCCAACAAGGCGAACCAAAAAAATGTCCCCGCAGGGTTGAGTCCGCTGGATCGAATTCAGAGGGTTCTGCCATGCGGCACGCGAGAAAGCAGTTAGAGTAGCGGCGCTGCCGTAAGCACTGCCTGGAGAAGAAAAGTAATGTCTGGGAACGATCGCGAACCAATAGGGCGCAAAGGTAAACCGTTGCCGCCGCGCAGCAGTGCGGGCCGGGGACGACGCAGGGATATCGAACAGGATATCGATCAGGACGATTTTAATGATGACGAGGAGGAAGCGCCGGTGCCACGTAAAGGTAAAGGTGGAAAACCGCCGCGCGGCAAACGCCGTTGGCTGGGATGGGTAATCAAACTGTTCCTGGTGTTTGTGGTGGTCATGGCCGCGTGGGGCATCTACCTCGACTCGGAAATTCGCAGCCGGATTGACGGTAAAGTGTGGCAACTGCCCGCCACCGTCTATGGCCGCATGGTCAGCCTGGAACCCGGCATGGCCTACAACAAAAGTGAAATGGTGGCGCTGCTGGAAGGTACTCAGTATCGCGAAGTCTCCCGTATTACCCGCCCTGGCGAGTTTTCGGTGAAGGGCAACACCATCGATCTGCTGCGTCGCCCGTTTGATTTCCCCGACAGTAAAGAGGGGCAGATCCACGCGCGCATGAGCTTCAGTAAAGATGAGCTGAGCGAGATTAAAAACCTTGAAACCGGTCGTGATTTTGGCTTTTTCCGCCTCGATCCGCGTCTGATCACCATGCTGCAGTCGCCGAACGGTGAACAGCGACTCTTCGTACCGCGCGCCGGTTTCCCGGATCTGCTGGTCGATACGCTGATCGCCACCGAAGATCGCCATTTCTATGAGCATGATGGCATCAGCCCTTACTCCATTGGCCGCGCCTTCCTGGCGAACATCACGGCCGGGAAAGCGGTGCAGGGCGGCAGTACGCTGACGCAGCAGCTGGTGAAGAACCTGTTCCTCACCAACGAGCGTTCGCTGTGGCGTAAAGCGCGTGAAGCCTACATGGCGGTGATCATGGATGCGCGCTACAGCAAAGATCGCATCCTGGAGCTCTACCTGAACGAGGTCTATCTCGGTCAGGCTGGCAGCGATCAGATCCGCGGTTTCCCGCTGGCCAGCCTCTACTACTTTGGCCGTCCGGTTGATGAGCTGAGTCTGGATCAGCAGGCGATGCTGGTCGGCATGGTGAAAGGCGCGTCGCTCTATAATCCGTGGCGTAACCCGAAACTGGCGCTGGAACGACGCAACCTCGTGCTGCGCCTGTTGCAGCAGCAGAAAGTAATCGACCAGGAGCTGTATGACATGCTGTCGGCCCGTCCGCTGGGCGTGCAGCCGAAAGGCGGCGTGATTACGCCGCAGCCGGCCTTTATGCAGATGGTGCGTAACGAGCTTCAGGCGAAACTGGGCGACAAGGTGAAAGATCTCTCCGGGGTGAAAATCTTCACCACGCTGGATCCGGTGTCGCAGGATGCGGCCGAAAAGGCGGTGATCGATGGCATTCCGACGCTGAAAAAACAGCGTGGTCTGAAAGATCTGGAAACCGCGATGGTGGTGGTTGACCGTTTCAGCGGCGAAGTCCGCGCTATGGTCGGCGGTGCCGATCCACAGTATGCCGGTTACAACCGCGCGCTGCAGGCACGCCGCTCTATCGGCTCACTGGCGAAACCGGCGACTTACCTGACCGCGCTGAGCCAGCCAAACAGCTACCGGCTGAACAGCTGGATCGCCGATGAACCGATTGCGCTGAAACAGCCAAACGGCAGCATCTGGAAACCGATGAACGACGATCGTCGCTTCAGCGGCAAAGTGATGCTGGTGGATGCGCTGACCAACTCAATGAACGTGCCGACCGTAAACCTCGGCATGACGCTGGGGCTGGATGCGGTGGTGGATACCTGGAACAAGCTGGGCGTGCCGAAAGAGCAGCTGCATCCGGTGCCATCGATGCTGCTGGGTGCCTTAAACCTGACGCCGGTTGAAGTGGCTCAGGCGTTCCAGTCGATTGCCAGCGGCGGCAACCGCGCGTCGCTGTCAGCGGTGCGTTCGGTGATTGCGGAAGATGGCAGCGTGCTCTATCAGAGCTATCCGCAGGCGCAGCGTGTTGAGCCGGCGCAGGCCGCTTATCTGACGCTCTACACCATGCAACAGGTGGCTGACCACGGTACCGCCCGTGCACTGGGCGCACGTTTCCCGAATGCGCATCTGGCGGGCAAAACCGGTACCACCAACGATCTGGTGGACAGCTGGTTTGCCGGTATTGATGGTAAAGAAGTGGCGATCACCTGGGTGGGACGCGATAACAACCAGCCGACCAAACTCTATGGTGCCAGCGGCGCGATGCAGCTCTACCGTCGCTACCTGGACATTCAGGCCCCGATGCCGTTACAGCTGACGCCGCCGGAAGATGTGTCGCTGATGAATGTGGATTCTGCCGGTAACTTTGTCTGCGGCACGGGCAGCAGTACCTGGCGTTCTCTGCCGGTGTGGGCGCTGGATCCGAATGCGCTGTGTCAGCAACAGCAGCAGCAGGTTCAGCAGCAACAACAGCTCTTCGATCAGCAGCAGCAACAGCAGCAGCAGCAGCCGCAACAACCGGCCCAGCAACAGCAGGAGCAGAAAGATAGCGACGGCGTAGCAGGGTGGATAAAAGATATGTTTGGCAAATAAATCAGTCAGACAGGTTAAAAAGGGCGCTTCGGCGCCCTTTTTTTGTTCCTGATCAATACGCGTCAATCGGCCTGCAAACGGCGTCACTACTGGGATTTCTTCTTGCAGTGCCTGCTGAATTTCGCATATTATCTAAGCGTTATAATAATCATTATCGTTTCGATTCGCCTGCCTGAGCCTATTGTTAAGAGACACTTTTATGAATGCGCGAACGACTTTTTCTGACAACACCAAAAAAACATTTTCCCGACCGCTTCTGGGCATCATGATCTCACTGAGCCTGAGCTCCTCTCTTTACGCCGCGCAGACGGAGACGATGGTCGTCTCGGCTGATGGCGGCAGCGGCGTCGAGGCGGAAAGCGCCTGGGGACCAGCACCCACCGTGGCAGCGAAACGCAGCGCCACCGGGACCAAAACTGATACCCCCATTGAAAAAAATCCGCAGTCCATCTCCGTGGTCACCCGTGAAGAGATGGAGATGCGTAACGTAACCAGTGTGAAAGGGGCGTTTAACTACACGCCTGGCGTGCTGACCGGTAACCGGGGCAGCTCAGACGTGATTGATGCGTTGTCGATTCGCGGTTTCAGCGAAACCAACACCAATCAGTATCTGGATGGTCTGAAACTGCAGGGTGATAACTACTCTGAGTTTGCCATCGATCCTTACTTCCTGGAACGCGCTGAACTGCTGCGCGGCCCGGTTTCGGTGCTCTACGGTAAGAGCAATCCCGGCGGCGTGGTCTCGCTGGTGAGTAAGCGTCCGACCCAGGAAACCCTGCGCGAAGTGCAGTTCCAGATGGGCAACGACAACCTCTTCTCGACCGGCTTTGACTTTGGCGGCGCGCTGGACGACGACGGCGTCTACAGCTATCGCCTGACCGGCCAGGCGCGCAGTCAGGATGCGCAGCAGGCGATGAACAAAGAGAAGCGCTACACCATCGCACCGGCTTTCAGCTGGCGTCCCGACGATCGCACCCGCATTGACCTGCTGACCTATTTCCAGAACGAGCCAGAAACCGGTTATTACGGCTGGCTGCCGCGTCAGGGCACGGTGGTACCGATCACCCGCGCTGATGGCAGCCAGTACAAACTGCCGACCAACTTCGATGAGGGCGAGCAGAGCAACAAGATTTCACGCAACACCAAAATGGTCGGTTATAACGCCGAGCACAGCTTTAACGACACCTGGACGCTGCGCCAGAACCTGCGTTATGCCGACCTGCGCACCGATTACCGCAGCATTTATGGCAATGGTTTCCTGCCGGCGACTCAGGAAATCACGCGCGGTTCGGCGGTTTCAGAAGAGAAACTCAACCAACTGGCGGTCGATACCCAGGCGCAGGCGAAATTCGCCACCGGCCAGGTTGATCATACGCTGCTGCTGGGCGTGGACTTCCAGCGTACCCGCAATGATATCGACGCACAGTTTGGCACTGCCTCCAGCCTGAATGCGGTTAATCCGCAATATGGCGATAACAGCGTAACGCCATTTGCCGATCCCTATCAGCATCTCAACAAACAGCGTCAGACCGGCCTCTATGCTCAGGACCAGATGGAGTGGAACCGCTGGGTGCTGACGCTGGGTGGCCGCTACGACTATGCCATGAACTCGGTTTACGATCGGGTAGCGGATAGCGTTGATCGCCAGAACGATCAGGCCTTTACCTGGCGCGGCGGCCTGAACTATGTGTTTGATAATGGCATCGCGCCTTACTTCAGCTACAGCGAAGCCTTTATTCCGAATGCAGGTTCGACCTATGAGGGTCAGGCATTTGATCCGTCACGTGCTAAGCAGTATGAAGCGGGCGTGAAATATGTACCGAAAGATCGTCCGGTGGTGCTCACCGCCGCGCTTTATCAGCTGACCAAAACCAAGAACCTGACTGCCGATCCCGATCCAAACAGAGCTTTTTTCAGCGTTCAGAGCGGTGAAATCCGGTCACGGGGCGTAGAGCTGGAAGCTAAAGCGGCGCTGAATGCCAACGTTAACCTGACGGCGTCCTACACCTACACCGATGCGGAATATACCGAAGACACCCAGCTCAAAGGCAAAACACCGGTGCAGGTGCCGAAACATATGGCCTCACTGTGGAGCGACTACACCTTCCACGAAACCGCTTTGTCAGGCGTGACGATCGGCGCGGGTGTGCGTTATGTCGGTGAGAGCCAGGGGCTTTACAGCACTGGCACTGAGCAGAACCAGAACTTTAAAGTTGCCGGTTACACCACGGTGGATGCGGCGCTGAAATATGATCTGGGTCGTTTCGGTTTGCCGGGTTCGACTGTGGGCGTCAACGTCAACAATCTGTTTGACCGCGACTACGTCGCCAGCTGCTATCGTGAATACGCCTGCTACTGGGGTGCGGAGCGCCAGATTGTCGGCACCGCAACCTTCAGATTCTGATTTAACCGGGCGCTTCGGCGCCCGTTCACAGGGATAACCATGCCGTATCCGCACGCAGAAGAGGCGACCTTTACGCTGAAAAACGCCAGTTTTGAAGTGCCGGGCCGGACGCTCCTTCAGCCACTGTCGCTGACCTTTCCGCCGGGAAAAGTGACCGGGCTGATCGGTCACAACGGCTCGGGCAAATCAACACTGTTAAAAATGCTGGGTCGTCACCACGCGGCCAGCAGCGGAGAGGTGCTGTTGAATCAGCAGCCCGTCGGACGCTGGAACAGCAAAGCCTTTGCCCGTCAGGTGGCCTATCTGCCGCAGCAGTTACCGGCAGCCGAAGGGATGACGGTGCGTGAACTGGTGGCGATTGGCCGCTATCCCTGGCACGGCGCGCTGGGGCGCTTTGGTCAGGAAGATCGCGACCGGGTAGAGGATGCGATTGCCCAGGTCGGGCTTAATGCCTTTGCCGGACGGCTGGTAGATAGCCTGTCGGGCGGCGAGCGTCAGCGCGCCTGGCTGGCGATGATGGTGGCGCAGAACAGCCGCTGTCTGCTGCTGGATGAACCGACGTCGGCACTGGATATTGCCCATCAGGTTGAGGTGCTGGCGTTGATAAAAGCGCTGAGCCAGCAGCGCGGCTTAACCGTGATTGCGGTGCTGCACGATATTAATATGGCAGCACGCTACTGCGATCATCTGGTGGCACTGCGTCAGGGCGCGATGATTGCCGAAGGTGACGCAGAGGCGATTATGCAGGCTGAGGTGCTCGGTGCGATTTATGGCATTCCGATGGGCATTTTACCGCACCCGCAGGGCGGCGCGCCGGTCAGTTTTGTCTGTTAAGGAGAGGATGATGCCCGATCTTAATCGCCGCCGACTGATGCTGGCGCTGGCAGTCTCTCCGCTGTTTTGTGCGCTTCCCCTGCGTGCCGCCACGCCAAATCCGGGTCGGATTATTGCACTGGAGTGGTTACCCACCGAACTGCTGATAGCATTAGGCGTCACGCCCTGGGGCGTGGCCGATCTGCACAACTACAACATCTGGGTAGGGGAGCCGCCGCTGCCTGAGGGCGTGATCGATGTAGGTCTGCGCACCGAACCCAATCTTGAGCTGATGGCGCAAATGCAGCCGTCGCTGATCCTCTGCTCCAACGGCTACGGCCCGCCTAAAGAGAAACTGACGCGCATCGCGCCCATTATGGGCTTCGACCTCCACAGCGGCGACGGGAAACCTCTCACTGCCGCGCGCGCATCGCTGCGTCAGCTGGCGGCGCGCCTTGGATTAAGCGCGCGAGCGGAACAGCATCTGCGCGAGGTCGATGATCAGCTGGCGGCGGCGCGCCAGCGGCTGGCGCCCTATGCCGGACGCACTATCCTGCTGATGTCGCTGCTCGACAGTCGTCACGCCATTACCTTCGGCAAAAACAGTCTGTTTCTGGAAGTGATGACTCTGCTGGGCCTGAAAAATGGCTGGCAGGGCGAAACAAATTTCTGGGGCAGCGCGGTGATCGGCATTGAAAAGCTGGCGCAGGTCGGGGAAGTGGATGTCATCTGCTTTGATCATGATAACGATGCGGAGATGCAGCAACTGATGCGCAGCCCGCTGTGGCAGTCGCTGCCGTTTGTACGCACCGGACGCTTTCAGCGCGTCCCGGCCGTCTGGTATTACGGTGCGACGCTCTCGGCGCTGCACTTTGTTCGCGTGCTGGAACGCGCGCTGGAGACGCACTGATGCGCCATGCTCTGTTTCCCGCAGGCCTCCTCAGCCTGCTGTTTCTGCTGGCGCTCAGCCTGACGCTGGTCAATCTGCATCAGGCGTTGCCACAGGCTGAATGGTGGCAGGCACTCTGGTCACCGGTGGTCGATAGCCTGCCGCAGATGGTGTTTCACTACAGCCTGCTGCCGCGCACGGTACTGGCGCTGCTGGTGGGTGCCGGGCTGGGCTTAGCCGGTCTGCTGTTTCAGCAGATATTGCGTAATCCGCTGGCGGAGCCAACCACGCTGGGCGTCTCTTCCGGCGCACAGCTGGGCATTACCGTGGCGACGCTGTGGCATCTGCCGGGCGGGGCGCTGACACAGCAGTTTGCCGCGCTCAGTGGCGCGCTGCTGGTGGGCGCGCTGGTGTTTGGTGTGGCCTGGGGCAAACGTCTGTCGCCGGTAACGCTGATTCTGGCCGGGCTGGTGCTGAGCCTCTACAGCGGCGCGGTGAATCAAATCTTCGCTATCTTCAATCACGATCAGCTGCAGAACATGTTTCTGTGGAGCACCGGCGCGCTGAATCAGATGAGCTGGGAAAATGTGCAGCAACTCTGGCCGCGCCTGCTGCTGGCGTTTGTGCTGGCGCTGGCGCTGCTGCGTCCGCTGACGCTGATGGGGCTGGATGATGGCGTAGCGAAAAACCTTGGCCTTGCGCTCTCCGTGGCGCGTGTCGGTGGCCTCGGGCTGGCGATCCTGCTCAGCGCACAGCTGGTCAACGTCGCCGGTATCATCGGCTTTATCGGGCTGTTTGCGCCGCTGCTGGCGAAGATGCTAGGTGGACGACGGCTCATCACCCGGATGCTGCTGGCTCCGCTGACTGGCGCGCTGCTGCTGTGGCTGGCGGACAGTTGCGTGTTGTGGCTCAGCACTCACTGGCGCGATATCCCGACCGGCACCGCCACGGCGCTGCTCGGCGTACCGATTCTGCTGTGGCTGCTGCCGCGACTGCGCACCGGTTCGGTGCCGCCCGCGCTGAATCAGGGTGATAAGGTGCCCGTCGAGCGACAGAACCTGCTGCGCTGGGCGCTGACCGGGCTTGCCATCCTGGCACTGCTGGGGTGGGGTGGTCTGGCGTTTGGTCGTGATGCGCAGGGCTGGGTCTGGTCTGCGGGTGAGATGCTGCAATCGCTGCTGCCATGGCGCGCACCGCGCGTGCTGGCCGCGCTGGTGACCGGCCTGATGCTGGGCGTGGCGGGGAGTCTGATTCAGCGGCTGACCGGCAATCCCATGGCCAGCCCGGAAGTGCTGGGCATCAGTTCGGGTGCTGCTTTTGGCGTGGTGATGATGATGTTCTTTGTGCCGGGCGATGCGCTGGCCTGGCTGCTGCCCGCCGGTGCGCTGGGCGCGGCGCTGACGTTGCTGGTGATCATGGCGGTAGCCAGTCGGGGCGGCTTTTCGCCGGAACGAATGCTGCTGGCGGGCATGGCGCTTAACAGCGCCTTTGTCACCCTGCTGATGCTACTGCTGGCGAGTGGCGATCCGCGTATGGGCGGGCTGCTAAGCTGGATCTCCGGCTCGACCTATAACATCAGCGGCACTCAGGCGGTTCAGAGCGCAATCTGCGCGCTGGTGCTGGTGTCGCTGGCACCGCTGGCCAGTCGCTGGCTGACATTGCTGCCGCTGGGAAGCGCTACCGCACGCTCGGCCGGTATGGCGTTGACGCCTGCGCGGCTGAGTCTGCTGCTGCTGGCGGCCGCGCTGACCGCCAGCGCGACACTGACTATCGGCCCGCTGAGTTTTGTCGGACTAATGGCACCCCATATGGCACGCATGCTGGGATTCCGGCGGGCGTTGCCGCAACTGCTGCTGTCAGGATTACTGGGGGCGGGATTGATGGTGCTGGCTGACTGGTGCGGACGGATGCTGGCATTCCCGGATCAGATCCCAGCCGGGCTGATGGCGACCTTTTTAGGCGCGCCTTACTTTATCTGGCTGCTGCGGCGTTCAGGTTAAGAGGAAAAAGCAGGCTGGTTTCAGACGCCGGCCAGATCCAAAGTAGGGTGAATCTGACAACAACGAAGAAGCTCAATGCGCAGGAAATTGGGTCAGAGGAGGAAAGCGTCCCGCGGCAGGGACAAAAACGCCGGGAGCGTTTTTGAACAACGCGAAGCGTTGGCCCGGCAACGGGCGCACCTCATGGATGAGGTGCGTAATCGCGCGGGCCGAGCGAGTCATGGATGACGGCTTTCGCGCCTTTCCGATCTGACCCTGTTTCCTGTGCGTGCACCCTCTCACAACAGAGCGGGGCAAGCCTCATCAATAACAAAAGACCGGCTGCTGCCGGTCTTCATCTTTAACGCTGCCGCAATTACAGCTTCGCGAAACAACGACGCGCGGCGTCGACAGTGCGCTGAATATCCTCTTCGCTGTGCGCCAGCGACATAAAGCCCGCTTCATAGGCTGAAGGCGCAAAGTAAACGCCCTCCTCAAGCATCAGGTGGAAGAAGGTTTTAAAGCGCTCCACATCGCAGCGGGTTACATCGGCGTAACAGGTCACACTGTCAGCATCGGTGAAGAACAGGCCGAACATCCCGCCAACATGGTTAATCACCAGCGGGATATTTTGCTGTTGTGCTGCTTCACGCAGACCCTCTGCCAGCTTGCGGGTCAGGGCATCCAGCTTCTCATGGGTACCCGGCTGCGCGATCTGCGTCAGGCAGGCGAAACCCGCCGCCATGGCGATTGGGTTACCAGAGAGCGTTCCCGCCTGATAAACCGGACCGGTCGGGGCCAGCGCTGCCATCACTTCGCGACGCCCACCGAATGCACCGACTGGCATGCCGCCACCAATGATTTTCCCGAGACAGGTCAAATCAGGGCGCACATTGTAATGAGCCTGCGCGCCACCCAGCGCGACACGGAAACCGGTCATCACTTCATCAATAATCAGCAGTGCGCCGAACTCATCACACAGTGAACGCAGACCCGGCAGGAACTCTGGCTGCGGTGGGATGCAGTTCATGTTGCCAGCCACCGGCTCAACGATGATGGCCGCAATCGACTCGGGATATTGCTCAAAAGCGCTGCGCACTGAGTCGAGATCGTTAAAGGTGCAGGTCAGGGTATGTTTAGCGAAATCAGCCGGTACGCCCGGCGAGTTCGGCTGACCCAGTGTTAACGCACCGGAGCCGGCTTTCACCAGCAGATGATCGGCGTGGCCGTGGTAGCAGCCTTCAAACTTGATGATTTTATCGCGGCCTGTAAAGCCACGCGCCAGACGGATAGCGCTCATAGTCGCTTCGGTGCCGGAGTTGACCATCCGCACCATCTCCATGCTCGGCACCAGCTCACACACCAGCTGTGCCATGGTCACTTCCATTTCGGTCGGTGCGCCAAAACTTAAGCCGCGCTGTGCCGCTTCAATCACGGCGTTACGAATCGCCGCGTTGTTATGACCCAGCACCATCGGACCCCATGAGCCGACATAGTCGATATAGGCTTTGCCGTCAGCGTCATAGAGATAAGCGCCATCAGCGTGTTCAATAAACAGCGGAACGCCGCCCACACCGGTAAATGCGCGTACTGGCGAGTTTACCCCACCCGGGATCAGGCGTTGTGCCTCGGCAAACAGTTGTTCGGACTTACTCATTTTCGGCTCCAGCGGTTCATAAAAATATTGCGCCATTCTACGGAAGAGGGGCAGCAGACGAAAGGTGGATTCACCCCCTGTGCCCTTAACAGGAGTGAAAGCGGCACAGAGTGCGAAGGGCAGAGCTTGATTGCGCTGAGGTGCTGGCTGATAATAGCGTAATTAAGGTCGTTTTCTGACCTGGGCGTTTACCGGAGTAAAACATGAGTGATGAAGTAGTAGCACTGCCGTTGCAGTTTACCGACGCCGCAGCCACCAAGGTGAAGAACCTGATTGCCGACGAAGAGAACCCGGCGCTGAAACTTCGCGTCTATATCACCGGTGGCGGTTGCAGTGGTTTCCAGTACGGCTTCACCTTTGATGACCAGATGAATGATGGCGACATGACGATTGAAAAGCAGGGCGTCTCACTGGTGGTTGATCCGATGAGCCTGCAATATCTGGTGGGCGGTTCAGTGGATTACACGGAAGGTCTGGAAGGCTCACGCTTTATCGTGACCAACCCGAATGCCAAAACCACCTGTGGCTGTGGCTCTTCCTTCAGTATCTGATAATGCAGGCCGTCATACAGACGGCCTCGTTTACCATTCTATTGTGACCAGCCGGTTACTTTGCTTCACACTTCCCTGCGATTGAATCTGGCCGTTTGTTACGCGCGGCTGCGCGCTTGCCTGTCTGCCGCAGTTGATCTGCGGTGCGGGCTGGCCGTTAGCCGTGTTGATTTCACAGCGTGAATAGATGACAAGTCTGGCGCCAATAGAGCCATTTATCGATCCTGCAAAGGCAGAACCGGCGATCGACAGCCCTATGGCCAGCAGCAGTGCTCTGGTCATATAAGGTTCCTGGTGTTTTAAAAAAGCGCCGGAGCGCTAAAAGGACGGCGAGCATACGTGGCGCGTTCGTCTCTGGTATTGATCAACGGCAAAAATCGCAGTGACTTTAATCAATTCGCTGATTTATTCATCGGGATGCAGGGCCGCACAGAGTTGCTGCGCGGCCAGCAGCAGTCGCGGGCCTGGCCGGCTAAGCCAGTCCTCGTTGATGGCAATCACCGGTACATCCAGCTGCGGTCGCCAGAACACCCGGATGTTTTCCGCCTGCTGCGCACTGCCACCCGTCACAACGGCCTGAGGATGGCGCATCAGCACCTGCTCACGGCTGACCTGCGGCCAGCTGACGCGGCTGTCAGCAAAGATGTTCCTGCCACCACATAACGTAATAATTTCATTCTGCAGCGTGGCTCTGGCGGCGGTAAACAGGGGCTGCTGACCAAATTGCAAAAAAAGCGGAACCGCAGTCAGATGAGCATAGCGCTGACGCAGCGCGGCTTCCTGCTGACGTAACTGGCGGGCAGCGCGAGTTGCCTGCTCCGGTCTGGGACTCCAGTGGCCCAGATCGGCCAGCGCCGTGAACATCTCATCCAGCGTCAGCGGATCTATCCATTTAACCGGCACGCCGAGCTGCTGTAACTGGTCAATCTGCCGCTGCGGATTACCGCCTCGCCAGGCTAACACCAGATCCGGCTTAAGCTGCAGAATACGTTCAGCCTTGATGCCCTGCCAGTTTGCGACCTGCTCAATCTGTTTCGCCTGCGGCGGATGGTCGGACCAGGCGCTGACCGCAATCGGGGTAATCCCGGCAGCAAAGGCGAGTTCGGTAAGGTGAGGGGAGAGGGTAATCACGCGTGGCGGGGAAGCCAGCAGGCTGCCGCTCAACAGCAGCAGCCAGCAGAGGAGTAGCGTTTTAGCCACGCGCCAGATGCGCCAGCAGGTTCTCCACCATCAGCGAAGATTGCTTCGCCGCAACGCTTAAGAACTCATCAAAGCTGAGGTGAGATTGCTTATCGGCCACGTCGGAAATGGCGCGGACCACCACAAAAGGCACCTGGAACTGATGACAGACATGGCCGATAGCGGTGGCTTCCATCTCAACGGCAATCGCCTGCGGGAACAGATTACGAATGCGCGCCAGCGGTTCGGCACCATTGATAAAGGCATCACCGCTGACCACCAGACCGCGTACGGCTTTCAGATCCAGCTGCTGAATACAGGCTTCTGCAGCGGCGATAAGCTTGCTGTCTGCCACAAACGCGGCCGGACAACCCGCCATCTGACCCGGCTCATAACCAAAAGCGGTGACGTCAGCATCGTGATAACGCACTTCTTCTGACACCACGATATCACCGACGCTGAGCGACGGCGCTAAACCGCCAGCCGAACCGGTGTTGATCACCACATCCGGCTTGCAGAGCTGCAGCAGCAGCGTGGTACCCAGCGCTGCAGAGGTTTTACCAATGCCCGATTTCAGCAGAGCCACCTCAACGCCCTGCAGGGTGCCGGTATAAATTTCACAACCCGCCAGCGACAGCGTTTGACGGTTTTCAATTTTGTCGCGCAGCAGTGTGACTTCCTGCTCCATCGCGCCAATAATGCCTGCTTTCATAGTGAGTTCCGCTAATGTAAAGAATCAAAATTTAGGGCATAGTCTACCATGGCATTCAGGGGATTAATTCACGAAAAAATAAGGGGTAATCCATGTCAGCGATCAATTTCAGGAAGAAGATCAGCTTCTCGCGCCCTTATAACAGCCGCAAGGAACCGGAAGGCGAATATTACATTACGCGCCATTTTGAGAGCGATCGCGGACGGATTATAAACTCCGCCGCAATCCGGCGTTTGCAGCAAAAAACGCAGGTGTTTCCGCTGGAGCGTAACGCTGCCGTTCGTTCCCGCCTGACGCATTCGCTGGAGGTGCAGCAGACCGGGCGTTACATCACCAAAGAGATCCTGCAAACCCTGAAGATGCAGGGCGGGCTGGCGCAGTATGGTCTTGATGAGCTGGAAGGCGCGTTTGAAAGTCTGATTGAGATGGCCTGTCTGATGCATGATGTCGGTAATCCACCTTTTGGCCATTTTGGCGAGGCGGCGATTAACGACTGGTTTGAAGAGAACCTCTCTGCCGAGCTGGTTGATCCGCTGGTGGCCGGCGTGGAAGGAGAAGCACAGCGTAAAGCCTTTGATCAACTCAACGCCATGATCCGCCAGGATCTCTGTCACTTTGAAGGCAATGCGCAGGCGATCCGGATGGTGCATACGCTGCTGCAACTGAATCTCAGTTATTCTCAGGTCGCCTGCATCCTGAAATATACCGCGCCTGCCTGGTGGCAGGGGGAAAAGCCCGCCGAATTTAGCGTACTCATGAAGAAGCCTGGGTTTTATCTCTCTGAGCAGGATTATATTGCCGACCTGCGTGCTGCCACCAATATGGAAGAACACCACCGTTTTCCGCTGACTTATATAATGGAAGCTGCGGATGATATCTCCTATTGTATTGCCGATTTGGACGACGCTGTAGAAAAAGATATCTTTAATGTTGAAAGTTTGTATGAGTTTCTCAATAAAGCCTGGGGGCCGGTTAAAAATAATGACGCTTTCAGCCGGACTATTGGCGAAGCCTGGCGTGAAGCCTGCAGTAAAAAACGCCGAAGCCGCAGCGATCAATTTTTTATGTCACTCCGCGTAAATGTTCAGAGCGTACTGGTAAGCTATGCGGTGAAACGTTTTGTTGATAATCTCCCTGCTATATTCGATGGAAGTTTTAACCATGCACTACTGGAAGATGAGGGTGAAGAGGGCCGCTTACTGCAATTGTTTAAAACCGTTGCGCGCCAGCAGGTCTTTAATCATTCTGAAGTAGAGCAGCTGGAGTTGCAGGGTTACCGGGTGATTAAAGGGCTGCTGGAGATCTATCAGCCGCTGATGCGCCTTAATTACGAAGCCTTTACCACGCTGATAAATGAAGATTTCCTGCGTCAGCATCCGATCGAAACCCGGCTTTTTCATAAGCTCTCGGGTAAACACCGTAAAGCCTATTTGCATAAGATGCGTAATCTGGTTGTCGAACATAAATATCAGCGTCTGTTGTGGGAACGTTATTATCGTTTCCGGCTCATTCAGGATTATATCAGTGGTATGACCGATCTCTATGCCTGGGATGAGTACCGACGACTGATGGCGGTAGAATAAGCCGCCAATTGTAAAGAGCGCGAATAAATTTTTACTTTTGCCTTAAACTTTTAAAGGAACTTCGCGCTAAAACATTTATCTCACCTTTCGACCACAGCAATGGTCTGAACAGTAATCTTATTGAGAAACGAAAAATGAAAAAAAAGACCTTAATGTTAAGTGCGCTGGCGTTGAGCCTGAGCATGGCGCTCGCCCCTGTTACTGTTTCTGCTGCGCAAACGGCCTCTTCCGATAGCCTGCAACAGCCAAGTCTGGCACCGATGCTGGAGAAGGTGATGCCGTCTGTGGTCAGTATCAGCGTCGAGGGGACCACCACGGTGAAAACCCCGCGTATGCCGCAGCAATTTCAGCAATTCTTTGGCGACAATTCGCCATTCTGCCAGGATGGTTCCCCGTTCCAGGGTTCACCGATGTGCCAGAACGGCGACGGTGCAGGCGGTAACGGCGGCGCGCCAGTGCCTGATACACAGCAGGAAAAATTCCGTGCTCTGGGATCGGGTGTCATCATTAACGCTGACAAAGGCTATGTGGTAACTAATAACCACGTCGTGAATAATGCCACCAAAATTCAGGTACAGCTCAGCGACGGTCGTCGCTATGACGCCAAAGTCATCGGTAAAGATCCCAGCTCTGACATTGCCCTGATTCAGCTGCAGGAAGCCAAAAATCTTACCGCAGTCAAAATCGCTGACTCTGACAACCTGCGCGTCGGCGATTATACCGTGGCGATCGGCAACCCTTATGGTCTGGGTGAAACGGTCACCTCAGGTATCGTCTCCGCGCTGGGACGCAGTGGCCTGAACGTGGAAAACTACGAAAACTTTATCCAGACAGATGCGGCCATTAACCGTGGCAACTCCGGTGGTGCGCTGGTTAACCTCAACGGTGAACTGATTGGGATTAACACCGCCATTCTGGCGCCCGATGGCGGCAACATCGGTATCGGCTTTGCTATCCCCAGCAACATGGTGAAAAACCTGACGGCACAGATGGTCGAGTTTGGTCAGGTGAAACGCGGCGAGCTGGGCGTGCAGGGGACTGAGCTGAACTCCGAGCTGGCAAAAGCGATGAAGGTCGACGCACAGCGTGGTGCCTTTGTCAGCCAGGTGCTGCCAGACTCGGCTGCCGCCAAAGCCGGTATTAAGGCGGGCGACGTCATTGTCTCGATGAACGGTAAACCGCTGAGCAGCTTTGCTTCGCTGCGTGCGGAAGTGGGCTCACTGCCGGTTGGCACCACCCTGAAACTGGGGCTGCTGCGTGACGGCAAACCGGTCGATGTCTCTGTTAAGTTGCAGCAGAGCAGCCAGTCAAAAGTGCAGTCCGCGACCATCTACACTGGCATTGAAGGCGCCGATCTCAGCAATATCGAAGCGGGTACCAAAGGTGTCCGGGTTGATAACGTGAAACCGGGCAGTGCTGCGGCGCGTATCGGCCTGAAAAAGGGCGATGTGATCCAGGGCGTTAACCAGCAGGTAGTGACCAACCTGGGTGAGCTGCGCAAAGTTCTCGACAGCAAGCCGTCCGTTCTGGCGCTGAATGTGAAACGCGGCGACAGCAGTATCTATCTGCTGATGCAGTAAGCGAACAGCAACGGATGAAGAGGCGGACTGCGGTCCGCCTTTTTTATGTCCACTTTCTGCCTCGTCAGAGTGTGATGCTCACCGCAAATTCGGCAAATGACGGCCTGGCTCTGTGCAATTGCACAATGTTCTGCGTGCTGTGCATGCGTATTCTGTTTCTCCCCCCTCTTTTCAGGAGTAATGGATGGCTACCTATCACCTTGATGCCCGGCTGGCACAGGATATCGTGGCGCGCACCATGAAAATTATTGACAGCAATGTCAACGTGATGGATGCGCGGGGCCGGATTATCGGCAGCGGTGACCGGGAACGTATTGGGGAGTTGCACGAAGGTGCACTGCTGGTGCTCTCTCAGGGGCGCGTTGTCGACATCGATGAGGCCGTGGCTAAACATCTTCATGGCGTGCGGCCTGGCATTAACCTGCCGCTGCGCATTGATGGTGACATCGTCGGGGTGATCGGCCTGACCGGCGAGCCGCTGGCGCTGCGGCATTATGGCGAGCTGGTCTGCATGACCGCGGAGATGATGCTGGAGCAAGCCCGGCTGCTGCATATGCTGGCGCAGGACAGCCGTCTGCGTGAAGAGCTGGTGCTGAACCTGATCCGCAGCGATACCCTGTCGCCACAGCTGACCGAATGGGCGCAGCGGCTCGGGATCGATCTCAATCAGCCGCGTGTGGTCGCCGTGGTGGAAGTGGATAGTGGTCAGCTCGGCGTCGACAGCGCGATGTCAGAGTTACAGCAGTTGCAAACGCTGCTGACCACGCCGGAGCGGGACAATCTGATCGCGATTGTGTCACTGACCGAAATGGTGGTGCTGAAACCGGCCCTGAATGGGCATGGGCGTCACGATCAGGAAGATCATCGCCGCCGCGTAGAGCAGTTACTACAGCGGATGAAAGAGAGCGGTCATCTTCGGATGCGTATCGCGCTGGGCAACTTCTTTACCGGACCCGGCAGCATCGCACGCTCTTACCGGACGGCGCGCACCACGATGATGGTGGGCAAGCAACGTATGCCCGAGGTGCGCAGCTATTTTTATCAGGATCTGGTGCTGCCCGTGCTGCTCGACAGCCTGCGGGGTGGCTGGCAGGCCAATGAGCTCGCCCGGCCACTGGCGAAGCTCAAGAGCATGGATAACAACGGCTTGCTGCGCCGTACGCTGATCGCCTGGTTTACCCATAACGTCCAGCCGAGCGCCACCGCGCGTGCGCTGTTCATTCATCGTAATACGCTGGAATACCGGCTGAACCGGATTTCTGAACTGACCGGACTGAATCTTGGCCATTTTGATGACAGGCTGTTGCTCTATGTTGCTTTGCAACTGGATGAGCAGGGCTGAAGTGAAGATTTGCGGCATAAAAAAGGCCAGCAATGCTGGCCTCTCTGGTCGGGCAGGAAATTAACGACCGTTACGGGTTAATTTTTCCAGATCCGATTCAATTTCAGTGATCTTATGTGAAACCACGCTTTCCAGGTGACGCAGGTCATCCAGAATTTTGCGTTTCAGATCCACTTCAACCTGATCGCGCTGGCAAATCTGGTCCAGTTCATCGATGACATAACGCAGATTCGGGCTGATTTCCTGAACTTCTTTGTAGCCCTGGGTCGCGTGATCGGCAACAACCGTTTTGCGCTGGCGCGGATATTTGAATTTAACGCTCTTCGCGAAAAACTCACCTTTATCTTTGCGGAAGTAGATTTTCAGAATGTCGTTATTGGCTTCCTGACGCAGGCTATAGCGGTCAATGTCGTCCGGGTTACTGATACCTAAGCTTTTCAGATTGTCATACATAGCGTTGTTTCCATCAAAAGTGAGAAGCGCGCAGACTTGTTCATGACGTCCGTCAACTGTAGACATAAATAAGCGGGATGAACATTGCGCGACAGGATTTAACTGGCGCGGATTATGACCTGGATAAAAACTAAACGCACCAGTTAATTCGCGACGCGAAGCATGTTATTCAGGAATCACTGTAAAGAAAAGATGACGGGCTGGAAACCAGCCCGTCGCTTAAATCAGTCGATGGTGCGCAGCAGTTCGTTGATGCCTGTTTTGCCAAGCGTTTTCGCATCCACTTTCTTCACGATCACGGCACAGTAGAGGCTGTAGCTGCCATCTTTAGAGGGCAGGTTACCTGAGACCACCACGGATCCCGCAGGAACACGGCCGTAATGCACTTCGCCGGTCTCGCGGTCATAGATTTTGGTGCTCTGACCGATGTAAACGCCCATTGAGATCACGGAACCTTCTTCAACAATCACGCCTTCAACGATTTCAGAGCGCGCGCCAATGAAGCAGTTATCTTCGATGATGGTCGGGTTCGCCTGCAGCGGCTCCAGCACGCCACCGATACCCACGCCGCCAGAAAGATGAACGTTTTTACCAATCTGCGCACAGGAACCAACGGTCGCCCAGGTGTCCACCATGGTGCCTTCATCCACAAAGGCGCCAATGTTGACGTAAGAAGGCATCAGCACCGTGTTGCGGGCGATATAGGCACCCTGACGCACAGCCGCAGGCGGCACGACGCGGAAACCGGCTTCTTTGAAACGTGCTTCATCCCAGCCAGCAAACTTCATCGGCACTTTGTCGTAAAAGCGGGTTTCTGCACCTTCCATCACCTGATTGTCATTGATGCGGAAAGAGAGCAGTACGGCTTTCTTCAGCCACTGATGCGTTACCCACTCGCCGTCGATCTTCTCAGAAACGCGCAGTGCACCGCTGTCCAGCAGGGCGATCACCTGGTTGATGGCATCACGGGTTTCGCTGTCGACGCTGGCGGGTGTGATGTCAGCGCGACGTTCGAAGGCGGATTCAATAACGCTCTGTAACTGTTGCATATTTTTTTCCTGATCTGTCATGTGCGATGCCGGGCAATACCCCGACACAAGTAAAGAGATTAATGTTTACAAATCGAGTCTGGTCACACTTTATCGTTTGGATTAAGGGCCTCTGTCAACCGTTGTCGCAACGCTTTTCGCATTTCTTCGTCCAGTGCCTGACGTTCACTGTTGGCCAGAATAAACAAATCTTCGACCCGCTCGCCGATGGTGCTGATGCGTGCGCCATGCAGTGAGACTCCGAGATCGGCAAAGACTTCACCGACCCGCGCCAGCAGGCCTGGCTGATCCAGCGCCACCAGTTCCAGATAGCTGCGACGATCGGTATGCGTCGGCAGGAAATTGACCTCGGTATCGACGCTGAAATGCCTGAGTTTGGCCGACGGACGGCGGGTACGCGGGGGCGCCCACTCTGACTGGGTTATCGCCTGCTCCAGCGCCTGAATGATCATTGGATGGCGATCCGGAGAGAGCGGGCTGCCATCCGGCTCCAGCACAATAAAGGTATCCATCGCCATGCCGTCGCGGCTGGTAAAGATTTGCGCATCGTGCACGCTGAGATTACGGCGATCGAGTTCACCTGCCACGGCGGCAAACAGGTGCGGGCGATCGGGACTCCAGATAAAGATTTCGGTCCCGCCGCGCGTGGCCTGCGGACTGACCAGCACCAGCGGTTTTTTCAGGTCGTGAACCAGCAGGTGACGGGCATGCCAGGCGATCTGATTCGGCGTATGGCGCAGGAAGTAGTCAGCGCGGCAGCGATTCCAGATCTGGTGCAGACGCTCTTCATCGATGTTGTCCATCCGCAGCAGCGCCAGCGCCTGCAGGCGATGATGACGCACCCGCTCACGCAGATCCGGACTATTTTCCATGCCGCGTCGCAACTGCTTCTCGGTGGCGAAAAAGAGCTCACGTAACAGGCTCTGCTTCCAGCTGTTCCACAGACTTTCATTGGTGGCGCAGATATCGGCTACGGTCAGGCAAACCAGATAGCGCAGCCGGTTCTCATTCTGCATCACCTCGGCGAACTGCTGTATCACCGTCGGGTCCTGAATATCGCGCCGCTGTGCTGTCACCGACATCAGCAGATGATGACGCACCAGCCAGGCCACCAGCTGGGTTTCACGTGAGTTGAGACCGTGCATTTCAGCAAAGTCGAGCGCATCCTGCGCGCCGAGAATAGAGTGATCGCCGCCGCGCCCTTTGGCAATGTCATGCAGCAGCGCGGCCATCAGCAATAGCTCCTGTTGCGGCAGGCGCGGCCATAACTCGACGCACAGTGGATGCTGCGGGCGGGTGCTTTCAGTGGCAAAACTTTCCAGCTTCTGCAACACCCGAATGGTGTGCTCATCTACGGTGTAGGCGTGAAACAGATCGAACTGCATCTGTCCGACGATATGGCCCCACAGCGGCGTATAAGCCCACAGCACGCTATAGCGATGCATTGGCACCAGCGCCCGGCTGACCGCGCCGGGATGGCGCAGAATCGACATAAAGGTGCGGCGCGCTTCCGGAATCTGACACAGCGGCTGTTTAAGATGACGACGCGCATGGCGCAGGTGACGCAGGGTGGTGGAGTAGATCCCTTTGATGCTGTCATTACGCACCATGACGTAGAACATGCGCAGGATTGCCTGCGGCTCTCGCCGGAACAGCGTTTCGTCGCGCAGGTCGATCAAATCGCCACGCAGCTGGAAATCGTCATCAATAGGCCTGGGCTTTTCGTTGGTGGAGAGCGCCAGAATCGCCTCATCAAACAGCTGCAGCAGCATCTGATTCAGTTCGCCGATACGCCGCGTGACCCGATAGAAATCTTTCATCATCCGCTCGACCGGCTCATTGCCCTCGCCCTGATAATTCAGGCGTTGTGCCACGCTGAGCTGGCGATCAAACAGCAGGCGATTATCGTAGCGGGGCAGGGAGAGGTGCAGGGCAAAGCGGATGCGCCAGAGAAATGCCTGACATTCGTTGAGTTCGCTGCGCTCCGCGTCGGTGAGGAAACCAAAGCCGACCATCTCATCCAGCGTGGTGGCGCCAAAATGGCGTCGGGCGACCCACTGCAGCGTATGAATGTCCCGCAGGCCACCGGGGCTGCTTTTAATGTCCGGTTCAAGGTTATAGCTGGTGCCGTGATAACGCTTGTGGCGCTCCTGCTGCTCTTCAATTTTGGCGGCGAAAAAGCAGGATGAGGGCCAGAAACCATCGCTGAAGATGTTTTTCTGTAATTCCAGAAACAGCGCCACATCGCCGGTCAGCATGCGTGACTCAATCAGATTGGTGGCAACGGTCAGGTCAGATAACCCCTCCAGCAGACACTCTTCCAGCGTGCGAACGCTGTGACCCACTTCCAGCTTAAGGTCCCACATCAGCGTTAACAGGTCGCTGGTGCGCTGCGCAGCCTGTTCATCCAGCGGCTGGCGGCTCAGGATCAGGACGTCAATATCAGAGAGCGGATGCAGTTCGGCACGGCCATAGCCGCCGACGGCGACCAGCGCGATAGCCGGCATCTCATCAAAGCCAAAGAAGCGCCACAGGCGACGCAGCAGACGATCGATAAACAGCGTGCGGGCATCAATCAGCGGCTCAACGGGTTCACCGGCATCAAAAGCGGCGGCCAGATGTTGCTGAAACTGCTCCAGCCGCGGCTTCAGAATGTCACGTGTCAGCTGGTCGTCACCCCATTCGGCTGGCGAATCGACCAGACCGTTTTTCACATCTTCTGACAGACTCACGCTCATGCAGCTCTTCTCTTTTTTAGCCAAAAAAAAGCCGGCTCAGCGCCGGCTTGATCTGTAATGGGGGAATTACCCTTCGGCGACGAGCACAGCGGGCAGCGTGTCGTCTTTGCGCAGGGTTAAAATCTCACAGCCGTTCTCCGTCACCACAATAGTATGCTCATACTGCGCGGACAAGCTGCGATCTTTGGTTTTTACCGTCCAGCCATCTTTCATGGTGCGGATGCGGTAATCCCCGGCATTGACCATCGGTTCTACCGTAAAGGTCATGCCCGCCTGGAGTACCACGCCGCCATCATCGGCATCGTAATGCAGCACCTGAGGCTCCTCATGGAAACCCTTGCCGATACCGTGGCCGCAATATTCGCGCACCACAGAGAAGTCGTTGGCTTCAACATATTTCTGGATGGCGCGGCCCAGTTCGCGCAGGCGGATGCCGGGCTTGATCAGACGCAGTGAGAGATAGAGGCTCTCCTGCGTGACACGGCACAGGCGTTCGCCCTGAATGGTCGGCTTACCGACGATAAACATCTTTGAGGTATCGCCGTGGTATTCATCTTTAATTACGGTGACATCGATATTCACTACATCACCATCTTTTAACGGACGATCATCGCTGGGGATCCCGTGGCACACCACTTCATTCACCGAGATGCAGACCGACTTCGGAAAGCCGTGATAGCCGAGGCAGGCGGAGACGGCCTGTTGCTTTTGAGTAATGTGATCGTGGCAGATGCGGTCCAGTTCACCGGTGGTCACACCCGGTTTTACGTAAGGCTCGATCATCTCCAGCACTTCGGCGGCCAGTCGGCCCGCGACGCGCATTTTTTCGATTTCTTCAGGGGTTTTAATTGAAATTGCCATTAAATTAATCCGCAGTTGTCGAAATTTTCGACAATAATAAGTTCTGTGCTGTCATGTTAGCAGCCAGCAAATGGGCTGCCAAATAGAGAACGCGCTGACCTCCGTCAGCGATCATTTATTGGCGTCCCTGGGCTGGTTGTGGTATAAAGCGCGCCGACGATTCTCTGTATGGCCGTTTCGGTCAGCAGGAAACGCATAACTCTCATTATGTGTAATAAAACACACATGTATCGACACATACGCCGGGGTGCCTTGAAAGAGGTCGGTCGTATGGGATACATGGAGGCCCAACCCCAATCAAACTTTAGAGGTTTTATCATGGCAACTGTTTCCATGCGCGACATGCTCCAGGCTGGTGTTCACTTCGGTCACCAGACCCGTTACTGGAACCCAAAAATGAAGCCATTCATCTTTGGTGCTCGTAACAAGGTTCACATCATCAACCTGGAAAAAACTGTACCTATGTTCAACGAAGCTCTGGCTGAACTGAACAAGATCTCTTCCCGTAAAGGTAAGATCCTGATCGTAGGTACTAAGCGTGCTGCTGCTCAGGCGGTAAAAGAGTCTGCACTGAGCTGCGACCAGTTCTTCGTAAACCACCGCTGGTTGGGTGGCATGCTGACTAACTGGAAAACCGTGCGTCAGTCAATCAAGCGTCTGAAAGATCTGGAGATTCAGTCTCAGGATGGTACTTTCGACAAACTGACCAAAAAAGAAGCGCTGATGCGTGCGCGTGAGCTGGCCAAGCTGGAAAACAGCCTGGGCGGTATCAAAGATATGGGCGGTCTGCCAGACGCGCTGTTTGTTGTCGATGCTGACCACGAACACATCGCAATCAAAGAAGCAAACAACCTGGGTATCCCGGTATTTGCTATCGTTGATACCAACTCAGATCCAGATGGCGTTGATTTCGTTATCCCAGGTAACGACGATGCGATCCGTGCTGTAAACCTGTACCTGACTGCCGTTGCGACCACCGTTCGCGAAGGCCGCTCTCAGGACCTGGCTGAGCAAGCTGAAGAAGCGTCTTTAGAAAACGCTTAATAAGGTTTGCTCTGCATAAGAGCCCTTAGCATTCAGATGTGATCTGTAAGGGGCCTATACTGGCCCCTTTATTTTATCTAAGTCTGTTACGCCCCCAACCGGACGGCGGGACAGAGTAAATTTTCCGCAAATAAGTGTCTGCTGGTGCAAACGTACACAGGCACGAACCGAGGATTCTGGAATGGCTGACATTACCGCTGCATTGGTAAAAGAACTGCGTGAGCGTACTGGCGCTGGCATGATGGATTGCAAAAAAGCGCTGACTGAAGCGAATGGCGACATTGAGCTGGCGATTGAGAACATGCGTAAGTCTGGCGCAATCAAAGCAGCGAAAAAAGCAGGCAACGTTGCTGCTGATGGCGTAATCAAAACCAAGATCGTTGGCGACTACGGCGTGATTCTGGAAGTAAACTGCCAGACTGACTTCGTTGCAAAAGATGGCGGTTTCCAGGCGTTCGCAGACAAAGTTCTGGATGTGGCTGCAGCTGATCGCGTTACCGACGTTGAAGTTCTGAAAGCGCAGTTCGAAGAAGAGCGCGTTGCACTGGTTGCTAAAATCGGTGAGAACATCAACATCCGTCGCGTTGCTATCCTGGAAGGCGCAGAGCTGGGCAGCTACCTGCACGGCGCACGTATCGGCGTTCTGGTTTCAACCAAAGGCGCTAACGAAGATCTGATCAAACAGATCGCGATGCACGTTGCGGCAAGCAAGCCTGAATTCGTTAAGCCAGAAGACGTTTCTGCTGACGTGGTTGATAAAGAGTACCAGGTTCAGCTGGACATCGCGATGCAGTCTGGCAAGCCAAAAGAGATCGCAGAGAAGATGGTTGAAGGCCGTATGAAGAAATTCACCGGCGAAGTCTCTCTGACTGGTCAGGCTTTCGTTATCGACCCAAGCAAAACCGTTGGCCAGGCTCTGAAAGAGCAGGGCGCTGACGTTATCAACTTCATCCGCTTCGAAGTTGGTGAAGGCATCGAGAAAGTTGAGTCTGACTTCGCTGCAGAAGTTGCAGCAATGTCCAAACAGTCTTAATGCTTTGAAAGAACCGCCAGATGGCGGTTCTTTTTTGTCTGTGAATCGCAACAGATACGTTTTCAGTTTCATCCCAATAGCAATTTCATTGCGGTAAGCGGATGATCGATCAGAATTTACTTCTCCTTTACACCCAATCTTCCAGGAAGAACTGACCATGGCGACCAACGCAAAACCTGTTTATCAACGTATCCTGCTTAAACTCAGCGGCGAAGCCCTGCAAGGCGCTGAAGGTTTTGGTATCGACGCGAGTGTGCTTGACCGCATGGCACAAGAGGTAAAAGAGCTGGTTGAACTGGGCATCCAGGTTGGCGTGGTGATTGGCGGAGGGAACCTGTTCCGTGGAGCGAGCCTGCAGCAGGCCGGCATGAACCGCGTTGTGGGTGACCACATGGGTATGCTGGCAACCGTGATGAACGGCCTGGCGATGCGTGATGCACTGCACCGCGCCTATGTGAATGCACGCCTGATGTCAGCGATTCCACTGAATGGCGTCTGTGACAACTACAGCTGGGCAGAAGCAATCAGCCTGCTGCGTAACAACCGCGTGGTGATCTTCTCCGCCGGTACCGGTAACCCGTTCTTCACCACTGACTCTGCAGCGTGTCTGCGCGGCATTGAGATTGAAGCGGACGTCGTGCTGAAAGCGACCAAAGTGGACGGCGTCTACTCTGCGGATCCGGTGAAAAGCCCGGACGCAACGCTGTATGAGCAACTGACCTATGCTGAAGTGCTGGATCAGGAGCTGAAAGTGATGGATCTTGCGGCCTTTACCCTGGCGCGTGACCACAAATTACCTATCCGTGTTTTCAACATGAATAAGCCTGGCGCACTGCGTCGCGTAGTGATGGGTGAAAAAGAAGGCACCCTGATTACGCATTAATACCCGAGGCGAGATAAAATAAGGTATATTCTGTCAGCGCGATGATAATGCATCGCGCACCAGTCAGGATTATCGATGATTATCGATCCCGCTTCCGGTTACGCCGGAACTGGCCAGGTCAAACCGAATCCAAGGGTTTCAACGTGATTAACGACATCAAAAAAGATGCTGACACGCGCATGGAAAAATGCGTTGAAGCATTCAAAACCACCATCAGCAAAGTGCGCACCGGTCGTGCTTCACCTTCGCTGCTCGACGGCATCGTCGTCGAATATTACGGCACGCCGACGCCACTGCGTCAGCTGGCTTCTGTCACTGTGGAAGATTCACGCACGCTGAAAATCAACGTGTTTGATCGTTCACTGAGTCCGGCAGTCGAAAAAGCGATCATGAAGTCCGATCTCGGTCTGAACCCAAGTTCAGCCGGTACCGACATCCGTGTTCCGCTGCCTGCGCTGACAGAAGAGCGTCGTAAAGATCTGATTAAAATCGTGCGCGGCGAAGCCGAGCAGGGCCGTGTGTCGGTACGTAACGTCCGTCGCGATGCCAACGATAAAATCAAAGCGCTGCTGAAAGATAAAGAGATCAGCGAAGACGACGAACGTCGTGCGCAGGATGAAGTGCAAAAAATGACCGATGCGTACATCAAGAAAGTTGATGCTGCACTGTCAGAAAAAGAGACGGAGCTGATGGATTTCTAATCCCATCACTGCCGGACAAAACGCCGTACAGAGAGGTATTCGTATGAATGCGACATCTGGCGGCGTTTTACATTGTGCCTGTGGGCACGCTGACTTCACACGGATAGCTTCATGAAGCGATTAACTCTGCTGGGATCCACCGGCTCAATCGGCACCAGTACGCTGGCGGTGGTGCGCGCCAACCCGGCGCTTTATCAGATTACGGCGCTGGTTGCCGGCCATAACGTGGCGCTGATGGCCGAGCAGTGTGCGGCCTTTACACCGCGCTACGCCTGCATGGCAGACGAGGCATCCGCCGCTGCGTTGCGTGAGCGACTGAGAGCAATCAGGGTCAATACTGAAGTGCTCTCCGGCGTTCAGGCAGCCTGTGAGCTGGCCGCGCTGGATGAGGTGGATCAGGTGATGGCGGCGATCGTTGGCGCATCGGGTTTGCTGCCGACGCTGGCGGCCATTCGCGCCGGAAAAACGGTGCTGCTGGCCAACAAAGAATCGCTTGTCACCTGCGGCCGTTTGTTTATGGAGGCCGTGCGTCATCATAACGCACAGTTACTACCGGTCGACAGCGAGCATAACGCCATTTTTCAGAGTTTACCGGCTACCATCCAGCATCAGTTAGGTTACGCTGACCTGCGGGATAATGGCATTGAGTCGATTATCCTTACGGGATCGGGTGGTCCTTTCCGTGACACAGATTTAGCGGATCTCAGCGCCATGTCGCCAGATCAGGCCTGTGCACATCCGAACTGGTCGATGGGGAGAAAAATCTCTGTCGATTCGGCCACCATGATGAATAAAGGTCTTGAGTACATTGAAGCCCGTTGGTTGTTTAATGCCAGCGCAGCGCAGATGGAAGTGATACTCCACCCACAGTCGGTGATTCACTCCATGGTGCGATACTGCGATGGCAGCGTGCTGGCTCAATTAGGTTCTCCTGATATGCGTACGCCGATTGCCCACAGCATGGCCTGGCCTTCGCGCATCAATGCAGGCGTGACGCCGCTGGATTTTACCCGCATGTCGGCGCTCTCCTTTGCAGAACCTGATTTTAGTCGCTACCCCTGTCTGAAACTGGCCATTGATGCCTGTGATGCAGGGCAGGCGGCGACCACCACGCTGAATGCAGCCAACGAGGTTGCCGTCGCGGCTTTCCTGAATCACCAGATCCGCTTCACCGACATTGCCGCGCTTAATAGTGAGGTGATGGCGGCACAAGTGTGTCCGGAGCCGGATTCGGTGGACGCTGTCCTTGAAATCGATCGCACTGCGCGCGCGCTGGCGACAGAAATGTTGCCGCGTTTCACGTCGTGATGCCGATCGTTATGAGGCCATTTGTTCGCTTCAGGTGAAAATGATATAGTCGCTGGCTCGCGTTTCACGGTCTGTCACCGAATTCGGTGTGGCCCGGCACTGAGAGTGTGTCGGGATTTGAATCGGGCGCAATGTATTCAGAAACCACAGCATTTCTGATGAAAGGAATTGGTTAAGCGTTATGTCGTCTAACAATCACAACAACACTGATGACCAGCAGGGAAACGGTCCGCGCCACGTCGCTATCATCATGGATGGCAATGGCCGCTGGGCCAAAAATCAGGGAAAATTGCGCATTTCAGGCCACAAAGCTGGCGTTAAATCGGTACGCCGTGCCGTCAGCTTTGCGGTCAGTAACAATCTTGAAGCCCTGACGCTTTACGCCTTCAGCAGTGAAAACTGGAGTCGTCCGCCGCAGGAAGTCACCGCGTTAATGGAACTCTTTGTCTGGGCGCTTGATAGTGAAGTGAAGAGCCTGCACAAACACAATGTTCGCTTACGCGTCATTGGCGATACCAGCCGTTTCAGCCCGCGTATTCAGGAACGTATTCGCCGTTCTGAGACGCTGACCGCAAATAATAGTGGCCTGACGCTCAACATTGCTGCCAACTATGGCGGCCGTTGGGATATTATCGAAGGCGTGAAAAAACTGGCTGAACAGGTTCAGGAAGGATTACTGCGACCTGACCAGATTACCGAAGAGAGCCTGACGTCGCAGCTCTGTATGCAGGAGCTGGCGCCAGTGGATTTAGTGATAAGGACCGGGGGAGAGCATCGGATTAGCAACTTCCTGCTGTGGCAGATTGCCTATGCTGAATTCTATTTTACCGATGTGCTCTGGCCGGATTTCGATGAACACGTTTTTGAAGGTGCACTGAATGCATTCTCTCTGCGGGAGCGTCGTTTTGGCGGCGCTGCACCAGGCGGCGCCTGAGCAATCTGGGGGTAACCTTTGCTGAAGTCTCGTCTGATTACCGCGTTGATATTAATTCCGCTGGTAATAGCTGCACTGTTCTGGTTACCGCCTGTTGGCTTCGCCCTGACAACCATCGTTATCTGCATGCTGGCAGCCTGGGAATGGGGTCAGTTTGCAGGGATGGCATCACGGCAACAGCGCGTCTGGCTGGCTGTACTTTGTGGTCTGCTGCTGGCGCTGATGCAGTTTACGCTGCCACCTTATCAACACACGGTGCATCTGCCACAGATCGCGACATCGCTTTGGGCGTCGCTGGTGTGGTGGGTCGTTGCACTGCTGCTGGTGCTCTCCTATCCCGCTTCTGCGGCCTTCTGGCGCCATTCGCGTCCCCTTCGCTTACTGTTTGGCGTGTTAACGCTGGTCCCTTTTTTCTGGGGCATGGTGGCGCTGCGCCAGTATCACTATGACACCGACCACTTCGCCGGTGCCTGGTGGTTGCTGTTTGTGTTGCTGCTGGTATGGGGAGCGGATTCAGGTGCTTATATGTTTGGCAAGATGTTCGGCAAGCACAAGCTGGCGCCAAAGGTCTCACCAGGCAAAACCTGGGAAGGCTTCCTGGGCGGTCTGGTCACCTCGGCGCTGATTGCAGTGCTGTTTGCGACGCTGGCGCCACTGACGGTTTCCACCGGTACGCTGGTGATTTGCGCGATTATCGCGACGCTGGCCTCTGTGCTGGGCGACCTCACTGAGAGCATGTTTAAACGTGAAGCGGGCATCAAAGACAGTGGTAATCTGATTCCTGGTCACGGCGGCATTCTTGATCGTATTGATAGTCTGACTGCGGCGGTGCCGGTGTTTGCCTGTTTATTGCTGCTGGTGTTTCGCACCCTTTAAGGACAGGCAAAGATGTTGAGCATACTCTGGAGTTTCGTCGCCTTTATCGTTGCGCTGGGCGTATTAATTACCGTTCATGAGTTTGGCCATTTCTGGGTCGCTCGTCGCTGTGGCGTCAAAGTTGAGCGCTTTTCCATTGGTTTCGGTAAGTCGCTCTGGCAGCGCCGTGATCGCCACGGCACCGAATTTGTCATCGCGCTGATTCCCCTTGGCGGCTACGTTAAAATGCTCGACGAGCGTGTTGAAAGCGTGCCAGCCGAATTTCGTCATCAGGCTTTTAACAACAAAGCCGTCTGGCAACGCGCCTCCATCATTGCGGCAGGTCCTGTCGCTAATTTCATCTTTGCCATCTTTGCCTACTGGGTTGTGTTTATTCACGGCGTGCCCGGCGTGCGCCCGGTAATCGGTGAAATTTTAAACGGTTCGGTGGCTGCGGAAGCTCAAATTACGCCCGGCATGGAACTTAAGGCTGTTGACGGTATCGAAACGCCTGACTGGGATGCTGTGCGTATGGCGCTGGTGGGTAAAATCGGCGACAGCAGCACCACCTTAACGGTGGCTCGATTTGGCGAGGACGCGACCCAGCAGAAACAGCTGGATTTGCGTAACTGGCAGTTTGAGCCTGATAAGCAGGATCCGGTCGTCGCGTTAGGGATTCAGCCACGCGGTCCGCAGATTGAGACCACGCTGGCAGAAGTGCAGGCGAACTCGCCAGCCAGTGAAGCCGGTTTGCAAGCAGGCGACAGGATCGTTAAAGTCGATGGTCAGCCATTATCGCAGTGGCAGACTTTTGTCATGCAGGTCCGGGATAACCCCGGCAAAAGCATGGCGCTTGAGGTGGATCGCGGCGGTGAGTCTATTGCGCTGACGATGACGCCAGAAGCGAAATCTGGCAGTAAAGCGGGATTTGCGGGTGTCATTCCGCGCATTGTTCCTCTGCCAGAAGAGTACAAGACGGTAAGACAGTATGGCGCGTTTGCGGCTATCGGTGAGGCTAGTGTAAAAACCTGGCAACTGATGAAGCTCACCGTCTCCATGCTGGGCAAGTTAATAACCGGTGATGTGAAGCTGAACAACCTGAGCGGGCCAATTTCGATTGCGCAGGGTGCAGGGTTGTCAGCAGAGTATGGGTTGATTTACTACCTGATGTTCCTGGCGTTGATTAGCGTCAACCTGGGCATCATCAACCTGTTCCCTCTGCCGGTTTTAGATGGTGGGCACTTGCTCTTCCTGGCGATCGAAAAGATCAAGGGTGGACCGGTGTCCGAGCGAGTTCAGGACTTTAGTTATCGCATCGGTTCAATTTTACTGGTGCTGTTAATGGGGCTTGCACTTTTCAATGATTTCTCACGTTTGTAACCGCTGGAACGCGAACATTCGAGGGATGTGTTAGGAAAACGCATAACAACGATGGCGATGAAAAAGTTGCTCATAGCGTCGCTGCTGTTTAGCAGCGCCACCGTTTACGGTGCAGACGATTTCGTAGTGAAGGATATTCATTTCGAAGGGCTGCAGCGAGTCGCCGTCGGCGCGGCTCTGCTGAGCATGCCAGTACGGGTTGGCGATACGGTGAATGACGATGATGTCAGAAATACCATTCGCTCGCTGTTCGCTACTGGCAACTTTGAGGATGTTCAGGTCCTGCGAGACGGTACAACGCTGATTGTCCAGGTCAAAGAACGTCCTACCATTGCCAGCATTACCTTCACCGGTAACAAAGCGGTGAAAGAGGATCAGCTCAAACAAAATCTGGAAGCCTCAGGTGTCCGTGTCGGCGAAGCGCTGGACCGTACCACCATCTCCTCTATCGAGAAGGGGCTTGAGGATTTCTACTACAGCGTAGGTAAATATACCGCCAACGTGAAAGCCGTGGTCACGCCACTGCCGCGTAATCGTGTGGATCTGAAGCTGGTCTTTACTGAAGGTGTCTCTGCAAAAATTCAGCAGATCAACATCGTCGGTAATAAAGCCTTTAGCTCCGATGAGCTGATTTCCCGCTTCCAGCTGCGCGATGAAGTGCCATGGTGGAACGTGGTCGGCGATCGTAAATATCAGAAGCAGAAACTGGCGGGTGACCTCGAGACCCTGCGCAGCTTCTATCTGGATCGTGGCTATGCACGCTTTAACATCGATTCGACGCAGGTCAGCCTGACGCCTGATAAAAAAGGCATCTACATCACGGTGAACATCACCGAAGGTGACCAGTACAAAATCGCTGGCGTGATCGTCAATGGCAGCATGGCGGGCCATTCAGCAGAAATTGAACATCTGACCAAGATTCCGGCGGGCGAGCTTTATAACGGCGCCAAAGTCACGAAAATGGAAGATGACATCAAGAAACTGCTGGGCCGCTACGGCTATGCCTATCCGCGCGTGGCAACACAGCCAGAAATCAACGACGCCGATAAAACCGTAAAACTGCATATCAATGTGGATGCGGGTAACCGTTATTATGTCCGTAACGTCCGTTTCGAAGGCAATGACACGTCGAAAGACTCCGTGTTACGTCGCGAAATGCGTCAGATGGAAGGCGCGTGGCTGGGCAGCGATCTGGTTGAACAGGGTAAAGAGCGCCTGAACCGTACCGGTTACTTTGAAACCGTTGATGTGGATACTCAGCGTGTGCCAGGTTCGCCGGACCAGGTTGACGTGGTCTACAAGGTTAAAGAACGTAACACCGGTACCTTTAACTTCGGCGTCGGCTACGGCACCGAAAGTGGTGTGAGCTTCCAGGTCGGCGTCACGCAGGATAACTGGCTGGGCACCGGTAATACCGTGGGCATCAGCGGGACCAAGAACGATTACCAGACCTATGCTGAATTCTCGCTGACTGACCCTTACTTCACCGTTGATGGTGTCAGTCTGGGTGGTCGTCTGTTCTACAACGACTTTAAAGCAGATAACGCGGACCTTTCTGACTATACCAACAAAAGTTATGGTCTGGATGGCACGCTTGGCTTCCCGGTTAACGAAAACAACACCCTGCGTGTCGGTCTGGGCTATGTCCACAATGACCTGTCAAACATGCAGCCGCAGGTGGCGATGTGGCGTTATCTTGACTCGGTCGGCAAGCCGCAGCAGCTCAATGATGAAGGTGATTTCTCAGCAGATGACTTCACCTTTAACTACGGCTGGACTTATAACACCCTTGACCGCGGCTTCTTCCCGACGTCCGGTAACCGTACCAACCTGAACGGTAAGGTGACGATTCCGGGCTCGGATAACAGCTTCTATAAGGCCACGCTGGATACTCAGCAGTATGTGCCGATTAACCAGGATCGTACCTGGGTGCTGTTAGGCCGTGGTCGCGTAGGTTATGGCGATGGTCTCGACGGCAAAGAGATGCCGTTCTACGAGAACTTCTACGCCGGTGGTTCAAGCACCGTGCGCGGCTTCCAGTCCAACACCATTGGACCGAAAGCAGCCTACTTAAATAACAACTCGTCGAACTGCCGAATCGCCGATCCAAATGGCGTCTGTAAGTCTGACGATGCGGTGGGCGGTAACGCCATGGCGATTGCCAGCCTTGAGCTGATTACGCCAACGCCGTTCCTGAGCGAGAAGTATGCTAACTCGGTTCGTACCTCGGTGTTTGTCGATGCCGGTACAGCGTGGGATACCCATTGGGAAAATACCGCGGAAACGCGTGCGGCGGGCATTCCTGACTACAGCGATCCAAACAATATCCGTGTATCCAGCGGTGTTGCGCTACAGTGGATGTCACCGCTCGGCCCGCTGGTGTTCTCTTACGCCCAGCCGATGAAGAAAGTCGATGGAGACAAGTCAGAGCAGTTCCAGTTTAACATTGGTAAAACCTGGTAATGTTCTGAGCATGGATGCATAGCTGAAGTATTGCTGCCGGACAGCACCTGTTGCTGTTCCGGGGCAAACACTGTGTCGCTGACACAAACGTTGATGGTAAGGAGTTTATAGTGAAAAAGTTGTTGTGTGCCGCAGGTCTGGGTCTTGCTTTAGCGGTCTCCGCTGGTGTTCAGGCTGCCGACAAAATTGCAGTGGTAAACGTGTCCAGCATTTTCCAACAGTTACCGCAACGTGCGACTGTTGCTAAACAGCTGGAAAACGAGTTCAAAGGCCGTGCAACTGAGTTGCAGAGCCAGGAGCGCGATCTGCAAACCAAAATGCAGCGTCTGCAGCGTGACGGTTCTACCATGAAGGCGAGCGAACGCAGCCGTATGGAAAAAGATGTCATGTCTCAGCGTGAAGCTTTCTCTACAAAAGCCCAGTCTTTTGAGCAGGATAATCGCCGTCGTCAGATGGAAGAGCGTAACAAGCTGCTGAGCCGTATTCAGGATGCCGTGAAGAAAGTCGCTGACAGCGATGGTTACGACGTCGTGATCGACGCTAACGCGGTGGCTTATGCGTCAAACGCAAAAGACATCACTGCTGACGTGCTGAAACAGGTTAAATAATTCATGTCATCTATTCGACTGGCTGATTTAGCCCAGCAGTTGGATGCAGAATTGCACGGAGATGGCGATATCGTCATCTCCGGCATTGCTTCTATGCAATCCGCCACAACTGGCCAAATCACTTTTCTTGCAAACAGCCGTTACCGCGAGCAACTCGCCCTGATTAAGGCCTCAGCCGTGGTGCTGACGGAAGCGGATCTGGAGTGGTGCAATACCGCAGCGCTGGTGGTGAAAGATCCCTACCTGACCTATGCGCGTATGGCACAAATACTCGATACCACGCCACAGCCAGCGCAAAATATTGCCCCCAGTGCAGTGATCGATCCCTCAGCCCGACTCGGCAGCAACGTCGCCATTGGCGCCAATGCGGTGATCGAAGCGGATGTTGAACTGGGCGATAACGTGGTCATTGGTGCAGGATGTTTTGTTGGCAAAAAAACCCGTATCGGCAGCGGTACCCGTCTCTGGGCCAACGTCTCTGTTTATCACGAAATTGAAATCGGTCAGGATTGCCTGATTCAGTCAGGTACCGTCATCGGTTCTGATGGTTTCGGCTATGCCAACGATCGTGGTAACTGGGTGAAAATCCCGCAGTTAGGCGCGGTGATAATCGGCGATCGCGTAGAAATAGGTGCCTGCACCACTATCGATCGCGGTGCGCTGGATAACACTCTGATCGGCAATGGTGTTATCATAGACAACCAGTGCCAGATCGCTCACAACGTAGTTATTGGCGACAATACTGCGGTTGCAGGCGGTGTGATCATGGCGGGTAGTTTGAAAATTGGGCGTTACTGTATGATTGGCGGTGCCAGCGTCATTAACGGCCATATGGAAATCTGTGACAAAGTAACGGTGACCGGTATGGGTATGGTCATGCGTCCTATCACAGAGCCTGGTGTCTATTCATCAGGCATTCCGCTGCAACCCAACAAAACCTGGCGCAAAACTGCAGCGCTGGTGATGAACATCGATGACATGAGCAAACGCTTAAAAGCCATCGAGCGCAAGGTCGGCAAAGACGACTAACCGCCATCCCAAAACTGACCGGCTTTCATAATAAAAATGTTAAGCAGGGAAGCCCGGCGCCACAGAACCTATTTGCGGCCTGCGGAAGATCATTTTGATCTGTGCAGGCCGTGTTATTGATGTCATCAGATTTTTAGGACAGGAAGAGTATTTTGACTACTGAAACTCATACTCTGAAAATTGAAGAGATTTTAGAGCTGCTGCCGCACCGCTATCCGTTTCTGCTGGTAGACCGCGTGCTGGAATTTGAAGAGCACAAATACCTGCGTGCAGTGAAGAACGTTTCTGTTAATGAACCGTTTTTCCAGGGGCACTTCCCTGGTAAACCGATTTTTCCTGGCGTTCTGATCCTGGAAGCGATGGCGCAGGCTACCGGTATTCTGGCGTTTAAAAGCGTAGGTAAACTGGAGCCAGGCGAACTCTACTACTTTGCCGGTATCGACAGTGCCCGTTTCAAGCGCCCTGTGGTACCTGGCGACCAAATGATCATGGAAGTCACTTTCGAGAAAACCCGCCGTGGTCTGACCCGCTTTAAAGGCGTGGCGACTGTCGACGGTAAAATCGTTTGTGAAGCGACCATGATGTGTGCCCGCAGCCGGGAGGCATAATTCGTGATTGATCCAACAGCCACTATCCATCCCAGTTCTGTCATCGAAGAGGGCGCTATTATTGGCGCCCGCGTTCACATTGGCCCGTTTTGCTTTATTGGTGCGAATGTTGAGATCGGTGAAGGAACGGTACTGAAGTCACATGTTGTGGTGAACGGCCACACGCGCATCGGAAAAGATAATCAGATTTATCAGTTCGCCTCAATTGGCGAAGTGAATCAGGATCTGAAATATGCCGGTGAGCCAACACGGGTTGAGATTGGTGATCGTAACCGCATCCGTGAAAGCGTGACGATTCATCGCGGCACCACGCAGGGTGGCCAGGTCACCACTGTGGGCAGCGATAATCTGCTGATGGTTAATGCTCACATCGCGCATGACTGCGTGATTGGCAACCGCTGTATCTTCGCCAACAACGCCACCCTGGGTGGTCACGTGACGGTCGATGATTTCGCCATTATTGGCGGCATGACAGCGGTACATCAGTGGTGCATCATCGGTGCTCACGTGATGGTTGGCGGCTGTTCGGGCGTGGCGCAGGATGTGCCGCCTTACGTTATTGCGCAGGGCAACCACGCTACGCCGTTCGGGATCAATATCGAAGGTCTCAAGCGTCGTGGCTTCAGCAAAGAGTCGTTGCACGCTATCCGCAACGCCTACAAGTTGCTCTATCGCAGCGGCAGAACGCTGGAGGAAGTGAAACCGGAGATCGAAGCCATCGCACAGCAGCACAGCGAAGTGCAACCTTTCTACGATTTCTTCACCCGTTCAACCCGTGGATTAATTCGTTAATCCATGTCAGCGCGTCCCTTAACGATTGCCCTGGTCGCCGGAGAAACCTCCGGCGATATTCTTGGTGCAGGTCTGATCCGTGCCCTGAAAGCCCGTCATCCGGATGCACGCTTTGTCGGCGTGGCGGGTCCCCTGATGCAGGCAGAAGGGTGTGAAGCCTGGTATGAGATGGAAGAGCTGGCGGTGATGGGCATTGTCGAGGTGCTCGGTCGCCTTCGACGCCTGCTGACAATCCGTCGCGATCTCACCCGGCGTTTTACCGAACTCCGACCCGATGTCTTTGTCGGGATTGATGCGCCCGATTTCAATATCACGCTGGAAGGCAATCTTAAACGCACTGGCATTCGCACTATCCACTATGTCAGCCCCTCGGTGTGGGCATGGCGGCAAAAGCGTGTCTTTAAGATTGGTCGTAACACCGACCTGGTGCTGGCGTTTCTGCCATTTGAAAAAGCTTTTTACGATCGCTATAACGTTCCCTGTCGTTTTATCGGTCACACCATGGCGGATGCCATGCCGCTGCAACCCGATAAGCTGGCTGCACGCCGTCATCTGGGCATTGCCGATGATGCGCTCTGCCTGGCCTTGCTGCCCGGCAGCCGGGGTGCGGAAGTGGAAATGCTCAGCGCCGATTTTCTGAAAACCGCTCAGTTGCTGCGTCGTCACTATCCGGCGCTGGAAATCGTGGTGCCGCTGGTCAACGCCCGTCGCCGCGAACAGTTTGAGAAGATTAAAGCCGAAACCGCCCCCGAACTGCCGATGCATCTGCTTGATGGTCAGGGACGTGAGGCGATGATTGCGAGCGATGCCGCACTCCTGGCGTCAGGCACTGCCGCACTGGAGTGCATGCTGGCAAAATGCCCAATGGTCGTCGGTTATCGCATGAAGCCGGCCACCTTCTGGCTGGCGAAACGGCTGGTCAAAACCCCTTACGTCTCGCTGCCAAACCTGCTGGCAGGGCGTGAGCTGGTCAAAGAGTTACTGCAGGATGAGTGTCAGCCTGAAGCCCTGGCCGCAGCGTTAGATCCGCTGCTGCATGCCGGGCCTGAGCGAGAAACACTCCTGCAGACGTTTCATGAATTACATCAACAGATCCGCTGGAACGCCGATGAGCAGGCAGCGGATGCGGTACTGGAGCTGGTGAATGCCTGATTTTATCTATCCTGTCGCCAGACTGATTGCCGGTGTGGACGAAGTGGGGCGCGGTCCGCTGGTTGGCGCGGTCGTTACTGCCGCGGTGATCCTCGATCCGGCAAACCCGATTACCGGCCTGGCCGACTCGAAGAAACTGTCTGAAAAGCGCCGCCTCGCGTTGTATGACGAAATCAAAGAGAAAGCGCTGGCATGGAGTCTGGGACGCGCAGAGCCTGAAGAGATCGATCAGCTCAACATTCTGCATGCCACTATGCTGGCGATGCAGCGCGCCGTAGCTGGCCTTGGCATTCAGCCCGATTATGTGCTGATTGATGGTAATCGTTGCCCGGCATTGCCAATGCCTTCACAGGCGGTAGTTAAAGGGGATAGTCTGGTTGCCGAAATCAGTGCAGCATCGATCATCGCCAAAGTGTCGCGTGACCAGGAGATGACCGAACTCGATCTGCTGTTCCCGCAGTATGGTTTTGCGCAGCACAAAGGTTATCCGACGGCGCTGCATATGGAAAAACTGACGCAGTATGGCGTCACGCCGCACCACCGTCGCAGTTTTGCGCCCGTACGCAATGCGCTGCTCGATGCTGAAGTACTGGCTGCACGCCAGACCCTTACGCTTTAATAGCCTGACGCTGTTTTAACCGGAAACTGATATGGCTGAACCCCGTTTTATACATCTGCGTGTCCACAGTGACTATTCGATGATTGATGGCCTGGCGAAAACCGGGCCGTTAATCAAGAAGGCGGCAGCCCTTGGCATGCCGGCTATCGCGATTACCGACTTCACTAACCTCTGTGGCCTGGTGAAATTTTACGGTGGCGCACATAGCGCAGGGATAAAGCCGGTCATTGGTGCCGATTTCAACGTTGCCAGTGAGCTGATGGGGGATGAACTGACACAGCTTACCGTGCTGGCGTCCAGTAATACCGGATATCAGAACCTGACGCTGCTGATCTCCCGTGCCTATCAGCGTGGGTATGGCGTGGACGGACCGATCATCGACCGCGACTGGCTGATTGAATTGCAGGAAGGATTAATCCTGCTGTCGGGCGGACGGCGTGGCGATGTGGGTCGCAGCCTGCTGCGCGGCAACAATGCCCTGGTTTCGCAATGCCTGTCGTTTTACCAGCAACATTTCCCCGATCGCTACTACCTGGAGCTGATTCGTACCGGCCGTCAGGACGAAGAGAGCTATCTGCATGCGGCAGTTGAACTGGCGATCGCAGAGGGAATACCGGTGGTTGCCACCAATGAAGTCTGCTTTATCAATGCAGAAGATTTCGATGCGCACGAAATTCGCGTTGCCATTCATGACGGCTATACGCTGGATGATCCCAAGCGTCCGCGTAACTACAGTCCTCAGCAATATATGCGCAGCGAAGAGGAGATGTGCGAGCTCTTCTCGGACATCCCGGAAGCGCTGGAAAACAGCGTAGAGATTGCTAAGCGTTGTAACGTCACGGTCCGACTGGGCGAGTACTTCCTGCCGCAGTTCCCGACCGGTGACATGACCACCGAAGATTATCTGGTGGTGAAATCCCGTGAGGGTCTGGAAGAGCGTCTCGAGTTCCTGTTCCCGGACGAAGCCGAACGCCTTGAGAAACGCCCGGAATATGATGAACGTCTGGAGATTGAACTCAACGTTATTAACCAGATGGGTTTCCCCGGCTACTTCCTGATCGTAATGGAGTTCATCCAGTGGTCCAAGGACAACGGCGTGCCGGTCGGGCCGGGGCGTGGTTCCGGTGCCGGTTCGCTGGTGGCCTATGCGCTGAAAATCACCGATATCGATCCGCTGGAATTTGACCTGCTGTTCGAACGCTTCCTGAACCCGGAACGCGTCTCGATGCCCGATTTCGACGTCGACTTCTGCATGGAGAAGCGCGATCAGGTGATCGAACACGTTGCAGATATGTACGGACGTGAAGCGGTTTCCCAGATTATTACCTTCGGCACCATGGCGGCGAAAGCGGTCATTCGCGATGTGGGCCGCGTGCTGGGACATCCTTACGGCTTCGTTGACCGCATTTCAAAACTGATCCCGCCCGATCCCGGCATGACGCTGGAAAAAGCTTTTATTGCTGAACCGCAGCTTCCCGCCATGTATGACGCGGACGAAGAGGTTAAAGCGCTGATCGACATGGCGCGCAAGCTGGAAGGGGTCACGCGTAACGCCGGTAAACATGCGGGCGGCGTGGTCATTGCGCCAACGAAGATCACCGATTTTGCGCCGCTCTATTGCGATGAGCATGGGCAGTTCCCGGTGACCCAGTTCGATAAAAATGATGTGGAATATGCCGGCCTGGTGAAGTTCGACTTCCTGGGTCTGCGTACGCTGACCATCATCGACTGGGCGCTGAAGATGATCAACCCGCGCCGGGAAAAGCAGGGGCTGGAGCCGATCGATATCGCCTCTATCCCGCTGGATGATAAGAAAAGCTTCGATATGCTGCAGCGCTCGGAAACCACCGCGGTGTTCCAGCTTGAATCGCGCGGCATGAAAGATCTGATTAAGCGTCTGAAGCCCGACTGCTTCGAAGATATGATCGCACTGGTGGCGCTGTTCCGTCCTGGCCCACTGCAGTCCGGCATGGTGGATAACTTCATTGACCGTAAGCATGGCCGTGAAGCGATCTCCTATCCCGACATTCAGTGGCAGCATGAAAGCCTGAAACCGGTGCTGGAACCGACCTACGGCATCATCCTCTATCAGGAACAGGTGATGCAGATCGCCCAGGTTCTCTCCGGTTACACGCTGGGCGGTGCGGATATGCTGCGTCGCGCCATGGGTAAAAAGAAACCCGAGGAGATGGCCAAACAGCGTTCTGTATTCCGCGACGGTGCTGAAAGTATGGGCATCGACGGGGAACTGTCGATGAAGATCTTCGATCTGGTAGAAAAATTTGCAGGTTATGGCTTTAACAAGTCACACTCTGCGGCCTACGCACTCGTCTCCTACCAGACGCTGTGGCTGAAGGCACACTATCCGGCTGAGTTTATGGCTGCGGTCATGACCGCCGACATGGATAACACCGAGAAAGTGGTTGGCCTGGTCGATGAGTGCTGGCGGATGGGACTGAAAGTCCTGCCGCCTGATATCAACTCCGGTCTTTATCAGTTCCATGTTAATGACGCGGGCGAGATCGTTTACGGCATTGGCGCGATTAAAGGCGTCGGTGAAGGTCCGATCGAAGCGATCATCGACGCCCGTAACGAAGGCGGTTATTTCCGCGAGTTGTTTGATCTCTGCGCCCGTACCGACACCAAAAAGATCAACCGTCGGGTAATGGAAAAATTGATCATGTCCGGGGCCTTTGATCGCCTTGGACCGCATCGTGCTGCGCTGATGAGTTCACTCAGTGACGCGTTAAAAGCGGCCGATCAGCACGCGAAAGCGGAAGCGATTGGCCAGGCTGATATGTTTGGCGTACTGGCGGAAGAGCCGGAGCAGGTTGAGAAATCGTATGCCAGCGTCACGCCGTGGCCTGAGCAGGTGCAGCTGGATGGCGAACGGGAAACGCTGGGGCTTTACCTTACCGGCCACCCGATTAATCAGTACCTGAAAGAAATTGAGCGTTACGTTGGCGGGGTGCGGCTGAAAGATATGCATCCTACCGATCGGGGTAAAATTACCGTGGCGGCCGGTCTGGTGATCGCGGCACGGGTAATGGTCACCAAACGCGGCAACCGAATTGGTATCTGTACTCTGGACGATCGCTCCGGTCGTCTTGAGGTGATGTTATTTACCGATGCGTTAGATAAATACCAGCAGTTGCTGGAGAAAGACCGAATTCTGATCGTCAGCGGACAGGTCAGCTTTGATGACTTCAGTGGTGGCCTTAAAATGACCGCTCGTGAAGTCATGGACATCGACGAAGCTCGCGAAAAATACGCGCGCGGACTTGCTATCTCGCTGACGGACAGGCAAATTGATGACCAGCTATTAAACCGACTCCGTCAGTCTCTGGAACCTCATCGATCAGGGACTATTCCGGTGCATCTCTACTATCAGAGAGCCGACGCGCGAGCGAAGCTGCGCTTTGGTGCAGCGTGGCGAATTTCGCCCAGCGATCGTTTACTTAACGATCTGCGCTCGTTGATTGGATCGGAGCAGGTGGAACTGGAGTTTGACTAGAACAGGAACATTATGAGTCTTAATTACCTGGATTTTGAACAGCCAATTGCAGAACTGGAAGCGAAGATCGATTCGCTGACCTCAATTGGTCGTCAGGATGATAAACACGTTAATCTGGATGAAGAAGTTCAGCGTCTGCGTGAGAAAAGCGTTGAGCTGACCCGTAAGATCTTCGCCGATTTGGGCGCATGGCAAATCGCTCAGCTGGCGCGTCATCCTTTGCGTCCTTACACCTTTGATTACGTGCGCAACGCCTTCGACGATTTCGATGAGCTGGCGGGCGACCGTGCTTATGCCGATGACAAAGCGATTGTGGGCGGGATTGCACGTCTTGATGGACGTCCGGTGATGATCATCGGGCACCAGAAAGGCCGTGAAACCAAAGAGAAAATTCGCCGTAACTTCGGCATGCCAGCACCGGAAGGCTATCGCAAAGCGCTGCGCCTGATGGAGATGGCTGAGCGTTTCAAAATGCCAATCATCACCTTCATCGACACACCGGGTGCCTATCCGGGTGTGGGCGCGGAAGAGCGTGGGCAGTCTGAAGCGATTGCCCGCAACCTGCGTGAAATGTCTGGCCTGAAAGTGCCGGTGATCTGTACGGTCATCGGTGAGGGCGGTTCAGGCGGTGCGCTGGCGATTGGCGTGGGCGATAAAGTGAATATGCTGCAGTACAGCACCTATTCAGTGATATCGCCGGAAGGCTGTGCATCCATTCTGTGGAAAAGCGCTGACAAAGCGCCGCTGGCCGCTGAAGCGATGGGCATTACCGCTCACCGTCTGAAAGAGCTGAAGCTGATTGACTCCGTGATCCCTGAGCCGCTGGGTGGCGCGCATCGCCGTCCGGTTGATATGGCGCAGTCACTGAAGCAGCAGCTGCTGGCCGATCTGGCCGATCTCGATGGATTTAGCACTGAAGAGCTGCTGGATCGTCGTTATCAGCGCCTGATGAGCTACGGCTACGCCTGATTTAGCCCCATCTGTAAAAGCGGACTCCGGTCCGCTTTTTTTATGCCGCCGGTTTATCTCCGCACGCTATTCCCCTCTCTTTCAGCGCCATCCGATAGCCGCCTTGCTACACCTTCCGCGGGTTAGCGGTTATGCTTGTCCGGTTCCACAATAATCAGGGAGATGGGCATTGAATATTCTGGCGATCATGGGCGCGCACGGCGTGTTTTATAAAGATGAACCGTTACGCGAACTCGACGCGGCGTTAAATCTGCAAGGCTTCAGGCTGCTTTACCCGAAAAACAGTGACGATCTGCTGAAACTGATCGAGCACAATCCGCGTATCAGCGGCGTCATCTTCGACTGGGACGCGCACAACAGTCCGGAACTCTGCCGTGAGATTAATCAGCTCAACGAATATCTGCCGCTGTACGCCTTTATCAACACCCACTCGCAGATGGACATCAGCGTCAATGAGATGCGCATGCCGCTGCACTTTTTTGAGTACGCGCTGAATGCCGCCGACGATATCGCGCTGCACATCCGGCAATATACCGATGACTATCTCGACCACATTACGCCGCCGCTGACTAAAGCGCTGTTCACCTATGTGAAAGAGGGCAAGTACACCTTCTGCACGCCGGGCCATATGGCGGGTACCGCGTTTCAGAAGAGCCCGGTGGGCTGCCTGTTCTACGATTTCTTCGGGGCCAATACCCTGAAATCGGACATCTCAATTTCCGTTACCGAACTGGGTTCGCTGCTTGATCACACCGGTCCGCACCTTGAAGCGGAGGAGTACATTGCACGCACTTTTGGTGCCGAGCAGAGTTACATGGTGACCAACGGGACCTCAACGTCGAACAAAATTGTCGGCATGTATGCCGCACCGGCGGGCAGCACCGTGCTGATCGATCGCAACTGCCACAAGTCACTGACCCATCTGCTGATGATGAGCGATCTTATCCCCATCTGGCTGAAGCCGACCCGCAATGCGTTGGGTATTCTCGGCGGTATCCCGAAGCAGGAGTTCACCCGCGAGAGTATTTCGCTCAAGGTGGCTGCCACCGACCGTGCCACGTGGCCGGTTCATGCGGTGATCACCAACTCCACCTATGATGGGCTGCTCTACAATACCCAGTACATCAAAGAGACACTGGATGTACCGTCGATTCATTTCGATTCAGCCTGGGTGCCTTACACTAATTTCCATCCGATCTACGCCGGTAAAAGTGGCATGAGTGGCGACCGCATCCCGGGAAAAGTGGTGTATGAGACGCAATCGACCCACAAACTGCTGGCGGCCTTTTCGCAGGCATCAATGATTCACATTAAGGGCGACTACGACGAACAGACGTTTAACGAAGCCTACATGATGCACACCACCACCTCGCCCAATTACGCCATCGTCTCCTCTATTGAAACTGCTGCTGCCATGCTGCGTGGCAATCCCGGTAAACGACTGATCAATCGCTCGGTGGAGCGCGCGCTGCACTTCCGTCGGGAGATCCAGCGCCTGCGCGAAGAGTCTGACAGCTGGTTCTTTGATATCTGGCAGCCGGAAGAGGTTGATGAAGCGCAATGCTGGCCGATCCAGCCCGGCGACGAAGAGTGGCACGGATTTACTCAGGCCGATCGCGATCATATGTACCTGGATCCGATCAAAGTCACCATTCTGACGCCGGGCATGAGCGAACTGGGGAAGATGGCGGAAGAGGGGATCCCGGCGGCGCTGGTGGCGAAGTTTCTGGATGAGCGCGGCATCGTGGTGGAGAAAACCGGTCCCTATAACCTGCTGTTCCTGTTCAGCATCGGCATCGACAAAACCAAAGCAATGAGCGTGCTGCGCGGGCTGACCGAGTTCAAACGCGCCTACGATCTCAATCTGCGGGTGAAAAACATGCTGCCGGATCTCTATGCCGAAGATCCTGACTTCTATCGCAATATGCGCATCCAGACACTGGCGCAGGGGATCCATCAGTTGATCCGCCATCACGATCTGCCGCGTCTGATGCTGCAGGCATTTGATGTCCTGCCCGAAATGAAGATGACGCCGCATCAGGCATTTCAGCAGCAGGTGAAGGGCAACATCGAAACGGTGGATCTCAGCGAACTGGTCGGGCGGGTGTCGGCCAATATGATTCTGCCTTATCCGCCAGGCGTTCCACTGGTGATGCCAGGCGAGATGATTACTGAGAAGAGCCGCGCGGTGCTCGATTTTCTGCTGATGCTGTGCAGCATTGGACGGCATTATCCGGGCTTCGAAACGGATATTCACGGTGCCAGCCTGACCGAAGAGGGCGAGTATCGCGTCCGCGTGCTGAAAAACGACCTCGCATAAACCTTTAAACGACTATCAGCGGCAGGGTGTCTGCGGACAGCCTGCCCGAATCAGGGAATTGAACATGTTGCAGTTAACCGCTATTCACCACATCGCCATCATCGCCTCTGACTATCAGCGCAGCAAAGCATTCTATTGTGATGTACTGGGTTTCCGTCTGATGGGCGAATATTACCGCGAAGCGCGGGACTCCTGGAAAGGCGACCTTGCCCTACAGGATCGCTATACCATTGAGCTGTTCTCTTTTCCTGAGCCGCCGGCGCGGGTCAGCCATCCCGAGGCGTGTGGCCTGCGTCATCTGGCCTTTACCGTGCCGGATGTTGCCGCTGCCGTCGCGACGCTGGCCGATAAAGGCGTTATCTGCGAGCCGATTCGCATTGATGACCTGACCGGTAAACAATGCACTTTCTTTGCCGATCCGGATGGTTTGCCGCTGGAGCTTTATCAGGCGTAAAATAGCGCGCTCAGCGGGCGACATTCAGTGGCCCGATTTTCTGGATTCTGCCATGTCTTTGCCCGCTTTTGACACTCTGTTGCAACCTGATGCCGCCCTGGTGGTCGCATTCAGCGGTGGACTGGATTCAACCGTGCTGCTGCATCAGCTTCGCGGCTGGCAGCAGCAGCATCCTCAGTTGCGCCTGCGGGCACTGCATGTTCACCATGGGCTTAGCCCGAATGCCGATCGCTGGGCAACCCATTGCCAGACGATTTGCGCGCAGTGGCAGCTGCCCTGTGAAGTGCTCCGCGTTAACGTTGATGGCCGGGAAAACGGCATTGAAGCGGCCGCCCGAACCGCCCGTTATCAGGCGCTGAGTGCGGCACTGCAGCCGGGCGAAGTGTTACTCACTGCGCAGCACCTCGACGATCAGTGCGAAACATTCCTGCTGGCGCTGAAGCGCGGCAGTGGTCCCGCCGGGCTGGCAGCGATGCCCGCGACACGCGCGCTGGGTTCTCATCAGCTGGTGCGTCCGCTGCTGAATCAGACGCGACAGTCGCTTGAAGCCTATGCCGACGCGCATCAGCTGGTGTGGATTGAAGATGAGAGCAATCAGGATCTTCGCTACGACCGCAACATTCTGCGCCAGCGGCTGCTGCCTGAGCTTTACCAGCGCTGGCCCCATTTTGCCGAGGCAACGGCCCGCAGTGCGATGTTGTGCAGTGAGCAGGAGCAGTTGCTGGATGAACTGCTCGCCGGGCAACTGGCAGAGCTGATCCAGCCTGATGGCAGCCTGCACTTTCCACCCTTAATGGCCATGAGTGAGCTGCGTGCTAATGCCTTATTGCGGCGCTGGATCGCCGTACAGGGGGGGGCGATGCCGTCCCGTGAAGCGCTGAAACGCATCCACGACGAAGTGATGGCGAGCCGGGAGGATGCGCAGCCCCGGCTGCGATTCGGTCAGGCTGAACTCCGTCGTTACCGTCAGCAGCTCTACTGGCTGCCGTTGTTCAGTTCACTGCGCGACACCGAGCTGGCATGGCCCAATCTCTGCCAGCCGCTGGCGTTACCGCAGAATCTCGGCACGCTGCGTGCCAGCCAGTCGCAGAGCCTGTTGCGCTATCCTGAGCCGGATGAGCAGGTCAGCGTGCGGTTTCACGCACAGGGTCATGTCCATCTGGTGGGCCGTCGTGGCGGAAGGGAAATGAAAAAACTGTGGCAGGAGTTGCAGATACCGCCGTGGCAGCGTGAACGGCTGCCGTTAATTTTTTATAACCAGACGCTGGTCTGCGTTCCGACTCTCTTTGTCACCCGTGATGGCGCGGCCCCTGATCAGCAGGGCTGGCAGATAGTCTGGGATGGGGCATCCGGCGCAGGAGAACAACAATAATGAAACAGTGGCTTATTGCCTGTTTAGCGGTCACCGTGTTACCGGCATGGGCAGCGGGTGATGCGCAGCGCGGCGCACAGAAAGCGGGCAGTTGCATGGCCTGTCATGGCGCAGCAGGAAAAGCGGCGGTGCCGCTCTATCCTGACCTGGCCGGGCAGCACGCACCTTATCTGGAACATGCGCTGCAGGCCTATAAAAAGGGCGAACGCAGTGGCGGTCAGGCTGAAGTCATGAAGGCGTTTGTGGCGGGATTGAGTGACAGCGATATGGCGGATTTAGCGGCGTACTACAGTTCGTTGCAGCCCTGAAGTTTAACAGGGCGGAAAGGTCCCGCCCTGAATGCGTAGGTTACTCTGCGCTGACAACCACCGTACCCAACTCGGGATGGGTGAAGCTGGCGATATGGTCGAGACGTAATTCGCGATGTTCACCGGAAAGATCGATAGCCAGATATTCAACGTTCTTACGTGAAAAGATCTCTTTGGCTTTTGCCTTAAGCTGCTCGCCATCTTTCATTTCCAGCGACAGCATCCAGTTGTTCTGGCAGGCGAGTTCCAGATTATCGTAATCATCGCAATTGATAGGTTGGTACGCTTCATTTATCAACATAGTCGCTCACCAATAAGTTAGCAGCGGCGTAGGCCGCCTGTTCCCTGACAGAAGAGTTTAGCTCAGTATTTGCGGCAACATCATTAAGTGCCTTCAATGCGCAGCCAATCGCATCCGGTATGTAACCTAAATCCCCGCTGCCGATTTCGGCATACTTCCGGCGAACTAACTCACAATAATTTTGCACGTGGCCCTCCTCGGCAGAGCGTAAATACTCTGGTTAACTGGCGACTATATCATAGCCATTTAGAGGAAATCAGCCTGCGTAAAGCAGGAACAGTGCGCGAATCACTGCTAAAGTGACAGATTCCGCTGTCTTAGGCGGAATAAATCAGAGCACAAAAGGTTAATTTGATGAACAGGTTATCGGAGGTCAACGTGGTTAAGGTGTGGGGAGCGAGCTTATGATTATGCTATCCCGTTCGGTTGAGATTCCGGAGAGTGAGATTGAGCTGACGGCGATTCGTGCTCAGGGCGCAGGCGGACAACATGTCAATAAAGCCAGCACCGCCATTCATCTGCGCTTCGATATCGCTGCCTCTTCACTGCCCGCGTTTTATAAAGAGCGGCTGCTCACCGCCACTCATCATTTGATTACCGGTGATGGCGTTGTAGTGATCAAGGCGCAGGAGTATCGCAGTCAGGAGATGAATCGTGAAGCGGCGCTGCAACGTCTGGTTAATCTGATCCAGGAGCTGAGTACCGTGGAAAAAGCCCGGCGCGCCACGCGGCCGACCCGCGCCTCAAAAGAGCGCCGTCTTGAAGGAAAAGCCCGCCGCAGTTCAACTAAATCGATGCGCGGCAAGGTGCAATAAAAAACGCCCCGCAGGCGGGGCGTTTGAGTACTTACAACGTCAGGGGCGAGCGGCGAAGAGTTCGAGCCTGCTCAGGGAACGGGGTCAGATCGGAAAGTCGCTAAAGCCATCCATGGCTGCTCGGCCCGCACCGTCCCTGGCGCGGGACGCTTTCCTCTCCTGACCCGCTTCCCTTCGCGTTGAGCTCATCTGTTGCGGCCAGATTCAGCCCGCTTTGATTAACGCTAAGAACTTACTTATTCAGAGCCTTCAGCAGGAATTCAACAATTTCATCCTGCTTAATCATCTGCTTCTCCCCGGCACGACGTGATTTGTACTCAATCTCCTGATTATCGAGATTGCGGTCACCAATGACGATGGTGTGTGGCACACCGATCAGTTCCATATCAGCGAACATCACGCCCGGACGCTCTTTACGGTCATCCAGAATAACCTCAACGCCTTTAGCACGCAGGGTGGCATACAGCTCTTCCGCCAGCTCTTTAACCCGGAACGATTTCTGCATATTCATTGGCAGAATCGCAACCTCGAAAGGTGCCAGTGCGGCTGGCCAGATGATGCCGCGGTCGTCATGGTTCTGCTCAATGGCTGCCGCAACAACGCGGGTGATGCCGATGCCGTAGCAGCCCATGCTCATCACCTGATTGCGGCCATCTTCGCCCTGAACAGACGCTTTCAGCGCGTCAGAATACTTGGTGCCGAGCTGGAAAATATGACCGACTTCGATGCCGCGCTTAATCTGCAGCGTGCCTTTACCATCCGGGCTTAAATCGCCTTCGACCACGTTACGGATATCTGCAACGCTGGCCAGCGGCAGATCGCGCTCCCAGTTAATGCCGAAGTAGTGCTTACCATCGACGTTGGCACCGGCACTGAAGTCGCTCATCTTCGCCACGGTACGGTCAGCAATAACAGGCATCTGCAGACCAACCGGGCCGATTGAACCCGGTCCGGCACCTACTGCGGCGCGAATCTCTTCTTCGGTCGCGAACACCAGCGGTGACGCAACGATCTCTGACTTCTCCGCTTTGATCTCATTAAGCTGATGATCGCCGCGTACCAGCAGGGCAACCAGCGCGTGGCCGCTCTCTTCGGCACCTTTAACAATCAGCGTTTTCACTGTTTTTTCAACAGGCACGCTGAATTGCTCAACCAGCTCCGCGATGGTTTTTGCGTCTGGCGTCTCGACCAGTTGCATCTCCTGCGACGGCGCTGCGCGCTCACCAGCGGGTGCGACGGCTTCGGCCAGCTCAATGTTGGCCGCGTAATCAGAATCGGTAGAGAAGATCACATCATCTTCACCGCTCTGCGCCAGAACCTGGAACTCATGGGAGGCGCTGCCGCCAATCGAGCCGGTGTCGGCCTGCACGGCGCGGAAATCCAGACCCATACGGCTGAAGATCTGGCTATAGGCGCGGTACATCGCGTCATACGTTTCCTGCAGCGACTCCTGCGAAACGTGGAACGAGTAAGCATCTTTCATGATGAATTCACGTGAACGCATCACGCCAAAGCGCGGACGGACTTCATCACGGAATTTGGTCTGGATCTGATAGAGGTTGAGCGGCAGTTGCTTATAAGAGCTCAGCTCATTGCGGATCAGGTCAGTGACCACCTCTTCATGCGTCGGACCCAGCACGAACGGACGCTCGTGGCGATCTGCAATACGTAACAGTTCCGGGCCATACTCCTCCCAGCGACCGCTCTCCTGCCACAGGTCGGCGGGCTGCACAACCGGCATTAAAATCTCAACCGCGCCCGCGTTGTTCATCTCTTCGCGCACGATGTTTTCGACTTTTTTCAGCACGCGAACCCCGGTCGGTAACCAGGTGTACAAGCCAGAAGCCAGTTTGCGGATCATACCGGCGCGCAGCATCAGCTGGTGGCTGATCACTTCAGCGTCGGAAGGCGTCTCTTTCTGAGTAGAGAGCAGATATTGAGTAGTACGCATTGATTACGGTTCCAGTTGATCGGAAAGTCACAGACAGAATTTTGCTGGCGGCTAGTGTACCAGTGAGATCACCGGCTCAAAAGCGGGTTTTAACGCGGGTCGATGGCGATCACTTCAGTACCGGCATCGTCAATGCGCCAGCGTACATTAAAATCCATCAGCCAGGCCGCATATTCCCGCGCCTGTGTCTCGCCCTGACGGTAAGCGGGACGGGGATCCTGTGCCAGCACTTCACTGATAAAGCGAGCCAGATTGGGGTAGCGCGACTGTTGGTGAAGCTGCTGTTGTGCCAGCGCGGAGAAGCGAACCGGCATATCAGCCGCAGGTGCCGCCTGAGCAAAACCCGCCTGGGCATGGGGCAATGCTTCGGCAAAGGGCAGATAAGGTTTGATATCCACCACCGGGGTGCCATCGACCAGATCCAGACTGCCAAGCTGCAGGATCACCTGCTGTTTTTCAATCCTGATACCTTTTAGCTCAACCAGCGACATGCCAATGGGATTGGGACGGAACGTTGAACGTGTCGCAAATACACCCATGCGCGCATTGCCGCCCAGCCGGGGAGGGCGAACCGTGGGACGCCAGCCGCCCTCCATCGTCTGATGGAAGACAAACAGCAGCCAGAGGTGGCTGAACGCTTCTATTCCACGCACCGCTTCTGGCTGATTGTAAGGTGGCTGCAGGTGCAGTTCGCCGCCGCCATCCTGTACCAGCCCTGGCTGGCGCGGCACGGCAAACTTCTCCTTCCACGGTGAGCGGATTACCCCAATTTGCGCAAAGGCGAATTCACTCATTGATTGCTGACTTTCAGTGCCGAACCCTGACACACCGCCTGACGATAGCAGCCTGGCGTGCCGGTGACGATTTCACACTGATGCAGCAGCACCGCATTGGCTTTCATCTGTGACGCTTTGATCTGCAGGCGTTTACGTGCAGTAGCGATGTTGGCTGGGGAGTTCTGATTACTCATCTGGCAATCTTCAGCGGAGACTTCACCCAGATCGCGGAACGGCTTGCTGACCAGATCGGCGGCATCGGTATAGAGCTTAACCGGTGCCGGTCGTGACACAGGCTTGCGGGTGGGTTCACTGGATTGCTGCGGCCGGGACGGTGCGCTGCTTATCGGGTGATACTCATGAACACACCCTGTCAGCATCAATGCTAACAAGCAGAGCGGTAAAAAACGCATGGCAACATCCTCAGGTTTCAAAAAGTGGCGTTATTGAAACAAGGACAAGAATAAATAACAAGTCGGGCAGGGCACCCAATAACAGAAAGGGCGGCATAGCGCCGCCCTTAAGGAGATGAACAGCTGAATTACCAGCCTTTAACCGCGCCGCCGTTAAAGACTTTGTTAGCGGCATCGTAGACTTCGTCAGACTGGTAAGCCTTGACAAATTTCTTCACGTTTTCCGCATCTTTATTATCTTCGCGCGCCACAATCAGGTTCACGTACGGTGAATCTTTATCTTCGACGAAAATACCATCTTTGGCTGGTGTCAGGCCAATCTGGCTGGCGTAGGTAGTGTTGATAACCGCCAGCGCGATCTGCTGATCGTCCAGTGAGCGTGGCAGCTGCGGCGCTTCCAGCTCAACGATTTTCAGATGCTTAGGGTTTTCAGTGATATCCAGCGAGGTTGGCAGCAGGCCCACGCCATCTTTCAGCTTGATCAGACCCACTTTCTGCAGCAGCAGCAGCGTACGGCCCAGGTTGGTCGGGTCGTTTGGAATGGCAACCTGAGCGCCATCCTGCAGCTCATCCAGTGACTTAATCTTTTTCGAATAGCCCGCGATTGGGTAGACGAAGGAGTTACCCACTGAAACCAGCTTGTAGCCACGATCTTTGATTTGCTGATCCAGATACGGTTTGTGCTGGAAAGCGTTGACGTCGATATCGCCTTTGCTCAGCGCTTCATTCGGCAGTACGTAATCGTTGAAGGTGACCAGCTCAACGTCCAGACCATATTTCTCTTTGGCAACTTTCTGCGCTGCTTCAGCAACCTGCTGCTCAGCACCGACAATCACACCCACTTTGATGTGGTTAGGGTCTTTCTCTTTTTGATCGCATCCTGCCAGCGCAATCGCGCCAATCAGTGCACCCACAGCGGCAATTTTCTTGAATCTGAAAGACATATCCTTTCCTTCTTAATAATGTGATATTGCTGGCTTATTTATGGGACACCGCATGCACGATGCGGTCGCCACAGAATTGAATGAGATACACCAAAACTACTAACAACACTAATACCGTATTCATCACAGTGGCGTTATATCCGATATAACCATACTGATAACCGATCTGGCCCAGACCACCGGCACCCACCGCGCCACCCATGGCGGAGTAACCAACCAGGGTAATCAGGGTGATGGTCGCAGCATTCACCAGGCCAGGCATCGCTTCCGGCAGCAGAACCTTACGGATGATCTGCATTGGCGTGGCGCCCATAGCTCGTGACGCTTCAATCAGTCCGGTTGGCAGTTCCAGCAAGGCATTTTCAACCATACGTGCGATAAACGGTGCCGCGCCAACGGTCAACGGAACGATGGCCGCCTGCAGTCCGATTGAGGTGCCGACGATTACGCGAGTAAAAGGAATCATCCAGACCAGTAAGATAATGAAAGGAATGGAGCGGAAGATATTCACCAGCGCGGAGAGCACGCGATAAAGTCCCTGATTCTGCAGAATCTGGCCCGGACGGGTGACATAGAGTAAAACGCCGACCGGCAGACCCAGCACAAAACCGAAAAAGCCCGAGACGAAGGTCATCATCAGCGTTTCCCACACGCCCCGTCCCAGCAACCACATCATCGCTTCAGACATAACCTAACACCTCTACTTTCACATGATTCTCCTTCAGCCAGGCTATCGCCTCGCGGGTATCGCTTTCTGTGCCGTGCATTTCGGCCAGCATAATGCCGAACTTCACGCCACCGGCGTAATCCATCTGGGCACTGATAATGTTGTTATTCACGTTGTAACGGCGGGCAGCTTCAGACAGCAGCGGCGCATCAACCGATTTACCGGTGAATTCCAGTCGCAGCAGGGGCACGGTGCCTTCAGCGGCGGTGGCAGAAAGGCGCTGCTGGTAATCATCCGGAATATCCAGATGCAGCGTAGACTGAATAAACTGCTGCGCCAGCGGTGTCTTAGGATGAGAGAAGACCTCACTGACGCTATCTTTCTCAATCAGTTCACCGTGACTGATGACCGCAACCTGATCGCAGATGCGTTTCACTACATCCATTTCATGAGTGATCAGCAGAATCGTCAGCCCAAGCCGGCGGTTAATGTCTTTAAGCAATTCCAGAATAGAGCGGGTCGTCGCGGGATCCAGTGCGCTGGTGGCTTCATCACACAGCAGAACCTTGGGATTGCTGGCCAGGGCGCGGGCAATCGCGACACGCTGCTTCTGTCCGCCCGACAGATTGGCGGGCCAGGCATCATGCTTGTCTGATAATCCCACCAGTTCCAGCAGTTCAGTTACGCGAGCCGTGATCTGAGCGCGGGAGAGATTACCGAGTTCCAGTGGAAGAGAGACGTTACCCGCGACGGTACGGGAGTTCATCAGATTAAAGTGCTGGAAGATCATGCCGATCTGGCGGCGCGCCTGGGTTAACTGACGTTCGTTGAGTGCGGTTAAATCAGCACCGTCTACAAGTACGCGGCCCGAAGTAGGGCGCTCCAGCAGGTTAACGCAACGAATCAACGTACTTTTACCGGCACCGGAAGCGCCGATAACGCCATAAATCTGTCCGGCAGGCACGTGCAGGCTGACATCCGTTAGCGCCGGAACAGACCGCGTGCCTTGCTGAAACACCTTGGTAATATTTTCTAGTTTAATCATTATGTTATTTATTATCGTGTTGCGTTGTCCGTGGTGTGGGAAGCCTCGTCGCTTTTATTCGGTATAAAAGCTGGATGGATGTTAAGGCATCCAGACGTCTAAATCAATGGAAGTGATTCAATCTGACATTCTCCCTTTTATAGCAATCATGCGATACTGATCGGCAATTTTTACAGCAGGAGTTTCTACGTGGCGAATAAAGTCCCCGCTATTTTTCTTGATCGTGATGGCACCCTTAATGTCGATAATGGCTATGTCCATGAGATCGATGACTTCCAGTTTATTGACGGCACGATTGAAGCGCTGCAACAACTGAAGGCAATGGGTTTTGCGCTGGTGGTCGTGACCAATCAGTCTGGCATCGCGCGCGGTATGTTTACTGAAGATACCTTTATGCGGCTGACAGAATGGATGGACTGGTCGCTAGCCGATCGCGATGTTGATCTTGATGGCATCTATTTCTGTCCTCACCATCCAGAAGCAACAGTAGCAGAGTTCCGTCAGGCCTGTGACTGTCGTAAGCCTCAGCCGGGTATGCTGCTGACGGCACAGGAAGAACTGAATATTGATATGGCCGCTTCTTATATGGTGGGTGACAAGCTGGAAGACATGCTGGCAGGGCAGGCTGCCGGTGTCGGCAAGAAAGTACTGGTGCGCAGCGGCAAACCGGTCACTGCTGAAGGTGAAGCAGCAGCAGATTGGGTGATTAATAGCCTGGCAGAGCTTCCGGCGCGCATTAAAAAGGGGTAAAACGGCGCTTTTGTGCAAATTTCAGACGAACAGAAAAAAAGTCTCAATTTGCACTTGCGCTATCTGAGCCGTTCCCTATAATGCGCCTCCACTGACACGGCAAACCGGAAACGGAAAACGGGTCAGGAGGCACAGGAGACTGCGCCGCCGGAGAAAAACTTCTGAAATAGAGGTTGACTCTGCAGGAGGAAAGCGTAATATACGCCACCTCGCGACAGGACGCTAACGCACTGTTCGCACTGCTCTTTAACAATTTATCAGACAATCTGTGTGGGCACTCGCAGGATTGATATCAGCGTCTCCGGACGTAAAAAAATATCAAGCCTCACGAGTGAACACATAATGAAATTCATTATGACGTTTTACAGATGAGCACCGCTTAACTTGTTTAAGCAAATCAAACTTAAATTGAAGAGTTTGATCATGGCTCAGATTGAACGCTGGCGGCAGGCCTAACACATGCAAGTCGGACGGTAGCACAGAGAGCTTGCTCTTGGGTGACGAGTGGCGGACGGGTGAGTAATGTCTGGGGATCTGCCCGATAGAGGGGGATAACCACTGGAAACGGTGGCTAATACCGCATAACGTCGCAAGACCAAAGAGGGGGACCTTCGGGCCTCTCACTATCGGATGAACCCAGATGGGATTAGCTAGTAGGCGGGGTAATGGCCCACCTAGGCGACGATCCCTAGCTGGTCTGAGAGGATGACCAGCCACACTGGAACTGAGACACGGTCCAGACTCCTACGGGAGGCAGCAGTGGGGAATATTGCACAATGGGCGCAAGCCTGATGCAGCCATGCCGCGTGTATGAAGAAGGCCTTCGGGTTGTAAAGTACTTTCAGCGGGGAGGAAGGCGATGCGGTTAATAACCGCGTCGATTGACGTTACCCGCAGAAGAAGCACCGGCTAACTCCGTGCCAGCAGCCGCGGTAATACGGAGGGTGCAAGCGTTAATCGGAATTACTGGGCGTAAAGCGCACGCAGGCGGTCTGTTAAGTCAGATGTGAAATCCCCGGGCTTAACCTGGGAACTGCATTTGAAACTGGCAGGCTTGAGTCTTGTAGAGGGGGGTAGAATTCCAGGTGTAGCGGTGAAATGCGTAGAGATCTGGAGGAATACCGGTGGCGAAGGCGGCCCCCTGGACAAAGACTGACGCTCAGGTGCGAAAGCGTGGGGAGCAAACAGGATTAGATACCCTGGTAGTCCACGCCGTAAACGATGTCGACTTGGAGGTTGTTCCCTTGAGGAGTGGCTTCCGGAGCTAACGCGTTAAGTCGACCGCCTGGGGAGTACGGCCGCAAGGTTAAAACTCAAATGAATTGACGGGGGCCCGCACAAGCGGTGGAGCATGTGGTTTAATTCGATGCAACGCGAAGAACCTTACCTACTCTTGACATCCAGCGAACTTAGCAGAGATGCTTTGGTGCCTTCGGGAACGCTGAGACAGGTGCTGCATGGCTGTCGTCAGCTCGTGTTGTGAAATGTTGGGTTAAGTCCCGCAACGAGCGCAACCCTTATCCTTTGTTGCCAGCGATTCGGTCGGGAACTCAAAGGAGACTGCCGGTGATAAACCGGAGGAAGGTGGGGATGACGTCAAGTCATCATGGCCCTTACGAGTAGGGCTACACACGTGCTACAATGGCGCATACAAAGAGAAGCGACCTCGCGAGAGCAAGCGGACCTCACAAAGTGCGTCGTAGTCCGGATCGGAGTCTGCAACTCGACTCCGTGAAGTCGGAATCGCTAGTAATCGTGGATCAGAATGCCACGGTGAATACGTTCCCGGGCCTTGTACACACCGCCCGTCACACCATGGGAGTGGGTTGCAAAAGAAGTAGGTAGCTTAACCTTCGGGAGGGCGCTTACCACTTTGTGATTCATGACTGGGGTGAAGTCGTAACAAGGTAACCGTAGGGGAACCTGCGGTTGGATCACCTCCTTACCTGAAGATACCTTCCCGCGCAGTGTCCACACAGATTGTCTGATA
>NZ_JBMOWE010000007.1:0-237634 GCF_049310725.1 Pantoea sp. BJFS-204 | reverse complement strand
TATCAGACAATCTGTGTGGACACTGCGCGGGAAGGTATCTTCAGGTAAGGAGGTGATCCAACCGCAGGTTCCCCTACGGTTACCTTGTTACGACTTCACCCCAGTCATGAATCACAAAGTGGTAAGCGCCCTCCCGAAGGTTAAGCTACCTACTTCTTTTGCAACCCACTCCCATGGTGTGACGGGCGGTGTGTACAAGGCCCGGGAACGTATTCACCGTGGCATTCTGATCCACGATTACTAGCGATTCCGACTTCACGGAGTCGAGTTGCAGACTCCGATCCGGACTACGACGCACTTTGTGAGGTCCGCTTGCTCTCGCGAGGTCGCTTCTCTTTGTATGCGCCATTGTAGCACGTGTGTAGCCCTACTCGTAAGGGCCATGATGACTTGACGTCATCCCCACCTTCCTCCGGTTTATCACCGGCAGTCTCCTTTGAGTTCCCGACCGAATCGCTGGCAACAAAGGATAAGGGTTGCGCTCGTTGCGGGACTTAACCCAACATTTCACAACACGAGCTGACGACAGCCATGCAGCACCTGTCTCAGCGTTCCCGAAGGCACCAAAGCATCTCTGCTAAGTTCGCTGGATGTCAAGAGTAGGTAAGGTTCTTCGCGTTGCATCGAATTAAACCACATGCTCCACCGCTTGTGCGGGCCCCCGTCAATTCATTTGAGTTTTAACCTTGCGGCCGTACTCCCCAGGCGGTCGACTTAACGCGTTAGCTCCGGAAGCCACTCCTCAAGGGAACAACCTCCAAGTCGACATCGTTTACGGCGTGGACTACCAGGGTATCTAATCCTGTTTGCTCCCCACGCTTTCGCACCTGAGCGTCAGTCTTTGTCCAGGGGGCCGCCTTCGCCACCGGTATTCCTCCAGATCTCTACGCATTTCACCGCTACACCTGGAATTCTACCCCCCTCTACAAGACTCAAGCCTGCCAGTTTCAAATGCAGTTCCCAGGTTAAGCCCGGGGATTTCACATCTGACTTAACAGACCGCCTGCGTGCGCTTTACGCCCAGTAATTCCGATTAACGCTTGCACCCTCCGTATTACCGCGGCTGCTGGCACGGAGTTAGCCGGTGCTTCTTCTGCGGGTAACGTCAATCGACGCGGTTATTAACCGCATCGCCTTCCTCCCCGCTGAAAGTACTTTACAACCCGAAGGCCTTCTTCATACACGCGGCATGGCTGCATCAGGCTTGCGCCCATTGTGCAATATTCCCCACTGCTGCCTCCCGTAGGAGTCTGGACCGTGTCTCAGTTCCAGTGTGGCTGGTCATCCTCTCAGACCAGCTAGGGATCGTCGCCTAGGTGGGCCATTACCCCGCCTACTAGCTAATCCCATCTGGGTTCATCCGATAGTGAGAGGCCCGAAGGTCCCCCTCTTTGGTCTTGCGACGTTATGCGGTATTAGCCACCGTTTCCAGTGGTTATCCCCCTCTATCGGGCAGATCCCCAGACATTACTCACCCGTCCGCCACTCGTCACCCAAGAGCAAGCTCTCTGTGCTACCGTCCGACTTGCATGTGTTAGGCCTGCCGCCAGCGTTCAATCTGAGCCATGATCAAACTCTTCAATTTAAGTTTGATTTGCTTAAACAAGTTAAGCGGTGCTCATCTGTAAAACGTCATAATGAATTTCATTATGTGTTCACTCGTGAGGCTTGATATTTTTTTACGTCCGGAGACGCTGATATCAATCCTGCGAGTGCCCACACAGATTGTCTGATAAATTGTTAAAGAGCAGTGCGAACAGTGCGTTAGCGTCCTGTCGCGAGGTGGCGTATATTACGCTTTCCTCCTGCAGAGTCAACCTCTTTCTCAGAAAGTTTTTCTCCGGCGGCGCAGTCTCCTGTGCCTCTCAACCCGCTTCCCGTTGCCGGTGTTCCGTGTCGATGGAGGCGCATTATAGGGAGTTCGCGCGGGCTGACAAGTGTTTATTACGAAAAGATTATCGTTCGCAGTAATTTTCATCAAATCGCGCTATTTCGCTACGATTTGCCTGGTAACTGTGCAAAATCATTGGCAAAAGTGCTTACCTGCTGCCAGTCCGTATACTCCACTTCTTTCGTCGAATCTGTCTCACCACCGGTCATGCGCATAATCAACTGGATCATGACGCGATCGAACCAGCGATAGCGCGGATAATAGAGCGCGCCTGCGAACACGGCACAGCAATCAGGCTGCCACGGCGAGTGTGCCAGGAACTTCTGCGTATAGGCATTGGTTTCAGGAGAGCGCTTCTCAGGTTTGCGCGCCGTCAGGTTCACCGAAAAGAAACCGCTGGTACGCTGCTGCAACTCATGACGGTGTTGTTTAACGAACTTGTCGACGACCGGCTGAAAATGGCCATAGCGGATAGATGCGCCAATTAACACACGATCATACTGTGCCCAGTCAGGCAGAGTGGCATCCTGAATGTTCAGTACATCACACTGCTGCTGCTGGCGGATCACATCAGCAATAGAAGAGGCAATCTTCCTGGTTTGTCCGTCGCGAGTGGAATAGAGAATCAGCGCTTTCATGTCAGCATCCTTATTAATTATTCACGCCAGAAAGTAGGCGTGAACAGCACCAGCAAGGTGAATACCTCGAGACGCCCGAACAACATGGTGGAAATAAGAATCCATTTCGCCACGTCATTCATTGAAGTGAAGTTATCAGCTACGACCCCTAAGCCAGGGCCGAGGTTATTGAGCGTCGCGGCAACGGCAGCAAAAGCCGAGAAGTCATCAACACCGGTAGCGATGATCGCCAGCATGCTGATCAGGAACACCAGCGCATAAGCCGAGAAGAATCCCCATACAGCTTCAAGGATACGTTCCGGCAGCGCCCGGTTGCCCAGCTTAATGGTGTAGACCGCATTGGGGTGAACCAGACGCTTAAGCTCACGGTTACCCTGCTTGCATAACAGCAGTATGCGAATCACCTTCAGACCACCGCCGGTTGAACCGGCACAGCCGCCGATAAAGGCGGAGCACAACAGCAGTACCGGCAGGAACAATGGCCAGCGAGCGATGCTGTCGGTCGTGAATCCCGCCGTCGTCGCCATGGAAACCACCTGGAAAAAGGCCTGGTTCAGCGTCTGCCAGCCACTTTCATAGACATTATGGAACCAGAGCACCAGGGTACAGATCAACACCAGCGTCAGCTGAACGCCAATAAACATGCGGAACTCAGGGTCGCGCCAGTACACACGCAGATTGCGTCCGCTTAACATGGCAAAGTGCAGGCCGTAGTTACAGCCTGAGATCAGCAGAAACACCGCCACGATGGTATTGATGGTGCCACTGTTAAAATAGCCGATACTGGCATCATGGGTTGAGAAGCCGCCAATGGCGATAGTCGAGAAACTGTGGCCAATAGCATCAAACGCTGGCATGCCCGCCAGCCACAATGCCAGCGCACAGGCTATCGTCAGCAGGACGTAGATCAGCCAGAGTGTTTTAGCCGTCTCGGCGATACGCGGTCGCATTTTATTATCTTTCAGCGGCCCCGGCATTTCAGCGCGATAGAGCTGCATGCCCCCGACGCCCAGAATCGGCAGTATCGCCACGGCTAATACGATGATCCCCATACCGCCCAGCCACTGCAGCATCTGCCGATAGAAGAGAATCGCCTTAGGCAACGAGTCCAGCCCCACCAGCGTGGTGGCACCGGTGGTTGTCAGGCCAGAGAAAGATTCAAAGAACGCATCCGTCACCGAAAGATGCGGCTGTTCGGCAAAGATAAAGGGCATCGCCCCTACGCTGCCCAGCACCGTCCAGAACAGGACCACAATCAGAAACCCTTCCCGCGGTTTGAGTTCGGTTTTCTTTTTGCGATTCGGCCACCACAGCAGCGAGCCGATCACCAGCGCCATCATAAAGGTCTGGCTAAACGCCCGCCCTGCGCCATCGCGATAAATTAAGGCGACCAGGCCGGGCAAAATCATCGTCACTGAAAAGAGGATCACCAGCAGACCGACTATGCGGGTAATGGCGCGAAAGTGCATTCAGCCGTTCCTTTAAATAAAAGAGATGAACATCATGGTGTGAGCGGGATCAGCGATAACGCGCCCCGACTAAAGTCTGACAAATTTTTTTTGAACCCGTCGATCTGTCCGTAAGGTACAGCCAGCGTCAATGCAATACGATCCTGAAACTGGCTGTCGGTCACCTTACCTTCAAAACGCTGTACCAGCCGTTCAATATCACTGAGCTGTGCATAGTCACATTGCAAAGTGAACAGCTTCATCGGCACTTTGCGCTGCCGTGGCAGCTGCTTAAGCCCCTGCTGGACGCCACCACCATACGCTTTCACTAAGCCGCCGGTTCCCAGCATGATGCCACCGTAGTAACGCACCACCACAGCGGTAATCTCGCCAATATCCGCGCCCATCAGTTGCGCCAGCATCGGTTTCCCTGCCGTACCCGAAGGTTCACCATCATCAGAGAAACCGAGTTGCTGAGAATCATTCGGCGCGCCCGCTACCCAGGCCCAGCAGTGATGCCGGGCAGTGGGATGCTCGCTTTTAACCTGCTGGACAAACGCGCGCGCCGCCTCTGCACCCTCGGTGTGCGCCAGTAGCGTAATGAAGCGACTCTTTTTGATTGTCTCCTCACTGCTGCTTACTGGCACAGCGGGAATATCAAAGGCCTCCATCAGGCCAGATGCAGATCGCGGGTCATGTTCTCAACGCGATGCGCATGGATCACCACGTTATCCTCGATACGAATCCCGCCATAAGGCCGAAGCGCATCAATGGCCTGCCAGTTAAAGTGCTGACTGAAACGGCCTTCACGCAGCGGCTTCAGTAACGAATCAATAATATAGAAGCCCGGCTCAATGGTTAATACCATGCCCGGTTGCAGCACGCGGGTGCAGCGAAGATAAGGATATTGCGCTGGCGCGGCGAGATGGGTGCCCTGCTCATCCTGCATAAAACCGGCAACGTCATGGACCTGCAGACCCAGCGGATGCCCCAGGCCATGTGGCATAAACGGACCGGTCAGATCTTCAGCCACCAGCGCTTCTTCGCTGATTCCCTGAGCCAGCTCAAACTTCAGCAACATCTTCGCAATACGCTGATGCATCTGAAGGTGGTAATCGGTGTAGCGTACGCCCGGTTTCAGCGTGGCTATCAGGGCCAGCTCTTCAGTGTTCATCGCCTCAACCATTCTGGCATAGAGCGAACTGCTCTGCGCTGCATAGCTGCGGGTCAAATCAGCGGCATAGCCAAGATACTCGGCACCCGCATCAATCAAAAAGCTATGGCGTTTCGCCGGTGGCTGATGATCCAGCCGGGTGTAGTGCAGCACCGCAGCGTGCTCATTCAGCGCAATGATATTGCCGTAAGGTACATCGGTGTCGCGATGACCGGTAGAGGTCAGATACGCCTGATTGATATCGAACTCGCTTAAGCCCGCCGAGAACGCCTCTTTCGCCGCGCGATGACCGGCAACCGCCAGCTTCTGCGCCTGGCGCAGACAGGCGAGTTCATAATCAGTTTTGATGCTGCGATGGAAGTGCAGGAAGTCGATTACCGCTTTGGGATTAATATTGCCAGAGGCGATGCCGAGCTGAGATGCACGCGCGTTAACCGGGCCGATATAGGCGACGTTATCACGCTGTGCAGGCAGCAACTGCGCTATCTCATCCGCATTTTTCAGGCCGATAACGTCGACATCCCCGGTCCAGAAGCTATCCGGCAACGGTTCAACGTTATGCCAGTAATCCACCGGAGAGTAGAACCACAGTTTCGGTTTGTTTACCCCATCAATCCAGAGCCAGCAGTTGGGCACCTGCGTCACCGGCACCCAGGCCTTGAACTGCGGATTCACCTTAAACGGATAAGTGTGATCATCCAGAAACACCGTCAACAACTCACCGGAATGGATCAACATCGCATCCAGTTTATTGCGTGCCAGCACCTGCTGCGCCCGTTGTTGCAACGTGGCGATGTGCGCGTGATACAAGGTCTTCAGTGAATCCATGGACGTCTCTCCAGTGTCGCGAAATGGCCGCAGTTTAGCATACCCCTTGCGCAGATGCCGAAGTCGGCGCAGCTGTGATCTTGTTAGCAAATAAGCAAAGACCAGTTTGCAAAAAATTAACATCGCTCCCACACTCACGATCATCTGGTATGACCAGATCACCTTTCGCGGTTTCAGGAGACGCACATGCTCTACCAAGGCGCTAACCTTACTCTTCACTGGCTGGACGATGGCATCGCCGAGCTGGTTTTTGACGCTACGGGCTCGGTCAACAAGCTCGATACGCAAACTGTCGCCAGCCTGGGCGAGGCAATAGCTGTGCTGGAGCAGCAGCCAGAACTGCGCGGCCTGCTGCTGAGCTCCGCTAAACCTGCCTTTATTGTAGGGGCAGATATCACCGAGTTCCTTTCACTGTTTGATGCACCCACCGAAAAGCTGAGCCAGTGGCTGAGTTACGCCAACAGCATCTTCAATCGTCTGGAAGATTTGCCGGTACCGACTCTGGCCGCCATTGACGGCTATGCACTGGGCGGCGGATGTGAATGCGTACTGGCAACCGATCTGCGTATCGCTACTGCGGACGCCCGTATTGGCCTGCCGGAAACCAAACTCGGCATCATGCCGGGATTTGGCGGCAGCGTGCGATTGCCGCGCCTGCTGGGCGCCGACAGTGCGCTGGAAATTATTGCGGCGGGAAAAGATGTCGATGGCAATGCCGCTCTTAAACTCGGTCTGGTCGATGCCGTGGTGTCTCGCGAGAAACTGCGTGAGGCGGGAATCACCATGCTTAAGGCCGCTGCCACTGATGGCAGCTGGCGCGCCCGCCGGGCCCCTAAGCTGGCTCCGCTGAAACTCAGCCCGATTGAAGCGGCCATGAGCTTCACTATCGCGAAAGCCATGGTGCTGCAAACCGCAGGCAAGCATTATCCCGCTCCGCTGATGGCGGTAAAAACCATTGAAGCTGCAGCCAGCCTTGGCCGCGATGACGCGCTGAAGCTTGAAACCGCAGCGTTTGTGCCGCTGGCACAGTCTGATGAAGCACGCGCGCTGGTCGGCATCTTCCTCAACGACCAGTATGTGAAAGGTCTGGCGAAAAAGCGCGGCAGCGAAAGCGGCGCACCCGCTCAGGCAGCGGTACTGGGCGCAGGCATCATGGGTGGCGGCATCAGCTACCAGTCTGCGTGGAAAGGCGTGCCGGTCAGAATGAAAGATATTAATCCACAGGCGTTAACGCTGGGGATGAACGAAGCCAGCAAGCTGCTCAATAAGCTGCTGGAACGCGGCAAAATCGACGGCAACAAACTCGCCAGTGTGATCGCCACTATCCAGCCCACGCTGGATTACGCCGGTTTTGAACAGGCTGATGTGGTGGTTGAAGCGGTAGTAGAGAATCCGCTGATCAAGGCAAAAGTGCTGGCGGAAACCGAACAGCATCTGCGTGAGGATGCGATTCTGGCCTCCAATACCTCGACCATTCCCATCAGCCAGCTGGCGCAGGCGCTGCAGCGTCCGGAAAACTTCTGCGGCATGCACTTCTTCAATCCGGTACCGCGTATGCCGCTGGTAGAGGTGGTTCGTGGCGAGAAAACCAGTGAAGCGACCCTGAGCAAAGTGGTGGCCTGGGCCAGCAAAATGGGCAAAACCCCGATCGTAGTGAATGACTGTCCGGGCTTCTTTGTTAACCGGGTGCTGTTCCCTTACTTCGCCGCTTTCAGCCTGCTGCTGCGCGACGGCGCCGATTTCCGTCAGATTGATAAAGTGATGGAAAAACAGTTTGGCTGGCCGATGGGCCCCTCATGGCTGCTGGATGTGGTCGGCATCGATACCGCGCACCACGCGCAAAGCGTCATGGCTGACGGTTTCCCGGATCGTATGAAGCATGACTATCGTGATGCGATCGATCTGCTGTTTGATGCCGGTCGTTTTGGCCAGAAAAATGGCAAAGGCTTCTGGCGCTGGGAAGAAGATAAAAAGGGCAAACTGACAAAAGTGGCTGATACCGAAGTGGATACGCTGCTGGAGCAGGTCTGCCAGCCTAAGCGGGTCTTCAGCGACGAAGAGATCCTGAATCGTATGATGCTGCCAATGCTGAATGAAGTAGTGCGCTGCCTGGAAGAGAAGATTATTGCCTCGCCAGCGGAAGCGGATATGGCGCTGGTCTATGGTCTCGGCTTCCCGCCTTTCCGTGGCGGCGCTTTCCGCTATCTCGATACCCTGGGCAACAGCAATGTGGTGGATCAGGCCCGGCGTTATAGCGCGCTCGGTGGCTTATATGCCCTGCCTGCGCTGCTGGTGCAGAAAGCCCATCAGCATGAAAGCTGGTATCCCGCCGCCAAACCGATTGATGAAGCCGCGCTGAAAAGCGCCTGAGGGCAAAAAGATGGAAAATGTGGTGATTATTGATGCGGTGCGCACGCCAATGGGACGTTCAAAAGGCGGCGCCTTTCGTCACGTGCGCGCTGAAGATCTCTCTGCGCACCTGATGCGCGAACTCCTGAGCCGCAACCCGGCGGTGAACCCGACATCACTGGACGATATCGTCTGGGGCTGCGTACAGCAGACGCTGGAACAGGGATTTAATATCGCGCGTAACGCCGCGCTGCTGGCCGAAATCCCGCATTCAGTGCCGGCCACCACCGTCAACCGACTGTGTGGCTCTTCAATGCAGGCGCTGCATGATGCGGCCCGCGCCATTATGGTCGGCGATGCGCAGTGCTGTCTGATCGGTGGCGTGGAGCATATGGGACATGTGCCGATGAATCACGGCGTCGACTTTCATCCCGGTCTGGGCCGTACTGTGGCAAAAGCAGCAGGCATGATGGGCTTAACGGCTGAAATGCTGGCGCGAATGCATCATATCAGCCGTGAGCAGCAGGATGCATTTGCCCTGCGTTCGCATCAGCGGGCCTGGCAGGCCACCCAGCGTGGGGACTTTGCAACAGAGATTGTCGCCACCTATGGTCACGACAGCGACGGCATTCTTAAACGCTATGACTTCGATGAGGTGATTCGCGAGGAGACCAGCGCCGAAGGACTGGCGGCACTCAAACCCGCCTTCGATCCGGTTAACGGCACCGTCACGGCGGGTACATCGTCGGCGTTGTCAGATGGCGCGGCCGCCATGCTGGTCATGAGTGAATCACGCGCCCGTGAGCTGGGGCTGACACCGCGCGCGCGCATCCGCAGCATGGCGGTGGTGGGCTGTGATCCTTCGATAATGGGCTATGGACCGGTACCGGCCAGCAAACTGGCATTGAAACGGGCGGGACTGAGCGTCAGTGATATCGATGTGTTTGAGCTGAACGAAGCCTTTGCCGCGCAGACGCTGCCCTGCATCAAGGACTTAGGTTTGCTGGAACGGATAGATGATAAGGTCAATCTGAATGGCGGCGCGATTGCGTTAGGCCATCCGCTGGGCTGCTCCGGCGCACGCATCAGCACAACGTTGCTGAATATTATGGAGCGACGCGACGCCCGTTTTGGCCTCGCCACCATGTGTATCGGACTGGGTCAGGGCATTGCGACCGTATTCGAGCGTCTGTAATACGTTGAGTCTTACTTTGTCAGATTTACCCGCCAGTAAATCGGCGGGTTTTTTCTGTCTGCTACAGGCTGCTACAGGGAATCAGATAAAGGCAAACGCATCGCCGTACATCTGTGACTCCACCGCGCCACGCTCGGCACAGAAACGATCGCGGGCAATCTTCGCCATCTCAAAACGTCCGGCGATGTAGATCTCATGCTCGCTCAGCGTACTGAAATCCTGCATTACTGCCGTCAGTACCGTGCCTGAACGGCCCTGCCAGCCCGCTTCAGGTTGCTCGACAACCGGGATCACCTTCAGATTCGGGTGCTTCACCGCCAGCGCATCCAGCTCTTCCAGATCGTACAGATGCTTGAGCTCACGTCCGCCCCAGTAAATGGCGATATCGCGCTCTGGCTGTTCCGCCAGTGCAGTGAGCAGAATCGAACGGGCATAGGAGAAACCGGTGCCGCCTGCAATCAGAATCAGCGGCTTGCTGCTCTCTTCACGCAGCCAGGCATCGCCGTGCGGCATATCAACCGTAATCTGGCGATCGTTACGGATGCGATCCATGACGGCCATGGCATAGAGGTTCAGATCGGACGCGCCGATATGCAGCTCAATGATATCTTTTTCCATCGGCGTTGAGGCCAGTGAGAACGGACGCTTGTCACGCTCGTCCATCACCACCATCAGATACTGTCCCGCGCGAAAACTGAATTCCGCTTCAGGGATCAGGCGAACGCGATAGACCGTGTCGGTAATCGCCTCAACCGAAGTTACTTTACAGCTTAACGTTGTCATGCGTTCCCTCTGTCGGGTCGTCTTTATGGTTGTGCTCGCCATCAACGCTGTGGCGGCTGATCAAAAATACCTAGCTCATCCCAGATAGCATCAATGCGCGCGGTGACCGCAGGATCTTTGACGATAGGTGTACCCCATTCGCGCTGCGTTTCACCTGGCCACTTATTGGTCGCATCCATCCCCATCTTCGATCCCAGCCCGGAAACGGGCGAAGCGAAATCGAGATAATCGATTGGGGTATTTTCCACTAATACCGTATCGCGGGCCGGATCCATACGCGTAGTGATCGCCCAGATCACGTCGTTCCAGTCACGCGCATTAACGTCATCGTCACACACAATAACAAATTTGGTGTACATGAACTGCCGCAGAAACGACCAGACGCCAAACATGACACGTTTGGCATGCCCCGCGTACTGCTTTTTAATCGTCACGACCGCCAGCCGGTATGAACATCCTTCTGGCGGCAGATAGAAGTCCACGATCTCCGGGAACTGCTTCACCAGAATCGGCACCAGCACTTCATTCAGCGCCACACCCAGCACCGCAGGTTCATCTGGCGGACGGCCGGTATAGGTGGAGTGATAGATAGGCTTATGGCGCTGCGTAATATGCGTAACGGTAAACACCGGGAAGCTATCTACTTCATTGTAGTAGCCGGTGTGGTCGCCGTAAGGTCCTTCCGGCGCCATATCGCCCGCTTCGATATACCCTTCCAGCACGATTTCCGCGCTGGCGGGAACTTCGAGATCGTTCGAGAGGCATTTCACTACTTCGGTTTTATTGCCGCGCAGTAAACCGGCAAACGCATATTCTGACAGCGTATCAGGCACCGGCGTTACGGCCCCAAGGATAGTGGCAGGATCGGCACCCAGCGCCACCGAGACCGGAAAACGCTCACCCGGATGCGCTTTCGTCCACTCCAGATAATCGAGCGCACCGCCACGGTGCGACAGCCAGCGCATGATCAGCCGATTTTTGCCGATCACCTGCTGCCGGTAGATACCGAGATTCTGCCGCTCTTTGTGCGGGCCGCGCGTCACGGTCAGCCCCCACGTAATCAGCGGGGCCGCATCGCCCGGCCAGCACTTCATCACCGGAATCCGCGTCAGATCGACTTCATCGCCGCTGAACACCTCTTCCTGACAAGGTGCATTGCGCAGGCGTTTGGTCGGCATGTTCAGGACCTGCTTAAACTGCGGCATCTTATCGAACAGATCGCGGAAGCCTTTTGGCGGCTCCGGCTCTTTCAGGAAGGCCAGCAGTTTACCCACTTCACGCAGTGCGCTGACCTCTTCCTGGCCCATGCCCATTGCCACACGCTTTGGTGTGCCGAACAGATTGCACAGCACCGGCATGTCGTACCCTTTCGGGTTTTCAAACAGCAGAGCCGGGCCACCGGCACGCAGAGTGCGGTCGGCGATTTCGGTCATTTCCAGTTCAGGATCGATCGACTGGGTAATGCGCTTTAGCTCACCGCGCTGTTCGAGCAGCGCGAGAAAGTCTCTTAAATCGTGATATTTCATGCGGCTTTAGCTTTCCGGCCAGAGTGAATCGGCCATTATAGGTCTGATTAAGCGGTTATGCTGAGGTTTATATGGCAGCGTCATACGCACTGAAAGGGAACCAGCGGTTGTAACGCGCGGGCATCGTGATACCCCTGAATCGGCTCGCCGTGGCGAAACAGTTTAAAATCTTCGTTTCGCACGCTGTGATAGCGCAGCTGATTGTCGTGAACGTGCAGAAAACTGCCTTCACGCAGTGCAATCACCGACTCAGTCGGATTAACTGCACAGAACTCTGCCAGCCGTTCGTCACGGGTTTCGCCCATATGACTGCTGACGCTGGCATCCAGATAGTGGGGATTAATCTGCACCGGAAAGAGTCCCAGCGCAGGCAGCACCACGCTGCTGCGCACCGGCATATCGTTCGTGGTACGGATTGAGGGCGTCGCCACGTTGCAGCCTGCGCTCCAGCCGACATAAGGTACCTGCCGCTCCCGCACCGCGCGCTGAATCGCCCCGATCAGACCCTGCTCATGCAGCATCTGATTCAGGAACCACGTGTTGCCGCCGCTGACTAAAATCAGCTCTGCCTGCGCAATCGCTTCAGCCGGTGAGGCGAATGCCTGAACCCGCTCAACCTGAATGCCCAGTGAGGCACTGAGTTCGGCGGCGCGTTGCTGCTGATCGCCACGAATAATCGCATAGGGGATCAGTACCGCCGAGCGGATAGCGCGTCGGGCGATCATGGCGTGCAGCTGCGGCTGCGCATAGCCCAGCAGCGGCGCATCATCCGCCAGCTTGCCGTTGCTCAACAGAAAGAGTTCCATCAGAGGATCCTTTTGCAGATGTGATGGACATTGAGTCTGATACAGAGCAATAGCAGACGTCAATTTTCAGTCACCTTTTCTACTGCCATCGGGCATCTTAAGAAAAGTCTCAGTTTATTTTCTTTGCGGGACGCTTTACCCTGCCCCTGCGCTATAACTCTGGCAGCAGGTTTGCTATTCTTAGCGTCCATTCAATGGGAGCAGTTATGGAATCCTGGTACTTACTCTATTGCAAACGTGGACAGCTACTGCGCGCGAAGGAGCATCTGGAGCGGCAGGAAGTGCATTGCCTCAGCCCGATGATCGCTCTGGAAAAGATCGTGCGCGGTAAACGCACCACCGTGAGTGAGCCACTGTTCCCGAATTATCTGTTTATCGAGTTTGATCCAGAAGCCATTCACACCACGACGATCAGCAGCACCCGTGGCGTCAGCCACTTCGTGCGCTTTGGCACGACGCCCGCGACAGTGCCTTCAGCCGTTATTGAAGCGCTGGAAACAGACGTCCCGCAAATCCTGCTTGACCCTGAAACGCCGCAAAGCGGTGATGAAGTGGTCATCACCGACGGGACGTTTGAAGGGCTGCGCGCTATCTTTGCCGAGCCGGATGGTGAAACGCGCTCAATTCTGTTGCTTAATTTGCTGAACAAGCAGGTAATGCGCAGCGTCGACAACAAGCAGTTCCGCAAGATTTAAGCCAGTCTGAATAACGTCCGCGCATTATGGTCGATGCGGGTCGCCAGTTCCTCAGCACTCTCACCACGCCATGTCGCCACCTGGTGCACAATATGCGGTAAAAAGCAGGGTTCATTACGGCGCGAAGTCGGGCGTGGACGCATGTCGCGCGGCAGCAGATATGGGGCATCCGTTTCCAGCAGCAGGCGGTCGGCCGGAATCAGTGGCAGCAGCTCGCGCAACTCCAGACCACGGCGCTCATCGCATACCCAGCCCGTAATCCCTACCGATAACCCCATGCCCAGACAGGCTTCCAGTTCATCACGCGTGCCGGTAAAGCAGTGGATCACCGCGCCAGGCAGTTTTGGCAGCCAGGGCGCCAGTACTGCGGCGAAACGCGTATGGGCTTCGCGGCAGTGCAGAAAGACCGGCATATTGAGTTCTGCCGCCAGAGCCAGCTGCGCATCAAACGCATACTCCTGCTGCTCATGAGCCGACAGATTGCGATTGAAATCGAGTCCGCACTCACCGATGGCAACCACTTCCGGTTTTTCAGCCAGGCGACGCAGGGTGCTGGCAATTTCCGTTGACCATTCGCTGGCATGATGAGGATGGACGCCCGCGGTAGACCAACAGAAGCCCGCTTGATCTTCAGCCAGTCGCTGAGCCTGCTGGCTCTCCAGCGCGTTAGTGCCGGTAATAAGCATGCCGGTGACGCCCGCATCACGCGCGCGTTTAACCACCTTTTGCCGGTCGGAGGCGAATTGCGTGCTGGTCAGGTTTACACCGATATCAAACATAATTTTTCCCACAGTTTATAAACAAAAACCGCCCATCAGGGCGGTTTGGATTAATCGCTTCCCGCCAGTGCGGGTAAAGCTGTCCGCATCAGGAGTCGGTATTCTCTTCTTCATCCTGTAACCGGCGGCCTTTACCCACATAGTAACGGGAAAAGAATACGCCGACTTCAAACAGGCAGTACATCGGAATAGCGAGCAAAGTTTGGGAAAAAACATCCGGCGGTGTGAGCAACATCCCGACCACGAAGGCGCCCACCAGAATATAGGGACGTTTCTTCTTCAACTCTTCCGGGCTGGTGATACCGGTCCAGCACAGCAACACAATCGCCACCGGCACTTCAAACGCCACGCCAAATGCCATAAACAGCGTCATGACAAAATCGAGGTATTTGGAGATATCCGTTGCTACAGTCACGCCGATCGGCGCTGTCTTGGTGAAAAAACCAAATGCCAGCGGGAAGACCACGAAATAGGCAAAGGCCACGCCGAAGTAGAACAGGAAGGTGCTGGAAAACAGCAGCGGCATAACCAGCCTGCGCTCATGACGGTAAAGCGCCGGGGCGACAAATGCCCAGACCTGATAGAGGATCACCGGCACCGCAAGAAACACCGACACTATAATGGTCAGCTTAATCGGGGTGAAAAACGGTGAGGCCACATCGGTCGCGATCATGCTGGAGCCCACCGGCATCTGGCTGATTAGCGGTGCCGCGACCAGCTGGTAGATGTCGTTGGCGAAATAAACCAGCACCAGGAAAATCGCTAATACGGCAATGATGCAGTTCAGTAGTCGCTTACGCAGCTCAATCAGATGACTGATGAGCGGTTGGGTATCTTCAACGGCCATTATCGTTCATCACTTGCAGAAGAGGGGGTAGCGGACTGACGCGCAGGATCGGCTGGCCTGGCGACGTCGCCAGCGGGTGCCTGTGCCGGTGCGCTGGCCACAGCGGTTGGTGCGGCAGAGGACTGCACCGCCGGACCTGATGAAACCGCTGAAGAAGCCGGTGCCGGAGCAGTGGCGACGGCAGAAGGTGCGGCAGAGGATTGCACCGCCGGACCTGAGTCTGAAACCTCAGACGGTGTCTGTGCCGGGGCACTGGCCTGGTGTTCTGCTGTAGCCGGTGTCGCCGAAGGCTCAGCCGGAGCCGGTGCGGGCCTGTGCTGTGCCGAATGGATGGTGTTAGCCTCGTCTTCCTCTTTTTCAATGTCGATGCTCTGACTGACCGAGCGTTTCATTGAATCCGCAGTTTTACGCAGCTCTTCCATCGACTCTTTCAGCTCGGGTGAGAGCGTGCCACGGCCCGCTTCTTCCACCTTTTTCAGGCTCTCCTGCAACTCCTGCAGCTTGAGCTCCTGCGCCAGTTCATGTTGTACATTGGCTGCCAGCGAACGAATCGCCCTGATCCAGCCGACCACGGTTTTCACCGCAACCGGTAAACGTTGCGGGCCGAGTACAATCAGCCCGATCACGAACACCAATACCAGTTCACTAAAACCAATATCAAACACGGTTTACACCTGCTTGTCGTTCTTGGCTTCTTCTTTGTTAGCCGAAGTTTGCTGTTTGTCCGCCAGCGTTTTGGCAGCGAAGTCAGCGTCCTGCTCTTTCGGTTGATCCTTTTTGTCGTCCTCGTCACTCATGGCTTTTTTGAAGCCACGAATCGAAGAACCCAAATCTGAACCCAGATTACGTAATTTGTTGGTACCGAACAGAAGTACAACAATCACGGCAATGATTAACAATTGCCAGATACTGATACCGCCCATGAGATAGCCTCTAATATTCTGTGAAAACGATGAGGTAATGCACCACAGAGTGCCCTTTTCAACCGGGCCTGAGCCAGCGACATTACCTTTTTTTAGACGGACGTGACAATCAGTTTGTCTTACGCCAGCCGATTAACCAGGAGACAATTCCTGCTGCCATCAACACCGCCGGGAAAAAGTCCCAATCCGGTCGGGTGAGCAGCACAGCCGTTCCGCTTAACAGCAACGTTGCACCGACGCCGAACAGGTAACGCGCCTGATGGTGCCGGACGCGCTGCGCATTCATATCGCCCACTAATTTATCGACGCTGTGCCGCAAAAGTTTGTGCTGGCGCATGCTGTCGTAAAACAGCTCCGGCAGCTCAGGGAGTTTCTCAGCCCAGAATGGCGCTTTCTCTTTTACCGCACGGATAATAGCCGGTAATCCCACCTGATCTTTGATCCACTCTTCCAGGAAGGGCTTGGCTGTCTTCCACAGGTCGAGCTGCGGATAGAGCTGACGGCCGATGCCTTCAACATAGAGCAGCGTTTTTTGCAGCAGGACCAGCTGCGGCTGCACTTCCATATTAAAGCGGCGTGCGGTGTTGAACAGGTTCAGCAGCACATGCCCGAAGGAGATTTCAGCCAGCGGTTTTTCAAAAATCGGCTCGCAGACCGTACGAATCGCAAACTCGAAATCTTCTACGTTGGTATCGGGCGGCACCCAGCCTGAGTCAACGTGCAACTCCGCGACCTTACGGTAGTCACGGTTGAAGAAGGCGATAAAGTTTTCAGCCAGATAGCGCTTATCTTCTTTGTTCAGTGAACCCACGATACCGCAATCGATGCCGATATATTGTGGATCTTCGGGATGTTCATAGCTGACAAAAATATTGCCAGGATGCATATCCGCATGGAAGAAGCTGTCGCGGAAGACCTGGGTGAAGAAGACCTGCACGCCACGTTCTGCCAGCAGCTTCATATTAACGCCATGACGCTCCAGCGTGGCAACATCTGAAATCGGAATGCCGTAGATGCGCTCCATCACCATCATGGTTTCGCTGCAGTAGTCGGAATAGACTTCCGGCACATAGAGCATGCGGCTATCTTCAAAATTCCGGCGCAACTGAATGGCGTTGGCCGCTTCACGTAACAGATTCAGCTCATCAAGCAGGGTTTTCTCATAATCGCGCACCACTTCGACCGGACGCAGACGACGGCCATCCGGCAACAGGCGCGGGACCCAGCGGGCCAGGCGATAGATCAGCTTCATGTCCGCCCGAATCACCGGCAAAATATCGGGGCGAATCACTTTGATCACCACTTTCTTGCCAGTTGATTTCAGCGTGGCGGTGTGCACCTGCGCAATGGATGCCGAAGCCAGTGGCTTGATATCAAAATCATCAAACCAGGTTTCAATCGGCGCGCCCATTGAAGCTTCAATCTGCGCTTTGGCTTTGACGCCATCGAACGGCGCAACACGGTCCTGCAGGATCGCCAGTTGATCGGCAATCAGCGGCGGGAAGAGATCACGACGGGTCGACAGCATCTGGCCAAACTTGATCCAGACCGGACCCAGCTGCTCCATCGCCATGCGCATACGTGCGCCGATCGGTTCATGCTGATGCAGATTAGGGATCCAGAAAACAGAGCGACGCCACAGGCGGAACAGGAAAGTGAGGCGTGTCTGAGGAATCAGTTCATCAAGGCCATAGGTCAGAAACACCTTCATGATCAGATATAAGCGGCGGATCTCTCCAAAACTCATTTTGCCTCCAGCTGCGCCAGACGCGCATCAAGCGCCTCAAGCGAACGTTCCATCGCGTCGACCTCCTCAGAAAACCAGGCTAATTCCAGCGAGCCAGGCGCAACACGCCACTCTTCGGTTATGGCCTGTCCGAGATAATCCTGGCGACGCTGCACTTCACCTTTGAAAAAGCGTAATGCCTGTTGTGAGCGCTGGCTGATCCCCTGTGCGGCGATATCGCCGACCCAGGGAGCCAGATATTCTGCCGGATCCAGCTCAGCCAGATCCATCAGCGCAGAGAACTGCTGCACCACCTGCAGATCACCTTCAACCTGCAGTTCACCGCTACGGATCAGCGGCGTCAGCTGCTGGCGATCGCGCAGCTTCGGCAGGGTTTTCAGCGAGGTGATCACCGTGCAGTCACTGCGATCCTGCCAGTCAGCCAACACATCGACCTGCTGTTCACTGAAGACCAGCACCAGCGGATGAGAGAACTCATTCAGGCGCAGCGTCAGCACTTTGCCATTCAGGCGTTGCCGCGCCGGTTTCAGGCCACGATCGCGATAGAGAATACGGTTCAGCGCCGTTTCCAGGCCCGCGGTAATCAAGGGCGTCAGGTTCATTACCATCTCACTCAGAACTTAAATCCACGATGCAGCGCCACAATGCCGCCGGTCATATTGGAGTAAGTGGTATTTTCAAAACCAACATCGTTCATCATCGCTTTCAGGGTCTCCTGATCGGGATGCATGCGGATCGATTCGGCCAGATAGCGATAGCTCTCTGCATCCTGCGCCACCAGCTGTCCGATACGCGGCAGAATGTGGAACGAGTAGGCGTCATACGCTTTGCTCAGCGGATCCAGAACGGGTTTAGAGAACTCCAGCACCAGCAGGCGTCCGCCCGGCTTGAGTACCCGGAACATAGAGGCCAGCGCCTTCTCTTTTTCCGTAACGTTACGCAGGCCAAAAGAGATGGTAATGCAGTCGAAATAGTTATCGGGGAAAGGCAGGGCTTCGGCATTGGCCTGTACGTAACTCACGTTGCCGACCACGCCCTGATTGCGCAGCTTTTCGCGGCCCATCTTCAGCATGGAACTGTTGATATCGGCCAGTACCACCTGACCCGTTTCGCCCACCAGGCGAGAAAATTTAGCCGTCAGATCGCCGGTACCCCCCGCCAGATCTAACACGCGCTGACCGCGACGTACGCCGCTGCTGTCAATGGTAAAACGCTTCCAGATACGATGGACGCCAAACGACATCAAATCGTTCATCAGGTCATATTTTGCCGCTACGGAGTGAAACACGTCCGCGACTTTGTCAGCTTTTTCGCTTTTGGCGACCGTCTGAAAGCCAAAATGGGTAGTTTCCTGCTGTGATTCATCTGCCATCGGTTTTACCTGCTCCACAAACAATACTTCCCGAAGTGTATCAGAGTCACGGAAGTCAGGCACGCTGCGCCCATACTATTCGTGGAGGCGCCTCACATGCATCTCACTCTCATCCGCATCACTGTCATCATCTGCATCATCAGCCGCCCGGTTTTCCGGCATGGCACGTTCGGCCAGCTGAGGATTGATTGGTCGTTTGATCTCCACGCCCAGCGCTCGAAATCCTTCAGTCTGCGCAATCAGATTGCCGCGCCCTTCCGACAGCTTTTTCATCGCCTCGCGATAGCTGTTCTGTGCTTTATCCAGGCTGTGACCAATGCCGCTCATGTCATCGACAAACAGCCGCATCTTGTCATAGAGCCGCGTTGCCCGATCGGCAATACGCTGCGCATTGCGGCTCTGATGCTCATAGCGCCACAGATTATTAATGGTACGCAACGCCACCAGCAGCGTGGTAGGGCTGACCAGCATAATGTTCTGCTGCAGCGCCTCACCAATCAGCTCAGGCTGGCGGTCAATGGCCAGCAAAAAGGCGGGCTCCACCGGGATAAACATCAGCACATAATCCAGCGATCGTAACCCGGGCAATTGTTGATAATCTTTTCGTCCCAGCAGGCGGATGTGCGCCCGCATGGCAGCGACATGTTCCTGAATAGCCTGCTCTCGCTCGATCTCATCATCCGCATTGAAGTAGCGCTCATAGGCCACAAGCGTCATTTTGGCGTCCACCACAACATCTTTGCCCTGCGGCAGGCGCACAATCACATCCGGCTGCATCCTGCCCTGCTGTTCTGACTGAATGCTCACCTGGGTTTCATATTCGTAGCCTTCACGCAGTCCGGAAGCTTCCAGTACCCGGCTCAGCACCACTTCACCCCAGTTACCCTGGATTTTATTATCGCCCTTCAGCGCTTTGGTCAGGTTAAGCGCCTCCTGCGCCATCTGCGCATTCAGCTGCTGTAACTGCCGGATTTCATGGGTCAGGGTATGTCGCTCACGCGCTTCTGCGCCAAAGCTTTCATGAACCTGACGACGGAAGCCATCAAGCTGTTCACGCAACGGACCAATCAGCCCGTCCAGACTTTGCCGGTTCTGTTCATCGACGCGACGGCCGCTGTTTTCGAAAATACGGTTGGCGAGGTTTTCAAACTGGGCGCTAAGGCGTTGTTCGCTGTTGGTCAGCAGGCGCTGTTTCTCTTCTGCGGCGAAACGGGTCTCTTCAAGGCGAATGGTCACCTCGCGCAGCTCCGCCTCCTGTGCGCTGTTGACCTCCAGCTGATTGCGCAGTTCACGATTAAGCTGCTCACTTTCATTACGCCAGTAATCAAGCTGTTGCAGCCGCTCATTGGCACCGCTCATCGCGCCGTGCAGCTGACGAAGCTCCTGCTCACGCTGCTGCGTCTGCTGCTGAAGCTGTTCGATCTGCTGCTGCTGACGCTGTTGCGCCTCTTCCTGCAGACGGCGCTCGGTCTGGAAACTGGCGACCTGATGGCCGGCACGTAACTGTGCCAGCATCCAGCCAATCCCTAACCCGGCAAGCGCCAGACAGGCGCTGATAATGATGTGCTGATCCATGATTTCCCCCGCGACTCAGGCTGCTGAGGGAAAGGTAGAGTCGCACTGTATGAATGTCCAGATAATTTTAGCAGGATTCAGCGCCTTACAGCGCCGCCACCGTGAGCTTGCCAGCCTGCCACTCATCAATCAGGAAAAACGGCATGGGCAATAGCCATTCACCCTTTTTAACCTGCGCCAGATAGTGCCAGGTTGTCCCGCCCGAGGTGATCGCGACGCGCTGTCTGCTTCCCTCAGCGGCGCTGGATTTGCCGGTCATACTGGCAAAACCGGCATTGCTGCCCACATGGAAATGCGGCGTCTGCCAGCGCACGGGGGCATGGTCAGGCCACGGCTGGGCCTGATGAAAATGAAACAGTTCATCGTGGCTCAGGAGGCTTTCACGCACCGTCGGCCACAACGCCACCTTGAGGAAATATTGATCGGTGAAGCGCTGGCTGCCCTGATACTGCGCAATGAAATCGCGCATCGCCTGTTCCACATCCCGGAAGACGCCGTGACAGCCGCCCCACATCCCTGCCAGCAGCAGCTCAGTATGGGAGAAGTAGTCACGCATATGGTGGAACCAGTAAGGCGACGCCAGCCAGGCGTTTACCGCTGCCGCTTCGCGCTCCGAGAGCAGCGAGTCGGCATCACGCACAATAAAACGCTTCACGCCCGGATCGTCCATTACCAGGAAACGCCACAGGGTCGGAAACAGCGTTTTCTCGTGAGACATATCGATCAGCTGGACGTGCGGCTGGTCAAGGCGCTGCCAGACATGCTGCGGCACGCTGTCATCGAGATAGATGCGGCAGACCCAGCCGGGATAGAGCTCAGGCGCCACTTCAACGTTTTTGATTAAGGTTTCACAGTAGCGCGGCTGATCGCCATAGAGGCAGAAAGCGATGACATTCTGGTGCGGATGAGTGAGATCGACAGGCTCCGGTTGCGGAGCGGGAAACGTGGCGCGCTGCCCCTGACTGAAACGCGCATCAGAGCGCATCAGCGAGGCCAGCCCATGACGCGCTACCTCGTCCTTTTTATCCAGCCAGCCACACACTTCGGTTAAGCCATCCAGCCAGGTTTCAGAGGCGGTAGCCTGCACAGCGGGCGGCGACTGATAAATCTTCTGGTAGATTTTGTACGATTTATTGTACTGACCCAGACGCAGCAGGCAGAGCGCGTAGTCGCTCAGCACCTGCATCTGATTGGGCATCGTGCGCAATACCTCTTCACAGCATTGAGCGGCCAGCGCATAGTCGCCCTGTTGCATGGCGGCACGGAAACGTTCGGCACTGCGTTCCAGCATGGCTTTGAGTGCGGCCGGATTAGCACCAGGGGCAGGACGTCGGACGGGAATCGTATTGCGCATAAAAACTCTCAGGTTTCACTGATGTTACGCGCCGTTTACTACCGGCAGCAGGTTTTGAGTCTGGACAAAAAACCTGCTGCCAGACGCGGTCGTTATAGTAAGCGACGCGCCGCTTCGACCACAATCTTCACTGCGTTACTTTCTGTCTGTTTCATGGTGACCGCATCCGGGATCTCTTTCTGCGTGCGGTTCACAATCACGCCCGCCACCATGCCGGCTCGCAGACCCTGGCTGGCGCACATGGTTAACAGTGTAGCGGATTCCATCTCATAGTTGAGAACGCCCATCTCCTGCCACTCTTTCATCGATCCCCTGAAGCGACTGACTACGCGGCCCGAGACGGTGTCGTAGCGCTCCTGACCCGGATAGAAGGTGTCAGAAGAGGCGGTGATGCCGATATGCGTTTTCGCGCCACAAGCTTCTGCGGCGGCAACCAGCGCGGTGGTGCAGGCGAAATCAGCCACTGCCGGGAACTCCATCGGCGCAAAATGCAGGCTGGCCCCGTCCAGGCGAACAGACGCAGTGGTCACCAGCACATCGCCGACATTGATATGCGGCTGGATAGCGCCCGTGGTACCGACACGCAGGAAGGTACGTACGCCAAGCTGCGCCAGCTCTTCGACCGCAATCGAGGTAGACGGACCGCCAATGCCGGTTGAGCAGACCACGACCGGCTTACCATCAATTTTTGCCAGCCAGGAGGTAAATTCACGGTGTGAGGCGAGATGCGTGGCATCTTCCATCAGTCCGGCAATTTTCTTCACGCGCTCCGGATCGCCCGGCACAATCGCCAGGGTGGCGCCCTGCAGATCGGCTTTAGTCAGGCCAAGATGGAAAACGTCAGACTGTGTCATTTTCAGACTCCTGTTAAGGGAAGGTAGCGCGCCACTCTACGCCAGCACGCCCAATAAATATGTGACAACATTCACTTAAGAAAATGAAAGTTACATTTCCCGAAAGATAAATTGTGACAACAATCACACAATAGCATCTTCCTGGTGCGGATAGCTCTCGGTGGGGCTGTGTCAGGGTCAGCGCAATGTTAAAGAGGAGGATGATTTTATTCGCTGCTGATTCTGTGACCCGACACCTGGCGCATACGCTTTCCGGCCAGGCTATAGTTACGTGATTGCGCAAATGCTTGCACGGAGAGAATAATGAAACCCAGTGATAATATGGCACAAAAACCGGCGACGGGCGGCTTTGCCCCTGCCGTGCAGCCCACCGCCTCCACCACCATCATTACCGACAGCCCGGCGATTCAGGCGGGTGAAACCTCAGTGCCCAGTCAGGGCGAAAACATGCCGGCATTCTTTGCAAAACCCCAGTCAGCGGAAGGCCCGTGGCCTGTCGTGCTGGTCGTGCAGGAGATCTTTGGTGTGCATGAACACATCCGGGATATCTGCCGCCGCCTGGCGCTGGAAGGCTATCTGGCGATTGCGCCTGAGCTCTATTTCCGCGAGGGCGATCCCGCTGAGTATAACGATATCCCCACGCTGTTCAGCGAGCTGGTCAGCAAAGTGCCTGACAGCCAGGTGCTGGCCGATCTCGATCATGCCGCCAACTGGGCCGCACGCAACGGCGGCGATATTCGTCGCATGGGCATCACCGGTTTTTGCTGGGGTGGCCGCATCAGCTGGCTCTACGCCGCGCATAACCCGCAACTGCGCGCCGCCGTGGCGTGGTATGGACGGCTGACCGGTGAGCGCACGCTGAAGCAGCAGAAGCATCCTATTGATATTGCGGTCGATCTGAATGCGCCGGTATTAGGTTTGTATGGTGGCCAGGATGAGGGTATCCCGCTGGAGAGCGTCGAGCAGATGCGTCAGGCACTGCATGCCGCCAATGCAACCGCAGAGATCATCGTCTATCCCGAAGCGGGCCATGCCTTTAATGCTGACTATCGTGCAAGCTACCATGCTGAATCTGCCAATGATGGCTGGCAGCGGATGCTGGCCTGGTTCAGGCAGTATGGTGTTGCATCGCAGTAAATGAAAAAGGGGCGCTTATGCGCCCCTGATTTTTTCGCCCCACCAGACCCGATTCCCTACGCCGTTTCTCCACGCAATTTCTTCGCTGCCGTCACCATGTTCGCCAGCGCCTGACGCGTTTCCGTCCAGCCCCGTGTTTTCAAACCGCAGTCCGGGTTCACCCACAGACGCGCTTCCGGAATGCGTTTCGCCGCCTTTAGCAACAGTGCTTCTATCCACTCCACGCTGGGGACGTTAGGCGAATGGATGTCGTAGACGCCGGGACCGATTTCATTCGGGTAGTCGAAGTTCTCAAACGCCTCCAGCAGGTCCATGTCAGATCGCGAGGTTTCGATGGTGATCACATCGGCATCCAGCGCCGCGATAGCGTCCATAATGTCGTTAAATTCGCAGTAACACATATGGGTGTGAATCTGGGTTTCATCCCGCGCCACCGCCGCATTCAGTCGGAAGGCCTCCACCGCCCAGTTCAGGTAGGCGGCCCATTCAGACTGGTGCAGTGGCAGACCTTCACGCAGCGCAGGCTCATCAATCTGGATAATCCCGATGCCCGCCTTCTCCAGGTCTTCGACTTCATCACGCAGCGCCAGCGCGATTTGTTTCGCGATGGTTTCGCGTGACACATCTTCACGCGGGAATGACCAGCAGAGGATGGTTACCGGACCGGTCAGCATCCCTTTTACCGGCTTGTTGGTCAGCGACTGGGCATATCTGGCCCACTCAACGGTGATCGCCTCCGGACGACTGACATCGCCGATGATGACAGGCGGTTTCACACAGCGTGAACCGTAGCTCTGAACCCAGCCATTCTGTGTAAAGACAAACCCCTCCAGATGTTCGCCGAAGTACTCAACCATGTCGTTACGTTCCGCTTCACCGTGCACCAGCACATCCAGCCCCAGCCGCTCCTGTTCGAGAATCGCCTGCTTAATGTGCTCCGCGATGCCGGTGCGGTAATGGTTGCTGTCGAGCCGGCCCTGTTTAAAGTCGAGGCGCAGGCCGCGAATTTCAGTGGTCTGCGGAAAAGAGCCGATGGTGGTGGTAGGCCAGGCTGGCAGATTAAAACGCTGACGCTGCAGGACAGCCCGCACCGGATAAGCGCTCTGGCGTTCACTGTGCTGTGAGGTAATGGCCTGCAGACGCTGGCCCACCGCCGCATTATGCACGCGGCGGGAGTGAGCGCGGGCGTGTACCGGTGCGCTCCAGGCTTCCAGCGCCGTCGCATCGTTGTTGTTGAGTGCCTGACTCAGCAGTGATAGCTCGGCACATTTCTGCAGCGCAAAGGCGAACCAGCTTTTGACTTCATCATCCAGACGGGTCTCGACGCTCAGGTCGATAGGGCTATGCAGCAGCGAGCAGGAGGAGCCGATCCACACCTGTTCACGCGCTCTGGTCAGCGGTTGCAAGCGGCTGAACCAGCGGCTCAGATCGGCGCGCCAGACGTTGCGTCCGTTGATCACGCCGAGCGACAGCAGCCAGCTGGCGGGCAGTTGCTGATTCAGTTGCTGAATATCATCACGACCATGGACCAGATCGACATGCAGCCCCTGCACCGGCAGCGCACGAATCACATCAATGTTCTGACCGATGCTGTCAAAATAGGTGGTCAGCAGCAGTTTGCTGTGACCCTGCAGTGCGTCATACGCCGGCTGGAAGGCTTCGCGCCACGTCTGCGGCAGCTCCAGTGCCAGAGCGGGTTCATCAATCTGTACCCATTCGATGCCGCGCTTAGCCAGTTCCGCCAGCACCTGCTGATAGACCGGCAGAATTCCCTCCAGCAGCGACAGACGTTCAAACGGCTCACCCTTCACTTTACCCAGCCACAGATACGTCACCGGCCCCAGCAGCACTGGCTTGATGTTGTGTCCCAGCGCCAGTGCCTCATCCACCTCGTCCAGCAGTTGGGTCCAGGTCAGTTTAAACGTCTGACCCTGGGTAAATTCCGGCACCATGTAGTGATAGTTGGTGTTAAACCATTTGGTCATTTCTGCCGCCGCCGCAGGCTCACCGGTCGGCGCACGACCGCGTCCCAGGCGGAACAGGGTGTCGAGATCCACTGTGCCGGCTTTGTTCTGATGACGCGCGGGCACGTTACCCAGCATTAGGCTGGTGGTCAGCACATGGTCATACCAGGCGAAATCGCCGACCGGCAGCAGATCGACGCCCGCCTCTTTCTGTTGTTGCCAGTGTCGCGCACGCAGCTCACGGCCCGTCGCCAGTAACGCCTGCTGCGTGCTGTCGCCAGCCCAGTAACTCTCCAGCGCTTTTTTCAGTTCACGGCGCAGGCCAATACGGGGAAAGCCGAGGGTATGGTTCAGGATAGTCATGTGCTGTTCTCCAGATAATCTTTCACTTTGGCTGAAATGGGCAGCCAAAGATGTTTAGCCGTCCAGATGTTTACACTGCTATACTCTGCGGGTACTGTATATTGCTCAAGCGCAATATGTTCATTTTCGATGTGAAGGACTCTCATGATCGAACTCAAGCACCTGCGGACGCTTCAGGCTCTGCGCAATACGGGCTCGCTGGCGGCGGCGGCGGCCCAGCTTCATCAGACGCAATCGGCGTTGTCTCATCAGTTCAGCGATCTGGAGCAGCGGCTGGGATTCCGCCTGTTCGTGCGTAAAAGTCAGCCGCTGCGCTTTACGCCGCAGGGCGATATTCTGCTGCAGCTGGCAGAGCAGGTGCTGCCGCAGATTCAGCAGGCATTGCAGGCCTGCCATGAGCCACATCAGACCACGCTGCGGGTGGCAATAGAGTGCCATAGCTGCATTCAGTGGCTGACCCCCGCGCTGGATAAATTCCGTCAGAGCTGGCCGCAGGTGGTGATGGATTTCAAATCGGGCGTGACCTTTGATCCTCAACCCGCCCTGCAACAGGGTGAGCTGGATGTGGTGCTGACCTCCGATATCCTGGCGCGCTCGGGTCTGTTCTACTCCCCGATGTTTGATTATGAAGTGCGGCTGGTGCTGGCAACGGATCACCCGCTGGCGCAGGTTGAGCAGATTTCGCCGGAAGATCTAGCCGATGAGGTGTTGATGATCTATCCGGTGCAGCGTCAGCGTCTGGATATCTGGCGTCACTTCCTGCAGCCCGCAGGCGTCAGTCCGGCACTGAAAAGTGTGGATAACACCCTGCTGATGATTCAGATGGTCTCGGCACGTATGGGGATTGCCGCGCTGCCGCACTGGGTGGTGGAGAGTTTTGAGAAGCAGGGTCTGGTGGTCACCCGCACGCTGGGCGATGGCCTGTGGAGCCGTCTTTATGCGGCCGTGCGCGAAGGGGAGCAACGTCAGCCGGTGCTGGAAGCGTTTATCCGCTTTGCCCGTCAGCACGCCTGTGAGCATCTGCCTTTTGTGCGCGACGCCGCGCTGCCCGGTGCGGTGTTGCAGCGATAATCTGGCGGGCACAAACCTGCGCGAAGTCGGGCAAAATCCCCTATAATGCGCAGCCTGTCGACTGACCACGAGAAGATTTCACCATGACTAACAATGATATTCTGCGCAGCGTGCGCTATATGCTCAACCTGAGCGATGCCAAAATGGTGGAGATTTTTGCGCTGGCGCAATGTGACGTGCCGCTGGCGGATATTCAGGCGTGGCTGAAAAAAGATGACGATGCTGCGTTCCGTCCCTGCCCCGATGTGCTGATGGGTTATTTCCTGAATGGCCTGATCTTCTACCGTCGCGGCAAAAGTGAAGATGCGCCCGCGCCGTCGATTGAGCGCAAGATGACCAATAACATCTTCATGAGAAAGCTGCGTATCGCTTTTGATCTGAAAACCACCGACATTCCTGATGTACTGAAACGCGTGAATTTTACCGTTTCACAGGCTGAGATTGGTGCGATTTTCCGCAAACCTGATCATAAGAACTACCGCGAATGCGGCGATCAGATTCTGCGTAACTTCCTGAAAGGGCTGGCGATGATTCAGCGTCCTAAGAGTGAGAAGCCTGCTTAACGTCTGTGGCTGATTGCTTCGGGTACCTGCGTGGTCAGAAGTGGCGCATCTGATCGCAAAGAAAGCCTGCATCCATGCAGCACGGCCTCGCCATCCCTGGCTCGGACGCTTTGCTCCTCAGTTGCGCCACCTCTTCCCTCAAGCTTCTTCATGGCTTTTTAATCAGCAACACCAGGCCAGCCCTGGGGAGTGAAAGCGGGTCATCGGTGGAGCGTTCGTCGCAGGGGAAAAAGCGCCGGGGGCATTTCTGAACCATCCTGTAAGATTCCTTCGCGATCGCATACGCCAGCTCCATCGCGAATGCTCTACGTTTCAGCGCTCCATCCCCTCCTTCATATTCGCTCTGAGCCATTAATAATCGCGATGATGCTGTTAAGTCTCCAGGGCTGGCGCGTCTGAAGAGCGAAGCGTCCGGGCCAGGGATGGCCCGGCCGATCCACAGGGATGTGAGATTCCTTCGCGATCGGACGCGCCAGCCCGGGAGGCCGCACCCCTGTTGCAGCCCTGTTTATGATCGGTCACCGCGTCCCACCACCCAGCGCTTATGCACCCACAACGAGGCGAGGATCACCAGTGCGCCCGCAATAAAGCTTGGCCAGTGCGGTTTCTCCTGCCAGATAGCCAGATTCACCAGCAGCCCGGCAGGAACGTGCATGTTATTCATAATGCCCAGCGTGCCGGCATCGACCTGGGTCGCACCATAATTCCACATAAAATAGCCGAGACCGGAAGCCGCAATGCCCAGCCAGACCAGAATGCCCCACTGCAATGAGGTGGTCGGCAACTTCTGTGGATTGCCCCAGGCACACCAGGCGATCACCGCAATCAACACTGCACCCAGATAGAACCAGGAGAAGGCCGTGTGCTGCGGCATCGGGCGGGTCTCCTGCAGACGCTTATAGCCCACCATTCCCACCGCAAAGCAGATATTTGCCAGTTGCACTAACAGCAGACCAAACCAGAAATGATCGCTGACTTTGTCATAGCGAATAATGGCCGCACCTGCCACAGCCAGCAGTGCACTGAAGATATAACCCATGCGCAGTGGACGACGGCTGATCAGATCGTAAATCAGCGTCACATAAAGCGGCGTCATCACCGTGAACAGCAGGAATTCCGACACGCTAAGGTAGAGATAGGCTTCGAAACTCAGCAGATACATCACGCCCAGCTGCAGCATCCCGACCAGCATGTAAAGCAACAGCGTTGAAGGGCGATGACCACGCCAGCGCAGGAAAGGTAAAAATACCAGCGCAGCCAGCGCCAGTCGCATCAGTACAGAGAACCAACTGTCCACCTGCCCGGCAAGGTATTCGCCAATCAGACTGAACGAAAAGGCCCACAGAATGGTGGTAATAATCAATAAAAACACGGTGACGACCCCGAAATTAACAGGCCGTCAGTGTAAACAATGTGCTGCCATCAGGCTGTGAAATCTGGTTGACATCTGATTACAAACCAGGCGATCAGAATAGCCATCGGAAAAGGGCTTTCGCTTCCTGACATAACTGTCTGCATAAAGATCTTTCAGCCAGATAAAATGCGCGAAATGATCCATCGCATGATCACTTCCGCTCCAGAATGTAATAAAAGTGTAACAAATGTGTCATTCATCACAGTAACGTTGCGCAACTAACACTATTCTTTGCGCGAAATGGAACATTCTGCGTCCATTTTCTTCTGCTCTTTTCCTGCCCCAACCTGCTGGGAATTAAAAACCATAATGTGCCCTGGAGGGCCTCACTGATGCTGAGCATTTTTAAACCTGCACCACGTCAGCCGCAGGTGGCGGAGGATCACGTTGATCCGCTCTACCGTCGTCTGCGCTGGCAAATTTTCATCGGGATCTTCTTTGGTTACGCCGCCTACTATCTGGTCAGAAAAAACTTCGCACTCGCCATGCCCTACCTGGTAGAGGAGGGTTTTTCACGTGGCGATCTCGGTTTTGCCTTATCCGGCATATCCATCGCCTACGGCTTTTCAAAATTCATCATGGGATCGGTCTCTGACCGCTCAAACCCGCGCGTCTTCTTACCGGCAGGCCTGATTCTGGCTGCGACAGTGATGCTGATCATGGGATTCGTTCCCTGGGCCACCTCCAGCATTATGGTGATGTTCGTGCTGCTGTTTATCTGCGGCTGGTTCCAGGGCATGGGCTGGCCACCTTGTGGACGTACCATGGTTCACTGGTGGTCGCAGAAAGAGCGCGGCAGGATCGTTTCGGTCTGGAACTGCGCCCATAATGTCGGCGGCGGTATTCCGCCTCTGCTGTTCCTGCTCGGTATGGCGTGGTTCAACGACTGGAAAGCGGCACTCTATATGCCGGCATTTGGCGCCATCGCCATTGCGATTCTGGCCTTTGCGCTGATGCGCGATACGCCGCAATCCTGTGGTCTGCCACCGATTGAAGAGTACAAAAACGACTATCCGCCCGACTATGATGCCAGCCACGAAGAGGAGCTGACGGCTAAACAGATCTTCATGAAATATGTGCTGCCGAACAAGCTGCTGTGGTACATCGCGCTGGCCAACGTGTTTGTTTATCTGCTGCGCTACGGCATTCTCGACTGGTCGCCGACCTATCTCAGAGAAGTAAAACACTTCACGCTGGATAAATCGTCGTGGGCTTACTTCCTGTATGAGTATGCGGGGATCCCCGGAACGCTGCTGTGCGGCTGGATGTCGGACAAAGTGTTCCGCGGTAATCGTGGTGCGACCGGGGTGTTCTTTATGACGCTGGTAACCATCGCGACCGTGATCTACTGGCTTAACCCGGCGGGCAATCCTGGCGTCGATATGGCCTGTATGATTGTGATTGGCTTCCTGATCTACGGTCCGGTGATGCTGATTGGTCTGCACGCGCTGGAGCTGGCCCCGAAAAAAGCGGCGGGGACGGCGGCGGGCTTCACCGGCCTGTTCGGCTATCTGGGTGGATCGGTGGCGGCCAGCGCCATTGTCGGTTACACCGTCGATTACTTCGGCTGGGACGGCGGCTTCATGGTGATGATTGCTGGCTGTGTGCTGGCGGTTATCCTGCTGTTACTGACCATGGTCAGCGAACACAAACACAAAAAGACCCCTGCCTGACGGCAATAAAAAAGGGCCGGATATCCGGCCCTTTTTTTGCGCTGACGGCTTAAGCAAGATAGAGCGTGCGCAGCGTCTGCGGCACGGCATCATCGGCATTTGAACCGATCACATCCAGCTCCGGCAGCGTATCTTTCAACCGCTGATGGGCGTTCTGCATGATAAAGCCCTTACCCGCCATGCTCAGCATCTCCACATCGTTCATGCCGTCGCCAAAGGCGATACAGCTTTCCAGTGAATGGCCCAGCGTTTTCGCGACCGCTTCCAGCGCATGCCCTTTCGACACGCCGCCCGCCATCACTTCCAGACAGGTAGGCAGTGAGAAACTGACGTTAACCCGATCGCCCCAGCGCGCTTCAATCGCCTGTTCCATCGGGATCAGATGCTCGGGATTTTCGCAGGTGAAAAAGACCTTGCTGATATTATCGGTTGGCAGCAGACCCGGCTCATAGACCTGATAGTTGAACACCGACTCGCGGAAATAGTCCTGCTCAGCCGGGCTTGAGCGGCTGACAAACCACTCATCGTCGCGGTAAACGTGGGTCAGGATATCGCTGTGATGATATTGCAGGCCAAACAGATCGCTGGCGATATCCTCATCCAGATTATGACTGAACACCAGTTCGCCCTCGGCGTTGTGCACGCGCGCGCCGTTTGAGGTGATCATATAGGCCGGAATCGCCAGGCTGTCGCGCATCTGTCCGACATCGATATGATGACGGCCGGTGGCGAATATAAAGTGAATATCTTTCGCGACCAGCTGCTGCAGCGTTTCACGCGCAAAAGGGGTCAGACGATGTTCGGGAGAAAGCAGCGTGCCATCCAGATCGGATGCAACGATGTGATACATGAAAACCTCGGGTATCTGGTTCTGCCGGCCTTAACCGGTCGGATAAATAACGTCAGTGGTGCGAGGAAAAGAAGTCGACCACTGCATTGAGTGCTTCGGCGCGCATCTCATCCTTTTCAAACAGGATCTCATGACGCGCACCGTCGATCACCCGTGGCTTATTGCCCTCACACGGATGACCCGCCGCTGCCATCGCGGCACAAAAAAGGTCCTGCGAACGATTGTCGACCACCCGATCATCGCTGGCCTGTAACAGTAGCAGTGGTGTGGTGATCTTATCGACCTGACTGATAATGTTGCGACCTGCATGGATGCCTTCACGTACCCAATGGTAGGTTGGCCCGCCAACGCGAATCGCCGGATCGTCCGCATAAAAGCGCAGATTTCGCCGGTAACGCTCGGTGCTGTGCGTCAGCCGGTTAATGCCAAACGGATGCGCACGCCAGCGGCCGGTGCCGAGCGCATAGCCATCGCGCATCGCCGGACGCTTCTCCGCCCAGTCCAGGATCCGATGGGCCAGAAAAGAGGGCAACGGTAAAGCAATGCCAAACATCGGCGCCACCAGCGCGACCGCATGAAACGCCTGCGGCTGACGCGCCAGAAACAGCGTTAAGATTGCGCCGCCCATGGAGTGAGCCAGCGCATAGCGCTGCTGGTAGTGACCGCTGATAATCTCTTTCAGATAGAGCGTTTCAAGGTCGTCGACATAATGGGTAAATTCCGCCACGTGACCGCGGTGTGAATCTTCCAGCAGGCGATCGGAACGCCCCTGACCGCGATGGTCAAGGATCACCACATCAAATCCGCAGTGAAACAGATCGTACGCCAGCTCAGGATATTTTATGTAACTCTCGATGCGTCCCGGCACAATCAGGATCACACGCTTGTGTTGCGGTGATGTGAAGCGGACGTAGCGCAGCGTCAGATTACCCACGCCGGTAAACTCAAGCTCTTCGCGGCTGTGCCAGAAATCGAGCAGTGGCCCGGTAGCGAAGGCAGCAAAGGCTTTTTCTCGTCGCAGCCAGCTGGCTTTGTGTTGATTCATTCGCCCTCCTGATGACCGGATAAAGAGTCCTGAATGCCATGCGCAGGCCGTAGCGCCGCGCTTATTTCTGGCGTATTGTGTCACAATTCCGCTACTAAAGAGAGCCTGACCCATGACCATCGAATGGTGGCTGACCTATCTGCTTACCACTACAATTCTCAGCCTGTCGCCCGGTTCCGGCGCAATCAACACCATGAGTACCGGTATCAGCCACGGCTATCGCGGCACGGTGGCCTCTATCTCCGGTTTGCAGGTCGGCCTGGCGCTGCATATCGTGCTGGTCGGCATCGGTCTGGGCGCGCTGTTTTCTCAGTCGCTGCTGGCGTTTGAGATTCTGAAATGGGCCGGTGCGGCCTATCTGGTCTGGCTGGGTATTCAGCAGTGGCGCTCAGCGGGTGGCATTGATCTGGATGCAGTCGCCAGAGCGATGCCGCGTCGTCGCCTGTTCAAACGCGCCGTGCTGGTTAACCTGACCAACCCGAAAAGTATCGTCTTCCTCGCCGCCCTGTTCCCGCAATTTATTCAGCCACATCAGCCGCTATTTATGCAGTATCTGGTGCTGGGCGTCACCACCGTTGTGGTCGATATCATCGTGATGATTGGCTACGCCACGCTGGCAACGCGGATTGCGGGCTGGATTAAGGGACCAAAACAGATGAAGTTAATGAACCGCATTTTTGGCGGGCTGTTTATGGCAGTAGGCGCGCTGCTGGCCAGCGCCAGAAAAATCGCTTAACGTCTGACGCGCCGAATTCGGCGCGAAAGATTATCCCTTCTTCCCTGGCCCCGCTACGGCGCTGTCAGTGGAACCGCACGCAACACAATGATGCCCGGCTTCGAGCGCATATATTCCCTGAACGGCGCATCGACAACTTTTCGATTAACGGCCAGCGAAGAGGCGTTCCTGAACCACAAGCGGCCATCATGCCGGACAGCAATCCCCACATGCGTAACATCCAGGCTCTGACTGGTGGCGTAAACCCCCACGTAATCGCCGGTCTGAATTTGCTTCAGCACCTGCGGTGTGATCGCCCGGGCCGGAATGTAAGTGACAGGACGTGCAATCACACCCAGACCGGGCACCTGTTCTGCTCCGCTGGCCTGACGATTCAGGTGCTTCACCACCGTCACCGTATCCGGGCTAAGAGTGCGGGTCACGTCATCGGCATTGCGCGGGCTATCGGCAAACCAGTCGGAGAAAAAGTGGCGACGATTCCGGTAGCTTACCTCACCGCCAGCGTAGCGGGTCCGAATCAGGTTAGCCTCAAAGCTGGCACGATCGTGGCTGCGGCTCAGCGCCTGCACATAATCAAGCAGCGTGTAACAATCCACACCGTTGAAATTGATCACCAGCGCTTCCGGACGCGTGGGAGAACCGATCAGCGTATCCGCTTCATAGGGTGTCCCGAGAAACGTCGCAGAGATCCGGCTAATCCTTTCGCCCTGCGTCTGATCGACATCGGGCAGCGTCTGCATCAGGATCGAGGTAACCTCATCGGTCTGGCCCGGCTCTGGCGCAGGGTTTCGGGCGGCATCAGGCGAGACGCAGGCGCTGATACAGGCCGTCATCAACACCAGTAATATGAACTTCACTCTCATCATCCTCTCCATAAACGTTGCGCCTGCTTCCCGACTTTAATGGAGATATGGATATGAATGATTAATAAAGAGTGACGATTTATCTGCGGTTGCAACAGCAAAACTCCCTGAACCCTGGAATGTGACATCCGTCACACAAGCGAACTCTCTGGAGGAAGCGACAGCAAGGGAGGTTTCTGCCGGAGGCGCAACGCGCACGCCGGCATAAGGGCTGAAACGGAGATTAACGCGAAAGAATCAGGTGGATACCAAAACCGGCAAACAGTACGCCGGCCATGCCATCGACCCATTTCGCCAGTCGCTGATACTTAGCGCGGATCCAAGGCAGCGCAAAAATCGCCGCCACCAGGGTAAACCAGGCAAAAGTTTCACCGACAATCAGCAGGAACAGACCCCAGCGCTCCGCCGAACCGACATCGTCGCCAACAAATAGCGAGAAGACGCTGCCGAAGTAGATAATGGCTTTAGGATTCGACAGATTCGTCAGCAGGCCTTTGAGAAAGCTCATGCCGCGTTTCGGCAACGCAACCACCGGCTCATCCTGCTGCGGCTGTTTGTGACGCTGACGTGCCGAGCACATCAGCTGCCAGCCCATCCACAACAGATAAAGTCCACCGCCGACCATGATGATCTGATGCAGCCAGGCCATTTTTTCCAGAATCAGATGCAGCCCCATCAGCGCCACACCCGCCCAGACCACAATGCCCAGCGTAATGCCCAGTACACCCATCATCGCCTCTTTGCGCGAGCGGCTGGCGGCAGTCTGTGACACGAAAAAGAAATCGGGGCCGGGGCTCATCAGTGCCACCAGATGCACCAGCGCCACAGTGGCAAATAACATCAGCATAATCAGTGTCCTTTACTCTTCATCATCAAGATGCTCTTTGATCATCACCAGGAAAGGTTTGCCAAAGCGCTCCAGTTTGCGGTGACCCACGCCGTTGACGCTGAGCATCTCGGACGCGCTGACCGGCATCTGTTCTGCCATCTCTATCAGTGTGGCGTCATTGAACACCACGTAAGGCGGAATATTCTCTTCATCGGCGATCGCTTTTCGCAGCTTACGCAGCTTGGCGAACAGTTTGCGATCGTAGTTGCCACCGTGAAACTTCGCCGGACTGCTGCTTTTTGTTTTTGCGGTGATCAAACGCGGCACCGCCAGCATCAGTGGCACTTCACCACGCAGCACCGGCCGCGCCGCTTCGGTGAGCTGCAGAGCCGAATGCATAGCGATGTTCTGCGTCACCAGCCCCAGATGGATTAGCTGACGTAACACGCTCACCCAATGTTCGTGGCTCTGATCTTTGCCCAGTCCATAGACCGGCAGTTTGTCATGACCCTGCTCACGGATACGCTGATTGTTGGACCCGCGCAGCACCTCAACGATATAGCCCATACCAAAACGCTGACCCACGCGGTAGATACCGGAGAGCGCTTTTTGCGCTTCAACCAGGCCGTCATAACGTTTAGGCGGGTCGAGACAGATATCGCAGTTATCGCACGGCTGCTGGCGGCCCTCGCCAAAATAGTTCAGCAATACCAGACGGCGGCAGGTCTGCGCTTCAGCAAACGCGCCCATGGCGTTGAGTTTGTGACGCTCAATATCCTGCAGCGGTCCGGGCACTTTCTCTTCCAGACATTTACGCAGCCAGGCCATATCGGCCGGGTCGTAAAGCATCATCGCTTCGGCAGGCAGACCATCACGTCCGGCTCGCCCGGTTTCCTGATAATAGGACTCGATGTTGCGCGGAATATCGAAGTGGACCACAAAACGGACGTTGGGCTTGTTGATGCCCATGCCAAAGGCCACCGTCGCCACCACGATTTGCAGATCGTCACGCTGAAACGCTTCCTGCACCCGGCCACGCTGCTCGCTGTCGATACCGGCGTGGTATGCCCCGACGCTGAACCCCCGGCTTTGCAGTCGCGCGGCGGTGTCTTCCACCTTCGCCCGGCTGTTGCAGTAGATAATGCCGCACTTGCCGCGCTGATCCTGAACGTAACGCAGCAGCTGATCGGTGGGTTTAAATTTCTCCACCAGCGTGTAGCGAATATTGGGGCGGTCAAAACTGCTGATCTGGATCAGCGGATCCTGCATATGCAGCAGGTTAACGATGTCGTTGCGGGTGGTTTCATCCGCGGTAGCGGTCAGCGCCATTACCGGTAATTCCGGGAAGCGCTGACGCATCTTGCCGAGTGCGCCATATTCCGGACGGAAATCGTGGCCCCACTGGGAAATACAGTGCGCTTCATCCACCGCCAGCATCGCCGGTTGCCAGTGCGCCAGACTGTCCAGGAAGTTATCCATCATCAGGCGTTCCGGGGCGATGTAGAGCAGCTTAACCCGACCGGTTCGGCAGTCGGCCATCACCGTCTGCTGCTGATCGCGCGTCATGGTGGAGTTGAGATACGCCGCCGCCACGCCGTTCGCCAGCAGCTGATCGACCTGATCTTTCATCAGCGAGATCAGCGGCGACACCACCAGCGTCAGCCCCTCGCGCACCAGCGCAGGGATCTGATAACAGAGCGATTTACCACCGCCGGTGGGCATCACCACCAGACAATCGCGCCCGCTCAGCGCCTCATTGATGATCGTCTGCTGACCGGGACGAAAATGCTGGTAGCCGAAGGTATCCTGCAATACCTGCTGCGCCAGCGCTTCCTGATTAAGAACTGCCGAGGTTGCCACGCGATTCCTGTCTTTCGTTATGGATTAGAACAAGTCGTTAAGTGTTACACCCACACCCAGACGCGTCTGGCGATGGTTGTAATCGATCAGTGATTCACCGTAACCGCTAAACACCTGAGTATAGAAGCGAACGTGCTCAGTGATAGGGTAGCTCCAGCCCAGGGTCGCGCCGCCATAACCGCTGTTCCAGTTATAGTTGCCCTCTACGCTGAAGATATTGTCGCCGAGCTTATAGCCCAGACGGGTGCGGTAGTAACCCATGTATTTGGTGATATCAGGATTATCATCGCTGTTCGCCCCTTCAGGGATACGATACCAGGGTTTGATTTCCGCCAGGAAGTTACCATTCTCTGCCATCAGACGCGCATAGACGCGGTTCCAGCTGCGCGAGGTGGGATCGCTTCGTCCGTTGGATTGGTGATTCAGACCCACTTCGACATCACGCAGTGTCCAGCCCGCCAGCGAATAGTCGGTCGCCCAGCCCAGGAAAATCTGCGGCTCATAGTTGGTCTCACGGAATGGCGATGACTCAGCGCTATTCGACAGCTGCCACCAGGAACGCTGGGTGTAAGAGGCTGCCAGCACCGAGTTGTCGCCCAGAATACCGCGCCACAGCGGAAACGCCAGGCTGAGCTGGAATTTCACTTCATCTTTGCGGGCATTCTCTCCCCAATTATAGGAGGAGATCGCCTCTTTATTGAGGTCGCTGGTATAGGTATAAAGCAGATAGTTGTTCTCGTAAGGATAGAGAACAAACGGGTTGTCATGCTTCTCCAGCAGGTTAGCAATAATGCTGCCCTGAACCTGTGGCGCGTCATGAACCTCTTTAATATGGGCTTCATCCGCCTGCGCCAGCGCAGGAAATATCAACATTGCCGCCAGCAAGGCGCGATGCTTACGCATAAAATTCTCCGGTGAGCAGCTGCGTATCAAAGTAACTGAAAGGGTGTCGTAAAAAGCAGGCCATTCTACACGCAAATGGCAGTGAGCATGAGTGCTGATTTCTTAAACTGGAAACACCCTCGCAGGCGGCATAGAATACACAACTCATTCTTGTTCCGCGCCCCTCTGGCCCGATTTTTTCAGGACACATCATCATGTCATCACCCGTGCTGACACAGCAGGACGCTCGCCAGCTGGTCGGCGAAATTTTCGTTTATCACATGCCGTTTAATCAGGCGCTGGGCCTGGAACTGATGCGCCTTGACGCAGACTACGCAGAGATCAGCTTCAATAACAAAACCATGCTGGTGGGCAACCAGGCGCAGCAGATTCTGCACGGCGGCGTTATCGCGTCGGTACTGGATGTGGCGGCGGGCATGGTCTGCGTCAGTAATGCGTTAACCCGTCAGGAAAGCATCAGCGAAGCGGATCTGCGCCAGCGTCTGTCACGCATGGGTACCATTGATATGCGCGTCGACTATCTGCGTCCCGGACGCGGCGAACGCTTCACCGCCACCAGCAGCCTGCTGCGCGCCGGTAACAAAGTCGCCGTGGCGCGCGTGGAACTGCACAATCAACAGGGCGATTATATCGCCACGGCTACCGCCACCTATCTTATCGGCTAACCACGCCATTGAATGGATCGCATATGGATACGCAACAAACCCGCCAGGGCGTTGGCTTTGCACTGGGCGCTTACTTTATCTGGGGCATTGCGCCCGCTTATTTCAAACTGGTAAAGCAGGTTCCCGCCACGGAAATCATGACGCACCGGGTGATCTGGTCTGCACTGTTTATGCTGTTACTGATTACCCTGAGCCGCAGCTGGCCCGGCGTTCGCAGCGTGTTGCGCCAGCCTAAAAAAGTGCTGCTGCTGGCGCTGACGGCCGTGACTATCGGCGGCAACTGGCTGCTGTTTATCTGGGCAGTCAACAATCAGCATATGCTGGAAGCCAGCCTGGGCTACTTTATTAACCCGCTGATCAACGTGGTGTTCGGCATGCTGTTTTTGCGCGAACGGTTTCGCCGCTTGCAGTGGCTCGCCGTGCTGCTGGCCACCGTCGGTGTGCTGGTGCAGCTGTGGCAGTTTGGCTCGTTACCGATCATCGCGCTGGGCCTGGCGCTGAGTTTTGCCCTGTATGGCCTGGTGCGTAAAAAGATTCAGGTCGATGCGCAGAGCGGCATGCTGATTGAAACTCTGTGGCTGTTTCCGCTGGCGGCGATTTACCTGTTTGGCTTTGCCGACAGCGCCACCAGCCACTTATCCGCCAACCCACTGAGTCTCAACCTGAAGCTGATAGCGGCGGGCATTGTGACCACCATTCCGCTGATGCTGTTTGCGGCAGCCTGCAGTCGTCTGCGACTTTCCACCGTAGGCTTCTTTCAGTATCTCGGCCCGACGCTGATGTTTGTGCTGGCGGTCGCGTTTTACGGTGAGACCATCACGCCAGACAAGATGGTGACCTTTGGCTTCATCTGGCTGGCGCTGCTGGTATTTGTCTGCGATGCGGTGGCGTTTTCATTCCGTTCCCGTTCGCGCATAGCGTGAAATAAAGCGCGCTAAAGCCGGGCCGGTCAGCAGGATGGTAAACAGACGCAACGTCTGCAACGCCATCACAAACGCCATGTTGACCTGGGTTCCTGCCGCAATGATCGCCACCGTGTCCAGCCCGCCTGGACTGGTGGCGAGATAGGCCGTCATCAGATCGATATCCAGCATTCGCGTCAGCATCCACGCCAGCCCGCCACACAACAGCATCAGCCCGAAGATCGAGGCCAGCATCTGCGGCAGCGTGCGCAGTGCCAGCAGAAAAATCGGGCGGGTGAAACGTAATCCCACGCTCCAGCCAATCAGTGCATAGGCCACAGCCAGCAGCCATTCCGGCACCTGTAACACCGCGATGTCGCTACTGTGCAGTGCTGCGCCCGCCAGCGCAGGCAGCAGCAGCGCGCCAGAAGGAATGCGCAGTCGGGTGCCCAGCCACGCGCCCGTCAGCATCACCACCAGGGTGATAACAAAGCCCTGATTCAGCGGCGGAAACCAGAGCAGCGAGACGCTGTGCGCCTCATCACCCAGCCCGATGCGTGCCACCAGTGCGGCCGCCGAGGCGACAAACAGCACCCGCAGATATTGCATGAATGCGACCAGCCGCACGTCAGCGCCAAAGTCACCCGCCATCGCCACCATGGCCGTTGCACCGCCCGGCGACGATCCCCATGCGCCGGTCGGGCCAGGCAGATGACTGAAGCGCACCAGCAGAAAACCTGACAGGCCGCTGGCCGCCAGCGTCAGCAGCAGCACCGCCAGCACGATCGGCCAGTCCTGGATCAGCGGGGCCAGAATCGAAGGCGACAGACTCTGCGCAATCATGCAGCCCAGTACGGCCTGAGCGAGCAGGAACAGCCGTTTATCAATTCGCAGCGTGGCACCCGACAGCCCCATCACTACACCCACAATCATCGGCCCCAGTAACAGCGCAGCGGGCACATGAAAATAGTGCAGCACCGCGCCCAGCAATACCGAGATCAGCAGCAGCAGCGTCCACTGCGCGCGCAACGAAAAAGCGTCCATAAGAAGTTAATAATTTGTAAAAACAGGAGGGTAAGATTACGCAGAAATGGGGACAGGAGCCAGCAGAACGGGCCATCTCAGATGGCCCGTTCTTATTTTAAAGCCAGTTTTTACGTTTGAAATAGAGATAAGGCGCCAGTCCGGCCAGAATCATCAGGCCGATCGCGGCCGGATAACCAAAGCTCCACTTCAGTTCCGGCATAAACTCAAAGTTCATCCCATAGCTGGAGGCCACCAGCGTCGGCGGCAGAAACACCACGGAGACCACCGAGAAGATCTTGATGATGCGGTTCTGCTCGATGTTGATGAAACCCATCGCCGCCTGCATCAGGAAGTTGACCTTCTGAAACAGTGATTCGTTATGCGGCAGCAGCGATTCGATATCGCGCAGAATTTCACGCGCCTGCTCCAGCTGATTGCCCGGCAAACGTGCTTTGCGTACCAGGAAGTTCAGGGCGCGCTGGGTATCCATCAGACAGAGACGCACCTTCCAGCCGATATCTTCCAGTTCCGCTAGTCGCGACAGCGCCTGATCGTACTCTTCGCCCTGCTGACCTTCCATGATCACCCGGCTGAGTTTCTCCAGTGCGCTGTAGATGTTCTCGATTTCGTCCGCCAGCTGTTCGATTTTGGTTTCAAACAGGTCAAGCAGCAGCTCAAAGGCATTGCCGTCGATCAGGGTCTGATTACGGGCGCGCATGCGATAGAGACGGAACGCAGGCAGCTCACGTTCGCGCAGCGTGTAGAGACGGCCTTCACGGATGGTGAACGCCACGGTGGAGTTACCGGCGTGATCGTCAGCATCTTCATAGAAGAAGAAGGAGTGGATATGCAGACCATCTTCATCTTCGAAGAAGCGTGCCGAGGCCTCGATATCCTCCAGCTCAGGCCGTGTTGCCAGACTCTGGCCCAGCTCAGATTGCACGCGATCACGTTCGCCCTCTTCCGGCTCGATCAGATCGACCCAGACAGAGGTCGTCAGTTTGTCGTTTTCGTCTTCCAGCTCCAGTCGCGTCAGGCGGCTGTGATCCAGTTTAAATGCGCTCAGCATAGCAATACTCCCCATTGCAGACTAAATGGGACAAGGCAGTCCGCCGTTCCTCAACATGGAACGGGCAGCCTGAACACGGAAACAGAGTTTCAGAGATAAATCAGTGCTGACTCGCGACGGAATCAAAAAGGGAGGTCGCTGATAACCGCTAAGGCTACCCGCGTAAAGAGGTAGCCTTAGATGTTATTCCTGGAATCCAGGTCATTGAGCCAGCATCGACTGGGCGTGTCCAAGGCATTGTCCTCTCATGATAATAGTGGGCGCATGTTACGCTGAGACGAAAAAGCCGTCAACCGCACGCTAAAGCGTTTCAAGCTTCGCGTAAGCCGCCACCAGCCACTTGATTCCCTGCCCCTGAAACGCCACCTGAAGACGGCTATGCTCGCCGCTGCCTTCCAGATTAATGATGGTGCCTTCGCCAAATTTTGCGTGATGAACACGCTGACCCAGCGCGAATCCACTGTCATTTTTGGTCACCGGGGCACCCATCCGCTGATGGTTTACCGGACGGCTGACGCTGGCGCGCAGACGCACTTCTTCTATGCACGCTTCGGGCAGTTCGCCGATAAAACGGGACGGACGGTGATACACTTCCTTACCATAGAGTCGGCGGGTTTCGGCGTAGGTCAGCGTCAGCTTGAGCATCGCACGGGTCACGCCGACATAAGCCAGACGACGCTCCTCCTCCAGCCGGCCACCTTCATCCAGTGACATCTGGCTCGGGAACATGCCCTCTTCCATGCCGACGATAAACACCTGGCTGAACTCCAGCCCTTTTGCCGAGTGGAGCGTCATCAGCTGAACCGCATCCTGCCATTTGTCTGCCTGGCCTTCGCCCGCTTCCAGCGCGGCGTGGGATAAAAAGGCCTGCAGTGGCATCAGATCTTCATCTTCATCCTGATAGCTGAATTGCCGCGTAGCGGTCACCAGCTCCTCAAGGTTTTCGATACGCGCCTGACCCTTCTCACCTTTTTCCTGCTCATACATCAGCCACAGGCCAGAGTCTTTGATGACCCGGTCGGTCTGAACATGCAGCGGTAACTCGGCGGTTTCGGTTGCCAGTGAATCAACCAGTTCACAGAAGCGTTGCAGCGCAGACGCGGCCCGGCCAGCCAGCGCACGGCTTTGCAGCAGTTCACGCGTAGCCTGCCACAGCGTCATCTGACGTTCACGGGCCGTCTGACGCACCACGTCGAGCGTGCGATCGCCCACGCCGCGGGTCGGGGTATTCACCACGCGTTCAAATGCCGCGTCGTCATTGCGGTTCGCCATCAGACGCAGATAGGAGAGCGCATCTTTGATCTCCTGACGTTCGAAGAAGCGCATGCCGCCATAAATACGGTACGGCATGCTGCTCTGCAGCAGCGCCTCTTCCAGCACACGCGACTGGGCGTTGCTGCGATAGAGAATGGCGCAGTCGTTAAGCGCGCCGCCGTTCTCCATCCAGACTTTGATGCGGTTGACCACGAAGCGTGCTTCATCCAGCTCATTAAAGGCGCAGTAGATCGAGATCGGTTCGCCATCGCTGCCTTCGGTCCAGAGCTCTTTCCCCAGGCGACCATTGTTGTTAGCGATCAGGGCGTTGGCGGCTTTCAGGATGTTATTGGTTGAGCGGTAGTTCTGCTCCAGACGGATCGTTTCCGCGCCGGGGAAATCCTGCAGAAAGCGCTGAATATTCTCGACCTGTGCGCCGCGCCAGCCGTAGATCGACTGGTCATCATCGCCCACGATGATCACCCGGCCGCTGTCGCCCGCCAGCATCCGAATCCAGGCATACTGAATGTTGTTGGTATCCTGGAACTCATCCACCAGCACGTTGGTAAAGCGTTCGCGGTAGTGATTAAGAATGTGTGGCTTGTTGAGCCATAACTCATGGGCGCGCAGCAACAGCTCGGCAAAGTCGACTAAACCGGCGCGATCACAGGCTTCCTGATAGGCCTGATAGATGCGCAGCCATGTCTGCTCAATCAGATTGCCGTAGCTTTCGATATGCTTTGGTCGCAGGCCTTCATCTTTTTTGCCATTGATGTACCACATGCCCTGACGCGCAGGCCACTGTTTGTCATCAAGGTTCATTGATTTGATCAGGCGCTTGAGCAGACGTAGCTGATCTTCGCTGTCGAGGATCTGAAAATCCTGTGGCAGACCGGCGTCAAGATGGTGGGCGCGCAGTAAGCGGTGCGCCAGACCGTGGAAGGTTCCGATCCACATTCCGCCCTGACTGGTGCCGATCAGATGCTCGATACGGTGACGCATCTCCGCTGCCGCTTTGTTGGTAAAGGTCACCGCCATAATCGAATAGGGCGAGCAGTTCTCCACCGACATCAGCCAGGCAATGCGATGCACCAGCACCCGCGTTTTACCACTGCCCGCGCCTGCCAGCACCAGCAGGTTACTGCGCGGTGCCGCAACGGCAGCGCGCTGATTGTCATTCAAACCATCGAGCAGTTCAGAAACGTCCATAAGCACCGATTACCAAAGAAAAAAACGCCGTCGTCACACTGATTATTCCGCCTGCCGCAGGGCATTATCGCTGCCAGTCAGGCGGCGCCACAGACGCCGGATAAGGGACGGCGGCAAAACAAAAGTGGAGACGACTGGATAAATTTACAGCCATTATAGCAGTGAGGTGAGTGATGCCAACCGCGAAATTTCGACATGCGGCAACAGGCGCGCATCCGGGATATGCATCAGATTGCCCTGCCGCAGGTTAATCCAGCAGGCCTGCAGCCCGCAGCGCAGTGAGCCCGCCACGTCGGTGGTCAGGTCATCACCCACGTGCACAATATGGTGTGGCGCGATATCAAGGCGTTGCGCGGCAAGCTGATACATATCCTGCCACGGCTTGGCGCGCCCGTCCGGGCCGGCCCGCAGTGTGAAGCGGAAGTATTCGGCAATGCCCATTTTTTCCGGGCAGGCGTTGCCGTTGGTGACCGCCACCAGCGGGATTTTCTCCGCCAGGGCTTTCAGCGTCTGGTGCGTCTCATCCGGCATCTCGACCTGACTCCGCCACTGATGGAAGACCGCCATTACTTCTGCCGCACCCGCGGAGGCTTCAGCGGCAGAGAGGCCGATATTCAGCATCGCCAGCTCAACCGAACGGCGTCGCCACTCCGAAACATCATGATAGATATCAGGTTCGCGCTGCAGCAGCTCATCGCGCAACTGCTGATAATCCTGCGGCGTGAAGTCACGCAGCGCCGGATGAAAAGCCTGTAACGCGGCATGGGACTCCAGGGTGGTACGACGGATGACCGGGTAGTTATCGTAGAGTGTGTCATCAAGGTCGAAGGTCATGGCTTTTATGGCCGACAGCGGACGATAAAACTTCATTCGTTCTTTCCTCGTTTGGCGCGGGGATGCGCAGCGTCATACACCGAAGCCAGATGCTGGAAATCGAGATGGGTATAGATCTGGGTCGTCGACAGGTTTGCATGGCCCAGCAACTCCTGCACGGCGCGCAGGTCACCGCTGGATTCCAGCAGATGCGTGGCAAATGAGTGTCGTAGCTTATGCGGATGGATATGGCTGGCCACGCCCTGTCGGATGCCCCATTCGGCAAAGCGTTTCTGCACGTTGCGTGGCGAGATGCGGTTGCCGCGCGTCGAAAGAAACAGCGCATCATCCTGGCCGCCAAAGGTTTCACGCAGCGGCAGCCAGTGCTGGATCCAGGCGACCGCCGTGCGACCAATCGGTATCCGGCGCTCTTTGCTGCCCTTACCGACTACCCACACTTCGCCTGAATCGAGATCGACGTGGCGACAATCCATATTCACCAGTTCAGAGAGACGCAAACCGCCGCCATACATCACTTCCAGCATCGCCCGATCGCGCACCGCCAGCGGATCGCTAAGGTCGATCTCCAGCAGCTGATTTACTTCATCAACATCAATGTTTTTAGGCAGATGGCGTGCTTTACGCGGCGTCATCACCCCTTTGGCCGGGTTGGCAGAAAGCAAACCCTGGCTCACCTGCCAGTCGAGAAAACTGCGCAGGGCGGAGAGCCGCAACGCGAGGCTGCTGGCGGCCAGTCCGGCGCGACGGCTGCGCGCCGCCATGCTGCGCACCTGCGCCGGTTCCAGCTGTGCCCAGCTGCTGAGCTTCATCTCATCAGCAATCGCCACCAGCGCGGCAAGCTGTCGCGCATAGCTGCTCTGGGTTAACGGACTGAGCTGGCGCTCCACTTTCAGGTAGCGCAGAAATCCGTCGACGGCCTCCTGCAGCGCGCTGCTCATGCGCGTTCAACCCAGCGGGAGAGCAGATCAGGCATCATCTGCGACAGATGCTGCAACAGCAGTGTCCCCATGCCCGATTGATAGTGCTGGCTGTCACGACTGCTGAACACCAGCACGCCGAGATCGCCCTCCTCACCCATCAGCGACATGGCAACCGACCCGATCGCTTTGGCCTGCGGCAACAGCAGCAGCAGTTCCGGCCCGTTAATGTTGCCAAGATAGTGATGCTGGTTACCGAAGCGCTGAATACGCAGCGGTTCAAACGCCTGACGCGAGAGGCTCAGCTGAAAGAAATCGGAGGGCGCGCCCAGCAGCCATTTATCACTGAACAGCCGCACATTGGCACCCGCCAGGCCCAGCTCACGCGCCCAGCGATGCAGACGGTTGAGCATATCCTGCAGCGAGTCAGCCGCGGCCAGATGGCTCTCCAGCGACAGCAGACGGTCAAACAGTTCGTGGTTAGCGCTGGCCTGCTCCATCAGCAGCGTGATCTCTTCTTCCAGCCGCTGAATATGGTTGCGTTGCCGCGCCATATGCCATTCGACCAGAGAGACGCTGCCACGCACCGGATGCGGCACGGCCATCTGTTCAACTGCACGGGCATTGCGGATAAAGAAATCGGGATTCTGCCGCAGATAATCACTGACGGCCTGATCGTCCAGCAGAACCGAACTGTCAGCCTGCTCTTCGATATTTTTCATAGATGAATAAACCCATCGTAGACGTGTGTCGCAGGCCCGGTCATATAGAGCGGCTGACCGGCGCCTTTCCAGGTGATGTGCAGCGTTCCGCCAGGCAGGTCGACACGGACTTTGGGTGCCAGAATGCCCTGCTGAATGCCACATGCAACGGCAGCACAGGCGCCGCTGCCGCACGCCTGCGTTTCACCCGCTCCGCGTTCGTAGACGCGCAGGCGGATATGTTCGGGATTGATGATCTCCATAAAACCGACATTGACGCGATCCGGGAAGCGTTCATGACTCTCCAGAATCGGACCCAGCAGTTCAACCTGCGCGGTTTTGACACTTTCGACCTGGATAACGCAGTGCGGGTTGCCCATCGACACCGCACCCAGCATCACCGTCTGTTCGGCCACGCGCAGCAGATAGAGATTTTCGGCCTTGTTGGCGCGGAACGGCACCTGCTGAGGCTCAAAGTTTGGCTCGCCCATGTTCACGCGCACCTGGTCGTCAGGCGTGACGGTCAACACCATGCGGCCATTCTGCGTACTGACCCGGATGTCACTTTTGTTGGTCAGCCCTTTCAGCTGAACAAAGCGGGCAAAGCAGCGCGCGCCGTTGCCGCACTGTGCGACTTCACTGCCGTCAGCGTTGAAAATGCGATAGTGGAAATCGAGATCGGGATCGTAAGGCGGTTCAACAATCAGCAGTTGATCAAAACCGATCCCCAGATGACGATCGGCCAGCCGGCGGATCAATTCCGGCGAAAAGAAGACGTTTTGTGTCACCGCATCCACAACCATAAAATCGTTGCCGAGACCGTGCATTTTGGAGAACTGCATTTTTTGCTCCGCCGGATAAGCCATCAGATTAGTTCGCTTTTACGCCTGAATTGCCGGTAACCAGCCCGCCGACATCGGCTTTAGAGGCATCCGCTTTCTGGCGGTCGGTTGGGGCTTGTTGTTTCTTCGGCTGATCCTTCGGCGGGAAGTAGAGCGGTCCTTTCAGACCACAACCTGCAAGGCTGATTACTGCCAGTGTCATGGCCAACAGGCTTATTACTTTCTTCATTCTTTATGCTCTTCATGTCCTTTACCTGGATGCTTATCATCGCAGTTGAAGGTGGAAAAGCAACAGGAAATGCCCGCAAATAGCGTGAAGCGGGTGACAAGCCGGGAAGATAACGGCCACCTGCAGAGCGCAGGCAGCCCGTCAGCATCAGTGCACCTGATAGCGTGGCTGATAGTCGCTGTTGTCGTTGTCAGGCTGCGAGGTACACAGCTGCGTCAGCGTCTGGCTACGGAACGGAATCACCTGGAATCGCTCACCGGTGTTCACAATCTGGTAGAACTGCGGCAGGTTGAAGTTGATAAAGCTTGAACCATAGGTAAAGCGATCGTGCGATGAGGAGTAGAACCGGCTGACATCGCGCACCAGCTCCTCTTTACTGCCTTCACAGTGATGATAGACCTCAACCCGATTGGTCTCATCGAGGATGTAGATATTGAAGCCGCGCTCATCGGTGGTGTTTTCAAAGAAGAACTGAATAATGCCTTCGCTGGCATACCCATTGACCACCGGTGGCAGCGGCGTCTGATTCGTTTCGACTTTGATCGACAGTCCGTGCAGCTTGTTGTTGGAGATCGCGCCATAAAACTCAACCGCGTTTTCCAGCTTCTGCACTGAAACGCTCATGCGTTCAAAGAACAGGCCCCAGGTCTCGCCCGCCATACGCAGCGCTTTAAAGCGACCCGGCTCCTGACGTGTGCTGGAGAGGCGAAGCTCAATGCATTCTGAGACCAGCTGCTGTACCCGCGTCCGGATCAGACCGCGCAGATGCTGGCTGTAGCAGAACACTTCCACCGTATCGGGCGGTGCAGCATCCTGATGCATCTTGCCGAGAATGGTTTTCAGCCCTTCGATCATCGCCTGTTCGCCGCTGAAGTGCAGCGTACGCACCTCATTCCAGGAGTTGCGATAGAGCAGATCGATGCTGCCAATCAGGCACTGCTGCTGCTGACCAAAACTAAAGACATCCAGCTTACGGAAGTCGAAGTGCACCACCTGATTGCGGAAGGCCGCCGTCGGATCGTGTTCAAGGTTAACAATAATCGCAAGGTGCCGGATTTCGCATGGACTGTAGAGCGCTTTTGGCGTCGGCGAGGGCAGACGCAGCGGGAAGTGGCTGGAAACATCGTTAACCAGCTCCTGCAGACGCGCCAGATCGCAAACCTCATTGCCTTTAATATGCAGCCGGGTTTTACGGGTCAGCAGTCCATTGAACCACGCCCACGCCACCAGCTTGTTCAGGTAGCGGTTATATTCCAGCGGCTGATGGCTGATAATCGAATCCATGTCCGGCGCCTGGTTATAGAGATACCAGCCGGAACGGTTGGCACGGCCAGGCGGCACATGAATAAAGGTCAGATTGGGTTCGGAGAGATCGGGCGAAATCTGCGGATTCACCAGCGTCACTTTGCCCGGCAGCGCTTCAAACGCGGCATACAGTTTACGGGTCAACACACCGATATCCTGCGGGCTGGCGCTGACGCTTAAGTTATTGCGACGGGCAAAGCGGATCAGATTGCGATAACTCTGCATCATCGCATCCAGCAATTCATTATGGGCTTCGCGCACCCGCTCGATTTTCCACTCAGCGCGATTATCCAGAATGGCAATCTTCTCTTCGTTCCAGCCCCACTCTTTGACCAGCTGCGATAAAATTTCGCGACGCCAGCCGGTGCGGTGCTGATGATCTTCGGTGCTGAGCTTTTCACACACTTTGAGGTAGAAACAGCGACGCACCAGGTCGAGACGCGGCTGATCGTCAACGCTGGTGAGATAGTGCGTAACGCGCTCCAGCATCATGCAGTAAGGATCAAGCCCGAAGCAGATGATTTCACCGTCATGCAGGCGCTGTTTGATATCCATCGCCAGTAGCTGCGTATTCGGGTATTCCCAGCTGTAGGCTTCCAGCAGCAGCGTTTTCAGTACGGCTTTATACGGGGAGTCGATGCTTTTATAGAGCTGCCACAGGCTGGCGCCGAAATACTCTTCCGCCGACAGCGTGCCGAGGCCGCCAAGATCGAGCCACTCATTAGGGGTCAGCACGCCTTTGGCGTAGAGCGACATTACGTAGTCGTCGTAATTGTGCTCTTCTTCGCCCGGCACCATATTCCACAGGATGCGTTTACCCGCCATACGAACTGCCGTACGGTAGAACTCATCCAGCAGTAAAATGTGTTGTGTTGAACCGCAATCTTCACCGCCCAGACTGCCGCTTTCGTTGTGGCGGAAGCGGTTTTCATCAATCAGAAAGAAACTCACCTCTACGCCCATTGAAACGCACCACTTCTGCAGCAGCGTACATTTGCGCTGCAGATTCAGACGCTCTTCATTATCAAGCCAGGATTGATGGCAGACCCAGATATCGAGATCCGAGACGCTGTTCTGGCCGACAGATGAGGTGCTGCCCATAGAATAGATCGCCGTAATCGGCATTTCGCCTTTCGGCGCATCGGCATGACGCAGATCGCTGTCGCCGGTGAGATCGGCCAGCAGCTGACGCTGATTTTCATCAGGCGTGAAGAAGCTGATGCCATGTGGAACGCTACCTTCAAGGTAACCCGGCATCTGCGGATGTTGATAATGTAATAAGGTTGGCAGCAGACTGTAGACGCGCTGAAAAGCGGGTCCCATAGCAGCCAGCGCACGATCAACGCGCAGCTGGTTGATTGCATCCAGTCTCTGTTTCAGTGTCTCAATGTAGAGGTACAAGACGTTTCGCCTGATTGTCCCAGTGTTTAAGCACCCTGTTTCCACACTCTGCCGCTTATAAAGTAAAAAAGTGGGCAGATAATTGCTGGAAACGTGATCAATCTAACACCCTGCAGATTGACCGTAAAGAAAGTTGCGCTACCTGACAGTTTAGCACGTTCTTACCAGCTTCCCGCCTTTTCAGCTCTGGTTCCCACGTTATGGCTTAATAAACCGGCCTGAAACCGCACGCAGGCCGTTTTCAATCCGTTGAAACTGACAGTCTTCACCCAGAGATGATAGGATATTCAGTGAACGATAAAAATGGTTAACAGCATGTTAGACAAAATTTTCAGAATTGCTACAAGACAAAGCCCGCTCGCATTATGGCAGGCACATTATGTACAGCAACGACTCATGAGTGCCCATCCGGGACTGCGCGTTGAGCTGGTGCCTATGGTCACGAAAGGTGACATCATCCTTGATACGCCGCTGGCAAAAGTGGGTGGCAAAGGGCTGTTTGTCAAAGAGCTTGAGCTGGCGATGCAGGATGGCCGTGCCGATATGGCGGTGCACTCGATGAAGGATGTGCCGGTCAATTTCCCGGAAGGTCTGGGCCTGGTAACCATCTGCGAGCGCGACGATCCGCGCGATGCGTTCGTTTCTCATCATTATGACTCCATCGACGCGCTGCCACAGGGTGCCATTGTCGGCACGTCCAGCCTGCGCCGTCAGTGCCAGATTAGTGCGCGCCGTCCGGACCTGGTGATCCGCTCGCTGCGGGGCAATGTCGGCACCCGCCTCGGCAAGCTTGATGCCGGAGAGTATGACGCGATTATTCTTGCTGTCGCCGGGCTGAAACGCCTGGGACTGGAAGATCGCATTCGTCAGGCGATGCCTGCCGAAGTTTCCCTGCCCGCCGTGGGTCAGGGTGCGGTCGGCATTGAATGCCGTCTGGACGACACCACCTTAATTGGCCTGTTGCAGGCGCTGAATCACGATGACACCGAAGTCTGTGTCCGAGCGGAGCGCGCCATGAATACCCGTTTAGAGGGTGGCTGCCAGGTGCCAATCGGCAGTTTCGCGGTGCTGGAAGGCGATGACCTCTGGCTGCGCGGCATGGTCGGCGCACCGGATGGCCGGGTCATGGTCAGCGGCGAACGCCGTGGTCCCCGCGCTCAGGCTGAACAGATGGGTATTTCACTGGCCGATGAACTGCTGAATGGCGGCGCGCGTGAAATCCTGAAAGAAGTTTACCAGGGGCAGCCGCCGGCATGACCATTCTGGTGACGCGCCCGGAACCCGCAGCGGCAGAGCTGGTGTCACGCCTGCATGCCCTTGGCAAACAGGCGTGGAGCCTGCCGCTGATCGAATTTGCGCCGGGCGCTGATCTCACCTCTCTGCCACAAAAGCTCGCCGCACTTCGCCCTGGCGACCTGGTTTTTATCCTTTCTCAGCAGGTTATACATTACGCACAACACACCGTCACAGCATGGCCCGCTGAGCTGGACTATTATGCAATTGGTCGCAGCACCGCCCTGGCGTTTCATACCGCCAGCGGACAGCAGGTAACCTGGCCTCATGCACATGAAACCAGTGAAGAATTGATCCAGCTGAATACCCTTCAGCAGGTTGCGGGTAAACGTGCGCTGATCCTGCGTGGCGATCCTGGACGCGAGTTGCTGGCTCAGACGCTAACCTGGCGAGGTGCTGAGGTGTCGTTTGCAGCCTGTTATCAGCGCTGCCAGAAGTATTATGATGGACCCGTTGAAGGACGCCGCTGGCGCGATCGCGGTGTCTCCGTGCTGGTGGTGACCAGCGGTGAAATGTTACAACAGCTTTTTTCGCTGTTCCCCGCAGTTGATCGCGAGGAATGGCTGCTCAACTGCCGACTGGTTGTCGTCAGTGAACGTTTGGCTACCCTGGCCGCAGGATTGGGTTGGCAGGATATTCAGGTAGCCTATGGTGCCGATAACGATGCGCTGCTGCGCGCGTTACGCTGAACTTTAACAATGGGATGTGCCACATATGACGGAACAAAAAGACTCCTCCGCCATGGTTGAAGAAACCACCCCAGCGGTCGACCGCTCTCCTTCCAGCAACAGCACACCACCGCGTAATGCGAAAAATGGTGGCATGGTGCTGGGTGCAGTTGCGATTGTCATTGCGCTGGCGATTGGTGCGGGTTTATACCTTAACGGGAAACATCAGGCTGATTTACAGGCACAAACCAATCAGAAGCTGAGCGAACAATTAAGCGCGTTGCAACAGCAGGCCAGCAGCGACAAACAGCAGCTGACTCAGCAACTGAGCGGCGCTGAAACCGCGTTGCAGACAGCCCAGACACAGCAGAACGCGTCAGCAAAAGAGCTGGAAACCCTGCGTGAAAAAGTGGCCGTGATTTCTGGCAACGACGTGCGCAGCTGGTTGCTGGCACAGGCGGACTATCTGGTGAAACTGGCTGGCCGCAAACTCTGGAGCGACCAGGATGTCACCACCGCCGCTGCACTGCTGAAAAGCGCCGATGCCAGCCTGGCCGACATGAACGATCCCAGCGTCATGAATGTGCGTCGTGCGCTGACCCAGGATATCAGTAACCTCTCTTCGGTTACGCAGGTCGATTATGACGGCGTGATCCTCAAACTGAACCAGCTGTCGAACAACGTTGATAATCTGCGTCTGGCCGATAATGACAGCGATGATGCGCCGATGGACAGCGATGGCGGTGAACTGTCAGGTTCCGTGCGCGAATGGCGTCAGAATCTGGTGAAAAGCTGGCATAACTTTATGGATGATTTTATTACCATCCGCCGCCGCGATAACACCGCCCAGCCGCTGCTGGCACCTAATCAGGATGTTTACCTGCGTGAGAATATCCGCTCGCGTCTGCTGATTGCTGCTCAGGCGGTACCGCGTCATCAGGATGAGATTTATAAACAATCTATCGACACCGTGTCCGCGTGGGTTCGCGCCTGGTACGACACCAATGATGCCGCTACCAAAGCCTTCCTTGCCCAGTTGGATGAGCTGAGCCAGCAGAACATCAATATGGATCTGCCGGATAACCTGGAAAGTCAGCCGTTGCTGGAACAGCTGATGCAGACCCGCGTCCGGAACCTGTTAGCGCAACCTTCTGCCGCTGCTAATCAGCAGGGAGGCTAAGCATGCTTAAGGTATTTATCCTCTTTATCCTGCTGATTGCTGGCGTGGTGCTGGGACCGATGATTGCCGGTCATCAGGGTTACGTGCTGATTCAGACCGATAACTGGAACATCGAAACCAGCGTCACCGGCCTGGTCATTATCCTCATCCTCAGCCTGCTGGTGATTCTGGCCGTGGAATGGCTGCTGCGCCGCGTGCTGCACACCGGCGCGCGTACCCGTGGCTGGTTTACCGGACGTAAACGCCGTCGCGCCCAGCGTCATACTCAGTCGGCACTGATGAAGCTGGCAGAAGGCGATCACCGTCAGGTGGAAAAACTGCTTTCTAAAGATGCCGATCACGCTGATGTGCCAGTGGCGAACTACCTGCTGGCAGCAGAAGCTGCGCAACAGCGTGGTGATGAAATCCGTGCCAATCAGCATCTTGAACGTGCTGCAGAGCTGTCGGAGAGCAACACCATTCCGGTAGAAATTGCCCGCGCACGTATTCAGCTGGCACGTAACGAAGATCATGCTGCGCGTCATAGCATTGACCGTCTGCTGGAAGTGGCACCGCGTCATCCTGAAGTGCTGCGCCTGGCCGAACAGGCGTATGTCCGTACTGGTGCCTGGAGTGCATTGCTGGATATTCTGCCCGCCATGCAGAAGGCGCAGGTCGGCGATGAGCTGCATCGTGATGCATTACAGCAGCAGGCCTGGCTGGGTCTGATGAATCAGGCGATGGCCGACCAGGGCAGCGATGGGCTGAAGCGCTGGTGGAACGATCTGAGCCGCAAAACCCGTCAGGAAACGACGCTGCAGGTGGCCATGGCGGATCATTTGATTGAATGCAACGATCACGACACCGCGCAATCGATCGTGCTGGAGGGCCTCAAGCGTCATTATGACGATCGTCTGGTACTGTTGATGCCTCGCATCAAAAGCGGTAATCCGGAAGCGCTGGAGAAAGTATTGCGCCAGCAAATCAAACAACACGGCGCAACACCGCTGCTGCACAGTACGCTGGGGCAGTTGCTGATGCGTCATGGTGAATGGCAGCAGGCTGCTGAGTCACTGCAGCAGGCGCTGGCACAGCGTCCTGACGCGTTTGATTATGCATGGCTGGCGGATGTTTATGATCGTCTGCGTCGCCCGGAAGAAGCGGCGAAGATGCGTCGTGAAGGGTTGTTGCTCACCTTGAAGAACAATCCCAACGCCTGATCCTCTTTTCATACCTGATAAAGCCGGGCTTGCCCGGCTTTTTTGTGCCCGCAATCTGCCAGCACGCTTTCGCAGGCAAAAAAAAACACCTGCCAGTGGCAGGTGTAAGATCAGGTCGGTAAGACAACCGGGAGGTACCTGACTCAACGTGGTGTCTGTTAACCCTGTAAGGCTTTCGCGATACAGGCAGGCAGACAACAGGTACCTAAAATTGGCTCTGCATCATTCCCAGGTTTATGTAGCATCAGCAGACATAAGAGGTGGAATGAGCATCTACAGCAGAAGTATTGCACAAACCGTGCCAGGTTTATGATTATTTTTAAAATCACAATAAATCAGCAGGTTAAATAATTAGCTCAAAACTTCATTCAACAGGCCTTTCGGGAAATGTCGGTATCCAGCGACAGCTGGCATTTTCTCTGTCTCTGAATGGAGACAGCAAGGCAAATCTCTCTGTGAAATCAACAATAACAATGACTTATTTGTCGGCAATTCACGACGCTGTTGCTCCTGTTTAAGCAACTTTATCTGACAACTGGCGAAATCAAGGGTGAGCTGGCATCAAAGGATTAGCTAACAAGCAGCCCGCTCTCACTGCTGTGCGGGCTTCAGGGAGGCATACGCCTTACGCAAAGACGTCAAAAGACGCCATCCTCAGCGCGGGCGATTACGCACCTCATCCCTGAGGTGCGCCCGTAGTCGGGCCAACGCTTTGCGTTGTTCAAAAACGCTCCTGGCGTTTTTATCCGGGCGGCGCGATGCTTTGCTACAGGCGTATGCTCCCTTCGCTTCACGTATGGCAGACGCATCTGATACTTACAAGGACGCTTCAGACAAATGACAGATCTAAACCCGGATGCATCTGACCACAGCGCATAAGCTCAACGCGCAGGGAGCATGGTCAGAAGAGGAAAGCGTCCCACGCCAGGGACGGCGTGGGCCGAGCGGCCATGGATGGCTTAAGCGACTTTCCGATCTGACCATGTTCCCTTCGCAGGCTCGGATTTACAGCAAACTTATTTAGCTGTACCCACCTAAACCTCCTTCCGAGGTCCTCATCCTCTTTTCTGCAGACGAAAAAAAACCTGTCTTTTCAGACAGGTTTCTAAAATGGTCGGCGAGAGAGGATTCGAACCTCCGACCCACTGGTCCCAAACCAGTTGCGCTACCAAGCTGCGCTACTCGCCGATTTTTTTAACTGTTTTGCCTGGTGCGAAGAGAGGGACTTGAACCCTCACGTCCGTTAAGACACTAACACCTGAAGCTAGCGCGTCTACCAATTCCGCCACCTTCGCGTTTCCCAGCAAAATCTGGGGTGGCTAATGGGACTCGAACCCACGACAACTGGAATCACAATCCAGGGCTCTACCAACTGAGCTATAGCCACCACAATACTTAATGTCACAAGTTAAAAACCTGCAGCATTTAAATCTCTACTGCCAACCGCGGTAAATCAACCACCGAAGCTCATGCGCACAAACGATATGGCGCGCCCGACAGGATTCGAACCTGAGACCTCTGCCTCCGGAGGGCAGCGCTCTATCCAGCTGAGCTACGGGCGCGTAGCGCCGTTGCGGATGTGCATACTAGAGATAAGCGCCCATCGTGTCTAGTGCTTTTTAAATAAAAAGACGCGTTTGATTACGCTTTGTGCATTTTGTCGACAAATAGTGCATTTCCACTCTCACAACGCGTAAAAATGCGGCATTTATCAGCAATATCAGAGATCGCCACGCCAGTGATAGCGCAAATATTTAAGCAGTTTTAATTGCCGGCGCAGGCGGCCAGGCTGCCGAATCAGACGATAGAGCCACTCCAGCCCCAACCGCTGCCAGATCTCAGGCGCTCGCTTCACATGGCCGGTGAAAACATCGTACGTTCCACCCACGCCCATATAGAGCGCATCAGGCCAGTGCGCACGGCACGCCAGCATCAACAGCTCCTGACGGGGCGACCCCAGCGCTACAGTCACCAGCTTCGCGCCGCTGGCCGCAATCCGGGCAAAAAGCGCATCCTGATCGGCTGGCGCAAAATAGCCGTCCTGCGCCCCGACAATATTCACATTCCACTGACGACGTAGCTTATCGCAGGTTTCATCCAGCACCTGCTGACGACCGCCGATAAGAAATACAGGCGTCCCTTCCCGCCCGGCGCGTTCCATCAGCGCTTCCCATAAATCAGCACCCGCAATGCGCTGCACCGACGCGTGTGGATACTTTTTACGAATCGAGCGCACAATGCTGATGCCATCGGCGTACGCATACTCCGCCTGCGCTAACAGCGTGCGTAATCCCTCATCCCGCTCAGCGGTCAGGATCTTCTCCGCATTAATCGCCACTAAAATACCGCTGCGTACGCTCTGCGGCGGCATCAGAAAATTCACCGCCGACGGCATGTTTTCGAAGCCATACAACTCAACGCCGCGGATCCGGTACTGCGGCGTCTCAGTTAACTTTGTCATATCTTCCGTCAATCCCAGAGGCTACTCAGAGCGGGCTGTGCAACACCCGCCTGCTGCGGTCGCGAATCAAACCTGCGCGATCCAGTAACCAGAAAAGTAATTTAGCCATGCCCAGACAGGCAGCAAAAATGATGCAGAAAAACACCACGCGTGAACCGAACGCATCAAGGCCTTCGCGTGCCAGCACGATCATGTTAAAGACCGCGCCAAAACAGAAGCTTTGCAGGATGGCGCCGGTGTAACGGTTGGTCTCAAGGCAGCCACGCTGATAGATCGCATCAAAGGCTTTTATAATCATCCCTACCGCGACCGCACCGATCGGAATCGCCCAGACGCCGCCCATCACCACCAGCGACCCTATCAGCGTGGGTGAAATTGCCAGGCCAGAATGGTTGTTCAGCACTTCCCAGGTGAAGTAGTTAGCACTGTTTAACACTGCCAGCGGCCGATCCGGCCAGAGCCAGGTCGGAATGAAAACGTAGAAATCACGCCACAGCGGTGCCAGCCCCTGAAACTCAATTCTGGCGTAGTTATCCAGCAGCAAGGCGAGATTCTCCCACGGCGAGAAGGTATCACGCGTCAGATAGAGGAAAGTATAAAATGCTTCATCGCCCATAACGTCGAGGTTATAGCGGCGCAGTGCCAGCCAGAACATTCCTGCAATCGCCAGCACGCCCGCCGTTGCCAGCATCCACAAAGTGATCCAGCCACGGGTAATCCCGATAAACAGGAACAGGGCAAACGCAATAATGATATTGGCGCGGGTACCGCCCACCAGCGCGTAGGTCAGTAAACCAAAGGCAACGGTCACCACCAGGAACAGCAGCCAGTTGCGGCGCGTCGGGCTCAAAAAGTAGGGGATCAGCATCGCCGGAATAAAGAAATAGAAGAAGCGCTTAAGCGCTACACCCGACACTTCACTGGAGAAAATCTGGTTATAGGCAGTCAGGCGGAACAGCAGAAAACCGTTATTTATGAAGAACACCGTCACCGTACCCAGCGCCACCAGCGCCAGGATCACGCAGGTCAGATGGGTTTCGACGCGATTCATCTGCAGCCAGGGCTTCGCCGGAGACGCGCTGGCGGGTTTCAGCCGCACTTTATAGCTGACGTAATAAATGGCGTAAAACGCCGTGGCCGACAGCAGCGCCTCCAGCAGGTTCTCAACCGGCACCACTTCGACATTAAAGCGAAACACCAGCACGGAGGTCAGCGGGAAGCCGAAGTAAAAGGTCAGTAAGAACAGCAGCGTGAAGAACAGATGAAAGTTAAAACGGACGCGCTTAAACTCCCGCCAGGTCAGGGTCAGGATAAAAACCAGCGACAGCAAATAGACCACCAGCAGGCCGCCAAACTGCATAAGACTCATGACAACTCCCCTTCGCTGAGCTGTAACGCGGCCCGCCAGCCCGCCAGATAACCCGGCGCAAAAAAGGCGATAGCCTGTTTATCACAGCTCATCAGCTGACGACGTGCCTCGGCGATCACCGCAGGCGACAGCGTATCTTCACTGAACAATACCGGAAGCTGCTGCTCTGCCACATCACGCCAGAATGGATTTTTGCGGGTCAGGACAAACGGCACGTTGGCCTGAATCAGCAGGCAGAGTGTTCCCACCCCTTGCTGACGTTCAAACATAAAATAGCCGACATGGCAGCGCGCCAGCAGGGCTAAGTAATCATCAAACGCCAGGTTTTCACGCATCAGACTCACCTGCCCGTTCGGGAACAGCGCATCGGCAGCGGCCTGAATCTGGCTGATATAAGCCTCATTACCTGGCGGATAGCCCAAAGGGACCTCGATACGCACCTGCTCGCCAAACTGCGCGTGAATCGCTTTTAAACCTTCGATATGCCGGTTACTCGGATCGCCCGAGTTGCCCAGCAACAGCGTAAAAGGCTCCGACGGGACAGATTCAACGGCTGCGGCGGGCATTCTGGTGGGAAAATAGAGCAGTGAACCGGGTACGCGCCGATGGCGCTGCTGATAGTGATGCAGGTCGCCCCGGGTCGCAAAAACCTGTGCAACCCGCCCCTGCGCTATCCGGCGGACCAGATAGAACAGACGGAACTTCAGGCTGCGCGAATCTTCATAAAGATCGGCGCCCCAGACGTGCCAGAAGAGCTGTGAACGACGCAGCTTACCGCTGAGTAACGCCAGCCAGATCCACGGGTTAAACTGTCCGTGGCAGAAAAAACGCTGCTGACGATTTCTGGCCCGTTGCAGTACCGCCTGCGCCAGCACTTTCTTGCTGGTAAAGCACTCGATCTGCAACGCACTGAACGGCGCCAGGCTCTCAGGCTGCTGCGTCACCACCATAAAATGACGTGGCGCAGCCGCAGGCTGCTCAACGCTGAGTACGTCGTTGAAAAAGCGCAGCACCGTAAGATTGTGGTGGGGAATGTCCGATCCCAAAACGTGAATTAAAGTCATTTTTTCCGGCAGTAAACAATAAAAGCGCCACAACACAGGGCAAAGTAAGCCATATAGGTAAACATATAGGCCTGCGCCGCACCCGTCGCGCCATGTAACGGGATCAACCAGCGTGAAAACAGGGTCAGCAACAGGAACTGGCTGATCTCAGTCAGAACATAAAAGCGCAGCGAGGCTTTGGCGATAACCAGATATCCGAAAACATAGGCGCCGACCTTAAAAACATCGCCGCACAGCTGCCAGACAAAGAGATCGCGCATCCCGCGAAACGCTTCAGAGAACAGCAGGCTGATGGCGAAATCGCGCAGTACCCAGACACCCAGGCTGGCAACCGCCACGGCGGGCAGGACAAAGCGCAGTGCACGGCCAATCTCGCGCGCGATGTCGCGTTTGTTATCCAGCCGCGCCAGCGTCGGCAGCAGCCAGACGCTAAACGTCGCGGTAATAAACTGCAGATAGGCATCGGAAATGCTGGTGACGCCCTGCCACAATCCGACCTGTGCCCAGCCCTGCTGCTCCGCCAGCAGATTACGCATCAGCACCCAGGCGACCGGCAGGGTCACGGCAGTGATCAGCGCCATCAGCGTATATTTTGCCAGATTACGGGCCAGCTCAGGATGCCATTGCGGACGCAGCCAGCTAAGCGGCAGCGGCGCACGGCGTTTCAGCATCAGGAGTGCAGGCAGCAGCAGCAAAGCCGGTACCAGCGCCAGCCCGGTCAGCGCACCCTGATAGCCGCCCAGCCACCAGCAGAGCAGATAGCCCGCCACGCCAATCAGGCTGCCGAGAATCAGCGCCAGCGCATTACCGCGCGCGTCGCGATAGCCCTTCAGCAGTGCAAGGGTAAAGTTGGCCCAGGCGATGCCGAGCTGAAGAAAGGCCACCACGCGGATGACGCCCTGATAGCGGTCGTGACCAAACAGCGCGATGCTGATGGGTGCCGCCGCCAGCAGAAACAGCAGCGCCAGCACACCGGAAAAGCCCAGTACCATGGTTGATGCCGTGCCCACCATCGCCCGCAATTGCTCGGGCTGCTGCTGATACTGCGCCACATAGGTGGTGACGCCATTAAAGATGCCTGCGCCCGCCAGCACACCCAGCACGGTGATCAACTGACGGAAGTTCCCCGCCTGGCCGACACCCTCGGGTCCGAAGCTGACCGCCAGCAGTTTGACGACCAGCAGGCCGGCCACAATTTTTACCAGCGTGGACGATGCGGTCCACACTGAGGCTCTGGCTAATGACATCAGGAAAAGAAGCTCAGCAGTGAGCTGATAACCGTGCTCTGGTTATTATCCGACAGGTTATAAAACAGCGGCAGACGCAGCAGGCGTTCACTTTCCCGCGTGGTAAAGCGATCGTCGCCGACAAACTGCGAGAACCGCTCACCGGCGGGCGAACTGTGCAGCGGAATATAGTGAAACACCGTCAGTATCTCGGCTTCTTTCATCCAGTTTATCAGCGCCTGACGATCGTCCTGATCGCGCAGTTTGATGTAGAACATGTGCGCATTGTGTTCACAGCTGGCGGGGATCACCGGCAGGCTGATGCGTCCCTGAGCCGCCAGCGGCTGCAGCGCATCGTAATAACGCTGCCAGATGCGTAACCGCTGCTGGTTAATACGTTCAGCGGCTTCCAGCTGCGCCCAGAGATAGGCTGCCTGCAGATCGGCCATCAGATAGCTCGATCCCATATCGCGCCACGTGTATTTATCGACCTGACCCCGGAAGAACTGGCTGCGGTTGGTGCCTTTTTCCCGCACGATCTCGGCGCGCTCGACCAGGCTGGCGTCGTTAATGAGCGTCGCGCCACCTTCGCCGCCGGCGGTGTAGTTCTTGGTTTCGTGGAAACTGAAGCAGCCAATATGACCGATGGTGCCGAGCGCACGACCTTTGTAGCGTGACATCACGCCCTGCGCCGCATCTTCAATCACAAACAGCTTATGCTTTGCCGCCACCGCCATAATGGTGTCCATTTCACAGGCCACGCCTGCGTAATGGACCGGCACAATGGCGCGGGTTTTTTCAGTGATGGCCGCTTCGATCAGCGTTTCATCAATGTTCATGGTGTCCGGGCGTACATCGACAAACACAATGCGGGCGCCGCGCAGCACAAAGGCGTTGGCGGTAGAGACAAAGGTGTAGCTCGGCATAATCACTTCATCGCCGGGCTGCAGATCGATTAACAGCGCCGCCATCTCCAGCGAAGCGGTACAGGAGGGGGTCAGCAGCACTTTTTTGCTGCCAAAACGCTGCTCCATCCACTGCTGACAGCGACGGGTAAATCCACCATCGCCGCACAGCTTGCCGCTGTTCATCGCCGACTGCATATACTCAATTTCTGTGCCCACAATCGGGGGCGCATTAAATGGAATCATGACCTTTCCTGTAAAACCAGTACGCGGTGCTGTCGAGCCGGGCACCGCTGCGTAAATAGAGGCGCATCGCCGTGAGATTGCTGAGCTGGGTAGCAACCCGAAGCTGAGCCAGCTGTCGTACCCGCGCCCAGTCTGCTGCTGCCAGCATCAGTCGCTGACCCAGCCCCTGGCCCTGCGCGTCGGGCAGTACGCCCAGCAGGCCAATGCGGGCATCGCCATCCACCGCGCGCAGCGAAACAAATCCCTGCAGCTGACCCGCGGCATCGCTTGCCACCAGACACTGATCGTCAAACGCCCCGCGTACCGCATTTTCAATCCACTGCGCATAGAAGCGTCCGCTGGCGTCCGGCGCATACCAGGGCGCGCGAAAACGACTCTGGCTGAAGAGCTGTGAGGCAGCATCGCGCAGTAGCGGGATCTGGGCTTCGCGCGCAATGCGAATTCCCGCCTGCCGTTCAGTCTGTTTCAGCGCCAGCGTCAGATCTGCTTCGCCTTCTGCCAGCCGGAACTGATGCTGCTGCAGCGTATCAATCAGTGCCGTCTCGCTGGCAGCGACTTTTATCTGCATCAGCGCACAGGGATGACGCAGCGCCTGTTCCAGCGGAATGTCACCTTGCGGCTCCAGCCGCACGGTATCAACACCGAAGAATGCGCTCTCCCAGCTAAGGGGATTAATATTGACGTGGACGGGCATGTAATAAATCCAGCAGGTATTGGCCGTAGCCGGTTTTTGTCAGCGCTTCACCCGCGGCCCGCAGCTGGTCATCACTCAGCCAGCTGTTGCGCCAGGCAATCTCTTCCAGGCAGGCAATTTTAAAGCCCTGACGTTTTTCCACCGTCTGCACAAACATGCTGGCTTCCACCAGGCTGTCGTGCGTGCCGGTATCCAGCCAGGCAAAACCTCGTCCCAGCAGTTCGACCGTCAGCTCACCACGCTCCAGATACATCTGGTTAATGGCCGTGATTTCCAGCTCGCCCCGCGCTGAGGGTTTCACCTGTTTCGCGAATTCAATAACCTGATTGTCATAAAAATAGAGCCCGGTTACTGCCCAGCGCGATTTCGGCTGCTGTGGTTTCTCTTCAATCGAGATCGCCTTGAAGTTATCGTCAAACTCCACCACGCCGAAACGTTCCGGGTCCATGACCTGATAGCCGAACACCGTTGCGCCACGATTCTGTTCAACAACTTTGCGGAGCTTGGGGCTGAAGCCCTGGCCAAAATAGAGGTTATCACCCAGAACCAGGCAGCAATTATCCTCGCCGATAAAGGATTCGCCGATGATAAAGGCCTGCGCCAGCCCATCGGGACTTGGCTGCACCGCATAGCTGAGGCGTATCCCAAATTCACTGCCATCGCCCAGCAGCCGTTCAAACTGCGCCCGATCTTCCGGCGTGGTAATTAACAGGATGTCGCGAATACCCGCCAGCATCAGCACGGAGAGCGGATAGTAGATCATCGGTTTGTCGTAAACCGGCAGAAGTTGCTTTGATACTGCACGGGTTATCGGGTGTAACCGCGTGCCCGACCCTCCCGCTAAAATGATGCCTTTCATCGCTGCTCCTTACGCGGGTTTATTGCGATAAGCCAAGGCGTTCGCCCTGATAGCGGCCATCCAGAATAGCCTGCCACCAGGTGGGATTGGCCAGATACCATGCCACGGTTTTACGCATGCCGCTTTCAAAGGTTTCCTGAGGTACCCAGCCAAGTTCATGCGCGATTTTACTGGCATCAATGGCATAGCGCTGATCGTGACCGGGGCGGTCAGTGACATAGGTAATCAGGTCGCGGTAATGCGCCAGCCCGGCAGGTTTCTGCTCTGCGGCCAGCTCTTCAAGCAGGCTGCAGATAGTTTCAACCACCTCAATATTGCGTCGCTCGTTATGGCCGCCAATATTATAAGTTTCGCCTGGCTTGCCATGGCTGACCACCTGATAGAGTGCGCGGGCGTGATCTTCGACGTAGAGCCAGTCACGAATCTGCTGTCCGTTGCCGTAAACCGGTAAGGCTTTTCCGGCCAGCGCATTGATGATGGTCAGCGGGATCAGCTTCTCCGGGAAATGGCAGAGGCCGTAGTTATTTGAACAGTTGGTGACCAGCGTGGGCAGACCGTAAGTGCGCAGCCAGGCTCGCACTAAATGGTCGCTGCTGGCCTTGCTGGCGGCGTAAGGACTGCTTGGCGCATAGGGTGTGGTTTCGGTGAAGTAAGCCTGGCTGTCGTGCAGATCGCCAAAGACTTCATCTGTCGAGATATGGTGGAACAGAAAGGCGGTTTTGCGCGCGTTATCCAGGTTTTGCCAGTAAAAACGCGCGGCTTCCAGCAACTGATAAGTCCCGACAATATTGGTCTCGATAAAGGCTACCGGCCCGTCAATCGAACGATCCACATGGCTTTCAGCCGCAAGATGCATCACACAGTCTGGCTGATGACGGGTAAACACCTGATCAAGTGCCGGGCGATCGCAGATATCGACCTGCTCAAAATGAAAGCGGGGCGAGTCGGCAACGCTGGCGAGTGACGCCAGATTTCCGGCGTAGCTGAGTTTATCGACCACCACCACCTGATGTTCGGTTTCTGCGATCAGAAAGCGCACCAGTGCAGAACCGATAAACCCGGCACCGCCCGTGATCAGAAAACGCCTCATCGCCACACACCTTTGGTGTCGACAATCCAGTTCTGCTGAACGCTGGCGCCATCAATGGCGCGGAAGGCGCGGTGATCGACCAGCATCACCAGAATATCGGCCTGTTCCAGCGCCTGCCCGGCAGAGACCAGCACGGCTTTGTCGGCCAGTGCGTCAGCAAGCTGCTCAATATGGGGTTCAACCACCCAAGTGGTGCCGCTGTGCCACTCTGCAATTTTCTGTGCCACGCCCACCGCCGGGCTTTCGCGCAGGTCGTCAATATTGGGTTTAAAGGCCAGGCCAAAGCAGGCGATGGTGATATCGCTGGCGCGCTTGCCGGTCTGTGTCAGGCAGTCCGCCAGCGCGGTTTTCACCTGGTCCAGCACCCACTGAGGCTTGGCGTCATTGACCTCGCGCGCGGTGCGGATCAGGCGGGCTAATTCAGGATTCTGCGCCACGATGAACCAGGGATCGACGGCGATACAGTGACCGCCGACGCCTGGGCCCGGCTGCAGAATGTTGACGCGCGGATGGCGATTCGCCAGCGCAATCAGCTCCCAGACGTTAATCCCCTGATCGGCACAAATCAGCGACAGCTCATTGGCAAAGGCGATATTCACGTCACGGAAGCTGTTTTCTGTCAGCTTACACATCTCGGCGGTTCGGGCGTTGGTTTCAACGCATTCGCCTTTTAAAAACAGCCGATAAAGCTCGCTGGCGCGGGCGGAACAGGCTGGCGTCATGCCGCCAATCACCCGGTCGTTGTTAATCAGCTCAACCATCACCTGACCAGGCAGCACGCGCTCCGGACAGTAGGCCACAAAAATATCGGGCGTATCACCGTGCTGAGGAAAGCGCAGGTCGGGACGCGCCGCCGCCAGCCAGTCGGCCATCTGTTCGGTGCTGCCCACCGGTGAGGTCGACTCCAGAATCACCAGGTCGCCCTTTTTCAGTACCGGCGCAATCGACTCCGCCGCGGCTTTCACAAAGCGCAGATCGGGCTGATGCTCATCTTTAAAAGGGGTCGGTACGGCGATAAGAAAAGCGTCGGCGGCTTCCGGCTGCGTGGTGGCGCGCAGATCGCCACGCGTAACGGCCGCATGCACCACCTGATCTAAATCGGGCTCCACAATATGGATCGCGCCACGATTGATGGTTTCAACGGCACGCGCGTTGATATCCACGCCCACCACTTTTTTTCCCTTTGAGGCAAAAACGGCTGCCGTCGGCAGCCCAATGTATCCCAGTCCAATCACGGAGATGGTTTCAAAACTCATAATTCGGCTCGGTTATCTTTTAAGGCTTGTAAAATACGACCACAGGCTTTGCCATCGCCATACGGATTATGGGCGTGGCTCATCGCCTGCCAGGCAGCGTCGTCAGTCAGCAAGCTGCTGACCTCCGCCACGATTCGGGCGATATCGGTCCCCACCAGTTTGACGGTGCCGGCGTCGACCGCTTCAGGCCGCTCGGTGGTGTCACGCATCACCAGCACCGGTTTACCCAGCGAAGGCGCTTCCTCCTGAATGCCACCGGAGTCAGTGAGGATGAGCCAGGCGCGGTTCATCAGCCAGACAAAAGGCAGATACTCCTGCGGTTCAATCAGAATGATATTCTCAATGCCGCTGAGAATCCGGTTTACCGGCTCGCTGACATTGGGATTAAGGTGCACCGGATAGACAATCTGCGCCTCGGGATGCTGGCGGGCAATCTGCGCCAGCGCGCTGCAGATACGTTCAAAGCCGCCACCAAAGCTTTCGCGACGATGTCCGGTGACCAGCACCAGTTTCTTATCCGGGTCGAGAAACGGATAGCGCGCCGCCAGTTGTGCATTCAGATTGCTGTCATCCAGTACCCTGTCGCGAACCCACAGCAGCGCATCAATGACCGTATTGCCGGTCACGATAATGCGCGCATCGGGCAGATTTTCCTGCAACAGATTCTGACGCGATCGGGAGGTGGGGGTGAAATGCAGATGGGCAAGATGACCGGTAAGTTTACGGTTACCCTCTTCCGGCCATGGCGAGGCGAGATCGCCGGTACGCAGACCGGCCTCCACATGCCCGACCGGAATCTGATGATAAAATGCCGCCAGGCTCGCCGCCAGTGTGGTGGTGGTGTCACCATGCACCAGCACGATGTCCGGTTTGAAGTCGAGCAGGACGGTTTTCATGCCCTCTAAAATGCGGCAGGTGATCTCGGTCAGCCCCTGCTCGGGACGCATAATATTGAGATCATAGTCCGGCTGCAGCTTGAACAGGCGCAGCACCTGATCGAGCATTTCGCGATGCTGTGCGGTGACGCACAGTCGCGATTCGAAAGCGGGATCCTGCGCCAGCGCCTGAACCAGCGGTGCCATTTTGATCGCTTCGGGACGAGTACCAAATACCGTCAGAACTTTCACACTGTTTCTCTCACTCATGCGTGTCTGACATCAGACGCGGACGACGTGCCAGCGCCACTCCCGCGCCTGTTAATGCCCCAATGGCACCCCACATAATCATCATGAACAGACGTCGCGGACTGTCACGTGATACCGGCTCTTCCGGCGTACGCAGATAACGGTAGGTCTGGAACTGGCTGTTCAGTTTTGGCCCGGTCTGCAGCGTGGTCAGCATTGCTCTGTTCTGATCATAGCTGATATCAAACTCCGGACCGGTAGCGCGCAGCGTATCCAGCTGTCCCTGTAAAACGGGCTGGCCCAGCAGGAACAGGTCGCTGTCTGCCAGATTTTCACCCGCTTCACGCGTCTGTTTCTCATTGATGCCCTGCTGGCTGGCGATCTTCAGCGCCTGCTCCAGCCGATGCTGCTGGCGCTGAAACACCGCATTAGCCACATCTTCCTGACGTTTCACCTGCGCCTGCAACTGGTCGGTACGCGCCCGCCAGGCACCTTTTAGCTCATCATTCAGATGACGCGCGGCGCGCTCACTGGCATAGGCGATGTACTGACGCAGCAGATTATTGGCGTCGCCAGCGGTTTCCGCTTTCAGTTTGACGTTATCGGGCAGGTTATGTGCCGCGTCAGCGGGCGTGAACAGGATATTGCCGATCATATCGTCGAGCAGCGCGGCATCATTATGCGCATTGCCGGTTTTACGACTCTTGTAATAATCCGTTTGCTGCCAGAACTCACGACGCGTATCCCAGGAGGCGAGTTGCATGGTGAACTCCTGATAAACCTGATCCATCACCGTAGGTGAAGGTGCGGCCAGGGTTAAGGCGTTGTTGCGCGCATCCAGATTGGTCAGAAATTGCTGCTGTGCATAGTAAGAACCCAGCATGTTCACCGTCGGACGATCGGTGATCGCCGTGGTGCTCCAGACCTGTTTCAGCAGCAGCGTGGCCAGCCAGGCGACCAGAGCAAACAGCAGCGCCAGCCCGATAATCCAGCGCTTGCCACGCCATAAACGGCAGCAAAAGCTGCGAATATCCAGTTCGTTGTCCACAACGTCAGAAGGCATGGCAGAGGTATCCTTTATCAGCTCTTTTCAGGGTAATTTGTTTTTTGCTTCGCGATGATGGCTCAGACGGCGCTTAATGCGGCGGACACGTCGCGCCACGCGCCATGCATGTTTGAGGCAGTAGCCGTAAACCATAAACGCGCCCAGGAATAGCAGCAGCATCACCCACTCCGGGATAAATGCCAGATATTCGCCCAGCACACCGATACCGGCGAGAATAGCCGCCGCAACGGTAATCAGCACAAAGGCCTGACGGGAGGTAAAGCCGGCACGCATAATCAGATGGTGGATGTGCTGACGGTCAGCCGAGAACGGACTCATGCCTTTACGCAGGCGACGATACATAATCGCCACCATATCCATCAGAGGAATGGCAATAAGCCACAGTGCGGTAACGGGCGTGATGGGATGGCTAAGACCCTGCGTCGTTTCCAGCAGAATCCAGATAATGGTGAACCCGATCATGGTGCTGCCGGCATCGCCCATAAAGACTTTGAAGCGACGGCCAAGGAAGCCGAGGTTAAGCAGGATATAGGGCAGCGTGGCGGCAATCATCGCAAAACACCACATCGCGAGGCTGGTCTGGCCGTCGAAGTAGAGGATAATCCCCATGGCGGCAAAAGTGACCGAGGAGAGTCCGCCCAGCAGACCATCGATCCCATCCACCATATTAAAGGCGTTGATCGCGGCCCAGACGGCAAACAGCGTCAGCACATAACCGAAGGGCCCCACGATAAGCTCGAACGGGCCGACGATAAAGCCCAGGCTAAGCAGATAGAGTTTTGCGCCAAACATCATCACCAGTGCGACAATCGCCTGCACCACCGCGCGGATCTTGACGCTGATATCGAAACGGTCATCCAGTGCGCCAACCAGCACCAGAACACCGGCGCAGCCCAGATAGAGCAGCGCGTGAGGCAGATAGTAGTTGGTAATGGCAAACGTGAAGCAGATACCTGCGAACACAGAAATGCCGCCCACCAACGGAATCGCGCCATGATGGCGTTTACGTGAGTTAGGCTTATCAACTAAACCAATTTTTTTAGCTGCTTTTCGAGCAAAAAAGAGGAAAGCCAGGGAAAAGAGAAAAATTAAACCAAGCTCAGTACTCATAGTGAGTAAATTCACGTTAAACGCTCTCAGCTAACATCCCGCACAACAATACGCGAAAAAACGCGCCTATCGCTGTGTCGGATTCCGAATTCTGCATAAAGAGACAGACGAACGGTCAAAAGTTCGCCATCGCTACCACAGTCATTATAAATGCTCCTGCCAGTGTTCAATCCTATAGCTCACAAATGAAAAACGCCACGTTGAGACGTGGCGTGAGGTCGATTTTCTGCGCATCTGGACTAAAAAAGCCGAATCTGTGGTTCGGCCAGGCAGTATCGGATTAAGAACGCTTCATCATATCGAAGAATTCATCATTAGTTTTGGTCATCGCCAGCTTGTTGATGAGGAATTCCATTGCGTCGATTTCGCCCATCGGGTGAATAATCTTACGCAGGATCCACATCTTCTGCAGCTCTTCCTGAGAGGTGAGCAGCTCTTCTTTACGCGTACCAGAGCGGTTGTAATCAATCGCCGGGAAGACGCGTTTTTCAGCGATTTTACGGGCGAGATGCAGTTCCATGTTACCGGTACCTTTAAACTCTTCGTAAATCACTTCATCCATCTTCGAACCGGTATCAACCAGCGCGGTCGCGATGATGGTCAGGCTGCCGCCCTCTTCCACGTTACGTGCAGCACCAAAGAAACGCTTTGGACGATGCAGGGCGTTGGCATCCACACCACCGGTCAGGACTTTACCTGAAGCAGGAACCACGGTGTTGTAAGCACGTGCCAGACGTGTAATGGAGTCGAGCAGGATGATGACATCTTTTTTGTGTTCAACCAGACGCTTGGCCTTCTCGATCACCATTTCAGCAACCTGAACGTGGCGTGAAGCTGGCTCATCGAAGGTTGAGGCGATAACTTCGCCTTTCACCAGACGCTGCATCTCGGTGACTTCTTCCGGGCGCTCATCGATCAGCAGTACCATCAGGGTACAGTCCGGATAGTTGTGCGCCAGGCTCTGCGCGATGTTCTGCAGCAGCATGGTTTTACCGGCTTTCGGTGGTGCAACAATCAGACCACGCTGGCCACGACCAATTGGCGATGCCAGATCCAGTACGCGAGCGGTTAAATCTTCCGTTGAGCCATTACCCCGCTCCATACGCAGACGTTTATTTGCGTGCAGCGGCGTGAGGTTTTCGAACAGAATCTTATTACGCGCATTTTCCGGCTTGTCGTAGTTAACTTCGTTAACTTTCAGCAGCGCAAAATAACGTTCACCCTCTTTCGGTGGACGGATTTTGCCAGAGATGGTGTCACCAGTGCGGAGGTTGAAGCGGCGGATTTGACTAGGGGAAACGTAGATATCATCAGGGCCGGCGAGGTAGGAGCTGTCTCCGGAACGGAGGAATCCAAATCCATCCTGAAGGATCTCCAGCACGCCATCACCGAAGATGTCTTCGCCGCTTTTCGCGTGCTGCTTCAGGATTGAAAAGATAATGTCCTGCTTGCGCATACGAGCCTGGTTTTCCAGTCCCATATTTTCGCCGAGAGTAACCAGCTCAGCAACCGGCGTATTCTTTAATTCGGTAAGATTCATAGTGATGGGTTCTTAAACTCGGGGTAATACTCGGAATGTTTGTCGTGAATGGTATGGCAACTAATCCATGCCGTTAATGGCTCTTTTCGGCTCTTCCTGACGATCATCGTATGGAATGGCGATCGGTATGCAGGGAGATGTCCGAATGTGATGCCAGAGTTGGAGCTAACCGTAAGATTGCTGAACCGTTCTATCTTTATAAGGTACAGGGCGACAGGGTTCAACAAGGGAAAACTTTTAGATGCTAACTACAAGGTAAGTTCGTAATGCAGTGCTGGTAAATTAGCACGCCTGAAAGCGAACGTCCAGCAGCAGGAGATAAATTCACCACTGCCGGACATTCAGCCCTGAATTACGCCAGATTGGCGTTCAGGAACTCTTTCAGCTGGCCTTTAGACAGCGCGCCCACTTTGGTCGCGGCGACTTCGCCATTTTTAAACAGCAGCAGCGTCGGGATACCACGAATGCCATACTTCGGTGCCGTGCCTGGGTTATCATCAATATTCAGCTTAGCGATGGTCAGCTTGCCATCATACTCTTCTGCAACTTCATCAAGGATTGGCGCGATCATTTTGCAAGGACCGCACCATTCAGCCCAGAAATCTACCAGTGTAACGCCGTCGGCTTTCAGCACGTCGGTGTCGAAACTGTCATCAGTCAGATGAACGATTTTATCGCTGCTCATGTTTTACTCCACAAGATTATGCCTGGCGAATTGGCGTAAAATATACCAATGTTGGTTGACTTTATTTCATCGGATACGCTTTCGTAAAGCGATAGTAAGCTGATATTCTACCACACTATGAGCAAAACACACTTAACTGAACAGAAGTTTTCCGACTTCGCCCTGCACCCAAAAGTGGTGGAAGCCCTTGATACTAAAGGCTTTCAATACTGCACGCCGATTCAGGCGTTAGCTCTGCCTTTTACGCTTTCAGGGCGTGATGTTGCAGGCCAGGCGCAAACCGGTACCGGCAAAACGATGGCGTTTCTGACGTCAACGTTTCATCATCTTCTCTCTCATCCTGCGGCGGAAGGTCGTCAGGTTAACCAGCCACGGGCATTAATTCTTGCGCCGACGCGTGAACTTGCTGTGCAGATTCATGCAGATGCAGAACCCCTTACCGCCTCAACCGGCCTGAAACTGGGTCTCGCCTATGGCGGAGACGGTTATGACAAACAGCTTAAAGTGCTGGAGCAGGGCGTTGATATTCTGGTGGCTACCACCGGTCGCCTGATCGACTACGCGAAACAGAATCACGTCAACCTCGGTGCTATTCAGGTCATGGTGCTGGACGAAGCCGATCGTATGTTCGATCTGGGCTTTATTAAAGATATTCGCTGGCTGTTCCGTCGCATGCCGCCGGCCACTCAGCGTCTGAGCATGCTGTTCTCGGCGACCCTCTCCTACCGCGTCCGTGAACTGGCGTTCGAGCACATGAACAGTGCTGAATATGTGGAAGTGGAACCGGAACAGAAAACCGGCCATCGCATTCAGGAAGAGCTTTTCTATCCGTCTAACGAAGAGAAAATGCGCCTGTTGCAGACCCTGCTGGAAGAAGAGTGGCCCGATCGCGCCATTATTTTCGCCAACACCAAGCACCGCTGTGAAGATATCTGGGGCCACCTGGCTGCCGATGGACATCGTGTCGGCCTGCTGACCGGCGACGTTGCTCAGAAGAAGCGCCTGCGCATTCTGGATGACTTCACCAAAGGTGATGTGGATATTCTGGTCGCCACTGACGTGGCTGCTCGCGGTCTGCACATCCCGGCTGTTACCCACGTCTTTAACTACGATCTGCCAGACGACTGTGAAGATTACGTTCACCGTATTGGCCGTACCGGTCGTGCAGGCGCCAGCGGTCATTCAATCAGCCTGGCCTGTGAAGAGTACGCGCTGAATCTGCCTTCGATTGAAGAGTACATCGGCCACAGCATCCCGGTCAGCAAGTACAGCAGCGAAGCGTTGTTAACGGATTTACCGCCGCCTAAGCGTCTGCAACGCAGCCGTTCCGGCAATGGCCCACGTCGCGGAGGGAATAACGCCAATCGTCGCGGTGCTCCACGCAACAACAACCGTAAACGTTCAGGTTAAGGCCACCATGCTAAGCGCATCGTCACTTTATGCAGCGATTGATTTAGGGTCTAACAGCTTTCATATGTTGGTGGTGCGCGAGGTCTCTGGCAGTATCCAGACCGTTGCAAAAATTAAGCGCAAGGTTCGCCTTGCTGCCGGTCTGGATAAAAATAACCTGTTGTCAGCCGACGCGATGTCGCGGGGCTGGCAATGCCTCAGACTGTTCTCTGAACAACTGCAGGATATTCCCCCCGATCAGATTCGCGTGGTGGCGACCGCCACGCTGCGTCTGGCTGCCAATGCGCAGACCTTCCTCGACACCGCCCAACAGATCCTTGGCTGTACCATCAACGTCATCAGCGGTGAAGAAGAGGCGCGCCTGATTTATCAGGGCGTGGCCCACACTACTGGCGGTTCCGACCAGCGTTTAGTGGTCGATATCGGCGGCGGCAGCACCGAGCTGGCCACCGGCGACGGATCGCACGCGTCGGTGTTGTTCAGTCTGTCGATGGGCTGTGTGACGTGGCTGGAGCGATTCTTCAGCGATCGTCATCTGGCAAAAGAGAACTTTGACCAGGCCGAGCTGGCGGCACGTGAGATGATCCAGCCCATTGCAGCGCAGCTGCGTGAGCAGGGCTGGCAGGCCTGTGTTGGTGCTTCAGGCACGGTTCAGGCGCTGCAGGAGATCATGGTGGCGCAGGGCATGGATGAGCGCATCACGCTGAATAAGCTGCAGCAGCTGAAGCAGCGCGCCATTCAGTGCGGCAAACTGGAAGAGCTGGAAATCGAAGGGCTGACGCTGGAGCGGGCGCTGGTGTTCCCCAGCGGCCTGTCGATTCTGATCGCCATCTTCCAGGAACTCAGTATCGATAGCATGACGCTGGCGGGCGGCGCACTGCGTGAAGGACTGGTCTACGGCATGCTGCATCTGCCCATCGACCGGGATATCCGTACCCGTACGCTACACAACGTCCAGCGCCGTTTCAGCATTGATGTTGAGCAGGCGGATCGCGTGCGTCAGCTGGCGGAGAGCTTTTTCCGTCAGGTTTCCACGTTGTGGAAGCTGGATCAGCGCTGTCGTGAGTTGCTGCTCAGCGCCTGCGCGATCCACGAAATCGGCCTGAGCGTTGACTTCCGTCATGCGCCGCAGCATGCGGCGTATCTGGTGCGTCACCTCGATCTTCCTGGTTTCACACCGGCACAGAAGAAGCTACTGGCCTGTTTACTGCAAAACCAGAGCGGCAGCATCGATCTGGCTTTGCTGACTCAGCAGAACGCCCTGCCGCCGCGGCTGGCGGAACGGATGTGCCGTCTGCTGCGGCTGGCGATTATTTTCTCCACCCGCCGTCGCGATGACACCCTGCCTGCGGTGCGGCTACAGGCAGACGATGATGCCCTGCATCTGACCCTGCCCGCGGGCTGGCTGGAGGCCCATCCGTTGCGCAGTGAGCTGCTGGAGCAGGAAAGCCATTATCAGTCTTACGTCCACTGGTTATTAACCCTGTCGTAATTGCCGTCGCGTGAGGCGAATCTCCTTCGCCTCCTGCACTGGTTTAACTCTTTTTCGCCTTATCCAGCATCGCTCTCAGACCGGCCACCCGGCTCTGACCGGTTTTCATCCGCTCCTCCGCACTGACCACTTTGCGCTCGGTCTCCCATTGCAGATCGTCCTGCGGCAGTTCCAGCAGAAAACGGCTCGGCTCCGGCCGGATTAATTCGCCATATTGCCGGCGTTCGCGACACAGGGTAAAGGTCAGCTCTTTCTGCGCCCGTGTGATCCCCACGTAGGCCAGGCGACGCTCCTCTTCGATATTATTCTCATCGATGCTGCTCTGATGCGGTAACAGCCCCTCCTCCATGCCCACCAGGAACACATAGGGGAACTCCAGCCCTTTGGAGGCGTGCAGCGTCATCAGTTGCACCTGATCCAGCTCTTCATCGCTTTCACCGCGCTCCATCATGTCGCGCAGGGTAAAGCGCGTCACCACCTGCGCCAGCGTCATCGGCTCATCGATATCGCTGCCCTCCAGCATTTCGGTCATCCACTGAAACAGCGTGTTGACGTTCTTCATCCGCATCTCTGCGGCTTTCGGGCTGCCGGAGGTTTCGAACAGCCAGCTTTCGTAGTCGATGCCGCGAATCAAATCACGCACCGCGTTCACCGGCTCACGTTCGGTCAGCTGGATAATCTCATTCAGCCAGTGGGTGAAGCGCTGCAGATGCTCCAGACCACGGCCACTCAGCGTCTGCCCCAGACCGACATCAAAACTGGCGTTAAACAGGCTCTTGCTGCGCAGGTTGGCCCACTCACCGAGCTTCTGCAGCGTGGCCGGGCCAATCTCACGGCGCGGCGTATTGACGATGCGCAGAAACGCGCTGTCATCCTCAGGATTGGTCAGCACGCGCAGATAGGCGAGCAGATCTTTGATCTCGGGCCGTGAGAAGAACGAAGTACCGCCAGAGATGCGATAAGGGATGCGGTTCTGCATCAGAAACTTTTCAAAGGTCCGGGACTGATGGTTACCACGATAAAGAATCGCGTAATCTTTGTACTGCGTCCGGTTGATAAAGTGATGCGCGATGAGCTCGCCGGTGACCCGCTCCGCTTCATGCTCTTCGCTGTTGGCAGTAAGCACCTTCAGCTCGCTGCCCTGCCCGAGCTCCGAAAAGAGCCGCTTCTCAAAGACGTGCGGGTTATTGGCAATCAGGATATTTGCCGCTTTCAGTATGCGCTGCGAAGAGCGGTAGTTCTGCTCCAGCTTCACTACCTCCAGCGCCGGGAAATCCTGATTCAGCAGCACCAGATTCTGCGGGCGTGCGCCGCGCCAGGAGTAGATAGACTGATCATCATCGCCCACCACCGTGAAGCGCGCCCGAGCGCCCACCAGCAGCTTAACCAGTTCATACTGGCTGGTGTTGGTATCCTGATACTCATCCACCAGCAGATAGCGGATACGCTGCTGCCAGCGTTCACGCACCTCCTGATTACGCTGCAGCAGCAGCGTCGGCAGCAGAATCAAATCGTCGAAATCGAGCACGTTGCACGACTTAAGATGCTGGCTGTAGAGGGCGTAGCAGTGAGCAAAAATATTATCCTGCTGTGATCGCGCCAGCGCGGCGGCGCCCTGCGGATCGATCAGATCATTTTTCCAGTTCGAGATGGTGGAGATGAGCTGCTGTAGCAGCGTCTTATCCTCTTCCAGCCACTCTTTTGTCAGCTCTTTCAGCAGGGCGAGCTGATCCTGATCGTCGAACAGCGAGAAGTTTGACTTCATGCCCAGCGCCGCGGTTTCGCGTTTGATGATCTCCAGCCCCAGCGTATGGAAGGTGGAGATCAGCAGACCGCGCGCCTCTTTGCGGCCCAGCGTCTGCGCCACACGCTCTTTCATTTCGCGCGAAGCTTTATTGGTAAAGGTCACCGCGGCGATGTGGCGCGCCTGATAGCCGCATTCACGGATCAGATGGGCGATTTTATTGGTAATCACGCGGGTTTTGCCCGATCCCGCGCCCGCCAGCACCAGACAGGGACCGGTAACAAATTCGACGGCACGTTGTTGGCTGGGGTTTAAACGCATAGGAGAAATCGCCTGATTGAATCAAAAGAAAGGGGTTTATACTGGGCGGCAATTATACACAACCGAGATACCAACATGGCGAAAACCGCGGCGGCTTTACACATCCTGGTCAAAGAGGAAGCGCAGGCAAAAGAGATTCTGGCGAAACTGGCGAAGGGTGGCAATTTCCAGCAGCTGGCAAAGAAGCACTCAACCTGTCCTTCCGGCCGGAATGGCGGCGATCTGGGCGAGTTCCGGCAGGGACAGATGGTGCCGGCCTTTGATAAAGCGGTCTTTACCTGCCCGCTGCTGACGCCTTACGGGCCGGTAAAGACCGGCTTTGGTTATCACATTATCAAAGTACTCTATCGCAACTAGTTACTTCTTCTGCTTCATCTGCTGCAGGACGGTGCTGCACTGGTTGTCTTCGTTATCACTAGGAGAGATCAGTGCCAGCAGCGCCGCCGCCGGGCCCACTACTGCGCCCAGTGCCACGGCAGCGGCACCACGTGCCAGCAGTGGCCCCGTTTTCACGCCCGCATCAGGATTTTTAAAGGTGCCGCGCACGTAGAGCGGGGAGCGCAGCGTTACGATGCGGACGCCCTTACTCTCCGGATTCACCGACAGATCCAGCCGCTCACTGGCGAAGTTCGCGTTGCCTGAAACATTGATAATCGCGTTCTCGGTATCAAACACAAACAGGTTAGGCGTCGCCACACCATTCTGCAGTTTGAGATCGGTGGCGGCGCAGTTGATGCGCACCTGGTCATCGCCAAACAGTTTGCCCACCACGTAGTTACCGACGTTGAGTCCGGCAATTTCCATCAGGCTGCGGCTGATCAGACCATCATTCATCAGCAGCTTAAGTTGCCCGTTGCTGGTCGCCAGCAGATCGGCTACGGAGTTACCGGTGCCAGTAAAGCTGGCATCGCCATTGAGCTGGCCACGGCTGTTCTTCATCGCCTCCACATTCGGGAAGAGCTGACGCAGCTGCAGCTTACGGACATGAAGATCAACCCGGCCACGCATCGGCGAGTGATCGCCCTCCAGCCGGATAGTGCTGTTGAGATTGCCGCCCGCCACACCAAAGCGCAGCGGGTCCAGCAGCAGATCACCGTTTTTGAGCTGTAAATGGGTATAGAGATCGCTTAACGGCAGTGAATTGCTGTGTTCGATCCGTTTGCCGCTGAACTTCACGTCGGCATCCATCACGTCCCAGTTTTTGGTTTCGAATTTATCGTGTGGCAGCACGCGGTCTGCGGGCTGATTCGATTTCTCCCCGCGCCGGGCTTTGGCCTGCGCCGTTTTTTCACTACCTTTGCCAGAGTCGACGCCAATCAGCGGCCCCAGATCGGCCATGCGCAATTGCTCAGAGGTCAGCTCGCCGCTGAGTGTCGGGCGGGGTTTAACCTGACTGTAGATCAGCGACCCATGAATATCGCTGTCGCCAATATGTCCGTTGAATTTCTCATAGCGGTAGACCGCGCCCTTTTCGCCGCTGAATTTAGCAATCAGATGGCCGTCGGTTTCATAAGGTGGCGTGTCAGGCAGCAGAACGCCGGTCAGGCCATAGAGATTGGCCAGCGTATCGCCCGAGAAGCGCAGTCGCACGTTAAGCCCGCCGAGGTTCATCGGATCCTGCAGACCGCCGGTCACCTGAACGCGGGTGGTGCCGTTGCGCAGATCGGCCTGAATCGGGAACGGGGTGTTCTGACTGCGCAGTGACAGCATGCCGCCAATCTTACCGTCGCCGCTGAGTGACTCATTGTTATAAGAGCCCTTCGCCTGCCAGCCAAAGACGAAGTCGCCGGCGCCCTTCTGCTGGTCATTGCCTCCGGCAATCTGCGTATACGGCACCGGTTTACCCAGCGGATTAACCTGCACCGTGACATCTGCGCGGTTAATGGCGTCGCGATAACGAATCTGGCCCTGATCGAACAGAATATTATCCAGACGGAATGACCAGGCCGATGGCGCAGCACTCTTCTCATCCTTGCCGCTATTGGCAAGGGTAAAGGTCCAGTTGTTCTTTTTATCCGCGGTCTGGATCAGACGCGCATCCGGCCGCTGCAATTTAATCCAAGGGATGAACAGTTCTTTGTGCAGCAGCGACAGCGGTGACAATGTGGCATCGACCCGCTGCAGATGTACCATGGTGACGTCGGCAATGTCAGGCGGATTCCCCAGCATGATATCTTCTGCATGGATCTGCGGCCACGGCACCCACCGCCGCCAGCCTGCTTCGTCGCGATTTCGTGCCCAGTCGATACCCAGATCCCCGCGTATCGCAAAGGGACGGTTTAACTCGGTTGAAACTTTTTGATTGATGGTGGGCTTCAGGCGATTCCAGTCAAAGGTCGCGATGACGACGATAATCACCACGATCAACAACACCAGAATTCCTGCTACCCAGCTGACTATTTTCCCGGTACGCGACATTACGCTTTCTCCTTGCACATTCACGGTCTGCGTTAAAGATAGTCGAGACCGCGGGCAACAGCATCAGGGAAGCGGGATAGTAAGATGATTCAATTCGGAAAAAGGGGTTTCTCAGCCATTTCGTTAGCATAAGCGGTAAAAAAAGCCGACATTCCCGGCGGTTATCCCCGAGACCAGGGCTAATGGCCGCCTTTAAAGGTAAATTAAAACACCGTTTTAAAACCATTGACGTCTGCCATACCAGACGCGAGACTAAGGCGATATTTCACTACAGGTCTGAAACCATGACGCAGAAAAAAATCGCCATCATCGGCGAATGCATGATTGAGCTGTCCGAAAAGGGTGAGAACATTAAACGTGGCTTTGGCGGCGATACGCTCAATACGGCCGTTTATCTCGCCCGCCAGGTTGATGAGCAGCAGTTACGGGTCGATTATGTCACTGCGCTGGGTACGGATTCGTTCAGCGATCAAATGATCGCGGCCTGGCAGCAGGAGAGGGTCAATACTGACCTGATTCAGCGGCTCGATAATAAAATGCCGGGCCTGTATTTCATTGAAACCGATGCCGACGGTGAGCGCACCTTCTGGTACTGGCGCAGTGATGCCGCCGCGCGTTACTGGCTCGACAGCCCGCAATCAGCAGAGATAGCTGAACAGCTGTCGCACTACGATTATCTCTACCTCAGCGGCATCAGCCTGGCGATTCTGCCGCCTGCCAGTCGTGAAAAGCTGATGGTGCTGCTGGCGCGCTGCCGGGCTAATGGCGGCAAGGTGATTTTCGATAACAACTACCGCCCGCGTTTATGGGCCGATCGGGCCAGCACGCAGGCCGCTTATCGCGCCATGCTCAACTGCACCGATATCGCCTTCCTGACACTGGATGATGAACATCTGCTCTGGGGCGAAGAACCGCTGGATGATGTTATCGCGCGTGCCCGTCAGGCGGGTGCCAGCGAAATCGTGATTAAGCGCGGTGCAGACTCCTGCCTGGTGGTCACCGGCGACGCACCGCTGATTGATGTACCTGCGGTACGTCTGGCGAAAGAGAAAGTGATCGATACCACCGCAGCCGGTGATTCGTTCAGTGCCGGTTATCTGGCTCGCCGTCTGACCGGCGCCTCTGCAGAGGTCGCCGCGCAGCGCGGACACCTGACTGCCAGCACCGTGATTCAGCATCGCGGCGCGATTATTCCGGCTGAGGCGATGCCTGACTGACAGAGCGGCAGCCAGCGTCGTTGATACAGGTACTGATCGTGCCGATGCCAGAAAATGCGCCCGAGGGCGCATTTTTTTAGGCTGCTGGTAACGTCTGGCTGCGTGACTGTAACCGATGCTATCCGTTCCCAGATGAGACTGGCACGTTAGCCCCTGCAGCGTGGCGGTGTGATCCTGACGCTAAAATCATTATGTCGCCTTAAGAACGCACAGCGTGATATCCGGTAAATTGCGGCTAATAAAGCGGGCCGTGCCAGCTATTTACCTTAAGCGGAAAAATTGTGGTTAATAACAGATCCCCTGCGGTCTCCCCCTTCAATCTCTCTTATAATTTATTGATTAAAATTAATAAGTTAAACAAACAGATCCACCACCAGGCATAGTCCGAATCTGGTCAGATCCCCCCTTTTCAGATGGACGACTGCCTGAAAAAAGACCATCTTTTAATCAAAAGACAGCAGGACGCTGTTCTCTCCGGCCGCGAACAAAACAATTAAAATATTCCCCGCATCAGGATCTATTTATGCACACAGAAATTATTAATATCTGGCCACACGGTGATGCGCCAGGCGCCAGCGATTCGCGCGCACAGCCGCAGATTGTCGACATGGCAAAAGAGTATGAGCCTTACGATCGGGCCGCTACAGGCGTACGTTGCCCGGAGATGGCGATCTGGCATCCGGTCGAATCAAACGGGATTACCCTGCTGGTCGCACCGGGCGGTGGCTATCAGCGCGTGATGATCGATCGTGAAGGCAGCGCCCTGGCGACATTCTTTACCTCAATGGGTTACACCCTGGCGGTGATGACTTATCGCCTGCCCTATGATGGACATCACGAAGGTCCCGACGCGCCGCTGGCCGATGCTCAGCGCGCGGTACGCGTCCTGCGTGAACGCGCGCAGCGCGGCCTGAATGGTAAATATATCGTCATGATGGGCTTTTCGGCGGGTGGTCACGTGGCTGCCAGTCTGGGTACGCGTTTCGCAGAGAAACTCTATCCGGTGCAGGATGGCGCAGAAAACTTCTCGCCGCGCCCGGATGCGATGGTACTGGTCTATCCGATAATCAGCATGCGGGACGGCATCGCCCATGAAGGTGCCAGAACCCGCCTGCTGGGTGCCTGGCCCGATCAGAAAACCATTGACGCATATTCAATGGAAACCCGGGTTCATCCGCTGGTGCCGCCGACGCTGTTGATCCACGCAGCCGACGATGATGATGTATCAGTGAATCACAGCATGGCGTTTTTTGGCGCGCTGCGTGAGCATAAGGTCCCGGCAGAGGTGCATTTCTATCAGAAAGGCGGGCACGGATTTGGTATCCGCGGCGTGGCAGATTTGCCCCTCGCCAGCTGGCCGATGTTAGTGACCGAGTGGCTCAGGGCAAAAACCTGACTTTATGCGGCTGGCGGAACGTCTTTGACGTTGCTATCCGGCGGACTGGCTTCATTGCTGGTCGCCGGTGCCGCTGGTGGTGCCATCACTTTGTCCCAGTTGTTTTGCAGGCTCTTCACGTTGGTTTCCGCTTCGCCTTCCGGCTGAATCAGTACCATCATCAGTTCCTGCGTCAGCTGCTGACGCAGCTCCTGGTTTAACTGTTCGCGGGTCAGGCCGGCCAGGAAAGTCTGACGCAGCTTCTGATACTGCTCAGGTGCGATATCGACTACGGCGTTCTGCTGGGAGCGCAGACGCTGGCTCATCAGCACATCCGTATCGGTGCGGGCATAGGTGGTAAACAGCTTGTTCAGCTCCAGCAGCTTCTGCGCCATCAGCGCATCAAACTCCTCCTGCGGCAAGCCTTTGTCACGCACGTTTGCCAGCTCACGCGCCACCAGATTCATATTCTGCGCCAGATTTTCGTTGCGTCCATCCAGGTTGATGGAGCACTGCGCACGCTGATAAAGCACACGGCAATCAAATCCCACCTGGATGCCCTGTGCCTTGCTGTCACTGAGCGCACGCTGGACATGCCAGAACAGCGCTTCACGTGCCAGATCGCCCTGCCAGTAACGCTGCAGATTCTGGGAGTCACGAATCGGTTGCCACGGCGTATCCCACACCAGCGAGAGACGATCCTGCGTCATGTTGCTGCTGACCAGATTTACCGGCTCGTGCGGCAGCGGCGACAGGGTGGGCAGTGGCGCAGGCGTTTCACGTTTACCGGTTAACGCCGAGAAGGTTTTATTGATCTGCTCAGAGAGGTTGCGGCTGTCAACATTCCCCACCACGTAGAGCGTCATCGCATCCGGGGTGTACCACTGATGATAAAAATCATTGAGCTGGGTTAAATCAACCGGCGCGCGTGGTTGCGCTGCGGGGTCATGCGCCAGCAGCGCGGAGCCTTTCAGGCGGTAGCGCCACCAGACATCCTGGGTATCTTTCGGCCAGGTCGCCACCGGATCCGATGCCGCCAGCGCGGTATTAACCACCTGTTCGGTGATGGCCATATTGCCCGCCGTGGCCGCCAGCCAGTTCAGCGCTTCTTTCAGCAACTCGGGGCGGTTATTCGGCAGGCTCAGATTATATTGGGTGGAATCATAGGAGGTGATCACAGGTGGCAGCGGATGCTGAGGATCCATCGCCTGTTGCCATAGCGCGCGCTGCTGATGGTTATCAAGCGCGGTGTTGTGCACCATCGCCAGACGCGGCAGCAGATGACTGAAGCCGGCCTGTTGCGCACTTTCCACCAGCGAGCCGGTATTCACCACCAGCCGCAGTTCAATACGGTCACTGGGGCGTTGCGGTGTGGCCAGTAACTGCCAGTTAAATCCATTATCCAGCTTGCCTTCCTGCCAGGCCGGATCCGGTTGCAGCGTTTCTGCCTGGAGACCAAAGCTGCTTGCCAGCACTAATCCACCAACCAAAAGCCGAATTCTGGTGCCCTGCATGTGAACCCCTACTCAAATAATTCAAATATCGTTATCACTGGCGCATATTGCCGCTGTTATTAACGAATCGGCTGGCGCCGAATCGCGCTGTTATCCAACAACAAAGTGTTTGACCACAGGAAGCTCAGGATGTCGCGTAACGAAGTGAAAAACGTCAAAAAAAACAAGTGGGGTTTATTATGCAAATGCCCGCTGTCAGGGCAAGCGACAGCGGGCATTTGTGGGGATTTAAGTGAAATTCAATGATTAAATTGAAGATTCAGACGCTTTATTCTCCTTATTCCGGCCTGCCAGCGTGTCGGTCAGCTGTTTATGATCCAGCTGATCGACCCACTTCGCCACCACCACAGTCGCCACACCGTTACCGATCAGGTTGGTCAGCGCACGGGCTTCGGACATAAAGCGGTCGATACCGAGAATGAGCGCCAGACCCGCCACCGGCAGATGTCCCACCGCAGAGAGCGTCGCCGCCAGCACGATAAATCCGCTCCCGGTTACCCCCGCCGCTCCTTTGGAGGAGAGCAGTAGCACCACCAGCAGCGTAATCTGATGGAAAATGTCCATGTGCGCATTGGTCGCCTGAGCGATAAATACTGCCGCCATGGTCAGGTAAATCGAGGTGCCGTCCAGGTTAAAGGAGTAACCGGTGGGGATCACCAGCCCTACTACCGATTTCTTGCAGCCCAGCTTCTCCATCTTATCCAGCATGCGCGGCAGCGCAGACTCGGAAGAGGAAGTACCCAGCACAATCAGCAGCTCTTCTTTGATATAGGCGATGAACTTAAAGATGCTGAATCCGGCGAACAGGCGTGCAATCAGCCCCAGCACGATCACCACAAACAGAATACAGGTGATGTAGAAGCAGATAATCAGCTGGCCGAGCTGCACCAGTGAGCCCACGCCATACTTGCCGATAGTGAACGCCATCGCGCCAAATGCCCCTATCGGTGCCAGACGCATGATCATGTTGATGATGCCGAAAATCACTTTTGAGAAGCTTTCAATCACGTTGAAAATCAGCGTGCCAGTGTTACCCAGACGATGCAGGGCAAAACCAAACAGAATGGCAAACAGCAGCACCTGCAGAATATTGCCGCTGGCAAAGGCGCCAATCACGCTGTTGGGGATAACATCCAGCAGGAAAGCGACGATGCCCTGCTGTTCTGCCTGTTGCGCATAAATCGCCACGGCTTTGGCATCCAGCGTGGCAGGATCAACGTTCATCCCGGCACCTGGCTGCACCACGTTAACCACGATCAGGCCGATAATCAGCGCGATGGTGCTGACAATTTCAAAATAGAGCAGTGCAACCGCGCCGGTCCGTCCTACCGCTTTCATGCTTTCCATGCCAGCGATGCCGGTCACCACGGTACAGAAAATTACCGGGGCGATAATCATCTTGATTAACTTAACAAAGGCATCTCCCAGCGGCTTCATCTGGGTCCCTAACTCCGGGTAAAAATGGCCTAACAAAACGCCGATGCCAATCGCCATCAGCACCTGGAAATAAAGGCTTTTAAAAAGTGAGGTTTTCATAAACAGGTGTCCACTAACGCCGTGAGGTGATGTTGTCGGATTCGTTATTGTGACTGGCGGGCAACAGAGGTGGCGCCTGACAGTAACCCGAAAATAACACTCTGTTTACGTGATTAATACAGGGTGACAAACGCCCAGGAAACCCGGGGATCGTAATTCTGAACTGAAACGCTTCAGCAGGGGGTTTTGTAACTAAAATTCTCGCAAAATCAATGAATCAGGCAATTATTGCGGTAGTGAGGAGTTTTCGATCCATGCCTGATTGAATCGGGTCAGAGGCAGCGCTTCAGCATACAGATAGCCCTGTCCGATAGAGATGCCGCGCGCCAGCAGCCAGTCACGTTGTTCCGCTGTCTCCACGCCTTCGGCAATCACCTCCAGATGGATAATCTCGGCGATGGCCGCCACGATGCAGACCATGGTGTCGTCATGCGGCAGCGCCGCCACGAAGCTGCGATCCATCTTCAGCTTGTTAACCGGCAACGCTTTCAGCTGATGGAGGTAGTTAAGGTTGGAGTAGCCCATGCCGAAATCGTCCAGAGCCACGGCTACGCCGGTCTGCTGCAACATCCGCAGCATCGATATCGCCTGTTCAGCATCATCAAGCTGAGCCGTTTCTGTCACTTCCAGCACGAAGGTGCCAGGTGCGATGCGGTGGCGCGTCAGCAGGGATTGCAGATGAGAGACCACGCCCGAGTCACGCAGTTGCACAGCGGAAATATTCACACTCAGCGGCAACATAATGCCCTGTCGCTGCCAGCCTGCCAGAATGCGGCACGCCTCTTCAAACACCCAGCGGCCAATCGCGCTAATCACACCAATCTCTTCGGCACTGGCAATAAACTCTTCGGTCAGACCGTAGCTGCCGTCGGGCTGGCGCATACGCAGCAGCGCTTCCGCGCCGACTAACGTGCCGGTGCGCATATCGACCTGCGGTTGCAGATAGAGGGCGAACTGCTCATTGTGCAACCCCTGCAGAATATCATGCTCCTGGGTCAGACGTTTTTGCGCGCGCTCGGTTAACGCGGCGTCAAAGAACAGGATCTGATTTTTGCCCTGATGACGGGCCGACATCATCGCTGAGGTCGCGCGGCCAAGCAGATCACTGGCGCTCAGCGGCTGATCATCGCGCAGCGCCAGACCAATGCTGACGTTAGGACGCAGCTGCAGCTGATAAAGGTTGACCGGCTGATTAAGGCGAATCATCAGGTTACGGGCCAGACGCAGGGCGCGGAACGGATTGCTGGCACGCTTCATTAACAGAACAAAGTCGCTGGTCCCGGTCTGCGCCAGCAGAGTATGGTCATCCAGCGTATTACGGATCTTCTCCACCAGCGTCAGCATCAGCGTATCGCGCTGCTCATCGCTCAATACGCCGTTGGCTTCCTGCAGGGTTTCAATGCGGATCACCATCAGCCCCAGCGGCTGTTCCGGGCTGCTCATGAACTGCTCGACCAGCGCCAGAAACAGGGTACGGTTGGGCAGATCGGTCACGGGAAAATGGGTGGTCAGCCGGCTCATCTCATCATGTATCGACTCCAGCACCTGCTGATTGCGGTTGTAGCTGCGGATCAGCATGCCGATTTCATCATCGCGGTGGCTCTGCGGCAGTGACAGCTTATGCGTCAGAATCGACTGCGGCGGCAGTTCCTGCAGCTCCCGCGAGAGATTGCGCAGCGGATGCACCACCAGCCGGTTGATACACCAGCTGATCGCCACTGACAGGATCAGTGCCAGCAGCAGATAGGTAATAATCATGGTCGAGAGCGTGCTGAGAATAAACTGGTAGACGCGCGTCGAGTTAGCCTGCAGCACCAGATAGGCCAGCGGTTTCGGCATCCCGGTATTTTCCACTGAATAGAGCGGCAGGGTAATCTGCACCGGCAGCTCAAACAGTCGCGCCACCAGACGCGGCACCGGTTTCTCCGTTTCGAAGTCGGCATGCAGAGCCTGAAACGCATTCGGCAGCACCACATCGGCGCGCGATAAAATACCGGCAGGTTTCAGTGAATGGAGAATGCGTTCGGCCTGAGAAATATCGGCGCGCAGTACCGCTTCCGACAGCGGCTGGCGGACGGTGTGTGCGATATTCTCCATCTGCTGGGCGTAGTCAATCCTGCGCTGCTGCACAAAATGAAACAGTTGGATGACGATAAAGATGCTGATGGTGATAACCGCAACCAGCGAAACTGTCGCCATCTGCTTTATCGTAAGTGACCGGCTTACGCGCAAAAATATTCTCCTGTCGATGAAAAAAGCCCAGATAGCAGACAGTACAATGCCGGCCAGTATATCCCATAAACTGACTTTTTTACCGTCTGAAAAGTCCGGCTTTTTCCTGGTCGGGATTATTTGAAATCCGCGTAAGGGGTCAGCGGCTGTGGCGGCATATCCAGATCCCCTTCCCAGCCTGCGGCAGAGTAACGCACGTAGATAAGCCCGTGACTTGGGGTATAGTCTTTCGCCTGTTGAATATCGACGCCCACCCCGATAAACCAGTCGGGCGTGATACGACGTTCAACCACGCCCTGCAGCGTATACCCCGTGCCGCTGCCGGTGCTGCTGGCGGAAACGGGATTGCTGGCCAGGGTAAAGCCGGGATTGACCGGATAGCGCTGCTGCGCATCCGTTTTCGAATGTGACCAGGAAACCGAGCCGCCCAGGTCGAACGACCAGTTTTCTGTCCGCTGTCGCCAGGTGACCGGCACGGAAAAGGAGAGATACTGCTGCGGACTGTAGTAGCCGCCCTGACCGAAGGTGTAATCGCTGAGATCCTTCTGATAGTGCCAGAGCATACTGTTCAGCCCGACGGTGGCCCGGCGATTATCGCTATTAATGAGCTTGTAGTAGTAGCCGGCCATTAAGCGCTCGCGACTGTTATCCGCAACGTTTTTACCGGTGATCTGATGCGCGCTGATGTCGCCCCAGACGCCGTGTGCGCCGCCCTGATCGTAACTCAGCCCGATGCTGCCACCCGTTGCCACTACGCCGCCCCAGCTTTTTCCACCGTTGGCTGATGGATCGCGCGCGCCCGCGTAGGAAAGCAGCGAACTGGCGATCGGCCGTCGCGAGGCGGTCAGCGTCACGCCAAGATCCCTGACGTCAGTTTTCCAGCTCAGGCCGCCGGTCCAGTTGGTCACCTCAAAGCCCAGCGGCGTGGTACCCAGATCCGCTGACCAGCGGTCATTATGCCAGCCGACGCCCAGCGCAGTGCCCTCGGCGCGCTGACTGGCATCGCGGCTGCATCCGCCGGAACTGGCGTCGTCGCAGCTACCAAACTGCTCGTCGAAGCTGCCGTTGCGGGTGGTAAAACTTCCTGCCGAGACGTCCACCTGGTCGAGACGGAAAAAGCCGCGTCCGTCGGCAAACGGACTTTCCGCCTGCAGCATGGTGGTATGGGCAGTAAAGTCGGAGACCCCAGCCGTACCCTTATTGCGCGAATAATCCTGCTGCACCGTCAGCGTGGTCTCACGCTGACGATAGAGATCTGCGGTGTCGCTGCGAATACTGCGCTTCAGCCAGTCATCCTGTTCCTGAGAGCGTGTCGCGCGGCTGATACTTTCGCCGCTGCCGATACCGCTGGCCGTCATCGCCTGACGATAATCCGCCAGCGCGATCTCTGGCTGCTGCTGTGTGCGCTCCAGCCGTGCCGCATCACGAAACACCAGTGCCTTATCCTGTGATGGCGGCAGTGACGCAGCGCGCTGCTTCAGGCTGGCAAAGCGCACGGCAGCCTGCGTGGTTTCGCCCACCGCCTGCCATGCCAGCGCGGCGCGGCGATCGGCATTAAGAGTGTTGGGCTGGGCTGGCTGCTGCTCAAGTGCCTGTCGTGCTTCGCTGTTGCGCTGGAGCGCGACCAGCGCTTCGATTCGTCCCAGCGCCGCATCGCCGCTATCCGGCTCGCGCGATAGCACCTGCTGATAGGTCTCCAGTGCCTGCTGCGCGTCCCCGCGAGCCAGCGCCCAGTCGGCCAGCGTCAGGTCGCGTCGGCTGGAAACCGGCTGCTGGTAAAGCAGCGTCACCGCTGCCCGCTCCTGCCCTGCCGCACGAAGCGCTTCGGCGCTGGCAAAAATTTTATCCTGCCCGAGCCGGTCAGCCAGCTCATGCATATTGCTGTTCCACTGCGTTTCAGGCAGGCGATGCAGCGTTGCCAGTGCGGCGTCATCATTATCCCGGCTGGAAAGGTAGAGCGCGGCGGCGTAGAGCGCGGTCGCATCGCCGGGATGCTGCTGTTGCAGCGTCGCGATCTGCGCATCCGCCTGTTGGATGGCCCCACCGTCGCGTAGCGCGCTCGCCAGCCGATAACTGAGCCAGACGTCATCCGGCTGCAGCGCCAGCGCCGCCCGATACTTCTCTGCCGCCTGCGGCCATTTATTCTGCCGGGCGAGCGCATCGGCCTCGGCGCGCAGGCTGTCACTGCGCAGCGCGCGCAACGTTCCCGCCATCTCGCGCTGCTGCCCGGCGGGTAGCGTACTGATAAACTGCATGACGCGGGCAGGCGACTCGGCCTGATAAAGCCCGGCCAGGCGACGCACGGTGGTGGTGTTGGTCGCGTCCAGCCGCAGCGCATGCTGCCAGAACAGTTCGGCACCTGCCGCATCTTTGCGCGCCATCGCCACATCGCCCAGGCCAATCAGGGCATAGTTGTCGGTGCTATCAATTTTCTGTGCGGCGCGGTAGGCGCGTTCGGCTCCCTCAACGTCATGCTGCGCCAGCGCCTTGTCGCCCTGTTCGACCGCCAGCCAGTAACGGTTAGTCTGCAGCAGTGACTGCCATTTGCCGATCAACGTGCTCTGCTTGCCCGCCTCAACGGCGCGTTCCAGCCAGAGCACCGCCACATCACGATGGCCGGCACGTGCCTGAGTCTGCCCCATTGCACCCATCAATTCGGCGTCGTTGGGGTTATCCTTCAGTGCCCGGCTAAGCGCTGCCATCGCATTATTCACATCGCCCGCCTCGACCAGCGCCAGGCCACGCATCCGCTCGCGATAGGCGGGATCGGCGAGCTGCGCCTGCTGCTTCGCCAGCACATCCGCGCCCTGCTGGTGTGCGTCGCCGTCGGTAAAAACAGCCAGGTAGGCGTTTAACTGCGCCACGCTGCTGTCGCTGACCGGCTGATCGTTGATCTGCTGCAGCCAGAGATCGGCGGCGGCGGCGCGTCCGCCGTTGCTGTTTGCCAGCTTTTTCAACTGCGCTATCGCCTGCTCCGGCTGCTGTTGATCAAATGCCATGCGTGCAATTTGCAACTCAACCCCGATATTGCCCGGGTAGCGCTGCTCCAGCGCCTGCAGCTGCTGGTAAGCGACGCTCTCCTGACCGGGAATGCGTGCCAGCAGCCGCCAGTATTCCAGCGCCGTGTTCGCATCCGGAAAAACCCCTCCGAACAATGCATCGTAAGCACTTTTCGCCTCCGCCAGGCGCCCCGAGGTGGCGAGCAGGCGCGCCTGCTGCAACTGCTGACGCCCATCCGACGATATCAGCGTCAGGCCGACGGCGGATTCACGCGTCGCGGCGGAGTCGGGCGCAACCTTTTTCAGCTGCTCCAGCAGCATCTGCGCTTTAGGGATATCGCCCTGACGCAGCGCCAGCCGCAGGCGAGCCGCCAGCACCTGCGGATTATCGGGATCGATCTTCTCAAGCCGGTAGAGCGATTGCTGCACCAGATCGTATTTGTTGGTCGACTCGCCGGTGCGTACCTGTGACAGCAACCATTCGACCGGCGACACCTCCGATCCGTCGACCGGTGCAGCCAGCCCCGGCAGCGCACTCAGTGCGCCGAGCAGCATGCCTGCCCGCAGCACCTGTGCGTTATTCATCTTCATCCAGTAAACGACGACGGGTAATAATTCGCATCAGACGCCAGGTCATCAGCGCGAACAGCACCACCACAAAGAGTGCGCAGAATGCCAGCCAGAAGGGATGGACGGAGAGTAGCGACCAGAGACGCTCCCACCACGGCAGATGACCAACGTAGTAGCTCTCTCCCACGCGCAGACTGTTAACCCCTGACTCGCGGATCACCACGGTGGAGCCAGACATCGTGCCACGCTTGCCGCTGTCACCCATCGCCTCGTTGAGCAACTGCCAGCTGCGCGGCGTGCCATCGGCGAGCAACGCGACAACGCTGCGCTGATCGTAAAAAGGTGACTGGAAGCCAATCACCGTTGCCAGCGGGCCGCGGGAGCTGATAGTCGTCGTGCTTTCTGCCGCCTGCTCGCGCTGACTTTGCGGGTTCACTTCCGGAGTGATTTGTCGCACAGGCTCTTTCAGCCAGCTGGCGGTGGCGTCGACCAGCGCCGGGATCCGCTGGTCATCCTGAAGATCTTTGGGGATGACACCGATCATCAGCAGATCCACATCCTGCTTCTTCGCCGTGGCCCAGTCATCGGTCAACTGAACGCGCAGCGCCGGATAGCCGGTTTGCGCACCCATATTGCCCAACGTATTCAGCAGCGTGCTGACCTGCTCTGCATCGGGTTTTGGCGGCATCAGTACCAGGGTTTGCGCCAGATCGGCGTAGCGGCTGAACGGAAAGCCCGCATTCGCCCAGGCGCGCAGCGACGGCATTTCGATGTAGTGGCGATAGCCGGAAAAATCGATGCTGGAATTGTCGTCCACCACCACATGATGCGTTATCGGCGTTGCGGTTTCACAGCGTCCATCCGCGTTGCCGCTGATGGTGATGTTGGCGTAATCAAAATCAAAGCGCAGCTGATTCACCACCCCGAGGCGCAGCGCCGGAATCAGCAGCTCATGGCTCTTGTCCAGCATTCCCTGAATCAGCGGAATATGCAGCAGCTGCTGACCCGTCGTATTTTTCGGCGGCAGCGGATAATCCTGAATGAACTGATTATTCAGGTTGACCGCCAGCCGTGAGCCATCCGACTGGAAAGGCGCGGTATAGCGATAGCTCAGATCCATGTCGATACCGCGCGCGCGAACCAGGAAGAGATCGGGCGGCAGATTGAGGGTCAGGCTGACGGGATTAGGCTGCACCCCATCAGACTGCAACTGATTCTCATATTGCGTCAGTTCGGCGAAAGTGGTGCGGCGATCGGTCCGCACCCAGTTAGGGGCGTCATAAGCCTGGCGTGGGGAGAGCAGCTTCACGCTGTCGATGGTTGAGGTATCGCCGCGCAGCAGCAGCTCACCCTGGGCGATACCCTGAACCGCCGTCAGCAGGTCCTCATCGTTGCGTCCCAGAATCAGCAGCATTTTTTCATACGGATTATCGGGCTGGCTGACAATCTCTACTGTGGGTTTTGTCACCGGCGGCAGATCTTTCAGGAAATCCGGGCGCGCATCGTTGGTGGCAAACACCACCGCATGCTGCTGTTGCGGCAGCTGGTTATACAGCACCGGGAAACGCTGCCCGCGCCAGCCCGTTTTGCTGCCAAACCAGGAAGCAAGAATGGCGGCCGCCCGCTGCTGCGTGACATCCGGCTGGGCGCTGAACACCATCGGCAGGGTCAGCGGTCGCGTATCCCGCGAATCAAAAAAGGGTTCCGGGAAGTGGGAGAGGTCATTTTTCAGCGGCAGTTTTTGCAGCGTCAGATCGATGCCGCTCTGTTTGCCGATATCGAGCCAGATTGCGCTATTGGCAGGATTTTCACAGACGTTGGCGTAGTGGCCCACCAGCTCGAAACGCACGCGGTTAAAGTCGGCGATGTAACGCGGATCGATCGACAGCTGCGTCTGGATCTCTTTACCCAGCTGTTCCGGCGTCAGGGTAATCAGACCGACCAGCTCATCATTGAGATAAACCTTCAGCTGCGACAGCGTCGGCAGCAGTGCGGGCGAAGGCCGAAAGCTGAGGTTCAGTAACGCGCGCGTCACCACCTCATCGCTGCGCACACCGAACTCAATCTGTCCGGTGGTGCGGGTGCCACGCAGCGTCATGCTGCCAGGCGGCGGTGCCAGCTGGGCAAAGCTCAGCTGGCTGTTCCGCAGCGGCGCGCCGCTATCCTGCGGTAAAGATTGCACAGGCGTTACACCATTGATGTTTGCGGGCGCGTCCTCCTGCGCGGCGGCACAGCTTAACGTTGCACTGCCCAGCAGCAGAGCGGCAAACCACCTGTTTACTCTCGGTATCGTCATATCATCAACTCAATGCGTTTTTTGAAGCTGGCACACGTCCGATGCCTTGCGGCAACAGCGAAGCCAGCCAGCTCACCCCAACGGTAAGCAGGTTAAACAGCCGACGTAACTGCGGCGGGCCATATTCCGCCAGGCGCAGGTAACCTTTGAAACCGAGGATCATGATATCGGCGAGGCTCTGGACCGGTTTATCTTCCGGAAAACCGTCCTGCCACAGCGCCCAGGTATCGGCGCGGGCGAAGGTACACTGGATAAATTCAATATGCTGCTGAGTGGTCAGTTGATGGAGACGCACGCCAGCCCGGTGGCCAAAGACACGCTGCACCTGGCACGGGAAGCTGAACTCCTGCTGTCCACGACGCAGCAGCAGCCACACTTTTTCATTCTCCCGCAGCGCATCCGGCTCGCGCATCTCCAGCCCGACGCCGCCGTCAGAGTAGTCACGCAGCGTACAGGGCAGCATATGACCATCTTCGCGTGCAATGGCGGCCGGCATGGCGATCTCCACCCGGTGCGCCTCACGGATCTGCCGTGCTTCAACCGAAACCGCTACCGCACCGCCAAGAATAATCATGTTGTAGAGCACCCAAATCAGGCTCACCCATACCGTCAGTACCTCATTGGCCGGACCGTGCTGCATGCGCCAGAACGCCATCAAAACCCCTGCGAGGTTGAGCAGCACCAGCAGCATATAGGGCTTGGTTATCACCCAGTCCAGATGCTCCTCCTCTACCAGCCCGCCTTTTGCGGTGACGTTAAACTTCCCTTTATGAGGATTGAACAGCGCCACGGTGGTAGGCCGGGCGATATACCAGGCCAGCACCGTCTCGTAGACCTCGCTCCAGAAAGAGTGTCGCCAGCGTCCCTGAATACGCGAGTTGGTGAGGCTGGTATGCAGCATATGGGGCAAAACATAAATGGCGATCGCCAGCGCAGGTGCGTAGATGATGTAGGCATGACAGAGCAGAAACGCCAGCGGCGCCAGCAGGAAGACCAGCCGCGGAATGCCAGAGAGAAAGTGCAGCATGGCGTTGGCATAACAGAGCCGCTGTACCCACTTCAGCCCCTTACCAAACAGCGGGTTATCAAGGCGGAAGATCTGCACCATACCGCGTGCCCAGCGGATACGCTGTCCGATATGCGCTGACAGACTTTCGGTCGCCAGTCCGGCCGCCTGAGGAATGCGGATGTAGGCCGAGGTGTAGCCGCGCCGGTGCAGCCGCAGCGAGGTATGGGCATCTTCGGTAACGGTTTCCACCGCAATACCGCCAATTTCATCCAGCGCGCTGCGGCGCAGCACGGCGCAGGAGCCGCAGAAAAAGGTGGCATCCCAGGTATCATTACCGTCCTGCACCAGCCCATAAAAGAGCGAACCCTCATTGGGCGTACGACGAAACCGCCCGAGATTGCGCTCAAACGGATCAGGCGAGAAGAAGTGATGCGGCGTCTGCATCATCGCCAGCCGGGGATCTTTAATAAACCAGCCCATGGTCATCTGCAAAAAGGCGCGCGTCGGCACATGGTCACAGTCGAAAATCACCACAAATTCGCTGCGGCAGTACTTTTTCAGCGCGTGATTGATATTGCCGGCCTTGGCGTGCTCATGGGTGGGACGGACGACATAGTTGATACCCACGCTGGCGGCAAAGTCGCGGAATTCCGGCCGGTCGCCGTCGTCGAGCAGATAGATATTCAGGCGGTCTTTCGGCCAGTCGATGCCCATGGCAGCGTAGATGGTGGGTCTGACCACGCTGAGCGGTTCGTTGTAGGTTGGCACCAGCAGATCGATGCCTGGCCACTGATCCCGATCGACAGGCATCGACACCGGCTGACGGTTAAGCGGCCAGAGCGTCTGAAAATAGCCCAGCACCAGCACCACCCAGGCGTAGGTCTCTGCCGCAATAAGCAGCAGACCAAACACCAGACTCAGCGGATCGTCCCAGTTCAGCGTCGAGGTATAGCGCCACCAGAGGTAGCGGCACGATACGGTCAGCGACAGCACAATCAGCATCATGGTCGGGAAACGCCCCGGGACGCGTCGTACCAGCATCGCCAGACTCCAGAGCAGTACCACAAAGATAAACTGCGTCATCAGGCCAAACGGCTGGCTGATACAGAGCAGCGCCAGCAACGTGGCAAACAGGGCAGTGACGGCGAAGAGGCTGCGTCGCACCAGCGGCGACAGCCGCTTCAGCCAGTGTTCGATGCGCACATCGATTCCCTGGGTCTGTGAGTGGGCAACGGCCTTGTCCAGCCAGCGGTAGCCATGGTGGCGCCAGCCAGACAGCGCACCGAGGCCACGGAAACCGCCGCGATCGCGATCGCTCTGCGGCAGGATCACCAAAAGCCACAGCGTCTGGATCAGATAACGCAGGATATCCAGCGGTCGTGGCCGCTCCGGCGAAATGTGCGGATAGAGCCGGCGGCGCTGCTGAATAATCCGCTGCCAGCCCGGCGTTTCGAAGCGAAGCAGCATCAGGCCCAGCACCGACCAGAACAGATGGAGTGCACTGGCGAAGCGGGACGCGCCATTGCCTCGCGCGGTGGTATAGCCCCTGTGCAGCGATTGCCAGGCGGGCGCTGTTAACAGCCAGCACAACGGATTCAAGAGCTCACTCCATTCAGATTGAGCAGCAGCCAGCTTGCCAGCGTGATGATCTCTTCACTGACCAACGCATGTGGCCGGTATTCACCGACCGGCTGCTTCATCATCAGCGCTTCTGCCAGCGCCTCATCCCGGTGGATCAGCAGCGGTATCAGCGGATTCAGCGAGGCCATCCAGAGCTGATGCAGATCCTGCTGCAGACGACTGTTGGCATTAAACTGATTGATAATAAACCGGGTGCGCGCCGGAAACTGGCGCTGGCTAAGCCGTAAATGGCAATTCGCGTCTGGCTGAGTGACACACAACAGGCTGTCCAGCGTCGGATAGAGCGTTTCATGCCAGGGCAGGGTATCGGCAGGCAGATCGAAAATAATCCACTGATAGCGCGCCCGCAGGTCCGGTAATGCCTGGAGCAGCGGCGCGGCGATCGCCTCATTCTGTCTGGCAATAGTCAAAGCATGCTGATGGGACAGCACCCCGTGAGGCAGCAAATCAGGACCATCGGGATAGCGAAGCCCGCTGTGCTGCCAGTCACCGCCCTCACACAGTGCTTTCATCCAGCCATTATCCTGCTGAGCGGGCAGATTAAAATGCACGCCGAGCTGGCTGACCGGGGAGCCATCGATCAACAATACTCGTTCGCCGAGTGCCGCCAGCGCCCAGCCTAATCCGGCACAAAGAGAAGTCGTGCCGACGCCGCCCCGTACGCCCTGAAGCGCGATCTGCGGCATCAGCGATCGGTCTCAGACTGGCTGGCAAGGGTTTCCGCTAATAGCGGCCAGCGCGACACGATCGCTTTCAGGCGCTCTTCACGCGCAATGTCGACATAGCGGAAAGAGTGCAAAGAAAACGCATCACGCAACGCACTAATATCATCCTGACGATCGCCATCAGCGGCAACAGGGTTATAGAGATTGTGGTTTTTCATTACTGTTCGCCAAAAATAAAACAACGTCACACTCAGGATGACCGACTGCGCGTACGCGTAAAGGAAAGTTGAAAAATATTTCCAGAAACGCGGCAATTGCAGAACAATGTGAGCCGGCCTGTGATTAGCAATGTTTAAATTTCTCAGGTTACATCCCGGCCTGTCTATAATAAGCTAGCCTGGACTGGAAAAATAACGAATTCAATATGAAAAATTCTTTTTCGCTGGGGCTGTTGCATGTTCAGCCTGAATTAACGGCATTGCAAACGCCCGGCTGTTATTGGGTGACCTGTGCGCGGCAGGATGACGCCCGCACTTTTATTCGACAGGTAATTTCACATCAGCAGGCCGTAACGCTGATCAGCGCTGACCAGCCGCCGCGTGATTTGCTGACGCCCGACCCACCTGGCGGACCCGATCGTATTCCGCTGTTTTCTCTTTCCAAAAGCAAAGGCAGTTTGTTGCAGCTGGAAAGTGATTTTCTGCGCACGCTCGGCAGTAAAAATGGGTTAGTGATATTTAATAGCAACGCAGCGCAATGGGATAAGCTTGATGACGCAGAATTATCCCGCTGGATAAAGGGCATGCGTCAGACGCTGCATAAAAGAAAGCTCACCCTTTTAATCGTGACCTCCGGCACCACAATAATAAATCTGAGTAATCATCTTCAGCGTTATTTTCGTCAGCTGGATGGCGTTGCGCATTTGAGCTTTCAGCAGGATAGCTGGCAGTATCGAATTAACTGGTGGTATGCCGCGGAACGCCTGCTTGCCGATCGGGCAATACGTCTGGGCTGTGAAAATGAACGCTTTTTTACCTTAAATGAAAAGCAGGAACCACTGAGCCTCAACGACGAGCAGCATTATCTTGCGGACAACATCGTGCTCGAAGGCGCGCCGCCGCTTTCACGCCAGTGGCAACTGTTCGAGGATAATGAACAGGTCTGGTTGCGGGCGCAGCAGGCCAATGCCGCAACGGTGATTTTCAGCCTGACCCGCAGCGAATATATCAACGAACTGGCGAAGATGGTGCACAGCCTGCGTCGTACACGCGGCAACGGCCTGAAAATTGTGGTGCGCGAGATGGGTGCCAGCCTGCGTTATAGCGACGAACGTCTGCTGCTGGCCTGCGGTGTAAACGCCATCGTCCCGACCAACGCCACAATGTCGCGCTTTCTGACCACGCTGGAGGGCCTTCAGGGACAGGTGTTTAACCGTCGCGTTCCCGCCAGTCTTGAGGCGTTAACCGCTTCGTTGCAGCCTCTGCATGAGAAAGGCTACCTGCGTCTCGATGCCTTCTGTCAGTCAGTCGGCCAGTTGATCAGCAATACCCTGCTGCCGGAAAATGATAAGGGCCTGCTGGTCGCGTTGCGGCCTGTGCCACAGCTTAAGCCTCAGCAAATCCTGACGCTCTGTAAACCGCGCCGCTTTGGCGACCTGGTCACGGTACTGGAAGATCGTGTCATCCTTTTCCTCTCTTCCTGCCGCTATAACGACCTTGATAAGGCATTGAAATATATTTTTTCTCTGCCTCACGACGAGCTGTTTGCTAACCGGATGGTCTGGTTTGAAGATAATCAGATCCTCGCGGAAGTCAGCAATATTAAGAAACTGACGCCGATGGCAATTCAGGATCTGGCTCCGGTATCAGAGACGGCCCGCGCCGCCGTTGAGAGCCGGCCTGAAACACATGAACGCTCTGCACCGCAGCCCATCACTTTACTGCCGGAGAACAAAGCCTGATGAATCTGATGGACTGGGTACAAATTGCGCTACTTATTCTGGTTATCCTGCTGTTTTTAAAGCCGTTATATCAAAAATGGCTACCCCATCGCTGGAACGGCATCATGAATCGTTTGTTGCCAGCGCGCGCGCTTAAATCGGAAGGTCACTGGCAGCGTCAATCCTCTGAAACGGATAGAAAAAATTAATGAATACTGATCAACCTGCGGCGGCCTCCTCTTCCCGCTTCTGGTCCTCCTGGCGCGGACTGGGCGGCTGGAATTTCTACTTTTTACTGAAGTTCGGCCTGCTGTGGTATGGCTATCTCAATTTTCACGCCCTGAGCAATCTGGTGTTTCTCGCCTGGCTGCTTTTTCCGTTACCCTCGGCGCGCCTGCATCGCATCCGCCAGTTGATCTCGATTCCGGTTGGTATCGCGCTGTTCTGGCACGACACCTGGCTGCCAGGGCTCAGCAGCATACTCAGCCAGGGCGATCAGCTGGCGGGCTTCTCTGCGGCCTATCTGCTCGACCTGGCCGATCGCTTTATTAACTGGCAAATGGTGGGAGCCGCCTTTGTGCTGCTGGTTCTCTATCTGTTTGTTTCACAATGGATTCGCATCACGGTGCTGGTTTCCCTGATGCTGATCTGGCTTAACGTGCTGACGATTGCTGGCCCGGCGATGTCGCTGCTGCCGACCCGGACGGCCACGCCACAGGTCGTATTGAATCAGACACCCAGCGGCGGCCAGCCAGCCGCCACGCCGGATGGACTGGAGCAGTCTGCGCCGCCGACCAGCGCAAATCTCACCGCCTGGCTGAACCGCTTTCATGAAAGTGAACGCCAGCGCGTGACGCATTTTCCCGACAATCTGCCTGCCGATTCGCAGCCTTTCGACATCCTGGTGATCAATATCTGTTCGCTCGCCTGGTCTGATATGGATGCTTCTCAGCTGCGTAACCATCCGCTGTGGCAGCATTTCGACATCATGCTGAGCAATTACAACGCCGCGACCAGCTACAGCGGACCGGCGGGTATCCGACTGCTGCGTGCCAGTTGTGGCCAGACCTCGCATAGCGATCTCTATAAACCTGCCGATCCGCGTTGCTATCTGTTCGACAATCTGGCGAAGCTGGGCTTTAAAGAGCAGTTGATGATGGATCACACCGGCGTATTCGGTAACTATCTGAAGGAGGTGCGCGAGGGCGGCGATATTCAGGCACCGCTGATGTCACAGGCGGGTATCGCACCAGAACTGACATCATTCGACGGCTCGCCGGTATTCAACGATGCGCAACTGATGCAGCGCTGGCTGGACGACCGCAGCAAAAGCAGCGATGCACGCAGCGCCACTTTCTACAATCTGATCCCGCTGCACGACGGCACCCGCGAACTCGGCAGCACCAAAACGGCACCGTGGAAACCGCGCGCGCAACTACTATTCGATCAGCTTGATGCCTTTATGACGCAACTGGAGAAGTCGGGCCGCCGCGTTATGGTACTGGTGGTGCCCGAGCATGGTGCCGCGCTGCAGGGAGACAAAATGCAGATGTCCGGACTGCGCGATATTCCCAGCCCGGATATTACTCACGTACCGGTGGGCATTAAATTCGTCGGAATGAAGGCGCCGCATCAGGCTCAGCCATTGAACATTGATGCGCCGACCAGCCTGCTGGCCTTGTCAGAGATTGTGTCGCGCGTCGTAGATGGGCAGGTATTTAATGCCCCGAATGTGAATATGTCGGTGCTGACTGACAAGCTGCCACAGACGCCGGTGGTGTCGGAAAATGACGGTGCAGTGGTGATGATGTATCAGGGCAAACCCTGGATCAGGCTGAACGGCGGCGACTGGGTCGCCTATCCGCAGTAACGCGTAACCGCCGGGTTGCAGAGCCGTGACCCGGCAGTTAAAGGCGGGTCAGGCGCGGCGCCTGCTCCCTGTTGAGCGCGTGGCTGTCGATGGCAGAATAGCGGCCAGTGCCGCCATTCTGCCAGTTATCAGCGCTTCTCCTGAAACGCCTGCCAGGTCAGCAACTGCAGACTGGCAGAAAAGTAGTTCTGATCCGCAGCCAGCTTATCGCTCAGATAGCCGGTTTCATTCAGCGTCAGGTCACGTACCGCCAGCAGTCCGCCCTCAAGATGGTAAGGTGCAGGGGCGTTCGCCAGCACGTCGAACCAGGCGGGTGTCAGCATGCGGCTGTAACCCTGCCAGACGCGCTGAAACGGCACCAGTGCCAGACTGTGCGGGTCATACCACCAGATGTTCAGCGGCACGCGAATCGCATCGTAACTGAAGCGGTTCGAGTAGCCGACGGCCGGGGCAACCGAACCGTCGGCATTCAGTGCGACCCAGTCCATTGGCAGCCCGGTTTTGCCAAAGCTCAGCTTACCCAGCAGATCAAAGCCATCGTTAATCAGCTTATCCCAGACCTGAAGATGGCTGTGTTCACCAAACTCGCGCCACGCCTGAAACAGGAAGTAAGAGGGATTGAGCACTACCTGGCTGGTTTTATTGAAGCCCTGCGCGCCCGGCAACAGCACGGTATAGCCGCCAAACTTCATCACATCCAGCCTGACGATCGCCCGCTGAATGCGGTCAGACGCCTGCTGATAACTCTCCACCTGCCACTTCTGCGCGGCCCGCTGCAACGCCCAGGCCAGCAGTACATCACCATCGGAGGCGTTATTTTTATCCTCGACCGGATTGTCGGTATCTGGCGTATAGCGCCAGTAAAACAGATCGTTTTGAGGGTTACCTAACTGGCTGCGCGTCCACTGCCACAGCCGATCAAAGGTGGCGCGATCGTCATTCGCCACCGCCAGCAGCATGCCGTAGCCCTGGCCCTCAGTGTGACTGACATTATTGTTGGCATTGTCGATGACCCGCCCTTCAGCCGTCACAAAGCGACTTTTAAAGTTGTCCCAGCCGCTGGTCGTAGCCTGCGCGCTGCCAGCCAGCAATAAAATAGCGCAGATCCATCCCAGCCAGAGTGGCTTAATGTTCATTCCCGCATCCTATAGATATTGATGATATTGTGTACTGCTATCATTCAGTTCAGACATGCCCCACGGTCCTGCATTTCGCATGCCAGCCGCCAGCAAATCGCGCCCGACGACAGCGGCCTCATTGTTATTCCTGCTTGTTACAACACAGCCATTCCGCCTGTAATTGACCGGCATGGGCAATCGTATCCTCTATCAGCTCGCTGCTTTCATTGTAGTCATCAACGGTGCGATAGCCGGGCAGACGGCTATCGAGCACACTTTTACTCCGTGTCTATTCTGCACCAGGGTTTTAGCCGGCGCTGTTTTTACTGCACCCCTGCCGCAAAACATCGCAGCGAGAAGGGAATCGGGTGTCGGCAACAGCTGCACTCGCCCCACCAATGATGCCTGATAATGCCAAAAGGAGAAGCCGGGCGCGATGCGTTTGCCGTCGCGCAGGCGGCACCGTGAGAAAGGGAAAGCCCATTAAAAAAGGCTCCCGCAGGAGCCTTATCACGTTTAACCGACCTTTTCTGCCACGCCGACCGGTTGATTCTCATCCTGATCAACCGCGAAGCAGGCAATCTCCTGTCCGCCATAGTTTTTCAGCTTCGGTTGCAGCTGCACGCAGGTGCCAAAACGTCGGTGGCAGCGCGCATTAAAGGCGCAGCCCGGCGGTGGATTGAGCGGGCTCGGCAGCTCGCCGGTCAGCTTAATGCGCTCACGACGGTCGTCTGGATTAAGCCGCGGCGTCGCTGACAGCAAAGCCTGAGTATAAGGATGGCGCGGGTTGGCAAAAATTGCCTCTTTGCTGCCCTTCTCAACGCACCGGCCGAGATACATCACCATCACCTCATCGGCAATGTGTTCCACCACCGACAAATCGTGCGAGATAAAGACATAAGAAAGCCCCATATCCTGCTGCAGATCCATCATCAGGTTAAGCACCTGGGCACGCACCGACACGTCGAGCGCCGAAACCGGCTCATCGGCAATCAGGACGTCCGGATCGAGCATCAGCCCACGTGCGATGGCGATACGCTGACGCTGCCCGCCTGAGAACATGTGCGGGTAGCGGTCGTAGTGCTCGGTTTTCAGGCCGACTTTTGCCATCATCTCCAGCGTCTTCTCGCGACGTTCCGCGCGGGTCAGCTGGGTATTAATCACCAGCGGCTCTTCCAGAATCTGGCTTACTTTTTTGCGTGGATTGAGTGAGCCGTACGGGTTCTGGAACACGATCTGGATTTTCTGGCGACGCAGCTTCTGCGCCTGGGGATCATGTTTCAGCAGATCCTGACCGTGCCAGTAAAGCTGCCCTTCGGTCGGGGTTTCAATCATCGTCAGCAGGCGGCCCAGCGTGGATTTACCACAGCCTGACTCGCCTACCACCGCCAGCGTTTTGCCGCGTTCCAGATTAAAAGAGACGCCATCCAGCGCTTTGACCAGACGCTCCTGACCAAACAGCCCCTTCTTCACCGGGTAGTGCTTCTTCAGATCAATCGCCTGCAGCAGGAACTGATCTTTAGTGGTTTCATGACTCATAAGTTGGTCTCCCGGCATCGTCCAGCGGATAGTGACACTTGGACTGGCGTCCTGGAATGGTGCGCAGTTCAGGTTCTTCCTGACGACAAAGGTCAGTCGCATAGGGGCAGCGTGGATTAAGCAGACAGCCAATCGGGCGGTCATACTTGCCCGGTACCACGCCAGGCAGCGAGGCCAGGCGTGCTTTATCGGCCGCAAACTCTGGCAGCGCACGCAGCAGCGCCTGCGTATAAGGATGGCGCGGCGCCTTAAAGATATCGGTCGCTTTCCCGCTCTCCACCACCTGACCGGCATACATCACGATAATGTGGTGCGCCGCTTCTGCCACTAACGCCAGATCGTGAGTAATCAGGATCAGCGCCATGTTCTCCTGCCGCTGCAACTCCAGCAGCAGTTCGATGATCTGCGCCTGAATGGTCACGTCGAGCGCCGTGGTCGGCTCATCGGCGATTAACAGCTTAGGCCGACAGGCGATCGCCATGGCAATCATCACACGCTGGCTCATGCCGCCCGACAGCTGGTGCGGATAGACATCGAGCCGTGACGCGGGATCGGGAATACCAACCTGATTCAGCAGGTCGATCGCCCGCTGACGCCGGGTGCGTTTATTGCCGCCCTGATGCACCTTGATCGCTTCCATGATCTGGAAACCTACGGTGTAGCAGGGATTCAGGCTGGTCATCGGGTCCTGAAAAATCATCGCCACTTCGGCGCCCACCAGCTGGCGGCGCTCACGTTCGGAGATGTTCTGCAGGTCGCGCTGGTTGAACTCCAGCTTCTCAGCCATCACCTTGCCGGGGAAATCGATCAGCCCCATGATCGCCAGGGAACTCACCGATTTACCAGAGCCGGACTCGCCCACGATACCCACGACCTGGCCCTGCTCAACCTGATAACTGATGCGGTCAACCGCGCGGAACGGTGCTTTATCGTCGCCGAAATGCACCGATAGTTTGTCTACATTTAATAACGCCATCTCGGTGCCTCTTTACTGCTTGAGTTTCGGGTCGAGTGCATCACGCAAACCATCGCCCATCAGGTTAAATGCCAGCACGGTAAGCAGAATGACCAATCCAGGGAAGGTCACTACCCACCAGGCACTTTGCGCATACTGCAGGACGTCGGAGAGCATCGTGCCCCACTCCGGCGTTGGCGGTTGCGCACCCATACCGAGAAAGCCCAACGCCGCCATATCGAGAATGGCGTTGGAGAAACCTAATGAAGCCTGCACGATCAGCGGTGCAAGGCAGTTAGGCAGAATATTCACAAACATCTGGCGCAGCATACCGGCACCGGCCACGCCTGAGGCGGTCACATAGTCGCGGTTCACTTCCACCAGCACCGCCGCGCGGGTCAGACGGATATAGTGCGGCAGCGCCACAAAGGTCAGCGCGATGGAGGCGTTAACGATCGAGGGGCCAAAGATGGCGACCAGCACCAGCGCCAGCAGCAGGCTGGGCAGCGCCAGCATGATATCAACGACACGCATGATGATGGCATCGACCACGCCGCCGAGATAACCGGCCAGCAGGCCAAATATCACGCCGAAAATCAGTGACAGCACCACCACCAGGCAGCCAACCAGCAGCGACAGCCGCGCGCCGTACATCAGACGCGACAGCACATCGCGGCCTACATCGTCGGTGCCCAGAATGTAGCTCCAGCTGCCACCTTCCTGCCAGACCGGCGGATGCAGCAGCGCATCGCGGAACTGCTCAGCAGGGGCATGCGGGGCCAGCACATCGGCAAAAATGGCGCACAGCAACACAATGATGATGTAGACCAGGCCCACAACGGCGCCCTTGTTACGTTTAAAGTAGTGCCAGAATTCCTGAAACGGGGTCATCGGCTTGGGTGCAACGGTAACGCTGCCGGGATCAACAACAGACATGATGCCCCCTTATTTCTTATGACGTATGCGCGGGTTAACCACGCCATACAGCAGATCAACCAGCAGGTTGACCACAATAATCAGTACTGCTGTCAGCAGCACCCCGCCCTGCACCACCGGATAGTCACGGCGCTGCAACGCTTCAATCAGCCAGCGACCCAGGCCCGGCCACGAGAAGATGGTTTCGGTCAGAATCGCCCCGGCCAGCAAGGTGCCGACCTGCAGGCCGATCACCGTAACCACCGGCAGCATGGCGTTTCGCAGCGCATGCACTACGATCACGCGCATCCGCGTCAGGCCTTTGGCACGCGCAGTACGGATGTAATCTTCACCCAGCACTTCGAGCATCGCCGATCGCGTCATTCGCACAATCACCGCCAGCGGAATGGTGCCGAGCACGATGGCAGGCAGAATCATGTGCATCACCGCATCGTGGAAGTCGCCCGGCTCACCCCAGAAGAAGGTATCGATCAGCATAAAGCCGGTCAGCGGCATGGTGTCATCCAGGAAGACGGTGTCGCCGACCCGCCCGGAAACCGGCGTCAGGTTGAGCTGTACCGAGACCAGCATGATCAGCATGATGCCCCACCAGAAGATCGGCATGGAGTAGCCGGTCAGTGAGATCCCCACGGCGGTGTGATCGAAAATCGACCCCCGCTTCACGGCGGCCATGACCCCAACCGGGATACCAATGGCCACGGCAAATATCATGGCGCAGATGCCGAGTTCCAGCGTCGCTTTGAAGCGCGGAACAAACTCATCCCAGACCGGGATGCGGCTCTTAAGTGAAATGCCCAGGTCACCATGTAATACGCCGTTAATGTAGTTCAGGTACTGTTTCCACAGCGGCTGATCCAGACCTAACAGCGCCATTAACTGTGCATGGCGTTCAGGAGAAATACCGCGTTCGCCCGCCATGATGAGTACCGGATCGCCGGGGATCATGTGAACAAATGCGAAGGTGAGTAATGTAATACCGATAAACGTTGGGATGACAAGGCCCAGACGTCGGAGTATGAACTGCAGCATAATCCGGGTTCTCTCTTGTCCGCGCGACCGTCGCCGCGAGGGTAGTTATTGCTTACATCTGACGATCGGGTAGGCCCGACCGCGACGCAGACAGGCTGCGCCTCTACCGTTTCCAGTAAAACAGGGAGATAAAGCCGGGGCGACGCGCAGCCGCCCCGGAAAAGGCGACAATTATTCTTTAATGTCTACCTGAGCAAAGTAGTGTCCGCCCAGCGGATCGACTTTGTACCCGGAGACTTTCTTGCTGACCGGTTCGTATACCGTTGAGTGCGCGATCATCAGCGCCGGTACCTGGTCATGCATCACAACCTGTGCCTGCTTGTAGTACTCGATGCGCTTCGCCTGATCGGCGGTGGCACGAGCTGGCTGAATCTGATCCTCAAAGGATTTATCACACCAGCGCGAGTAGTTAGAGCCATCTTTTGCCGCTGAACAGCTGAACAGGGTGGCCAGGAAGTTATCCGGATCCCCATTGTCACCGGTCCAGCCCATCATGACGGTCTGGTGCTCACCTGCTTTGGCGCGCTTCAGATATTCGCCCCACTCGTAGGTGACGATTTTGGCTTTGACGCCAATCTTCGCCCAGTCGCTCTGGATCATCTCAGCCATGCGGCGTGCATTCGGGTTGTACGGACGCTGAACCGGCATTGCCCACAGGTCGATTGAGAAGCCGTCTGCCATGCCCGCTTCTTTCAGCAGCGCTTTGGCTTTCTCAGGATCGTAGGCGTAATCTTTCACGTCGTCGTTATAGCCCCACATCGTTGGTGGGATCAGGTTTTTAGCAGGCTGACCTGCACCCTGATAAACGGCTTCGATAATCGCCTTTTTGTTGACCGCCATGGTCAGTGCCTGACGCACTTTCAGGTTATCCAGCGGTTTTTTCTCAACGTTGTACGACAGATAGCCGACGTTCAGGCCAGCCTGCTCATACAGGTTGATGTTTTTGTCCTGCTTCATACGCGCGATGTCAGCCGGGTTTGGATAGGGCATGACCTGACATTCGCCCTTCTGCAGCTTGGCGTAACGCACTGAAGCATCCGGGGTAATGGAGAAGACTAAGCGATCGATTTTCGGCTTGGTGCCCCAGTAATCCGGGTTAGCTTTGTAAAGGATGCGCGAATCTTTCTGGTACTGCAGCAGCTGGAACGGACCGGTACCGACCGGATTCAGGTCGACATTTTGCGGGGTGCCCGCTTTCAGCATGTTGTCAGCGTACTCTTTCGACAGAATCGAGGCGAAGTCCATGCCAAGGTCAGCAAGGAACGGCGATTCAGGACGCGTCAGCACAAAGCGCACGGTGTTCTCGTCCACTTTTTCAATTTTGCTGATCAGCTTCGGCATGTCCATGCCTTCGAAATATTCGTAGCTGCCGCCGGATACGCCGTGATAGGCGTTGTTTTTATCCAGCTGGCGTTCAAAGGTGAACACCACATCATCCGCATTGAAGTCGCGCGTCGGTTTGAAATCTTTGGTGGTCTGCCACTTCACGCCTTTGCGCAGGTGGAAGGTGTAAGTTTTACCGTCTTCACTGACATCCCACTTCTCTGCCAGCGCAGCGTGCAGTTCGGTGGTGCCAATAGTGAACTCAACCAGTCGGTTGTAGATCTGACGTGAGCTGGCATCGTAGGTGGTGCCCGAGGTGAACAACTGCGGGTTAAAGCCTTCCGGAGAACCTTCAGAACAGTAAACCAGGGTTTTTGCCTGAACACCGGCGGCGACAGTCATAGCAATCAGGCTCAGACCGACCTTCAGCATCCCGGATTTAGCCAGGGAGTTGATCATGCTTTTGCTCCATTGTGATGTGATGTTGTGTGTATTGCCCGACCTCTGATTTTTTTATGCGGTTCAGGCGTACCACCGAACAGGTGGTTAAAGCACGCTACGTTTTTTTTGTTTTTTCTTATGCAGATGGTGCATTCAGAAAATTCCGTAACTGCGCGTTTATTGACGCATCAATTTGTCAACAGTTGCAAAGAACGTCAATACAACGGTTACTTATTTACACAGAGTGTGAGGGATAGCATGCAACGGTAATAAAAACCCTTTCGGCCTAAAAGCCATACAATGCACAGCGCTGCTGGTCTGATTTCCGTGCATTGTGCTGGATGGTTGTTCTATCGCTAGTGATTCTCACCGCTAAAAAACTTAAAACTTTTACCGGCAAATGTTGAATAACTGAACGATTCACCGTGCGTTATGACGTTCATCCAGCGGAATATGCTGGTAAAGAAGCATAAGAAATCAGCATGTTGCCGCTTTCGGTCATAAGAAGAATGTGTCGCGAATTATGATCGCATCTCTTATATGGCAAGGCCTGCCAGCGGGTAAGTGATGATAACAACGGCTGGTAAACAGAATGCGCGGTGGATGGGGTTTACTGGAACTTTCTGGAAGATAGCGAAGATGGCAAGCGGGAGTGGCGTTAAGATCGAGATTGCTTTGGGAACACGGGCAGATCGGAAAGGCGCTTAAACCATCCCTGGACGCTCAGCGGTATTAATGTGAATGCTTAGCGGTCAGATCGAGACTGCTTCGGGAACACGGTCAGATCGGAAAGGCGCTTAAACCATCCATGGACGCTCGGCCCACGCCGTCCATGGCGTGGGACGCTTTCCTCCTCTGCCCGTGTTCCCTTCGCCTTGAGATTGTTCATTGCTGTCAGCGTCACTCGGGTTTGGATCTGTCAGTTGTCTGAGATGCTTCTGTAAGTACCTGATGCGTCTGCCAGACGTATGCTCCCTAAAGCCCGCTCAACGGTAAATCCGTACCTTTCATCCACTTTTATACAGACGAAAAAAAACCTTTCTTTTCAGACAGGTTTCTTAAATATGGTCGGCGAGAGAGGATGACTCTGCTCTGCGAGCAGCGCCCTTCGGGCCGTTGCTGAAGCAACGTTGTCTCGCTACGCTCGGCTCAAACCTCCTTCGGAGGTTCTCATCCTCTTTTCTTCAGACGAAAAAAAACCTGTCTTTTCAGACAGGTTTCTTAAATATGGTCGGCGAGAGAGGATTCGAACCTCCGACCCACTGGTCCCAAACCAGTTGCGCTACCAAGCTGCGCTACTCGCCGATGGGGGCGCATGTTACTGCTACCCCCGATCAGCGTCAACCGCTTTTTATGCTTTTGCCGCCAATCGCCTGGAAAGCACGCGGTTACCGGGAATCAGCCGCCTGCTTTACCCTTTTCGACCACTATTACAGCGGTTTAGCCTGACCATTACCCGGTGCCTGACACCAGTTGTTGGCCGGGTTAATACCGCCATCTGGCGAGGTGTAACCCAGACAACCCAGGATGGTATCGAACAGCTCAACGTGGCGATGGGTCCGGCCCACACGCTGCTGCGCCTGCAGACGCTCAAAGTTGCTGCGGTTCTGACTGTCTTCCAGATACTTATCTGACGCCCAGACCATCATCGGCACACGGAACTGCTCAGGCGGAGCCATCTCACGCGGCGTGCCGTGCAGGTGCATATTCTCGCTAATCGACTCACCATGGTCGGCGGCATAGAAGACGATCGCCTTCTTATCACGCAGCTGATCCAGCACGCTATCCAGCATGCTATCGACATACAGCACCGAGTTGTCATAAGCGTTGATCAACTGCGCTTTGCTGCAGGTCTCATCCACGCCCATACACTCCGGCTGATATTTCGCGAAGCTGCGCGGATAACGCTGTGAATAGAGGTAGTGCGAACCTTTGGTGTGCAACACAATCAGATGCTTACCTTTCGGGAAACGATCCAGTGACGCTTTCATCTCCGGCACCAGCAGCATGTCATCCACCGCTTTGCCCTGATTACGCTTCTCTGAACCAATCTGCTCACGGAAGGCAAAATTGTTGGCATTGATGTTGTCGTAGAACCAGACTTCGCTCTGCATCGCAAACAGCTCAGAGGTGAAGCCCAGCTCTTTCATCACCGCAAACACATTCTGCTCTTTCAGCGTGCGGCCCGGATTATCCATAGTGCCGCCTTCGCGCACGAACATGCAGCGCAGTGACAGCTTGGTCGCGGTATCACAGGACTCGCCCCGGAATGCCACCAGGTTCTTCTCTTTCGACAGCTTCGGCGTAGTGTCACGCTCATAGCCCAGCATCCCCATGTGATCCCAGCGCGTGGTTTCGCCAATCACAAACACCACATAGGTATCATCAAGCCCGGCAGGCGCGACGTAGGTAAACTTCTTCGCCGGATCCAGCAGTTCCTGGCTGTTCAGCGACTCATCCACACGGGTCCAGGCAAACAGGCCCACAGCCGCCAGCCAGTTCGAAGGAAGATAAGAGTGCGCCACCACACCGCCGTAACTCGGCAGATCGATGTTGGTGATCTCTTCGTTATGCTTCTGCAGCTTGTCGAAAAAACGAATCGGCAGCCAGACCAGTGCCACGCAGAGCAGCATGATTAGGGTAGGTTTCAGGCGCTGTCCCGGCGTACGCAGCTGTTCATTCAGCGTCATGCTCAGCTTATTGCGCCAGATCATCAGCAGTGGCAGCGCGCTGACCAGCACCATCCACAGGATGAAATGGTAACCAATCACCTCTTTAGAGAGATCGGTGTCAGTCGTCATCACCGAAGCCACAATGCCGTAGCCAATCACCACGTTAAAAAACGCCATGTAATAGGCGGCGGCAACCGAAATCAGAACAATCAGCGTGGCCAGCACGCGATAAAACCACTTTCCTCCCAGCGACAGCAGACGCATCAGGAAGAAAGTCAGCACCACAATGGCCACTACCTCGGTGACGGCAGTCAGCCAGTTCGTAACCGTAGAGTGCCTGAGAAAACCGTCAAAACGACGATAGAAAATCGGCAAATTCAATAAGATACCGAGATAGAGCGCCAGCAAGAGCGATAACTTCTGCTGAGTCAGGGTTTTAATGTAATTCATGAAAAAAGGTGTTTCTCCGGTGTGAAGCGCTTGACCAAATCTTTTATGTGACTGCCGAAACGCGGCAGAGTTCGCTGAATAAGCGGACCGGACAAGATGAAGGAAAATTCTGAACGGATTTACAGGCTATAACGCGAGGTGGCTCAGTAAAACATGGTCGCGTTTGATAGACCAGAAAATAATCGTTGTCGACCTGATTAGCACATTTTTTGTACACAGCGGACAGGAACGGCCAGGTGGGCTGTCGCAGACAGCAGCAGGAGAGAGAAAATGACAGAGTAAGAAAAGTGCGGGCCTGATAGTTTCAGGCCCGCAGCACGCTTAGCGAATAATGTTCAGCGTGACATCGATGTTGTTGCGGGTGGCGTTTGAGTAAGGACAAACGATGTGTGCCGCATCAACCAGCTTCTGCGCTTCTGCTTCATCCATCTCTGGCAGATGAATGTTCAGGGTCGCTTCAATACCAAAACCATCAGGGATAGGGCCGATACCCACTTCACCTTCGATCCAGGCGTCTTTTGGCATGGTGATTTTGTCACGGCCTGCCACAAACTTCATCGCGCCCAGGAAGCAGGCAGAATAGCCCGCAGCAAAGAGCTGCTCCGGGTTAGTCACTTCGCCGCCTGCACCGCCCATCTCTTTTGGCACACCCAGTTTCACGTCCAGTACACCGTCAGAAGAGGTTGCACGACCATCACGACCACCGGTTGCTTTGGCTTTGGCGCGGTAAACCACTTGTTCTAAAGACATGACATTTCTCCATTACGCTATTTAATCGCCCACTACTTATACAGCCGTAATCAGGCGGTGAGGTTTAACGGGTGCCGCGCACCCGTCAGCAATATTTATCGTGACTTATTCAGGTTATCTCGCAACCCATCCAGCTGTAATTTCAGCGCCAGCAAAGCGTCATCATCACAGGCTGTGGCACACTTGACCGCTTCAGGAATGGCTTCAGCCCTGGCCCGTAACGCCTGCCCGGCTTCGGTCAGCGTCACCGCAACCTGGCGTTCATCCTGACGGGTTCGCTGCCGGTTAATCAGGCCTGCACTTTCCAGTCGCTTCAGAAGTGGCGTTAATGTTGCCGAGTCTAAAAAAAGCTGCTCGCCAATCTCTGACACCGTGACATCATCTTTCTGCCACAACACCAGCATGACCAGATATTGAGGATAGGTGATGTCGAGCTGGCTCAGCAACTGACGATAGACTTTATTCATCGCCAGGTTGGCAGAATAAAGCGCAAAGCAGAGGTGCTGATCGACCAACAGTGGCATCGTTTTCACTTTTTTGTCATCTTGATCACAGTTCATGGTTAATAATATAGATAGCGCGCTAGATAATTGCAAGCAAACTTTTTGTCAGGGGGAAAGGCATGCAGGATTCACTGGAAGAACAGGCGCGTCGCTTCGCCACCGAGGCACATGCCAGTGCCGGTCAGCGCCGCAAATATACCGATGAGCCTTATATTGTTCATCCGGCAGCGGTGGTGGAACTGGTGCGCAGCGTCAGCCATGACGACGCGTTGTTAGCGGCGGCCTGGCTGCACGATACCGTGGAAGATACCGCAACCACACAGAGCGATATCGAAACGCACTTTGGTACGCGCGTGGCAAGCCTGGTAGAGATGCTGACCAACAGCGCACCCGCTGGGGCAAAAAATCGGACGGCCCGTAAACTGGCGCACTTCCGCCATACAGCCAGCGCCAGTCCTGAGGCACAAACCATCAAACTGGCTGACATCATCGATAACACACGCGCGATTGTGCGTTTCGATCCCGACTTTGCGCGGGTCTACCTGGTTGAAAAGCAGATACAGATTGAGTTGCTGAAGCAGGGAGATGCGCAGTTATGGCAGCAGGCTTCAATGATTATCGAAAGCGGACTCGCACAGTTGCGGGAGCCGCCCTATAGCGTGCCGGAGAGCTGGTTTGCCAGACAGGCGGCTAAATACAGCGAATTACGCTAATAAAAAACCCGCCAGCGGCGGGTTCTTTTCGTGATATCAGTTTATTCAAGCAACTGCCGTCCCAGATAGGGATTGGCATGTAATAACTTCATCAATTTCTGCGCCGTCGCGGAAGGACGGGTACGCCGGGCTTCCCAGCTTTTCACGGAAGAAACGCTCACGCCCATTACTTTTGCAAACTCATCAACCTGCATGCCGGTCATTTCACGCAGACGCTGCGGCTCTGGCTGGGCGGGTTGCTGACGCTGAATAAGTAACTCGGCGGCGCGATCATCACGTGTCAAAACAATCTGCTCAAGGCTGCTGAGCAATTCAAACATCGGGTCTTTTAATTCCATAGAGAACTCCTTAAAAACTCGCTATGAAGCACGTGAAAGTAGAGAGGTACGAGCCTGAAGTCAGGACTCTGAAACCGGGCCTGTTTCAGGCTGGATCCCGCAAGGGTTTATTTTTGTTATGAGAGAAACCATTACGGGACACAGCCTGCGGTGCACTGCTTTAAAGATGTCAGGTCAATGCAACAAATGCCGGGAGACTAAGTATGGATAGAGACCTGACTATTTGCCGCGCAATTTATAATTATTTTTTTAACTATGGTTTGCCGGAAAAGTTCCAGCGCCTCTAACCCGCTGAGGCAGTTGAGTTTTGTGCCTTCGGTGTGGGCAAAAAAATCAAATGGTGTTTGCTATTTATGTGGATGCCATCAAGCTTTTTGCTGGCATATTCTCATTTCTGTGAGGCAATACACCTCTTCAGGTAGTGATTGCAAAATATACGCCAATGGTTTACTTCCTGAACACATATATTCACTGATCTTATTAAATTAAGAATAGTCCTGGTTGGGGCCTGAGGCCTGGCGCGCGGCGGCTCACAGTGCAGAGCGGGTAAATCTTTTATTCTTAACGGCGCTCTGTCGCCAGATTAATCAACAGTCGTCTTAACGAAACGGCTGGCGCCTCATGCCGGTGCAGTTACCCGGCAACTATCAACCTGATGCGCGGTAAAAGTGCAGCCCCGTGATAACGCACTGACGACGGGCAAAACCCATACCTGACCTCTGTAAGGAAAAGCGATGCGAGAAACAGATTTTAACGTCGGATACCCTTCTCATCGTGTACCGATGATGGGTCGTAATGCCGTCGCAACCTCTCAACCGCTGGCGGCGCAGGCGGGTTTACGGATGCTGCAACAGGGTGGAAACGCCGTGGATGCGGCTATCGCCACCGCCATCGCCTTAACCGTGCTGGAGCCAACCGGAAACGGCATCGGCAGCGATGCGTTTGCCATTGTCTGGGATGGCAGCGAGCTGCATGGGTTAAACGCCTCAGGCCGATCGCCAGCCGCGTGGCATCCCGAACGCTTTGCCGATTTTAGTGCGATGCCTGAAACCGGCTGGGAATCCGTCACTGTGCCAGGGGCCGTCTCGGCATGGGTCACACTGGCACAGCGCTTTGGCACCTTACCGCTGACCACCCTGGCACAACCGGCAATTGACTATGCGCGCCACGGCTTTCCGGTTTCACCGCTGATTGGTCAGCTGTGGCAGCGCGGCTATGACAAGCTGCGGGATCAACCTGGCTTTAGCGACTGCTTTGCGCCGCAGGGTCGTCCGCCGCGTGCTGGCGAGCTATTCCGCAACCCGGCTCAGGCCCGCACCTTGCAGGAAATCGCTGAGACTCAGGGCGAAAGCTTTTACCGCGGCGCACTGGCGCAAAAGATGACAGCCTTCGCCCGTGAGCATGGCGCGGCCCTGACGCTGGAGGATTTGAAAAACCATCGTGCCGACTGGGTTACCCTGCTGTCGCGTCCGTTTGCCGGAGGATCGGTGCAGGAGCTGCCGCCGAATGGTCAGGGCATTGCGACCTTAATTGCACTTGGCATTCTGGAAGAGTGGGAAATCAACCGCTATGCACCGGATTCGCCGCAGTGGCTGCATCTCTCCATCGAGGCGATGAAACTGGCGCTGGTTGATCTGGACCGTTATGTCACCGATGAAGATCATCTCGAATTTCCGGCGGAACACCTGCTCAGCAACGACTATATTCGCCAGCGGGCAGCGTTAATTGATCCTGACAAGGCGGGAGATTTCCGCTTTGGATCACCGCAGCAGAGCGGCACAGTGTATGTCACCGCCGGTGATGCCAGCGGCATGATGGTCTCATTCATTCAGTCTAACTACATGGGATTTGGCTCCGGCGTGGTGATACCCGATACCGGCATCAGCCTGCAGAACCGGGGCGCGGGCTTTTCACTCGATCCAGACCATCCCAACGTCGTGGCAGGCGGTAAGCGGCCGTTTCATACCATCATTCCAGCCTTTGCGCGGGATCAGCAGGGCCAGCCGCTGATGGCATTTGGCGTGATGGGCGGCCCGATGCAGGCGCAGGGGCACCTCCAGCTGGCGCTGCGCATTATGCTGCACCAGCAGAATCCGCAGGCCGCGATTGATGCGCCGCGCTGGCGCGTGGTGCAGGGACGCGAGGTGGTATTTGAATCAACCCTCGATCGCAATACCCTGAGCACACTGCGCCGTATGGGCCACAACGTGGTACTGGAAGATCCCCTGAGTAATTACAATTTTGGTGGCGCGCAGGCGATAGTGCGCGATCCGCAGGGCTTCTACATTGCGGCCAGTGAGAGTCGCAAAGATGGTCAGGCGGTGGTGTTTTAAGGTCGCGGCAGTGAGCGTCAGACTGCTCAGCCCCTCCTTCATCTCTGCGCGCTGAAGCCTGCGATGGCAGGGAATGCAGCACGCCCTGAGGCGCAGGCGGTCCCATTCTGTAACCGGCGTTTCAGAAAGCATCTGTTTCACAGGTGGTTTCACGTTGTGCCGTGGCTCGGGTTTGTTCTATTCTTTAGGCCATTCCTACCTGGACATCTGACAGTATCACCGACAGGAGTTGACCCTATGGCTTCAGGACTTACACGCCTTATGGCACGTGGCGGCATTATGCTCGCTGGCGCGCTGATCGTGCTGCAACTCACCGCATGCGGTGATAAAGAAGGCGAGCAGCGCAAAGCATTTATCGATTTTCTCCAGAACACTGTGATGCGCAGCGGCGAGCATCTGCCCAGCCTCAGCGAAAACCAGAAGCAGAGCTTTGGCAACTTCGCCAGCGATTACGCCATTATGTATGGCTTCTCGCAGCAGGCGAACAAAGCGGTTGAACAGGGTATGCGTCCGGTGGTGGATGAGCTTTCTGCTATTCGCGTTCCGCAGGATTATCTCAGCCGTCGTGATTCCCTGCGTCAGGCGACCAGCGCACTGGTGATCGTCACCCAGCAGATTGAAAGCGCCAAAATGCAGGCGGACAGCAGCAAGGCGACCCTGAAACAGCCGGATGACCTGAAAAAAGTCTACGACACCGCCTATAACAAAGTGGTGACGGTGCCCGCCAATCAGCTGATTCCTCTGCTGCCAAAACTCCAGGCGCTGAGTCAGGGTGCAGTGCAGACCGGCGATTTCCTGCAAACGCAGGGAACCCGTGTCAGCTTCAATGATGGCGGCGTGCAGTTCCCGACTCAGGATCAGGCTTCGCAATATAACGCGCTGATGAGCACTTTATCCGCCAATTCGCAGGCGCTTCCTCAGGCACAGGCTGCCGTCCAGGGTGGTCTGCAGTAAACCCGCCTTACGGGCAGACGCTAATTGTCTGCCCGTTACACTTCCTTTTCTCTTCCCACCCAATCACCCGCTGAATGAAGTGTGATCTGGCGCATTTTCGACCAAAAATAGTTTGTGATCTAAGTCACAGATATATAACAAATCAACGTCAAACAAGTGTGATCCACCTCACAGATAACCGGCCACCCCGTCTAAAAATCAGCCAAATGAGCCTGAGCTACGCTTTAAAGTGTGATCAAAATCACGCTAATCACCCCTGCCACCACCCTTAATCAGTGATGTAGATCACACTTACCCCGCACGCTACGCAGCGTCAAATTCGCGTGATAGAGTCCGCGTGCATACAGTAATACCACCGGCTTTGGGTCGGGGTGGCTAAACAAAAACAAGCGCGCTCTCCTATTGCAGCGCGTCTCAATAAGGGGTGGGTTTATGTCCTCATCAGTGAAGGTCAAAGTACAAAGCTTTGGTCGCTTTCTGAGTAATATGGTGATGCCAAACATCGGGGCGTTTATCGCCTGGGGTATCATCACCGCACTGTTTATTCCAACTGGCTGGATCCCTAACGAAACGCTGGCCAAACTGGTTGGCCCGATGATCACCTACCTGCTGCCACTGCTGATCGGTTTCACCGGTGGGCGTCTGGTGGGCGGCGATCGCGGCGGCGTGGTCGGTGCCATTACCACCATGGGTGTGATTGTCGGTGCGGATATGCCGATGTTCCTCGGCGCAATGATTGCCGGTCCGCTGGGCGGCTGGGCAATCAAGTCGTTTGACCGGGCGATTGACGGCAAAATCAAAAGCGGCTTCGAGATGCTGGTCAACAACTTCTCGGCCGGTATTATCGGGATGATACTGGCACTGCTGGCGTTCCTGGCGATCGGTCCGCTGGTAGAAGGTCTGTCACACATTCTCGCCGCGGGCGTGAATCTGATGGTGCAGAACAACCTGCTGCCACTGACCTCGATCTTCGTCGAACCCGCGAAAATCCTGTTCCTGAACAACGCCATTAACCACGGTATCTTCTCGCCGCTTGGTATCCAGCAGGCTAGTGAAGCCGGCAAATCCATTTTCTTCCTGATCGAAGCCAACCCGGGTCCGGGTATGGGCGTGCTGATGGCCTATATGTTCTTTGGTCGTGGCAGTGCTAAACAGTCTGCGGGCGGTGCGGCAATCATCCACTTCCTTGGCGGCATTCATGAGATCTACTTCCCGTATGTGCTGATGGCTCCTCGCCTGCTGCTGGCGGTTATCCTTGGCGGTATGACCGGCGTCTTCACGCTGACTGTGCTGAACGGTGGCCTGGTCTCTCCTGCCTCACCGGGTTCAATCCTGGCGGTACTGGCAATGACGCCAAAAGGGGCCTACTTCGCGAACATCGCCGCTATCGCTGCGGCCTTCGCCGTCTCCTTCGTAGTGTCCGCTATCCTGCTGAAAACCAGCAAAGTCAAAGAAGATGACGATATCGAAGCCGCGACCCAGCGCATGCATGAGATGAAAGCGCAGTCTAAAGGCCAGAGCGGCGCGGGTGCCCCAGTCGCCAGCGATGCCATGAGCGTTGAACTGCATCACGTGCGTAAAATCATCGTCGCCTGTGATGCCGGTATGGGTTCCAGCGCGATGGGTGCAGGCGTACTGCGTAAGAAAGTGCAGGACGCCGGGCTGAGCAATGTGTCGGTGACCAATACCGCGATCAACGCCCTGCCGGGTGATGTCGATCTGGTGATTACCCATCGTGATCTGACTGAACGCGCCATCCGCCAGGCTCCGCATGCGCAGCATATCTCGCTGAACAACTTCCTCGACAGCGCGCTCTACAGCACTCTGACCGAGCGTCTGGTGGCGGCTAACCGCAGCGACGTGCATCGTCAAACGGTGAATACCGCGCTCTCTGACAGCTACGATGAAGGCAACGCACACCTGTTTAAACTGGGTGCGGATAACGTCTTCCTCGGCCTGACCGCCAGTAACAAAGAGCAGGCGATCCGCTTTGCGGGCGAACAGCTGGTGAAAGGCGGTTACGTTGAGCCTGAATACGTTGAGGCGATGCTGGCGCGTGAAAAACTGACGCCGACCTATCTCGGTGAGTCGATTGCCGTGCCGCACGGTACGGTCGAAGCGAAAGATCGCGTGCTGAAAACCGGCGTGGTGTTCTGTCAGTATCCGGCAGGCGTCCTGTTCGGTGAAGAGCCGGACGATGTGGCGCGCCTGGTGATTGGTATTGCTGCCCGTAACAACGAGCACATCCAGGTGATCACCAGCCTGACCAATGCGCTGGATGATGACAGCGTGATTGAGAAGCTGGCGAACACCACCAGCGTGCAGGAAGTGCTGGATCTGCTGTCAGGTAAGCCTGCAATCGCGTAATTTATAGCAATTATTTTCCCTGGGGCGGTCATGCCCGTCCCGATTTCCTGGGGCGGGTTTGCCCGCCCCATCGTCATTTGATATGGGTCAAAAATTATGAAAGCGTTACATTTCGGAGCAGGAAACATTGGTCGCGGCTTTATCGGCAAGTTACTGGCTGATGCAGGTATCGAACTGGTTTTTGCTGATGTGAATCAGACGGTGCTGGATGCACTGAACGCGCGTCATGAGTATCCCGTTCATGTAGTTGGCGAGCAGGCCAAAACAGAAACCGTTAAAGGCGTCAGCGCGGTAAACAGCACCAGCGATGAGATCATCACCCTGGTTTCTGAAGTCGATCTCGTTACCACCGCCGTGGGCCCGCAGATTCTGGAGCGTATTGCCGGCAGTGTGGCTAAAGGCCTGGCAAAACGCAGCGACAACGGCAATACCCGCCCGCTAAATATTATCGCCTGTGAGAATATGGTGCGCGGCACCAGCCAGCTGAAACAGCATGTGCTGAAGGCGCTGCCGGAGCAGTATCACGCCTGGCTTGAGCAGCATGTCGGCTTTGTGGATTCCGCTGTCGATCGCATCGTGCCACCGTCTGAAGCGGGCAGCACCGATCCGCTGGAAGTGACCGTTGAAACCTTCAGCGAATGGATCGTCGATAAAACTCAGTTTAAAGGCGACCTGCCTGCGATTCCGGGTATGGAACTGACCGATAACCTGATGGCATTTGTTGAGCGTAAACTCTTCACACTGAACACCGGTCACGCGATTACCGCCTATCTCGGCCAGCTGGCCGGTCACCAGACCATTCGTGACGCCATCCTCGATGAAAAAATCCGGGCCGTGGTGAAAGGGGCGATGGAAGAGAGCGGCGCGGTGCTGATTAAGCGCTACGGTTTTGAGGCGGATAAACATGCGGCCTACATCCAGAAAATTCTTGGCCGTTTTGAGAACCCTTATCTGAAAGATGATGTTGAGCGTGTGGGTCGTCAGCCGCTGCGTAAACTCAGCGCGGGCGATCGCCTGATCAAGCCGACGCTGGGCACGCTGGAGTATGGTTTACCGCACGCCAGCCTGGTGCAGGGCATTGCCGCCGCGATGCACTATCGCAGCGACCAGGACCAACAGGCGCAGGAGCTGGCCACGCTGCTGGCAGAAAAAGGCCCACAGGCGACACTGGCTGAGGTTTCAGGTCTGGATGCTGACAGCGAAGTGGTGGCTTCGGTGGTGAGCGCCTGGCACGCTATGGCATAATGCGCGCGTGTTAGTGACGCAAGCCGGGCGTAGTTCGCCTGCGCCCAACGGCGGTATTGAACCCATGCAGGCAATAATGGAAGAGAAGCAGGCTTTTGAAAACCGGGTGCTTGAGCGCCTGAACGCCGGTCGTTCGGTGAGAAGCTTTCTGATCGCCGCCGTTGAGCTATTGGCTGAAGCCGTCAATCTGCTGGTGCTGCAGGTCTTCCGCAAAGATGACTACGCGGTGAAATATGCCGTAGAACCGCTGCTGCTGGGCGATGGTCCTTTGGGTGAACTCTCGGTTCGTCTGAAGCTGATTTACGGTCTTGGCGTTATCAGCCGCCACGAATATGAAGATGGTGAACTGCTGCTGGCGCTGCGCGAAGAGCTGAATCACGATAGCGGTGATTATCGTTTTACCGACGATGAGATCCTTGGCCCGTTTGGTGAACTGCACTGCGTCACCGCCTGGCCGCCCGCGCCGGTGTTTCACACCGAAGATGCAGAGCTGCGCAGCATGCAGCAGCAGCGCTATCTGCAGATGGTGCGATCCACCATGGTCCTGTCGCTAACCGAGCTGATCGCCCGCATCAGTATGAAGCAGGCGTTTAAAAAGTCCGGCAGCTAATCCTGTCAGGCGCCATCACGGCGCCTTTTTCGTCTTAACCTGAGCGGGAATATGCGCCAGATTTGGTGTATCCTTGGCCTGTTTTCCTCAACGAGTTGTTGTCATGAAAGAGCAAGAAAAGAACGAAATCAAACTTCTCAGCGATAAGCTGGACGCATTGAACCGCAAAGAGCCGCAGTTACTGGAATCGGGTGATGTCGAGAAACTGGGCGCGTTGCTGAAAGAGAAAGAAGCGCTGGTCATTGAGATTGAGCGTCTGCGCGGTCAGCGGGTAGAAAAACTCAGTGCCGAGGCGCAGAAGCTGCAAAAAATGGGCTTCAGCCGCGAAATTACCAAGAAAGAGCAGGCAAATCTGGGCGCGCTGAAGAAAAGCGTGCGCGGCCTGGTCGTGGTGCATCCAATGACCGCGCTGGGACGTGAGATGGGGCTGACAGCAATGACCGGCTTCGCCAAAACCGCATTCTGACGGGTCGATCAGGCAGCAGCCTGATCGACATCGGCTTTGCGTTCGCCGGCGGCGGCATAGACCTGCTCCGCCAGCGCATCCAGCAGTTCATAGCGGCGACGATATTCAGCCCGCTTCTTACTGGCAATCTCCTCCAGCGTTTTGCGCGGCAGGCTCAGCGGCAGGATAAACATCCCATCCCTGCGCGCCTCGCCACTCAGCGACAACCAGAATTCACTGTAGCTGGCAAAGAACTTATCCCCTTTGCTGTGGCGATAGCGCAGGCTGCGGAAGACATGAGTCTCATCGCCTACCGCCAGAATATTCTCCACGCCGCACTGCTTTGCCACAATAAATACCGCTTCCATTAACAGGCGTTTCGGAAAGAGACCCTGCGCTGCTTTGGTCGCCTCGCGGATAACCTCATTATTGATATGTTTCCGCGGACCCTGTAATCCGCCAATTAATAATGTGCGCTGGTTATTTTCATTGAGAATTGAAAATGAAAGTGAAGCAATAATTTCGTCGTTATAACGTAATACCAGCGTCACTTCCCCTTCCCGATCGAAATAACCGGAACTGCAGGAAAGTAAAAAGGATTCGCCATTTTTACCGGTCAGCGTAGCCAGCGGATTATCCGTGGCGCTTTGCAGCAGCTGACGCAGCGCAGGGTTTTCCAGATTATTCATCAGACTGTAATGATCAAGTATCGCCTGCGCGCGCGCAGCAATGCTCAACCCTGAGCGCAGATAGGGCCGGTGCAGCTTGGCTGGCAGCAATCCCTGAGTACTCATCAACAGAGGGAGTTGCGGTAAATGCGACAGCTCATCCAGATAACGCAGCGTAGTCAGCGGCGATATTAAGGTTCTTAACACAAATTTCAGCCGGAAACGTTTACTTATCCAGAGTTTATTCGGAACGTATTTTCCGCTAATTAACTGAAAAAAAAGCGATGCAGAAGAATCGGTCGTAGTTTCGTGAGTAGTTATAATTGACATAGTCATCGACACACAGTGAGCAGGAATGTCACTGAGCATAAGACAACGAGTATCAACGGCGTGTTAATGTGGCCGAAGGTTAAAAGCGCGGAGGTTAAAAAGCGAGATCCGTTTATTTTTGGTTTAATCTGGGACGACAGAATTTAAAGATAAAAAAAACCGGCGAAATAAATTCCACCGGTTTATCGTTATCACGTTAACACTGAGTTAACTTACTGGGCAGCTGCGAAGCGGGCTGCTGCTTCGTCCCAGTTGACCACGTTCCAGAATGCTTTGATGTAGTCAGGACGTTTGTTCTGATACTTCAGGTAGTAGGCGTGTTCCCACACGTCCAGACCGATGATTGGGAAGCCAGAAACGCCAGCAACCGCTTCACCCATCAGCGGGTTGTCCTGGTTTGCGGTAGATACCACAGCCAGTTTGTCGCCTTTTTTAACCAGCCACGCCCAGCCTGAGCCGAAACGGGTCGCAGCCGCTTTCTCGAACTCTTCCTGAAATTTTTCCACGCTACCGAAATCTTTCTCGATAGCCGCTTTCAGGTCGCCCTGCAGCGTGGTGCCGGTTTTCAGGCCTTTCCAGAACAGGCTGTGGTTAGCGTGGCCGCCTGCGTTATTACGCAGTGGGCCTTTTTTGTCTGCTGGCAGCTGATCCAGTTTGGTGATCAGCTCTTCTACCGGCAGATTGGCAAATTCAGTGCCTTCCAGCGCCGCGTTAGCGTTGTTCACGTAGGTCTGGTGATGTTTGGTGTGATGGATTTCCATCGTCTGCTTGTCGAAATGCGGTTCCAGTGCGTCGTATGCGTAAGGCAGGGATGGCAGTGAATAACTCATGTTCTTCCTCTCCATTTAGTTTGAGCAGCACGACGAATTCGGGACGTGCCGCGTAAGCAGTCGAATCATTATAGTTAAATTCATGTAGCGTAAAAGGGTAATCAATGCCCTATTAACCATAAGGATTTGAGAAATCTGGCAAAAGCAACCCGTTGTTTTTACAGCATGCTGCTGCTGACTCCGCCTTTTCAGCTTTATCAGACAGGGAGAGCGAAGCACTCTGCCAGCACCACCAGCAGGCACTCATCCCGCCCGAACGCCGCATCTGCCCTGCCCTGCGCGTTACCTGCCCAGTTCGCGCAGCCCGCTGTCGAGCGCGCCGACCAGCCAGTCGATATCCCCTTCCTGGAACGCCAGTGGCGGACGCAGTTTCAGCACATTCCCATACGGGCCGGCGACCGAGGTCAGCACGCGATGTTCACGCAGCTTCTCGATTAAATCCAGCGCCAGCGTTTTGTCCGGCGTTTTGCTGTGACGATCGGTGACCAGCTCAAAACCGATAAACAGTCCGGCACCGCGCACATCCCCCACGCACTCATAGCGATCCATCAGGGTTCGCAGCTCCGCCAGCAGCTTCGCGCCGACCACGCGGCTGTGTTCCTGTAACCCCTCTTCGGTGATCACTTTCAGTACCGCCTGCGCCGCCGCCATCGCGACCGGGTTACCACCAAAGGTATTGAAGTAGGGAATTGAGTCGCTGAAGGCGGCCAGCACTTCACTTTTTGCCAGCAGGCCGGAAACCGGAATGCCGTTGCCCATTGGCTTGCCGGTGGTAATGATGTCAGGCACCACATCGTGGCGGCCAAAGCCCCAGAACGCGTCGCCGGTACGGCCAAAACCAGGCTGCACTTCATCGGCAATAAAGATGCCGCCGTTGGCATGCACCACCTCGACCGCTTTTTTCAGGAAGCCGCGCGGATCGGGCAACACGCCGTCCGAGGAGAAGATTGAGTCCGCCAGGAATCCGGCAAATTTAATGCCGTGCGCCGCCATATCATCAATCTGCTGCTGAATCTGGTCAGCGAACCAGTCGCCCAGGTCAGGCGCGTCCACACGATACGCATCCGGTGGCATCACCAGCCGCGTGGTGGGCGCCAGCGGCTGTCCACTGCCCAGCGCCGGAGAAGCGCCGGATGTCAGCTCACTGGTGCCGTGATAGGCCTCTTTACTGACAATAATTCCGCTGCCGCCGCTAAAGGCGCGCGCCACGCGAATCGCCAGGTCGTTAGCTTCCGATCCGGTGCACATATACATCGCGCGATCGATCGCCTCAGGCGTAGTCGCCAGCAGCGCTTCACTGTAGTCCAGAATATTTTCATGCAGATAACGGGTGTGGGTGTTCAGCATTTTCATCTGCTGAGTCACCGCCTCAGTCACGGCCGGATGACAGTGCCCGATGCTCGCCACGTTGTTGTAGACGTCGAGATATTTATCGCCCGCCGCATCCCACAGATATTGCCCTTCACCCCGCACCAGATGCACCGGTTTGCGATAGAACAGGCGATAAGATTCGCCAAGCACTTTGCTGCGTTTATCGGTCAGTTTGCGCGTATCGCTGTCGAGCGCATCGGCATGTTCGGCGCGGAAACTGTTGGTATCCATAATAGTGGAACGCGTGGCCATAATGACTCCCGTTACAAGGATGAAGGAGGAAGAGCTGACGCCTTTATCATGCCTGCCTGAATCTAAAATGCAACCAAATACACAAATGCAATAAAATACACATGACGCAGGCAGATCGCCACGCTAAGCTTGCTCCCTGATTCAGACGGAATCTTTCGCTTCACTGGCGTATCATCCGTGATCTTCGCGCTTTAAAAGGAAACCTCTATGCTGCAGGAAACGCGCCTTCATCGCATCCGTGCCTTACTGACCCGGCTTAACCAGGTGAGTACCGAGCGCATTATCAGGGAGCTGGGGGTCTCACGCGAAACCGCGCGCCGCGATATCATTGAGCTGGAAGCGCTGGGTCTGGCGCGCCGCGTTCACGGCGGGCTGGTGGCGATTGAAACGCGGGCTGAACCGCCGCTGACGGAACGCCGCAGTACCCAGACCCGGGAGAAGCGCGCCATCGCCCGCGCCGCTGCGCAGTTGCTGCAGCCCGGACAAACGCTGTTTCTGGATGCGGGCAGCACCACCACGCTGCTGGCAGAGGAGTTGCACGCCCTTTCCGGCCTGACGATTGTGACCAACAGCCTGCAGGCCGCGCTGGCGCTGAGCGCCGGAGAAGAAGATCAGCCGCTGAATAATCAGATCATTTTGCTGGGCGGGATGATGTCGGCGGGTGCGCAACAGACGCGTGGCGAAATCACTGTAGGTGAGATTATCCGCTATCGCGCCGATGTGGCGCTGCTGTCACCGGTCGGCATTGAGGCGGGTTGTGGTGCCAGCAGTTTTCATCCGCACGAAGCGGCCATCGCCAGGGCGATGGTGCAGCAATCCACTTCCTGCTATCTGCTGGCCGATCACACTAAACTGGGCGTAGTCAGCCGCACGGTTTACGCGCCGTCACCGGCGATCAACCTGCTGATTACGGATAGTGGCGGCGACAACAGTGCCGCCCTTGAGGCGTTGCAGCAGACGCTGCCAGAGGTGATGGTGGTTTAACGCAGTCGCTGAGGATGGCTGTAAACCGTGGCGCGTCCAGGTTTACTGAACCCGACCAGCGTCAGATTGCAGCGCTCAGCCACCTCAACCGCCAGGCGGGTTGCTGCCGAGACTGCGAACAGGATCTCAACCCCGCACATGGCGGACTTCTGCACCATCTCATAGCTGGCACGGCTGGAGACCAGCACCGCGCCTGGCCCCCACTCAGCCTGGCTGCGATAGCCCAGCAGCTTATCCAGTGCCACATGGCGACCCACATCTTCGCAGCCACCGGCCAGCTGACCATCGGGCTGGATCCACGCGGCAGCATGGGTGCAGCCGGTTTTCTGTCCGACCGGCTGATACGCTTTCAGCTGGCCCAGCGCCCGATCCAGCTGATCCAGCGCAAAGGTCTGGGTAAACGGCAGCGGAGAGAGCGGCTTGCCAATCTGGTCCAGCTGTTCAACGCCACAAACGCCGCAGCCGGTACGGCCTGCCAGCGCACGACGCTGCTCTTTCAGCGCCATAAAACGGCGGCTGGAAAGCTCAATCTGAACCTCAATGCCGTGACAGCCCGGCACGATGTCCATGCCGAAAATGTCGCCTGGCGCGTCGATAATGCCCTCTGACAGCGAAAAACCCAGCGCAAACGCCTCCAGATCTTTGGGCGTGGTCATCATCACCACGTGAGAGATGCCGTTGTAAACCAGCGCCACCGGCACCTCGTCCGCCAGCCAGTCAGACTCTGCTGCGGTCAAATCGGCACGCTGCCATACCTGCGTTCTGCTGACGCCGGCCTGAATTGTTAAATCTTCGCCTGAGTCAGGCTGGATAGCTTTCAAAAAGTACGACCTGTTGTTAATAAATAATGAAATGCGACAGTCAGTACGGCTGCACAGCGGTGATCAGACGCAGACTAATTTTGCCTTCTGGCCCGGTGCGGCGCAAATAAACAGCGGGGCAATTCATGCGGTTTTCTCACCGGGAAAGGCGCAGCCACGCCTGCTGGCGGGCAGAATGAGAATGGGTATCTTTCAGGCTTTAACATCGGTAAGCATAAAACAACAGTAATTATCTGCCGCTACGGGAAATCTGCTTGCGCCGGGGATTGGTTGCCGAGGATTTTTAACAAAATTAAGAAAAAGAATTACTAATGACTAACCTGTTGACCCTGGTCAACTTACAGGCAGATAGGGCTGCTATTTTGCAAGGCTTCGCAATGGAGCCAATAAAGAAGAACGATAAAATGCAAATTAACAGACGGAGTTTTTTCAAAATCTGTGCTGGCGGGTTGGCGGGCACCAGAGCGGCGTTACTCGGTTTTGCCCCCACCACAGCCTTAGCCAGCGTCAGAGAGTTCAAACTCATTCGCGCCAGAGAGACGCGTAATAACTGCACCTACTGCTCAGTCGGCTGCGGCATGCTGATTTACAGCCTGGGTGATGGCGCTAAAAATGCCCGCGCCTCGATTTACCATATTGAAGGCGATCCTGACCATCCGGTCAGTCGTGGATCGCTCTGCCCCAAAGGCGCGGGCGTGCTCGACTTTATTCACAGTGAACAGCGCCTGAAATACCCGGAATACCGCGCGCCAGGCTCGGATAAATGGCAGCGCATCAGCTGGGATGAGGCATTTGACCGCATAGCCCGCCTGATGAAGCAGGATCGCGATGCCAATTTCCAGGCCACCAATGCCGCTGGCGTCACGGTAAACCGCTGGCCGACTACCGCCATGCTCTGCTCTTCCGCCGCCAGTAATGAAACCGGCCTGCTCGATCAGAAATTTGCCCGCTCGCTGGGTATTCTGGCGCTGGAAAATCAGGCGCGCCTGTGTCACGGCCCGACCGTGGCCGCGCTGGCCCCCAGCTTTGGTCGTGGTGCAATGACCAATAACTGGAACGACATCAAAAACGCCAATGTGGTGATGATCATGGGCGGCAACCCCGCCGAGGCGCATCCGGTTGGCTTTAAATGGGTGATTGAAGCCAAAACTCATAACAATGCGCAGGTCATCGTGGTCGATCCACGCTTTAACCGCTCTGCGGCGGTCGCCGATCTCTACGCGCCACTGCGTGCCGGCAGCGATGTGGTTTTCCTGATGGGGGTGATCAACTATCTGCTGCAACACAATCAGATTCAGCAGGAGTATGTTCGCGCCTTCACCAATGCCGCCCTGATTGTCAGCGAAGGCTTCAGCTTCAGCGACGGATTGTTCAGCGGTTACGATGCTGAAACCCGTCAGTACGATCGAACCAGCTGGCACTATGAGCTGGATGAAAACGGCCATGCGAAACGCGATGAGAGCTTCACTCACCCACGCTGCGTGCTGAATCTGCTGAAAACCCATGCCAGCCGTTACACCCCGGAAATGGTGACGCGCCTGTGCGGCACTTCGCAGGAATCCTTTATTGCGGTGTGCAGGCAGCTGGCCTCCACCTGTGTGCCGAATCGCACCGCGACTATTCTCTATGCGCTGGGCTGGACTCACCACACCAACGGTTCGCAGATTATCCGCACGGCGGCGATGATTCAGCTGCTGCTGGGTAATATCGGGATGCCAGGCGGCGGTATTAACGCGCTGCGCGGCCACTCCAACGTGCAGGGCTACACCGATCTCGGCCTGCTGGCGCAGAGTCTGCCGGGCTATCTGCCATTGCCCTCAGAGAAGATGACGACCCTGGCAACCTACCTGCAGCAGGCCACGCCGGTTGCGACACTGCCGGATCAGGTCAACTACTGGCAGAACACCGACAAATTTTTCGTCAGCCTGATGAAGAGTTTCTATGGCGATAAAGCCACCGCAGAAAACCAGTGGGGCTACGACTGGCTGCCGAAGTGGGATAAGAGCTACGACTGCATGGCGCAGGCGGAGATGATGGAACAGGGCGCGCTCAATGGTTGCCTGATTCAGGGCTTCAACCTGCTGGCCGCCTTCCCGGACAAAAATAAAGCGGTCCGGGCACTGTCCCGCCTCAAATATATGGTGGTGATCGATCCGCTTCGCACCGAAACCGCCAGCTTCTGGCAGCATCACGACGAGTTCAACGATGTCGATCCCTCGAAAATCCAGACCGAAGTGTTCCGTCTGCCCTCTTCCTGCTTCGCTGAAGAGTCGGGATCGGTGGCCAACTCGTCGCGCTGGCTGCAGTGGCACTGGGCGGCTGCGGAGCCGCCCGCTGAAGCGCTGCACGACGGTAAAATCCTCGGCAATCTGTTCATGCGTCTGCGCGCGCTCTATCGCCTGGAAGGCGGAGCAAACCCTGAACCGCTGATGGCAATGCGCTGGGACTACCGCGATCCGTCGAATCCTGAGCCGGAAGAGGTGGCGCAGGAGAACAACGGTCAGGCGCTGGCCGACATTTACGACGCCAGCGGCAAGCTGTTGCTGAAAAAAGGCCAGCAGCTCAACGGCTTCTCAGAGCTGCGTAACGACGGCACCACCGCCAGCGCCTGCTGGATCTACAGCGGCAGCTGGACGCCGGAAGGCAACCAGATGGCACGACGCGACAACGCCGACCCATCGGGGCTGGGCGCGGTCTCCGGCTGGGCCTGGGCGTGGCCGGCTAACCGCCGCATTCTCTATAACCGCGCCTCCGCGGATGCGCAGGGTAAAGCCTGGGATCCGAATCGCCGCCTGATTGAGTGGGATGGCACTCGCTGGCACGGCATTGACGTGCCGGATTATCCGGTAACGCTGTCGCCGCAGCAGCAGGCCGGTCCGTTTATCATGCAGCCCGATGGTCTTGGCCACCTGTTTGCGCTCGATAAGATGGCCGACGGCCCCTTCCCGGAACATTACGAACCGATGGAAAGCCCGCTCGCCGACAATCCTATGAATCCGCAGCAGCGTCATAGTCCGGTCGTTCGACTGTTCAGCAGCGACGCCGCGCAACTGGGCGAGGCCGCTGACTATCCCTGCGTCGCCACCACCTATTCCATCACCGAACTGTTCCGCCACTGGACCAAACATGCCCTGCTGAACGCGATTGCGCAGCCGGAGCAGTTTGTTGAAATCGGCACCGAACTGGCAGAGGAGAAAGGCATCAAGGCCGGAGACAGCGTCAAAGTCTCGTCGCGCCGTGGCTATATCAAAGCCAAAGCGGTGGTAACACGTCGTCTGCAGCGTCTGATGATTGACGGCAAGCCGGTTGATACCGTGGGTATTCCCTGTCACTGGGGCTTTGAAGGCACCACGCGTAAAGGCTTCCTCGCCAATACGCTGACGCCGTCGGTTGGCGATGCCAACTCGCAGACCCCGGAGTACAAGGGATTTTTAGTGAAAGTGGAAAAAGCGTAACGGTAGATGACAATGGCTTATCAATCACAAGATATTATCCGTCGCTCAGCGACCAACGGCTTCACCCCACCGCCACAGGCGCGCGATCACCAGCGTGAAGTCGCGAAGCTCATTGACGTCACCACCTGTATTGGCTGCAAAGGCTGTCAGGTCGCCTGCTCCGAATGGAACGACATCCGCGATGAAGTCGGTCATAACATCGGGGTCTATGACAACCCTACCGATTTGACCGCCAAATCCTGGACGGTGATGCGCTTCTCGGAAGTTGAAGAGAACGGCAAGCTGGCCTGGCTGATTCGCAAAGATGGCTGCATGCACTGCGCCGATCCCGGCTGCCTGAAAGCCTGTCCGTCGGCAGGTGCCATTATTCAGTACGCCAACGGCATCGTCGATTTCCAGTCTGAGCAGTGTATCGGCTGCGGCTACTGCATTGCGGGTTGCCCGTTCAACGTGCCGCGGCTCAACAAAGAGGATAACCGCGCCTACAAATGCACCCTGTGCGTGGATCGCGTCAGCGTCGGCCAGGAGCCTGCCTGTGTGAAGACCTGTCCGACCGGTGCCATTCATTTCGGCAGCAAAAGCGACATGCTGACGCTGGCGGAGGAACGTGTAGCGGAGCTGAAGTCGCGCGGCTTTGCGCAGGCTGGCCTCTACAACCCGGAAGGCGTGGGCGGCACCCATGTAATGTATGTGCTGCATCATGCCGACAAGCCTCAGCTCTACCACGGGCTGCCTGCTAACCCGGGCATCAGCCCGACGGTGACCTTCTGGAAAGGGATCTGGAAACCGCTGGCGGCGGTGGGTTTTGCCGCTACGTTCGCCGCCTCTATTTTTCACTATGTTGGCGTTGGCCCGAATCGCGTCACTGAAGAGCACGACGACAACGACGATCATCCTGAGGAGCGCAAATAATGAAAAAGCCCGATCATCTGGTGCGTTACCGCGCACCCGAACGCATCAATCACTGGATTGTCGCGATTTGCTTTGTCATGGCCGCGTTAAGCGGATTAGGGTTTTTCTTTCCGTCGTTCAACTGGCTGATGCAGATATTTGGCACACCACAGCTGGCGCGTATTCTGCATCCTTTTGTCGGCGTGGTGATGTTCGTTGCTTTTATGCTGATGTTTTTGCGTTACTGGAAACACAACCTGATTAATCGCGATGACCTTTACTGGGCCAGAAACATTCACCGGATTGCGCTGAATGAAGAGGTGGGTGATACCGGTAAATATAACTTTGGTCAGAAGTGTGTGTTCTGGGCTGCTATTATCAGCTTAGTGTTGCTGCTTGCCAGTGGCATCGTGATCTGGCGACCTTACTTTGCCGATGCCTTCGCCATTCCGCTGATTCGTCTGGCGTTGGTGGTACATTCGGTGTCAGCGGTGGCGCTAATCATCGTCATTATGGTGCACATTTATGCTGCGTTGTGGGTCAAAGGCACACTGACCGCGATGGTGGAAGGCTGGGTCAGCGCCGAATGGGCCAGGCAGCACCATCCTCGCTGGTATCGCGAGCAGCGTAATCCGCCAATAAAACAGGAAAAACGCCCCTGATGAGTATTCGCATAATCCCGCAAGATCAGCTGGAGAAAGGCGAAAAGACAACGGCGGAGATGATTCCGCCGTTACTTTTTCCACGGCTGAAAAATTTATACAGCCGTCGTGCTGCGCGACTGCGTGACCTGGCGGCGAAAAACCCACTCGGCGACTACCTGCGCTTTGCGGCGGTGATCGCTGAAGCGCAGGAGATTGTGCTGTATGACCATCCGCTGCACATCGACCTGCATGCCCGCCTGACGCAGAGCGCCAGCGAGGGCAAGCCGCCGCTGAATATTCATACCCTGCCGCGCGATCCCCACTGGCAGCGACTGCTGCATTCACTGATTGCCGAGCTGAAACCAGAGATGAGCGGTCAGGCACTGGCGGTGCTGGAGAATCTGGAGAAGGCGTCCGCCACCGAGCTGGAAACGCTGGCCAGCGCGCTCTTTACCGGCGAGTATGCGCTGGTCAGCAGCGACAAAGCACCCTTTATCTGGGCGGCGCTTTCGCTCTACTGGGCGCAGATGGCGGCCCTGATCCCAGGCAAAGCACGCGCTGAGATGGGTGATCAGCGTCAGTTCTGTCCGGTCTGCGCCAGTATGCCGGTCGCCAGCGTGGTGCATATGGGCAGTCATGAAGGCGCGCGCTATCTGCACTGTAATCTGTGCGAAAGTGAATGGCATGTGGTGCGCAGCAAATGTACCCAGTGCGAACAGTCCCGTGATCTGCATTACTGGTCGATCGACAGCGAACGGGCGGCGGTGAAAGCAGAGAGCTGTGGCGACTGCGGCACTTACCTGAAGATGCTCTATCAGGAGAAAGATCCGGCCATTGAACCGGTGGCAGATGACCTGGCATCGCTGATACTGGATGCCAAAATGGAGCAGGAAGGCTTCGCACGCAGCAGTCTCAATCCCTTTATGTTTCCTGGCGAATAGTCACTGACTCTGGAGAACCCGATGAAACTGATTGGCAGCTATACCAGCCCGTTTGTGCGTAAGATTTCGATTATCATGCTGGAAAAAGGCATTACTTTTGAATTCGTTAACGCATCGCCTTACAGCGATGACAGCCACGTGCCGCACTACAATCCGCTGGGCAAAGTTCCGGCGCTGGTCGCTGACGATAAGCAAATCTGGTTCGATTCCAGCATCATTGCGGAGTTTCTGGAACTGCGTGGCGTGGAGCCTGCTCTGCTGCCTGCCGATCCGCTTGAATCGCTTAACATCCGTCAGCTGGAGAAGCTGGCGGATGGCGTCAGCGATGCCGCGCTGGTGATCGTGCGCGAGCAGATGCGTCCGGGGGATTTGCAGTCGGAAGAGGTGCTGTTGCGCAATCGTGAAAAGATTCAGCGCAGCCTCGACATGCTGGAAGCGAAGGCGGCAGAGGGGAAATGGCTTAACAACGGCCAGCTCAATCTGGCGGATATCGCCACCGGTTGCATGATCGGCTACCTCAATTTCCGTCGCGTAGTGCCGAACTGGTGTGTCGAACGACCGGCGCTGGTGAAACTGGCGGAAACGCTGTTTCAGCGTGAGAGCTTTGCAAGGACGACGCCGCCTGCGGCGTGATGGTGTGCTGAGCCAGAACCATTAAGAAGGACAATGGTGTCTGGCTCCATTTCAAGGTAATGACTTCATTAAGAGCAGCAGAAATCTGGAGCCAGGCTATAGATCAGTAAAAGCCCACGAATATTAATTTTACTGGATTATCTTCATTCCTGCCTCTGGACTTTCCGCTCGGAAATTTTAACTATCACTCAGTTAACCCGGATTTATAAAAATAATAATTAATGCGTATAGTTGTTTTAAAATTAATCATAAGTGAACTTATAATTTATAATGTAAGACCCTATTTTATTAGTATGAGCCGTCACCCATACTTTAGTCATACCTTGCTTCCTGTCATTGTATAAATTCGTACGATTTGTACAAAGTTGAAGCCATCTTTTTGTGTGAGCATCTTTAATCCACAAACCAGCTTCACAATGGCTATATTTCCCAACTGCCGGACCTGGAAACGTAACCTCGTATTCAGACTCATACTGAACAATGTTACCAGGAGCGATATAAACATAGACACTGTAACAATTTAGAATGCATATAAGACCAATAGAAAAGCCACATCCAAAAGCTTTCAGTACATAGATAGCTGATTCACCAACTGGTCTAAAATAAACAACTCGCCCCGAAAAAACAAGACCTACTATTGATGCAACAGTAATGTATGTTGTCCACTCGGGAACACTCTTCATTAATACAACACGACTTGCGACGCCAGTTGACCACATCAGATACCATAGCCATGCTGCGAATATGATGAAAAAAACGGAGAGTAATAAATAGCGTTTAACATTGCCTTTTTCATAGCCAGAAAAAAAACGGCTTCCATGCATTTTAATCTTTCCTTATATAACACTAAAACTTATTTTAACTTCTGGTTGTTAGTGAGCTATCTTCTCATAAATATACTTTCAAACAATTCAATTTGCTAATGGAATTAGCGAAAACTCACTTTCACTTTGCTAGTTGACTATAGGTTTTAGAGCGTATTTTTATTATACTTCGTCACTCACACCGTCCGGTACGCCTGTCAGCGCCGAGTTGCAAGAAGCATAAGAGGTTACCGTACCCAGCAACGCGCCCCTATCGCCTGTACTTCCGAATAGTCTTCCGTCAGCTTATTTATCTGCGTTGCCAAGCAAACTGCATCCGTATCGCTTACCACCTGCGCCAGGTTCTTACCCGTCAGCCCCTTCACCGACACCGTCTGGCGGAAACACTGTTTCAGCGTGAAAGCTTTGCAAGGACGACGCCGCCTGCGGCGTGATGGTGTGCTGTAGATGGCAGGTGAAAAATTAAAAGGTGCGGTTTGGGGGCTAATTGTCTAATTCAGCTCTGAAGCGTGCCGTTCTGTCTGACGACGTTCTTATGCCTGACAATCTGATGCTGGATGAACAGGCTAACTATCTTTGATAGCGGCCTGATATTTTCCGGGATGTATGAAGTACTCGCAGGATGCAAACGCCATCTGTTTCGGCAACATAGATGATGATGAACGGAAAGCGTGGCACCACCAGTTTATATTGTTTTTCTGTGCCGACTTTTGTTCCGGCCCGCGGGTTTTCGCTAAGCAGACTGGCCATATGGGTAAACTTATCGTCTGTTGCACTGGCTACCAGCAGGCCAGCCTCACGATACAGATAACGAAATATCGTCTCCCTGTCTGCCTGCGCCTGTTTTTCCCATTGAACGGCTGATATCACAACGTTCCCCGCGCGGCCTGCGCTTTCAGTTCTTCCATGCGGGCATTCATTTCATCGTTACTGATGAACTCGCTATCACCGGCTTCATAACGACTGAATGCCGCCGTGATTTGCTCTTCCAGCCATGCATCATGTTGGCCATCCTGATATTGCCGCTCTTCAGCAGCCAGCTCTTCCGCTCGCTGACGCATAACCTCTGTCAGCGTCATCTTCTGGCGCTCTGCTGCCCGCATCGCCAGCCGTTTAACGTCCTCATCAATCCTGAAGTGGATAGTACTCATAACCTGACTCTCGCGTGGTGTCATTTGTGGTGTCATCATGCCTGTCATCCTTTTCCCTGTCATCATCATTTCACTCTTATGCGATGCCGGAAATCGCCATACCCATATAAACAAATGGCCGGCTGCAGATGCTGAAGAGAGTATTGGGAAGAGGATGTAAACGAAATAGTAAATGGAAAAAACAATCCGTTTTTCAGAGACGACTCGCAGTTTATTACTTAGCTTTCAGCGAGTTTACAAAGCGGGCGGTGTATATTTGAACAGGAGAAAACAGAAAAGGAAGAACGTAACGAGAGATTTTTAGCGCGAGCTGAAGGTGGTGGAACACCAACAGCCCGCTGACCACAACTAACTGAACTGGAGTTAATTATGGCTAGAGCTGATTCTACGTCAGAACCCGCTGTACCCCAAGCACGCAAAAGCATCGTTGGTTACCGCCCCAACGGTGGCAGACCGAATCCATTACCCCAACTGACCATCAAAGGACGATGGCTGGAACAGTGGGGATTTATCAAAGGCCAGCCGGTCAGCATCATCGCCGAAAAGGGCCAGCTGATTATCCGCATCGCGACCGTCAGGGAGGATGATTTATGAATAACAGCCTTATCCAAGGGTCGGTGCCGGAGCTGAACATCGCGGGCACTCAGCTTGACGCGCTCGGCTTCACCACCGACACGCCGATCCGTCTGGTGCTGCGCGATAACAAGATTTCGGTAACAACCGTGATCGATGAAGCTGAGTGGAAAGTACTCTGTGAAGCCAGCCAGCAGAGGCAGGATTTAGGTGCAGAATGGGTGCGGGAGAACGGTGAGCTGGTTATCGGCGGCGACTGGCTGACCGGCTTTGATATCACTGAGGTGGAACAGCTGGAGATTACCGCTGAACCCGGTGTGATTCGGTTGCAGCGGCGGTAAGCGGGAAGGATTTAGGGATTAAAAGCAAAATCCCGGCTCACTGGCCGGGATTTAACGTTTAAGGCTGATAATCTTCATATTCCCAGGCAAATACGCGGGAGAGTTTATGCGCTATCTCCATCCAGTCTCTCCCTTCGCACTGGTCGATATAATCCGTAATGGTTTTGGTGATCTCATCCAGATCGTATTTACGCACCAGAAGCGTATGGCGCATCAATTCTGGTAGCCAGTGGTGTTTGCAGAGCCATTCTGGGGTACAGACATAAACCTCAAAATGATTTATTCCTTTTTCTTCTGATGGCCCTATACATAAATGGGCTAAAAATTGAAAACAATCATCTTCTTCAGGTTCATAACTTGATAAATCAAACCAATCACAACCAATACTTCTCAGAGATGCTTTCATTTATTTTCCCCTGAAATATTCAAGTGACCGTTACCAGTTTTATCCATTTTTCCTGTTTCAATATTTTTTGTATAACTTTCAAAGTTAGCCTGAGTTCCCGTTGGATTTAATGAATCCGGAGCATTTGGCTTTTCTTTAGGGGATCTATAAATTCTGGTTCCATCAGCACTGACTAATCCTGTGCCATCACTTGTTGGTCTGGCTCCGTCTCCCACCCAAATTTTACCCAGCCGATCAGCTTCCTCTTTAGTGCCAGTACCAACACCATAGTTCAGCTTTCCATTGTCACCTTTGACAACCGCCGCCAGTCTGGGATCCTGCTTCGCGATATTATTCAGATTTTGCTGGATCAGATCTTCTTTCAGTTTTGGATAGGTAGCTGAACTATAGGCCGATATTTCATCACTTGCTTTATTAATCAGCTTCGACGCTTCAGCCACGTCCCCTTTCTTCAGCGCCGTTTCTGCTGCCCTGATGACCTTGCCTGCCGCATCTCCCGCGCCAGGAATGATACCGATTGCAGTCACAAGATAATCAAGCGCCGACTGCGCTTCCGCAAAGCTTTTGATATCACCCACAACAGGTACGAAGTCAGCACCCAGCGAAGCCATATCTTTCAGCGCTTCACGCCGCTCTTCATACATCTTCACCGAGCAGGCTTCGGCGCTCATGCCGCCGCAGTTTGCCTTCTTATAGCGTTCGTTTTCCGCCTCAACGTACTCACCGGCCTTCTGTTCCGGCGTCTTACCTTCAGACTGCGCCTGCGCAATATCACTCAGTGCGTTATTTTCCAGCGACGTTTTCCCCGCCTGCGCCCCCGCCACCGCATCCGCCGTGCTGTCACCCACAACGCCGCCCGCAAGACCCGCCGCCAGCGTACCCAGCGCGCTTATCGTCTGCCGCTGCTCCTCAGACAGGTCACTGCGCTTAACCCCCGGATACAGCTGCTGCGCGATGTACTCGCCCATCACCGCGCCCGAGGCTCCGGCCACCCGGCCATAATCGGCAGCCAGATAGAGCTCATGTCCGCGCGAGAAAAGATTCCAGCCAATTTCGTTGCGCCACAGCAGTCCTTTTTCCCCCGACAACATCTGTTCACCGTCGAAGCCGCGTACCGTATAACGGCCGGCAATCGCCATGCGCTCCTGTGGCGTCAGGGCATTCGGACTCCATTGGCCCCGCACACTGCTGTAGACCCGCCAGGGCTGCTCGCCCACAGCGAAAGGATGGTTGATGCCGAGGTCGCCCAGCAATATGCCGGTACGCGCGCTGCCCTGATGACGCGACTCTTCTGGTGCAGGAAGCGCATTAAACGCACCAGTACCGCGCCGCCAGGCGATACTGGCGTCCAGCGTGCTGCTGCCCAGATAGCTATGCTGATTCAGGCCCAGTTCCCAGCCCGCGGTGCGCCGCTTTTGCTGCACAATGTCGATATCGTTGACGGCGTTGGTGGAATGTTTGCGGTAGCCACGCAGATTAAGCGTGGTTTTGTTCGACTGATCGCGGTAGAGCAACCGGGAGACCGTGAGCTGGAAATTATCGCTCTTGCCGCTGTAGCGCAGCACCTCATTGGCATTGGGGATGTTCTGGTGATAGGTGTAGTCGTTGTAGTTGGCGGAAACGGCCCAGTAGCCTATCGGGAAAAAGTAATTCAGGGTGTGCGAGCGGTTACCGAACGGCCCATGCTCAAACAGATTTTTGCCAATATTGGCGTAAAACAGATCGTTCTGCGCAAAGGGCGCATCCACTGCGAGGGTGGCGGAACCGAGGTAGCGCCCGGTACTTCTGGAGCCGCTGTCATCCAGTCCCAGACTGAGCCGCACCGGTCTGCCTTCGCGCCAGTTGACCTGCAGATCGCTGGTGGCTTCCTGCTCGCCCGGCACGATTTTAATGTCGGCACTGGCACTGGGCACCCGCTTGAAGTTCTCCAGCCCCTGCTCAATATCCCGCAGATTTAATATCTCGCCCGATGACGCCGGAATCGCATTCCACAGCCGTCCACGCCAGGAAACCGGTTCATCAAAACGGATCCTGCTGATACGGCCCGGCTGTAACGTCAGCGTTAATACGCCTTTAGTCAGATCCTGCTCCTGTGCCATGACGCGGGTGGTGACATAGCCTTTGGCGAGAATTGCATTCTGCACTTTGTTAATGACCAGCACGATGCCCTGTCCGCCCAGGCAGCGGCCGGTGGCATCCGCGGCGGCGTCGAGCGCCCACTGAAAACGGCTGGCTTCATCGCCAGTCAGGGCGATCTGATTGATGGTAAAGCAGGGTTGCTCACCGGCAGGATAACCGGGCAGACGACTATCAGGACGGGGAAGATGTTCATTCGCCTGCGGCGCATTCTGCTGTTGCAGCACGCGCTCGCGCATCTGCTGACGCAGTTGCTCGCGGGCATCAATCGCCTGGCCTTCTTCGCGGGGATTATCGGCTGGCGGGGCTGCCATCAGCGGGGAAGCAGAGCAGAGCAGCGCGCCTGCCACCATGGTGAGCAGACGCACTGGCGGATGCCAGAGCGATAAACAAATCCTTTTCATGAAAATTCCATTTCACTAAATGTAACCGGGTGTAAATTCTGGCGAATTATCCATCAGGAGAGGGGAAAAACAAGAGGGCTGGCTATTTTTAGGGCGGTTTCTTAACCTCCGCATTGATGAAAAACCTTAGAGTATGACAGGAGAAAAATTAACAATTAAACTTTTGATATATAGACATAATATTTATAACCTGGCGCATCACCACAGCCGATTTCTGATGACCGGCAATGGCAGTTTAGGCACTTTAGCGTATTCATTTGCATCCTAAAAAATGGCCGCTATAGCGGTCACACTCAGGTATGAGTTGAAAACATCAGGCCAAAAAATCCCATAAAAAAAGGGACGATTGCTCGTCCCTTTTCCGCACAACAAATAGCATTACTGTAGCAGTGAGATATCCGCGACCTGCAGGAACAGCTCACGCAGTTTTGACAGCAGCGTCAGGCGATTAACCCGCACCGCCTGATCGTCGGCGTTAACCATCACTTTATCGAAGAAGTTGTCTACCGCAGTACGCAGCTGTGCCAGTTCGACCAGCGCATCCTGATAACGACCTTCAGCGAAGTAAGGCTGCAGCTTGCTGCTCAGCGCAGTGACAAAGGTCGCCAGCTGGATCTCTTCATTCTCTTTCAGCAGCGACGCCTGCACGCTCTCATTCAGCGTTTCAGTCGATTTTGCCAGAATGTTAGAGACGCGCTTGTTCGCCGCCGCCAGTGCTGCGGCTGCTTCCAGCGTACGGAAGTGCGACACCGCTTTCATGCGTGCATCAAAGTCAGCCGGACGGGTCGGACGACGCGCCAGAACCGCCTGCAGCGTGTCGATGCTGTGACCCTCTTCCTGATACCAGGCGCGGAAGCGACCCAGCATAAAGTCGATCACATCATCCACCACGCGGGCGTTGCTCAGCTTGCTGCCATACAGGCGCACCGCTTCTTCGGTCAGAGTCTGCAGGTCAAGCGGCAGGTTCTTCTCAACGATGATACGCAGCACGCCCAGCGCCGCACGACGCAGTGCGAACGGATCTTTGTCGCCTTTTGGATGCTGACCAATGCCGAAAATACCGGCCAGCGTATCCATTTTATCGGCAATCGCCAGTGCACAGGCGACAGGGCTGGACGGCAGATCGTCACCGGCAAAGCGCGGCTGATACTGCTCATTCAGCGCCACCGCCACATCTTCGGCTTCGCCGTCGTGACGCGCGTAGTGCATGCCCATCACGCCCTGGGTGTCGGTGAACTCGAAGACCATGTTGGTCATCAGGTCACACTTCGACAGCAGGCCCGCGCGGGTGGCGTGATTCACATCTGCGCCAATTTCACCGGCAATCCAGCCCGCCAGGGCCTGAATGCGATCGGTTTTATCGCGCAGCGTGCCCAGCTCTTTCTGGAACAGCACCGTCTCCAGACGCGGCAGGTGATCTTCCAGACGCTTTTTGCGGTCGGTATTAAAGAAGAACTCCGCATCGGCCAGGCGTGGACGTACCACTTTTTCGTTGCCGGAGATAATCTGGCGCGGATCGCTGGATTCGATGTTGGTGACGAAAATGAAGTTCGGCATCAGGTTGCCGTCATTGTCATACACCGGGAAATACTTCTGATCGCCTTTCATGGTGTAGACCAGCGCTTCCGCAGGTACCTTGAGGAATTTCTCTTCAAAGGTCGCGGTCAGGACCACCGGCCACTCCACCAGCGATGTCACCTCTTCCAGCAGGCTGTCGCTGATATCAGCGTTGCCGCCTAAACGGCGTGCTGCTGCTTCAGCATCGGCTTTAATCATCGCTTTGCGGACCTGATAGTCGGCAATGACCTGGCCGCGTTTTTCCAGCACATCAGGGTACTGATCGGCGTTGTCGAGCGTGATTTCGCTTTCACCCATAAAGCGGTGACCACGAATAACCCGATCTGACTTAATGCCCAGAATGGTGCCTGGGATCAGCTCATCGCCCAGCAGCATCGTCACGGTGTGAACCGGACGAACGAACTGCACATCGCTGTTGCCCCAGCGCATCAGTTTTGGCACCGGCAGCTTGCTGAGCGCGGTAGCGATCATTGCGGGCAGCAGCGCCTGGGCCGCTTCGCCTTTGACCTGAGCGCGATAAACCAGCCATTCGCCTTTATCGGTGGCGAGACGTTCAGCCTGATCGACGGTAATGCCGTTGCCACGCGCCCAGCCTTCGGCGGCTTTGGTGGCGTTGCCGTCAGCGTCAAACGCAGCAGAGATCGCCGGTCCACGCTTCTCTACTTCCCGATCGGGTTGTGAGGCGCTCAGGTTTGCGACTTTCAGCGCCAGACGACGCGGCGCAGCAAACCAGCTGACCTCGCCGTGGCTCAGGTTAGCGGCATCCAGTTCAGCAGTGACCTGCGCGGCAAAGGCTTCTGCCAGGCTGCGCAGGGCTTTTGGTGGCAGCTCTTCGGTGCCGATCTCCACCAGGAAGGTTTGTTCAGTCATGGCTGCCTCTTACTTTTTGTTATTGCACATCGGGAAGCCCATTGCCTCGCGAGAGGCGTAGTAAGCTTCAGCCACGGCTTTGGTCAGGGTACGAATGCGCAGAATATAGCGCTGACGCTCTGTTACCGAGATCGCTTTGCGGGCATCCAGCAGGTTGAAGCTGTGTGCCGCTTTAAGAATGCGTTCGTAGGCGGGCAGTGGCAGCGGTTTTTCCAGCGCCAGCAGATGCTGCGCCTCTTTCTCATACTGCTCGAAGCAGGTAAAGAGGAAATCAACGTCGGCGTATTCGAAGTTATAGGTGGATTGCTCCACTTCGTTCTGATGGAACACGTCGCCGTAGGTGGTTTTGCCCAGCGGACCGTCGCTCCACACCAGATCGTAAACGCTGTCGACGCCCTGGATGTACATCGCCAGACGCTCCAGACCGTAGGTGATCTCGCCGGTCACCGGCTTACACTCCATGCCGCCAACCTGCTGGAAGTAGGTGAACTGCGTCACTTCCATGCCGTTGAGCCACACTTCCCAGCCGAGTCCCCAGGCACCCAGCGTCGGGTTTTCCCAGTTATCTTCCACGAAGCGAATGTCATGCACCGTCGGGTCCATACCCAGCTCTTTCAGCGAGCCAAGATAGAGCTCCTGAATGTTGTCCGGTGAGGGTTTGATGATCACCTGGAACTGGTAATAGTGTTGCAGGCGGTTCGGGTTTTCACCGTAGCGGCCATCGGTAGGACGGCGTGATGGCTGCACGTAAGCGGCGGCGATCGGCTCCGGGCCGAGTGCGCGCAGGCAGGTCATCGGGTGTGAAGTGCCAGCGCCCACTTCCATGTCCAGCGGTTGGACAATGGTGCAGCCCTGACGCGCCCAGTAATCCTGCAAGGTCAGGATCAGCCCCTGAAAGGTTTTGGTATCAAACTTTTGCATGTTGAGTGTGCACGCGCTTCGGTTAGATTAAAAAAAGAGGCCGACAGTATACCCTTTGACCGCGCGATGTGCAGCCGTAAATCCCAGGCGCTACCGGCGCGTTTTCGCGGTGATTCAGGGCGCTGGCATACAGATGGCTCCGAATCCTGCTGGCAGCAGTTGTTGCTCTGGTCGCATTTGGCTACCCTTTTGCGCACGGACGCGATGCGCAAGAGGATGCCATGCCGCAGAAGATTTACTGGATCGATAATTTACGCGCGGTTGCCTGTCTGATGGTGATCGTGATTCATACCACCACCTGGTATATCACCGGGCCGATGGCGGTGACTGGCATCACCTGGGATGCGGCTAATCTGCTGAACTCAGCATCACGCGTCTGTGTTCCGCTGTTCTTTATGATCTCCGGCTATCTGTTTTTCGGCGAACGCAGCGCCCAGCCGCGCCATATGCTCCGGCTGGTGCTCTGTCTGTTGTTCTACAGCGCGGTATCGCTGGCCTATATCACCTGGCTGACCCCCATCAGCGAAGGGCGATCAATCCTGAAGATGCTGCAGAAGCCGGTGTTTTATCACCTGTGGTTCTTCTTTGCGCTGATCGGCATCTATCTGCTGTCGCCCCTGATCCAGGTAAAAACCGTGCAGGCGCGCTACGTGGCGCTGCTGGTGCTGGTGCTGGCGGTGCTCGCCAATCCCAATACGGTCAGCCAGTCGCTGGGGCCATTTCACTTTCTGCCGGTTAATCTCTATGTCAGCGGTGACAGTATCTACTACCTGCTCTATGCGCTGCTGGGACGGGCTATCGGCACGATGGAAACGACCCGGCGCGGCCTGACGCCGCTGGCTGCCGGGCTGTTTATCGCCTGTGTGATTGGCATTACGTTAGGGACGAAACAGGCGCTGATCGTTAACGGGGCGTTTAATGACACCTGGTATCTCTACTGCGGACCGCTGGTGTTTATCGCCGCGATCAGCCTGCTGATCGTGTTTAAAAACAGCCTGAACCAGCGCACCCTGCCCGGTTTAACGGTGATTGCGCGCTATTCACTGCCGATCTACGGCTTTCATGCGCTGTTCATTCACTACCTGCGAACGCATCATTACGATGATATGTCGCGTCCGTGGCTCGACCTGCCCTGGGTGTTCGGGCTGACGCTGGGCGGCAGCCTGCTGCTGGGTATGGCATTGAAACGCGTCGATACCCGTCACTTTGTCAGCTGATTGGCTTCACGCTGGCGGGCGCGCCGTAGCTGGCGCGCCGATGAAAACCCCGCCGCCAGCGCCGCTTTTTCGGCAGATTCACCCTGCTGCTGACGCTGGCGCGCCACGCCAACCCGCAGCTGCTCATGGTATTCACGCACGCTAATCCCCAGATGCTGGCGAAACAGCCGCGCCAGATGGCGGCTGCTGACATGCGTGCGTCCAGCCAGCTCGGTCAGGGTCCAGCCGTGCTCAGGATGGGCAATCATCAGATCCTGCGCCCGGTGAATGGCCGGATGCATGTGGTTGCGGTAACGCAGCCACGGCGAAAGTTGCGGATCGTCACCGGCACGGCGGAACCAGACCACCATCTCCCGCGCTACCGCCAGCGCGGTTTGCGTATCGCAGAGCTGATTAATCAGATGCAGCGCCAGATCGATTCCCGCCGTGATGCCTGCGCTGGTCCAGATATTCTCATGCCCGACAAACACCCGGTTCTCCTGCACCCGTGCGCGCGGGGCCGCGGCTTTCAGGCGGGCAATTACATCGTGATGGGTGGTGCAGAGCACGTCATCCAGCATGCCTGCCTGCGCCGCCAGCAGCGCACCCGAGCAGACGCAGACCAGCATAAAGGTCTGCGCGCGCAGCGCGGCGTGCTGGCGCATCAGCCAGTCGCGAGCCTCTCCGGCCTGCGGCGTGGCGTAACAGACCTGCGAGTCATAGACGCCAGGCACCACCAGCAGACTCCCGGCGGGCAACTGATCAGGTAACGGTTCGATGCCGCCAATGGTCATGCCGGTGGAGCAGACCACCTCCGGCTGCGGGCCGATGTAGCGCAGCGTAAAGTGCTCGCCCGCCAGCTTCAGCGTCTCGGCCGGGCCGGTGAGATCCAGCGCCATCACGCCGGGCAGGGTTAAAAAACAGACGGTGTGTGTCATGCTGGCCCGCGCTACACCAGATCCCAGCCACGGGCGCGCCACAGCGCAGGCAGTTGCGCCATATCGTCGAAGCGCGTCACCAGCGGGTGATCCAGTTCAGGGTTGTGCGGGTCAGCGCAGTAGTAGTAGACCGGAATGCCGGCAGCGATACCGGCGCGGGCGCCCGCTTCGGAGTCATCCACCAGAATGCAGCGCTCAATCGGCACCTGCATCTGTTCCGCAGCGTGGTACATCAGTTCCGGATCGGGCTTCCAGTGCAGAATGTCATAGCCGCTGTAGAGGTGCTCCGCAAACAGCGGCAGCATGCCGGTTAAGCCCAGCGAGTGCTGCATCTTTTTTACCGTCCCGTTTGAAACCACGCACATCGGCACCTTGATCTGCTCAACCAGCGCTTTCGCGCCCGGGATGGGCTGCAGTTGCTGATCAAACAGCCGCGCGACCTCTGCGCGATAGGCGGTCTCCACCTCTTCCATCGGCAGCGTCACCTGATGCGCGTCGCCGACGTCACGAATAATGTCGTAGAGTTTGACGCCCTTATACTTTTCAAACATCTGCTGCAGCGACAGTTCCAGGCCGTAACGGGCAAAGGTGTTGACGTAGGCCTGGGTACAGAGCAACTCACTGTCCACCAGCGTGCCATCGCAATCAAAAAAGACGCATTCTACTGACATCAGACTCTATCCTTCGATTCAGGGGTGTGCTCCACACTCTACCGCACTCAGCGCAGATTGCGAGACTGGCAATCGGTTGCGAAAAATCATTGTATTGCCCCGGTAAAATCGCCAGGATACGCGCCGATGATTTTTTCTTCTGGATGGATGGCATGAGCAAGCAAGGCGTTTTGCAGCGCATCTTCAGGCTGCAGGAACATGGCACCACGGTGCGCACCGAAGTGATCGCGGGTATCACCACCTTTCTGACGATGGTCTACATCGTCTTCGTCAATCCGCAGATCCTCGGCGTCGCCGGCATGGATACCCAGGCGGTGTTTGTGACCACCTGTCTGATTGCCGCTTTCGGCAGCATTCTGATGGGACTGTTTGCCAATCTGCCGGTGGCGCTGGCGCCCGCAATGGGGCTGAACGCCTTTTTCGCCTTTGTGGTGGTCGGTGCGATGGGCTATTCGTGGCAGGTGGGTATGGGCGCGATCTTCTGGGGTGCGGTCGGCCTGCTGATCCTGACGCTGCTGCGGGTTCGCTACTGGATGATTGCCAATATCCCGCTGAGCCTGCGCGTCGGCATTACCGCCGGTATCGGCCTGTTTATCGCCATGATGGGGCTGAAGAATGCCGGTATTATCGTGCCGAATCCCGATACCCTGGTGGCCGTGGGGAACCTGACCTCGCACAGCGTACTGCTGGGCGCGCTGGGCTTCTTTATCATCGCTATTCTGGCATCACGCAATATCCACGCGGCAGTGCTGATCTCGATGGTGGTTACCACCGCTATCGGCTGGATGCTGGGCGACGTGAAGTTTGTCGGCCTGTTTTCTGCGCCGCCTTCCATTACTTCTGTGGTTGGCCAGGTGGATATCAAAGGCGCCTTCAACATCGGCATGGCAGGCGTAATCTTCTCCTTTATGCTGGTCAATCTGTTCGACTCCTCCGGCACGCTGATCGGCGTCACCGACAAAGCGGGACTGACCGATGAAACCGGCACTTTCCCGCGCATGCAGCAGGCGCTCTATGTCGACAGCATCAGTTCAGTGAGTGGTGCGCTGGCGGGCACCTCATCCGTGACCGCCTATATCGAAAGCACCTCGGGCGTGGCGATTGGTGGTCGTACCGGCCTGATGGCAGTGGTGACCGGCCTGCTGTTCCTGCTGGTGACCTTCCTGTCACCGCTGGCCGCGATGGTGCCATCCTACGCCGCTGCGGGCGCGCTGATTTACGTTGGGGTGTTAATGACCGCCAGCCTGTCGCGCGTACGCTGGGATGATTTGACCGAAGCCGTTCCGGCGTTTGTGACCGCCGCCATGATGCCCTTTAGTTTTTCCATCACCGAAGGCATTGCGCTGGGATTCATCGCTTACTGCGTCATGAAGCTGGGTACTGGCCGCTGGCGTGAAATCAGCCCCTGCGTAGTAATTGTTGCTCTGCTGTTTGTGCTGAAGATTGTCTTTGTAGACGCGCACTAAGCGCATTCAGGGCCGCAACCTCCGGGTTGCGGCTTTTTACATTTCAGGATGCAGGCTGCGCTCGCTGGGCAGGCTGGTCAGCCGCAGAGCATGAGGCCCGATGTTGGGCTTACCCATCTCTATTTCGCGTAATGCGTGCCACTGAAAGGCGTTATCCATCTCCCACAGATGCAGACGCTGAGTCGCAGACGACAGCGCACACGACCAGACCAGCATGGGCTCCGCATCACACACCACCTGAATATCGGGATAGAGTGAAGATCGCAGCCGACCCGCACCGGGCAACAGGCGCAGCGAATCCAGTCCCCGATCGCCCTCTCCCGTCAGCTTGAGAATGCTCTGGCGTAATGTCCAGATCTGCGTCACCGCCTCCATGGCATCCTGCTGGGCATTGATCCAGGCGATCTCGCCCGAGGTTAATCCCTGAATCAGCTGCTCCTGAGTCTGACGGCTTCTGGCATGCACAATCTCCATATCCAGACCGGCACGTCCACCCTCTTCGGCCAGCAGCACACCCACCGTATTGCCCGCATAGGCGATGCTGAAATCGGGCAGATCGCTGTCAGCAAAAACGGGGCGTCCGTTGCTCTGGATAAGCAGGCGCGGCAGCTCACCAATGCCATAAACCCGTAGCATCAGTTGTGCCAGCAGGGTACGGGCGGCAAGAAATCGCCCACGGCGTTTGTCAGCAAACTGCTGTGCCGTGTCGGTGATAGCCTGGGGAATGCGTAAATCATTAGCCGGGAAGCCGGGATCGCCCGTCCAGCGTACAAAATGACCAGCCATCTGTCGCTCCGTGAAAATGGTCAGATAATCATCAGAAGCATTGTAGGAATTTTCTTACCTTAATGCACCTGGCAACGCACAGATTGGGGTAAATTCGGATTAGGATGAGCAGAGTCGCGAGGGAGAGCTGACCGGCCAGGAACGTCACGAGGCCCACCTTCAACAGCTTAAAAGAATTATTGCCGCTGCCTGTCAGCACAGAATAACAGGAGGGTCAGCCATGTTGCTGGACGAAATGGTGAAACGAGAGCGCAGCCTGCACAGTGCCAGGCGACGGGAACTGGCGTGGCTGGAGCAGATACTCCATCCTGACTTTTGTGAGATAACCCGTTCAGGACGCTTTGTGACTCGCGCGCAGACCATCGCGGCGCTGATAAAAGAAGATGCGATGCCCGATATGCTTAGTAGTAACTTTCAGCTGGTGAGCACGGGCGAGATGAGTCTGATACTGCACTACCAGAGCTGTGACGCCGATGGCAGTCGGGCCGCACTGCGCGCCTCACACTGGCTGTGCGAGGATCAGAACTGGCGAATGGTGTTTCATCAGGGGACGCCTGCAGCGGAACCGGGTTTTATCCGCGAGCCTCATTACTGACAACGAGCAGGCTGTGACACTGCTGTCATGCGAGTGTCAGGCTGCTGTCGGGTCAGGATCGTGTTACTGCCGGACGTTTCGCCGCACACTTTTCCTTCCTGTCTGTTACTACGGAGAATACGAATGAGCAGCATCAACAGATTCAAAGAACATCGACTGGCCCGGGCGTGGTCACAGGAACAACTGGCAGAAATGGCGGGACTGAGCACCCGCACCGTGCAGCGGATTGAAAATGGCGAGCGACCGGGGCTGGAAACACTGAGTGCGCTGGCTGCCGTCTTTGAAGTGAACGTTGCTGATCTGACCGGTCCACAGAACGGGGAGGATCAGGCGCTGGATCAGCGGATTGTTGATGCACGCAGCAGGCTCCTCGGTGAGGCGCGCTTTTACCGTTCACTGATTACCGCAGTAGTGGTTTGCGGACTGCTGTTTGTGCTTAATCATGTGACGGCACCGGATGATCACTGGTCGCTCTGGGTCGCAGCGATCTGGGGAGCGGTGCTGTTTGTCCGGGCATTGAGGACCTTTGTTTTTCATGGCCTGACGCAGCGCTGGCAGCAAAAGCGCCTGCAAAAAATGCTGCGCCGCTGAACGGTTCGGAGGGTGACACGCTGTTTAAGGTCATCCGCGTCGCGATTCGACTCGCGACGCGGGCAGCATCAGGCGAAACGGCTCGCCTGCTCAAAGCTCAGTCGCGGCAGGCGCGGATGCAGTTTTGATGCATCACCGTAGCCGAGGTTAATCAGCAGGTTAACCTGATACTGACCGTCGGGGAAAAAGGCGTCATTGATTTTGGCCGGATCAAACCCGGACATCGGACCGGCATCCAGACCCAGCGAACGAGCCGCCAGAATCAGGTAGCCCGCCTGCAGGCTGCTGTTACGGAAAGCGGTCTCTTTTGCCGCTTCCGGGCTGCCGGTAAACCAGCTGCGCGCATCAGCATGCGGGAACAGGGCGGGCAGCTGCTCATAGAACTCGCGGTCCCAGGCCACAATCACCGTGACCGGCGCGCTCATGGTTTTTTCCAGATTGCCGGAAGAGAGTGCCGGTTTCAGCTTCTCTTTGCCTTCCGCCGAGGTCACGAAAACAAATCGCGCAGGCGAGCAGTTTGCCGAGGTCGGGCCCAGTGCCGTCAGGGCATAGAGCTGCTCCAGCAGGGCGTTATCGACGGGCTTAGCCTGCCAGTAACTGTGGGTGCGGGCATCATTAAACAGCGTGTCCAGTGCGGCAGTGTCGAGCGGTGTACTCATGCAACTCTCCTGTTTCAGGCGAAAAGATTCGCCCAACGGTGTTCACGTAGTGGGTTTGCGTCCGGTCCGGCGCGGCGGGATGAGGCGGGGATTATTCACCGCAATCCGTCGCCGCATGTCATATCGGCGCTTCAACCGTTATACGGCAATGCCGTGCCGCCGCAAAATAACATATCAGCAAGAATCGTCCGATTATCAAGCAGCAGGTACTTTCAAATCACCCAGATAAATGAACTGTTCACCTATCAGTTGCATGTCTGTATTCCAAATTGGCAATAACAGCTTACCCGCACCGGAATTTACTAATCTATTAGTCTGTGATGCTACGTACAGTTTAAATCTCTTGAGCTCATTGTTAGCTCTACGCTGCAAGAAGCGATTTCGAACGCATAGTCTTCATTAATGTCATACGTCTTATCTACAGTCGTTTACCTCTAACGTTGCCAGCAACAAAGAATTGATAAATAATGTGGTCGTAAGTATCAACTATTAGCGATAAGTGTCTAATACGCAGCTTTGTTTGGTTGACGGGAAGCTGTCGGTTAAAGGTGCGTCTAACGGGTCGCAGTTCGTCTGAGAACAAAAAGCTTATCGAAATACTTCTATGAATTTTAGATGAGTCAAGGTTGGTAAAGACGAAAGCTTTGGATTTTTATGGAGATATAAATATTTTCAATATCTCAGTGTGGTTTATTTTTTATGTAGAAATTGTCTACCATATTGATTCCAGGAACAAAAATTTAAAGTTGATGTTACTGGCGCCAGTTTTTAAAATCCATTATCACTACTTTGGTTGTACTACAACACTTACGCGAGAAACTTCATACTGGGTTGTTGAAATAGGGTTTGCTAACGTTGGATTAAATAAGGCTAGATTTATTCCTTCACTTACAGAACTCCTGTAAATTACACCATGAAAACCAATCTTTTTAATAAACTCGCATAAATACTGGCTGGGAATATAATCAATGGCAGCACTCCTTGGCAACACAGGACGAGTCAACTCCTCACCTAATTTTTCCAAGAAAGGTATATCTGCTCTCATTTTTCCTATCTCTTGCGCATCGGACAGAACAAAAGGGGATACATGTTTTCTAGGCTCCCTTAAATCAGCAATTACAAGGTTTTCAGGTATTTTAAACTCAGCTACGGTTACTGTCTCTCCCGTATGAGGTCTGATTTCAGAGATTGCTGTATCTGGTAGTGAACCTAAGTATAAATAGGGAATACCTGTAGGGTTTGCTCGCCCATGACTGGCATATTGACTTGGCGGAGCCCCCATATCTTTAATATCATATGGAGTATCGGTTTGATTTATCCTAGCTCTAAACCATTGGCTAGGAAAATTGAAGGCTTTAAGATGATTTAATAGTTCCTGTAACCTTTCAGTATCGATTTTCTCATCAAGAAAGTACCTGTTTTTGTGAAGAATTTCATCTCGTAACGTATCCCACTGAGCAAGGCCAGTACTTTTGTAATTTTCAGATGGCGAAAAATTCCTGCGCACTATATCTCCATCATCGAGAATCTCACCTAATAAATCTTTAGCATGCGCATTATCCATTGTCGGATTAGAAAACAAACACCAATCTTCTTTTAACCATTCAACAAGACTTTTCCCGTCAGGATCTATTTCATATATATTTATAAGTAATTCAAAATAGTCTAATAGAAACTTAGGTTCGATAATATCAATATTCTGACTATTACAAAATGAACAATTTCCTTTTTGAGGCATCAATGTGGGGATTATATTATTTTTTAATCCGTTATCGTCGAAACATTCTGTACAACACATTCTAATCATTTTTAGCCCCTAAAATAATTAGCTAATGTTTCAACATGATGCCTCAATGATATTTTCTTAACTGTTCCCAATCCTGGAAAATGACCTTTAGTATGCAAAGCTCTAAGTTCTGCAATAGCTGAGGTTTCCAATACAGGAGAGTCACTCTTATTAATTGTTGTAATGACTTTTTCGAGTGCTTGACCGAATTTTCCAGCTGGATCCGTTGGAGTATCTCTTGTTGTTGAAACAAAGTGATAAATATACATTACATTTTCTTTTTTAGAATCTAAGAACGTGAGATGTATAGCTACTGCATATGCTGGACCGCCCCCTTCAGTGTAATCGTCCCCAACGATTAAAAAATCGCCAAATCCGTCCATACCTTCTTCTCCAAAGGTTATATGAAGATCAGAAAATTCTTCAATAGGAGGATAATCAGCATTTTTTCTCTTTTTAAAACCATCGCGTATTAATATCTTTTCACAGTCACTGAAATGTTTCCGGTACAGTTTACCGCAGTAAAGTTCCAAGAAAATATGTTTGGATACTCGTCCGTTTGTTTTTTGTGATAAAGAACGGGGTTCAGAAAAACCACAATGAATGAAACACGGTTGGTGTTGGGCATGTTCATCAAGCAATTCTATTATATCTTCTTCATCCATTCCTTCTTTCAATAATATCCCTGCAAAAACATTTTTATGTTCTTGAAAACTATCTTTCAATAGTTGAGAAATATTATGTCCATTCGCTGAATGGTCACCGTATGAAGGATTTACTATTACAATAGCTTTACCCTGGGCTTCACAGATAGCCTTTAATGTTTTCTCCAATCCATTCAAAGTTTCTTTAACCGGTTCAATGATTGGCACGAAACCAGCCTGAGCCATTGTATATGCTGTTTCTCGAATTGCTATTAATTCAAACTGCTTACCTCTAAAATATGGATAGTACATAATTTATTAAACCCATTTAAATGCTTCGTTTAGAGGTTTATTCAACGTCTCAACTAAGCGATCGTGATCCTTATTACGTAACTGAACCATTAGGGCTATACTTTGCAATGCATAGGGTAAATTTGCAATTAAAGTGCTCAATGGCGCAAGGTTACGCGTCCTTTTTAAAGTTTTAATCATGCAGTATTGTACATCAATTGGATCTAGCTCAATAAAAATACTCCTTAGTGCATTACGCATTAATGTATTAGGTAAGTCTGGAATATCGACATTTAGATCTTTTAAAATATCTATCGCTTCACCAAGTCTTAATGAATCAAAGATAGTTGCAGGGCAAATATAATCAAAATTCTCTTTTGCCTCTCTTACAATGCTAATTCTATTCCAGCGTATTAAATTCATTACTCCTACATCTTCAGATGTTTTGTCTAAAACATCTTGAATATGCCCAGTCCCTGCAACGACGTATATTTTACTAAATGCTTTTCTATAATTTTCTATTTGACTCTCAAGTCTAGCCAAAGAATCTCTATCTGATTTTATTTCGTATACAGTTCCATAACCGTTGAGAATAACCATATCTGCTTTGCTGGAGCTAATTCTGAATTCGGTAAGCATACTAGCGGTGCGCAAAGAATGACGGCCTAACAATACATTTCGAATTAATGCAGAACGATAAACATACTCATTTCTCAAACCTGAGCGTCTGAGTAAAGAAAATGCTCTATCAAAGGCATCACCAATAGTCACGTCGGCCGGATCATCAATTTCAAAAACAGATGTCTCAGACAGCAACCTTGAAAATAGCGGTGACTGACCTTTTTTGGCTATCTCGGAAATTACTGATGGAGAAAACATCCTTGATAGCGCTGAGAGTTGCGTAGGATTCATCACATGTATCCTGACAATATCTATACTTAATAGTAACTATCTCTCATATTCTTAGTTACTTTCAGTGAGTTATATAACAAATATGATAGTAACTTATTAGCCTGCTCATGTCACATTATTGTTCAACTTTGCTCATAAGAAATACACTATAACCATTTGATTTATTGCAGTTTTATTCAGAAAAACCAGTGCGGAGAGTAGGGTATTAAACTACTTACATCCCATTATAATCAACGTTTATTCTTTATTTAACCTCGTAGGCCTTCTCAAAGTTTCCGATGATCACCTTTCTTTCAGCCTCAATCTAAGCATAGATAAATCTGTCCCTAATTGATGCATCTTGGCGCTATGCAGGCACTCCACATCGATTGTAGAAATCTCAAAGGTTGCCTATCTTATGCAATTAGCATTTTTTCACTCAGTCTGGACTATAAAACTTTTACAAAAAGTAACATACTGATTGTAAACAAAGAATTTTAGCTGCCTGACCATTGCTAGTATCTGCTATGACGACGGAACAAGATGTGGATTAGCCACCTTCATTTTTTTCGCCGTATATATGCCATTACAGCACTTTGAAGTTAACCTCTCATGCCGCTTCAATCATCTCTGATTTACGTATTACGCACACAATCAGTAGATGCAGATTGTGGCGCGGTTCATATTGGAATGTAGATAACACGTAGCAGGATGACGCTCTCCTCCGCAGTTAGCGCTCCTGTAAGGTTATTTACCGATACAGAAGCTGGAGAAGATGCGACCCAGCAAATCGTCAGAAGTGAACTCGCCGGTGATCTCGCTCAACGCCTGCTGGGCAAGACGTAACTCTTCCGCCAGTAGCTCACCGGCCCAGGCACCGAGCAGCTGCGCTTTACCCTGCTGTAAGTGCGTTGCCGCCAGCTCCAGCGCCTGCAGATGACGGCGACGCGCCAGGAAGCCGCCTTCCATATTGCCGGCGAAGCCCATGCTCTGCTTCAGGTGATCGCGCAGCTCGTCCACGCCCGCGCTGGTGCGTGCCGACAGGCGAATCAGTGAGTGACCATTTACTTCTGTCAGACCGAGAGACTCCCCGGTGACATCCGCCTTGTTGCGGACCACGGTAATCGGCAGTACGGGCGGCAGACGGGAGACGAAATCGGGCCAGATCGCCGCCGCTTCGGTGGCATCGGTCGTCGTGCCGTCCACCATAAACAGCACGCGGTCAGCCTGTTCGATCTCCTGCCAGGCGCGCTCAATCCCGATGCGCTCCACTTCGTCGCTGGCTTCACGCAGACCGGCGGTGTCGATGATATGCAGCGGCATGCCATCAATATGAATATGCTCACGCAGTACGTCACGGGTGGTGCCTGCGATATCCGTGACGATGGCGGCGTCACGGCCCGCCAGCGCATTCAGCAGGCTCGATTTGCCCGCATTAGGCCGGCCCGCAATCACCACTTTCATCCCTTCACGCAGCAGGCTGCCCTGACGCGCTTCGGCACGGACGGCATCCAGGTCGCCGATCACCGTATTCAGCTGCGCTTCGATTCTGCCGTCAGAGAGGAAATCGATCTCCTCATCCGGGAAGTCGATAGCGGCTTCGACATAGATCCGCAGGTGAGTGAGTGCTTCCACAAGATGATTGATACGGGTGGAGAAAACGCCCTGCAGGGAGTTCACGGCCGAACGCGCCGCCTGCTCAGAGCTGGCATCAATCAGGTCAGCAATCGCTTCGGCCTGCGCCAGATCGAGCTTGTCATTCAGAAACGCACGCTCTGAAAACTCACCCGGCTGAGCGATACGCACGCCAGGCAGCGCCACGATGCGCTTCAGCAGCAGGTCGAGGATCACCGGGCCGCCGTGGCCCTGCAGCTCCAGCACATCTTCACCAGTAAAGGAGTTAGGACCAGGAAACCACAGCGCAATGCCCTGATCCAGCACGCGGCCATCGCTATCGGTGAACGGCAGATAATCGGCGTAACGCGGCTTAGGCAGTTTGCCCAGCAGCTGGCGGGCGACCTCTGCCGCCTGCGCGCCAGAGACGCGCAGAATGCCTACGCCGCCGCGTCCGGGCGGCGTCGCCTGGGCAACAATGGTATCGCTGTGGCTCATAAATTTTCTCTCGCTACAAAAAACACAGGCGGTCGCTTTGACCGCCTGAGAATAGACTATTTTAGGGCGGGATTGCTCCCGCTCTGGATCGCTTACGCTTTCTTCTTGTCGCGGCTATGCAGACCACGTTTTTCCAGGCCGCGATAAATCAGCTGCTGCTGGAGAATGGTGACCAGGTTGCTGACGATGTAGTACAGCACCAGACCTGACGGGAACCACAGGAAGAACACGGTGAAAATCACCGGCATGTACGTCATGATCTTCTGCTGCATCGGATCGGTCACGGTGGTCGGTGACATCTTCTGAATGAAGAACATGGTGATGCCCATCAGAATCGGCAGGATGTAGTACGGGTCCTGCGCTGACAGGTCATGGATCCACAGAATAAATGGCGCATGACGCAGTTCAACCGAGCCTGACAGCATGTAGTAAAGCGCCAGGAAGATTGGCATCTGAATCACCAGCGGCAGACAGCCACCCAGCGGATTCACTTTCTCTGCTTTATACAGCGCCATCATTTCCTGGCTCTGCTTCTGCTTGTCATCACCCAGACGCTCACGCATCGCCTGAATTTTCGGCTGCAGCATGCGCATCTTCGCCATCGAGGTGTACTGCGCTTTGGTCAGCGGGTACATAATGCCGCGCACGATGAAGGTGATCACGATAATGGAGAAGCCCCAGTTACCGATGAAGCTGTGGATAAATTTCAGCAGTTTGAACAGCGGCTGAGAGATAAACCACAACCAGCCGTAATCTACGGTCAGATCAAGGTGCGGCGCAATCGCTGCCATCTTGTCCTGAATTTCCGGGCCGACCCACAGCGTTGCACCCAGATTCTGCTGTGCGCCCGCGGCAATGGTGACCGGTGCAGATTTATAGCCAATCGCCGCCACGCCATTACCCAGGTTGCTGGTGTAAAGGGTGTTGGTGCCTTCAGTACGCGGAACCCATGCCGTTGCAAAGTACTGCTGCAGCATCGCAACCCAGCCATTGCTGGTGGTGGCGTTCAGGTTCTCGTTATCCGCGATGGTGTCGAATTTATACTTCTCATATTTCGACTCGCTGGTGGAGTAGGCCGCGCCACGGAAGGTGTGCAGAGCAAAGTTGTTGCTGCCGGTATCACGATGCTTAGGCAGATCGATGGTCTGCTTCAGCTGGCCAAACAGCGACACTTCCAGCGGCTGCTGGGTGGTGTTGTTGACATGATAATCGACATTAACGGCATATTCGCCACGCTTGAAGATGAAGGTTTTGGTGTAAACCACGCCATTTTCAGCGGTGTAGGTCATCGGCACACGCAGTTCGGACTGGCCATCAGCCATCTCGAAGTGATCCTGCGCAGCGTTGAACAGCGGACGCGCGCCGTTGTTCGGGTTATCCGGGCCATTACGACCGGTCAAACCACTCTGTGCCTGATAAAGGAACGCTGGCGTTGTTTCAAGCAGCTGGAACGGCTGGTTAGAACCCAGTTTGTCCGGGAAAGTCAGCAGCTGTGCTTGTTCAACATCACCGCCTCGGGTGTTGATATTCAATGACAGGACATCAGTCTTAACGGTGATCGTCTGGCCCTGACCGCTGGCCGGTACACCCTGACTGGCGGTATCACCCGCTACGCTGTTTGTGCCTTGTGTGGTCTGCGTCTGCTGTGGCTGCGGAGCGTGGTCCGTCTGCCAGGCTTGCCAGATCATAAAGGTCACGAACAGAAAAGCGATGAGAAAGAGATTGCGTTGCGAATCCATCGTTAATGTTCTCTGGTATCAAAGGTTTTTGGCGGCACAGGATCGTCACCACCCGGGTTCAAGGGGTGGCATTTTAATACGCGTTTTAATGTCAACCAACTGCCTTTTATCAGGCCGAACCTGCGTAATGCCTCAATTCCGTAATGAGAGCAGGTCGGGTGAAACCGACAGTGTGGTCCCAGTAATGGACTGATGCCGCGTTGATAGACGCGTATCAGGACGATCAGGAGCCGCGCGCCAGGCGACAGTGACGACGCCATAATTTCTCCAACGCTTCCGCCAGCATACGGTTATCCAGATCGGCAACCCCCTTCTTCGCGACCACCACGAAGTCCATCGACGGCAGTTCATGTTGACGCAGACGAAAGCTTTCGCGGGTCAATCGCTTGATCCGGTTGCGTTCATGAGCGCGTTTCACATGTTTTTTAGCGACGGTGAGACCGATGCGGGGATGCCCCAGCGCGTTAAGGCGGCCGAGAATAGTAATTTGCGGCGTGCCAGCCCGTTGTGGCTGCTGGAAGACGAAAGTGAAATGAGTGGGAGTTAACAAACGTAACTCCCTGGGAAATGCGAGCTTACCCATCAGGGCTTGCTTTATTACTTAGAAACGGTCAGACGAGAACGGCCTTTAGCACGACGACGTGCCAGAACCTGACGACCATTTTTTGTTGCCATACGAGCACGGAAACCGTGTGAACGGTTGCGCTTCAGTACGGACGGTTGAAAAGTGCGTTTCATGGCGGTTTCTACCTAAACTTGAAAATTTTCACTGGGTGACGCGTTTCGGGCCAGAAAATCGACCTACGCCTCAATGTGTCTTTAATAAAGAGGCGGGATTGTAATAATTGTACAGTCCCGAGTCAATTTACTTCGCGTGTCATAGTGCCTGAAAACCCGCATACAGCCCGCAGAGTCCCGACTTTGCGCCTGATGGCTCAATGTCGGGTGGAGAATTATACGGGCTCCGCACTAAAGCGCAAGGATCGCACGGGATCTTATTGCGATCGGCTTGCCGGATCCTGGGGATAAAATGAGATGTCGCCCGAAATTTTAATGGATTGCGTCAGATCCCTGCTGGTTTTTCCCGCAACTGGCGTAAACTTCTTTGCGCGCCTCTGGCCTGTGGATAAAAAGGATCAAAACTGTGTAGAAAGGGAAGATCTCTGCCTCGCTTTGCGCTATGATCCGCCCTTCCGCTGACGATCCTCCGGTGATTGCAGGACGGAAAACCGCTGATAGCGGTCGCAGGCGCTTTCTTAGCGTCTGTGTCAAAAATGAACGTTTCTTAGAGTAACGCCTACTATTCTTTTCGAATTTGTACGAGTGGAGTCCGCCGTGTCACTTACGCTTTGGCAACAGTGTCTTGCCCGTTTGCAGGATGAGCTTCCTGCCACCGAATTCAGCATGTGGATCCGTCCACTGCAGGCTGAGTTAAACGACAATACGCTTGCCTTGTATGCTCCAAATCGCTTCGTACTCGACTGGGTTCGGGACAAATACCTTAATAGTATCAATGCACTGCTGAATGAATTCTGCGGTCCAAACGTGCCCACGCTGCGTTTTGAAGTGGGAACGCGCCCGGTTCAGCAGCAGGCGGCAGCGGTCAGCCAGCCTGTAATGGCCAGCGTCAGCGCGCCCGTGATGCCCGTACAGAGCCATATTCGTCCGGCCCCGACGCAGATCATGCGTCCCAGCTGGGATAATGTCCCGGCTCCGGCCGACGTCACCTATCGCTCAAATGTGAACAACCGTCATAACTTCGATAACTTCGTCGAGGGTAAATCTAACCAGCTGGCGCGCGCGGCGGCACGTCAGGTGGCGGATAATCCAGGCGGCGCTTACAACCCGCTGTTTCTGTATGGCGGCACCGGTCTCGGTAAAACGCACCTGTTGCATGCGGTGGGCAACGGCATCATTGCCCGAAAACCCAATGCAAAAGTGGTTTATATGCACTCCGAGCGCTTCGTGCAGGACATGGTTAAAGCACTACAGAACAATGCGATTGAAGAGTTCAAACGCTACTACCGTTCGGTAGATGCGCTGCTGATCGATGACATTCAGTTCTTTGCTAATAAAGAGCGATCGCAGGAAGAGTTCTTCCACACCTTTAATGCCTTATTAGAGGGCAATCAGCAGATCATCCTCACCTCGGATCGCTATCCAAAAGAGATCAACGGGGTGGAAGATCGTCTTAAATCACGTTTCGGCTGGGGTTTAACGGTGGCGATCGAGCCGCCTGAGCTGGAAACGCGTGTGGCGATCCTGATGAAAAAAGCGGATGAGAACGACATCCGTCTGCCTGGTGAAGTCGCCTTCTTTATTGCCAAGCGGTTACGCTCTAACGTGCGTGAGCTGGAAGGCGCGCTGAATCGCGTGATCGCCAATGCCAACTTCACTGGCCGGGCGATTACCATCGACTTCGTGCGCGAAGCGCTGCGCGATCTGCTGGCGCTGCAGGAAAAGCTGGTCACCATTGATAATATTCAGAAGACCGTGGCTGAGTACTACAAAATTAAGGTGGCGGATCTGCTTTCCAAGCGCCGTTCGCGCTCGGTGGCACGTCCGCGCCAGATGGCGATGGCGATGGCGAAAGAGTTAACCAACCATAGCTTGCCAGAAATTGGCGATGCTTTTGGGGGGCGCGACCATACAACGGTGCTTCATGCCTGCCGCAAGATTGAGCAGCTGCGTGAAGAGAGCCACGATATCAAAGAAGATTTCTCTAATCTCATCAGAACATTATCTTCCTGACGCTATGAAATTTATTGTTGAACGTGAGCAGTTGCTGAAGCCGCTGCAACAAGTAAGTGGCCCCCTGGGTGGTCGTCCGACGCTGCCGATCCTCGGAAACCTGCTGCTGCAGGTAACTGAAGGTTCGCTGTTGCTGACCGGTACCGATCTGGAAATGGAGATGGTCGCACGCGTGGCGCTGACTCAGGCACATGAGCCTGGATCCACCACCGTTCCGGCGCGTAAATTCCTCGATATCTGTCGCGGATTGCCGGATGGCGCAGAAATTACTCTGGCACTGGAAGGCGATCGCATGCTGGTGCGCTCTGGCCGCAGCCGTTTTTCGCTGTCGACCCTGCCCGCCAGTGACTTCCCGAATCTTGACGACTGGCAGAGTGAAGTTGAATTTACCCTGCCGCAGGCAACGCTGAAACGGCTGATTGAAGCGACTCAGTTTTCGATGGCGCATCAGGATGTGCGTTACTACCTCAACGGCATGATGTTTGAAACCGAAGGGGAAGAGCTGCGCACCGTGGCCACTGACGGTCACCGTCTGGCCGTCTGCTCCATGCCGATTGGTCAGGCGCTGCCGAGTCATTCGGTGATTGTGCCGCGTAAAGGCGTGATTGAACTGCTGCGTCTGTTGGATGGCGGCGATACACCTCTGCAGGTTCAGATTGGCGGCAGCAATATCCGTGCGCATGTCGGCGACTACATCTTTACCTCTAAGCTGGTTGATGGCCGTTTCCCCGATTATCGTCGCGTATTGCCGAAGAATCCGGACAAAGCACTGGAAGCGGGCTGCGATCTGCTCAAACAGGCCTTTGCCCGCGCCGCTATCCTCTCTAACGAGAAGTTCCGCGGTGTTCGCCTCTATATCACCGAAAATCAGCTGAAGATCACCGCCAATAACCCTGAACAGGAAGAAGCGGAAGAGATGCTGGATGTCAGCTATAACGGCACGGAACTGGAGATTGGCTTCAACGTCAGTTACGTGCTGGATGTGCTGAATGCGCTGAAGTGCGAAAACGTCCGTCTGCTGCTGACCGATTCGGTGTCGAGCGTGCAGATTGAGGATGTGGCGAGTCCGGCAGCGGCCTATGTCGTGATGCCCATGCGCTTGTAGAATATATCGGCCTGGCTTACTTGCCATTCTGATTCCGGGCAGTGCTCGCCCCTGGTCACATACTTCAGTATGCTCCCAGGGCCTGCGCGCTTCTTGTAGAATATATCGGCCTGGCTTACTTGCTACGTTGTGCCCCGGCAGTGCTCGCCATCCTCACGTACTTCAGTACGCTCCGGTGGCTGTGCGCTGGCGGGGCGCAACGTAGCTGCGACGCCGACGGCCTGGTGACTGAGGTATCGGGCAAACCTGCTTTGCCGTTGACGCCCTGGATCGCCAGGCCCAAAATTTTATTGCCCTTCACGCTGGACTGATTCATGGCTTTAACCCGCCTTCTTATCAAAGATTTTCGTAATATTGAGCAGGCTGACCTGCAGCTGGCACCCGGCTTTAATTTCCTGGTCGGCGCCAACGGCAGTGGTAAAACCAGCGTTTTAGAAGCGATTCATACTCTGGGGCATGGCCGTTCGTTTCGCAGCCTGCAGGCGGGACGCGTGATTCGTCACGACGAGGCGGCGTTTGTGCTGCATGGGCGTCTGGAAAACAAAGAGCGGGAAATTTCAGTCGGGCTGACCAAAAACCGTGCAGGTGACAGCAAAGTGCGCATTGATGGCAGCGATGGTCACAAGGTCGCGGAGCTGGCGCAGCTGTTGCCGATGCAGTTAATCACCCCTGAAGGCTTTAGTTTGCTGAATGGCGGCCCCAAATATCGCAGAGCCTATGTCGACTGGGGCTGCTTTCATAACACCCCCGGCTTTTTTAACGCCTGGAACAACATGCGCCGCCTGCTTAAACAGCGGAACGCGGCGCTGCGCCAGGTCTCACGCTACAGCCAGATTCGTCCCTGGGATCAGGAGCTGGTTCCGCTGGCTGAACAGATCAGCCAGTGGCGGGCGGAATACAGTGCGGCGATTTCAGCGGAGATCACCGCCACCTGTGGCCAGTTTCTGCCGGAATTTGAGCTGCGCTTCTCATTCCAGCGTGGCTGGGACAAAGAGAGCGACTACGCCGAACTGCTGGAACGTAACTTCGAGCGCGATCGCGCACTGACCTATACCGCCAGCGGCCCCCATAAAGCGGATTTTCGTATTCGGGCTGAAGGGACGCCGGTAGAAGATTTACTCTCACGCGGGCAGTTAAAACTGCTGATGTGTGCATTGCGTCTGGCACAGGGCGAGTTCCTGACAAGCCAGAGCGGACGCCGCTGTATTTACCTCATTGATGACTTTGCTTCTGAGCTGGATGAGAGCCGCCGACGCCTGTTGGCGGAACGGTTAAAAGCCACTCAGGCTCAGGTGTTTGTCAGCGCAATTTCTGCCGGACATGTAATCGACATGACCGACGAAAAGGGCAAGATGTTCCGCGTGGAACAGGGTAAAATAGCGGTTCAACCTGAAGATTAAAATGAGCGAGAAACGTTGATGTCGAATTCTTATGACTCCTCAAGTATTAAAGTCCTGAAAGGACTTGATGCGGTACGCAAACGCCCGGGCATGTATATCGGCGATACCGATGACGGTACCGGTCTGCATCACATGGTATTCGAGGTCGTGGATAACGCAATCGACGAAGCGCTCGCTGGTCACTGTAGTGACATTGTGGTCACCATCCATGCCGATAACTCCGTATCGGTGCAGGATGATGGACGCGGCATTCCTACCGGTATTCACGAAGAAGAGGGCATCTCTGCCGCTGAAGTGATCATGACCGTGCTGCATGCTGGCGGTAAGTTCGATGATAACTCCTATAAAGTCTCCGGCGGCCTGCACGGCGTGGGCGTCTCCGTGGTTAACGCCCTGTCGCAGAAGCTGGAGCTGACCATCCGTCGCGAAGGCAAAGTGCATCAGCAGATTTACGTCCATGGCGTACCGCAGGCACCGCTGGCGGTGACGGGTGAGACCGACATTACCGGGACCCGTGTGCGTTTCTGGCCGAGCCACGAAACCTTTACCAACGTGCGCGATTTTGAGTATGACATCCTGGCGAAACGCCTGCGTGAACTCTCATTCCTGAACTCCGGCGTGTCGATTCGTCTGGATGATAAGCGTGATGGCAAAAGCGATCACTTCCACTATGAAGGCGGCATCCGGGCGTTTGTTGAGTACCTCAACAAAAACAAAACCCCGATTCACCCTACCGTGTTCTATTTCTCTACCGAGAAAGATGGCATTGGTGTGGAAGTGGCGCTGCAGTGGAACGACGGCTTCCAGGAAAATATCTACTGCTTTACCAACAACATCCCACAGCGCGACGGCGGTACACACCTCGCCGGTTTCCGTTCAGCGATGACCCGTACCCTGAATGCCTACATGGAAAAAGAGGGTTACAGCAAGAAGGCCAAAGTCAGCGCCACCGGTGATGATGCCCGTGAAGGTCTGATCGCTGTGGTTTCGGTGAAAGTGCCGGATCCTAAATTCTCCTCGCAGACCAAAGATAAACTGGTCTCCTCCGAGGTGAAAACAGCGGTTGAGCAGCAGATGAATGAGCTGCTGGCTGAATACCTGCTGGAAAATCCATCAGACGCCAAAATTGTAGTCGGCAAAATTATTGACGCTGCCCGTGCCCGTGAAGCGGCACGCCGCGCCCGTGAAATGACTCGCCGTAAAGGCGCGCTGGACCTGGCGGGTCTGCCAGGCAAACTGGCGGATTGCCAGGAGCGCGACCCGGCGCTGTCTGAAATCTACCTGGTGGAGGGTGACTCCGCAGGCGGCTCGGCCAAACAGGGCCGTAACCGTAAAAACCAGGCGATTCTGCCGCTGAAAGGTAAGATTCTTAACGTTGAGAAAGCGCGTTTCGACAAGATGCTCGCCTCCCAGGAAGTGGCCACGCTGATCACCGCGCTGGGCTGCGGTATTGGTCGCGACGAGTACAACCCGGACAAGCTGCGCTATCACAGCATCATCATCATGACCGATGCCGACGTCGATGGTTCGCACATCCGTACCCTGCTGCTGACCTTCTTCTATCGTCAGATGCCTGAAATCATTGAGCGCGGCCACGTTTATATCGCCCAGCCGCCACTCTACAAAGTGAAGAAAGGCAAGCAGGAGCAGTACATCAAAGATGATGAAGCGATGGATCAATACCAGATCGCTATCGCGCTTGATGGCGCGACGCTGCACACCAATGCCAGCGCGCCGGCGCTGGGCGGTGAGCCGCTGGAGACGCTGGTCACTGACTTCAACAGCACCCAGAAGATGATCAAGCGTATGGAGCGCCGTTATCCGATGGCCATGCTGCGTGCGATGATTTATCACGACACGCTGAGCGACCTGACCAGCGAAGCAGAGGTTACAACCTGGCTGAATGGTCTGGTGAGCTATCTGACTGAACGCGAAGCGCACGGCAGCACCTATCTGGCACAGGTGCGTGAAAACCGCGAATCAAACCTGTTCGAGCCGGTACTGCGCGTCCGTACCCACGGTGTAGATACTGACTATCCGCTGGATGCTGATTTCATTCAGGGTCCTGAGTATCGCAAAATCTGCGCCCTGGGCAGCAAACTGCGTGGTCTGCTGGAAGAAGATGCTTACATCGAACGTGGCGAGCGTCGTCAGCCAGTGGCAAGCTTCGAACAGGCGATTGAGTGGCTGATTAAAGAGTCGCGTCGCGGCCTCTCGGTCCAGCGCTACAAAGGTCTGGGCGAGATGAACCCGGAGCAGCTGTGGGAAACCACCATGGATCCAGACAGCCGTCGCATGCTGCGCGTCACCATTAAAGATGCGATTGGCGCTGACCAGCTGTTCACTACCCTGATGGGCGATGCGGTTGAACCGCGCCGCGCCTTCATCGAAGAAAATGCGCTGAAAGCCGCCAATATCGATATTTAACCGGCATCAGAGATGAAAGGCCATCACCCAGGTGATGGCCTTTTTTTTGTGCCGTCCGGGCGGAAAACCCGCCAGGGCGTGCCTTCCTGCCCGCATGCTGCGATCCCGATCACGTTTTAACCCGGTCAGCTCCCTTACTCTTGCCCCTCTTTGCGCATTTACCGCGCACTATTCCACACAGGGAGTTACACCATGATTGTTTGCGATCGTCACGACTGGGACAGAGAACGTCACGCCTTTCATCCGGTAGTCGATCAGGCGATAAGCTGGATTGCCAGCACAGATTTCAGCCAGCTGGAAACCGGCAAATATGAGATCCTGCCCGACAACAAAATGTTCTGTCTGGTGCAGGAGATGATGACCGAACCGGCCAGCGCACGCAAAGCGGAGTCCCACTTCAACTACATCGATATTCAGTATCTGCTGGCAGGCACCGAAAATATTGGCGTGGCCCGCGCCCATCCCGACCAGCACATCACCGAAGATTTTGCCCAGCAGCGAGACGTCGTTTTTTATCAGAAGATATTGAATGAGTCTGTGATTACGCTGATGCCCGGCATGTTCGCGCTCTTTTTCCCGCACGATATTCATCGTCCCTGCTGCGCCCCTGGCGAACCCGCAACAATCCGAAAAGCCGTGATTAAAATCCACCGCGATCTCTTTACCGCCTGAAGCTGGCGGTCAGCTGGCCGTTCTCGCCTGCCATGAAACTGGTCAATGTGCGCTGAATCGCGCTAGCATTGAACAAAACCCAGACGCTACGAGGACTCTATGGCTATTAAATTGATCGCTATCGACATGGATGGCACCCTGCTCAACCCGCAACATGAGATCACACCGGCGGTGAAATCCGCCCTGGATCGCGCCCGTCAGCAAGGGGTGTCGATTGTTCTGACCACCGGCCGGCCGTTTGTGGGTATCCAGCGCTATCTCATGGAACTGGATATGCAGACGCCCGGCCAGTACGCGATCAGCAACAACGGTGCGCTGGTTCATCAGGCCGAAGATGGTGAGTGCGTGGCGGAAGTGACGCTGACCTTTGACGACTACCTCTACATTGAGAACCTGGCACGTGAGCTTGGCGTACATTTCCAGGCATTCGACAAAACCCATCTCTATACCCCTAACAAAGACATCAGCGAATACACCATCCATGAAGCGAGCCTGACCGGCATTCCGGTGCGCTACCGCGCGGTGGAGGAGATGGATCGTGCCATGCGCTTCCCGAAACTGATGATGATCGACCGGCCCGCTCTTCTCGACGCGGCGATTGCCCGCCTGCCCGGGCATGCTCAGCAGACCTACACCATCCTGAAGAGCGCGCCTTATTACCTCGAAATCCTCGATCGTCGGGTGAATAAAGGCCAGGGCGTCAAAATGCTGGCTGAGAAGCTCGGCCTGAAGCAGGAAGAAGTGATGGCGATTGGCGATCAGGAGAATGACCTGGCGATGATCGAATACGCAGGAACGGGTGTCGCAATGGGGAATGCCATTGACTCTGTTAAGAAAATTGCTCAGTTCATCACCAAAACCAATATGGAAGATGGCGTCGCGCATGCCATCGAAGAGTTAGTGCTGTAACGGCCTGTTCTCTGCCGGGCCACTTCGGCCCGGATCCCCTAACCCGGCAAAATTGCTGCACCGCAAAACAGAATCGCGTAATTTGTCGGGCAACTCTTTCTCCGTGGGTTTCATCATGTCAGAAAAACAGATCACCTTTGCTGCCCGTCAGCATCAGCTCACCAATATTAATGTCTGGACTGCCGATAGCCAGTGGCTGGCGTTTGACGTTCGTCCATCGGGCGCATCGTTTACCAGTCAGACCATTGAGCGGGTCAATGTGATGACCGGTGAGGTGGAGGTGCTCTATCAGGCCCGGCATGGTGCCCATGTCGGCGTCGTGACGGTCAGTCCCGACCTGCCACCGCGCTACGTCTGCATTCATGGCCCGGAACATCCCGATGCCAGCTGGCAGTATGACTTCCACCACCGGCGCGGGGTGATCGTTCAGAACGGTGCGGCGGTGAATCTGGATGCCTGCGATATCACGCCACCGTTTACTCCTGGCGCGCTGCGTGGCGGCTCGCATGTACATGTCTTCAGTCCCGACGGTTCTCGCCTGAGCTTTACCTACAATGACCACGTAATGCACGAACTGGATAGCCGGCTCGATCTGCGCAACGTCGGCATCGCGGTGCCCCTTTGCGCTGTAACGCCCGAAAAGCAGCATCCGCGCGAATATGACGGCACCTTTTTTTGCCTGCTGGTGAGCCAGACGCATGCGGAACCGCTGCCAGGCAGTGACCAGATTAATCGTGCCTGTGAGGAGTGCTGGGTCGGTGAGCGTGGCTACCAGAAGCCGGACGGCAGCTGGCAGCGCTGGGCGATCGCCTTTATTGGCGACACGCTGACGGCGCAGGGCGAAAAAAGGCCTGAAGTTTTTATTGTTGATCTGCCTGATGCACTGGAGGATTACGCCCGCGCCGGAGAGACGCCGCTGGAGGGCAGCAGCCAGCAGTTACCTGCGCCACCGGCTGGCGTGCAGCAGCGTCGCCTGACGCACAGCCGTGGTGTGGCTCTGCAACCTCGCCACTGGCTGCGCGCCGCACCGGATGGCAGCCAGATAGCGTTTCTGATGGCGGATGCCGCAGAGGTGATCCAGCTCTGGACGGTCTCCCCCAACGGCGGCGAACCGCGTCAGATCACCCGACTCAGCCACAGCATTCAGTCCGCCTTTAGCTGGCATCCTGACGGCCAGGCGATCGCTTTTGTCTGCGATAACAGCGTGATGCGATGTGACGTTGAGAGCGGCGCGTGTCAGCGTCTGACCCGCAGAACAGAAGAGGCGCCATCAGGTGACGCGGTGGTCTGGTCACCTGATGGTACACAGATTGCTTATATGCGTGAGGTGAATGGCTGGCGGCAACTCTTTACGGTTGCGGCAGTGACCGCATAGGAGGCATAGGCTGCGCCTGCGCCAGGCTTTCCTGCGTATGCGCCAGCCTTTCGCTCTGCAGGATGCGTTCACGTGGAGAGTCGAGAGATTTATCTTTGTCGCTGCGGTAGTAGTCCCACGGCAGCAGCAGCGTATCCAGCACGGCAGAGAAAGGAAGATCGATTAACGCCAGCGGCTTCAGCGCCCAGCTGGTATCACCATCGGACAGCATATCAGCGCTGGCACGGGTGCCTGGATAGTAGCCCTGACTCGCACCTGTGTGAGACATCACGCTGGAACAGCCGGTTGTTGCCATTGCGCAGCACACCACTCCAGCCAGAGGTAAGGTCTTCATCAATTTCATCATCATCATCCCTTCAGTCATGGCATAAGCCTGGCTGAGTTTGCTTGCCAGACAACGTCAACACTCTGGGGCGAAGTCCGTCTGGGTCTGGCAAATGTAGTCCTGAGTGTATGTCATTTCCTCAAATTGGCGAAAAAAATTGCATTTCACCCTCTTGAAAATGGTCTTGTGGCACCCATTTTTAGTTTACGGACGCACTCACCGTTGCCGCAAGGGACAGTGGGGTGCCGTATCCAGCCTGTCCAGTAGTGGAAGGTTGCCAAAACTTGCTGAAATTCAGGAGTCTTAATATGCGTAATTTTGATCTCACCCCACTTTATCGCTCTGCTATCGGTTTTGATCGCCTGTTTAACCTGCTCGAATCTAATCAGAATCAGAGCAATGGCGGCTATCCTCCCTATAACGTTGAACTGGTCGATGAAAATCACTATCGCATTACTATTGCGGTGGCCGGTTTTGCTCAGAGCGAACTGGATATCACGGCGCACGATAACGTGCTGATCGTGCGGGGTGCCCATCCTGAAGAGCAGACCGAGCGTAAATACCTGTATCAGGGTATCGCCGAGCGTAACTTCGAGCGTAAATTCCAGCTCGCCGACCACATTGTGGTGCGCGATGCCCGTCTCGAAAATGGTCTGCTGAGCATCGATCTTGAACGACTGGTGCCGGAAGAGGCGAAACCACGCCGTATTGAGATTCTGAAGTAACCATGACAAACGCCGCGTTAGCGGCGTTTTTTTTGCCCTTATATCTGAAGGCAGACTTGTCCTTACGGCTGCGTTCGCATCGCTAAACGCTGACCCAGCACGCCACCAAACACATTGACCAGCAGCCCCAGTATAATCACCACCGCACCCAGCATCTGCTGCCCGGAGAGATGCTCATCCAGCACCAGCGCGGCGGTAATAATCCCCACCACCGGCACCAGCAGCGACAGCGGCGCGACGCGCCAGGTTTCGTAGCGACTCAGCAGATTCCCCCAGATAGCGTAACCCACAATGGTGGCGACAAACGCCAGATAGAACAGCGCCAGCACGGTCTGCAGGCCGATATGCAGCAGGCTGTAAACGATGGCGGCCTGACCATCAAACAGCAGCGAACAGGCAAAGAAAGGAACGATCGGCACCAGCGCACTCCAGACCACCAGTGACATGATCGGCACGCTGCGGTTCCGCATAATAATCTTATTGGTGATATTACCCAGTCCCCAGGAGAGCGCCGCCGACAGCGTCAGCATCATGGTGGTCAGCGTGATACCGGCGCTGGTCTGCCCTTCCATGCCTGCCGTCGCCAGCAAAAACATCCCCAGCGTAGCGATGATAATCCCGACAATATGATTCCAGCGCAGCCTCTCCGCCAGCAACAGCGCGCCCAGCAACAGGGTAAAGAATGCCTGCGCCTGCAGCACCAGCGAGGCCAGACCGGCAGGCATGCCGAGCTTGATCGCCAGGAACAGAAAGGCGAACTGACCAAAACTGATGGTCATGCCATAAACCACCAGCCAGCGCAGCGGAATCGGCGGGCGACGCACAAAGAAAATGGCGGGAAAGGCGACCAGGGTAAAACGCAGCCCGGCGAGCAAAAAAGGCGGCATACCCTGCAGTCCCAGCTTGATCACCACAAAATTGACGCCCCACGCCACCACCACGCACAGCGCTAACAGCATATCTTTTACCGACATCAGAAACTCCTTGTCCTGCCGTCAGGCGGTGACCGCAATCGGGGTCGCGATATCGGCACAGCAGCCTTCACCCACGATGCGAAAATAATCATCTACAGCCAGCGCGATCGACTTATCCAGTTCGCCCGCGTTAAACCATAACGTTCCGACCTGTTGCAGTCGGGTATCCACCCGCAGCGCCAGCCGGTCATCAAAACTAAACGGCGGTACCGCGCCCATCACACAGCCCGTCAGCGCCTGCGCCAGCTCCGGAGCAGCAAAAGAGGATTTTTTGCCGCCGATGGCGCGCGCCGCACTTTTGAAATTGATCCGGCAGTCGCCCGGCACTATCGCCAGCAGCTGACGCGATGGCGCACCGTCCGGCATGCTGACCTCCAGCACCATCGCTTTGGCCGCCTGACCCAGCAGGTTACCGCGTATCTGGCTGATCTGTTCGGTCTGCCCTATCGCCTCATGTTCCACCACGCGGTAGCTGGCCTGCTGCTGATCCAGCAGCGCAGTGATTTTTTCAAACGTCGTCATTCCCTTCTCCTGTTCTGGCACAGCCCGGCTTAACTCCAGGCGATAGCGTGTTTCATTTTTTTATCGGTCAGCCCGAAAAAGAAACCCATGGTGATACGGGTATCGCCTTCGACCCGATCGATCTCATGATAAAACGCAGGATTAAACAGATAGATATCGCCACTGCGTGGTGAAAATTCGCAGATCTCGCTGTTTTCAATCACCCCACTGCGATAACCCAGCTCCCCGGCGGTTTTGAACTGCTCATCCTCTGGCGACCACTTTTTGTTGTAGATGCGCAGTGCCCCACCCGCGTTGCACTCCTGCAGGCAGACCACGCAGCTGAGCTGATGCAGGATTTGCGTCACCACCAGCGAAGTCTCTGCGGCGTCGCGCACGATATTGTCGTTGTGCAGCGGGTTCGCGACGCCAATGGCATGAAAGCGCACGATAGAACCGGCGTAGTCTCCACAACCCGGTTCGTGGGCGATGCGTAAGCTTTCCAGCCGCAGCGCATGCTGAACCCAGCGGTAAATCTGTTCGCGCAGCGTATTCAGTGAGGGCGGCAACGCCGGCTGGATATCGCGCAGCTCGGTAAAGTAGTTATCGGGAGCCGCAGTATGACGCGCCAGATAGGGGCCGAGCGTGGTCAGCGCGCCATTGGGATAGTGGGAGACACGGATCTTTTCCCGGCAGCTCTGCAGGTCAGTCACCACCGCTTCCCGCACCTCTGGCGTCAGGAAATTACGCAGCACCAGCAGCGGCACCCGTGCGGTAACGATGTCATCCAGCCAGGTCGATTCCACAAACATGTTGGGATTAATCACGCGGAACTGATTGAAAATTGCCATGTTTATCACTCCCTAAACGGTATTTCATAGAGTTCATGATTGTTCATTCGCCGCCAGTTGCCAGCGCTGCCTGGTATTGCCACGGGTTCAGAGGCGATCAGCGTGCAACCATCCTGTTGCTGAAAATGCATCGTAAAATAGTCGGGCCAGGGCGTGTCGTGCGGATACCACTGCCACGCCCAGGCTTTGTCACGGGTGACGAAAATGGCATTCCCTGCGCTGCCGCCCGGCTCTACCTGCGCCATCTTTGCGCGCAGATAGTCGCGGGTGAAATCGGCAGGCGTGGTCTGATCCACCAGATAACGCAGATACTCTTCTGAATCGAAGCGCGATTCGGCCAGACCGAGCTGGCGGTAAATCGTCGGCAGAAAGCCGTTATGCATCATGTACCACTGATGTCCGGCGCTGTTGCGCCACAGCGGATGAGAAAACGCCAGTCCCTGATTTTTACTCAGCGTGGCGTGCCGCACATGCACCGCCAGAAACCGGCTGCGCAGGCGATCTACATCGATACCGGGCAGCGCTTCTGCGAACGCGCCGGTGCCGTGCAGGGTACGAATCTCACCCTCTTCGAGCCACAGACAGCCCCAGCCGTTAGGGTGTGATTTGATCGGGCCATCGTGTTCGGCGCTTTCACCGCAGCTCATGGCGCGCGCCGCCTCCAGAATCTCTGCGCTGTCGAACCGGCCATGCGCCAGAATCATCCTGCACATACTTTATCTCTCCCGGCCGCCACCGGCTGCGCGGTAATCACCTGCTGAAAAGTGGTCATAATCGGCTCACGCGCTGTGGCCGTCAGGCTGAAAGTGGCCAGAATGCCCGCGTGACGCGTCAGGTCGGCATAGAGCGATGAGCGTGACGAAACCTGTAACGCAGGCAATCTGAGTGGCGGTAACAGCGCGCCCTGCTGATGCTGATCGATCCAGCGTTCGGCAGCCTGCAGCTGCGCCGGTTGCCGTAACCGCAGCTGGCCGACCGCACCGGGTGTGGTGAAGGCAAACGCGGGCAATGCGCCACCCGCCTCCAGCCGGAAGGTGACTTCCGCCCAGTTGATGCCGGTCGCCTCCTGCACCAGCGTCGCCACACCCATGCCGGAGAGCCGGAACCCCATCTCCAGGAAATGCGGCACGCCGTTGACCACAATAAAATCGATATGAAATGCACCCTGACGGTAGCCAAAGGTTTCGCAACAGAAGGTCATCAGGCTGCTGAACGAGACCGGCAGGGCCGCTGCCGCCATCGCCACATGCCCCGACTCATAAAAGCTGACGCAGCCCTCAGCATCCCGGTGCTGCTCAATCACCTTCTGGCAGCAGGTCAGCGCCTGGGGATGTCCCTGATGCACCACGCCCTGTAATGAAAACTCATCGCCGATCAGCGCGCTTTCCACAATAAAGCCGCTGAAGCCGCGTCCGCCGTAATTCATGGTCTGCACCAGCTGTTTCACTACGCTATGCAGCTGATCGGCATGCTCAATCAGCCAGATGCCCAGGCCGCCGCCGCCATCCACCGGCTTCACGACGCAGGGATAGATCAGCGCCTGTCCGGCATCCAGAATGCTGAGCGGCGAGGCGAAAAAGCGGAACTCCGGCTGCGGGAAGCGCGGCCACGCTTTTTTCAGCGCCATGCGCTGCGCATATTTATCCAGCGGAATAAAGGCGGCGGGCGCATCCGGCCCGGCCAGCATCTCGCGCAGTCGTCCGGCGCTGGCGTTGTAGGCTTCAAAGCCCGCCAGCACCACCAGCGGATGCGCCAGTAAACCGGCGTGCAGATAGGCCTGCATCACCTCCCAGGGATTCTCAGGGCGATCGAGGCGAATGATCAGATCAAACGGCAGAGCCAGGCTTAACGACTGGTAATCGACGAAATCACCCATTTCAGCCAGCACGGTAAAATAGCCGTCGCGCTTCGCCACCGCGCAGTAAGGATTTTGCCCGTCGCGGGTGGCGCCAATTTGCAGAAAAATCTTTTTCATCGCCTCGCCTTACCGGGTTATCGCCCGGAAATGATTTCTGTCACGATGTCATTGAGCACACCGTTATTGACCTGAATCACCGCTTTGTGGGGATCAAAACGCAGCACGCGCGACAGCGGATCGGCGCTTTTGCCCTCCAGCAGCGAACTGACCGGCTTGCTCTGCCAGCAGTGTCGCATCTGCGTCAGCGTCATGCCGGAGAGCCGGGTTAACTGCTGTGCCAGCGCGCGATCTTCACTGCGTTGCTCAAGCAGATCGCGGATGGCCGCCTCATCCAGCGTAATCTGCTGCTGCATCAGCCAGTGTCCGAGCTGCTCTCCCTGCGCCAGGAACGGGGAGTAGATCATGCAGATCAGCTGATCTTCACTGAGGTCAAACGCCTGTATGGCGAAGTCCGCCGCGCGCTGCCGCTGCCGCTGGATCGCGGCGTCATCCTGATAGCGTGCTGCCATCTCATCGATTAGCGCGGGCGGAAAATCTTTCTTCACCATCAGTCCCAGCGCAAAGCGCACATATTCGCGGATCCCTTCGGCATAGTGGCGCTGCAGCAGCGTTTCTGCCCGCAATCCGCGCAGGTGCGCCATCAGCGTCGGATTACCGCAGTCGGATTCGGAAAAACTGAACATCAGCGCATCAAAACGGAAGCGCATAAATTCGCTGAGCAGTGCCCAGTGCGCGCCCGCTTCATAGGCGGTGTCCTGATAGATGTTGAAGAACAGTGGATTGCGCGCCAGCTGGTGGGTGATGCGGTGCGCAGGCGTCAGCTGATCGGCGCCATAAACATCGCTGAAGTAGCGCTCTGCCACGCCATCCAGCGTCTGCAGAAACCCGCTGAAGCCCCGGGTTTTGTCCGCCACTGGCGCATCAAACAGCCGTGAGAGGTGCCGCGCCCAGGCGACATAGGCGGCCTGCTCCTGTGGCGAGTCGCCGGTAACAATCAGATCCACGCCACCGTTGTAGTCTGCCGCCAGGCCAAAGGAGTTCACCATGCTGAGATTACAGGCGTTGCAGAAGGTCGAGCGCGCGTCGGCGCGAAACCGGTGGCCATTCATCAGCACATCATTACGGTTCTGCTGCCGCACGCTCTCCGGCATCGGCAGGTCGCGGTCAAACGGCCGGATAAGCAGGCCATCCACCACCAGGCACTCCACCCGTTCATCGTCATGCATCGCCAGCGACTGATAAACGCGGTGGATATTCTCCATTACGCTCTGATTCATCGCCGCATGGCGATTGGTGCTGATCCGCAGATGAAAGGTGCTGCCCTGCTGCTGCCAGATCAGTCCCTGAATGTAACGCACGTAAGCCACCATGTAGCTGCTGTCTTTTCCCCCGCCATAGGCGAGCAGCACACGGTTATTCTCCAGCTGCTGCTGATCCGGCAACGCTGCCAGCAGGCGAAGAGAGCAGCGCTGAGCGGACTCAATGATGGCGGGTGACAGATACGCTTCCATCTCCTTCATCATGGCGGGCAGATTATTCATTTCTCACGTTTTCCTCAGGTGAACAGAATCACTTTATGGTCTGAAGCCCGGGGCTGACGGGGTCGCCGGGCCGTTTAGCGTTATGAATAATTAAGAGATGCAGCCTAAAGTACTTTGAATGTACTCTGTTGAATATGCACAGATCAGCGCGATATGGGGTGGAACAGATGGCCGATATTATCGGGGAACAGGAGAGTCAGAACAGTCGTTACCGCCAGATCGCAGAACAGATCAAGCAGGCCATTCATGCCGGTTCGCTGGCACCTGACAGCCGTCTGCCGTCGGTGCGCACGCTGGCGACGCAGTACAATGTCAGCCTCACCACCGCTCTGAAGACACTGCGCACGCTGGAAGATGAGCGCTACGCCGTTGCCCGCCCCAAATCGGGCTTTTTTGTTGCCCCGCAGCGGCCCTCTTCGCGTCAGCTGCCCGCCGTCAGTGAACAGCCGCGCGCCATCGCGCCGCTTGATGAGCAGACAGAACTCCATCTGGCGATGCTTGGCTCAGACTGCCGGGTGCGTCTCGATCTGGCCAACGGTGACAGTGCACTCTATCCGGTCAAGCGCATCGGCCTGCTGATGCGTCAGATGGGCTACAGCAAACCGGCCCTGCTCGGGAATACGGTGAAGGGCACCGGCTATGCGCCGCTGAAAACAGAGATTGCCCGCCGGGCAGTGGGTTACGGCTGCAATATCAGCGCTGACGATATTCTGATCACCAACGGCTGCATTGAGGCGATCTCGCTGTCGCTGCGCGCCACGACCCAGCCGGGCGATGTGGTCGCCGTGGAATCACCCTGCTATTTCGTGCTGCTGCAGATGCTGCATAACCTCAATTTACGGGTGATTGAAGTGGAAGCCGGGCCGGAAGGGTATGTCGATGTCGCGAAGCTCACCGGGCTGTTTCAGCGCAAGGCGGTGCGGGTCTTTCTCACCCTGTGCAACGTCAACAATCCGCTGGGAAAAAGCATTCCCAACGAGCATAAGGCCTATATTGCGCGGCAGGCGGATGAAAACGACGTGGTGATTATTGAGGATGATATTTTTGGCGATACTGCCTTTGGTGAACGCCGCCCTTTCCCGATGCGCGCCTTCAGCCCCAACGCCATTCTCTGCAGCGGCTTCTCTAAAACCGTGGCGCCAGGCATTCGTATCGGCTGGGTTCACAGCGTCAACTACATGCGCAAAATCGCCTCACTGAAATATACCTCAACCATGGGCACCTCGGTGCTGTCGCAGGCGGCGGTGGCGGAGCTGCTGCGCAGCGGCGGCTATGATGCTCACCTGCGTAAGCTGCGGCGTGAGCTGGCACGACAAATCCGTGAAATGCGTCAGTCAGTGCTGCGGGAATTTCCGGCGGGGACCCGGGTGTCCGATCCGGAAGGAGGCTATGTGCTGTGGGTTGAGATGCCCCGACAGGCGCTGAACGTGCGCGAGCTGTTTCTGAAAGCGCGCAACGCGGGCATCGGCATTGCGCCGGGCCACATTTTTGCCACCGACCAGCGCTACGATCACTGTTTCCGGCTGAATGCCGGTTTTGGCTGGAATGCGGAAGTGGAACAGGCAATTCAGCAGCTGGCACAGTGGTGCCAGCTGTCGTTAACCGATACGCAGGATTAGCTGTCGCGCCAGGCGTTCTCAACCTCTTCCGCCAGAATCTGCACCGCCCGCTCAATGTTCTCTGCATCCGGCACGTAATTCATCCGCATACATTGATGGGTGTGCGGCCACGCCTGTTCCAGTCCCGGGAAGAAGAAGTGGCCCGGCACCATCAACACGCCGCGCGTTTTCAGCCGCTGATAAAGCAATTCGGTGGTGATCGGCAGATCGCGGAACCAGAGCCAGAGGAAAATCGCCCCTTCCGGCTTGTGGATCAGGCAGCGGTCTTCCGGCAGATAGCGCCGCAGGATCGCAATGGTCTGCTGCACCTTCTGCTGATAGAACGGCTTAATCACCTCTTCGGAGAGCCGTAACAGATCGCCGCGACGGATCATCTCATTGGCAATGGCCGGACCGATACTGCCGGGCGCCAGACTGATGATGCCGTTCATATTGCTCAGCGCGGTGATGGTCTTCTCGTCAGCGATAATGATGCCGCAACGCGCACCCGGCAGGCCGAGCTTCGACAGACTCATGCAGAGAATGATGTTGGGGTTCCACAGCGGGCGCACCTCGCTGAAGATGATGCCGGGGAACGGCACGCCATAGGCATTGTCGATCAGCAGCGGCACGTCATGCTGCTGTGCCAGCGCATCGAGCTGCATCAGTTCATCATCGGTGATCACGTTGCCGGTGGGGTTGGTCGGGCGCGATACGCAGATCAGCCCGACCTCTTCGTTCATCGGCAGATGCTCAAAATCGACATGATATTTAAACTGACCTTCCGGCAGCAGCTCAATGTTCGGCTTCGCCGACACAAACAGCCCCTCTTCCAGGCCGGCATCCGCATAGCCCAGATACTCAGGCGCCAGCGGGAACAGCACCCGCTTTTTGCTGCCATCGGCCCGACGACCGGCGAACAGATTGAACAGATAGAAGAAGGCGCTCTGGCTGCCGTTAGTCAGCGCAATGTTCTGTGCGGTGATGGGCCAGCCAAGCTGATCGCTCAGCAGCCCGGCCAGCGACGCCAGCAGCGTCGCTTTTCCGCGCGGGCCGTCGTAATTGCACAGCGCCTCGCTGAGTTTGCCTTCCTCATGCATCTGCTGGAGCAGTTGCTGAAAGTAGTCGTTCATGGCCGGGATCTGCGCCGGATTACCGCCGCCCAGCATGATGGTGCCGGGCGTTCGCAGGCCCGCGCCCATATCTTCCATCAGACGTGAGATGCCGGAATGTTGGGTAAATTTGTCGCCGAACTGAGAAAAAGACATAGCGGTTAAATATTTGTGATAGCGAATCGGGGGTCCACCATAACGCCCGCCATGGGCGGGCGCAATGGAAAGGCGAGGGGATTACTTCAGCGCCTGCGGGTTCACGCAGTTTTTCTCGACGCTTCCACCGAGTGCAGCGAGGAGATTCTCTACCGCATCCTGCATCATGCCGTAGCGGGTTTCATGGGTGGCAGAACCGATATGCGGCAGCGTCACCACATTGGGCAGCGACAGCAGCGGAGAGTCGGCAGAGACCGGCTCCTGCTCAAACACATCCAGCCCGGCGGCATGCAGTTTGCCCGCCTGCAATGCGGCGATCAGCGCATTCTCATCCACCACCGGCCCGCGACCGGCGTTGATCAGCACCGCATCCGGCTTCATCAGTTCAAGCTCGGCGGCACCGATCAGATGGTGCGTCTCTTCAGTCAGCGGCAAACTGATGCAGACGAAATCACTCTGCTTCAGCAGCGCCTCCAGCTCACAGCGCTGTGCGCCAAAGCGCGACTGCGCCTCTTCATGCTCGCGGCGGGCGTTGTAGAGGATTTTCATACCGAAGCCAAAGTGGGCGCGCTGCGCCAGCGCCATCCCGATACGTCCCATGCCGAGAATACCCAGCGTTTTATGATGCACGTCGATGCCGAACTGTGCCGGACCGATGCTCTTCTGCCAGTTGCCCGCTTTGACCCAGGCATCCAGTTCCGGTACCCGACGCGCGGTGCTCAGTACCAGCGCCATCATGGTGTCCGCCACGGTTTCGGTCAGCACGGTCGGCGTGTGCATCAGCACCACGTGACGCTGATTCAGCGCATCCACATCAAAATTGTCATAGCCTACAGAGACGCTGGAGCAGACGCGCAGATTGGGCATCTTCGCCAGCAGCTCACCATTCACTTTACCGCCCGATCCCAGCAGACCTTCTGCCTGCTGAAACGCCGTAGCATGTTCCTGCTGGCTTTCCGGCGAGAGATCGCTGATTTCCGTCACGTCACACTGTTCAGCCAGGCGAGCATAGAGATCGTCGGGCAGTTTTTTATAGAGAATTACAGCGGGTTTCATTCGGTGGCTCCCGGTCAATAAGTAGCGGGCGGCTTGCAGGCCGCCCGGAGAAATAGAGGCTAACGTTTACGCTTTCAGGCGGGTTTTGCACCCTGCAGCGGCGGCGCTTTGTTCTGCGCCGGTTTCACAATCAGCGTCAGCCACACCGAAACCAGCAGGGCCGATCCCATAAAGATGTAGGACGCGGACGGGCTGCCGGTGGCTCCATTAAGATAGCCGACAATCCATGAACCGATAAACGACCCCAGCGCACCCATACTGTTGATCAGCGCCATTGCGCCACCGGCGACATTGCGTGGCAGCATCTCAGGAATAATGGCGAAGAACGGCCCGTAAGGCGCATACATCGCGGCACCGGCAATCACTAACAGGGTGTAGGACATCCAGAAATTGTTCGATCCCACCAGATAAGAGCCCAGGAACGCCAGCGCGCCCACCAGCAGCAGCGGCCAGACGAACAGCTTACGGTTCTGGGTTTTATCCGACGCCCAGGAGACCACCACCATCGCAATGGTCGCCGCCAGATAAGGCACTGCGGAGAGCCAGCCCGCCTCTACCATGCCCATCTGCGTGCCGTTACGCAGAATCGACGGCAGCCACAGCACAAAGCCATAGACGCCGATGCTCCAGGCAAAATATTGCAGGCAGAGAATGATCACGTTGCGGTTGCGGAACGCTTCGCTGTAGTTGCGCACCGCTTTAATATTTTCCTGCTCTTTCTGCAGTTCAGCCTGCAATGCCGCTTTCTCGGCATCGCTCATCCAGCGCGCCTGCGCCGGCTTATCCTGCACGAGGAACCACCAGGCGATCGCCCAGACCACCGCCGGAATCCCTTCGAAGATAAACATCTCACGCCAGCCAAACGATTCGATCAGATAGCCTGACACGACCGACATCCACAACACCGTGACCGGATTACCCAGGATCAGGAAGGTGTTGGCGCGTGAACGTTCCGACCTGGTAAACCAGTTGCTGATGTAGATCAGCATCGCGGGCATCACCGCGGCTTCCACCACGCCCAGAATAAAGCGAATGGCCGCCAGCATCGGAATGTTGCTGACCACGCCGGTCAGTGAGGCACAGCCGCCCCACAGGATCAGGCACCAGAAGATCAGTTTCTTGACGCTGCGGCGTTCGGCGTAAATTGCACCCGGGATCTGGAAAAAGAAGTAACCCAGGAAGAACAGCGCACCCAGCAGCGAGGACATGCCTTTGGTGATGCCGAGATCGTCATTAATCCCGGCAGCAGAAGCGAAGCTAAAATTTGCACGATCGAGATACGCCAGGCTGTAGGTGATAAACACGATGGGCATGATGAACCACCAGCGTTTTGGCGCGATTGTCTGCTTTTTCATCGGGAACTCCTGTGACTGTAGAGGGGCGCGAACTACACGTCGCCCAGTTGCTGACGCGTCGGCAGACCTTCGCTGTCACCAATGACCTGAATCGCCATCGAACCAATTTTGTTGCCGCGACGAATCGCCTGCGGCAGCGACTGACCTTCCAGCAGGGCGCTGATGACGCCAACGGCAAAGCCGTCTCCGGCGCCTACCGTATCCACCACGTTGTCGACTTTTATCGCCTCAACCTGGCCCTGCTCGCCCTGCGCCGTTTTATACCAGGCACCGTCACAACCGGTTTTAATCACGACCGCTTTCACGCCCTTATCGAGATAGAAATCCGCGATCGCTTCTGGCTGACGATAGCCGGTCAGAATCAGCCCCTCTTTTTCGCCCGGCAGTACCCAGTCGGCATACTCCGCCAGCAGATTGAGCTGCTTACGCATCTCCTCTTCGCTGCGCCACAGTACCGGCCGCAGGTTAGGGTCAAACGAGATAGTTTTACCGCGCGCACGCATCTCTTTGGCGGTGTGCTTCAGCAACTCCAGCGAACTCTCTGACAGCGCCGCCGCCACACCGCTCAGGTGCAGATGTCGCGCCGAACCAAAATAGTCCGCGTCAAAATCGTCGACCGACAGATGGCTGGCCGCCGAGCCTTTACGAAAATATTCCACCAGTGGATCAGAGCCGTCATCGACTTTGGACTTGAGCTGAAAACCGGTGGGATAGCGCTTATCGACCGTCACCCGGGCGTGGTCGATACCCTCTTTTTCCAGCTGCTGGCAGATAAACCGGCCAAAAGCGTCATCGCCAATACGACTGACCCAGCCCACTTTCAGGCCAAGACGAGCCAGGCCGGTCGCCACATTGAGTTCAGCGCCCGCCGCGCGTTTAACAAAGGTCTCTGCTGCGGCCAGGTCGCCGGTTTCACGGGCGATGAACATCGCCATCGCTTCACCGATAGTGACAACATCAAGCGGACCGTTGTGATGCATAGTGTGATGCGTGGTCATCTTCACTCCTTACACGTTACGCAGCAGCGACACGTAGTGGCGTGTCACCGCAGTCAGATCGTCGCCTTCCAGCGGAAATTCAATACCGCGCGGTGCCTGTGCGGGCAACTGTTGCAGCAGTGTGCGCCAGTGGTCATCAGCCTCATCCAGCGCAATCGCGCGGTAGCTATCCTGGTGCGCCACGGCGGCTTTGACATGCACATAGCCCACCTGCGCAGCCAGCTGCTGCGCCGCCTGATCGGCATCCTCACCGGTCCAGCACCAGTTACCCATATCAAAGGTCATGCTGATCGGCAGATCCGCTTCCCTGACCGCCGTGAAAAAGGCGACTGACGGAGCCAGTCGGCCATGCTCAGTCTGGTCGTTTTCTACCGTCAGCTGAAACGGCAGATCCGCCAGCAGCGCCTGCAACGCTTCGCGAGGCAGCGCACCGGTGAACTCTCCCAGCGCCACTTTCAGCCGCTGAGCGTTTAACTGGCGTGCTTCTTCAACGTAGTGGGTTATACGGGGATTGATTTCGCCGCCGTCACAAAACAGCGTATCGGGCACCGAATAGCTGCTGTGCAGCTGATGCTGCGCCACCGCCCGGGCCAGTGCCGGCAGATCGGCCAGTGCCGCGTCATCAAGCAGTTCGCGGCGGATTTCGACCCCGTCTGCGCCCGCCTGCTGGATAATCGGCAGCAGCGCACGCTGACCGCCGAGAGCGGCGATCTGTGCGTGGCCATATGCGGCGGTCACCACGATGATGTCAGGTTTCATGTTCTACTCCATGGCAGGGTTCTGCTCATAACGAATACAAAAACCCTAAATGGAACCGGTTCCAAAGCAAAGCAGCAAACTGTGAAATTATGATCGTGCTCACGAAGCGAGCACGTAAACGGAAGGTTAAATCTGAAATTCAGTTAAGAGGCTGGCTGGAGCCGCGAACGATAAGTTCGCCAGAAAAGACCTGCTCGGCAACCGGCAATCCGCTGCCTTCGATGCGCGTAATCAGTCGTTCCAGCGCACTGTAGCCAATCTGCCAGGTGGGCTGTTTCAGCGTGGTGATACCGACACCGGCCAGCGCCGCCCACTCCAGTTCGTCAAAACCGAGCAGGCCGATATCGCGGCCCCAGTGCAGATTGAGTCGCTGTAGCGATCGCGCTACCTGCAGGGTCAGCGCCCCGTTGGCGACCATCACTGCGCAACGTTTGCCGGTGTGACGCTGATGAAAGGCCAGCAGCGCCTGATCCAGCGCGGCGGGCTGATGCAGCGCCACTTCCGTATTCTCATGCTCAACCTGCGGATGCTCTGCCAGTAGCTGGCGGAAGGCCTGCAGGCGCTCACGGCGCGTGTTGACGCTGCCCAGCGGCTCGCTAAGAAACAGCAGCGCATCATAGCCATTGTCGACCAGATGCCGCGTTGCCGTTTCAGCTGCCTCGGCGTTATTCAGGCCCACCACATCGCAGGGAAAATCGGGGATTTTACGGTCAATCAGCACCATCGGCAGCAGGGATTGTTGCAGATGGTTCAGCACCTCTTCGCGCATCCCGACGGCGTTTACCACAATGCCCTCAACCTGATAGCTGCTCAGCAATTGCAGATAGTGCTGCTCCAGATCCACTTCGTTATTGGTGTTACACATCAGCAGCGTGAAGCCCTGCTCGCGGCAGGCAGCTTCAATACCGCTCATGACATCAACAGAATAGGGATTGGTGATATCGGCGATAATCAGCCCGATCAGGCGGGTACGTCCGCGCTTCAGGCCGCGCGCCATCTGACTCGGGCGATAGCTGAGATCAGCAATAGCCTGTTCGATCCGCGCTTTCAGACCGGCAGAGAGCAGATGCAGTTCACCATTGAGATAGCGTGAAACGCTGGTTTTACCGGTTCGTGCCGCGTGAGCAACATCGCTGATGGTGGCGCGAGGCGGCCTGATTTTCATGAGATATCCTGCGTAATAAGAAACCCGGCAGAGACTAGCACAAGCAAAGCCCGGCGCAAAAAGCGCTACGCCGGTAATTGCAGCCAGGGTTGCCACAGGGTCTGTAACGTCTCCGGCGGTGCGCCATCAATCAGCCGGATGACCATTTCAGCCACCTGTTCACCGGCCTGATGCGGCGTCGCCTGGCGAATGGCGACAATGGGATGATCGAGAATCGCATCTCGCGGCAATCCTTCCCAGCCCGCCAGCAGAATGGCACCCTCGCCCGCTGCACGCCCCGCCAGTTGCAGCGCCAGAGCCGCGCCTTCAGCCAGCGCAGCGCAGTCGGTGATGATCACTTCCGGTACTGGCCCCTCTGCCAGCCACTCCCGGGTTTGCTGATAGCCGGCGCGACGCGACGGCGCCACCGCCGCCATCGCATAAGGCGTAACCTCCCCCAGCGCCGTCAGATAACCCTGACGCCGGTCACGCACCCGCGTACTGTTTTCATTGCTGCCAAGCCAGGCTATCCGCTGCCGTCCCTGCGCCAGCGACCAGCCCACCGCCAGCTGTGAACCGGCAAGGTGATCAACATCAAACCACGCATAGGTCGATGGCAGATCGCTGCGGCCCAGCGCCAGAAAACGAAAATTGGTCTGGAGCAGAGCATGAAGCCGACTGTCTTCTGGCGTGGTGTGGCCGACGATCAGGGCATCAACGGCGCCACTGCGCAGCAGGCGTGTCAGCGTCGCCTGACTCTGCTGCTTATCCGCCAGCAACAGCAGGTTAATGTCATAACGGGCAAGGTGATGCTCCAGCGCCAGCAGCATGTCGCTGAAGTCGCTGCCATTCAGGGGAGAGGCACCGATCGGGTAGACGAACCCCACTGCATTAGCACGGCCGGTTTTCAGACGCCGGGCCGCCGCATTAGGCCGGTAGCCACGCCGCTGCGCTTCCTCTTCGATGCGTTTACGCGTCTCCGGAGCGACATCCTGATAACCGTTGAGGGCGCGGCTGACGGTCGTTACGGAAAGACCTAAAACCGCAGCGATGGCTTTAAGAGACATGGGAAGGCGTCCATTGATCAATTTTTGATCAGACTACCATAAAGCCTCTGCTGGCTCTATTCGCAGAAACATTACTGATACTTTTAACGCGATGCTTTACAGAAAAAAGGCGCCCCCGGGCGGGGGCGACCGCGTTTATCCCAGCGGGCTGAGCGTGATCTCAACACGACGATTTTGCGCTTTGCCTGCTTCGGTGCTGTTGCTGGCAACCGGGTTATCCGGGCCTGCACCTTGGGTGCGCAGGCGATCGCTGGCAACACCCTGCACGATCAACGCGCTGGCGACGCTTTCAGCACGCTGCTGTGACAGACGCATGTTCAGCGCGCGGGTGCCGGTGCTGTCGGTATAACCCACTACGTTTACCGCGGTTTTCGGATACTCTTTCAGCACCATTGAAACACCTGTCAGGGTGTTCGCGCCGGCAGGTTTCAGATTGCTGCTGCTGGAGTCGAAGGTGACATTGTTTGGCATATTCAGGACGATGTTATCGCCATTACGGGTCACGCTGACGCCCGTTCCGCGCATCTTGTCGCGCAGTTTCGCTTCCTGCACATCCATGTAGTAGCCCACGCCACCGCCCAGTGCGGCTCCGCCTGCAGCACCAATCAGCGCACCTTTACGGCGATCTTTCTTCGACGAGGAGAGTACACCGACACCGGCACCCACTAACGCACCCAGGCCTGCGCCCACACCTGACTTACCCGCCTGAGATTCGCCGGTGTAAGGATTGGTGGTACAACCTGGCAGGGCCAGACTGCCGCTTAATAACAAGGTGATGGCGATTAATTTCTTCTGCATTTTTGTTCCCTTACATTCGACACACAGGGGAAAACCTTTCCCATAAGTGGCACGATTATGCCGCCTGGTGGCCGGGAATGTAGTGAGGAAAAATCCTGATTTAACGGGAATTACGCCTTTTGGTTGTCAGGATGGCAAAAACAGTTGCTCTGATGATCGTTTATCAGCCCGCAGGCCTGCATAAAGGAGTAGCAGATTGTGGGGCCGATGAATTTGAAACCACGCTGCTTTAGCGCCTTCGAGAGCGCAATGGCCTGCTCTGACGTGGTGGGAGCCAGGCTATAGTCGGGATAATGGTGAACGATTTGTACGTTATCGACAAATTGCCAGACGAAGTGGCTGAAATCCTCCCCTTGCGCTTCCATCTGAAGATAAGCACGGGCGTTGGCGATAATCGCCGCGATTTTACCGGCGTGGCGGATAATGCCGCTGTTGAGCATCAGTGTGTCGATCTCTGCCGCATCCATCAACGCTATGGCCTGCGGATCAAACTGGTGAAACGCCGCCCGATAGTTTTCCCGCTTTTTCAGCACGGTAATCCAGGATAACCCCGCCTGCTGTCCTTCCAGACAGAGCATCTCAAACAGCGCACGCTTGTCTCTCTGTGCCACACCCCACTCCCTGTCGTGATAAGCCAGATAGAGGGGATCCTGCGTTACCCAACCACATCGTTGCATCGCTTTGTTCCTTTATAACAAGAATATTTTAGCGGTCCGCTTGATCTTAGAATTAATCGGTTGATAGTTAAACGATCACCGGTTAAATAACAGAGACGGGCCGAAATTTAATTTAAACGCCGGATAATAACTTCAGCCTTGCCTGGAGAAGCGATGTTGCCGAGAAGCGGTTGGAAAGGTCTGCGGATCTGCTGTGCTGTATGGCTGTTAATCTTAACGCAACCGACTTTTGCGCGCGGCGGCATCTCTGCGCCTCAACATCCCGACTTTCTGCCCGACTACGATACGATTCTGGCGGAGAAGATCGCCCTGACGCCACTCGCCTTCAGCGATGAGAGCCGCGCCCTGTTTGAAGCCGCCATCAACTCTCCCACCGCGTCACCCATCGCCGTCCACAGTGAAACCGGCAGCGTAGGCACCACCCCGCTGGGAAAACGCTATCGGGCTGGGGTTGACCTGCCCATTGCCCCGTCATTTACCACCGGGCCGGTGGCGCAGTATGCCGTTGATCCGCAGCAGATGAACTGTCTGCAATGTGACTACAGCGATCAACAGAGTCGTGAGCAGAGCGCCAGCGTCGGCTGGCGCATCGATTCACAGCAGGGATGGATATCGCCCTGGGCGCAGCTGAGTTATCACTATCTGCTGGCAGACTCGCCGCAGAATTCCCGGCGTGAGGCGACGAACGGCACCGATCAGTCCGAAGGCATCGATCTGAGCATCGGTGCACAAGTGCCTCTGAACGATAATCTGGCGGCTTTCGCCGCGTTTTCACAAAGCGAAGCGCTGAATAACCAGGAGCAGCAACTTTATACCTTTGGCTTCAGCGCCAGCTTCTGACCGAGGCATGAAAAGAGAAAGGGAATCGGGCGTTTAAAATATAATGAGTCCGCTAATCATTATACTGGTAACACTATGCGCAACGATTTGACAATTATTGGCCGTGAAATGACGGTCTTCATACTGGCAGCACTCTTTCTCGCTCTGATGATATTGCCCATCTATATTGATGTGGCCTGGATGAATGATGCGCTGCACGAAACTTCTTTTACTGAAACCACCCAGGAAATCATGCTGGCGGTGATTGCCGCCCTGTTCTTTATTGCGGCCCAGCGCCGTCCGGCTCAGCGCGGCGCGCTGACCTTAGTGGCGGGCTTCTATAGCTGTATGCTGATCCGTGAACTCGACTTTGTGTTTGATGCCATCCAGCATGGCAGCTGGATCTGGTTCGCCCTGGCGGTGACGGCCGGTTGTCTGGCCGTCGCGCTGCGAACGCCGAAAAAAACCCTGCATGCGCTGGCCAGGCTGCTGCAGCACCGCAGCTGGCCGGTGATGGCCTCCGGCTTTTTAGTGGTGCTGGTCTTCTCACGACTGTTTGGTATTCATGCGTTGTGGCAGCACCTGATGCTGGGGGATTACAACCGCGTGGTGAAAAACATGGCCGAAGAGGGTACCGAACTGCTGGGTTACGGCCTGTGCTGGCTGGCCTCGGTTCGCTATCTATGGCAGACACGTCCGGCCGCCGCTGCCGTCAGCGTGCACGCCACCGAATCTGCACCGGCCCGTCACGCCACTTCTCCGGTCACCTCGCACTGATCCGCACTCTTGCTTTTTAAGCGATCCGCATCATTAAAAAAGGTACAATAAACACTTCTGCGTCGGCGACGGGTTCCCGGCGCAAGGTGTTCGTTAACCTCAGGTCTTTTCATGTCAGCTAAAATCTTAACTTCAACGCTCATTGGCCTGGATGCCTTCCGACAGGATCCGCTGACTGCCCTGCAGCAGGCGGAAAAGGGCACGCTGGCGGTGTTAGATAATTATGCGCCGGTGATGTACGCCATCACACCTAAGCGTCTGGCTGAGCTGCTGGCGCTGGAAGCCGCCGCCCGGCAGCCGAATGATGTGGCGCTGGATGACAGCCTGTATGACGATTCTCCCGCCGCGATCCATACGCCGGCTGGTAAGTTCGCCATGTATCAGGGCTGGCAGCCGGATGCCGACTTTACGCGCCAGGCCGCGATCTGGGGTGTGGCGCTGGGCGAACCGGTGACCCCCAGTGAGCTGGCGGCCTTTGTGGCCTACTGGCAGGCGGAAGGCCGGATGTTCCATCATGTGCAGTGGCAACAGAAACTGGCACGCAGCATTCAGATGAACCGTGCCGCAAACGGCGGGCAACCGAAGCGTGATATCACGCAGTTGCCCGATCCTGACCGTACCATTCCCGATGGTTTCCGAGGTGAATGATGAAAACGCCAAACGATCTCTTTAACCGTCTGAAAAAAATGATGCCCGCAGGCACACGTCCTAAATTTGCCAATGGCGAAGAGCTACTGGCGTGGAATCAGGAGCAGGGTCGCCTGCGATCAGAGGCGATTGTGCGTGAGAATCGCGCAATGAAAATGCAGCGCGTAATGGGCCGTTCCGGCATTCGAGAGCTGCATATGAACTGCTCATTTGATAATTACCGGGTAGAGAATGAGGGACAGCGCAAGGCGCTGGAACTGGCGCGTCAGTATGCCGCTGAATTTGATGGCAGCATCGCCAGTTTTGTCTTTTCAGGCCGTCCCGGCACCGGTAAAAACCATCTGGCCGCCGCGATTGGCAACGACCTGATCCTGCGCGGTAAAAGCGTGCTGATCGTGACGGTTGCTGATTTGATGTCGAGCATGAAGGGCACCTTCAGCGGCAGCAGCGGCATTACCGAAGAGCGGCTGATTCAGGATCTCAGCAGTGTTGATCTGCTGGTGATTGATGAGATCGGTATGCAGAGCGAATCGCGCTACGAAAAAGTGATTATTAACCAGATTGTCGATCGCCGATCCTCCTCGAAACGCCCGACCGGCATGTTATCCAACCTCGACCATGCGGGCATGAATACGCTGCTGGGCGAGCGTGTCATGGACCGTATGCGCCTCGGCAACAGCCTGTGGGTGCGCTTCGACTGGGAAAGCTATCGCAGTCGGGTACGCGGCGACGAATATTAAACAGTGACCCGGCAGCGCCGGGTCACTGCGCTCATCGGGCCTGAAGCCCCTCGTCATAACGACGCGCTACACCGCCTTTGCCCTTCCGCCCATGCCCGGCGCAGCCGGACGCGCTGAGTCAGGATCATCCCGACGTCCGGCCACTGGTGCAGCAGAAAATCCGGCATTAATCCCACGATCTGATCGCGGTCACGATCTTAGCCACAGGCGATCGGGTTGTGTGAAACAGCCCGCAAAAGTGTGGGATGTGGAATACGTATGGGCTGATACACTCAATTCTTACTCCTCTGTTGAGTGAACCCGTAATGAAAACGAACGGCAAAGGCCCTGCACTACTGCGACTGAATAACCAGAAACGGGTGATGACTCAGCTGCGTAAGCTGCGCGTGACGTCGCGTCAGGATCTGGCGGAGACGCTGACACTCAGCAAAAATACCGTCTCATTAATCATTGATGACCTGCTGGAGCAGGGCCTCATAGAGGAGCTGGGGCCGGTCAGCGTCGCTTCCGCCGGACGGCCTAAAATCGGGATTACCCTGCGACCGGAAAAACTCAAGAGCGCAGGCATCATGGTGGAACGCAACGTCATCCACTGGCGGGTCTGCGACTATTTTTCACAGGTGCTGGCTGAAAAGACGCTGCGCACCGATACCAGTAACCCGACCCGACTGCTGGCTGAGCTGGCGATGCTGTGCCGGGAACTGGTGAAAAGCTATCCTGATTTGCTCGGCATTGGCCTGGGTTTTCCCGGTATCGTCGATCCCCGGCGCGGCTGGATGCATATTTCATTGCCCCTCGAATGGCAGGATGTTGACCTGCTGGGCGCGCTGAGTAAGCACGTCAGTCTCCCCATCCGCATTATGAATAATGTCAAAGCCGCTGCGCTGCTGGCGGTACAGCTACGTGGATTATCTGTGGAGAGCGGTCACTTTTATCTGCGTATTTCCGAGGGAATTGGCGGCGCACTGGTACAGCATGGCGAAGTATTTACCGGGCACAGCTGGACGGCGGGCGAGGCGGGACATCTGGTTGTCCAGCCCGACGGCCCGCGTTGCAGCTGTGGCCGCCGCGGTTGCCTGGAAGCGCTGGTCAGCCAGCCTGCGGTTAAACAGCAGCTGGCGCAGCGTCAGCCTGGCCTGAGCTGGCAGAACCGCGACAGCGCGCCACGGGTGGTGGATGAGGTGATGGCGCAGGCGGGTGGCTATCTGGGTGCGGCGCTGAGTCAGATTATGCTGCTGCTCAATCCCGCCACCATCATCATTGATTGTCCGTGGAACGCCAGTGAAGTCTTCTGCAAGGCGGTGCGCACTACCGCACACGGCAACGCGCTGGCCTTTACCGCCGCACATACCCTGCTGCACTTTCCTGAGCAGCGGATCGATCCGGCCAACGGGCTGGCGCTGGCGGTGCTGGAGCAGAGTGAGCAGCGGATGATCTAGTGGCTCAAGCCGCCCTCATTCATCCGGTATCCATCCACCTCAGACTGAACGCTTCCTGCTACAACACATTCTCCCCAAAATGCTGGCGATACTCTTTTGGCGTGGTGTCGTAGCTTTTGCGGAAGACCGAATAGAAGTATTGCAGCGAAGGATAGCCGCACATCTGCGAGATCTCGTTGATGTTGAGCGATGAAGAGGCCAGCAGTTCGCGCGCTTTTTCCAGTTTTTCACGGTGGATCATCGCATGGAGGGTGTCGCCGGTCTCATCCCGAAAGCGTTTTTCCAGATTAGAGCGCGACAGCCCGACTGCATCCAGCACCTGCTCCACTTTGATCCCCTTACAGGCGTTGAAGCGGATGTAGTGCATCGCCTGAATCACCGCCGGATCGCGCAGCGAGCGGAAGTCGGTAGAGCGCCGGGCGATGACTTTCACCGGCGGCACCAGGATACGCTGAAGCGGTAAGGGCTGCTTATCCAGCAGCCGATGCAGCAGTTTAGCCGCCTGATAGCCCATCTGTCGCGAGCCCTGCGCCACGGACGAGAGCGCCACGCGTGACAGATAGCGGGTCAGCTCCTCATTATCAATCCCGATCACCGTAAGCTTCTCCGGCACCGGTATTTTCAGGTGTTCGCACGCCTGCAGCAGGTGTCGCGCCCGTGAATCCGTGACGGCGATAATGCCGGTTTGCGGCGGCAGTGTCTGCAGCCAGTCGGCGAGACGGTTCTGGGCGTGTTGCCAGTTTTCCGGCGCGGTTTCCATGCCCTGATAGACCACGCCCTGGTAGCGCTCACGTCCCACCAGCTGGCGAAACGCCTGTTCACGCTCCTGTGCCCAGCGCTTGCCGCTGGAGACCGGTAAACCATAAAAGGCGAAGCGGTTAATGCCCTTCTCTTTCAGATGCAGAAAGGCTTTCTCCACCAGCGCGGCGTTGTCAGTCGCGATGTAATGCACCGGCGGATAATCCTCCTGCCGGTGGTAAGAGCCGCCAACGCCGACAATCGGCACGGAGACATTTGACAGCAGGGTTTCGATAGAGCGATCGTCGTAATCGGCGATCACCCCATCGCCCAGCCACTCCCGGATGTTGTCGATGCGGCAGCGGAAATCTTCTTCGATGAAGATATCCCAGTCAGTCTGCGACGCCTGCAGATACTCACCGACGCCCTCCACAACCTGACGGTCATACACTTTGTTGGCGTTAAACAGCAGGGTAATGCGATAGCGTTTCTCATGCATGATGGCGCGTTCCCTTAAATCCTCAGCGCATTGCATAACACGGCTGAAAGGGGCAAAAAAATTGTTTGCGCCACAATGTGATCGCCCGCGCGATTACACCCGACGCCGCGTTGCCGTATCCATCCACACCGCCAGCAGCAGAATCGCGCCTTTGACGATGTACTGCCAGAAAGTCGGCACATCCATCATGCTCATGCCGTTATCCAGCGAGGCCATAATAAAGGCTCCCATTACCGCGCCCGCAACCGAACCCACGCCACCCGCCAGGCTGGTGCCGCCGATGACACAGGCGGCGATAGCGTCGAGTTCCGCAATATTACCCGCCGACGGCGAACCTGCGCCCAGCCGTGAACTGAGGATCAGCCCGGCAATCGCCACCATCACACCGTTGATGGCAAACACCGCCAGCTTGGTACGCGCCACGTTAATGCCAGACAGGCGCGCAGCATCAATGTTACCGCCGATGGCGTAGATACGACGGCCAAACGCGGTGCGGGTTGCCATAAACATGCCCGCCAGCAACAGCACGGCCAGCAGTAACACCGGGGTCGGCACGCCGCGATAGTCGTTGAGCAACCAGATGGCACCCAGCACTAAGATGGCGGTGATCGCCTGACGTCCGATGGTGCCGCTGGCTGCGCCCTGCGCCAGTCCGAGCTGCTGACGACGCAGCCGCAGCCGCCACTGCCACAACATAAACAACGCCAGACCGGCAAAGCCAAAGCCGAAACCGACGCCGCCCGGCAGATAACTCTGACCAATCTGCGACATGCCTGGCGTGATCGGCGCAACCGTAGTGCCATCGGTAATTCCGACCAGAACACCGCGGAAAGCCAGCATTCCCGCCAGCGTCACGATAAACGAAGGCACTTTACGGTAGGCCACCCACCAGCCATTCCACGTGCCAAGCAGCAATCCCATCACCAGCGTCACCACGATGGTCAGCGGCAACGGCCAGCCGAGCCAGACGTCGAATATCGCCGCCGCGCCACCCAGCAGGCCCATCATGGAACCGACTGACAGGTCGATCTCCGCCGAGATAATTACGAACACCATACCCACGGCCAGAATGCCGGTAATGGCGGTCTGACGCAGCAGGTTGGAGACGTTACGCGCACTGAGCCACGAGCCGTCTGTGGACCAGGTAAAGAACAGGGCAATCAGCACAATTGCGCCCAGCATCACCAGAACCTGCAGATTAGGCAGTGTGAACCTGCCCGGTGACGGTTTGCCCGGCGTGCCGGAGAGGCGGCTTTGGGTACTTTCACTTTTAAGCATAATGTTCACTCCGCAGGGCAGCTTCCATCACCTGCTCCTGAGTCAGGTTATCGTTAATCAAATCGGCTTTGATCTGCCCTTCATGCATCACCAGCACCCGATCGCTCAGGCCCAGCACTTCCGGAAGCTCAGAGGAAATCACAATCACCGCGATACCCTGCTGAACCAGCGCATTGATCAGCAGGTAGATCTCCTGACGTGCGCCCACATCAATGCCGCGCGTCGGTTCATCGAGGATCAGGATTTTTGGATTGAGCAGCAGACATTTCGCCAGAATTGCTTTCTGCTGGTTGCCGCCGCTTAAACGGCCAATCGGCAGTTCTGATGAGGAGGTTTTCACCCGCAGCCGACCGATCGCGTCGTTGATCGCCTGCTGCTCCTGTGCTTCATCCAGCGTTGAGAGCCGGTGGCTGAACTGGTCCAGCGCCGCCAGGGTAATATTTTTGCCCACCGCCATCAGCGGCACGATGCCATCTTTTTTACGATCTTCCGGCACCATAGCGATGCCGTGCGCAATGGCGGCGCGGCAATCGGTGATGTTGACCTGTTTGCCATTAATCCAGATATCGCCCTGCCAGCGTCCTGGCCAGACGCCAAACAGACACTGCACCGTTTCCGTCCTGCCTGCGCCTACCAGCCCGGCAATGCCGAGGATTTCACCGCGTCTGAGCGTAAATGAGACATTGTTAACGCGGCGGATGTGGCGGTTAACCGGATGCCAGGCGGTGAGGTTTTCAACTTTCAGTATCACGTCGCCAATCTGATGCGGCGCGTGGGGATAGAGCGCGGTCAGCTCGCGTCCTACCATCATGGTGATGATGTCATCTTCGCTCAGGCCCGCTGCCGGACGGGTAGCAATATGCTGGCCGTCACGAATCACGCAGATGGTGTCGGAGATCGCCTTAACCTCATTCAGCTTGTGCGAGATGTAGATGCAGGCGATGCCGTGTTCACGCAGATTGCGGATGATGCCGAGCAGCACGTCCGTTTCCTGCTCCGTCAGGGAAGAGGTCGGCTCATCCAGAATCAGCAGCCGGACCTGTTTGTTAAGGGCGCGGGCAATCTCCACCAGTTGCTGCTGCCCAAGGCCTAACTCACCGACCCGGGTGGCGGGAGAGACATTCAGCCCGACCCGCGCCAGCAGTTGCTGGCAGCGCAGGGTCATGGTTTCATCATCCACCATGCCGAAACGGCTCAGTTCGGCACCGAGGAAGATGTTCTCCATCACCGTCAGTTGCCGCACCAGCGCCAGCTCCTGATGAATAATCACAATGCCTTTACGCTCGGTATCGCGAATGGTCTGCGCCTGAATGTCGTCGCCAGAGAAGTGAATCTGCCCTTCAAAATCGCCGTGCGGATAGAGTCCGCACAGGATTTTCATCAGCGTCGATTTGCCCGATCCATTCTCACCACACAGCGACATCACTTCGCCCGCCTCAAGTTGCAGGCTGACATCATTCAGCGCCTTCACGGCACCGAAACGTTTGGTGATATTTTTCATTTCCAGCAGCATCGACTGTTCTCCCTCACGCTATGCGCAGTCAGAGTTCGCTCTGTTTGTGGAAACCGTCTTTCACCACGGTGCTTTCAATATTGTCTTTGTTGACCGGAATCGGCTTCAGCAGCCGTGACGGAACCTCTTTCAGACCATTGTTCAGCGTGCTGTTGCTGGCGGGTGTTTTGCCCTCGCCCAGCTCGACGGCAATTTTCGCCGCTTCGGTGGCGAGCTCAGTGATCGGTTTGTAAACCGTCATGGTCTGGGTGCCCGCTTTGATACGCTTAATAGCTGCCAGATCGGCATCCTGACCGGAGATCGCCACTTTTCCTGCCAGCCCCTGCGCGCTCAGAGCCTGAATCGCGCCGCCTGCGGTGGCATCGTTAGAGGCCACCACCGCATCGATATGGTTGCCGTTGGCGGTCAGGGCATTTTCCATAATTTTCAGGGCATTTTCCGGCAGCCAGGCATCGACCCACTGGTCGCCAACAATTTTAATGCTGCCGTTATCGATATAGGGTTTTAACACTTTCATCTGTCCGGCACGGAACAGGCGTGCGTTATTATCCACAGGCGATCCGCCCATTAAAAAATAGTTGCCCTTAGGCACCTGTTTCACAATGCTTTCGGCCTGCAGCTCGCCCACTTTTTCATTATCGAAAGAGATATAAAAGTCGATATCGGCATTATTTATCATTCGGTCATACGCCAGCACTTTAATGCCTTCCCGTTTCGCTTCAGCGACAACATTACTCAATACCTGACCGTTGTAAGGAATAATCACCAGCACATCGACACCGCGATTGATCATATTTTCAATCTGCGACATCTGTGTCTCTTCGTTGCCGTTGGCTGACTGAACAAACACCTTCGCACCCAGCGTCTCAGCCTGTTTTACGAAAATATCGCGGTCTTTCTGCCAGCGTTCGAGTCGCAAATCGTCAATCGCCATACCGATCTTCACTTCTTTTGCCACGCTGGTCTGGCTGAACAGCGCCAGCGCCGCACAGGCGGCGAGCAGTGCATGTTTCATCTTCATTGTGATCATCCTGTAGGTTGAGGCTATTGTCGTTTCAGGCCTATAAACCAGGCGGATGAATTGTTGCCCTTATTTTCCTGTTACAGCAATTACTGATTTTTATCCGGCTATTACGTTTTTTGGTTTATTTCATTTTTTATGAGCGCGATCGAGGTTTCATCTTTTTCGGACAAGAGAGCGATAATGATAAACCATCCCGTAAATAACATTATTTTGCGAGCCAGCGCACAAATAATAATTATCTGACACCCGTAGTGAAATATCGTAATTGAGCTGAGGCAGCAGCCAATATCAAATATTGCTTCAACGCAGGCCATTCGGGTACTGATGCTAAGGAGCAAACCATGCACGCTTATTTCGATCAGATCGATCGGGTTCGTTATGAAGGCACCCAGTCGACTCATCCTCTCGCTTTCCGCCACTACAATCCCGATGAGGTGATCCTCGGCAAGACCATGGCGGAGCATCTGCGCTTTGCCGCCTGTTACTGGCACACCTTCTGCTGGAATGGCGCGGATATGTTTGGTGTCGGCGCTTTTGATCGTCCGTGGCAGAAAAGCGGAGATGCACTGCAGCAGGCAAAACTGAAAGCGGATGTGGCCTTTGAGTTTTTCCACAAGCTGAATGTGCCGTGGTACTGCTTCCATGACGTTGATGTCTCACCAGAAGGCGATTCGCTGCACAGCTACAAAGAGAATTTTGCCGCCATGACCGATAAACTGCTGGAGAAACAGCAGGAGACCGGCGTGAAACTGCTGTGGGGCACGGCCAACTGCTTTACCCATCCACGCTACGGAGCCGGGGCTGCCACCAATCCCGATCCTGAAGTTTTTGCCTGGGCAGCGACGCAGGTCTGCAGCGCCATGCAGGCGACCAAAACCCTGGGCGGTGAAAACTATGTGTTGTGGGGCGGACGCGAAGGGTACGAAACTCTGCTGAATACCGATCTGCGCCAGGAGCGCGAGCAGATTGGCCGCTTTATGCAGATGGTGGTCGAGCACAAACACAAAATTGGCTTCCAGGGAACGCTGCTAATTGAACCGAAACCGCAGGAGCCGACCAAACATCAGTATGACTATGATGTCGCGACGGTTTATGGCTTCCTGAAACAGTTCGGACTGGAGAAAGAGATCAAGGTTAACGTTGAGGCGAACCACGCCACGCTGGCGGGTCACTCTTTCCATCATGAAATTGCGACGGCCATTGCGCTGGGCATTTTTGGTTCAGTGGATGCCAACCGCGGCGATCCGCAGTGCGGCTGGGATACCGATCAGTTCCCAGTCAGCGTGGAAGAGAATGCGCTGGTGATGTACGAAATTCTCAAAGCGGGCGGCTTTACCACTGGCGGCTTAAACTTTGATGCCAAAGTGCGTCGTCAGAGCACTGATAAATACGATCTCTTCTACGGTCATATTGGCGCGATGGATACCATGGCGCTGGCGCTGAAGGTCGCCGCTCGCATGATCAGCGATGGTGAACTCGATAAGCGTGTGGCACAGCGCTACAGCGGCTGGAATGGTGAGTTCGGCCAGCAAATTTTGAAAGGTGAGTTTTCACTGGAGGCACTGGCGGCGCATGCTCAGCAGCAGCAGCTCAATCCGCAGCATCAGAGCGGACGTCAGGAGCAGCTGGAAAATCTGGTGAATCACTACCTGTTTGATTTCTAACCCTTCAGGAGCAGAGCATGTTTATCGGGATCGATTTAGGCACCTCTGGCGTCAAAGTGGTGCTGATGGATGCACAAGGCAACGTGGTGGCGACGGAAATAGCGCCGCTGCAGGTTTCGCGTCCGCAGCCATTGTGGAGCGAACAGGATCCCGAAAGCTGGTGGCAGGCGCTGGATTTGGCCATGCAGGCGCTGAGCGCGCAGCAGGATCTGCGCGCGGTGCAGGCCATCGGGCTGAGCGGACAGATGCATGGTGCAACGCTGCTCAACAGTGCAAACCAGGTATTACGACCGGCCATGCTCTGGAATGATGGGCGCAGCGAGGCGCAGTGCCGTGAGCTGGAACAGAAGGTGCCGGATTCGCGGGCGATCACCGGCAACCTGATGATGCCCGGCTTCACGGCTCCTAAGCTGCTGTGGGTTCAGCAACATGAACCGGCAATATTCAATCAGATCGCTCACGTGCTGTTGCCCAAAGATTACCTGCGCTGGCGATTGAGTGGCGACTTCGCCACTGATATGTCAGATGCAGCAGGCACAATGTGGCTGGATGTGGCACGGCGTGACTGGAGCGATGCGATGCTGCGCGCCTGCGACCTCAGCCGCGATCAGATGCCGCAACTCTATGAGGGCAATGCCCTGACCGGCCGCTTACATGCCGAACTGGCCACACGCTGGAGGATGAACATCGTGCCGCTGGCGGCGGGCGGTGGCGACAATGCTGCGGGTGCGATTGGTGTCGGCATGACTGAACCGGGCCAGGGCATGCTGTCGCTGGGTACGTCAGGTGTCTACTTCGTGGTGAGCGACGGCTATCTCAGCAATCCGCAGCGCGCGGTACACAGCTTCTGTCATGCGTTACCCCAGCGCTGGCATCTGATGTCGGTGATGCTCAGCGCAGCCTCCTGTCTGGACTGGGCAGCGACGCTGACCGGTTGCAGAGATGTTCCTGAGCTCCTGGCTGAGGCTGAACGCGCGCGCGATGACGTGCCCGGCCTGTGGTTTCTGCCCTATCTTTCCGGTGAGCGCACGCCGCACAATAACCCGAATGCCCGGGGTGCTTTCTTTGGCTTTACCCACCAGCATGGCCGTCCCGAGCTGGCGAGAGCGGTGCTGGAAGGCGTAGGGTTTGCGCTGGCGGAGGGCATGGACGCGCTGCACGACTGCGGCGTTCAGCCAAAGAGCATTATGTTGATCGGCGGCGGCGCACGCAGTGCACTGTGGCGTCAGATGCTGGCAGACATCAGCGACCAGACACTGGATTACTGTCATGGCGGTGAGGTTGGCCCGGCGCTGGGAGCCGCCAGGCTGGCACAGCAGGCGCTGGATGCAGAGGTCACCGTGCCGACCCCGGTTCTGGTGCAGCGACACCAGCCGGATCCGGCCCGGGTAGCGCACTACCAGCCGCGTCGGGAGACCTTTGCGACGCTGTATCAACAGCTCCTGCCGCTGATGAAGTAAACCTGCGAGAACGCTCTGCCTGTTATGAATTTAAATCGCCTGTTAACGGATCCCCCTGCCATGTAATGCCAGGGGGGTAATGAAGGCAGAACAGGTGATCGTGAGCCATATTACTGATCCGGAATGGCCGGGATGACACTTACCCAGCCATACCATCACGGTAGCATCAGCCAATCGCGCCCAGCGTATCTTCCTGACCCTGTTTCTTCGGCAGCAGGAACAGCGTCGCTGCAATATCCAGCAGATAAATCAGCGCCAGCAGGGTAATCGCCGCCGTAAACGAGAACTGGCTCGCCAGCAGACCAATCACCACCGGGCCGAAGCCGCCCACACCGCGGCCAAGGTTGAACAGGACGTTTTGCGCGGTGGCACGCACCTGCGGCGGAAAGGTATCGGAAATCAGCGCGCCATAACCGCCAATCATGCCGTTAACAAACATCCCCATGATCGCGCCGGTAAATAGCATGATGTTCGGGTCGCGCAGCTGAGCATACACCACCACCATCACTACTGCGCCAAACTGATAGAGCAGGAAGATTTTCCAGCGAGCGAAGCGGTCGGCCAGTACGCCAAACAGCCAGATGCCAAAGGTCATCCCGACCACGGTCACCGCGGTCCAGAGACCCGACTTCGTCAGGCTGAAGCCAAAGCTGGAGGAGAGGTAACTCGGCATCCAGATCATCAGCCCGTAGTAACCAAAGTTCTGTACTGAACAGAGGATAAAAATGCCCAGGCTGGCTTTGGCGGTGGCGCGATCGCGCACCAGCAGTTTCAGGCGCGCCGGAAAAGAGAGTGACGGCACATGTTTAACCTGCCGTTGATACGCCTCCGGTTCACCCATGCCGCGACGAATGGCAAACGAGACCAGCGCAGGCAACAAGCCGACCAGAAACATGCCGCGCCAGCCGATGATAGTCAGCAGCGGCGGTGTGATAAAGGCCGCCATCAGCACCCCGAGTTGCCAGCCGATGCCAACCCACGCTGATGCGCGATTACGCTTCTCCGCCGGCCAGGCTTCGGCAATCAGCGCCATGCCGATACCAAATTCGCCACCCAGACCGACACCCGCCAGCGTTCGCCAGGCGAGCAGATCCCAGTAGCCCTGCGCCACCGCGCACAGGCCGGTAAAGACCGAGAAGACCAGAATCGTGACGGTGAGCATGCGGATGCGGCCATAGCGGTCGCTGAGATGACCAAATACGATGCCACCGATAACCGCGCCAATCAGCGTCCAGGTCACCAGCGATCCCGCCTGTGATGGATTGAGCGCCAGCGAAACACTGATAGCCGGCAGCATAAAGCCGAGTATCAGCAGGTCAAATCCATCCATGGCATAACCGCTGACCGCAGCCAGCATCGCTTTGCCTGGCGTTACGCCGGGCTTAGATTGGGGAGAAGGGGACATCGTTGCGCACCTCATAAAGAAAAGTGCCGCAATTATAGAGAGAGTTCAGGATGTGACCAATTGAAAAGGCTTATCCCTGCGCCGATCAGGCGCAGGAAGAAGATTTATCAGGAAGGTCTGTTGCTGCCGTCGTCGCCCGACAGTAATTCATCGAGCCGGTCACCGCCAACGTGACGGAAATCCTGACCTTTGACGAAATAGAAGATAATTTCGCAGATATTCTGGCAACGATCGCCGATACGCTCAATGGCGCGGGCACAGAACAGCGCCGTCAGCACGCTGGGAATGGTGCGCGGATCTTCCATCATGTAGGTCATCAGCTGACGCACAATGCCTTCGTACTCTTTATCCACCTTTTTATCTTCACGGTAGATAGTGATCGCTTCGTTGAGATCCATGCGTGCAAAAGCGTCCAGCACATCATGCAGCATCTGTACGGTGTGACGACCCAGCGACTCAAGGCTGACCAGCAGCGGCAAATGCTGCTGACCAAACTTCTCCAGCGCCGTGCGGCTGATCTTCTCCGCCACGTCGCCAATCCGTTCCAGCTCAGAAATAGCTTTGATGATCGCCATCACCAGTCGCAAATCGATCGCGGTTGGCTGACGTTTGGCGATGATGCGCACGCAGGCTTCATCAATCTCCACTTCCATCATATTGACCTTCTGGTCACCGTCGATCACCCGCTGCGCCAGTTCGCCATCCAGATTATGCATAGCGGTAATTGCATCGGTCAGCTGCTGCTCGACCATACCGCCCATGATCATCACCTGGGTACGGATATGCTCCAGCTCGGCATTGAACTGACCGGAGATGTGCTTATTCAGATTAAGATTATCCATGTCGATCTCCTGTCAGATCAGCCGTAGCGGCCAGTTATATAATCTTCGGTTTGCTTCTGGGCGGGTTTAGTGAACAGCGTGTCGGTATCGCTGAACTCAATCAGTTCGCCCAGATACATGAAAGCCGTATGGTCAGAGCAGCGTGCAGCCTGTTGCATGTTGTGCGTCACGATCACCACGGTGTAATCCTGTTTCAGCTCGGTGATCAGCTCCTCAATACGGCCAGTAGAGATAGGATCAAGCGCGGAGCAGGGCTCATCCAGCAGTAAGACTTCCGGGCGAATCGCGATACCGCGGGCAATGCACAGACGCTGCTGCTGGCCGCCGGAGAGACTGTAACCGCTCTGATGCAGCTTGTCTTTGGTTTCATTCCACAGCGCGGCTTTGGTCAGCGCCCACTGTACGCGCGCATCCATATCTGCACGCGACAGCTTTTCAAACAGGCGAACGCCAAAGGCGATGTTGTCATAGATCGACATCGGGAACGGCGTAGGCTTCTGAAACACCATGCCGACCCGGGCGCGCAGCAGCGCGATATCCTGCTGAGTCGCCAGAATGTTTTCGCCATCCAGCAGAATGTCCCCTTCAGCCCGCTGATCCGGATAGAGCGAGTACATTTTGTTGAAGGTCCGCAGCAGGGTCGACTTACCACAGCCCGATGGCCCGATAAACGCAGTCACCTGATTCTTAGCGATATCCAGATTGATGTTCTTCAGCGCATGATATTTGCCGTAATAGAAGTTCAGATTACGGACCTGAATTTTATCGGCTGATGCTGTCGCGATACTCATAATTCATCTCTCTTATACGGCGCCGCACAGGGCCGCGCCGGAAATTAACCGTGTTTACCTTTGGCGAAAATCACCCGCGCCACGATGTTCAGCACCAGCACGCACAGGGTAATAATCAGCACACCTGCCCAGGCCAGGCTCTGCCATTCTGCGAACGGGCTCATGGCGAACTTAAAGATGGTGACCGGCAGGTTCGCCAGCGGCTGCATCATGTCGGTGCTCCAGAACTGGTTCGACAATGCCGTAAACAGTAGCGGTGCCGTTTCACCTGCAATGCGCGCAATCGCCAGCAGCACACCCGTGATGATGCCGGAGACCGACGCTTTCAGGGTGATAGACGCGATCATCTTCCACTTGGGCGTACCCAGCGCGTAAGCCGCTTCACGCATACTGTCTGGCACCAGTCGCATCATGTTTTCGGTGGTACGAATCACAATCGGCACCTGCAGCAGCGCCAGCGCAATCACCCCGGCCCAGCCGGAGAAGTGCTGCATCTGCGATACCACAAGGGTGTAGACGAACAGGCCGACCACAATCGAGGGTGCCGAAAGCAGAATGTCGTTAATAAAGCGGATCACTTCTGCCAGTGGCGACTTGCGCCCATATTCCGCCAGATAGATACCCGCCATGATGCCCAGCGGTGTGCCGAAGAAGGTAGACCAGAAAATCAGTAATCCGCTGCCTGCCAGGGCGTTAGCCAGCCCGCCGCCCGCGGTATTGGGTGGTGGCGTTGATTCGGTGAACAGGGACCAGGAGAGCCCATCCACGCCGCGCGATACGGTGGTGAACAGGATCCACACCAGCCAGAACAGGCCAAAAGCCATGGTCAGCAGCGACAGCGTCAGCGCAATTTTATTTTTAGTGCTGCGCCAGGACTGCATTTTACGGCGTGATGCGTCCAGTTCGGCGCGCGCCTGAATTTCAATTGTGGTCATGAGCGCGCTCCTTCACTTTTCGCCAGCCGCATAATCATCAGCTTTGAAATCGCCAGCACGATAAAGGTAATCACAAACAGGATCAGTCCCAGCTCCATCAGCGCGGCGACATGCACGCCCGATTCCGCTTCAGCGAACTCGTTGGCCAGCGCCGAGGTGATGCTGTTACCCGGCATAAACAGCGACGGGCTGTCGAGCTGGTAGGTGTTGCCTATAATAAAAGTCACCGCCATGGTTTCACCCAGCGCACGACCCAGTCCAAGCATCACACCGCCAATCACGCCATTTTTGGTAAAGGGCAGTACGATGCGCCAGATCACTTCCCAGGTGGTGCAGCCGATGCCGTAGGCTGACTCTTTCATCATCACCGGGGTCTGCTCAAAGACGTCGCGCATCACCGAGGCGATATAAGGGATGATCATGATCGCCAGAATCACACCCGCCGCGAGGATGCCGATACCGAAAGCGGGGCCGGAGAAAAGCTCGCCGACAATCGGAATGCCCGATATCACGTCATTGACCGGTGTCTGGAAGTATTCGGCAAACAGCGGCGCGAAAACAAACAGACCCCACATGCCATAAACAATACTGGGAATGGCCGCCAGCAACTCAATGGCGGTGCCCAGCGGGCGACGCAGCCAGCCTGGCGCGAGTTCGGTCAGGAACAGCGCGATACCAAAACTCACCGGTACTGCGATAATCAGGGCAATAATGGAGGTCACAAGGGTGCCGTAGATCGGTACCAGTGCACCAAATTGTTCGTTGGGCGCATCCCAGGTTTTGGTCCACAAAAAGGCGAAACCAAACTTCTGGATGCTGGGCCACGAGGAGATGATCAGGGAGACAATAATGCCGCCCATCAGTAACAGGACAATCAGCGCAGCCAGCCTGACCAGCGCGCCAAAAATTCTGTCACCTTGTTTACCTGGGGCTTTGAATGCCGGCTTCGTTGCAGCCATAGAAGTCTCAGTCTTCAGAAGTTATCAGGACGGCATGACGCCGCCCGTTGAGTCTGACCGGACTGCTGTCCGGTCAGGGTCGGTCAATTACTGATAAAGCGCTTTACCAGAACTGTCTTTGATGTTGGCTTTCCAGGCGGCGCGAATCTGTTCAGTCACGCTCTCTGGCAGCGCAGCATAGTCCAGCGCTGTGGCGGTTTTGCTGCCGCTTTTGTAAGCCCAGTCGAAGAATTTCAGTACTTCAGCACCCTTGGCCGCATTAGCCTGATCCTTGTAGATCAGAATAAAGGTGGTTGACGAGATTGGCCAGGCATCAGCGCCCTTCTGGAAGGTCAGATCCTGCGCGAACGATTTGCTCCAGTCAGCGCCTTTCGCGGCATTACTGAAGCTGGTTTCGCTTGGGGCGACCGCTTTGCCATCGGCATCGATCAGTTTGGTGTAGGTCAGGTTGTTCTGTTTGGCGTAGGCGTACTCCACGTAGCCGATTGAACCCGGCAGACGCTGAACAAACGCGGCGACGCCGTCGTTGCCTTTACCGCCCAGACCGACCGGCCAGTTGACGGTGTTACCTTTACCAATTTTGCTGTTCCAGTCCGGGTTCACTTTCGCCAGATAGCTGGTGAAGACGAACGAGGTGCCTGAACCGTCAGCGCGACGTACCACGTTGATGTTGGTCTCTGGCAGTTTCACGCCTGGGTTAAGTTTAGCAATCGCCGGGTCGTTCCACTTTTTGATGGTGCCGAGGTAGATATCACCGACGGTTTTGCCATCCAGCGTCAGCTGACCTGACTTGATACCCGGCAGGTTAACCGCCAGTACCACGCCACCGATCACGGTAGGGAACTGGAACAGGCCATTTTTCTGCAGATCTTCATCTTTCATTGGCGCATCGGACGCACCGAAATCGACGGTTTTGGCGATGATCTGTTTCACGCCGCCAGATGAACCGATACCCTGGTAGTTAACTTTGCTACCGGTGGCTTTTTGATATTCTGCTGCCCACTTGGCATAAACCGGCGCCGGGAACGTCCCGCCTGCGCCAGTGAGATCGGTTGCCGCAAAAGCAGATACCGCGCTTACGGCGAAGGTGGTGGCGAGGATTCGGGCTACGGTGCTACGCATCAGTGTCATATTCCCTCCAGGGGAGAAAAGTCAGGCTTGGGGCCGTTTTAGTAAGAATCTGTGATTGCTGCAGGAGGGAAAATAGGACAGTTTGATGACAGTGAAATGTACGAAATATGACAGTTATATGACAGAGGGCCAGAGCAAAGTGGGCCCGCGACGGGGCCCACCCGGTTATTCCACAGTAACCGATTTTGCCAGGTTACGTGGCTGATCGACGTCGGTCCCTTTGATCAGGGCGACGTGATAGGAGAGTAACTGTAGCGGCACCGTGTAGAAGATGGGCGCAATGACCTCTTCGACATGCGGCAACGGGATAATCTTCATTCCGTCACTGTCGCTGAAGCCCGCATCCTGATCGGCAAAAACATAAAGCAGGCCACCGCGTGCGCGTACCTCTTCGATGTTGGATTTGAGCTTCTCCAGCAGTTCGTTGTTAGGTGCCACCACGATCACCGGCATGTCCGCATCAATCAGCGCCAGCGGGCCATGTTTCAGCTCGCCTGCGGCGTAGGCTTCCGCATGAATGTAGGAGATCTCCTTGAGCTTCAGCGCCCCTTCCATGGCAATCGGATATTGATCGCCACGACCCAGGAACAGTGCGTGATGCTTGTCAGAGAAGCCTTCTGCCAGATTTTCAATCAGCTTATCCTGCGCCAGCATCTGCTCAATCCGGTTCGGCAACGCCTGCAGTGCATGAACGATCTCATGTTCAGTCTCGGCAGACATCCCTTTCAGACGGCCCAGTTTCGCCACCAGCATCAGCAGCACCGCTAACTGGGTGGTGAACGCTTTGGTAGAGGCGACGCCGATTTCGGTGCCCGCTTTGGTCATCAGCGCCAGGTCAGATTCCCGCACCAGTGATGAACCGGCCACGTTACAGACCGCCAGCGAGCCCAGGTAGCCCAGCTCTTTAGAGAGACGCAGCGCCGCCAGGGTATCTGCCGTTTCACCCGACTGCGACAGGGTGATCAGCAGGCTGTTTTTGCGCACCGCTGATTTACGGTAGCGGAATTCCGAGGCAATCTCGACATCACAGGGCAGGTTTGCCAGCGACTCAAACCAGTAGCGTGACACCATGCCGGAGTTGTAGGAGGTGCCGCAGGCGATAATCTGGATATGCTCAACCTGGCTCAGCAGCGCTTCTGCGCCCGCGCCCAGTTCGCTGAGATCAACCTGACCCTGGCTGAACCGACCGCTCAGGGTGCTTTTCAGCGCCATGGGCTGTTCGTAGATCTCTTTCTGCATGTAGTGACGGTAAATGCCTTTGTCACCGGCATCATATTGCAGGTTCGACTCGATCTCGGCACGGGTCACGGTGTTGCCTTCACGGTCGATCACCGTGACATCGCGACGGCTGATCTCGGCGATATCACCCTCTTCCAGATAGATGAACCGACGGGTCACTGGCAGCAGGGCCAGCTGATCCGAGGCGATAAAGTTTTCGCCCATGCCACGACCAATCACCAGCGGGCTGCCGGAACGGGCCGCCACCAGCAGTGACGGATCGCGGCTGTCCATGATCACCATGCCATAGGCACCGCGCAGCTGCGGAATCACACGCAGTACGACTTCACGCAGCGAACCGCCCTGCTTCTGCTCCCAGTGAACCAGATGCGCCACCACTTCGGTGTCCGTTTCAGAGGCAAAGACATAACCGCGCGCGATCAGTTCAGCGCGCAATGGCTCATGATTTTCAATGATGCCGTTGTGCACGATGATGATGTGCTCTGAGACGTGCGGATGCGCGTTCGCTTCCGACGGCTCGCCATGGGTTGCCCAGCGCGTGTGCGCGATGCCGGTGCCACCAATCAGCGGTTGCTGCTCAGCGGCTTCCGCCAGTTTCTGCACTTTTCCTAAACGCCGCAGGCGCGTGACGTGCCCCTGACGATCGACCACGGCCAGACCGGCCGAATCATATCCGCGATATTCAAGACGACGCAGACCTTCCAGCAGAATCTCTGCGATATCACGTTGCGCTACTGCACCAACAATTCCACACATAATGATGTTTTCCTGACTACATGGCTTTTCGCCACTTCTGTTGTCATGCGACCTGATATCCGGCTTTGCCGGTTCCCCGAGCCTTGTAGAGAGTGGGGATTATAGTTTTGGCACTGCACTGCATCGGCCCGCATTAAAGCGGGCCGTTAAAATTTATTTTTTCTTCTGTGGGCGCTGCCAGTCCGCTTTGTGATTCTGCTCTTTACGGTTATAGACCAGACCGGCCTGGGTCACATCTTTCATGATGGTGCTGCCCGCCGCAATGGTGGTCCCTGCCGCGATGCTGACCGGCGCCACCAGCTGGGTATCTGAGCCCACAAACACATCATCGCCAATCACGGTTTTGAATTTGTTCGCACCGTCGTAGTTGCAGGTAATGGTGCCTGCACCGATATTTACGTTGTCGCCAATATCCGCATCACCGAGATAGGAGAGGTGCCCCGCTTTCGATCCTCTGCCCAGACGCGCTTTCTTCATTTCGACGAAGTTGCCCACGTGGGCAGCATCGGCCAGTTCGCTGCCAGGACGCAGACGGGCAAAAGGTCCGACGGTGCAGGCAGTGGCGAGATTCGCATCCTCGATCACCGAATAGGGGCTGATTTCACAGTCATCACCAATCACGCTGTTTTTGATAATGCAGCCCGCGCCGATTCTGACGCGTGCGCCCAGCGTGACCTGGCCTTCAATAATGACGTTGGTGTCAATTTCAACATCCCGCCCGTGCGTCAGCGTCCCGCGCAGGTCAAAACGGGCCGGATCGCGCAACATCACGCCAGCCAGCAGCAGCTTTTCCGCCTGTTCAGCCTGGTAAGTGCGCTCTAATGTCGCCAGCTGCAGCCGGTTGTTGACGCCATCGGTTTCACTGATGCGTGCCGGATGAACCGCGTTGATTACCCGACCTTCCTGATGCGCCAGCGCAATAATATCGGTGATGTAATACTCACCCTGCGCATTATTGTTGGTGAGCTGCGCCAGCCAGCGTTTTAAATCGCCGCCGTTGGCGATCAGAATGCCGGTGTTGATCTCTTTAATGGTGAGCTGCGCCGGGCTGGCATCTTTCTGTTCGATAATGCCGGTGATGGTGTCGTTCTCACGCACAATGCGGCCATAACCGGTTGGGTCGTCCAGTACCACGGTAAGTAAGCCAATGCCGCCCTGCGGTTTGGCTTCGCGCAGCCGCTGTAGTGTCGCCTGAGAGATGAGCGGCACGTCACCGTAAAGCATCATGATATCTTCATCATCCGCGAATGCAGGCGCTGCCTGCTGCATCGCATGGCCAGTGCCGAGCTGCTCGGCCTGCAGCACCCAGTTGAGCGAGCTGTCAGTGAGGGTCGCCTTCAGGCGATCGCCGCCGTGACCATAAACCAGATGGACCTGCTGTGCGCCCAGCCCTTTAGCCGCGTCAATCACATGCTGAACCATGGGTTTGCCTGCCAGCGTATGCAGAACTTTAGGCAGATCGGAATACATACGGGTGCCCTTGCCAGCAGCAAGGATCACCACACTCATCGCACTGTTAGACATAACTATCCTGAGTGAATTTTTACGGGTGAAAGTAAAACGGTTTGGGATTGAGATTACTACATTTTTCTCAGGCCGAAATTAGGCGGACAGGCAGATCAGGTGCAGCAGACAAAAAAAATGCCAGCCCGAGGGCTGGCATTTCATGACGCATAAAGCTGGATTACATCGCTTTTTTGGTCAGTTCGATCACGCGCAGTTTAGCAATGGCTTTCGCCAGCTCGGCAGAGGCCTGAGCATAGTCCACGTCGCCGTGGCTGCTGTTCATATGGTCTTCTGCTTTGCGTTTTGCTTCCAGAGCGCGCGCTTCGTCCAGATCGGTACCGCGGATAGCGGTATCGGCCAGAACGGTGCTGCTGCCCGGTTGCACTTCCAGCACGCCGCCAGAGAGGTAGATAAACTCCTCTTCGCCGTGCTGTTTCACGATACGGATCATTCCAGGCTTAATGGCAGTCAGCAGCGGCGCATGGCCAGGGAAAATCCCCAGTTCACCTTCGCTACCTGACACCTGAATTTTCTGTACCAGACCAGAGAACAACTGCTCCTCTGCGCTGACCACATCCAGGTGATAAGTCATAGCCATAATCTTCCTCCCGGGAAACCGTTATTACAGTTTCTTCGCTTTTTCCACGGCTTCTTCGATGGCGCCAACCATGTAGAAGGCCTGCTCTGGCAGGTGGTCAAACTCACCTTCCATGATGCCTTTAAAGCCACGGATAGTGTCTTTCAGCGTCACGTATTTGCCCGGTGAACCGGTGAATACTTCTGCAACGAAGAACGGCTGAGACAGGAAGCGCTGAATCTTACGCGCACGTGCCACCAGCAGTTTGTCTTCTTCAGACAGCTCATCCATACCGAGGATGGCGATGATGTCTTTCAGTTCCTGATAACGCTGCAGCAGTGACTGAACGCCACGTGCAACATCATAGTGCTCCTGACCGACAACCAGCGGATCCAGCTGACGGCTGGTAGAGTCCAGCGGGTCAACGGCCGGGTAGATACCCAGAGAGGCGATCTGACGGCTCAGCGTTACCGTTGAGTCTAAGTGCGCAAAGGTAGTTGCTGGTGATGGGTCAGTCAGGTCATCCGCAGGGACGTAAACGGCCTGTACGGAGGTGATTGAACCGGTCTTGGTGGAGGTAATACGCTCCTGCAACACACCCATCTCTTCTGCCAGCGTTGGCTGGTAACCTACCGCAGATGGCATACGACCCAGCAGTGCAGAAACTTCTGTACCGGCCAGGGTATAACGGTAGATGTTATCGATGAACAGCAGAACGTCGCGGCCTTCATCACGGAATTTTTCCGCCATGGTCAGACCGGTCAGTGCTACGCGCAGACGGTTACCCGGCGGCTCGTTCATCTGGCCATAGACCAGTGCAACTTTATCGATAACGTTAGAGTCAGTCATTTCGTGGTAGAAGTCGTTACCCTCACGAGTACGCTCACCCACACCGGCAAACACTGAGTAACCTGAGTGTTCAGCCGCGATGTTACGGATCAGTTCCATCATGTTGACGGTTTTACCTACACCCGCACCACCGAACAGACCGACTTTACCGCCTTTAGCAAACGGACACATCAGGTCGATAACCTTGATGCCGGTTTCCAGCAGTTCCTGCGAGTTAGACTGATCTTCATAAGAAGGGGCTGCGCGGTGAATAGAGGCGATCTCTACTGCGCTGCCATCTTCTTCTTTCAGCTCGCCTTTCATATCGATTGGCTCGCCGAGAACGTTCATGATACGGCCCAGGGTCGCTTTACCGACGGGTACCTGAATCGGTTTCTGCAGGTCGTTGACGCTCAGACCACGCTTCAGGCCGTCAGACGTACCCATTGCGATGGTACGTACTACGCCGCCGCCGAGCTGCTGCTGAACTTCCAGCACCAGACGCGCATCACCATTCATAACCTCGAGGGCGCTGTACACTTGCGGTACCGCGTCCTGAGGGAATTCGACGTCAACAACGGCGCCGATAATCTGGACAATCTTTCCAGTTGCCATCTTGAATCCTCTACCTAATTCCAAACCTGGTTAAACCGCGGAGGCTCCACCGACAATCTCGGTAAGTTCCTGGGTGATGCTGGCCTGACGAGCTTTGTTGTACACCAACTGCAGCTCTTTGATCAGATTTCCGCCGTTATCGGTTGCGGCTTTCATCGCTACCATACGTGCGGCCTGCTCACTGGCCAGATTTTCCACCACACCCTGATAAACCTGCGATTCGACATAACGACGCAGCAGGGTATCCAGCAGCGCTTTCGGATCGGGTTCATACAGGTAATCCCAGGTCTTCGCCTTCATCTCTTCTTCACCTTCCGCTGGCGGTAACGGCAGCAGTTGGGTGATGGTCGGAGTCTGAGACATGGTGTTATTGAATTTGTTATTGACGATCATCAGCTTGTCGATGCGGCCTTCATCATAAGCCTGCAACATCACTTTTACCGGGCCAATCAGGTCAGACAGGGTAGGTTTATCGCCCATGCCACTGACTTGCGCCACAATGTTGCCACCCACAGCATTAAAGAATGACGCCCCTTTTGAACCGATAATCGACAGATCGCTCTGCACGCCTTTATCGGACCAGGACTTCATATCCGCCAGTAACTTTTTGAACAGGTTAATGTTCAAACCACCACAAAGCCCGCGGTCAGTTGAAACGACCAGGTAGCCGACGCGCTTCACGTCGCGCTCTTCCAGGTAAGGGTGCTTGTATTCCAGATTACCCAACGCAAGGTGACCAATCACTTTGCGCATGGTTTCTGCATACGGACGGCTGGCCGCCATGCGTTCCTGCGTTTTACGCATCTTGGAGGCGGCGACCATTTCCATCGCTTTGGTGATCTTCTGCGTGTTTTTCACGCTTCCAATCTTGCTTCGTATCTCTTTTGCGCCGGCCATTAGCTTCTCCTCAAAGCCTTGCGGCCTGCCTTTTCAGACAAGCCGCCAGACATTACCAGGACTGGGTTGCTTTAAACGTCTCGACCAGGCCTTTCAGCTTGGCTTCGATATCGTTATTAAAGTTACCCGACTGGTTGATTTCAGCCATCAGCTCAGCGTGGTCGCGATCGGCGAAGGCCAGCAGTGCAGCTTCGAAGCTGCCAATTTTTGCCAGTTCAACGTCGTTCAGATAGCCACGCTCTGCAGCGAACAGAACCAGACCCTGCTGTGCGACAGACATCGGCGCATACTGTTTCTGCTTCAGCAGCTCGGTCACTTTCTGACCGTGGCTCAGCTGTTTGCGGGTTGCATCATCCAGATCAGAGGCGAACTGCGAAAATGCCGCCAGTTCACGATACTGTGCCAGCGCGGTACGGATACCACCGGACAGTTTCTTGATGATCTTGGTCTGTGCAGCACCACCTACGCGGGATACCGAAATACCTGGGTTAACGGCCGGACGAATACCGGAGTTGAACAGGTTCGATTCCAGGAAGATCTGACCATCAGTAATCGAGATTACGTTGGTCGGAACGAACGCAGAAACGTCGCCCGCCTGGGTTTCGATGATCGGCAGCGCGGTCAGTGAACCGGTTTTACCTGTCACTGCGCCATTGGTGAAACGCTCTACATAATCAGCGCTTACGCGTGATGCACGTTCCAGCAGACGGGAGTGGAGATAGAACACGTCGCCAGGGAATGCTTCACGACCTGGCGGACGGCGCAGCAGCAGAGAAATCTGACGGTACGCGACAGCCTGCTTAGAAAGGTCATCGTATACGATCAGCGCATCTTCACCGCGGTCACGGAAGTATTCGCCCATCGCACAGCCTGCGTACGGAGAGAGATACTGCAGTGCAGCAGATTCAGAAGCAGACGCCACAACAACAATGGTGTTCTGCAGTGCGCCATGCTCTTCCAGCTTACGAACCACGTTAGAGATGGTTGAGGCTTTCTGACCAATCGCAACGTAGACACACTTGATGCCTGAGTCGCGCTGGTTGATGATCGCATCGATCGCCATTGCGGTTTTACCGGTCTGACGGTCACCGATGATCAGCTCACGCTGGCCACGGCCAATTGGAATCATCGCATCGACCGACTTATAACCGGTCTGAACCGGCTGGTCGACTGACTGACGGTCGATAACGCCAGGTGCAATGACTTCAACCGGAGAGAAACCGTCGTTGTCGATTGCGCCTTTACCGTCGATAGGAGCACCCAGGGTGTTCACTACGCGGCCCAGCAGGCCACGGCCTACCGGTACTTCAAGAATACGGCCAGTACACTTAACCTTCATGCCTTCGGCGAGGTCAGCGTAAGGGCCCATCACCACTGCACCAACCGAGTCACGCTCGAGGTTCAGGGCGATAGCGTAACGGTTGCCCGGCAGGGCAATCATCTCACCCTGCATGACATCGGCCAGGCCGTGTACGCGGATGATACCGTCACTTACAGAAACAATCGTACCTTCGTTGTGAGCTTCACTCACGACATTGAACTGAGCAATGCGCTGCTTGATCAGTTCGCTGATTTCGGTGGAATTCAGTTGCATATGCTCCAGTCCCCTTAAGACTGCAAGACGTCAGCCAGACGGTCAAGACGGCCGCGTACGCTGCCATCAATAACCAGATCACCCGAACGGATGATCACGCCTGCCATCACAGACTTATCAATTTTGCAATTCAGCTTAACTTTGCGTGACAGACGTTTTTCCATCGCGGCGCTGATTTTATTCAGCTGGTCGTCACTCAGCGTACTGGCGGAGATAACATCAACTTCAGCGGTGGCTTCATGAGCGTCACGCAGTTCGATGTATTGAGCCAGTACAGCCGGAAGCGCTGTCAAACGTCCGTTTTCCGCCATCACCTTAATCAGGTTCTGCGCGGGTTCATCCAGTTGATCACCACAGACTGCGTTAAACGACGCTGCCAGCGCTTCGGGTGCTAATGCACCTGAGAGAAGATCAGCCATCTGTTCATTGCGAGCCACTTCTGCGGCAAACGCCAGCATCTGTTGCCAGCGTTCAATACTTTGATGCTCAACAGCAAAGTCAAAAGCTGCTTTGGCGTAGGGGCGAGCTACAGTAATCAGATCAGACATCAGCCCCTCCCTCCTTACAGTTCAGCGACCAGTTTATCAACGATGTCGCTGTTAGCAGCTTCATCCACGGAGCGTTCGATGATCTTCTCGGCGCCAGCCATAGCCAGCAACGCGACCTGCTTACGCAGTTCTTCACGCGCACGTTTGCGTTCAGCGTCAATTTCAGCCTGCGCTTGTGTCACGATGCGATTACGTTCGTTTTCAGCTTCGGTTTTGGCTTCGTCCAGAATCTGCGCGCGACGCTTGTTCGCTTGCTCGATAATGACCTGAGCGTCTTCTTTGGCTTTTTTCAGCTGGTCGGTCGCATTAGCCTGCGCGAGATCCAAATCTTTCTTTGCACGTTCAGCAGAAGCAAGGCCTTCAGCAATTTCTTTCTGGCGCTTTTCGATAGCAGCCATGAGCGGCGGCCATACGTACTTCATGCAGAACGCGACAAACAGGATGAACGCGATAGCCTGGCCGAGGATTGTTGCATTAATGTTCACAGCACAATGCCTCTAGATTGAGTATTTAACTTTTCTGCCGTTATCAACGATAAGCGGCAGAATCCGTTCACCCTTGCACATTGTGCGCTGAGTGAACACAGGGCTTTAGGCGACAGCAAACATCACGTACAGACCCAGACCAACAGCGATCATCGGGATTGCATCCACCAGACCCATTACAACAAAGAACTGCGTACGCAGCAGAGGAATCAGGTCAGGCTGACGAGCAGCGCCTTCCAGGAATTTTCCTCCGAGGATGCCGATACCGATCGCAGCACCGATTGCCGCCAGGCCCATCATCACAGCGGCAGCCATGTACAGCAGATCCATATTCAGGTTTTCCATGACAGTCTCCAGTTTGTTTCAGTTAAATGCTCCCTTCATCTTCCGGGCTTCAGCGGTGTGCGCTGCAACCCGAAATCAAGAGGGAAAGTAGTGTTGAGAAAAAAATCAATGTTCTTCAGATGCCATCGACAGATAGACAATCGTGAGGACCATGAAAATGAAAGCCTGTAGCGAAATGATCAGGATGTGGAAAATGGCCCACGGCACATTCAGCACCCACTGCGACCACCACGGCAACAGACCGGCAATAAGGATAAAGATCAGTTCACCCGCATACATGTTACCGAACAGTCGTAAACCCAGTGATACAGGCTTAGACAGCAGGCTCACACCTTCCAGAATCAGGTTGATCGGGATGAAGATCGGGTGGTTAAAAGGCTGCAGCGTCAGCTCTTTAGTGAAGCCGCCAATGCCTTTCATTTTGATGCTGTAGAACAGAATCAAAATAAATACGCCCAACGCCATAGATAGCGTGATGTTCACGTCTGCAGATGGTACGACGCGCAGCGCCGGTAACCCCAATACGTGCTCGCCAATATATGGCAGCAAGTCGATTGGCAGCAGATCCATGAAGTTCATCAGGAAGACCCAGACAAAGATTGTCAGAGCCAGCGGGGCGATAAGTTTGCTCTTACCGTGATACATGTCGCGCACGTTACTATCGACGAAACCGACAACCAGTTCGATAGCCGCCTGCATTTTCCCTGGCACACCGCTGGTGGCAGATTTTGCCACGCTACGGAACAACACCAGGAAGATGATTCCCAGCACCATAGAGAAAAACATGGAATCGATATTTAATACCCAGAACGTCGCGGGAGCGTCGTGCGGATTCACTATCTCGAAGGTACGCAGGTCCAACTGAAGATGAGTCAGGTGGTGACCAATGTACTCTTGCGGAGTAGAGATTTCTCCTGCAGCCATGATGCCTCTTACCCTTTGTTGTTAATTACCGCCGGTGCCAGCATTTGTACCACCAGCACCGATAACCAGGTTATTCCGACCGGCCAGAAAACCGCTCCGAATAGACCCAACGCCACAATGAGCAAAATGATGGTCGCAAACACTTTGGCTATTTCACCCAAAGCGAAGCTCCACGCGACTCGCCCCGAAGCTGGGGTTTGCCCCTGCAGGCGCCAGGCTAAAAACAAAAACAATACGTTTGGCAGCCAGGCTGCCGCACCGCCAGCAAGAGCAGAGAGACCCCAGATGACATCTTTAAGAGCAAAGAGTGCACCGATGATGACTATCGTCACCAGCTGAATCATCAGCACCGTTCGGGCGTATTTTACACTGTAAAGAGACACTGACATGACGCTGATACTCTCCTGCCCCGTTAGGGGTATGTCGCGTGTCGTATAAGACTGCCTTTGCGCAGTTGAGTCAAGCAGCAAAAGCCGTGCAAATTATACGGGCCGCACCTGCGATTTCAATCGGTAAGTAGCGAAAAGGTGAACAATTATTTAAATTTCTTTCCGGAGGGCTATTTTTCCAAAGATTACCCTGCAGAGATTCACCCTAATCTGACTGAAAATTCCCTCGCAACTTGCTTTTAAAGCGTGCTTTAGATCACATAATAAGCACTTTCACTACACTGAGTTTTATCTTCTCGCTATTTAAGAACAATCTGTATTACAAATTAACTCAATAAAATCAAAGCATTGAAATTATAAAAATGCATCTGCAAGACTATTTTCACAGAAAACACGCTATTGACATCGAACTGTGCTTAAGAATCGTGTAATTGATATTACGCACGCAAAGTTATTACCGCGATATATTTTCTGCCGTGACTACTTTTATTCAGCGACCCGCCTATACAAGTGATATTTCTGATAACTGAATGTGAATTAAACGTTAAATGTAACAGAGCTTTTCGGATAATTTCCGTCAGCATTTTAACCTTCGGTCAGCCAGGGCTTAATCAAAATCTTTTATTGATAGCGCATCATCTGCACTTTTTTCATCCCGGAACTGACGAAAATCACTGGCAGATAAACGCTAAATCTCTGCCAGTCGAAAGCCTATTGGTGACGAAGAATGACCAGGTGGCGATCACCTTCCAGCTGTGGTACCTGCAACTTAATCACAGCATCAGAGACGTAGCCTGCCGGTAACTCCGCAATTTCATCGTCCGGACGCACGCCTTTCAGCGCGAAGAAGCGCCCTTCTCTTCCCGGCAGATGATGACACCAGTTCACCATGTCGGTCAGCGAGGCAAATGCACGACTGATCACGCCATCAAAGGGCGGCTCAGCCGGGAACGCCTCAACCCGGCTCTGCACCGGAGTAATGTTAGTGAGTCCTAACTCATGCTGAACCTGACGCAGGAAACGCACCCGCTTGCCCAGGCTGTCGAGCAACGTAAAGTGCGCATCAGGCATCACGATAGCCAGCGGAATGCCAGGCAGTCCTGGTCCGGTTCCAACATCAATGAAACGTGAGCCTTGCAGATGCGGCGCCACCACGATGCTGTCGAGGATATGGCGTACCAGCATCTGCTGCGGATCGCGCACTGATGTCAGATTGTAGGCTTTGTTCCACTTATCCAGCAGGCCGACATAGGCAACCAGCTGCTGTTTTTGTTGATCGGAGAGGGAAATACCGGCTGCCTGTAGCAGCGACGTGAGTGTGTTGATCACAGCATAAGTCCATTCAGCGGGGGCGAGTCTCCTCGCCCCGTTTTCAGATCAGGCGCTTTTACGCAGCAGACCCTGTTTTTTCAGATAGATAAGCAGAATTGAGATGGCCGCCGGCGTAATACCGGAGATACGCGTCGCCTGACCAATCGAACTCGGTTTGTGATCGTTCAGCTTGGCGATAACCTCATTTGAGAGGCCGTTCACCTGGCGATAGTCGAGCTCCACCGGTAACAGCGTGTTCTCGTTGCGCAGCTGGCGATCGATCTCTTCCTGCTGACGCGCGATATAACCTTCATATTTGACCTGAATCTCAACCTGCTCAGCGGCCTGCTCATCAGCCAGTGCCGGACCAAAGGCATCCAGCGTCATCAGCTTCAGATAGGTCAGCTCAGGACGGCGCAGCAGATCTTCGCCGCTCGCTTCTTTGGTCAGTGGCGCACTGAGTACCGTATTCACTTCCGTCACATGCTCTGACTTCGGATGGACCCAGATATCGCGCAGGCGCTGACGCTCCTGTTCAATCGCTTCCAGCTTCTGATTGAAACGCGCCCAGCGCGCATCATCCACCAGACCCAGTTCACGACCGGTTTCGGTCAGACGCAGATCGGCATTGTCTTCGCGCAGCATCAGACGATATTCAGCACGGGAGGTAAACATCCGGTACGGCTCTTTGGTACCGAGCGTGCAGAGGTCATCAACCAGTACGCCCAGATAAGCCTGGTCACGACGTGGTGCCCAGCCCTCTTTGTCCGCAGACTGACGGGCGGCATTCATACCCGCCAGCATCCCCTGCGCAGCGGCTTCTTCGTAGCCGGTTGTGCCGTTGATCTGGCCGGCAAAGAACAGGCCGTGAATAAATTTGCTCTCCAGCGTCAGTTTGAGATCGCGTGGATCGAAGAAGTCATACTCGATGGCATAGCCCGGACGCACGATCTTCGCATTCTCCATGCCCTGCATGGAGCGAACGATCTGAATCTGCACATCGAATGGCAGACTGGTTGAGATGCCATTCGGGTAGATCTCATTGCTGGTCAGCCCTTCCGGCTCCAGGAAGATCTGATGCGAGTTACGATCGGCAAAGCGCATCACTTTGTCTTCGATAGACGGGCAGTAGCGTGGACCGATCCCCTCGATGATCCCGGCATACATCGGGCTGCGATCCAGATTATTGCGGATCACCTCATGGGTTTTCTCATTGGTGTGAGTGATCCAGCATGGTACCTGCTGCGGATGCTGAGACGCATTGCCCATAAACGAGAACACCGGCATCGGGTTATCGCCGTGCTGCGGGCTGAGCACTGAAAAATCGATGGTGCGCGCATCGATACGCGGTGGCGTACCAGTCTTGAGGCGGTCTACCCGCAGCGGCAGCGCACGCAGTCGTTTTGCCAGCGGAATGGACGGGGGATCACCTGCACGACCGCCACTGTAATTATCCAGACCGATATGAATTTTGCCGTCAAGAAACGTGCCGACGGTGAGTACGACTGTTTTCGCGCGGAACTTCAGTCCCATCTGGGTGACTGCACCCACCACACGATCGTTTTCCACGATAAGATCGTCGACCGCCTGCTGGAAGATCATCAGATTGGGCTGGTTCTCCAGTGCCGTACGCACTGCCTGGCGATAGAGCACGCGATCCGCCTGAGCACGGGTTGCCCGCACTGCCGGACCTTTGCTGGCGTTTAGTATCCTAAACTGGATACCCGCCTGGTCAATCGCACTGGCCATCAGACCACCCAGGGCATCCACTTCCTTCACCAAATGTCCTTTGCCAATCCCACCAATCGCCGGGTTACAGGACATTTGTCCAAGCGTATCAATGTTATGGGTGAGTAACAGGGTTTGCTGACCCATTCGGGCTGCCGCCATTGCGGCTTCGGTGCCCGCATGACCACCACCAATTACGATGACGTCAAAAGGATCCTGATAAAACATGAAGTGGTACCTCGGTTGATGAACTTGCAGGATCGTCGTCCTGGGGCGTGGATTCTACTCAAATTCCGTCTGGGGTGAAAGCCGCGGGATCGTCCGGTTTTAAAAGAAAGGATCTTAGATCTGTATATGATCTTTCTGTTAGATCTCTTATTAGGATCCCGCTTTTCTGTGGATATGTGCCAGAAGCACAGCAGAAACAACAGGATGAAGAGGATCACTACCTGTTAGTGATCGGTGATCCTGATCCGTATAAGCTGGGATCAAAATGGCATGTTATCCACAGCTCAAAATTTATTCTACGGTTGTTCTTTGGATAACTACCGGTTATACGCAGTAAAAGAGGGTAGTTATCCACAAAATAAACGAGCGGAAAAGGATAAAATCAGCATCTTCCACTGGGGATCGTTACTATTTCGCGATCCCCAGCCCCCTTCAGATCGCCTTTTTCCAGCTTTCCAGCCAGGCTTCTGCGGGATCTTCAGGGATCTCATGCTCCAGCACATCAATCTCCAGACGATCGCCGATCTGGCGGGCACCCTGAGCAATTAACAGGGCTTCAATCTGGCGGATCGCGCCACAAAAGAGATCATATTCATGATTGCCGAGTCCGATGGCACCAAACCGGACCTGCGAGAGATCGGGCTGGCTTTCCGTGATGGCTTCGAACAGCGGCAGCAGGTTATCGGGAATATCGCCTGCACCGTGAGTTGAACAGACCACCAGCCAGATACCCTCATGTGGCACTTCATCCAGCTCCGGGCCATGCAGCATCTGCGTTGAGAAGCCCGCTTCCTGTAATTTTTCTTCCAGATGTTCAGCCACATACTCTGCGCTACCCAGAGTACTGCCACTGATTAAGGTGATATCGGCCATCTTGCTCTCCCGGACATTAAGGCGAGCATTGTACGCTGTGATCAAGCGGTGATCCACCTGTGGACAACAGGGTTAATAGATTATGAGAAGCGAACGCAGCCGTTGCCAGCCGCCACATTCGTCAGGGATAAGATTATGCACAAGGCGGAGAAGGATCAGGGCTTGATAGTGCGCATGATCGGGTTTTGCAGCGAGATCAGCGTTTCCGTCGACTGAATTTCATCTATGGTCTGGATCTTGTTGATCAGCACCTGTTGCAGGGCATCAATGGACCGGCACATCACCTTAATAAAGATGCTGTAGTGGCCGGTGGTGTACCAGGCTTCAACCACTTCATCCAGCGCATCCAGTTTGCTCAGCGCCGCCGGATAGTCACGCGCGCTCTTAAGGATAATGCCGATAAAACAGCAGACATCAAACCCCAGCTGGCGCGGATCGATATCAACCCGGGTGCCCAGGATAATGCCCGCCTGCTTCATCTTCTCCACGCGGACATGAATGGTGCCGGGGCTGACGTTAAACTGTTTTGCCAGCTCGGCGTAAGCAGTGCGCGCATTGTCGAGCAGGGCATTCAGAATGCCGCGATCCAGGTTATCGAGCTGCAGATGTTCGGCCATGGCCATCCTCGTTATTGGTCTGCTTAAGTAAACAAGGATGAATGTGCAGCAAAATAGTGGTTCAGGCAACTCCCGGCAGCGACGGGCGTCGCTGCCGGTTCACTTAGCGTTTGCGCCAGACGGTGACCTGCGCCAGCGTGTGCTGGAACTTGCGGGCCGTTTCGCGGATCACAAACGGTTTATCCTGCGGTTCATCGACCAGGTCGAAGTCGGCCGCCAGCAGACGTTGCAGTGCCTGCAGCGTCGTCAGTGCCTCACCGTTTTCACGCACGCCGCCCAGCCAGTTCTCCTTCGGCGTGAAATCCTCCAGCCAGGTATAGGGCGATGAGAGCACCAGAATGCCGCCCTGACGCAGCATCGGCGTGACATCCCGCAGGAAGCGTGCGGGCTGACGCAGGCGATCGATCAGGTTGGATGCAAGTACCAGATCGTAACGGGCGGGTTGCGGCTTAAGGTTACAGGCGTCGCCCTGAACAAACTGAATCCGCTGCGCCAGTTCGCTCTCCAGCGCGAAATCTTTCAGGCGAACCTGGCGATACTCCACCAGATCGCCTTCCTGTGGCAGGAGATAACGGAAGTCTTCGCCGCTGGCCAGCTGAAGCGCCACATCGATGAAGCGCGCCGAGTAGTCCATGCCGGTGACACGTTCAAAGTGGCGGGCCAGTTCAAAACTGGCGCGTCCGGTGGCACAGCCGATATCCAGTGCCTCGCCGCGTGCTGTGGTGTAGTTCAGCGCCAGGTTTACCAGGCTTTCGGCATAGTTATCCACGCCGAAATAGCGCGGGCCATACTGGAAGTCGAGGTATTGCGACACCATGGCGTCAGATTCATACGGGTTCAGCGCCATGGTTTCCTGATGGCTGGAAACCACGTAGCGGAAACCGGCATGCTGGAAGAAGTGGCGGCGGAACGCATAGCGTGCCGATTTCAGCGCTTCGTTGCCGGTCGATATCCAGCTACCGCCTTTGATCAGCGAATGTTTGCCATCAAAGGTCGGGGTAGAGAAATCATCGTAAAGCGGGTGGACTTTAAAATCTTCAAAGCCGTTGGTCGGCGTGGTCGTCCACTGCCAGACGTTACCGACGATATCGAAGAAGTCGCCCTGGGCGAAGAGATCGACCGGTGAAGAGGAAGCCCAGTACGCCAGGTTAATGTTGCCCGGTGCCCGATCCCAATCCGGCTGATCGCCCGCGACCTGTTCGCGCAGCTGAGCCCACTCCGCTTCACAGGGGAGCTGAACACTCATTCCCGTCTGATCCGCTTTCCAGCGGCAGAAGGCCGCCGCTTCCAGCTGGTTAACCTCGGCTGGCCAGTCCCACGGCATTGCGACTTCTTCACACATCAGACGCAGTTTAAGCTGATCGGGCATCGCAGGCGTGCCGACCCAGAAGGTGGGCATCTCCGCTTTTGCAAACTGACACCAGCCCCAGCCTTCGTCATCCCACCAGCGAGCGTCCTGATAACCCCCCGCCTCAACGAACGCCAGGAATTCCGCGTTGCTGACCAGCATTTTGCTCGCCCTGAACGGCTGCAGCGCGATCTGCTGGCGGCCATATTCGACATCCCAGCCATAGGTCTCGTCGGTTTTACCCAGCGTGACGGTGCCGCCGGGCATCGGCAGCAGGGTATTGGCCGGAACAGCCTCGCGCTGGTGGCGCGCCATCGGGCAGACCGGCCACGCAGGCTGGGGTTTCACCCACCCGACCGGTAACTGGCGTATCAGTACGCTGGACGTTTCCAGATGAATACGCTCATGCTCAATGCCCATCAGGATCACCCAGGCCGGACTCTCCCAGGTGATCGGCAGAGTCAGCGGCAGGGTCTGGATCAGATCGCTGACCAGCGCTTTAACGCGCCCGCGGTATTCGCGGACTTCTTCGACAGTAGGCCAGTCATAGTGGTTGTCGTTGAGATCGTCCCAGCTCATCTCATCCACACCAATCGCCATCATCGCTTCGATACGATCGTCCAGACGCGCGTCGATAAGGCGTCCGGCCATCAGCTTATTAATGTAGAAGGTAGCGGTGTGGCCAAAATAGAAGATTAAAGGATGGCGCAGCGGAATGGCTTTGGTAAACCAGGCCTGGGAATCGGCCAGACAGGTAAACAGACTTTCATACTGTTCCCAGGTCTGGTGGAAATAGGCCAGCAATTCGGCACGTTTTTGTTCAATGTTATGGCCGGAGAGCAGTAGCGTTCGCGTCGGCGCAGGCAGATCGCGATGAGGTTGAGCAAGCGTCACAGGAAGCTCCAGATTGCTGAGTAAGTGAAACGGTAATTTACTATAGCAAATATGCATTTCTGCCCGATGACTTAACGCCGCCAGTGACGCAGCAGACGGCTTTTCATGCCGGTATCGAAACGCCAGATATGGTCGAAGATGCGCAGAATGCCTGGTTTCCCGTGGGCCGACATAGCCACGGCGTGAAAACGTTGCTGATTATTTCGCTGACGCGTTTTAATGGTCCCGATCACCTCTTCCGGCAGACGCTGGGCAATAAAATCGGAGACGATCACCGCATCGGCTTCCTGCCACAGGACGCCTTCCATTCGGGTCACAACGGAAGAGAGGCAGGCTGCCAGATCGGTGCCGCCGCGAAAGCGCTGACTGAGAAAGCGAATCGCCTGTTCCAGCCCATCATCACCGGTCAGTTCGTAGCCGATCACCTCGTGCGCAAACAGCATGATGTAGCAGCGACGGCGATCGGCCAGCGCGACTTTCAGCAGCGCCAGACAAAACGCTTTGGCGCAGCGCTCATTGAAGCCACCCATCGAACCCGAGGTATCGACGCAGACGATGAAAGGCCCACGCGGCTGCTCTTCATGCTGCTGGTGGCTGGCCGGACGCATCGTGACCTTTTCATGCCAGGCATCGCCCTGCAGCTTGTAGGTCAGCAGCCGTTTCTCTACCAGCCGCCGGTAAAACTCCAGCTCCAGTTCACTGATACTCAGCGCAGCTAACTCCGGCGGCAGCAGACGCAGCACGTCATCGCTCTGGTGAATGCCGCTGACCTCCTCCGGCACGGCCGCAGGTTCCTGCACCATATGGTGAAAGGCCTCCATAGGGGCATCCTGCGACGGCACCGATTTTGCCTCGCGGCTGCGACCCAGCTGCTGGGCCAGTTTCAGCAGCTCCGGCTGCTGCGCCAGAAAGTCGCCATATTGCAGCATCAGCTGATAGTCGCCAGGCTGCAGTGACGCTTTGCTCATGTCCCACAGCCGGCCAGCGGCGGCTTCGTCATCGTCGCCAAGAATCGGTGCCAGCTGACCGCTCAGCGCCATACGCTGCTGCAGTTCCGCCAGCAGGCGTTCGCGCTGCTGTTCCAGCAACGTCTGATTCAGCGTCAGGGTCTGTAAGGTCAGGCTCAGCCGCCAGCGCTGTAGAAAAAGCTGGTGCTGCGCGCTGCTGAGATGGCTGATATCGGTGTGCTGCAGCAGCCGGTTGGCTTCATCCAGAAAAGGGGAAGGCAGGCTTTCAAGCGCCTGAAGCGTGGCATTCAGCTGGTGGCTGAATTCACGATCGCTGAGGAGTTGTACCCGCTGGAACAGCTGAAACTCTTCGGCCAGCGTGGCCGGAACCGGCGTGGCTTTGAGCTCAGCGTTGATCTCCGCTCGCCAGCGTGGCACATCGCGTAACAGTGCTTTTTTCAGCCCGGGAAACTTTTCAAAAAACAGCGCCAGCTGTGGAGACGCCAGCAGGGCAATAATCAGCTCTTCAATCAGTTCGGTTTCACCCACGGAGAGCAGTGTGCTGAGCGTCTCCAGTGGGATCATTTACGCGCCTGTTTCAACTGTTCCGCCACATCCTGCAGGCTGGTTTCAACGCGCGCCAGCCAGTCATCACTGATAAACAGGCAGCGCTGATGCTGGCTGAACAGATGACGCTGCGACCGCAGTTCACTCTCCAGTGCATCCAGCGCTTCGGTGATCTCACCGGGCAGCGGCTCGCTATTGCTGACGCCAGGCAGTGTCAGACGCGACGATTGCAGGCTGACATCACGGATAGCCAGGCAGTGCTGCGCATCCACCTGTAAATCCAGACTCTGCGCAAAGCCAATTCCATTGAGCTTGCCGCGAACCTCGCCCCCTTTCTGCAGCCACTGATTCAGTGCATCACGCGCGATAACCAGATGTGTCACCTGCATGTCATGCAGCATCAGCGGCTTTTGCAGCATCAGCGTCAGTTGCTCATCAGTGAAGCTTTCCGGCAGATCGTAATGGGGTTTGCGACTGAACATCCCACTGTGTTTTTCCAGGGTGATCGCCTGTGCGATGCTCTGTTGCTGCTGCAGAGCTATGCGACGCGCTTTTATCTGATGCAGTTTCAGCAGCATCGGCTGCTGCTGCCAGGCGTGCTGTGTCATCAGCTGATCGATTTCGCGCTCCAGCAGCTGCATGGACGCGACGTCGTGCCAGAGGCAATCTTTCAGCAGGATCAGGTCTATCGGCGCAATGGCGCTGCGGCCACTGTAAAAGGCGCTGGCCTGCAGCAGATGAATAGCTTTTTTCCAGCGACGATCGGAAATATAGGGCGCGGCGGGCTGGCTTTCCAGTTGCTGGCGCAGCTGATAAATCAGCTCGAACACCGCATCCGGGAGGCTGACCTGACTGATGCCGAGCTGCCACTGCGCATACTCCTCATCACTGATGCGCAGGGATTCCGCGACCGGATTGGTGTGCTCATCCTGCTGATGGGTCAGCATGCTGCGAAAGTTCTGCTTCTCATGCACATTATCCAGCCACAGGCGGATTAGCATCCGGTCATAGAGCGCTTCAAGGCCGCTGTCCGCTTCCGGCATTTCATTAGAGGCGGTGACCAGCAGACGCATCGGAATGGCCTCTTCGCTGTCGCCATTGCGGAAGCGGCGTTCGTTGATAGCGGTCAGCAGTGTATTCAGAATCGCCGGGCCGGCTTTCCAGATCTCATCCAGAAAAACAATCTCCGCGTCGGGCAGATAACCTTTAGTGAGGCGCTGATAGCGCCCTTCATCCTTCAGTGCCTGAATAGATAGCGGGCCAAACACCTCTTCCGGTGTGGAGAAACGGGTCATCAGATATTCAAAGGCGCGGGCGTGCTGAAAGGCATATTTCAGGCGGCGGGCAATCAGGCTCTTGGCGATGCCGGGCGGTCCCAGCAGGAACACGCTTTCACCGCTCAGCGCTGCCAGCAGGCAAAGGCGGATGGCATGATGTCGCTCATACAATCCTTTTTCTAACGCATTGCTAAGGCGAGAAATTCTTTCTGCCAAAAGATGGGGTTGAGCCATAATCACTTCAATGTCCTTACGATCGTCGGGCCGCCGCGCTTCAGCAAGCGCCTTACTCTATAGATCATCATGCGTGAAAGCGTTGATAGCTGTCAGCTTTTTTGTTTCATAAGGTTTGCCTGCTTTGAAAGCGGCGCATTAACGCTTTAATGCCTGAAACCACCCCGTTACCCTGGCAGACAGGCGAAGCGGGTATAGGAATTTTCGGCAAACCGTGCATACTGTGCGCTTTTTGATGGCCTGAGCGAGGGGTTGTTGCGCCTCTTAGACTCCAACAAAAGATAACTCTATGAGCTCGGATAATAAGCAGTCACTTCGCGGATTAACGCTGGCCGCTATTGGTGTTGTTTACGGGGATATCGGCACCAGTCCGCTGTATACCTTGCGTGAATGTCTCTCCGGACAGTTCGGCTTCGGCGTTGAGCGGGAAGCGGTGTTTGGCTTTTTGTCGCTGATTTTCTGGCTGCTGGTGCTGGTGGTATCACTGAAGTACATCAGTTATGTGATGCGCGCCGACAATGCCGGTGAAGGCGGTATTCTGACACTGATGTCGCTGGCGGGCCGCCATACGGGTGCACGCGCCACGGCAGTGCTGGTGATCATGGGCCTGATTGGCGGCAGCTTCTTCTATGGGGAAGTGGTGATCACGCCGGCCATTTCGGTGATGTCAGCCATTGAAGGTCTGGAGATTGCCGCGCCGTCGCTGGATCCCTTTATTGTGCCGATGTCGATTGCGGTGCTGACGCTGCTGTTTGCGATTCAGAAACATGGCACCGGCATGGTGGGCAAACTCTTCGCGCCGGTGATGCTGGTGTGGTTCCTGGTGCTGGCGATCCTGGGGGTCAGCGGCATCATGAAAAACCCGGAAGTGCTGCATGCGCTGAATCCCGCCTATGCGGTCGAGTTCTTCCTGCACTATAAATCTGTCTCATTCTTCGCGCTTGGCGCGGTGGTGCTGGCGATTACCGGGGTTGAAGCGCTGTATGCCGATATGGGTCACTTCGGTAAAGTGCCGATCCGACTGGCCTGGTTCTCGGTGGTGTTGCCGTCGCTGGTCCTGAACTACTTTGGTCAGGGCGCGCTGTTACTCAGCGATCCCAAAGCGATTAAAAACCCCTTCTTCCTGCTGGCGCCGGACTGGGCGCTGATCCCGATGCTGATTCTGGCGACGCTGGCCACGGTGATTGCCTCACAGGCGGTGATCTCCGGCGTCTTCTCGCTGACGCGTCAGGCGGTGCGACTGGGCTATCTGCCGGGGATGCGTATCATCCACACCTCTGAGCGCGAATCGGGCCAGATCTATATTCCGGTGATTAACTGGGTACTCTACTTCGCCGTGCTGATTGTGATTATCAGCTTTGAGCATTCAAGTAATCTGGCTGCGGCCTACGGTATCGCCGTCACCGGCACCATGGTGCTGACCGCGATGCTCTCCTGTACCGTGGCGGTTAAAAACTGGCACTGGAATAAGCTGGCGGTTGCCGTCATCCTGGTACTGATGCTCTGTATCGATGTGCCGCTGTTTACCGCCAACCTGGTGAAAATCTTCTCCGGTGGCTGGCTGCCGCTCTGTCTCGGCCTGGTGATGTTTATCATTATGACGACGTGGAAAAGCGAACGTTTCCGCCTGCTGCGCCGCATGCACGAGCATGGCAACTCTCTGGAGGCGATGATCGCGTCACTGGAGAAATCGCCGCCGGTTCGCGTGCCGGGCACGGCGGTCTATATGTCGCGTGCGCTGAATGTGATTCCGTTTGCCATGCTGCATAACCTTAAGCACAACAAAGTGTTGCATGAGCGGGTGGTGCTGCTGACGTTGCGGACAGAAGATGCGCCTTACGTGCACAACGTGCGTCGCGTGACGATTGAGCAGCTGTCACCCACCTTCTGGCGGGTGGTGGCCAGCTACGGCTGGCGCGAAACGCCAAACGTCGAGGAGATTTTCCACCGCTGCGGGCTGGAAGGGCTCAACTGCCGCATGATGGAGACATCGTTCTTCATGTCGCATGAGTCGCTGATTATCGGCAAACGGCCGTGGTATCTGCGCCTGCGTGGCAAACTCTTCCTGGCGCTGCAGCGCAATGCGCTCCGTGCGCCAGACCAGTTTGAGATCCCGCCAAACCGGGTGATTGAGCTGGGCACCCAGGTCGAGATTTGATCTGCAGCGCCCGCCTTACGGGGCGGGCGCTGACCAGCGCAGCATAACGCATAATCCGCCACCCGATCGCTGGCTGAAGCTGACCTGCATCCCGTGCAACTGGGCGATATTGTGGACTATCGATAATCCCAGCCCGCTTCCGCTTTTCTCCTGACCTGGCGGTCGCCAGAAACGTTCACCAAGCCGTTGCAGATCGGCTGCACTCAGACCTTCGCCGTTATCCTCTACCGACAGGCTATTCGCCTGAAGCCGCACATCAACTTCGCTGCCCGCTGGCGTATAGCGAATGGCATTATCCAGCAGATTACGCACCAGCAATGACAGTAACAGCGGATGCCCCTGAATCTGCGGATCGGCGTCAGCATGCAGCCGCAGCGTGACACCCGTTTTATCCGCCAGCGGCAGCTGTGCAGCCAGCGTCTCCTGGACCGTGCGTTTCAGCGCCACCGTTTCGAAGGCGCTGCGTGCATCATCTGCTTCAACCCGTGAGAGCGTCAGCAGCTGATCCACCAGCCGGGTTGCGCGGATAATGCCGGCATCCAGTTGCTGCAGCGCATGGCTTCGCATCACTTCATCATCCGCAGTCAGCTGGATCACCTCGCTTTGCACCTGCAGCGCGGCCAGCGGACTGCGCAGCTCATGTGCGGCATCAGAGGTAAAGCGCCGTTCACGCTGCATCATTGCGCTGATGCGGCTGAACAGACCGTTGAGCGCGACCATCAGCGGTTGCACCTCTTTCGGCACGCGGTCTGCCTGCAGCGGCGTATCATCATCGGGCGCGCGCTGCGCCAGCTGCTGTGCCAGCGTCTTCAGTGGGCGCAGTTCAGACCAGACCAGACCGATCAGCAGCAGCAACATAAAGGGCAGCGCGATCAGCCAGGGCAGCATGCTGGCTTTCATCAGATCCCGCGTCATGTCGTCACGGTATTCGGACTCCTGACCCACCACCACCCGGAACTGCTGGTCGGGCGTAGTCAGCCAGACAAACCGCCAGCGATCGTCATCATTGGTGAGCTGACCCTCATGAAATCCCTGATACTCCGCCTCAAACGGCAGGTAGCGGCCATTGTCACCATCATTCATCACCTGCCGGCCGTCGCGCGTGAAGACGGCAAAGGCCAGGGCGTCGTCATCCTGATCGCCGCGATGGTGGCGCAGTATCTCTTTGGTTTTAGGCAGAGTGGCGTTGTCCAGCGAGGAGAAATCCAGCGTCAGCAGACGCTTTGCCAGCAGCATCTGCTGGGTATCGAAGAGCTCATCAAGGGTTTCACGTGTCTGATGCCAGGCACTCAGGCTGGCGCTGGCCCAGCAGATCCCGAGCAGCAGCACAAAACCGATACCCAGCCGCAGAAACAGGCTCATTGATCGCATTCAGCCGCTCCCAGGGTATAACCGACGCCGTGCAGCGTGCGGATAAACTGGCTGCCCAGTTTTTTACGCAGATGATGAATGTGAACCTCTACCGCATTGCTGGAGACATCGGCGTCCCAGTTGTAGAGCTTCTCTTCCAGCTGGCTGCGTGTCAGCACCCGGCCCGGGTTTCGCATAAACAGTTCCAGCAGCGCCAGTTCACGGCTTTTCAGCGCAATCGCCTCACCTTCGCGCATCACACTGTGGCTGCCGGGTATCAGCACCACATTACCGTGCCGGAGTTCGGGCTGCAGCTGGCCATGACGGCGGCGGATCAGCGCCTGTAAGCGAGCAGCCACTTCGGTTAAGGCAAAGGGTTTACACAGATAGTCGTCGGCTCCCAGTTGCAGACCTTCGACCCGCTGATCGAGCGCATCGCGTGCGGTCAGTATCAGTACCGGTACATCTTTCCCCTGCTGTCGCCACTGCCGCAGAATATCGAGCCCATCCCGCTCGGGCAGTGAGAGATCCAGGATCACCGCATCCCAGGGCGCGGCCTCCAGCGCGTTAAACCCCGTCTCACCAGAGGTAAACCAGTCAACGCTGAAGCCCAGTTTACTCAGCCCCGCCTTGATACCGTCGCCAATTAAACGATCATCTTCAATCAGTAAAATACGCATCACGTCTCCCTGTTCCGATAGCGCTTTATACGAAGCAACTTCCTGCTTGTACAGCTGATTTCGGCGAAAATAGCTTATTTTTGCCTCTTAAGAAGCTGTTAAGAACTTTATGGTCAACTAAGCTCAACAAGACGAACCACATCATGGAAAAGAGGTGACAAAATGAAAAAGCACGCTGCAATTCTGGCCGTCGTAATGCTGGCTTCCGCCCCGGTTTTCGCTGCACAGCAGGGTGGATTTGTTGATCCCAGTGCGCCAGCCGCACAGACGCAGGCAGCAGCCGGTCAGGGTGGTTTCAGTGCCGATCACACCAGTGTGGTGACCGTAAAGCAGGCTGAAGAGATGAAAGATGACAGCTGGGTCACCGTGCGCGGTAAGCTGGAGAAACAGATCGGCAACGAAGATTATCTGTTCCGCGACCAGACCGGCACCATGAAAGTCGAAATCGACCACAAGCACTGGAACGGCCAGACTATCTCACCTAAAGACAACGTCGAGCTGACGGGTGAACTGGATAAAGATTTCAACAGCATTGAGATGGACGTTAAGCAGGTTAAGAAACTGCCTTAATCCTCTCCTCCGGGGCCGCGTTCGCGGCCCTTTTTTCTGCCCCTCCCCCGACTTAATACAAATTTCTCCCCGCGTGAGCGAAACGTTTCGATAGCGATCACAGATTTCTTCTTTGCCGGTTGAGTTGATGGCGGCTTTTCATACACTCCTGACAGCGAAACGTTTCGCTGTGGAGTGAAAAGATGAAAAAAGGTCGCTTGTTAAACGCTGAACTCTCTCATGTGATTGCCCGCCTGGGACACACGGATACGCTGACGATTGCTGATGCAGGCTTGCCGATTCCGGCCGGACCGCAGCGCATCGATTTAGCGCTCACGCCGGGTACGCCCGATTTTATGCAGGTGGTTAATGCTGTTGCACTGGAGATGCAGGTAGAGAGCGCCCTGATCGCGGAAGAGATTAAGCAGCATAATCCGCAACTTCATAGCGCGCTTGTCGCCGTGCTCGAAGCCTTGCAACAGCACCAGGGGAATATCATCACCATCAGCTACACCAGTCATGAACAATTCAAACAACAAACGCAGCGTAGTCAGGCGGTCATTCGCAGCGGAGAGTGCTCTCCGTTTGCGAATGTCATCCTCAGCGCCGGTGTGACCTTCTGAGGCCGCTATGCAACCTTTACTGCAACTCGACGGCATTGAAAAATCTTTTCCGGGTGTGAAAGCCCTCAAGGGGGCGTCGCTGAATGTCCGGGCAGGACGCGTGATGGCGCTGGTGGGCGAGAACGGCGCAGGCAAGTCCACCATGATGAAAGTGCTGACCGGCATCTATCAATATGATGCCGGTACGCTGCGCTGGCTGGGCAAAGAGACCCGTTTCAGCGGGCCGAAAGCGTCTCAGGAAGCGGGTATTGGCATCATTCATCAGGAACTGAACCTGATCCCTCAATTAACCGTGGCGGAGAATATTTTTCTCGGCCGCGAATATGTCAGCCGTTTTGGCCGTATCCAGTGGCCGGGCATGTATGCCGAAGCCGATGCGCTGCTTAAACGGCTTAATCTGCGCTTCAACAGCCACAAGCTGGTGGGGGATTTGTCGATTGGCGATCAGCAGATGGTCGAAATCGCCAAAGTCCTGAGCTTTGAGTCGCAGGTGATCATCATGGATGAGCCGACCGATGCGCTGACCGATACCGAAACGCTGTCGCTGTTCCGGGTGATCAACGAACTGAAAGCGCAGGGCTGCGGCATCGTCTATATCTCGCATCGCATGAAAGAGATCTTTGAGATCTGCGATGACGTCACGGTGTTCCGCGACGGTCAGTTTATTGCTGAACGCCCGGTCAGCGAACTGACCGAAGAGAGCCTGATCGAAATGATGGTCGGCCGTAAGCTGGAAGATCAATATCCCCATATTGATCAGGCGCCAGGCGACGTGCGGCTGAAAGTGGAGAACGTCAGCGGACCGGGCGTGGATAACGTCAGTTTCAGCCTGCGCAAAGGTGAAATCCTTGGGGTTTCCGGCTTAATGGGCGCGGGCCGTACCGAACTGATGAAGGTGCTTTACGGCGCCCTGCCGCGTCGCGAAGGCACACTGTGGCTCAATGGTCGGGAAGTGGTGACGCGCTCACCGCAGGATGGGCTGGCTAACGGCATCGTCTATATCTCCGAAGATCGTAAGCGCGATGGCCTGGTGCTGGGCATGTCAGTAAAAGAGAACATGTCGCTGACAGCGTTAGGCTATTTCAGTCACGGCAGCGGCACGCTGAAACACGCGGCAGAGCAGCTGGCCGTGGGCGACTTTATCCGGCTGTTTAACGTTAAAACGCCTTCAATGGAGCAGCCCATTGGTCTGCTTTCGGGCGGCAACCAGCAGAAAGTGGCGATTGCCCGCGGGCTGATGACCCGGCCTAACGTACTGATTCTGGATGAACCGACACGCGGTGTGGATGTCGGCGCGAAGAAAGAGATCTATCAACTGATTAACCAGTTTAAAGCCGAAGGGCTGAGCATCATTCTGGTCTCCTCGGAAATGCCGGAAGTGCTGGGCATGAGCGATCGGATTCTGGTGATGCATGAAGGCCGTATCAGCGGCGAATTTACCCGAGAAGAAGCCACTCAGGAGAGCCTGATGGCAGCCGCCGTAGGCAAGCAACACAGCGAGGATTTAGTGGTATGACGACCCAAACTTTACCTGCCAGCCGTCGCTGGTTTAGCAAAAGCTGGCTACTGGAACAGAAGTCGCTGATTGCGCTGATGGTGCTGATCGCCGTGGTGGCCAGCCAGAGCCCGAACTTCTTTACCGTGGCGAACCTGTTCAACATTCTGCAGCAGACCTCGGTTAACGCCATTATGGCGGTCGGGATGACGCTGGTGATCCTGACTTCTGGTATCGACCTCTCTGTAGGATCGCTGCTGGCCCTGACTGGCGCGGTGGGTGCATCGCTGGTGGGTATGGAGGTCAATGCCCTGGTCGCGGTGGCGGCGTCGCTGGCGCTGGGAGCGGCAATCGGTGCCCTGACCGGCACCATTGTGGCGCGCGGCAAAGTGCAGGCGTTTATCGCCACGCTGGTCATGATGCTGCTGCTGCGTGGTGTCACCATGGTCTATACCGATGGCAGTCCGGTAAACACGGGTTTTAATGCCAATGCCGATCTGCTGGGCTGGTTTGGTATTGGTCGTCCGCTGGGTATCCCTGCGCCGGTCTGGCTGATGGCGCTGGTCTTTATTGCTGCCTGGTACATGCTGCAGCACACCCGCCTGGGCCGCTATATCTATGCGCTTGGCGGTAATGAAGCGGCAACGCGTCTCTCCGGTATCAATGTGAATCGCGTCAAAATCATCGTCTATTCACTGAGTGGCATGCTGGCAGCGCTGGCAGGCACCATTGAAGTGGCGCGCCTTTCTTCGGCACAGCCGACAGCGGGCACCGGCTATGAGCTGGATGCGATTGCTGCGGTCGTGCTGGGCGGAACCAGCCTGGCAGGCGGTAAGGGCCGTATTTTCGGCACCCTGATTGGCGCGCTGATTCTCGGCTTCCTGAACAACGGCCTGAACCTGATGGGCGTCTCTTCGTACTACCAGATGATCGTTAAGGCGGTAGTAATCCTGCTGGCGGTGCTGGTAGATAATAAAAGCAGTAAATAACTCTGACCTTACACAGGATGACATGATGAAAAAGTTAACCGCACTGGCCGTGATCCTTGGCGCAACGCTCAGTACCAGCGCTATGGCCAAAGATACTATCGCGCTGGTGGTTTCAACCCTGAATAACCCGTTCTTTGTTTCGCTGAAAGAGGGCGCGCAGAAAGAAGCGGACAAGCTGGGCTACAACCTGGTGGTGCTGGATTCACAGAACAACCCGGCGAAAGAGCTGGCTAACGTGCAGGATCTGACTGTTCGCGGCACCAAATTGCTGCTGATCAACCCAACCGACTCTGATGCTGTGGGCAATGCGGTGAAGATGGCTAACCAGGCGAACATCCCGGTGATCACGCTGGATCGCGTTGCGGCACAGGGCACCGTTGTCAGCCACGTCGCCTCCGATAACCGTTTCGGCGGTAAAATGGCCGGCGACTTCATCGCCAAAAAAGTCGGCGAAAGCGCCAAAATTATTGAACTGCAGGGCATTGCCGGGACTTCTGCCGCCCGTGAGCGTGGCGAAGGCTTCAAACAGGCCGCTGATGCGCATAAATTCCAGATCCTCGCCAGCCAGCCTGCCGATTTTGACCGTACCAAAGGTCTGAACGTCATGCAGAACCTGCTTCAGGCACATCCGGACGTTCAGGCCGTATTCGCTCAGAACGACGAAATGGCGCTGGGTGCACTGCGTGCGCTGCAGACCGCCGGTAAAACTGGTGTGATCGTCGTTGGTTTTGACGGTACTGCTGATGGCGTTAAAGCGGTAGAAGGTGGCAAACTGTCCGCGACCGTGGCACAGATGCCAGACAAAATTGGCATGATCGGCGTAGATACCGCTGATAAAGTGCTGAAGGGTGAAAAAGTGAAGGCGATCAACCCGGTCGACCTGAAGCTGGTCACTCAATAACTCAAAGAAAAGCAGGGCACTGCGCCACCCTCCTGGTGGCGCACTTATTCCGGACTCCCCTAATGAGCAAAAACGCAAAACTGGCCGTTCTTGGCAGCATTAACGCTGACCACATCCTTAATCTGGCGCACTTTCCTCGTCCCGGTGAAACGGTGATCGGGCAGAATTATCAGATTGCGTTTGGCGGTAAGGGTGCGAATCAGGCTGTCGCCGCCGGTCGTGCTGGTGCCGATATCGCATTTATCGCCTGTGTGGGCGCTGACGACATTGGTGAACGTGTTCGTCAGCAACTGGCCCAGGACAATATTGATACCACGCCGGTCGAAGTGGTCGAGGGTGAGTCAACCGGCGTGGCGATGATTTTCGTCAATGGTGACGGTGAGAACAACATCGGCATCTACTCCGGTGCAAACGCGGCGTTAACACCCGCCTGCGTGACGCGCCATCAGCAGATTATCGCCGACGCCGATGCACTATTAATGCAGCTGGAATCACCGCTGGAAAGTGTGCTGGCCGCCGCGACGCTTGCCCGACAGCATCAGACGCAGGTTATTCTCAATCCTGCACCCGCCACCCAGCTCTCAGATGAACTGCTGGCGTTGATCGACATTATTACCCCGAATGAAACCGAAGCCGAGAGTCTGACCGGCATTGCGGTCAGCAACGATGAAGATGCCGCCCGCGCTGCGGCAGTACTGCATGCGAAAGGTATCGGCACGGTTCTGATTACTCTGGGTCGCCGCGGTGTCTGGCTGAGCGAGCAGGGAGAAGGTCAGCGTATTGCTGGCTTCAGTGTTAAAGCTATCGACACCATCGCGGCGGGCGATACCTTTAATGGCGCCTTTATTACCGCGCGACTGGAGCAGAAAACGATGTATGACGCGGTGCGGTTTGCCCATGCCGCCGCTGCTATCGCCGTTACCCGCTCGGGTGCGCAGCCCTCCGTGCCGTGGCGCGCGGAGATCGATGAATTTTTGCAGCAGCAGGGCTAAGCATTTGAGCACCATGAAAGATGTCGCTCGCCTGGCGGGCGTCTCTACCTCCACTGTCTCGCACGTTATCAATAACAATCGCTTTGTTAGTGAAGGCGTGCGCGAAAAAGTTGAGCAGGCCATCCGCCATCTGAATTACGCCCCCTCTGCGCTGGCGCGCAGTCTGAAAATCAATCAGACGCACACGATCGGTATGCTGCTGACCACCAGTAGTAACCCATTTTATGCCGAAGTGGTGCGGGGTGTGGAGGAGAGCTGCTATCAGCGTGGCTACAGCCTGATTCTCTGTAACACGGCAGGTGATGAAGAGCGGATGAACCGCAGCCTGGAAACGCTGATGCAGAAGCGCGTCGACGGTTTATTGATCATGTGTACGGAAAGTCACCTGCCCTCGGCCGACATTCTGAACCGTTATCCCTCTATACCTGCCGTCATGATGGACTGGGCGCCGTTTGAAGGCCGTGGTGACATTATTCAGGATAACGCGCTGCTGGGCGGGGAGCTGGCGACTCAGCATCTTATCGACAGTGGTTATACCCGCATCGCCTGTATCGCCGGTCCTCAGGATAAAACCCCGGCTCGTATGCGCCTGGAAGGTTATCGCAACGCCATGACAAAGAGTGGCCTGGCGATTCTGCCCGGCTATGTGGTGAATGGTGACTTTGAATTCCAGGGAGGCTACAACGGGATGGTCGAACTGCTGGCGCTGGAAACGCCGCCGGAAGCGGTTTTCACCAGCAACGATGCCATGGCGGTGGGCGTTTATCACGCACTTTACCAGGCCGGCATGCAGGTTCCGCAGCAGATGGCGGTAATGGGATATGACGATATCGAACTGGCGCGCTATCTCACTCCGCCACTGAGTACCATTCATCAACCGAAAGATGCGCTGGGTGAACTGGCGATAGACACCCTGCTCCATCGTCTCAGCAATCCCGACGCCAGTCAGCAAACGCTGGTGCTGACGCCGGAACTGGTGGTACGTGGATCGGTTTAGCGCTTTTTCTTTTTGTCGCGATTACTGATCAGATTACGGCCATCGCCGTTTTTCAGCAGCATAAAGGTCAGCGCCGACAGTACTGTTACCACGCCCATGGTCATAAACGTGGCGTGGAACTGTGAAATGGTGCTGGTTTCAAACTCCTGGTAGAAGCGCAGCACCGCGGCGCTGACGGCCACACCAAAACTGATCGCTAGCTGCTGAGTCACGGCCAGCACGCTGTTACCACCGCTGGCGTTATCATCATTCAGATCGGCCAGGGTGATAGTATTCATGGCGGTAAACTGCGTAGACATGGCCATGCCGAGAATAAACAGCGGAAGTAATAGCACGATGATGCTTTCAGCGGGCGACTGCAGAGAGAAGCTGGCGATCAGAATGCCAATAATGGCGGTAATGCCAACCAGCAGGCGGCGGTAACCCAGCCAGCGCAGTAGTTGCGTCACCGTCGACTTCGCCAGTATTGAACCAATGGCGATAGGTGCCATCATGCAGCCCGCGATAATCGCTGAATAGCCAAAGCCGACCTGCAACATGAGCGGCATCAAAAAGGGCACACAACCGGTGCCAAGACGTGACGCGATGTTGCCACCGATGCCCACTGAGAATGTCCGGGTTTTAAACATCGGCAGATTGATCAGTGGCGAAGGGTGATTTCGGGCATGCACTATATAAAGAAGCAAAAGCACAATCCCGCTGAGTAATATCCCGCCCGCCAGCCAGGCGGAAACAATCCGCTCGCCAAACAGCTCAATCCCAATCGAGATCATCACCAGTCCAGCCCCGAACAATAAGAAGCCGAAAAAGTCGAAGCGGCGCTTCGGCGTGGTGAAGTCCGGCATATATTTGCGTGCGTAGATAATGCCGAGAATGCCAATCGGGATATTAATCAGGAAAATCCAGTGCCAGGTCGCGTAGGTCACCAGCACGCCGCCCAGCATTGGCCCCAGTATCGGGCCAACTAATCCCGGCATGGTGACAAAGTTGAGCACCGGCAACAGCTCACTGCGCGGATAGGCGCGTAACAGCGCCAGTCGCGCGACCGGCATCATCATTGCGCCACCGACGCCCTGTATGATGCGCGAGATGACCAGTACCTGGAGTGTGGGAGAAAGTGCACAAGCCAGCGAGCCGAGGGTGAACAGCGAAACGGCAACGATAAATACCTTGCGCGTGCCGTAGCGATCGGCGAGCCAGCCGCTGACCGGAATCAACATAGCGACAGTCAGGGTGTAACTGATGACGGCGGATTGCATGGCCAGAGGAGAACGGTCGAGGCTGGTGGCGATAGCGGGCAGGGCAGTATTCAGTATGGTGGCGTCGAGTGACTGCATGAAAAAGGCCATGGCAGCTATCCATGGCAAACCAGCCATGCTGCGCGCGGATTTTATCATTGAGTATCCTTCCTGGGGTTATCCTGCGAGAAGAAGCAAAATAATAGCACCCGCATTAAGCAACGGCAGGTCTCTTTACAACGTTTAATGGCGATTTTTGTGCGTTATTCCGTCATGAAACGTCTCTTTTTAAGCCGTTCGTTTAAAAAAGATGCGCTCAGCAAATTAATTCAAAGAAACGCTTGTCAGCCCGCGGAAACTCCCTATAATGCGCCTCCATCGACACGGAACACCGGCAACGGGAAGCGGGTTGAGAGGCACAGGAGACTGCGCCGCCGGAGAAAAACTTCTGAGAAAGAGGTTGACTCTGCAGGAGGAAAGCGTAATATACGCCACCTCGCGACAGGACGCTAACGCACTGTTCGCACTGCTCTTTAACAATTTATCAGACAATCTGTGTGGGCACTCGCAGGATTGATATCAGCGTCTCCGGACGTAAAAAAATATCAAGCCTCACGAGTGAACACATAATGAAATTCATTATGACGTTTTACAGATGAGCACCGCTTAACTTGTTTAAGCAAATCAAACTTAAATTGAAGAGTTTGATCATGGCTCAGATTGAACGCTGGCGGCAGGCCTAACACATGCAAGTCGGACGGTAGCACAGAGAGCTTGCTCTTGGGTGACGAGTGGCGGACGGGTGAGTAATGTCTGGGGATCTGCCCGATAGAGGGGGATAACCACTGGAAACGGTGGCTAATACCGCATAACGTCGCAAGACCAAAGAGGGGGACCTTCGGGCCTCTCACTATCGGATGAACCCAGATGGGATTAGCTAGTAGGCGGGGTAATGGCCCACCTAGGCGACGATCCCTAGCTGGTCTGAGAGGATGACCAGCCACACTGGAACTGAGACACGGTCCAGACTCCTACGGGAGGCAGCAGTGGGGAATATTGCACAATGGGCGCAAGCCTGATGCAGCCATGCCGCGTGTATGAAGAAGGCCTTCGGGTTGTAAAGTACTTTCAGCGGGGAGGAAGGCGATGCGGTTAATAACCGCGTCGATTGACGTTACCCGCAGAAGAAGCACCGGCTAACTCCGTGCCAGCAGCCGCGGTAATACGGAGGGTGCAAGCGTTAATCGGAATTACTGGGCGTAAAGCGCACGCAGGCGGTCTGTTAAGTCAGATGTGAAATCCCCGGGCTTAACCTGGGAACTGCATTTGAAACTGGCAGGCTTGAGTCTTGTAGAGGGGGGTAGAATTCCAGGTGTAGCGGTGAAATGCGTAGAGATCTGGAGGAATACCGGTGGCGAAGGCGGCCCCCTGGACAAAGACTGACGCTCAGGTGCGAAAGCGTGGGGAGCAAACAGGATTAGATACCCTGGTAGTCCACGCCGTAAACGATGTCGACTTGGAGGTTGTTCCCTTGAGGAGTGGCTTCCGGAGCTAACGCGTTAAGTCGACCGCCTGGGGAGTACGGCCGCAAGGTTAAAACTCAAATGAATTGACGGGGGCCCGCACAAGCGGTGGAGCATGTGGTTTAATTCGATGCAACGCGAAGAACCTTACCTACTCTTGACATCCAGCGAACTTAGCAGAGATGCTTTGGTGCCTTCGGGAACGCTGAGACAGGTGCTGCATGGCTGTCGTCAGCTCGTGTTGTGAAATGTTGGGTTAAGTCCCGCAACGAGCGCAACCCTTATCCTTTGTTGCCAGCGATTCGGTCGGGAACTCAAAGGAGACTGCCGGTGATAAACCGGAGGAAGGTGGGGATGACGTCAAGTCATCATGGCCCTTACGAGTAGGGCTACACACGTGCTACAATGGCGCATACAAAGAGAAGCGACCTCGCGAGAGCAAGCGGACCTCACAAAGTGCGTCGTAGTCCGGATCGGAGTCTGCAACTCGACTCCGTGAAGTCGGAATCGCTAGTAATCGTGGATCAGAATGCCACGGTGAATACGTTCCCGGGCCTTGTACACACCGCCCGTCACACCATGGGAGTGGGTTGCAAAAGAAGTAGGTAGCTTAACCTTCGGGAGGGCGCTTACCACTTTGTGATTCATGACTGGGGTGAAGTCGTAACAAGGTAACCGTAGGGGAACCTGCGGTTGGATCACCTCCTTACCTGAAGATACCTTCCCGCGCAGTGTCCACACAGATTGTCTGATA
>NZ_JBMOWE010000006.1:0-269213 GCF_049310725.1 Pantoea sp. BJFS-204 | reverse complement strand
TATCAGACAATCTGTGTGGACACTGCGCGGGAAGGTATCTTCAGGTAAGGAGGTGATCCAACCGCAGGTTCCCCTACGGTTACCTTGTTACGACTTCACCCCAGTCATGAATCACAAAGTGGTAAGCGCCCTCCCGAAGGTTAAGCTACCTACTTCTTTTGCAACCCACTCCCATGGTGTGACGGGCGGTGTGTACAAGGCCCGGGAACGTATTCACCGTGGCATTCTGATCCACGATTACTAGCGATTCCGACTTCACGGAGTCGAGTTGCAGACTCCGATCCGGACTACGACGCACTTTGTGAGGTCCGCTTGCTCTCGCGAGGTCGCTTCTCTTTGTATGCGCCATTGTAGCACGTGTGTAGCCCTACTCGTAAGGGCCATGATGACTTGACGTCATCCCCACCTTCCTCCGGTTTATCACCGGCAGTCTCCTTTGAGTTCCCGACCGAATCGCTGGCAACAAAGGATAAGGGTTGCGCTCGTTGCGGGACTTAACCCAACATTTCACAACACGAGCTGACGACAGCCATGCAGCACCTGTCTCAGCGTTCCCGAAGGCACCAAAGCATCTCTGCTAAGTTCGCTGGATGTCAAGAGTAGGTAAGGTTCTTCGCGTTGCATCGAATTAAACCACATGCTCCACCGCTTGTGCGGGCCCCCGTCAATTCATTTGAGTTTTAACCTTGCGGCCGTACTCCCCAGGCGGTCGACTTAACGCGTTAGCTCCGGAAGCCACTCCTCAAGGGAACAACCTCCAAGTCGACATCGTTTACGGCGTGGACTACCAGGGTATCTAATCCTGTTTGCTCCCCACGCTTTCGCACCTGAGCGTCAGTCTTTGTCCAGGGGGCCGCCTTCGCCACCGGTATTCCTCCAGATCTCTACGCATTTCACCGCTACACCTGGAATTCTACCCCCCTCTACAAGACTCAAGCCTGCCAGTTTCAAATGCAGTTCCCAGGTTAAGCCCGGGGATTTCACATCTGACTTAACAGACCGCCTGCGTGCGCTTTACGCCCAGTAATTCCGATTAACGCTTGCACCCTCCGTATTACCGCGGCTGCTGGCACGGAGTTAGCCGGTGCTTCTTCTGCGGGTAACGTCAATCGACGCGGTTATTAACCGCATCGCCTTCCTCCCCGCTGAAAGTACTTTACAACCCGAAGGCCTTCTTCATACACGCGGCATGGCTGCATCAGGCTTGCGCCCATTGTGCAATATTCCCCACTGCTGCCTCCCGTAGGAGTCTGGACCGTGTCTCAGTTCCAGTGTGGCTGGTCATCCTCTCAGACCAGCTAGGGATCGTCGCCTAGGTGGGCCATTACCCCGCCTACTAGCTAATCCCATCTGGGTTCATCCGATAGTGAGAGGCCCGAAGGTCCCCCTCTTTGGTCTTGCGACGTTATGCGGTATTAGCCACCGTTTCCAGTGGTTATCCCCCTCTATCGGGCAGATCCCCAGACATTACTCACCCGTCCGCCACTCGTCACCCAAGAGCAAGCTCTCTGTGCTACCGTCCGACTTGCATGTGTTAGGCCTGCCGCCAGCGTTCAATCTGAGCCATGATCAAACTCTTCAATTTAAGTTTGATTTGCTTAAACAAGTTAAGCGGTGCTCATCTGTAAAACGTCATAATGAATTTCATTATGTGTTCACTCGTGAGGCTTGATATTTTTTTACGTCCGGAGACGCTGATATCAATCCTGCGAGTGCCCACACAGATTGTCTGATAAATTGTTAAAGAGCAGTGCGAACAGTGCGTTAGCGTCCTGTCGCGAGGTGGCGTATATTACGCTTTCCTCCTGCAGAGTCAACCTCTATTTCAGAAGTTTTTCTCCGGCGGCGCAGTCTCCTGTGCCTCTCAACCCGCTTCCCGTTGCCGGTGTTCCGTGTCGATGGAGGCGCATTATAGGGATCCCGTTTCAGAGCACAACCCTTTTTTTGGATCTTTTATCTGAACGGTTATAAATGATCCAGATTGATGAGATCGCCAGCGATCCAGGCCAGAATTGGCTTGTCAGCTGCCTGAAATCGCATCAGGCTGCATTGAAAACAGAACAAAGGAGAACATGATGGCTTCCGCCCTACGTCCATATAAAGACCTTTTCCCGCAAACTGGCCAGCGCGTTATGGTCGATCCAAGCAGTGTTGTGGTCGGTGATGTCATAATGGGGGACGACGTGAGCATCTGGCCGCTGGTTGCGATCAGGGGTGATGTGAATCAGGTCCGCATTGGTGCCCGTACTAATGTACAGGACGGCAGCGTTCTGCACGTTACGCATAAATCAGCGTCTAACCCGCAAGGCTTCCCTCTTATTATTGGCGAGGATGTCACGGTCGGGCATAAAGCGATGTTACACGGCTGTACCATTGGCGATCGCGTGCTGGTCGGAATGGGATCGATTCTGCTTGATGGCGTAATAGTAGAAGAAGAAGTGATGATTGGTGCCGGAAGTCTGGTGCCGCCAGGTAAAAGACTGGAGAGCGGCTATCTCTATCTGGGTAGTCCGGTCAGGCAGATCAGGCCGCTGAATGACAATGAGAAGGAAGGTTTACGCTATTCCGCTAATAATTATGTCGCCTGGAAAGATGATTACCTGGCGGGAGATAACCAGATCCAGCCCTGAGCATCAATATTATCCTGACGGATAGCCGCTTCGGCCTCATCTTCCAGATCCCAGCGATGGTGCTGAAACAGCGCCATCGTCTCCCCTTCACCAAAACGTGAAGTCAGCGACTTCCCGCTGATTGCACAGGTCAGCCGCATGCCGTTGACCTGCACCGGGAAACAGACCGCGTTCAGTTCTGCATCGTAGGTTTCATCATCAGGAAACTGTATCGCCTGATTCATGGCTGCATGGCCTGTTTAAGCTGGGTAATCACCGGCGCGATTTCCGGCATCACACCGTGCCACAGATAGAAGGCATGAGCAGCCTGCCCCACCAGCATGCCCAAACCATCTGCCAGATGAGCCGAGCCCTGCGCCTGACACCAGCGCAGGAAAGGCGTCAGCCCGCTTTGATAAAACATGTCATAACAGCGCACATCAGCATGAATGACTGCTGCAGGTAAAGGAGGGGTTTCGCCATTTACACCGCTTGAGGTCGCATTAATGATCAGATCAAAGTGCTGATCTGTCAGCTGCTCAAAACCACATGCGCGGATAGTGCCGCTCGCTGCAAACAGGCCAGCCAGCTCTTCCGCCCGCGCGGCGGTACGGTTAACAACAGTGAGTGTCACGCCTGCTGAGAGAAGCGGCAGAATGACCCCACGTGCAGCACCGCCCGCCCCCACCAGCAAAACCTTGTCACCAGCATTGATCATCTTCAGCCGTTCAAGATCGCTTAACAGCCCGATACCATCCGTGTTGTCACCTAGGATCTGCCCATCGCTGAGTTTTTTCACCGTGTTTACCGCGCCGGACAGGGCTGCACGTTCGCTGAGCTGATCGGCAAATTCCCATGCCTGCTGTTTAAAAGGTAACGTCACGTTGGCGCCACGGCCTCCCTGTTCGAAAAAGGCAGAGAGCGCCTGAGGAAAACCATCTATCGGGGCACAAATCCGACCATAGCGATGTTCAACGCCCGTCTGTTCAGCGAAAGCCTGATGGATCAGCTGAGATTTACTGTGGTTGATCGGATTACCGAAAACGGCGAATTGATCCATGAATTAGCCCTGACGTATAAGTTCGCCGCTGATGACATCGCGGATTTCAGAGGGATTGAGCCGCCCACCCGTTTTTCCCGACAGAACCGGGAACTGCTCACCAAACTGCTGCTTCACTTCTTCAGCCGTTCGGCAGGGAGGCAGGCCTGACAGATTTGCACTGGTTGAGACCAGCGGTTTACCAAATGCGCGGCAAAGGGCCTGCACATCAGGATGGTCACTGACGCGAATGGCCAGTGAATCAAACTGTCCGGTAAGCCAGCGAGGCGTTTGTGGCGGAACGGGTACGACAAAGGTCACCGGGCCGGGCCAGCATGCAAACATCCGCTCACGCTGTATCACAGACAGTTCCCGAGCGGAGATGTAAGGTTCCAGCTGGGTGTAATCAGCCGCAATCAGGATAAGCCCCTTTTCTACCGGACGCTGTTTCAGCGCCAGTAAAGCCATGACGGCAGATTCACTGTCAGGGTCACAGCCCAGACCAAATACGGCTTCAGTAGGATAGGCGATGACCGCCTGTCGATTCAGCTGCTCTAGGCAGGTTTCAAGTGAATCGGCGAGGTGTTGATTTTCCATGGTCTATGAATTCTCTTCAGCAATGGCTTTGCCACAACTTTTACTGGCGCAAAAGCGTTTGATCCCTTGGGCCGTCTTTTTTTCAACTAATAGCGGATACTGGCAATAAGGACAGATTCCGGCAACGGGTGTCAGATTCACAACAAACTGGCAGGCTGGATAGCGATCACAGGAGTGAAACGTTTTGCCGTAACGGGAGCGCCGCTGAACTAACCGGCCTTCATGGCACTGTGGACAGGCCAGCGAGGTTTCATCTGGTTTGTCGATGGTTTCGGTGTATCCGCATTCCGGATAGAGGCTACAGCCAATGAACATGCCAAATCGCCCCTGCCGCAACACTTTATCCGCACCGCATTCGGGACAGGCGTGGCCTTCCAGCACTTTGACCACATGACCATCGGCCTGACCCTTTAAGGGTCGAATGTAGTCGCATGCCGGGTAGTTCGCGCAGCCCAGAAAAGGACCGTGTTTACCGGAGCGGATAACCAGTTCTGCCCCGCAAGCGGGGCAGGGATCCTGTTTACGCACGGTGAAGAGTGCAGCTTTACTCATAGCGATCAATGCATGAAAGGAAATTTAATGCAGCATACCTTCATTGGCGTCGAATAGCAGTTCTTCCATCTGCTGATAGGCATTTTCACATCCGGGAATGTTGAACAACACCATCAGTACCACCCATTTGAGATCTTCCAGGTCAAACTCAGAGGTATCCAGCGCCATAATGCGTTCGATGACCATTTCACGCGTTTCCAGGTTCAACACCTGAATCTGCTCCAGGAACAGCAGGAAACCACGGCTGTCAGCATCTAAACGTTTGCTCTCTTCATCGGTATAAATACGCATGGAGAGCGGATCATTTGTCAGTAAAATTGGCGCAACCAGTCCTTCCTGATAGTCAGCCAATCTTTCTAACCAGTTCAGCGCACTGTAAATATCTTCACGATGGAACCCGGCATCCGTCAGGTCGTCTGTCAATCTGTCCTGATCAACACCCATTTCTGCTTCGTTGTGGATATATGTCTCAAACAAATACATCAGTACGTCGAACATGGCATGCCCTCCTCAATCGGACATAGCCGCCGGGTACAGCTGCGATCCATCCTGCTAACTCCAGTTCCAGCAACTGAGCTGAGATAACTGGCACAGATTGGCCGGCACGTTCAGCGACAACGTCAACAGGTGTAACATCATCACCTACGTTAGCCAACACATCAGCAAATGGCAATGGAGCATCGTCACTCACCTCAGAATAAATTTCACCGCCCGGTGTCATCGGCAGCCAGTTAAGTGCACTTGCCAGATCTTCCACGATGTTATGGGGATGGGCCACCAGCAGCGCCCCCTGCTGAATCAGCCAGTTTACGCCTTCGCTTAACGGGTTACCGAGCGCGCCAGGTAAGGCATAGACATTACGATTTTGCTCCAGCCCATACCGCGCCGTTACCAGGGAACCACTCTTCAGCGAGGCTTCTACCACCAGCACCCCATGGCTCAGGCCGCTGATAATACGATTACGGCGCGGAAAATTAAGCGGATGCGGCAGGGTCGTCAGCGGAAACTCAGAAACTACCGCACCACCCTGTTCAACGATCTCTGCGGCAAGATGGGCATGATTGCTGGGATAGAGCCGCTGCAAACCACTACCTAACACGGCCACCGTTTTACCGCCTACGTTGAGTGCTGCCTGATGCGCAACACCATCAATACCCCTTGCCAGTCCGCTGGTAATGGTCAGACCGCTGAGGCTTAAGTGCTGGGTAAACCAGTCGCACCAGTAGCGGCCATAGTGTGAACAGTTTCGGCTGCCCACCACCGCTAACTGTGGTGTGCTGATAAGCGCAGGATCGCCATCAATATAGAGCAGCGGCGGAAAGCGGTTGGTTTCTTTAAGACGGGCAGGATAGGCCGCGTCCAGAGCAGTCACCAGATGATGAGCCGGACTCTGATCCAGCCAGGAATAGACTTCTGTGAGATTATTTTCATTAAAATCATCATATTGCTGGCACTGGCTCTCATCTAAGCCAAGCCGGATAAGCTGCTCCCTGTCTGTCTGTCCGGCACCTATTTGCTGCGCCACATCAACCCAGCGTTTTCCTGTCATTCCAGTGACGGCGGCCAGCCGTACAGACTGCGCTATTTTGTCCATCTTCAGCTCCCTGATCGCCCTTGCTTCCTGCCGCAGAATGCTGTCAATCAGGCCTCGAAAAGTCTACAATATAAGGTAGTAATCTTTTCTTAACCGAATACAGATCTGGATATTTATGTCAGTTTTGCAGGTATTACATTTCCCTGACGAGCGTCTTCGCAAAGTTGCTGCGCCCGTTAAAGAAGTTAACGCAGACATTCAGCGTATCGTTGATGATATGTTCGAGACGATGTATGCCGAAGAAGGTATCGGTCTTGCGGCTACGCAGGTCGATATTCATCAGCGCATTATCGTGATTGACGTCTCTGAAAGTCGTGAAGAGCGTTTAGTGCTGATTAACCCTGAGCTGCTGGAAAAAAGCGGTGAAACCGGCATTGAAGAGGGCTGCCTCTCTATTCCGGAACAGCGCGCATTTGTTCCGCGTGCCGAGCGGGTAAAGGTCCGTGCACTGGATCGCGAGGGTAAAAGTTTCGAACTGGAAGCCAGCGAGTTACTGGCCATCTGTATCCAGCATGAGATCGATCATCTGGAAGGCAAACTGTTTATCGATTATCTGTCGCCTTTAAAGCGGCAACGGATCAAAAATAAATTAGAGAAACTGGCGCGTCAGAACGCGCAGGCTTCCTGAGATCTTAATAAGGGATAAACGTGTCTGCCCCGCTAAAAATCATCTTTGCCGGCACACCTGACTTTGCAGCGCGTCATCTTGACGCGCTGCTTGCTTCTGAACATCAGGTTATCGGCGTATTCACCCAACCCGACCGTCCTGCTGGTCGCGGTAACAAATTAACGCCAGGCCCGGTCAAAACGCTGGCGATGGCACATGACATTCCGGTTTATCAGCCTAAGTCACTGCGACCTGAAGAAAATCAGCAACTGGTTGCTGACCTCAAGGCCGATGTGATGGTGGTTGTGGCCTACGGATTAATTCTGCCCAAGGCCGTGCTTGATATGCCACGTCTGGGATGCATCAATGTCCATGGCTCACTGCTGCCACGCTGGCGTGGAGCTGCGCCTATTCAACGTGCGCTCTGGGCTGGCGACAGCGAAACCGGCGTGACCATCATGCAGATGGACGTGGGACTGGATACCGGCGATATGCTGCATAAGCTGGCCTGTCCGATTACTGCCCAGGATACCAGTGCCACGCTGTATGACAAGCTGGCACAGCTTGGCCCACAGGGGCTGCTGGATACGCTGACATTACTGACCACTCAGCAGGCTTCACCTGAAAAACAGGATGAAACGCTGGCCAACTATGCTGAGAAACTCAGTAAAGAGGAGGCACGTCTTGACTGGACACTCTCTGCAGAACAGCTTGAGCGTTGTATTCGCGCTTTTAACCCGTGGCCGATGAGCTTTTTCACCATTGAAGATCAGCCGGTTAAAGTCTGGCAGGCAAGCGTTCTGCCCCACAGCGATCGTGCGCCTGGTGAAATTATTCATGCTGACAAGCATGGCATCCAGGTGGCGACGGCTCAGGGCGTACTGAACCTGCTCCAGTTGCAGCCCGCCGGTAAAAAACCGATGTCGGCTCAGGATCTTCTCAACTCGCGCCGGGAATGGTTTGAACCTGGAACCCTTCTGGACTGACTCTCAGGCCCGGTCCCTCACCGGGCCTTTTGTTTGATGACAAAACCCTATGACTAAATCTATCAACCTGCGTAGCCTCTCGGCTCAACTTATTGAGCGTGTGGTCGACAAGGGCGAATCCCTGAATACGGCACTGCCAGCCGCCCAGAAAAAGCTCTCTGACAAAGATAGCGCATTAGTGCAGGAGATCTGTTTTGGCGTATTGCGCACATTACCGCAGCTGGAAGCGCTGATTGGCAAACTGATGGAGCGTCCACTTACCGGCAAACAGCGGGTTCTGCACTATCTGATCATGGTCGGGCTTTATCAGCTGGAATATACCCGTGTGCCTGCCCATGCCGCACTGGCAGAAACCGTCGCGGGCGCCGAAGTACTGAAGCGCACCAGTATGAAAGGCTTATTAAATGGCGTATTACGCCAGTTTCAGCGTCAGCGGGAAGAGCTGCTCGCCACTGTTCAGGATGGCCCGCAACGCTATCTGCATCCCGGATGGCTGCTAAAGCGTTTACAGCATGCCTGGCCGGAACAATGGCAACAGATTGTCGAAGCAAATAATCTGCGTCCGCCGATGTGGCTGCGGGTTAATCGCCAGCACCACGATCGTGACACGTGGCTGGCTATGCTGGCCGAAAGCGGCAGGAATGCACAGCCTGCTGTCGATGTGCCGGATGCGCTGCGGCTTGACGCCCCTGCCCCGGTCAGCCAGCTACCAGGCTTTGATCAGGGTTGGGTTACCGTGCAGGATTTATCTGCTCAGCGCTGTGCCTTGCTGCTTGAGCCCCAAAACGGCGAACAGATTCTGGATTTATGCGCTGCGCCCGGCGGTAAAACGACCCATATCCTTGAAATCGCGCCTCAGGCCGAAGTTATGGCCGTCGACGTGGATGCGCAGCGTCTTAAACGCGTAAATGAGAATCTGCAGCGACTGGGTATGAAAGCAGACGTGAAACAGGGTGATGGACGAACGCCGCAACAGTGGTGCGGCGTTCGTCAGTTTGACCGTATTCTGCTGGATGCGCCCTGCTCTGCTACCGGTGTGATCCGACGCCATCCTGATATTAAGTGGCTGCGTCGCGATCGGGATATCGCCGAGCTGGCAAAGCTTCAGGGTGAAATTCTTGATGCTATCTGGCCGCACCTGAAACCTGGCGGTACACTGATTTATGCCACCTGCTCCATCCTGCCTGAAGAGAATCATCAGCAGATAGATGCTTTCCTGCAGCGCCAGCATGATGCGCAGGCAGAGCCCCTCAGAGATGCGCCCGCGAACGGCTTACAGGTATTCCCGGAAGCCGAGGGCGGAGATGGTTTCTTCTACGCTAAGCTGATAAAAAAATCGGGTACAAACTGAAATGAGTATTGATAAGCGATGAAAATAATCATTCTGGGCGCAGGACAGGTTGGCGGAACCCTGGCAGAAAATCTGGTGGGTGAAAACAACGATATCACGGTGGTTGATACCGACTCTTCACGCCTGCGTCACCTGCAGGATAAGTTCGATCTTCGCGTCGTGCAGGGTCATGGTTCTCATCCACGCATTTTACGTGAGGCGGGTGCAGAAGATGCCGACATGCTGGTTGCCGTAACCAACTCCGATGAAACCAACATGATTGCCTGTCAGATTGCTTATTCGCTTTTCAATACGCCGAATCGTATCGCCCGTATTCGCGCGGCCGATTATCTGCGTGATGCGGACAAATTATTTATTCCTGAAGCGGTGCCTATCGATCACCTGATCTCGCCTGAACAGCTGGTGATCGACAATATCTATCGTTTAATCCAGTACCCTGGCGCATTGCAGGTCGTCAACTTTGCTGAAGGCAAAGTCAGCCTCGCCGTGGTGAAAGCTTATTATGGCGGGCCACTGGTAGGAAATCCGCTATCGATCATGCGTGAGCATATGCCATACATTGATACCCGCGTAGCCGCTATATTTCGTCAGGATCGCCCCATTCGCCCGCAGGGTTCAACCATCGTAGAAGCGGGTGATGAAGTCTTTTTCATTGCAGCCAGTCAGAACATTCGTGCGGTAATGAGTGAAATGCAGCGGCTGGAGAAACCTTATAAACGGATTATGCTGGTAGGTGGCGGTAATATCGGTTTCGGTCTGGCACAAAAACTTGAGAAAAATTACAGCGTGAAGCTGATTGAACGTAACCCCCAGCGCGCAGCAGAACTGGCAGAGCATCTTCACGACACAGTCGTCTTTTATGGCGATGCGTCAGATCAGGAACTTCTCGCTGAAGAACATGTTGATCAGGTTGATCTCTTTATCGCCGTCACCAACGATGATGAAGCCAATATTATGTCAGCCATGCTGGCAAAAAAGATGGGGGCGAAGAAGGTTATGGTGCTGATTCAGCGCCGCGCCTACGTCGATCTGGTACAAGGCAGCGTTATCGATATCGCTATTTCACCTCAGCAGGCCACGATTTCTGCCCTGCTGGGTCATGTGCGCAAAGCGGATATCGTGGGCGTTTCATCGCTACGACGCGGTATTGCAGAAGCGATCGAAGCGATAGCGCACGGAGACGAATCAACTTCACGCGTGGTCGGCCGCTCCATTGATGATATCAAACTACCGCCAGGCACCATTATTGGCGCAGTGGTTCGTGGAGACGATGTGATGATTGCCAATGATAACCTGCGAATTGAACAAGGTGATCATGTCATCATGTTCCTGACCGACAAGAAGTTTGTATCAGATGTGGAACGTCTCTTCCAGCCGAGTCCATTTTTCCTGTAAATGCCGCGTTTATAGGCGAACAGAACACAAAGAACGCAAAACTGCCGCTTAATTCGCTGTGTTGATGGCAAAACCAGTAGGGTTTGTTAGACTTTATGGCATTGGCTTGGGCAAGGAGATAAGTATGAGTTTAATCAAAGAGTTTCGCGATTTCGCAATGCGCGGCAATGTGATGGATTTAGCCGTCGGTGTCATCATCGGTGCTGCATTCGGTAAAATTGTTTCATCGTTAGTCGCCAACATCATTATGCCGCCTTTAGGCTTACTGATTGGTGGTGTCGATTTTAAATCATTCGCCTGGGTACTTAAGCCTGCAGTTGGTGATGCTCCAGCCGTTGTAATGCAGTACGGTATCTTCCTTCAGACCATCTTCGATTTCGTCATCATCGCTTTCGCAATCTTTATGGCGATCAAGCTAATGAATCGTCTGTACAAGAAAAAAGAAGTAGAGAAGCCAGTGGCTAAACCGTCAAACGAAGAAGTTCTGCTGACTGAAATCCGCGATCTGCTGAAACAGCAGAATAGCCGGGTCTAGTTAATAAGCCGCCGCACAGGCGGTTTTTTTAACCGTAAAAGCAGAAGGGCAGTGATAAGACGCTTTCTTATCACTGCCCTCCCATCCAGTCCCCTTGCCATGTTTCTCTTTCCGCTTGAAACTACCTTTACCCTTTTGCTTCTGCTCTATGCGTTGCCGAAATAGTGGGTCGTGTAACAGAGCCTGAATCGCGTTATCGCGGATTTGCCCTTTGGTGTGCTGATATTTACTCATGACGCCTCCTATTGAGATGGTCTGATACTCTATTCCTTTGCAGCAAAATAACAATATGCTTATTTGCTCGAAGCCTCTCCCCGCTCCAGCGCCTCAAGAATTGAGCACGAAATGCTACTGTGACTGTCACCACAACAGGCATCGGAAAGGTGTCGCAGGGAACGCTGCATCGTTTCTAACTCTGCGATCATCTGAGCAACTTCACTCAGCCGTTTTTCAACGATCGCTTTTGATTCCTGACAGGTGTGATGCGCAGGATCAACCCGGATCGAAAGTAGCTCTCTGATCGCTTCCAGACTGAAACCCAGTTTACGACCATAACGAATAAATTTCAGACGCTGAAGATCGCCCTCGCTGTAAAGGCGAAAGCCACCTTCAGTACGACCATCATGATCCATCATCTGCTGCTTTTCATAAAAACGGATAGTGTCTGGCGTCACCTCCGCAAGCTTAGCTAACTGACCGATGCGAAACATTTACTCCTCCTCGCGGAAACGATGCTGAATAGCAGTGGAATAACTGCCATGGAGAAAATCGGTACTGATACCCGCCTGGCGTAATCTTAGCTCCAGCACCTGAAGCCGATGGCAATGATCCTGATAATTTTGATCCGCAGGATCGAGGTTGCGAATAAGATCGTTCACTTCCATGGCTTCACGTCTGAGCTCAAGCTCCGGCGGCAGAAAGCCCGCATTTTTCAGTAAACGGTAGCCCGCTCTTAACTCAGGCGGAACATGACTGTCATCATCCAGCTGCAGCGGCTTACCGGAGCCGGGAAGATTACTCAGCTCGCCTTTTTCCAGCGCCGCTTTGATGTGCTGTTCAGCAAGTTCATCAACCAGCCACATAGTTGGCTCCTTTGAACATGAAAAGAGTAAGTTCTAAGGTAGTAAATTTCAGGCAATAAAAAACCCGCCGAAGCGGGTTTTTTACGTTGCTACAGATTACTCTGCGGCTGCTTCTGCTTGAGCTTCTGGACGATCAACCAACTCGATGTAAGCCATCGGAGCGTTGTCACCAGCACGGAAGCCACACTTCAGAATACGAGTGTAACCACCGGCACGGCTCGCGAAACGCGGGCCCAGCTCATTAAACAGTTTTGCCACGATCTCGTTATCACGAGTACGGGCGAATGCCAGACGACGATTAGCTACGCTGTCGGTCTTGGCAAGAGTAATCAGCGGCTCAACTACGCGACGCAGTTCTTTGGCTTTCGGCAGAGTCGTTTTGATGATCTCATGACGAACCAGAGAACCGGCCATGTTGCGGAACATAGCCTGACGATGGCTGCTGTTGCGGTTCAGTTGACGACCACTCTTACGATGGCGCATGACCTTATCCTTCTCAGTGAAACCTTAACCTGTGATCTGATTATTCATCAGCAATGCTTGCTGGCGGCCAGTTCTCGAGGCGCATGCCCAGAGAAAGACCACGCGAAGCCAGCACATCTTTAATCTCGGTAAGAGATTTTTTACCAAGGTTAGGCGTTTTAAGCAGCTCAACCTCGGTACGCTGTACCAGATCACCGATGTAGTGGATAGCTTCTGCCTTAAGGCAGTTAGCAGAGCGGACAGTCAATTCCAGATCGTCAACAGGGCGCAGCAGGATCGGATCGAATTCTGGTTTCTCTTCTTTAACTTCCGGCTGACGTACATCACGTAAGTCAACGAAAGCTTCAAGTTGTTCTGCCAGAATGGTTGCCGCACGACGAATCGCCTCTTCAGGATCGATTGTGCCGTTGGTTTCCATTTCGATGACCAGCTTGTCCAGGTCGGTGCGCTGCTCTACACGCGCTGCTTCAACATTGTAGGCGATACGGTCTACAGGGCTGTAGCAAGCGTCAACTAACAGGCGGCCGATTGGGCGCTCATCTTCTTCCGAATGAATTCGGGCAGAAGCCGGCACATAGCCACGACCACGCTGAACTTTGATACGCATGCTGATAGCAGCGTTCTCATCGGTCAGATGGCAAATGACATGCTGAGGCTTGACGATTTCGACATCACCATCATGGGTAATGTCGGCTGCAGTCACAGGGCCAATGCCAGATTTATTCAAGGTCAGAATAACTTCATCTTTCCCCTGAACTCTTACCGCCAGCCCTTTCAGGTTGAGCAGGATTTCCAGGATATCTTCCTGTACTCCCTCTTTGGTGCTGTACTCATGAAGTACACCATCAATTTCAACCTCGGTCACCGCGCAACCCGGCATGGATGAAAGCAGAATACGGCGCAGTGCGTTACCAAGAGTATGGCCAAAGCCACGCTCTAAAGGCTCAAGGGTCACCTTGGCGTGCGTCGAACTCACTTGCTCGATATCTACCAGGCGCGGTTTTAGAAACTCTGTCACAGAACCCTGCATTGTGTCCTCTCTTTGGTACTAAGCCTTACTTGGAGTAAAGCTCGACGATCAGGTGTTCGTTAATGTCCGCAGACAGATCAGTACGTTCAGGAATACGCTTGAACACACCTTCCATCTTAGTCGCATCAACTTCCAGCCAGGTTGGCTTTTCACGCTGCTCAGCCAGCTCCAGAGCGGCCTTCACGCGAGATTGCTTTTTGGCTTTCTCACGGATGCTAACGACATCATTCGGAGATACCTGATAAGAAGCGATGTTAACAACGCGGCCATTTACCAGAACAGACTTATGGCTAACCAGCTGACGTGCTTCTGCACGAGTGGCACCAAAGCCCATACGATAAACTACGTTGTCCAGACGACCTTCCAGCAGAGCCAACAGGTTTTCACCGGTGTTGCCTTTCAGACGAGCTGCTTCTTTATAATAGTTACGGAACTGACGCTCCAGCACGCCGTAGATACGACGAACTTTTTGCTTTTCACGTAACTGACCGCCGTAATCAGACAGACGCGGTTTACGCGCACCATGCTGACCAGGGGCTTGTTCAATCTTACACTTGGAATCAATCGCGCGAACGCCAGACTTAAGGAATAAGTCAGTGCCCTCACGACGGCTCAGCTTGAGCTTAGGACCCAAATATCTTGCCATTTTCTTTCTCCAACTATCCTAAAAAAACGGGCGTTATACGCGACGTTTTTTCGGCGGACGACAACCGTTATGAGGGATCGGAGTCACATCAGTAATATTAGTGATGCGGAAACCAGCGGCGTTCAAAGCACGAATCGTAGATTCGCGACCTGGACCCGGACCCTTTACCATAACTTCCAGGTTCTTAATTCCGTAATCTTTTACCGCTTCTGCACAGCGCTCTGCAGCGACCTGAGCAGCAAACGGAGTGGATTTACGTGAACCGCGGAAACCGGAACCACCGGCGGTTGCCCAACCCAGTGCGTTACCCTGACGATCAGTAATGGTAACGATGGTGTTGTTAAAAGAAGCATGGACATGAGCCACGCCATCTGAGACTTGTTTTCTTACACGCTTACGTGCACGAACTGGTGCCTTTGCCATTATTTACTCACCCCGATTATTTCTTGATCGGTTTACGCGGACCCTTACGGGTACGTGCGTTGGTCTTAGTACGCTGACCGCGAACCGGAAGACCACGACGATGGCGCAAACCACGGTAGCAACCAAGGTCCATAAGACGCTTGATGCTCAGGGTGATTTCACGGCGCAGATCACCTTCTACAACGAATTTCGCAACTGCATCACGCAGCTGATCAATTTGTTCTTCAGACAGCTCACTGATCTTAACATTTTCAGCAATACCCGTTGAAGCGCAGATGGCTTTAGAACGAGTTTTACCGATACCGAAGATCGAAGTTAATGCGATAACGGTATGTTTTTGATCAGGAATGTTAATGCCTGCTATACGGGCCACTATGCACTCCTATAATTAAACAAGCACGTCCCATGCTGAAAAGCCCGTTTTCAGGATACTCAAATGGAAACGCACTGACATACAAAAGATTGGCTGGCTAATCTAGCCAGCTCAACCCGACTTTGCAAGAAAAATATGTGACAAAATCAGCCTTGGCGCTGTTTATGCTTTGGCTCGGCGCTGCAGATCACACGGACGACACCGTCGCGACGAATGATTTTGCAGTTACGACATAATCTCTTGACGGAAGCACGAACTTTCATTTTTACTCTCCGTAACTTCTCAACCAACTGAATTAACGGCCGTAGCCTTTCAGGTTAGCTTTCTTCAGTGCCGACTCGTACTGACTTGACATCATCAGAGTTTGCACTTGAGCCATAAAGTCCATGATGACGACAACTACGATAAGCAGTGAAGTACCGCCAAAGTAGAAGGGGACCTTCATCGCATCACGCATGAACTCCGGGATAAGGCAGATAAACGTAATGTAGAGAGCGCCGATTAAGGTCAATCGCGTCATTACTTTATCAATATACTTCGCCGTTTGCTCTCCCGGACGAATTCCCGGTACGAATGCACCAGACTTCTTCAGGTTATCTGCTGTTTCACGTGGGTTGAAAACCAACGCCGTATAGAAGAAACAGAAGAAGATGATTGCAGTCGCATAGAGTAGCACATAAAGCGGCTGTCCTGGCTGCAAATACAGCGAAATTGTTGTCAGCCAGTTCCAACCGGTACCGCCCCCAAACCACGATGCAATCGTTGCCGGGAACAGAATAATGCTGGAAGCAAAGATGGCTGGAATGACGCCTGCCATGTTCACTTTCAACGGTAAATGTGTGCTCTGTGCAGCGTAAACGCGACGACCTTGCTGACGTTTTGCGTAGTTCACCACAATGCGGCGTTGACCACGTTCAACAAAGATAACAAAGAAGGTCACTGCGAATACGAGTACTGCAACCAACAGCAACAGAAGGAAGTGCAGGTCGCCTTGCCGCGCTTGCTCGATGGTATGGCCAATGGCCGGCGGGAGACCCGCAACGATACCTGCGAAGATAATGATCGAAATACCGTTACCGATACCACGTTCAGTAATCTGTTCGCCCAGCCACATCAGGAACATCGTTCCTGAGACCAGACTCACAACAGCGGTAAAGTAGAAAGCAAAGCCTGGATTCATTACCAGGCCTTGCATCCCTGGCATATTCGGCAGACCGGTAGCAATACCGATCGACTGAAATATGGCCAATACCAACGTACCGTATCGGGTGTACTGGCTAATCTTACGACGGCCAGCCTCCCCTTCTTTCTTAATTTCCGCTAACGCTGGATGAACCACCGTTAATAACTGGATGATAATCGATGCCGAAATATACGGCATGATGCCCAGTGCGAAAATAGAAGCACGGCTCAGAGCACCACCAGAGAACATGTTAAACATTTCAATGATGGTGCCACGCTGTTGCTCAAGCAGTTTGGCAAGTACAGTGGCATCAATACCAGGGATTGGAATAAAAGAGCCAATACGGAAGACAATGAGTGCGCCGATTACAAACAGCAGTCTGCGTTTCAGCTCACCAAAGCCACCCTTGGCACTTTGAAAATCTAATCCCGGTTGTTTAGCCATCTGCTACTTATTCCTCGATTTTACCGCCAGCAGCTTCGATTGCAGCACGTGCACCTTTGGTGACACGCAGACCGCGAACCGTTACCGGTGTAGAAACTTCACCAGACAGAATTACTTTAACGAATTCAATCTGAACACCGACAATGTTGGCTGCTTTCAGCGCGTTCAGGTCGACGATACCGCCTTCAACTTTCGCCAGATCAGACAGACGAATCTCTGTGGTGATCATTGCTTTGCGAGAGGTGAAACCGAACTTCGGCAGACGACGGTACAGAGGCATCTGACCACCTTCGAAACCGCGACGTACGCCACCGCCAGAACGTGAGTTCTGACCTTTGTGACCACGACCACCGGTTTTTCCGAGGCCAGAACCGATACCACGACCCAGACGCTTGGTAGCGTGCTTAGACCCTTCGGCCGGAGACAGAGTATTTAAACGCATCTCTTACTCCTCCACTTTAACCATATAGGAAACCGCGTTAACCATACCGCGTACTGCAGGCGTGTCTTCACGCTCAACGGTGTGGCCAATACGACGCAGACCCAGGCCAACCAGAGTGGCTTTATGCTTAGGCAAGCGGCCGATTGAACTACGGGTTTGAGTGATTTTAATAGTCTTAGCCATCGTGATTACCCCAGAATTTCTTCAACGGATTTACCACGCTTAGCAGCGACCATTTCCGGAGATTTCATATTGCCCAGGCCGTCGATAGTTGCACGAACCACGTTAATCGGGTTAGTAGAACCATAGGCTTTTGCCAGTACGTTATGAACTCCAGCGACTTCCAGAACGGCGCGCATTGCACCACCGGCAATAATACCGGTACCTTCTGAAGCCGGCTGCATGAACACGCGGGAACCCGTGTGTGCACCTTTAACTGGGTGCTGCAGGGTGCCGTTGGTCAGCGCGACGTTAACCATGTTGCGACGGGCTTTCTCCATCGCTTTCTGGATCGCTGCTGGAACTTCACGCGCTTTACCGTAACCAAAACCTACGCGACCATTACCATCGCCTACCACAGTCAGTGCTGTGAAGGAGAAGATACGACCACCTTTAACAGTTTTAGAAACACGGTTTACCGCGATCAGTTTTTCCTGCAGTTCGCCAGCTTGTTTCTCGATGTGTGCCATCTTAGACCTCTACCTTAGAACTGAAGGCCAGCTTCACGGGCAGCATCTGCCAGTGCCTGGACGCGACCATGATATTGGAAACCGGAACGGTCGAAAGAAACACCAGTGATGCCTTTTTCGATTGCGCGTTCTGCGATAGCTTTACCTACTGCAGCTGCGGCTTCTTTATTACCGGTATACTTCAGTTGTTCAGTGATAGCTTTTTCTACAGTAGAAGCAGCGACCAGAACTTCGGAACCGTTCGGGGCGATTACCTGTGCGTAAATATGACGCGGGGTACGATGTACCACCAGGCGAGTAGCACCCAGCTCTTTGAGCTTGCGACGTGCACGGGTCGCACGACGGATACGAGCAGATTTCTTATCCATAGTGTTACCTTACTTCTTCTTAGCCTCTTTGGTACGCACGACTTCGTCGGCGTAACGGACACCCTTGCCTTTATAAGGCTCAGGACGACGGTAGGCGCGCAAGTCCGCTGCAACCTGACCAATCAGCTGTTTATCAGCGCCTTTCAGCACGATCTCAGTCTGAGTTGGACATTCTGCAGTGATACCCGCGGGCAGCTGGTGATCGACTGGATGAGAAAAGCCCAGAGACAGGTTAACCACGTCGCCTTTAACGGCTGCACGATAACCTACACCAACCAGCTGCAGCTTCTTAGTGAAGCCTTCGGTAACACCGATTACCATTGCGTTCAGCAGCGCGCGAGAAGTACCCGCCTGCGCCCAGCCGTCAACGAAACCTTCGCGCGGAGCGAAAGTCAGAGCGTTGTCAGCATGCTTAACTTCAACAGCATCATTGATAGTACGAGTCAGCTCGCCGTTTTTACCTTTAATCGAAATTACCTGACCGTTGAGTTTTACCTCTACGCCGGCAGGAACAACGACAGGTGCTTTAGCAACACGAGACATATGTATCCTCCGATTACGCTACGTAGCAGATAATTTCGCCACCAAGACCTGCCTGGCGCGCTGCACGATCAGTCATGACACCTTTAGATGTAGAAACTACAGCGATGCCCATACCAGCCATTACCTTTGGCAGCTCATCTTTTTTCTTATAGATGCGCAGACCAGGACGGCTTACTCGCTGAATGCTTTCTACAACAGCTTTGCCCTGGAAATACTTGAGAGTAAGTTCCAGTTCCAGCTTGATGTCGCCTTCGATTTTGAAATCTTCAATATATCCTTCTTCCTTCAGAACGTTGGCAATTGCCAATTTCAGCTTGGAGGAAGGCATGGTGACCGCAACTTTGTTTGCGGCCTGACCGTTACGGATACGGGTCAGCATATCCGCGATCGGATCTTGCATGCTCATCTGTGTTACTCCCGTGATTCAATTGGTGACAATTACCAGCTAGCCTTTTTCAGGCCCGGGATTTCACCGCGCATGGCGGCTTCGCGGACCTTGATACGGCTCAACCCAAACTTCCGCAGGAAACCGTGCGGACGACCTGTTTGACGGCAGCGGTTACGCTGACGCGAAGGGCTGGAATCACGCGGCAGACTCTGCAGCTTCAGAACAGCATCCCAACGATCTTCGTCGGAAGCGTTCACATCAGAGATGATCGCTTTCAGTTCAGCGCGTTTAGCGAAGAATTTGTCTGCTAATTTTGCACGCTTAACTTCGCGTGCTTTCATAGATTGCTTAGCCATTAAGTAACCCTACCTTACTTACGGAACGGGAAGTCAAAGGCAGCCAGCAGAGCACGGCCTTCATCATCAGATTTCGCAGTAGTGGTAATGGTGATATCCAAACCACGAACGCGATCGACTTTGTCGTAGTCGATTTCTGGGAAGATGATCTGCTCACGTACACCCATGCTGTAGTTGCCACGACCATCGAATGACTTAGCGGACAAGCCACGGAAGTCACGGATACGTGGAACAGCAATGGTGACCAGACGCTCAAAGAACTCCCACATGCGCTCGCCACGCAGAGTTACTTTACAGCCGATCGGATAGCCCTGACGGATTTTGAAGCCTGCAACTGATTTGCGTGCTTTGGTGACCAGCGGTTTTTGACCGGAGATTGCTGCCAGGTCAGCTGCTGCGTTATCCAGCAGTTTCTTGTCAGCGATCGCTTCACCAACACCCATGTTCAGGGTGATCTTCTCGACCCGAGGGACTTGCATGACAGAATTGTAGCCAAACTCTGTCATGAGTTTCTGGACTACTTCGTCTTTGTAGTAATCATGCAGTTTCGCCATCGTACTACTCCAAATTACTTGATAGTTTCGCTGTTAGACTTGAAGAAACGGACTTTTTTGCCGTCTTCGAATCTAAAGCCTACACGGTCAGCCTTACCAGTTGCCGCGTTGAACAGTGCAACGTTAGAAACCTGAATAGCAGCTTCTTTTTCAACGATGCCACCTGGTTGGTTCAGAGCCGGAACCGGCTTCTGATGTTTCTTCACCAGGTTGATACCTTCAACGATGACCTTACCAGAAGACAGGACATTCTTAACTTTACCGCGCTTACCTTTATCTTTACCGGTTAACACGATAACTTCGTCGTTACGACGGATTTTAGCTGCCATTGTTCGCTCCTTAGAGTACTTCTGGTGCCAGAGAGATAATTTTCATGAACTTTTCAGTACGAAGTTCACGAGTTACCGGCCCAAAAATACGCGTACCGATAGGCTGCTCACTGTTATTGTTCAGAATAACGCATGCATTACCATCGAAGCGAATGACAGAACCGTCCGGGCGACGAACACCCTTCCTGGTGCGCACCACTACCGCCTTCAGGACATCACCTTTTTTGACTTTACCACGCGGAATTGCTTCCTTGATGGTAACTTTGATGATGTCACCGACGCCTGCGTAGCGACGGTGCGAGCCACCCAGAACCTTGATACACATTACGCGACGTGCACCGGAGTTGTCGGCGACGTTCAGCATAGTCTGTTCTTGGATCATTTTAGTGCTCCGCTAATGTCAACTACTACTTCGGGACCTAAACCTCAGGTCGTTAGAAAGCCCCATAATTGAGGGCGCGGCATTGTAACACCGGTTCTCACAGATGGGTAGAAAAAATAAACGGCTCTCAATCGAGCCGCTGATTTCCCCTGATGACAGGGAGGGCGTATTCTAGGGAATAGTGCGAACAGTAGCAAATGTAATCTGCCTTATTTTTCGTCGCCTCCCAAATAAAGTGCCCTTCTGACTCAACCAGCCAGTTTCCTGGCCAGTTGGTTATGCTGACGCAACACGGCTGGCAGTTCAATTCCGGCCACTTGTCCGTCCCGTACCCGGACTTTTCCGTTAATGATGCTATAGGCAACCTGTCCCGGATTACAGAACACCAGGGCGGCGACAGGATCGTGCCCTGCCCCGGCAAGTCCAATTCGATTCAGGTCAAAAATGGCCAGATCGGCCATCATGCCCGGCGCAATGGTGCCCACATCATCGCGGTTTAGCACCTTTGCTCCACCCAGCGTCGCCAGTTCCAGTGCCTGACGTGCCGTCATCGCATCCGGGCCGAAGCCAACGCGTTGCAGAAGCATCGCCTGACGAACTTCGGCCATCATGTCTGAGCTGTCATTGGAGGCTGAGCCATCCACACCCATACCCACGTGTACGCCGGCATCACACATATGGCGTATCGGCGCAATACCGGAACCGAGACGCATGTTCGAGCAGGGACAGTGCGCGACGCCGGTACCGGTACGTGCAAAGAGTTCTATGCCATGCTGATCCAGTTTGACGCAGTGTGCATGCCAGACATCCGGTCCTACCCAGCCGAGGTCTTCAACATACTGTGCTGGCGTCATATTGAATTTGTCACGGCTATAACGAATATCGCTGTCGTTCTCCGCCAGATGGGTATGCATAGAGACATTGAAGCTGCGTGCCATCGCTGCGGATTGCTTCATCAGCTCACGGCTGACTGAAAACGGCGAACATGGCGCAACCACGATGCGTAACATCGAACCGTGGCTGTCATCATGGTAGCGCTCAATCACACGCTGCGTATCTTTAAGAATGGCGGCTTCATCCTCTACCAGCGCATCGGGTGGTAAGCCACCCAGGGACTTACCGACGCTCATGCTGCCCCGGCTCGCATGGAAACGCATGCCCATTAAGGCTGCAGCCTCAATACTGTCGTCAAGCTTACAGCCATTCGGGTAGACGTAGAGATGGTCACTGGTGGTGGTGCAGCCGGAGAGCATTAACTCGGCCATGGAGATCTGTGTTGAGATATGAATCATCTCAGGCGTCAGATTCTGCCACAGTGGATAGAGGTGGGTCAGCCAGTTAAAGAGCTCGCCGTTTTGCACTGCAGGAATAGCGCGGGTCAGGCTCTGATACATGTGGTGATGCGTATTGATCAGGCCAGGGATGACAATGTGTCCTCGCAGATCGATGATCTCATCCGCGCTATCAGGTAACGAGCGTGCTTCCCCGACTGCAACGATCTTATTTCCTTTTATCAGAATAGAGGCGTTACCTATTTCCCGACGGTCAGCATCCATGCAGACCACACATTCAGCATTCTTCAGTAACAGAGTTCGTTCCATGCTATTGCCTGTGGGTAGTGGTTGTGTGTTACCCGATAATAGCGGCAAGCTTTTGGCAGAGCTAATCGCAGGTAACGCAGCTAACAGTGGCAATTTTAACAGTGACCGGCGTAAGCGGTCATGACTCTCCATTTTCACGGCACATTTCCTTGTACAGTTATGATAACCCCGGCGTTTATAGCCTGGCGCTTTCAGGCCACCTCGCCTGAAGAGAGGCAGCTTAATCCCTGCAAATCCCTGAATTTGTGAGCACCATCAAATCCGTATTGCCACGGGCACAAATGGATCAAGCCCGAATCGCAGGCAAAAAAAAACCCCCTGCCGAAGCAGAGGGTTTCCTCAGAAAAAACGATTCTTATTACAGAACAGCTTTCTCGATTACGCGAACCAGGGTCCAGGATTTAGTCTTGGACAGTGGACGGCATTCGCGGATTTCTACCACGTCACCAATTCCACATTCATTGTTCTCGTCATGGATGTGCAGCTTGGTCGTACGTTTAATGAATTTGCCGTAGATCGGGTGTTTCACGAAACGTTCGATAGCAACAACTGCAGATTTCTGCATTTTGTCACTTACTACACGACCCTGCAGAGTACGGATTTTATCGGTCATTACGAACCCGCCTTCTCAGTCAGTAAAGTCTTAACGCGTGCAACATCACGGCGAACCTGTTTCAGCAGATGAGTCTGCTGCAGTTGGCCAGATGCTGCCTGCATGCGCAGGTTAAATTGCTCACGCAGCAGATTAAGCAGCTCAGTGTTCAGCTCTTCAACGCTTTTTTCACGCAGCTCAGTTGCTTTCATTACATCACCGTCTTAGTTACAAAGGTGGTTTTGATAGGCAGTTTTGCTGCTGCCAGCTTGAATGCTTCACGGGCCAGCTCTTCTGGTACGCCGTCCATTTCATACAGGACTTTACCAGGCTGGATCAGGGCAACCCAATACTCTACGTTACCCTTACCTTTACCCATACGCACTTCCAGCGGCTTCTCGGTGATCGGTTTGTCCGGGAATACTCGGATCCAGATCTTACCTTGACGCTTAACTGCACGGGTCATAGCACGACGTGCTGCTTCGATCTGACGAGCAGTCAGACGACCACGGCCAACAGCTTTCAGACCGAAAGTACCGAAGCTGACATCCGTACCCGCAGCCAGACCGCGGTTACGGCCTTTGTGCACTTTACGGAATTTCGTACGCTTTGGTTGTAACATCAGCGACTCTCCTTACTTACGGCCTTTACGCTGCTGCTTTTTAGGTTGAGCAGCCGGTTCCGGTTGTTCAACAGCAGCCATACCACCCAGGATCTCACCTTTGAAGATCCATACCTTAACGCCGATTACACCATAAGTGGTGTGCGCTTCAGAGGTGTTGTAGTCAATGTCAGCACGCAGTGTGTGCAATGGCACGCGACCTTCACGATACCATTCGGTACGTGCGATCTCGGCGCCACCCAGACGGCCGCTAACTTCGACTTTAATACCCTTCGCGCCAAGACGCATGGCGTTCTGAACTGCACGCTTCATAGCACGACGGAACATCACACGACGCTCCAGCTGTGAAGTGATGCTGTCAGCTACCAGTTTCGCGTCCAGTTCCGGCTTGCGGACTTCGGCGATATTAATCTGTGCAGGAACGCCAGCGATATTCGCGACGACCGTGCGCAGTTTTTCTACATCTTCGCCTTTCTTACCGATAACGATGCCCGGACGAGCGGTGTGAATAGTCACACGGATGCTCTTCGCTGGACGCTCGATAACGATACGAGAGACAGATGCTTTAGCCAGTTCTTTAGTCAAAAACTGACGTACTTTAAAATCGCTGTCCAGGTTGTCAGCGAATTCTTTGGTGTTCGCAAACCAGGTAGAGTTCCATGGTTTTACAATACCCAGGCGAATACCATTAGGATGTACTTTCTGACCCATTGCTAGTCTCCAGAGTCTCAGCGATCGGACACAACCACAGTAATGTGGCTGGTGCGCTTCAGGATGCGATCTGCACGACCTTTGGCACGCGGCATAATGCGTTTCATGGTCGGACCTTCATCAACGAAAATTTTCGTGATTTTCAGATCGTCGATATCAGCGCCATCGTTGTGTTCGGCGTTAGCAATGGCAGATTCCAGAACTTTTTTGACCAGTACAGCCGCTTTCTTATTGGTGTAGGTCAAAATGTCCAGTGCCTGCGACACTTTCTTACCGCGAATCAGGTCAGCAACAAGGCGAACCTTCTGAGCAGAAGAACGAGCGTGGCGATGTTGAGCTAAAGTTTCCATCTCTTCCTCCTACTTATTTCTTCTTGGCTTTTTTATCAGCCGCGTGACCGCGATAAGTACGTGTCGGCGCGAATTCACCCAGTTTGTGACCAACCATTTCGTCGGAAACAAAGACAGGAACGTGCTGACGACCATTATGGACAGCGATGGTCAAACCGATCATGTTAGGAAAGATCGTTGAACGACGGGACCAAGTGCGCAAAGGCTTCTTGTCACCGCTTTCCACCGCTTTCTCTACCTTCTTCAGCAAGTGCAGGTCAATAAAAGGACCTTTCTTGAGAGAACGTGGCATGGCTTATCCTCTAATATTATTTGCTACGGCGACGTACGATAAACTTATCGGTACGCTTGTTGCTACGGGTCTTCTTACCTTTGGTCTGAACGCCCCACGGAGTTACCGGGTGCTTACCAAAGTTACGACCTTCACCACCACCGTGCGGGTGATCAACTGGGTTCATCGCGGTACCACGAACGGTAGGACGAACACCACGCCAACGGGCTGCACCAGCTTTACCCAGAACGCGCAGCATATGCTCAGCGTTGCCGACTTCGCCCAGTGTTGCGCGGCAGTCCGACTCGACTTTACGCATTTCACCTGAACGCAGACGCAGGGTAACGTAAGAACCTTCACGCGCAACGATCTGCACGTAAGCACCGGCTGAGCGAGCAATCTGACCGCCTTTGCCTGGTTTCATTTCTACGTTATGCACGGTTGAACCCACCGGGATGTTACGCATCGGCAGAGTGTTACCTGCTTTAATCGCAGCATCAACGCCAGATTGGATCTGGTCGCCGGCTTTCAGGCCTTTAGGGGCCAGGATGTAACGGCGCTCGCCGTCTTTGTACAGAACCAGTGCGATGTTCGCAGAGCGGTTCGGATCGTACTCAAGACGTTCAACAACTGCCGGGATACCGTCTTTGTTGCGTTTGAAGTCAACAATACGATAAGCCTGCTTGTGACCACCACCGATATGACGGGTAGTGATACGACCATTGTTGTTACGGCCACCGGATTTGCTGTTTTTTTCTACCAGCGGGGCAAATGGTTTGCCCTTGTGCAGCTCCGCGTTTACCACTTTAACTACATGGCGACGACCCGGAGATGTCGGTTTACATTTAACAACTGCCATTGTCTTTCTCCTCCGACTTACTCAGCGCCGCCAGCGAAGTCCAGATTCTGGCCTTCTTTCAGGGTGACGTAAGCTTTTTTCCAGTCGCTACGACGACCGATACGCTGTCCTTGACGCTTAACTTTGCCCTTAACTACCAGGGTGTTTACGTCTTTAACTTCTACTTCGAACAGTTTCTCAACAGCAGCAACGATCTCTGCTTTGGTCGCGTCATTAGCAACTTTGAGAACGATGGTATTGGTTTTTTCCATCGCGCTAGATGCTTTTTCAGATACGTGCGGCGCGCGCAGTACTTTCAGCAGACGTTCTTCACGGATCATGCCAGCATCTCCTCAACTTGCTTAACTGCATCAGCAGTCATAACGACTTTGTCGAAGGCGATCAGGCTAACTGGGTCGATACCGGATGCATCACGTACGTCAACCTTGTACAGGTTGCGCGCAGCCAGGAACAGATTCTCATCCAGTTCACCGGTGATGATCAGCACGTCTTCCAGAGCCATGTCTTTCAGTTTCTGTACCAGCAGCTTGGTTTTCGGTGCTTCTACAGCAAATGATTCGACAACGATCAGACGATCTTGACGTACCAGTTCGGACAGGATGCTTTTCAGCGCGCCGCGGTACATCTTTTTGTTAACTTTTTGACTGTGGTCCTGCGGCTTCGCAGCAAAGGTCACACCACCTGAACGCCAGATTGGGCTCTTTACAGAACCTGCACGCGCACGGCCGGTGCCTTTTTGACGCCATGGCTTTTTGCCTGAACCGGTTACTTCGGCGCGAGTTTTCTGCGCGCGAGTACCCTGGCGGGCGCCAGATGCGTAAGCAACAACAACCTGGTGAACCAGCGCTTCGTTGAAATCACGACCGAAGGTAGTTTCGGAAACAGTCAGCGCGCTCTGCGCGTCTTTCAATACTAATTCCATTGCTATCCCCTTACGCCTTCACAGCTGGTTTAACGATCAGGTCGCTACCGGTAGCACCGGGAACTGCACCTTTAACCAGCAGCAGGTTGCGCTCAGCGTCAACACGTACTACGTCCAGACTCTGAACGGTTACGCGCTCATTACCCAGCTGACCTGCCATTTTCTTGCCTTTGAACACTTTGCCCGGAGTCTGGTTCTGACCGATAGAACCCGGAACGCGGTGAGACAAGGAGTTACCGTGAGTAGCGTCCTGGGTACGGAAGTTCCAGCGCTTAACGGTACCGGCGAAACCTTTACCTTTAGAGGTACCGGTTACGTCAACTTTCTTAACTTCAGCGAAAATCTCAACGCTGATGCTCTGACCTACAGAGTATTCTTCACCTTCAGCAGTGCGGAATTCCCACAGGCCACGGCCAGCTTCAACGCCAGCTTTAGCAAAATGACCAGCTTCAGGTTTGGTCACACGGTTTGCTTTTTTAGCACCGGTGGTAACCTGAATTGCCTGGTAACCATCGTTTTCCAGGCCTTTGACCTGAGTAACGCGGTTCGCTTCAACTTCGATTACGGTGACGGGGATAGAAACGCCATCTTCAGTGAAGATGCGGGTCATGCCCACTTTTTTACCGACTAAACCAATCATTGTTTCAACCTCTCAATCGCTCGATGACCTGATTAACCCAGGCTGATCTGCACGTCAACACCGGCAGCCAGATCCAGACGCATCAGAGCATCAACGGTTTTTTCAGTTGGCTCAACGATGTCTACCAGACGCTTGTGAGTGCGGATTTCGTACTGATCACGCGCATCTTTGTTAACGTGCGGAGAGATCAGAACAGTAAAACGCTCTTTGCGGGTTGGCAGCGGGATTGGACCACGAACCTGCGCACCAGTGCGCTTGGCGGTCTCAACGATTTCCGCGGTTGATTGATCGATCAGACGATGATCAAACGCTTTAAGACGGATACGGATTCTTTGGTTCTGCATGAGACCAGAGCTCCAAACTTTTTATAGACGAAAAAAATTACTACTCGAGCCCATTACGATTGATGGGAGAGTGTAATCGTTCAGCATATAACTCCACAATTGGGAGTATTGTCAGGCGGCCTAAATTTCAGCCGTCTGCGATTCTGCTCGAATCGCGCCTGCAATATCTGCAGGCCCGCGCATTATACGTAAATCTGTTCAGGAAGCAACCCGTGTTGAGGTTTTACCCATTAAATTGTGGCCGGTTCGTGAAGCGTGCGTCGCATTGCACTGCCGTATCGCTGATAAATCAGTTATTCAGTTGTGAGTCTGTTTCCGCCCTTCTTCATTCATAGGTGACACAGAACCCGTTGCCCACGAGAGTGCATCTAACCTTTCGTCCGGAGCATAATCATGTCGCCCACTCTGATAACTCACATTGCTGCACTCGCAGGCGGAGGTGCATTGGGAAGCTTTCTTTCGCTGACCAGCCAGCGCTTCACCCCCGCCCTCTCACCCGCTCAATGGTTTGCCCTACTCTGCTTTCCGGGTTCGCACTGTAATCATTGCCAGCAGCGCCTGCTGTGGCGAGATGCGCTGCCGTTAATAAGCTGGCCTGGCTTAAAAGGGCGGTGTCGCTTCTGTCATCGCGCGTTCGGCGCAGAAAGCGTTGTCATTGAATGGCTGTTTGCCCTTCTGTGCCTGCTGGTGCTGCAGAGTTTTGACCACTCTGCGGAGGCTATTTTTATTATTACTGCCTCCGGCCTCTTGCTGCTCGTGGCTGCCATCGATCGTCGCCACTTCTGTATACCTGACCCGCTCAATTATCTGCTGATCTGGTCTGGATTATTCCATGCCACGCTGTCCGGAACCGAAACAACGGCGATATGGGGTGCTGTGGCGGGCTACTGTGCGTTGTGGCTGCTCGCCTGGAGCTATCGGCAGATGCGGGGGTACGAGGGATTAGGTTATGGCGATATCAAGCTCTTCGCAGCGTTAGGTGCCTGCTGTGGCTGGCAGGCATTACCCTGGATTGCGTTGGGTGCCACCGTTATGGCGCTGACGTCGATCGTGATGCTGCAACTGCGGGGTTTTATTCAGGGGGACAGCCCGCTGCCGTTTGGCCCTTTCCTGGCCATTGCGGGCTGGGTAGCGATAGTACTGCAGACCCGATTCACTCTTGTTTGATTTGAGCCTGCAGATAGTTCTGGATGCCCATCTTCTGGATTAACTCAAGTTCCGTCTCAATCCAGTCGATGTGATGTTCCTCATCAGCCAGGATTTCAATCATCATGTCACGGCTGACATAGTCATGCACTTTGTCAGCATAGGAGATAGCTTCACGAAGGTCTTTCGCGCCCTCCAGCTCCAGATTCAGGTCTGAACTCAGCATCTCTTCAACATCTTCACCGATACGGAGCCGTCCCAGATCCTGAAGATTTGGGATCCCTTCAAGGAAAAGAATACGCTCAATATATTTATCGGCATGTTTCATCTCATCGATTGATTCATGGTATTCCACATCATTGAGGCGCGTCAGACCCCAGTTTTTGAACATGCGCGCATGAAGAAAGTACTGATTGATAGCAACCAGTTCATTTCCAAGCAGTTTGTTGAGATGACTGATAACTTTGATATCGCCCTTCATTGTTAACCCTCCGCGTCTGGTTTATTAGAGCGTAGATGCGGTTAAAAAGAAGTCAAAAAAACTCGACAGATATTGTGGGTATTCACGCACCGATCGTCGGTCAGGCTATCTCTTTGTAGAGTGGTGCATGCTGCATCTCTTCATCCATAATTTCACGCGCAGCACGAATACATTTGCCGCATTGCTTGCCGACCGGCACAAGCTGGCGCAGTTGCTGAATAGATTTGGGCTGATAGCGACGCACGACTTCACGAAGGGTTTTATCACTGATGGCATTACACAGGCAGACGTACATTGATTCATCACTCGGGTACATTTTCTGTACACAGTGTAAATGCGAATCGTTTTTATTTCAAACCCACCCTTTGCAGGGTTATGGCGTTTTCAGAGCAAAAAAAAAGAGCACCGAAGTGCTCTTTTTACTGTGTTGCAGTGGCCATTTACACAGCCACAGCAGATATCACAATTAAGCGATAACTTTAGCAACAACACCCGCGCCAACGGTACGGCCGCCTTCGCGGATTGCGAAGCGCAGACCTTCGTCCATTGCGATTGGGTGGATCAGGGTAACAACCATTTTGATGTTGTCGCCTGGCATTACCATTTCAACGCCTTCTGGCAGCTCTACTGAGCCGGTTACGTCAGTTGTACGGAAGTAGAACTGTGGACGATAGCCTTTGAAGAACGGAGTATGGCGACCACCTTCGTCTTTAGACAGAACGTAAACTTCTGACTCGAACTGGGTGTGCGGCTTGATTGAGCCTGGCTTAGCCAGAACCTGGCCACGCTGGATGTCTTCACGCTTGATACCGCGCAGCAGAACACCACAGTTTTCGCCTGCCTGACCCTGGTCCAGCAGCTTACGGAACATCTCAACACCGGTACAGGTTGATTTCACAGTATCTTTGATACCCACGATTTCAACTTCGTCGCCGACTTTAACGATGCCGCGCTCAACACGACCGGTAACAACGGTACCACGGCCAGAGATTGAGAATACGTCTTCGATTGGCAGCAGGAACGGCATGTCGATCGCACGCTGTGGCTCTGGGATGTAGTTGTCCAGATGCTCAGCCAGTTCGATGATTTTCGCTTCCCACTCTGGGTTGCCTTCCAGCGCTTTCAGAGCAGAACCACGAACGATTGGAGTATCGTCGCCTGGGAAGTCATATGCTGACAGCAGGTCACGAACTTCCATCTCTACCAGTTCCAGCAGCTCTTCATCATCAACCATGTCACACTTGTTCAGGAACACGATGATGTAAGGAACGCCAACCTGACGACCCAGCAGGATGTGCTCACGGGTCTGTGGCATTGGGCCATCAGTCGCAGCAACAACCAGGATCGCGCCGTCCATCTGCGCAGCACCGGTGATCATGTTTTTCACATAGTCGGCGTGGCCTGGGCAGTCAACGTGCGCATAGTGGCGAGTCGGGGTTTCATACTCAACGTGTGAAGTGTTGATGGTGATACCACGTGCTTTCTCTTCTGGTGCGTTATCGATCTGATCGAATGCACGAGCCTGGCCGCCGTAAGTTTTAGACAGTACGGTGGTGATAGCTGCAGTCAGGGTGGTTTTACCGTGGTCGACGTGACCGATGGTGCCCACGTTTACGTGCAGTTTGTTACGCTGAAATTGCTCTTTCGCCATGGCGATAATTCCTTACGTTGTGCCTTCACCATCTGGGTGAAGGCATCAGTTCAAATTTAAACCGTAGCTTATTTGCTACGAGCTTCAATAACGGCCTGCGCTACGTTGTTTGGCGCATCGTCATACTTCAGGAACTCCATGGAGTAAGAAGCACGACCTTTGGTCAGAGAACGCAGCTGAGTTGCGTATCCGAACATCTCAGACAACGGAACTTCAGCGTGAATCTGAACGCCAGTAGCGTTAGATTCCTGCCCTTTGAGCATACCACGACGACGGCTAAGGTCACCGATGACATCACCCGTGTTCTCTTCTGGCGTTTCAACTTCAACCTTCATGATAGGCTCAAGCAGAACAGGTGTCGCTTGTTTAAAGCCTTGTTTGAAGGCAAGAGACGCGGCCAGTTTAAACGCCAGTTCTGAGGAGTCGACATCGTGGTAAGAACCGAAGTGCAGACGCACGCCCAGATCCACAACCGGGTAACCAGCCAGAGGGCCTGATTTCAGCTGCTCCTGGATACCTTTGTCAACCGCAGGGATGTATTCACCAGGAATCACACCACCTTTGATGTCGTTGACAAATTCGTAGCCTTTCGGGTTCGAACCTGGCTCCAGTGGGTACATGTCGATAACAACATGGCCATACTGACCACGACCACCAGACTGCTTGGCGTGTTTACCTTCAACATCGGTAACTTTGTTGCGAATCGCTTCACGGTAAGCAACCTGTGGTTTACCCACGTTTGCTTCAACGTTGAACTCACGCTTCATACGGTCAACGATGATGTCGAGGTGCAATTCACCCATACCGGCGATGATGGTCTGGTTAGATTCTTCATCAGTCCATACGCGGAATGATGGGTCTTCTTTTGCCAGACGGCCCAGAGCCAGACCCATTTTTTCCTGGTCAGCTTTGGTTTTTGGCTCAACGGCGATAGAGATTACCGGCTCCGGGAACTCCATGCGCTCAAGGATGATGACGTTATCTGGGTCACACAGGGTGTCACCAGTGGTCACATCTTTCAGGCCGATCGCAGCTGCGATATCACCCGCACGAACTTCTTTAATCTCTTCACGCTTGTTAGCGTGCATCTGAACGATACGGCCCAGACGCTCACGGTTTGACTTAACCGGGTTGAACACGGTGTCACCCGTGTTAACAACACCAGAGTAAACGCGGAAGAAGGTTAAGTTACCCACGAACGGGTCGGTAGCGATTTTGAACGCCAGTGCAGCAAACGGCTCGTTGTCATCAGAGTGACGAACAGCCGGCGTGTCTTTACCGTCGTCCAGCATACCGTTGATCGCGGTAACGTCAGTCGGTGCTGGCAGATATTCAACAACTGCATCCAGCATCGCCTGAACACCTTTGTTCTTAAATGCAGAACCACAGGTTACCAGGATAATTTCGTTGTTCAGAACACGCTTACGCAGAGATGTTTTGATCTCTTCTTCAGTCAGTTCTTCACCACCGAAGAATTTCTCCATCAGCTCATCAGAGCCTTCAGCAGCGGCTTCAACCAGCTTCGCATGCCATTCTTCAGCCAGTTCCTGCATATCAGCTGGGATATCTTCGTAGACGAAGGTTACACCCTGGTCTGCGTCGTTCCAGTTGATTGCTTTCATTTTCACCAGGTCAACAACACCGGTGAATTTCTCTTCTGCGCCGATAGCCAGCTGCAGAGGAACTGGAGTTGCGCCCAGACGAACTTCCATCTGTTTAACAACTTTCAGGAAGTTAGCACCCATGCGGTCCATTTTGTTAACGAACGCAATGCGTGGAACTTTATATTTGTTAGCCTGACGCCATACGGTCTCAGACTGTGGCTGAACGCCACCAACTGCACAGTAAACCATTACCGCGCCATCAAGCACACGCATAGAACGTTCAACTTCGATGGTGAAGTCAACGTGCCCTGGGGTGTCGATAATGTTTACGTGGTGTGGTTCAAACTGCTTGGCCATACCAGACCAGTAACAGGTGGTCGCAGCGGAGGTGATGGTAATACCACGTTCCTGTTCCTGCTCCATCCAGTCCATGGTTGCTGCGCCGTCATGTACTTCACCGATTTTGTGGTTTACACCGGTGTAGAACAGAACGCGTTCGGTAGTGGTAGTCTTACCGGCGTCGATGTGCGCACTGATACCGATATTACGGTAGCGGGCAATGGGTGTTTTACGAGCCATTTGATTCCTCTGATTCTCGGACGTTCAAGGTAAGTCGACCCCAGCGGGTTGGCTGATTGAGCGCCCGCTGGTTTAACAACTACGTGGTGATTACCAACGGTAGTGTGCGAACGCCTTGTTGGCTTCTGCCATGCGGTGAACGTCTTCACGTTTCTTAACTGCTGTACCTTTGTTCTCTGCAGCATCAGAAAGTTCGTTCGCCAGGCGAAGAGCCATTGATTTATCACCGCGTTTACGAGCAGCATCTACGATCCAGCGCATTGCCAGAGCATTACGACGAACCGGACGGACTTCTACTGGTACCTGATAAGTAGAACCACCAACGCGACGTGACTTAACTTCGACAGTCGGACGCACGTTTTCCAGGGCTACTTCAAAAGATTCCAGCGCGTTTTTACCTGAACGCTGAGCCAGGGTCTCAAGCGCGGTATAAACGATTGATTCTGCAGTAGATTTTTTACCATCTACCATCAGGATATTTACAAATTTGGCCAGCAGCTCTGATCCGAACTTAGGATCTGGCAGAATTTTACGCTGACCAATGACGCGACGACGTGGCATGGAAATACTCCGTTGTTAATTCAGGATTGTCCAAAACTCGATGAGTTTATTTTGACATTTAATTTAAAACGTTTGGCCTTACTTAACGGAGAACCATTAAGCCTTTGGCTTCTTCACGCCGTACTTGGAGCGAGCCTGCTTACGGTCTTTAACACCTGAGCAGTCAAGCGCGCCACGAACGGTGTGGTAACGCACACCTGGCAGGTCTTTTACACGACCGCCACGGATCAGGATCACGGAGTGTTCCTGCAGGTTATGACCTTCACCACCAATGTAGGAGGTAACTTCAAAACCGTTGGTCAAACGCACACGGCAGACTTTACGCAGTGCGGAGTTTGGTTTCTTAGGAGTGGTGGTGTACACACGAGTACAAACGCCACGTTTTTGCGGGCAAGCTTCCAGCGCCGGCACGTTGCTCTTTGCAACTTTGCGGACGCGTGGTTTGCGAACCAGCTGGTTAACTGTTGCCATTAAATAGCTCCTGGATTTGCTTTTGCTTCGTAAACACGTAATAAATCGCCTCGTAGAATTACGAGGAGGCAGAATTTTAGGGCTGAGTCAAAGGGGTGTCAAGAAATAACCAGGTTTTAGCCGATTACCAGACCATTTGTTGCTGATGCCTGATCGTTAGCGTGACAAACCCAGTATAGTCTACTGACTGCACACGGGTCGAAATTTGTCCAGCGAGACCGCGAGCCTGGACATCTTCGTCCAGCACCCAGAGCGTCGCTTCGCTCTCTGACAGTCGCATCAATGCGTGGCTGCCAGCTAAAGCGGCCAGCACGCCATCCTGCAATAGCAGCAGGTCATCACCCGCACCCGCCATTAAAAGCAGGCTCTCAAGGTCACAGTGTGCCGGTGAGTGCAGTAACGTATGCAGCATTAACGTCTCTTAAAAAGTAAGAATGCGATCGTAGCTGGCCAGCGTCTGTCGCAGCGCCGGCGCGTCCAGTAGCGTAACATCCAGCAACCGGTCAGCGTCAACCTCTAATCCACGCGCTATCAGCGATGTCCGGCAGAGATAGCAGTGTTCAATCTCATACAGTGCCAGCACGCCAAAGGTCGCGGCATAGTGACGGCTCTTAATCGTCTCAGGTTGCTGGTGCAGATTAAGTTGCAGCACGCCATCACCGATAAAAAACAGGCCGATATCCTCACTGAGCGCGCCCGTGGCCAGCGCGGCATCCAGCCCCTCACGTCCTGCGCTGCTGCCGTGCGGCGCCCGGGTAAAGACAAACGCGACCCGATTCATCAGAACTGCACCATGCGTTCACAGCTCAGCGCCGCTTCCGCCAGCGCGCCCAGCCCACTCAGGGTAAAGCCCGGCTGCAGGTTACTGCCCGCCAGCTGGAGTCGTGCCGCTTCCTGCTGGTCGCTGACGCCACGACGCAGCGCGGCCGCCACACAAATATTCAGTGCCACACCCTGCTCCTGATGCAATGTCTGCCACGCGCGCACCAGATCAAACTCATCACTGGCGGGCGACGTCAGTTGGTTAGCGTTCAGCACCCCTTCGCGATAGAAGAAAACGCTGTCAAGCTGATGGCCTGCCGTCAGCAGTGCGCGGGCAAACAGCCAGGCACTGGTCGCCTGTTGCGTACCGTAAGCCGGTCCGGTGACCAGCAGGGTGTAACGCATTACCGCTCCTGCCCCTGGAAGTCGCCATTTTTAAACTGACGGATGTAGAGATAGACGGTGTGTTTGGAAATATTCAGCCGATCGGCCACCTGGTTGATGGCATCCTTGATGTCGAAGATCCCCTTCTCATACAGGTTCAGCACAATCTGACGATTCTTGGCGTTGTTCGATACATTACGATCAGCACTCACCTCTTCAATGGTGAACTCCAGCGTCTGCATCACCAGATCGTCTACCGAACTGGCGAAGTTGACGTTGGAGTCAACCTGCTGCATCTCGGGCGGCATAAAGGTCGACATGATCTGTGAGAACGGCACATCAAGGTTCATGTTGATGCAGAGCAAGCCAATGACCCGCTGCTGACGGTTACGAATCGCAATCGTGACTGATTTCATCAGCACGCCGCTTTTGGCACGTGTGAAGTAGGCACGGGAGACATTACTGTCCGCGCCATGCATATCATGCAGCATACGCAGGGCTAAATCGGTAATAGGCGAACCGACTTTACGTCCAGTGTGTTCACCATTAGCGATACGCACGGCCGAACACTTAAGATCTTCAAGCGAATGCAGGACAATTTCACAATGCGAACCGATCAACATCGCCAGGCCATCCACGACAGCCTCGTACGATTTCAGAATATCGTAATCACTTTGTTCGAACGGGCGCTGCTCCAGAAGATCGAAGTCGCTCAGTTCACCCGGATTGAATGGATTAGACATTGAAGAGTATCACCCTGAATGGCTGGAGCCTGTCACAGCGGCTTATGGGCAGACTCAATATTGGGATAATTAGGCAGGCATTAGTCTGGCAAATGTCGTCGGCTTATGCCAGAGGTTTGTCGTGAAGCCGAAATGAAACCGCCGCCCGGAGGCGGCGGTCAGCAGATTACTGCGCTTTTTCTGCAGCAGCAGGCGCTGGAGCCTGTGCTTTTTCATCTGCCTTTGGCGCTGGTTTGATATCAAGCAGCTCGACATCAAACACCAGGGTGGAGTTAGCCGGGATGCCCGGAACGCCATTTTTGCCGTAAGCCAGATTTGGTGGGATAACCAGCTTGATCTTGCCGCCTTTCTTCACGTGCTTCAGACCTTCAGTCCAGCCAGGGATGACACCATCCAGACGGAATGAAAGTGGCTCGCCACGGGTATAAGAGTTGTCGAATTCAGTACCGTCAATCAGCGTACCTTTGTAGTTTACCACTACAGTATCGCTGTCTTTAGGTGCGTCGCCGGTACCCTCTTTCTCAACTTTATACAGCAGGCCGCTTTCGGTTTTCTTCACGCCGCTCTCTTTAGCAAATTTGGTTGCGTAAGCTTCGCCCTTTTCAGAGTTCTCTTTCGCATCTTTTTCCATTTTCGCTGAGGCTGCGCCTTTCACGCGGCCTTCAAAGGATTGCAGCGTCTGCTCAATCTCTTCATCAGAGAGTTTGCTCTTGCCACCAAATGCATCCTGAACACCAGCGATCAGCTGCTGCTTATCCAGTTTGATGCCCAGTTTTTCCTGCTCCTTCAGGGAGTTGTCCATGTAGCGACCCAGCGAAGCACCCAGCGCGTAGGCAGACTGCTGGTCTTCATCTTTGAAGGCAGCATTTTTCGGTGCCTGAGGCGCAGACTGTGGCGCGGCGGCTGGTGCAGCCTGTGGCGCCGCAGCGGTATCTGCCGCCATTGCCAGCGGAGCATTCAGCGCAACAGCCATGGTGGTAGCTAACAATGTGACTTTAAACAGTGATTTCATCCATTCTCCAAAACCGAAGCGTCTAACCTCGGGAAACATTGCGGACTTCAGGGTCCACACTATAACTTTACGTGGCAGTGTCGAACACTCCCACAATGTAATTACCCGGTTAACCTCCGACCTTTATAACATCGGGAAGTTTCATCAGAGATGATGCCGCGCTGCCTTTTTTCAAGCGCAACGCCTCCGGGCGTGAAAAAAACAGGTGATTCCTGGCATTCAGATCGTAGAATCACGCCCCGAGTCGCACCTTAACAGAGGAACAGGTCATGCAACAATCTGAGTGGGAACAGCGTCTGGAGACGCTGGAGAGCAAACTGGCCTTTCAGGAGATGACTATCGATCAGCTGAACAGCGCGGTCGTTCAGCATGAGCTGGAGATGAATAAGATGCGTGAGCAGATGCGCATTTTAACCGACAAGCTCAAAGCGAATGCGCCATCGATCGTCGCCTCACAATCTGAAGAGACGCCACCACCGCACTACTGATCGCGGGCTATCTGGCCCCGGCTTACCCGGGCAGAACCAGAATACGCGCCAAAAGAAAGGCCACCCGAGGGTGGCCTTGAAAGGTCTGTTGAGACTTAGTGGCTGCAGCCGCAGCCGCCAGTGCCACAACCGCCTTTACCCTGATCATGGTCGTGGTCGTGATCATGGCCGTGATCGTGGTCATGATGATGGCCATCTGCACCGTGAACATGGCCATGAGCCAGTTCTTCCGGCGTGGCTTCGCGGATAGCAACCACTTCAACGTTGAAGTTCAGGTTCTGACCCGCCAGCATGTGGTTACCATCAACCACGACGTGATCATCTTCCACTTCGGTGATTTCTACCGGTACCGGGCCCTGATCGGTTTCTGCCAGGAAGCGCATGCCAACCTGCAGTTCGTCAACGCCCATGAAGACGTCTTTAGGAACGCGCTGCACCAGGTTATCGTCATACTGACCGTAGGCATCGTTTGCCGGGATATGCACGTCAAACTTGTCGCCGGCAATGTGGTTTTCCAGCGCATTTTCCAGACCAGAAATCAGGGAACCATGACCGTGCAGGTAGTCTAACGGTGCACTCACCGGTGACTCGTCAACTAACACGCCGTCTTCTGTACGTACCTGATAGGCCAGGCTTACCACCAGGTCTTTTGCTACTTTCATGATATCTCCTAACCGTTGAGAGCTGAGATCCCGTCTCATTGGTCTATTCTTTCGTGCAATAACACCAACCAGAAAGGTTCGGGGCTGAGTACAAGAGGGTTTTCACTTTCTCTTGCGACTACAGCGTTAATGGCGACAATTGTAACGGAATTCAATCCCGCTGTAAGTCCAGGCGTAAAAAAAGCTGCGCCATTCCGCTACTCAGGATGAAAAATACCGATAACCTGCTCATTAGTGCGAACCTGATCGCGCGCCTGCTTATCGGCCTCACGCATCTGGTGACCACACTTCACGCACTCCACCACATCGACATTATTTTCACGCCACATTGCCAGCGTGTCCTTCTCCTGGCAGTGCGGGCATGTCGCACCAGCAATAAAACGTTTACGCATTAGCTTCTGCCTGTTTAAAGAGGTTATTCATCATCGTCCCAGCCGTCGATCTGCCGCTTTTCGCGCTGCATTTCGCGCTGGAAGATATCTTCCAGTTCGCGCCGCGCTTCACGGACGCGCGAAGCCTGCGCGCTTTCAGAGAGATTGGGCATCAGCTCGCGCAGCATCCGCATATCAAGATGGCGGAAATACTGCTGGGCGCGGTGCGCCTGATGCGGATGCATCCCCAGCGTCATCAGCGTTTTACGTCCCAGCTCCAGCGCACTGGAGAAGGTCTCACGCGAGAACTGCGTGACGCCCGCCTGAAGCAGTTCATGCGCTTCTACACGGCCCCGGGCGCGCGCCTGAATCTGCAACTGCGGAAAATGCTGCTGGCACAGATGTACAATCGTCATCACATCTTCGGGCTCGTTACAGGTGATCACAATCGCCTGAGCGCTGGCCGCACCGGCTGCCCGCAGCAACTCCAGTTCAGTAGCATCGCCGTAATAGACCTTATAGCCATATTTCCGCATCAGACTGACTGCACTGATGTCGCGCTCAAGCACGGTGATGCGTTTGTTATTCGCCATCAGCAAACGACCCACCACCTGCCCGAAGCGACCAAAGCCCACCACAATCACCTGCGGCTGATCGTCTTCGACAAAGTGTTTCTCTGCCTCGTCATCCGGCTCATTGAAGCGGCGTGCCAGCAGACGATCGATTCCCTTCATCAGCAGCGGTGTGGTCATCATCGACAGGGTCACCGTCACCAGCAGCATCGGCAGTTGATCGCCAGAGAACAGCTTTGCCGAGGAGGCCGCTGAAAAGAGCACAAAGGCGAACTCGCCCCCCTGACTCAGCACGCCAGCAAACTGCTGCCGCTCAGAGCTGCGCAAGCCATAAATGCGCGCCAGCAGATAGAGCACCAGCGTTTTCACCGCCACCAGCGTCACGACACCCAGCAGGATGGTCACAATATGGGTATAGAGCACACCGAGGTTGAGCGCCATGCCAACCGAAATAAAGAACAGGCCCAGCAGTAAACCTTTAAACGGGTCGATGGCGACTTCCAGCTCATGCCGGTACTCGCTCTCTGCCAGCAGGATCCCGGCAATAAAGGTCCCCAGCGCCATCGACAGACCCAGCGCATCCATAAACAGCGCGGAGCCCAGCACCAGCAGCAGCGAAGCGGCGGTAAAGACTTCGCGCACGCCCGACGCAGCGATGTAACGGAAGATAGGCCGCAGCAGATAGCGTCCGCCTACCAGCATGCCGGCAAACGCCAGTACTTTCATGCCGACCTTCATCCAGTCGATATGACCGCTGTCGGTTCCGGCCAGCAGCGGGATCAGCGCCAGGGCTGGGATCACCGCGATATCCTGAAACAGCAACACCGAAAAGCCCAGTTGCCCCGCTTCGCTGCGGTTCATGCCTTTATCCATCATCAGCTGCAGGGCCATAGCGGTCGAGGACATCGCCAGACCAATCCCGCCAATTATCGCCGCCTGCCAGCTAAAGTTGGTCAGCCACAATAAGCCGCCCAGAATCGCCGCTGAGAAGATCACCTGCGCCGCGCCGACGCCAAAAATGGAGCGGCGCAGCGCCCACAGCTTTGCCGGGTTCAGCTCCAGCCCGATAATAAACATCAGGAACACCACGCCGAGCTCAGAGAAGTGCAGAATCTCGTCGACGTCGCTGATAAAGCCTAATCCCCACGGGCCGATAGCGATACCCGCCACCAGATAGCCCAGAACTGCACCAATACCGAGGCGCGCCGCCACCGGTACAATCAATACCGCCGCGACCAGATAAATCACCCCGGCGGTCAGCAGCGTTTGCCCTTCCATCTATACCCCTCCATTCGGCAGCGGTGCCGCCAGCCAGTCGCCATAGGCGCGGGCGTAATTTTTCATTAATTCAGGACTCTGACGACGCGCCCAGTAGACGATCATCGGCGGCATCCAGTGCATACGGCACATCTGCGCGGTCAGCTCAAAAGGACGCATAATGTCATTGAGCGAATAGCGGTTCAGACCCTGATGTCTGAAGGCACTTTCCGGTTCTCCGGTGGTGACGACACTGCGCCAGTACTTTCCTTCCAGCGCATTGCCATCCACGCCATTGGCGAAACCGCGCGACAGAACCCTGTCCAGCCACTCTTTCAGCAGCGCCGGACAGCTATAGGTATAGAGCGGATGCTGAAAAATGATGACATCATGTTCACGCAGCAGCTGTTGTTCATGGTGAATATCGATAAAAAAATCCGGATAGGTCGCGTACAGATCGTGCACGGTAACGTGTTCCAGTGCCTGAGCCGGCTGCAGCAGAATCCGATTGGCGATCGAATCCTGTGATTCCGGATGAGCATAAAGCAGCAAAACCCTGGGTGGCTGCGACATCCTTTCCCTCCAAAGCGTCGTCATTGGTGCGGTTTTCCGCTACCATGCACGACGCAGCAAAATCTCATTATGTTGCCAGTAAATTAACATATTCTGACGATACGGCGCTTACATGATTGTCTTCTCAGCCTTACAAATTCGCCGCGGCATCCGCGTCCTGCTCGACAATGCCACCGCCACCATTAATCCCGGCCAGAAGGTCGGGCTGGTGGGTAAAAACGGCTGTGGAAAATCCACGCTGCTGTCGCTGTTAAAAGGTGAAATCACCAGCGATGCCGGTACCGTCACTTTCCCCACTCACTGGGCGCTGGCCTGGGTGAATCAGGAAACCCCTGCGCTGGATAAAGCCGCGCTGGAGTACGTGATTGATGGCGATCGCCAGTTTCGCCAGCTTGAAGCAGAACTGGCGGACGCCAATCTGCGTGACGATGGCAATGCCATCGCGCTGCTGCATGGCAAGCTGGACGCGGTGCAGGCGTGGAGCATCCATGCGCGCGCCTCAAGCCTGCTGCATGGTCTGGGCTTCAGTCAGGAACAGTTGCAACGCCCGGTCAGCGACTTCTCGGGTGGCTGGCGCATGCGCCTCAACCTGGCACAGGCGCTGATTTGCCGTTCCGATCTGCTGCTGCTGGATGAACCGACCAACCACCTCGATCTCGATGCGGTGATCTGGCTGGAGCGCTGGCTGAAGAGTTATGAAGGCACGCTGATCCTGATTTCGCACGATCGTGACTTCCTCGATCCCGTCATCGACAAAATTATTCATATCGAACAGGAGTCGATGTTCGAATATACCGGCAACTACAGCTCCTTTGAGCGGCAGCGCGTCGCCAAACTGGCTCAGCAGCAGTCACTGTATGAGAGCCAGCAGGAGAAAGTGGCGCACCTGCACAGCTACATTGATCGCTTCCGCGCTCAGGCCACCAAGGCGAAGCAGGCGCAGAGCCGCATCAAGATGCTGGAGCGCATGGAGATGATTGCGCCCGCCCATGTCGATAACCCGTTCAGCTTCACTTTCCGCAAGCCGGAGAACCTGCCTAATCCGCTGATGAAGATGGAGAAGGTCACTGCGGGTTATGGCGATCGTATTATTCTCGACGCCATCAAGCTCAACCTGGTCCCCGGCTCGCGCATCGGCCTGCTGGGACGTAACGGTGCCGGTAAATCGACCCTGATTAAGCTGCTGGCGGGTGAGCTGGAGGCGATGGACGGCAAGATGGGTCTGGCGAAAGGGATCAAGCTCGGTTACTTCGCCCAGCATCAGCTGGAGTATCTGCGAGCTGATGAGTCACCGCTGCAGCATCTGTCGCGTATTGCGCCTGAGGTGCTGGAACAGCAGCTGCGCGACTATCTGGGCGGCTTCGATTTCCGCGGCGATAAAGTCACTGAAATCACTGAGCGCTTCTCCGGCGGAGAGAAAGCGCGACTGGTGCTGGCGCTGATTGTCTGGCAGCGCCCTAACCTGCTGCTGCTGGATGAACCCACCAACCACCTCGATCTCGATATGCGCCAGGCGCTGACCGAAGCGTTGATCGACTTCGAAGGTGCGCTGGTCGTGGTATCGCACGACCGACATCTGCTGCGCGCGACCACAGACGATCTCTATCTGGTGCATGATGGCAAAGTGGATGTGTTTGAAGGCGATCTCGAAGATTATCAGAAGTGGCTGAGCGATCTGCAGAAGCAGCAGGCGCAACAGGATGCCGCGCCGAAGCAGGATAACGGCAACAGTGCCCAGGCGCGTAAAGACCAGAAGCGTCGTGATGCTGAACTGCGCACCCAGACGCAGCCGCTGCGCAAAGAGATAGAGAAGCTGGAAAAGCAGATGAGCAAATGGCAGAGCCAGCTGGCCGAAGCCGAAGCTCAGCTCTCAGACAGCGCTATCTATGAACAGAGCCGTAAAGCGGACCTGACCACCGCGCTGCAGCGTCAGGCGGAGAGCAAATCTGCGCTGGAAGAGGTGGAGATGGCGTGGCTGGAAGCGCAGGAACAGCTCGAACAGATTATGGCCTCATAAAAAAATCTCCCCGCTCGCGGGGAGATTCTCTTTTAACGGGGTTTATCGCCCAGCACCGTTGCCCGCTGCATAATGCGCCGGGCAGGATAGTAATCAGCATTGGCATAATGCTGCGTGACCCGATTATCCCAGATAGCCAGATCGTCTGGCTGCCAGCGCCAACGCACCTGAAACTCCGGTTTGGTGGCGTGCGCAAACAGAAAGCCCAGCACCGCATCACTCTCTTTCTCGCTTAAATCGACGATCCGCGTGGTAAAGCCCTCATTCACAAACAGCGCTTTTTTGCCGCTGACCGGATGGGTGCGGATGACCGGATGCTGCACCGGCGGATGTTTTGCTACCGCCTGCTGCCAGCGCTGATGCTCCTCCTCGGTTTTGCGGTACTTATACTCCTGGAATGACTTTTTGAAATCATGCTCGGCATGGAGACCTGCCAGCAGCTGCTTAAAGGGTTCAGAGAGCGCTTCGTAAGCCGCAATTCCGCTGGTCCAGAGCGTGTCACCCCCCGACTCCGGTAACACCTTCGAGGCCAGCAAGGCGATCGCTGGCGGCGTATCAATAAAGGTGACATCGGTATGCCAGTTGTCATTATCCGGCGGATTATCCTGATGGGTATCCAGCACGATAATCTCTTCGACGCCTTCCGCATGCGGATAGACCGGATGGATGTGCAGATCGCCAAAGCGGATTGCCAGCGCGCGGTGCTGTTCCGGCGTTATTTTCTGGTCACGCAGAAACAGCACCTGATGACGAAGCAGGCCATGATAAAGCTGCTCAAACTGAGCATCACTCAATGGGCGAGACACATCCAGGTTTGAGACCTGCGCGCCAATGTACGGGCCAAGCGGGGTAAAACTGAGACGTTCGTTCATGATTGTTCTCCACTCCAGGGCGTCAGACGGCGCTGCAACGCGCGGAGCCCGAGTTCTAAGCTAAAAGCAATAAAGGCGATTACCGCGATACCCGCCAGCACCACATCGGTGGCGAGGAATTCTCCTGCTGACTGCACCATAAAACCCAGACCCCGCGTGGCGGCAATCAGCTCAGCGGCCACCAGCGTTGACCAGCCAACCCCCAGACCGATGCGCAGACCGGTGAGGATCTCCGGCAACGCGCCTGGCAGAATCACCCAGCGCAGCAGTTGCCAGCGATTAGCCCCCAGCGAGCGAGCCGCACGAAGTCGGACCTGCTGCGTGTTACGCACACCGGCCAGGGTGGAGAGCGTCACCGGCGCGAAAATCGCCAGATAGATCAGCAGGATTTTCGAGGTCTCACCAATGCCGAACCAGATCACCATCAATGGCAGATAGGCGAGTGGCGGAATCGGGCGATAGAGTTCAATCAGAGGATCGAGCAACCCGCGAGCGACCGGGCTGAGGCCCATCAGGATCCCTACCGGAATACCGATGGCGGCAGCGGCAGTCAGCGCAATCAGCATTCGTGTCAGGCTGGCGGCCAGATGCTGCCACAGCGTGGCATCCATAAAGCCCTGCGCGCTGGCAATCAGCAGCAGCTTGCTTAACACCTGCTGCGGCGACGGCAGGAACAGCGGGGCAATCAGGCCCAGCGCGGTCACGCCCCACCAGAGCAGCAACAGCAGAGAGAGACTCAGCATGCTCAGCGTAAAGGCGGTTGAAAACGGCCAGCGCAAACGACGGCGCACCGGCAGAGACTTGTCATTGATGAGTGCACTCATGCAAACGCCTCCCGCTGATCAAAGACCCGGCTCAGCACATACTCGCGCTGGGCGATAAACTGCGGATCGGATTTGATGCTGCGGCACGACTCTCCCGCGGCAAAGCGCTGACCAAAGCCAGGACGCAGCCGCTCTACGATGCGGCCCGGTCCTGGCGACAGCAGAATCAGTTCGCTGGCCAGGAAAATCGCCTCTTCTATGTCGTGCGTAATCAACAGAATCTGTTTACCGCTGTCGCGCCACAGCGTCAGCAGCAGGGTTTGCATCTGCTCTCGGGTAAAGGCATCCAGTGCGCCGAAAGGCTCATCCAGCAACAGCAGTTGTGGATCGGTAGCCAGCGCGCGCGCAATGCCCACCCGCTGACGCTGACCGCCGGACAACTGCCAGATGGCGCGCTTTTCCGCGCCCTCCAGCCCCACCTGCCTGATTAACCGGCGGGCAATCGTGTCGCGATCCGGGCGTGACATCCCCGCCAGCTGCAGGCCAAAGGCGACGTTATCCAGCACATTGCGCCACGGCAGTAATCCTTCATGCTGAAACACCACGCCGCGCTCCGCACCAGGCCCGGTCACCGGCTGGTTATCCAGCGTGATGCTGCCCGACTCCACCGGCAGGAAACCGGCAACCAGATTGAGCAGTGTGGTTTTGCCGCAGCCGGAGGGGCCGAGCACCACCAGCAGTTCATGGCTATCCAGCTGCAGATTGATATCCTGCAACACCGGCTGTCCGGCATAACGGGCATTAAGGTGAGCGATGCGCAGCATAGTGCCTCCTTAAGGTTTAACTAATGGCTCGACGAAACGGGAGGTCACATAGCTGCTGTAGTCGTTATCCGCCTGCGGCACCCGGCCCTGCGCTTTCAGAAACTGCGCGGTATCGACGATCGCTTTATTGACCGGTTTGCCCAGTTGCTCAACCTGCTGCTGCGCCGTGAGGTAGGTATTGCCCTTCACCAGACCGGGCACCTGTGCTTCCGGCACACCGCTAAGGCGAGAGAGTTTGCTGAGGTTATCGGACTGCTTCAGCCAGCTGTCGGGGCTGTTCAGGTAGGCCTGCTGCGCGTCAAGCGCGCTGCGGGCAAAAGCAGTCACGATCTCCGGATGCTGCTGAGCAAAATCTTTGCGTACCACCCAGACATCCAGCGTCGGCGATCCCCAGCTTCCCACTTCCGCAGAGTCGGTTAACACCTTGCCCTCTTTTTCCAGCTCATTAACCGCCGGTGCCCAGACGTAAGCGCCATCAATGTCGCCACGCTGCCAGGCAGCAATAATCGCTGGCGGCTGCAGATTGACCAGCTGTACCTGTGACGGTTTGATGCCCCAGTGTTTCAGCGCAGCCAGCAGGCTGTAGTGGGTGGTAGAGATGAACGGCACCGCGATGCGTTTGCCAATTAAATCTTTGGGCGTAGTGATGTTCTTCTTCACCACCAGCGCTTCAGAGTTGCCCAGCTGAGAGGCGAGTAAAAAGGCTTCAATCGGCAGCTTCTGCGCCGCCGCGACCGCTAACGGGCTGGAACCGATATTGCCAATCTGGACGTCACCGGACGCCATCGCACGTAATACCCCGGCGCCGCTGTCAAATTTGCGCCAGTCAACGCTGGCCCCGCTCTCTTTCGCAAAGCTGTTGTCAGCCTGCGCCACTTTCGCCGGCTCAGCCGAGGTCTGGTAAGCCACGGTGACATTGACCGCATCAGCCCGAAACGCCAGCAGCGCCAGCGCTGCGGCTAAAAAAGTTAAACGTGTTGCTGCCATGATCACTACCCCACCGTTTTTATAGTGGAGGCAGTGTCTCTGCGCGCTATAGTTTCATAAAGGAATTAAAAATTATCCCTAATAGAAATAAGTTCTTAGATCACTATCTGCAAAACTAAGTCAAAAATCGCAAATGCTGAAAATAGCTAAAGTAAGCAAAAATGTCAGGCGCTCACATTGTCCCTGTGCTATTCATATGCGTTCCCAATTATTGCCTGTTAAGGTTTCTGAATCCGATGTCGATCGAGAAAGTCGCTCAGCTGGCTGGCGTCTCCAAAGCCACGGTATCGCGGGTTCTCAACGCGCATCCCGGCGTGAAGCCCGATACGCGTGAGAAAGTTCTGGCGGCAATCTCTGCCTGCGACTATCAGCCCAACTTACTGGCGCGTCAGCTGCGTACGTCGCAAAGCAACATGCTGCTGGTGCTGATCTCGGATATCACCAATCCCTTCTGTTCACGCGTGGTTCAGGGCATCGAGGCCGAAGCGGAACTGCACGGCTATCACATCCTGCTCTGTAACTCCGCCTCGCAGCTCCAGCGTGAAGCCGCCTATCTCTCCCTGCTGACCGGAAAAGTGGTCGATGGCGTGATTACGATGGATGCGGCCTCCGGTTTACAGGATTTGCAGGCGCTCATCGCCGGTGCGCCGTGGGTGCAGTGCTGCGAATTTGATCCGGATATTCCCGCCTCCTCGGTCAGCATTGATCACCTTGAAGCCGCGCGCGACACCGTCCATTACCTTGCCGGTAAAGGGCGTAAACGCATCGGGCTGATCAATGGCGACATGCGTTACCTTTACTCGCATCATCGTGAAAAGGGCTACCGGCAGGCGATTGAGGAGCTGGGGTATGCGTGGTCCGGCGTCTCCTACACTTACGAAATCTCCTGTGAGGCGGGCAGTCAGGGGCTAAGGGAGTTGATGGCGCTGCCGGAACCGCCGGATGCGGTGTTCGCTGTTTCAGATGTGCTGGCGGTAGGCGTGGTGCATGCGGCGCTGGAAGCGGGCTTGCGCGTGCCGGAAGATCTGGCGGTGGTCGGGTTTGATGGCGTGTCGTTTACCCGCAGCCTGAATCCGCCGCTGACGACCATCGAGCAGCCGATGAACCAGCTGGGCGCGCGTAGCGTGCAATTGCTGCTGCAGAAGATCCGCAATCCTAATGCGCCAGTCATCCGCGAGGTGCTGCCCTGGACGCGCGTTGAACGCGCATCCAGCTAATTTAGTGCCAGATTAACAGCACGCAGGCGGCGGTCAGCAGCCCCATGGCGAGGTTAAAAATTTTCCAGGCGCGACGGCTGCGCAGAATGCGGCCGATCATCGCACCAAATCCCATCCAGATAACACCCGATACCAGATTAACCAGAAACATGCCGATGCTTATCGCCATCACTGAATGGCGATATGCGTCACCGGCCAGGCTGAAACTGGCGACCGCGCCCAGCGCCATCAGCCAGGCCTTGGGATTGATCAACTGCAACAATCCGCCCTGCCAGAAGGGCATCGGCGCATCCGGCGCCTGATCGGTTTCCAGCTTCTCATAACTGGCGGTAGCGATTTTCCATGCCAGCCAGAGCAGATAGAGGCTACCGGCGATTTTCAGCACCAGGTGCAGCGAAGGATAGAGCAGGATCAGCCCGCCGACGCCAAAGGCCACCATCAGCAGCATCACCTGCATTCCGATCATGATGCCAATCATCAGCGGAATGGTGCGCATAAAGCCAAAATTAGCGCCCGAGGCGGTGAGTAACATATTATTAGGCCCGGGCGTAATGGCCGCGACCCAAAGAAATCCCAACATTGATAAGAAAAGACTCAGTTCCATGGCAATCGGGTACTCCTTACCCTGCAAGAAAAAACTTATCGAAGCTAACAGTGTGATATGGAACAGACAAGCTTTTACCACATGAAATTTACCGGACCGGAAAACGAGCACTTCACGCCTCCTGAGAGTCTGCGTAACGCGCACCTGCAGACCCTGCTGCCGCGCCTGCTACGTCGTCGTATCACGGGCGATCCCCACTGGCAACGTCTCGACCTGCCGGATGGCGACTTCGTCGATCTCGCCTGGAGTGAAGATCCGCAGTTCGCGCAGCATAAACCGCGCGTGGTGCTGTTTCATGGGCTGGAGGGCAGTTTTCATAGCCCCTATATTCATGGACTGATGGCGATCTGCCGCGCGCGCGGCTGGCTGGCGGTGGTGATGCATTTTCGCGGCTGCAGCGGCGAACCGAATCGGCTCAACCGCATCTATCACTCCGGCGAAACCGAAGATGCCCGTTTTTTTCTGCACTGGCTGCGCACCCGCTGGGGCCGCGTGCCCACCGCCGCGGTCGGTTTCTCGCTGGGCGGTAACATGCTGGGCTGCCTGCTGGGCCAGCAGGGCGCAGCCGCTGAGGTAGACGCGGGCGTCATTGTCTCCGCTCCGCTGCTGCTGGAGCCCTGTAGCGTAAAACTGGAACGCGGCTTCTCACGCGTCTATCAATACTATTTGCTGGCGCAGCTCAAGAAAAATGCCCGCCGCAAACTGCACGCCTGGCCGGATACGCTGCCGGTCAATCTGGCGCAGCTGAAAGCGCTGCGGCGACTGCGCGACTTTGATGATGCCATTACCGCCCGCGCCCACGGTTTTCTGGATGCGGCCGATTACTATCATCGTGCCAGCGCCATGCCCTGGCTGAAGCACGCAGAGAAACCGCTGCTGATCATTCACGCCAAAGATGATCCTTTTATGAGTGATGAGGTGATCCCGCACAGCAGCCAATTATCTGCCACTATTACTTATCAACTGACACCACACGGCGGCCATGTAGGTTTTGTTGGTGGGACATTACGCCAGCCTGAAATGTGGCTGGAACAGCGCATCCCCCAGTGGATCGCCCCTTTTCTGGATAACTGATCTCGTGATTATTCCCTGGCAACAGGTCTCACCTGAGACCCTTGAAAATCTGATTGAAACCTTTGTGCTGCGCGAAGGCACGGACTATGGCGAGCAGGAACGCAGCCTGATCGACAAGGTGGCCGATGTGCGACGTCAGCTGGAAACGGGTGAAGTGGTACTGGTGTGGTCAGAACTGCACGAATCGGTCAATATCATGCCGCGCAAAGAATTTCGTGGCTGATGCACCCAACGGCATTTCGTGTTAACAATGCCTATTGCCCGACCTCACAGGGAGCTTTTCTATGTCTGCACGTCATCCCATTATCGCGGTGACTGGTTCCAGCGGCGCAGGGACCACCACCACCAGCGTGGCGTTTCGCAAAATCTTTCAGCAGCTCGATCTTCATGCGGCGGAGCTGGAAGGTGACAGTTTTCACCGCTTTACCCGCCCTGAAATGGATATGGCGATTCGTAAGGCGCGCGATTTAGGACGTCATGTCAGCTACTTCGGCCCGGAAGCCAATGACTTTGGCCTGCTGGAGCAGAGCTTTAAAGAGTATGGTCAGAGCGGACAGGGCCAGTCGCGTAAATATCTGCATACCTATGATGAAGCAGTGCCGTGGAATCAGGTGCCCGGCACCTTTACGCCGTGGCAACCGCTGCCGCAGAACACCGATATTCTCTTCTACGAAGGGCTGCACGGCGGCGTGGTAACGGCGCAGCACAACGTAGCAGAACAGGTTGATCTGCTGGTTGGCGTGGTGCCGATTGTGAACCTGGAGTGGATACAGAAGCTGGTGCGCGACACTGGCGAGCGCGGCCATTCACGTGAAGCGGTCATGGATTCGGTGGTGCGCTCGATGGAAGATTACATCAACTTCATCACACCACAGTTCTCACGCACTCACCTCAACTTTCAGCGCGTCCCGACGGTCGATACCTCAAACCCGTTCGCTGCCCGCGCTATTCCGTCACTGGATGAGAGCTTTGTGGTGATCCACTTCCAGGCGCTGGAAGATATCGACCTCCCCTATCTGCTGGCGATGCTGCAGGGCTCGTTTATCTCGCACATCAATACGCTGGTGGTGCCTGGCGGCAAAATGGGTCTGGCGATGGAGTTGATTATGGGCCCACTGGTGAAGCGGCTGATGGAAGGCAAACGAATAGAGTAAGAGGCCAAAAGGGCCTTTCCAGACTAATGCCAATGCCAATGCCAATGCCAATGCAGGATGAATCTGACAGCAGCGAAAAAGCTTAACACGCAGGGAACCGGGTCAGAAGAGGAAAGCGTCCCGCGCCAGGGACGGCGCGGGCCGAGCGGCCAGGGATTGGCTTAAGCGACTTTCCGATCTGACCCGGTTCCCAGCGCAGGCACAGTCTGACAGCGGACCGACACAAACCGCTCTGACCCTGTTCAATACGCAGGCACAGTATCAAAGCGGATTCCCGGCCCAGGCACAGTCCTAAAGCAACCTGCATCAGATACTGGAAGTGAAGTTAGCAGGTCTGCAATAACCCCTGCGGCTACTAAAGTTCGATCACTTCATAGCTATGGGTAATGTTGACGCCTTTACCCAGCATGATGGCCACAGAGCAATATTTTTCAGCAGAAAGATCAACAGCGCGTGAGACCGCTTTATCCTGGAGGGCTTTACCACTCACGATAAAATGCAGGTTGATGTGCGTAAAGATTCGCGGCGCCTCTTCACGACGTTCTGAGGTCAGTTTTACTTCACAATCAGCCACATCGTTTCGGCCTTTTTGCAGAATTGATACCACGTCAATCGCGCTGCATCCGCCCGCCGCCATCAGCACCATCTCCATTGGGCTGGGCGCTTTATCACCCGAATTTCCATCCATCAGTATCTGATGGCCGGATGAGGATTCTCCGAGGAATGTCAGCCCTTCTACCCATTTCACTCTTGCCTGCATGATTTTTGCTCCGGAATACGCTGTTTTGTCGCCAGAGTACGCTTTCGCCTGGTAAACAGCAATCCAGAGAAATCCGCCCGTAGCTGAAGCGAGACAACAGAAGACAGTCGGCAAAAGCTGTGCTACAAACAGTGCTGAAAATATTTTTCGTCACCCGATGACGAAGCCGGGAAGGATGATGCGCACTGCGCCTGATGCGGCCCGAATAATTTCCTGAAATGGAAACGCTTGAAGCTTTCACCGCCTGACAGGGAAAACTGCCCCCTGTATTTTGGGCACGATTACAACAGAGGATAATAGCGAATGGTTCTCGGCAAACCGCAAACAGACCCTACACTCGAATGGTTCCTGTCCCATTGCCATATTCACAAGTATCCATCCAAAAGTACGCTGATTCACCAAGGTGAAAAAGCAGAAACGCTTTACTACATCGTGAAAGGTTCCGTTGCGGTTCTGATTAAAGATGAAGAAGGCAAAGAGATGATTCTTTCCTACCTGAATCAGGGCGATTTTATTGGTGAACTTGGCCTGTTCGAAGAAGGCCAGGAGCGCAGCGCCTGGGTACGTGCGAAAAGCGCGTGCGAAGTGGCGGAAATTTCTTACAAGAAATTCCGTCAGCTGATCCAGGTTAACCCTGACATCCTGATGCGACTCTCATCGCAGATGGCGCGTCGCCTGCAGGTGACGTCTGAAAAAGTGGGTAACCTCGCTTTCCTCGACGTAACCGGACGCATTGCACAGACCCTGCTCAACCTGGCGAAGCAGCCAGATGCCATGACGCATCCCGACGGCATGCAAATTAAAATCACTCGTCAGGAAATTGGCCAGATTGTTGGTTGTTCACGTGAAACCGTGGGCCGTATTTTGAAGATGCTGGAAGATCAGAACCTGATCTCCGCACACGGCAAAACCATCGTCGTTTACGGCACCCGCTAATTCCTGTCACCCACGGCGTGATGGCAACATCACGCCGTTATTGTTTGTGTTGGGCCGATGTGGCGTCGAATTATTTACCATCCTGAAGTTAACTACGCCTTGCGGCAAACGCTGGTGCTCTGTCTGCCGGTGGCGCTGGGCTGGCTGGCTGGCGACCTGCAAAAAGGTCTGCTGTTCTCATTAGTGCCCGCCTGCTGCAACATCGCCGGTCTGGATACCCCGCATAAACGCTTCTTCAAACGCCTGATTGTTGGCGGCAGCCTGTTTGCCCTCGGCAGCTTTCTGATGCAGTGGCTCACCCTCCATGCTATTCCGCTGCCGCTGATCCTGTTTGCTATGCCCTTATTGCTCGGCGTTACCGGGGAGATCAGCCCGCTGCATGGCCGTCTGCTGCCCGGCACCCTGATTGCCGCCATCTTTACCCTGAGCCTGATTGGCCGCATGCCAATCTATGTTCCCCCGCTGCTCTATATCGGCGGCACGCTGTGGTACGGGCTGTTTAACTGGTTCTGGTTCTGGCTGTGGAAAGAGCAGCCGATGCGCGAAAGCCTGAGCCTGATCTACCGCGAGCTGGCTAACTACTGCGACGCAAAATATACCCTGCTGACGCAGCTGACCGATCCGGAAAAGGCGCTGCCGCCGCTGCTGGCTCGCCAGCAGAAAGTTGTCGATCTGATTAACACCTGTTATCAGCAGATGCATATGCTGTCGGCAAGCCGCGATCACAGCCATAAACGGCTGACGCGCGCCTTTCAGGTGGCGCTGGATCTGCAGGAACATATCTCGGTCAGCCTGCATCGGCCGGAAGAGGTGCAGAAGCTGGTCGAACAGAGCCACGCCGAAGCGGTGATCCGCTGGAATGCCAAAACCATCTCGGCCCGGTTGCGGGTGCTGGCGGATAACATTCTCTATCACCAGCTACCCGATCGCTTTGCGATGGATAAACAGCTCGGCGCGCTGGAGAAAATCGCCCATCAGCATCCCGACAATCCGGTGGGTAACTTCTGCCTTTACCACTTCAACCGCATCGCGCGGGTCCTGCGCACCCAGAAACCCCTTTATCAGCGCGATCTGATGGCTGACCGCCAGCGCCGTCTGCCGCTGTTACCGGCGCTGCGCAGTTATCTCTCTTTTCGTTCATCGGCCCTGCGCACTGCCGGCCGCTTTGCGGTGATGCTGATGCTGGGCAGCGCGCTGGCGCTGTTCTTCAACATCCCCAAACCCTACTGGATCCTGATGACCATCATGTTCGTCAGCCAGAACGGCTACAGCGCTACCCGTGTCCGCATTCAGCACCGGGCGCTGGGCACTTTTGCCGGTCTGGTGATCGCGGCCGCCACGCTGCGCATGGCGGTGCCGGAGTCGCTGGTGCTGCTGATCATGCTGGCGATTACCTTTATCAGCTATCGCTTTACCCGCCAGTTTTATGGCTGGTCGATGATTGGCTTTACGGTCACGGCGGTTTACTCGCTGCAATTGCTATCGCTGAATGGCGCGCAGTTTCTGCTGCCGCGACTCATGGATACGCTGATGGGTTGTCTGATCGCCTTTGGCGGGATGCTCTGGCTGTGGCCGCAGTGGCAGAGCGGCTTGCTGCGGCAGAACGCCCATGACGCACTGGAAACTTATCAGGATGCGCTGCGGCTGTTGCTGGGTGACGAACAGTCACCAGAGAAACTGGCTTATCAGCGGGTGAAGGTCAATCAGGCACACAATGCGCTGTTTAACTCACTGAATCAGGCGATGCAGGAACCCGCGTTCAACTCCCGCTATCTGAGTGATATGCGGCTCTGGGTCACGCACAGCCAGTTTATCGTCGAGCATATCAACGCCATGACGATTCTGGCGCGGGAGCACACCATGCTCACTGCCTCGCTGGCTGAGCGTTACCTGCAATCCTGTGAAATCGCGCTGCAGCGGTGTCAGCAGCGGCTGGAATATGATGGTGAAAGCTCACAGGTTAACCTGCTGGATGAGCTGGAGAACATCAGTGAGGGACCGATCACGGTGGTGGAGCAGCATGTGCGGCGCATTCTCGACCATCTGAGCGTGATGTACACCATTTCATCGCTGGCGTGGAACCAGCGGCCGCAACATGGCCGCTGGCTGATCAGACGCTTACGTAAAAACTAAGCTAGCCGTTGAGCACATTGCCGACGGCCGTGGCGAAGCGGCTCATGCCCTCTTCGATGTCGGCAGGCTCAATGATCAGTGACGGGGCAAAACGCATCACGTCGGTTCCGGCAACCAGCACCATCACGCCTTCTGCGGCCGCGGCATTCAGGATGTCGCGTGCTTTACCGGCATGCTGCGGTTTCAGCGCCGCGCCAATCAGCAGACCCTTGCCGCGAATATCGCTGAAGAGATCATACTTCGCATCGATGGCCTGCAGCGCCGTGACAAAGTGCTGACGACGTGTCTCAACGCCTGCCAGCACCTCCGGCGTATTGATAATATCGAGCGCAGTTTCGGCGATGGCGCAGGCGAGTGGATTGCCGCCATAGGTGGTGCCATGCACGCCCGGCGCCATGGTCGAGGCGATTTCGTTAGTGGTCAGCATGGCGCTGACCGGGAAACCGCCGCCCAGCGCTTTGGCTGAGGTCAGAATATCGGGCTGGATGCCATAATGCTCATAGGCGAATAGCTTGCCGCTGCGCCCCATGCCGCTCTGCACTTCATCCAGCACCAGCAGCGCCTGGTGCTGATCGCAAAGCTCACGCAGTCCCTGCATAAATTCCTGCGTTGCGGGCACGACGCCGCCCTCACCCTGAATCGGTTCAACCACAATGGCGCAGGTATGATCGTCAATGACCGCTTTTACTGCGTTCAGATCATTGAACGGCACATGGACGATATCCGCCGGTTTAGGCCCGAACCCATCAGAATATTTTGGCTGTCCGCCGACCGTGACGGTAAACAGCGTCCGGCCATGAAAGGCGTTATGAAAGGCGATAATCTTACTTTTGAATGGGCTGTGACGTTTGCAGGCGTAGTAGCGCGCCAGCTTAAAGGCGGCCTCGTTGGCTTCGGCCCCGGAGTTAGCGAAGAAGACCCGCTCGGCAAATGTCGCCTGAATTAACTTACTGGCAAGACGCAGCGCCGGTTCGTTGGTGAAGACGTTGCTGGTGTGCCACAGCGTCTCGCCCTGACTTTTTAGCGTCTCCACCAGCGCAGGATGGCAGTGTCCAAGTGCGGTGACGGCGATACCACCTGAGAAATCGATATACTCTTTGCCCTGCTGATCCCATACACGACTGCCCTTGCCTTTTACCGGCACGAACTGCGCAGGTGCATAAACAGGCAAAATAACGTTATCGAACGTCTCCCGCGTGACCGCAATTTTTTCCGCTGCCATTGATGACCCCATTTAGATGATTGACGTGCAAATTTGAAATAATAATCACAAAATATGCATAAAAAATCACTCAAAGGCAACTTATTGCTCAAGGAAATTGCGCAGCAGCTGATGTCCCTGCTCGCTGAGAATACTTTCGGGATGGAACTGCACGCCTTCCAGCGCCAGGGTTTTATGGCGGAATCCCATAATTTCGTCAGGCTCGCCGTCACGCACCGTCCAGGCAGTCACCTCGAAGGCATCTGGCAGGGAGTCGCGCTGTACAATCAGCGAATGGTAGCGGGTCACGGTCAGTGGATTATTCAGACTGCGGAACACGCCCTGTCCGGTGTGCTGAATCGCAGAGGTTTTGCCGTGCATCACCTGACGCGCGCGCACGACCTGCGCGCCATACGCCTGCGCAATTGCCTGATGGCCCAGGCAGACGCCCAGCACCGGCAGCTGACCGGCGAAATGCCGGATCGCCGCCAGCGAAATGCCTGACTCCGACGGCGTGCAGGGGCCAGGGGAGATCACCAGATGAGTCAGCGGTAACGCCGCCATCTGCTCCAGCGTGATGGCATCATTGCGCACCACCTGAACCTGCGCGCCCAGCTCGCAGAAATATTGATAAAGATTCCAGGTAAAGGAGTCGTAATTGTCGATAAGCAGCAGCATGGCCAGTCCAGAATAATTACCCGCGCCGCTATTCTACGCGGTTAAGCCGCCTCGCTCACCACTTTCGCAAATACCTGCTCCAGCAGAGTCAGGTCTCCGGCCACACCAGCCTGATTCGCCGCTTTCCAGCTTTCAGCGTCAGTCTCTTCCCAGGAGAGCAGATAACCGGCATGCAGCGCCAGCTGTTCAAAGAAAATCCGCTGCGCCCGACCGTTGCCGTGGCGGAAAGGATGCAACATATTGATTTCGCAGTAGTAGTGGGCAACACGCTCAATAAACGCGTCACGTGGCAGGTCAGCAAGGCCCTTCTCCTCCTCCAGCGCGGCCATCAGGGCGTTACCTTCCTTTTCGATATATTCGAAATGACAGAACGGCGTCTCATCGCGCCAGATATCGATAGTGCGCAGTTCACCAGCCCAGCTGTAGACGTCCTGAAACAGCGTACGGTGGATCTGGCGCAGGTAAGGCAGTCCAGGATTACGTGGGCCCAGCTCCAGCGTGGCGGCACGCGCCGCACTAAAACTCAGCTCCGCCTTACGCAGCTGCGCGGCATCGTGAATATCGGGCAGGTTTTTCAGCACATTGTCATGCTGCCACAGGTAGGGATCCTGGCTGACGGCGGTATTAGAGTCCATATTGCCTCCTCAGTGACGCCAGACGTGCGGCCGCATCATCGCTGTTTACGCTGGTTTCATTTGGCGAGAAGCCTTCCAGCCGACAGCTGGCCTGATAGCTGGCGCTACGCCGCTGTCGCCACAGGGTGACCTTCTGTTTTTCGGTGAGTTTGTTCGCCATGCCGCCTCCTGCTCAGGTTTTTGCCCTAAGTATAAGAGCAAATTCTGGCTTTGCCGGATGCGGCAGGCGGTCGCCATCCGCAGATGGCGACGAACGGACTTAAGGCAGGACTTTGGCGGAGAGGATAACTACCGGTTTGGATGGAACATTCTGGTAAGGACCCACATCTTTGGTCGGTACCTGAGAAATTTTTTCAACCACATCCTGACCTTTCACAATCTTACCAAATACGGCATAGCCAAAATCGCGCTGTCCGTGATCGAGGAATGCATTATCCGCGACGTTGAGGAAGAACTGGCTGGTCGCACTGTCTTTATCGGCGGTACGCGCCATGGAAATCGTGCCACGCAGGTTACGCAGGCCGTTATCCGCTTCATTCTTGATCGGCGCGTTAGTCTGCTTCTGCTGCATGTCCGTAGTGAAGCCCCCACCCTGCACCATAAAGCCCGGGATCACGCGGTGAAAAATGGTGTTGTTGTAAAAACCGTTGTTGACGTAATCAACGAAGTTTTTCACAGAAACCGGCGCTTTCTGGTTATTCAGTTCGAGTTCGATATTGCCGGCGGAGGTGGTGAGCAGAACGTGGGTGTCACCTTTTGCAGCCAGCGCCTGGGCGGAAACGGAAGAGAGCGCTAACAGGGTGATGGCCGCTGTTAAAGTACGTTTAAACATGAAAGATTCCTTACCTGGGAGAGCGGGCACAAAAACGTGATTGATTGTAAAGAGACTCTATTCCAGGAGCCAGCGTTTTACCTATATTTACGCTGTGGCAGCAAATGAGGGGAGCAAACGTTAAACCCCGGCAATTACGTGATTAAAATCACACAACACATGAAATATGGATCTCTGGTTTCACTGGTTGTTTATTAAGATCACGGTTCCGTTTACACTTTCTGACACTTTTTGGCACCCGGTTCTCAACAGGTTCAGAACATGACAAACCGTAATCGTATTGGCCTCACCTGGATAAGCTTCTTCTCCTACGCGCTTACCGGCGCGCTGGTGATTGTTACCGGCATGGTAATGGGCGATATCGCAAAAGATTTCCAGATCCCCATCTCCAGCATGAGTAATACCTTCACCTTCCTCAACAGCGGCATCCTGGCGGCGGTTTTCCTGAACGCCTGGCTGATGGTGATTGTGCCACTGAAGCGTCAGCTGATTTTCGGCTTCGTCCTGATGGTACTGGCGATAATCGGGTTGATGACCAGCCGCGATCTGACCGTCTTCTCGCTCTGTATGTTTGTGCTGGGCGTGGTCAGCGGCATTACTATGTCGATCGGCACCTTCCTGATCACCCATATGTATGAAGGCCGCCAGCGCGGTTCGCGCCTGCTGTTTACCGACTCCTTCTTCAGCATGGCGGGCACGCTGTTTCCGGTGCTGGCGGGGATTCTGCTGGCGCGTCAGCTGCCGTGGTACTGGGTCTACGTCTGCATCGGCTTTATCTACGTCGCGATCTTCATCATGACGCTGTTTGTCGAGTTCCCGGTGCTGCGTAAGCCCGAAAACAGCCCGACAGTTGAGAAAGAAAAATGGGGTGTGGGCGTACTGCTGCTGGCAGTGGCGGCGCTCTGCTACATTCTGGGCCAGCTTGGCTTTATCTCCTGGGTGCCGGAATATGCCACCAAAGTCATGGGCATGAATATTAATGATGCCGGACAACTGGTGGGCAGCTTCTGGACCGCTTATATGGTGGGGATGTGGGCCTTCAGCTTCCTGCTGCGCTTCTTCGATCTGCAACGCATCCTGATGGTGCTGGCGGGACTGGCTACCGTGCTGATGTACTGGTTCGTCAGCAGCCAGGATGCCGGTATGCTGAAGTGGATCATTATGGTGTTGGGCTTCAGCTCGAGCGCAATTTACACCACCATCATCACGCTCGGCTCGCTGCAGACCAAAGTGGCGTCACCGAAACTGGTGAACTTTATTCTGACCTGCGGCACCGTTGGCACCATGCTGACCTTCGTGGTGACCGCGCCGATTGTTGAGAAGAGCGGCGTGCACACGGCGCTGGCCACCGCCAACGGCCTCTACGCGGTGGTGTTTGTGATGTGTGTCCTGCTGGGGCTGGTCACTAAACATCGCTCGCACGGTCACGTTACGCATTAATCATTCAGGGCGGCGATTGATCGCCGCCCTGCTGTTTAACGCCGGAAGTCTATCCGCTCCCGCTCCCGCCAGTAAATCTCGCTTTCTGCGGGCTTTGTCTCTGCCACCACAGTGCCGCGACGCAGTGAATAGCGCACCGGAACCTGTCTTCTTACTGCATCAAAACCACTCTCTGCCGGCAGAATAATCAGGCTGGCATCGTTGCCGGTCTGAATGCCATAGCCTGACAGCTGCAGCGTCTTCGCGCTGTTATGCGTAATCAGATCCAGCCCCGCATCAATCTGCTCATAGCCCATCAACTGACAGACGTGTAAGCCCATATGCAGCACCTGCAGCATGCTGGCGGTACCCAGCGGATACCAGGGATCGAACACATCGTCGTGGCCGAAACAGACGTTAATCTCCGCCTCCAGCATCTCTTTCACCCGCGTAATGCCGCGCCGCTTAGGGTAGGTATCAAAGCGGCCCTGCAGGTGAATATTGACCAGCGGATTCGCGACAAAATTAATGCCCGACAGCTTAAGAAGTCGAAACAGTCGTGAGGTATACGCGCCATTGTAAGAGTGCATCGCGGTGGTATGACTGGCCGTAACGCGCGCGCCGTTGCCATCGCGATGCGCCAGCGCCGCCACGGTTTCCACAAAGCGCGACTGTTCATCATCGATCTCATCGCAGTGAACATCGATCAACCGATCGTAGCGGTTAGCCAGCGCAAAGGTTTTATGCAGCGACTCAACGCCATATTCACGGGTGAATTCGTAATGCGGGATCGCGCCGACCACATCCGCGCCCAGCCGCAATGCCTCCTCCAGCAGCGCTTCACCGTTGGGATAAGAGAGAATACCCTCCTGGGGAAAAGCAACAATCTGGATAGTGATCCACGGCGCCATCTCCGCCTTCAACTCCAGCATCGCTTTAAGCGCCGTCAGTGACGGGTCAGAAACGTCAACATGAGTACGGACAAACTGAATGCCGTTGGCAATCTGCCACTTCAGCGTCTGCATCGCTCGCCGCTTAACATCTTCATGACTGAGCATGGCTTTGCGTTCAGCCCAGCGCTCAATGCCTTCAAACAGCGTCCCGGACTGGTTCCACGCGGGTTCGCCAGCGGTCTGGGTGGTATCCAGATGAATATGCGGCTCAATAAAAGGCGCGCAGGCTAAGCCACCCTCGCCGTCCAGCGATTCATCCGCCGGTGAAGCGTGCTGCGGCTGGGCTGAGAGCCGGGCAATTTTGCCATCGGCGATGGCGATCTGCCATAACCCATCCCGCCAGGGTAAACGCACGTTATTGATCCACTTAGGTGACATCATTGCCGACTCCTTTTCCGGTTTTGTGTTTTAAAACTAACACGATTCAGGTGACCCGCCGCAAGCCCGAATAATCAGCGGGTTATCCGCACCAGAAAAAATTATTTCAAATCAACCATATACCTCTTAATAGGTATATGGCGTCGTGGTTGATGTATATCAATAAGTGCCAGAAACGGCGCGCTATTGTAGCCGCAGATATCGCAAATTTGAGGCAAAAATGAGCAAGCACAATGTCGTCGTTATCGGTAACGGCATGGTCGGCCACCGCTTCATAGAAGAATTACTAGAGAAAGCGGAACCTGACCAGTTTTCGCTGACCGTCTTTTGTGAAGAACCCCGTGTCGCCTATGATCGTGTCCACCTGTCCGCCTACTTTTCCCATCACACCGCTGAAGAATTGTCGCTGGTTCGTGAAGGCTATTACGACAAACATCAGGTCAATCTGCTGCTGGGTGAACGCGCCATCACCATTAATCGTGATGAGAAACTCATCCACTCCAGTACCGGTCGCGCAGTGCATTACGATACGCTGATTTTTGCCACCGGCTCTTATCCGTGGATCCCGCCAATTAACGGTGCCGAAGGCAGCGACTGCTTTGTCTATCGCACCATCGAAGATCTTAACGCCATCGAAGCCTGTTCGCGCCGCAGCAAACGCGGCGCGGTGATTGGCGGCGGCCTGCTGGGGCTGGAAGCGGCGGGCGCACTGAAAAATCTGGGCATTGAAACCCACGTCATTGAATTTGCGCCGGTGCTGATGGCGGAGCAGTTAGATCAGCAAGGCGGTGAGCAGCTACGTCGCAAGATTGAGCAGATGGGCGTGCGGGTCCACACCGGTAAAAACACCCAACAGATTGTGCATCACGAGCACGGCGGCAAAACGCTGCAGTTTGCTGATGGCAGCGCGCTGGAGGTCGATTTCATCGTCTTCTCCACCGGCATTCGCCCGCAGGACAAACTGGCGAAGCAGTGTGGATTAGCACTGGGGCCGCGCGGCGGCATCGCCATTGATGACCAGTGCCGGACCAGCGATCCCACTATCTACGCCATCGGTGAGTGCGCTGCCTGGCAGAATCGCGTCTATGGCCTGGTGGCGCCGGGATACAAAATGGCCCAGGTCGCCAGCGACCATCTGCTGGGCCGCGACAGTGCGTTTACCGGCGCGGACATGAGCGCCAAACTGAAGCTGCTGGGTGTTGATGTTGGCGGCATTGGCGATGCGCGCGGCACCACGCCAGGCGCTCGCAGCGTGGTCTGGCTGGATGAGAGCAAATCGATCTACAAGCGCCTGATTATCAGCGAAGATCAGAAAACCCTGCTGGGTGCCGTACTGGTGGGCGACACCAGCGACTATGGCAACCTGCTGCAGCTGGTGCTGAATGCTATTCCGCTGCCTGCTAATCCGGAAGCGCTTATTCTGCCAGCCGGCAGCGGGGATAAACCGGCCATCGGCGTCGATTCTCTGCCTGATACCGCACAAATCTGCTCCTGTTTTGACGTCAGTAAAGGCGACATCATTAAGGCGGTACAGGGTGGCTGTCATACCGTGGCAGCACTGAAAAGCAGCACCCGTGCCGGCACCGGTTGCGGCGGCTGTATCCCACTGATCACCCAGGTTCTCAACAGTGAACTCAGCCGTCAGGGCATTGAGGTCAATAACCATCTTTGCGCCCACTTCGCCTGGTCACGTCAGGAGCTTTATCACCTGATTCAGGTAGAGGAGATTAAAACCTTTGACGAACTGCTGGCCCGCTATGGTCAGGGTTATGGCTGTGAAGTGTGCAAGCCGGTGGTTGGCTCACTGCTCGCCTCCTGCTGGAATGAATATGTGCTCAAACCCCAGCACGCGCCGTTACAGGACAGCAACGACCTCTACCTTGGCAACATCCAGAAAGATGGCACCTACTCGGTGATCCCGCGCTCGCCCGGCGGTGAAATCACGCCCCAGGGACTGAAAGTAATTGGCGAGATCGCCGAGCGCTATCAGCTCTACACCAAAATTACCGGCTCTCAGCGCATCGGTCTGTTTGGCGCGCAGAAAGACGATCTGCCCGCCATCTGGTCACAGCTGATCGACGCCGGATTTGAAACCGGCCAGGCCTACGCCAAGGCGCTGCGCATGGCGAAAACCTGCGTTGGCAGCGCCTGGTGCCGTTATGGCGTGGGTGACAGCCTCGGCTTCGGCGTGATGCTGGAGAACCGCTACAAAGGCATCCGTACGCCGCACAAGATGAAGTTTGGCGTCTCTGGTTGCACCCGCGAATGTGCGGAAGCACAGGGCAAAGATGTCGGCATTATCGCGACGGAAAAAGGGTGGAACCTTTACGTCTGCGGCAACGGCGGCATGAAGCCGCGCCATGGCGATCTGCTGGCGGCCGATCTCGATCAGCAGACGCTGGTCACCTATCTCGACCGTTTAATGATGTTCTATATCCGCACTGCCGACAAACTGCAGCGCACCTCGCTGTGGCTGGAGAGTCTGGAAGGCGGCATCGACTATCTGCGTAAGGTGATCGTGGATGACAAACTTGGCCTCAACAGCCAGATGGAGCAGCAGCTGGCCGCCCTGCGTACCAGCGTCAGCTGCGAATGGAAAGCGACGCTGGAAGATAAGGATCACCTGACGCGCTTTGCCCACTTTATCAACTCGCCGCAACGCGATCCTGGCGTGCAGCGGGTCGCGGAGCGCGACCAGCACCGCCCGGCACGCGCCGATGAACGCATTGCCGTGACCCTGATTGAGGAGACCGAATCATGAGCCAGTGGAATCCGGTGTGCCCGCTGACGCAGATCCTGCCCGCCACGGGCGTCTGCGCGCTGGTCAAAGGCCAGCAGGTTGCTATCTTCCGTCCCCGCAACGATGAGCAGCTCTATGCCATCAGCAATATCGATCCCTTTGCCGATGCCAGCGTGCTGTCACGCGGCATTATTGCTGAACATCAGGATGCGCTCTGGGTTGCCAGCCCGCTGAAAAAGCAGCGTTTCCGTCTTAGCGATGGCTACTGCATGGAGGATGAAACGCGCTCCGTGGCGGCCTGGCCGGTGCGGGTCAATGCCGGACAGGTTGAAGTCTGCCTGTAACTCCCGTCAACAGCCCGCCTCCGCGGGCTTTTTTAAGGACGTCTGATGGACTACTTCCCCTTATTCTGCCGCCTGCAGGGCCGACGCTGCCTGCTGGTCGGCGCAGGTGACGTGGCTGAGCGGAAAGCCCGCCTGCTGCTGGAGGCCGGCGCCGAGCTGCTGGTCGGTGCCCTTGATTTCTCCCCCGCCTTCCGGCAATGGGCGCAGCAGGAAACCATCACGCTGCTGCCAGGGGCGTTTGATCCGCACTGGCTCACCGGCTGCTGGCTGGTGGTCGCCGCGACCAGCGATGATGCGGTTAATCAGCAGGTGGCTGAAGCCGCCGAAAAACAGCAGATCTTCTGCAATCTGGTGGATGCGCCGCAGCAGGCCAGCGCCATTATGCCGTCGATTATCGATCGTTCCCCGCTGATGGTCGCCGTCTCTTCCGGTGGACGCGCGCCGGTACTGGCGCGGCTGTTGCGGGAGAAGCTGGAGGCGATGCTGCCGCAACACCTTGGCCAGCTGGCTCAGCTGGCAGGCACTCTGCGCGCGCGGGTGAAACAGCAGTTCAGCTCTGTCAGTGCCCGCCGCCACTTCTGGGAACGCTTCTTTAACAGCCAGCGGCTGGCCCAGACGCTGGCCAACGGCGACAGTGAACGCGCGGAGCAGATTACCGACCAGCTCTTTAACGCTGACCTTCGCCAACAGGGTGAAGTGGCGCTGGTCGGTGCCGGTCCGGGTGATGCCGGATTACTGACTCTGAAAGGCTTACAGCTGATCCAGCAGGCAGATGTCATCGTCTATGACCGGCTGGTTTCCGATGAGATCCTGAATCTGGTGCGCCGCGATGCTGAACGCATCTTTGTCGGTAAACGCGCCGGACATCACTGCGTGCCGCAGGATGAGATTAACCAGCTGCTCTGCGAACAGGCGCAGCGGGGAAAACGGGTCGTACGGCTGAAAGGCGGCGATCCCTTTATCTTTGGTCGCGGCGGTGAAGAGCTGGAAGCGCTGGCGCAGCGGCAGATTCCGTTCAGCGTGGTGCCGGGGATCACCGCCGCATCGGGCTGTGCGGCTTACAGCGGTATTCCCCTGACCCACCGCGATCATGCGCAGAGCGTCAGACTGGTTACCGGACATCTGCAGAAAGAGGGCTCGCTCGCCTGGCAGACGCTGGCGGCGGAACAGCAGACGCTGGTCTTTTATATGGGGCTCACGCAGGCCGGAGAGATTCAGCAGCAGCTGATAAAGCACGGTATGCGCAGCGATATGCCGGTGGCGCTGGTGGAAAACGGCACCACTACGCGTCAACGCGTGGTCACCGGGACACTGAGCGAGCTGGAAGCGTTAGCCGGTCAGGTGACCAGTCCCAGCCTGATGATCATCGGCAGCGTGGTAAGTCTGCGTGACAGCCTGCGCTGGTTCTGAGTCCGGCAAATAAAAACGGCGGGCACAATGCCCGCCGTCCTGGTTGTCTGCTCAGCCATTACGGCATCGCGACAAAGCCTACCGCCTGATACACCTTCTTCAGCGTTTCCTGCGCCTGTGCGCGTGCTTTGGCCGCGCCATCACGCATCACCTGCTCCAGCAGTGCTTCATCGTTGCGGAAGCTGTGATAACGCTCCTGCAGCTCAGAGAGCATACCCGACACAGCATCGGCTACTGCGCCCTTCAGGTGACCATACATCTTGCCTTCGAACTCCTGCTCCAGCTCGGCGATAGTTTTACCGGTCACGCCCGACAGAATATCCAGCAGGTTAGAGACGCCCGCTTTCTCTTTGATATCGTAGCGCACCACTGGCGGCTCTTCAGAATCGGTGACGGCGCGTTTAATCTTCTTCACGACCGCTTTCGGATCTTCCAGCAGGCCGATCACGTTATTGCGGTTATCGTCAGACTTGGACATCTTCTTCGTCGGTTCCAGCAGCGACATCACGCGCGCGCCAGACTTCGGAATCAACGGCTCTGGTACTTTGAAGATATCGCCGTAGATCGCATTGAAGCGGTGCGCGATATCGCGGCTCAGCTCCAGATGCTGCTTCTGATCTTCACCCACCGGCACCTGATGGGTCTGATAGAGCAGAATGTCAGCCGCCATCAGCACCGGATAGTCGAACAGACCGGCGTTAATGTTCTCTTCGTAACGCGCTGATTTATCCTTAAACTGCGTCATGCGGCTCAGTTCACCGAAGTAGGCATAGCAATTCAGGATCCAGCTCAGCTGCGTGTGCTCTGGCACATGCGACTGAACGAAGATGGTGCTTTTTTGCGGGTCTATACCACAGGCCAGATAGAGCGCCAGCGTGTCCAGCGTCGCTTTACGCAGTGCAACAGGATCCTGACGCACGGTGATAGCGTGCAGATCAACGATGCAATAAATGCAGTGGAAATCATCCTGCATCTGCACCCACTGACGCAGCGCTCCCATATAGTTGCCAATGGTCAGTTCGCCGGACGGCTGTGCGCCGCTGAAAACGATGGGTTTCATACTTATGTCCTGATATTTACAGCCCCAGAGCGGGCAAAAGTTCGTCGAAAGAGTCGAGGGTTAAATCGGGCTGGCTGGTGGCAATCGGCTCGCCATAGTTATAGCCAAAGGTCATGCCGATATTGGGTACGCCCGCCGCCTGTGCCGCCTGGATATCATTGCGTGAGTCGCCGACAAACAGCAACTCATTCGGCAACACACCAAAGGTGCCCAGCACCATAAAAATTGCCGCAGGATGCGGTTTTTTAACCGGCACATCGTCGCCACCGATAATCAGCGAAAACGCATCAGCAATGCCAAGCGACTCCAGCAGCGGTGCCACAAACGGCGTCGGCTTGTTGGTGACTATCGCCATCGGCAGCCCGGCGGCCTTTAAGGCGGCCAGCGTCTGCTTTACCTGTGGAAACAGCGTACTGCCCGCATCCACGGTATCGGCATAATGTCGGTCAAACAGCGCCCGCGCATCACGCTGCTCTTCCGGCTGCGGCTCACGGCCCAGCGCGAAGGTCAGCGCGCGGGCCATCATGATATCCGCGCCGTTGCCAATCCAGGTTGAGACACGCTCAAGGCCCGCCTGCGGCAGACGGAGGTCGTTCAGCGTGCGGTCAATCGCATCGGCCAGGCCGGGTGCGCTATCCACCAGTGTCCCATCGAGATCAAACGCCAGCGCACGAATATCAGTGAAATGAGCCATTGGCCTTCTCCAGTTCGTTGCGCATATCATCGATCACTTTTTTATAGTCAGGGTGACCGAAGATCGCGGAACCGGCGACAAACATGTCGGCACCGGCGGCAGCGATCTGGCCAATATTGTCGATCTTCACGCCGCCATCCACTTCAAGGCGAATGCTGTAACCGCTCTGATCGATACGCCTGCGCGCTTCACGCAGTTTATCCAGTGTACCAGGAATAAATGACTGACCGCCAAAGCCAGGGTTCACTGACATCAGCAGAATGATATCCAGCTTATCCATGACGTAATCGAGGTAGCTCAGCGGGGTCGCCGGGTTAAACACCAGACCCGCTTTGCAGCCATGCTCTTTGATGATTTGCAGGGTGCGGTCAACGTGTTCGCTGGCTTCGGGATGAAAGGTGATGTAGGTGGCACCCGCTTTGGCGAAATCAGGGATTAGCGCATCTACCGGCTTCACCATCAGATGCACATCGATGGGGGCAGTGATGCCATAGTCGCGCAGTGCTTTCAGCACCATCGGACCCATGGTCAGATTAGGCACGTAGTGGTTGTCCATCACGTCGAAGTGAACCACGTCACCTCCGGCCGCCAGCGCTTTGGCTGTGTCTTCGCCCAGGCGAGCAAAGTCCGCCGAAAGGATTGAAGGGGCCAGTAAATATTGTTTCATCCGATTCTCCCACTGTTGTGCGCCAGCACGCAGGCTGGCGTAATGCGTTGGTCGCGGACGAAACAGACTAGCTATAAAGTGCCAGCAGTTCGTCGACCTTGGTGCGACCCGTTATGCTTCGGCTGATAGAACGCCGGGCTTTGACCACATGTAACTCTGCATCCTGATACCATAAACGCGTCAGTGCAGTGTCGTGGTTAGAAATCAGTACCGGAATCCGGTCCTCCGACGAAGCCAGCTTTGCCGCTAACGCCGCCAGGTTCTCCTGCTCACGCAGGCTGAAGCTGTTGGTGTGATAAGCCGTGAAATTGGCCGTTGCCGACAGCGGCGCATAAGGCGGATCGCAATAGACTACCGAGCCTTTACCGGCATTGGTCAGGGTAACATCGTACGATTCACAGACAAACGTCGCTTTTTGCGCACGCTCGGCAAACCATAACAGTTCTGCTTCCGGAAAGTAGGGTTTGCGATAGCGGCCAAACGGCACGTTGAACTCGCCACGCAGGTTATAGCGACAGAGGCCGTTGTAACAGTGACGGTTCAGATAGAGGAACAACAGCGCGCGCAGGTAGGCGTCGGTGCTGGTGTTAAATTCGGTGCGACGCTGGTAATAACAGATCTCGTTGTTACTTTCCGGCGTAAACAGCAGCTGCGCGTCACGGATGAAATCCGCCGTGCGCGTTTTAACAATGTTATAGAGATTAATCAGGTCACTGTTGATATCAGCCAGATGGTAGCGATCAAATTCAGTGTTCAGAAACACCGAACCCGCGCCAACAAAGGGTTCTACCAGACAGTCGCCTTGCGGCAGATGGCGATGGATCTCTTCTACTAAGGGAAATTTTCCCCCTGCCCATTTCAGGAAAGCGCGATTTTTTTTCATGCTGTCGTGGTTATTACATCTTATTGTGAGGCTGTGGCTGGACCGACAGCAGATCTGCGCTTAAAACGGGGCCAGAAACTGGCCCCACATCCGCTATTGGCTGGCTTCTTTCTTCACCTGGCTTACTGGTTTAACCCACGGGTTCTTCGCACGCACTTCGGCAGGCAGTGAGGCTACCGCGCGTTTGGCATCAGCCGGTGTGGCATAGGAACCACTCACCAGCACGTACCACGACTGACCGTTACGGGTGGTTTTGTAGACGTGATACCCACTCAGATTCTGCTGCTTAGCCCAGGCATTCAGGCTTTCCGCCTTCGATGCACCGCTCAGCTGCAGGGTATAGCTGCCGCCTGGTAATGATTTGCTGGCTGAACTGCTGCCTGCCGCCGCAGTGGCCGGAGCAGAAGGGGCTGGCGTACGTGCTGGCGTGGTATGTGTTTTGCTGTCACGGGTTGCAGGCTTCGAAGCAGTTTTATGCGATGAATCGTGCGCCGGACGGGCAGAAGCGTTTGATTTGTTTGGCGTCTGACGGCCTGCAGGGGCCGTAACCGGATTCGCAGCCGTTCCGGCATTGCCGCTGACCGTGGCAGGGGCTGTTGGCAGTGAACTGCCACCCTGCGTGCCCATCGCGGCACTGTCGACCTGCTGCTGCTGATTACTCAGCGCGCTGTTCAGATCGCCCGGCAGCGTGACACGCTGCTGATTTGCTGGCGTCTCAACAGGGGCGGCCTGCGTAGGCGTTGAAGCCACAGGCGGCATTGAGACGTCGCGCTGCGGGTCAGACACAGCATTACCGCTGGTCGCCGCGTTATTTTCGCTGGTAGCTGGCGTGGTCTGCCCGCCGGTTGGCGTCGTCTGTCCACCCGACATGGAAGAGGAGCCGGCCAGGTCGATATTCTTTTCGCTGCCGGAACCGCCACCAGCGGCAGGCGTATTGCCCGCAGTCGCAGGTTTTTTCTCATCCGGGCCATTCAGCGCCGAACCAATACCCAGTACCAGTAACAGCAGAACCAGGATCCCGACACCCATCATGATGCGCTGGCGCGAAACCGGTATTTTGGCTGCGGGAGACGACTTACGAGGGCGCGAGGGACGGCGATCGCTGGCGTCAGGTTTTAACTCATCTTCCGGTTTAAACTCATCCATTTTGCCTCCTCCGTAAAGCGGCATTCCGCACTGCGCACCCTGCGCGCCGCGTCACCACTCAACTGCTTAATCTCAGGATTGCTGACAATCATTAATTGCAGCCAGCACCATATCATGTGCCACGCCACCACGCACTTCAGAGCGGCCAATCGACAGCGGGAGTACCAGCCGCAATTCGCCCGCCAGAACTTTCTTATCGCGCATCATGTGCGGCAGATACATCTCCGCACTCATCGCCTCAGGCCCATGTACCGGCAAACCGGCACGCAGGAACAGAGCAATAATGCGGTCCGTCTCCTGTGCCTGGAACTGCCCCAGGCGTTCAGCCGTGCGTGCCGCCATCACCATGCCCGCTGCAATCGCTTCACCGTGCAGCCAGTTGCCATAGCCCATGTGTGCTTCAATCGCATGACCAAAAGTATGGCCCAGATTCAGCAACGCCCGCTGACCGTTTTCACGTTCATCGGCGGCCACGACTTCGGCTTTCAGTTCACAGCAGCGACGAATGCAGTACGCCAGCGCCTGTTCATCCAGCGCCAGCAGGGCATCAAGATTCTGCTCCAGCCACTGGAAAAACGCACCGTCGAGGATGATGCCGTACTTAATCACTTCCGCCAGACCCGACGCCAGTTCGCGCGCGGGCAACGTCTGCAGACAGGCAGTATCAATCACCACCGACGCGGGTTGATAAAACGCGCCGATCATGTTTTTGCCCAGCGGATGGTTAACGGCCGTTTTGCCGCCAACCGAAGAGTCGACCTGCGACAGTAAGGTGGTCGGTACCTGAATAAAGCGTACGCCACGCTGATAACTGGCCGCAGCAAAACCGGTAAGATCGCCAATGACGCCGCCGCCTAAGGCGATAAGCGTCGTATCACGACCGTGCGGCTTTTGCAGGAGCGCGGTAAAAACCTGATCCATCACGGCCAGCGTCTTATATTGCTCGCCGTCGGGTAAGATCACCTGATCCACTTTTACACCTGCCGCCGTCAGCAGCGCAGTCAGCTGGTCAAGATAAAGCGGAGCCAGCGTCTGGTTTGTCACCACCATGGCGTTTTCGCCCGCGGTTAGCGGCCAAAAAGAAGCCGGATCGTTAAACAGTCCGGCAGCGATAGTGATGGGGTAACTGCGTTCCCCCAGTGAGACGGTGATCTTCTCCATGATGCCCGATACCTGTTAAGGAGCCTTCGAACGTTGGATCAACTTTTTTCCAACATGTGGATAATCTGATTCGCCACCACTTTCGCACTCTGATCATCTGTGCGAATGGTTACATCGGCGATCTCTTCGTAGAGCGGGTTACGTTCGCCAGCCAGCGCTTCGAGCACTTCACGCGGCGGTGAATCCACCTGCAGCAACGGACGTTTTTTGTCACGTTGGGTGCGCGCCAGTTGCTTCTCGATGGTGGTTTCAAGATAAACCACAACACCGCGGGCGGAGAGACGATTACGCGTTTCCCGGGATTTGACGGAACCACCGCCTGTCGCCAGGACGATGCCTTGCTTCTCGGTCAGTTCGTTAATGATTTTTTCTTCGCGATCGCGAAAGCCAGCTTCGCCTTCGACATCAAAAACCCAGCCCACATCCGCTCCGGTGCGTCGCTCAATTTCCTGATCGGAATCGAAGAACTCCATGTTGAGTTGCTGAGCCAACTGACGGCCAATAGTGCTTTTGCCGGCACCCATCGGCCCAACCAGAAAGATATTGCGTTTCTCTGCCATTTTGTCGGTATTACTAAGAATTCGTTAATGATACCCCGCGTTCAGCATTTGCTGGCGGGACAGGAACTGAGACCTCATGAGCGTTAGCAAGAGTCAGATGAAAAATTATCTCAACACTCAAGGCTGTTTGGCAACCGATTATATTGCCTTCAGCACATCCATTTCTGAATTGGCCTGTGTTCGCGAAACTGTAACGCGCCAGCGCTGCGTCTTTACAACGCTGCGTACAGAGGAGTTTTCTGATCTGTTTGCCGGGATTTACCCAGCATAGACGGTTACACCGTATTGAAAATCGCTAAACCTTGTAAGCTAATTCCTCTCCTGCGTCAACGCAGATGGCCTTAAGGGACGCATTTTCCGTTTTATCCAGCCGTAAGCGCTGCTTCCCTGACCAATCGCGGCGTAATGAAGATCACCAGCTCTCTTTTTTTGCGCTGATCAGATTGCTGGCGAAACAACCCGCCAATCAGCGGCACATTTCCCAGTAGCGGCACCTGATTCTGTCCGCGGGTGCGCTGCTGCTGAAAGATACCGCCTAACGCCAGTGTTTGCCCGTCACTGACCGTGACCTGAGTCTCAATTTCCTGTTTATCGATGGATAATATGTCGCTATCGCCGGTTCTGATGCTGCGACCCGGCATATTCTGACTGATATGGATCTTCAGCTGGATGCGGCCATTGCCGGAAATCGTCGGTGTCACCTCCATACCCAGCACCGCTTCTTTAAACTCAATACTGGTGGCACCGCTGTTTCCTGCCGACACTTCATAAGGAATTTCTGTGCCCTGCTTAATCGAGGCGGTCTGCTGATGTGAGGTAAAGAGGCGCGGACTGGCGATGATTTCAATCTGATTCTCCTGCTCCAGCGCACTTAACTCCAGATCCAGAAGCTGCCCTCCGATGCGCGCCAGCGCCATACCCACGCTGATGCCGGGTGAACTCACCGCCAGCGGAACATCCAGCCGGGGATGATGCAGGATATCTGTTACGGCGGCGTCCCCCGCCTGCAATCCCCACTTCACGCCCAGCTCCTGCAGATGCTCCTCGCTGATAGTAACGATGTGGGCTGACAGTTCAATCTGTTCCAGTGGCAGATCCAGCGCCCGTATCCAGCGCTCCGTCTCTTTTAAAGCCGCCGCACTATCGCGCAGTAACAATGCGTTGGTGCGTTTGTCGACCGTCACGCTACCGCGTGGTGTCATCAGCGACTGACGCTCACTCAGCAGGCTGGCATACACCTCGCTGGCGCTGGCATAACGCAATATCACAGCGCGCTGTTGCAAAGGAACCTGCTGCAACTGCGACTGCTTCTCAGCCTCACGTGCCTGCTGCTGAGCCTGCTGCCAGCTTTCCGGATAGACCAGCAGGACATTATCCTGTTCAACCAGCGTCAGCTTTGCCATGCGCGCCACCAGGTCGAGCGCCTGATGCCAGGGCAGGTTATCCAGCCGCAGCGATAACGAACCTTCAACCTCTGGCGCAATCATCAGATTGATCTGCTGATAGTCAGCCAGCGCCTGCAAAATACGCTCTACCGGAGCGTTATCAAAAGTCAGACTGAGAGGCTCCTCATCAGCGGCGTAAACCGGCAGCAGGCAGCTTAGTAGCAGCAGCAGAGTGGTTATCCTTATCATGCGAACGTCCTTTTAAATAAAATACGGTCTGTTGTGCGTTGCAGCTATTCGCCACCGCTAAGGTGAGGCTGCGGCGGGTCATATCCGCCAGTTGCCAGGGTGCGAATGGAAATGGCTTGCCGGTGCGGGCCGTAATACTCTCTCCCTGCGGGGTCAGCAGCCAGGCATGGAAATGCGCCTCCCGGCCAATAATCCCCTGCAGACGCCAGCCGGTGAGCGGTTCCACTGACGCCTCACAGACGGAACCGGCTACAGGCCGGAACGGATCGCGCGCCAGTACGCCGCCACAGCACAACAGTAAAATCAGCAGACTATGGCGCATCGTCAGGTTCCAGCCAGAGTTGAGCCACCAGGTACTGCGGCTGCGCCAGCAGCTGGAAATGCACCGGAAACGGTGCGGAGGCCTGGGCCAGCTCGGCAAAAAGCGACTGGAACGCCGGCCACTGCAGATGCAGCGTCAGCATGCGTGAGGGGGCGTCCGGCTGCCACTCTTCCAGCTGGCTACGGCGTGCCGCCAGGATCTCTTCCACTGCACGGCCCGATGCAGATGCTGATCTCGCGATCTGCATCGACTGCAGCTGCGCCTGCAACTGTGCATTATCAGGGTTCTGACGCCACTGGTGCTGGCGCAGCTGCAGAGTGCGGGTCAACTGCAACAGCGTCTGCTGTTCAGCAATGAGCGCCTGCTGCTGTGGCCGTAACCACAGGATCCAGGAGAGCAGCAGCAGACCGGATAAGAGTGCGGCGAGCAAGCCATAGCGCGCAATAGCGGCCATCTGCCACCAGCGCTCCCACCATTCACTCACTGTTCACCTCCTGCATCTCTGCCCGCAGTGAAAACCGATAATGGCCATCAGCCTGACGCTTAACCCCGCCCTGCTTCACCAGACCAAACAGGGCCACAGTGGTTAATTGCTGGCGGAACTGTCGGACTGCCGCCATATCCTGTGCCCGCCCCTCCAGTGTCAGACGGTTGTCGCGCTTTTCCAGCCGGGTCAGCCAGGCGGTGTCGGGCAGCAACGCGGGTAAATCGAGCCAGAACTGCTGCCAGGCGGCCAGTTGTGCAGCCTGCTGGCGATGCTTCGCCTGCTGTTTTTGCACGACCGCGAGCTGCTCCAGTAACTGCTTTTGTTGCGCTAACTGCTGCCCCAGGCTTTCCAGCGCCTGCTGCTGCGTCCTGCTCGCCTCTGCCACCTGCTGACGCGTCTGCTGGATCCGCCAGGTTTGCTGCATCACCACCAGTAACAGGGCGCCAGTCGCCAGTGACAGCACGACCAGGCTCTGTCGCCGCTGCTGTTGCCGACGGCGCTGCCGCCAGGGCAGCAGATTAACCGCGACCATCACTCATCTCCGTCGCGCAGCGCCAGCCCGGCCGCCAGCGCAAAAGCGCCCGGATTCTCCGGCAAAGGTGGCTGCTTATAACGAAACAGATCAAAAGGGGAAAACGCGCTAACGTCTGCAGGCAACGGCGCCTGCTCTGCAGTACACCAGGCGACAGAACGCGCCCCGGGAAAGGCCTGCCGTTGCAGTGCCTCCAGCGTGGCGGCTTCGCCTGTGTCAGCAGCGGTGTGCGCATCGCTCCAGAGCCAGCGGTTATCCTGCTGCAGAACCAGTACCGCATCGTCCTGCAGCGCTGCCTGCCGGGCTAACCGCTTCAGCGCCTCGGTGGTTAATTCGAACACCTGCGGCTTTAAACCCGCCTGCAACAGGGGTGCCGCCCACTGGTCGATAATCTCCAGCCGCGCTGCCGTGACGCAGAGCTGACCGCTCTGCGCATCCGGTCGGTAATCCAGCGCCAGCGCAGCGGGCTCCAGCGGAAAGAGACGGCGCGCGGCCGCCTGCACGTAGTGCCCCAGCGCGGGCTCATTCAGCGACTGCGCAGGCAGGGGAAGCTGGCGCTGCAGCACCAGCTGGGCAGGCAATCCGACCCGCAGCGAATAACGGCGTGGTAACCGCTGACGCCAGGTCGTTAAGGCCGCCAGTAATTCAGGCGAAGATTGCAGCACGCCGTTTCTTAACGTATCTTGCGGCAGCCGCTGCTGCCACCAGTGGCGTAGCTGCCAGCCATCACGACGAGGCTGGAGGGCCAGGGCGCAAATCTGCCTATTCTGAATATCCAGCCCAATTTGCCAGGTATGAAAAGCCATACGCGCGATCTCCTTATCGTCCGGGAAAATGGACATATCAAAGCGTCTGGCTTGCCTTTATACTACCGCGCGGTTGTTTATAAACTGCTCAAACGACAACAGATGGGAAATTCCAGGTGAAGTTCGTAAAGTATTTATTGATCCTTGCAGTGTGTTGCATCCTGTTGGGAGCTGGCTCGATTTATGGTTTATACAAATACATAGAGCCACAGCTGCCCGACGTAAACACGCTGAAAGATGTGCGTCTGCAAACCCCTATGCAGGTTTACAGCGCCGATGGCGATCTGATCGCCCAGTATGGCGAAATGCGCCGTATTCCTTTGACTCTGCAGCAAGTGCCACCTGTGATGGTGAAAGCGTTTATTGCGACCGAAGATAGCCGTTTTTATGAGCACCATGGTGTTGATCCGGTGGGTATTTTCCGTGCGGCCAGCGTTGCGCTGGTCTCCGGTCATGCCTCGCAGGGTGCCAGTACTATCACTCAGCAGCTGGCCCGTAACTTCTTCCTGAGCCCGGAACGCACCCTGATGCGTAAAATAAAGGAAGCGTTCCTGGCGATACGCATTGAGCAGTTGCTGAACAAAGATGAAATCCTTGAGCTCTACCTGAATAAGATCTACCTCGGCTACCGTGCTTATGGCGTTGGCGCAGCCTCACAGGTCTATTTTGGTAAGCCGGTTGACCAGCTGTCGCTGAGTGAGATGGCGATGATTGCCGGTCTGCCGAAAGCCCCTTCCACCTTTAACCCGCTTTACTCGCCGAGTCGTGCCCTGTCGCGCCGCAACGTGGTGCTGGCGCGTATGCTGGATCAGCATTACATCACGCAGCAGCAGTATGATGAGGCGCGTAATACGCCGCTGGTCGCGAAGTATCACGGCCCGGAAATCGCTTTCTCTGCCCCCTATCTCAGCGAGATGGTGCGTCAGGAGATGGTGAAACGCTACGGCGAGAATGCCTACACCGACGGTTACAAGGTCTACACCACCGTGACCCGTCGCCTGCAGGAAGCCGCGCAGACCTCCGTTCGCAATAACGTCATGGCCTACGATATGCGTCATGGCTATCGCGGCCCGACCAGCGTGCTGTGGAAAGTGGGTGAACCGGCCTGGGATCAGACGAAGATTGAGAAAGCGCTGAAGACGCTGCCGGTCTATGGTCCGCTCAATCCGGCAGTCGTAACGGAAGCGCGCAGCGATGAAGCGACGGTGATGCTGAAAGATGGCAGCAATGTGTCGCTGGCATTAGCCGGTGTGCGCTGGGCGCGTCCTTATAAGTCTGACACCGTGCAGGGCCCGACGCCGAAAAGCGTGACGCAGGTATTGCAGGCAGGCCAGCAGATCTGGGTGCGCAAAGTGGGTGATGAGTGGTGGCTGGGCCAGGTGCCGGATGTGAACTCGGCGCTGGTCTCGCTGGATCCGAATGATGGTGCGGTGCGCGCGCTGGTAGGCGGCTTTGCCTTTAACCAGAGCATGTTTAACCGTGCGACCCAGGCGCTGCGTCAGGTCGGCTCTAACATCAAGCCTTTCCTCTATACCGCCGCAATGGATCGCGGGCTGACGCTCGCCTCAATCCTTAACGATGTGCCGATTTCACGCTGGGATGCGGGTGCGGGTGCTGACTGGCGTCCCAAGAACTCACCGCCAACTTACGATGGTCCGATTCGTCTGCGTCAGGGTTTAGGCCAGTCGAAAAACGTGGTGATGGTGCGTGCGATGCGTGCGATGGGCGTGGATTACGCTGCTGAGTATCTGCAGCGCTTTGGTTTCCCGGCTCAGAACATTGTTCACACCGAATCGCTGGCATTAGGTGCGGCCTCGTTTACCCCGTTACAGGTGGTGCGCGGCTACTCCGTGATGGCGAATGGCGGCTTCCTGGTCGATCCTTACTTCATCACCCGGATTGAGAACGAACAGGGCGGCCTCGTATTTGAAGAGAAACCGAAGATCGCCTGCCCGCAGTGCAATCTGCCGGTGATCTACGGCGAGACCAAAAAAGCGCTGGCCCTGAATGAAGAGAGCGTCGAGAACGTTGCTGCCTCAAATAACAACCAGAATCAGGCCGTTCCTCAGCCTGAACTGGAGCAGGTTCCCGCTCAGGCACAACAGGGTGAGCAGCAATATGCACCCCACGTGATCAACACCCCGCTCACCTTCCTGATCAAGAGCGCGCTGAACAGTAACATCTTTGGCGAACCGGGCTGGATGGGAACAGGCTGGCGTGCCGGGCGTGACCTTAAGCGTAATGATATCGGCGGTAAAACCGGTACCACTAACAGCTCGAAAGATGCCTGGTTCTCGGGTTACGGCCCTGGCGTGGTCACCTCAGTCTGGATCGGCTTTGATGATGCGCGCCGCAATCTGGGCCGCAGCACGCTCTCCGGCGCCATTCCCGATCAGATTTCGGGCTATGAAGGCGGTGCTAAGAGCGCACAACCGGCATGGGATGAGTACATGAAGAGTGCGCTGGATGGTGTACCGGTGCAGCCGTTAACGCCGCCGGATGGTGTGGTCACCGTCACTATTGATCGCAGTACCGGCAAGCTGGCAAATGGGGGGGGTAACACCCGTCAGGAGTACTTCATCAATGGCACCCAGCCAACCGAATATTCGGTCCATGATGTGGGTACCACCATTATGGATAACGGTGAGAGTCACGAGCTGTTCTGATGCGACCCACGAAACCGCACTGTAAAAAAGGCCGACGTCAGTCGGCCTTTTTTATTCAGTCACAGATGATATTCAGTAACTCAGCCGCCCCTGCTTCACCAGCCATTCGCGCGCCATAAACAGCGCACTGACATTACGTGCCTCGCGGAAATCGGGCTCATCCAGCAGCGACATCATATCGCTCAGCGGCCAGCGGTGGACAATCAGCGGCTCCGGCTCATCGCCTTCCAGCTTTTCAGCGTAGAGACCTTCCGCCACCACAATGTTCATTTTGCTGGAAAAGTAGGAGGGCGCCATGGTGAGTTTGCCCAGCGTTGTCAGTTGGTCAGCACCAAAACCGACCTCTTCTTTCAGTTCGCGAACTGCCGCTTCATTCACGGTTTCACCTGAATCGATCAGCCCCTTGGGGAAACCAAGCTCATAGGTTTCCAGTCCGACGGCATACTCCTGAATCAGGATCAGATGGTCATCAATAATCGGCACAATCATCACCGCTTCACGCTCTGAGGGCTTCATCCGCTCATAAACGCGATGCGCACCATTGCTGAAAGTCAGATCGACCGATTCAATGGTGAATAACCGTGAACGTGCCACGGCGGTGATATTGAGGATGTCAGGTTTTTTTGGAATTTTCATATCAGCCTCAAATTATTTTGCGCCGGCTATCTGGAGCGAATTAGCATACCTAACCACAGGCAATTGTGCGACAGTCAGACAATCACGTTATCGTTACACAGATTACATCGATTGAATAACAGCCTTTGGTTATCAGTTAAGACTAAATTTGCATTAGTCAATATGCTGCGATAAGTTTCAGATAATACCGATATTTAATCCAGTCTGAGCCGGTTACCATTCGGACAAGGCAGGGTTTAACAAATGCTAATCAGATATACGCTGGCACTATTTCATCGGGTGTCTGACTCCTCAGGGTTATATAATCTTCCGGAATGCCTCTTTTATAGTGAGCATAACCGAAAGCGAAAGTTTAAAGTGAAGGCAGCATTTTGGCTGAATTGAGCAGAGCATGAGCACAATCTTGATGATCCTGGCCATAGTGCTGACCTGTTCAATCCTGGCAGGCATTGGGTTCTGGTACGCTATGCGGCATCGTCCGCCGTTGGCGAAACCTCTGCCATTTATCAGTCCGCCCTGCCGTAAACTCTCTGCTCAGGAGCGTGAGGCGGTTGATAAGTATGTCGCCGCGCTGGAAAAGCAGCCCCGTACTACGGTGACGACCGATAAGCGCAGCGCGTCCGAACGACTGACGCTGACGGCACAAAGCAACAATGTCTACCCCGTTACCCGTGCGATTACCCGCTACGGACTCTCCACGGACGATCCCCATAAATGGCGCTACTACCTTGATGAAGTTGAAGTTCATCTGCCGCCGCTGTGGGAGCAGTACATCGCCGACGAAAACTACGTTGAGTTAATCCGCACCCAATCTATTCCGCTGGTGATCTCGCTGAACGGCCACTCGCTGGTGGATTACGCCGTGGATCAACAATCGCTGCCGACGCTGATGCGTCCGGTGTCGACCAACGCCTCTATCCGCAAAGCGGAAACGGAAAACGTCGAACTGCTGCAGGTGCGCAAAGAGACGCCGGAAGAGTATCGTCTGTCGCGACCAGATGGCACGCGTGAAGCGGTGCTCATCTCTCTTGCCTTCTTACTCTTCTTCTTCAGCCTGTTAGTCCCCGCAACGCTGATGATCTGGCTGGTGCTGACGGGTGCAGTCATGATTGCCGCCAGCCTGTGGCTGCTCTACCGCATTCCGGGTGAGCGCGGCCTGCGTGACATACACTGCCTGCGCGGCGCGCCAAAGCGCTGGGGCCTGTTCAGCGAATCGAACCAGGAGCAGAGCAATATCACGCTGGGGATTATTGACCTCGCCTATCCACCACACTGGCAGCCTTATGTCGCGCACGATCTCGGACAGGTGACGGATGTGGAGATCTACCTTAACCGTCAGGTGGTGCGTCAGGGTCGCTTCCTGTCGCTGCAGGATGAAGTCAAAAACTTCCCTATTCAGCGCTGGCGGAAAAACGTGGTGCTGGCCTGTGGTTCACTGATGGTGCTGACCATGCTGGTCACCTGGATCCCGCTCGGCATGCCGATCAAACTCAGTCTGGCCTGGGCCAGGGGCACCGACAGCCTGGAGGTCAGCAGCGTCGATAAACTCAGCAGCGTGCCCCTGAATATTGGCGACAACCTCAAAGTGAGCGGTACCGGCATGTGTTCGGTGCCGGACAACTATCAGAGCAACCGAAGTTACGCCTTCATGCCGTTCGACTGCTCGGCGGTCTACTGGAATAACGCCACGCCGTTGCCGCAGCCACAATCGGACATTATTGATAAAGCCGCTGCTCTGCTGGAGACCACCACAAAGCAGCTGCATCCGGAAACCAATACCGATCCTAAACTGAATCCGCAGCTGGCCTCCGCGATTCAGAAGTCCGGCATGATCCTGCTGGATGACTTCTCCGATCTGGTGATGAAAACGCAGGATCTCTGTAATCAGCCACAGGATTGTATGCGCCTGAAAAATGCGCTGGTGAACCTGGGCAATGCCAAAGACTGGGAAGCGCTGATGCGTCGCGCAGATTCCGGCCAGCTAAACGGCATGAATGTGCTGCTGCGGCCGGTCAGTGCCGAAGCCCTGGAAAACCTGGTCAATACCGCCACCTCGACCTTCTTTTTCCGCGAAACCCGTCGTGCGGCAGAAAATCTTAACAGCCCGCCGCCAGGGGGGTTCCTGATCGTCAGCGACGAGGGTCGCCAGCTGGTGAATCAGCCTCAGCCAACCGTGTCGCTGTTTGACCTCGATCCGCCCTCTCAGTGGCGCGAACTGCAACGTATCTCCGCCATGCTGCTGCATACGCCTTTCAGCGCCAGCGGCATCATCACCAGCATTTCAACGGATGCCAACGGCACGCGTCACATCGTGCTGCACAATGAACCGGATGCCATGGCGCAATGGCGCTATCTCGGCACCGTATTGCTGCTGCTGGTGCTGTTAACCTGCGGTGTGATCAATGGGTTACTGGCGCTGCGCCGTATGCACCTTAATCGCCAGCGCATGATCGATATCCAGCACTATTACGACAAGTGCTTCAATCATAACCTCGGCACTTTGCAGAGCGTGCGCCCGATATTCTGAGCCCTGCCCTTCTGTGCTACCCTGTCGCCCGGTTTTTTTACAGGGTGAAACATCCGCATGCTCAACTGGTCTGAGATTGATACCGTGCTGCTCGACATGGATGGCACACTGCTGGATTTGGCGTTTGATCGTCACTTCTGGCTGGAGCATGTGCCTGAACAACTCAGTCAGCAACGCGGCATCACCCGGGCGGAAGCCGAAGCAATCATCGCAGAAAAGTATCAGGCCGTTGCCCATACGCTAAACTGGTATTGTCTGGATTACTGGGCAGAAGCGCTGGCGCTGGACATCCGTGCCATGACCTGGGCGATGCGCAGCCGCATTGCGCTGCGTGACGATACGCTGCCTTTTTTGCAGGCTCTGCGCCGCGCGGGCAAGTCCACTATCCTGCTGTCCAACGCGCATCCTTACAATCTGGACGTCAAACTGGCGCAGACAGGTTTAGCGCCGCACCTTGATTTATTACTTTCCACCCATACCTTTGGGTATCCGAAAGAAGACCAACGTTTATGGCAGGCGGTACAACAGCACACCGGCTTTTCTGCGCCGCGCACGCTGTTTATCGATGATAGCGAAGTGATTCTGGATGCTGCGGCGTCATGGGGCATCGGCGAGTGCTTAGGCGTAAAGAACCCCGATTCGGGTCGTCCTGAGCAAATCTTTCAGCGTCATCGCGCCACCGGCGATTACCGGACGCTGATCTGAGTCAGGAGCAGCAATGAAGAAAGAGAAAAGCAGCGAAGAGGTACGCCTCGACAAGTGGCTGTGGGCCGCGCGCTTTTACAAAACCCGGGCGATTGCGCGGGAGATGATTGAAGGCGGCAAAGTGCATTACAACGGCCAGCGCAGCAAACCCGGCAAGGTGGTAGAGCTGAATGCGGAACTGACACTGCGTCAGGGCAACGATGAACGCACCGTAGTGGTGGCGGACATCAGCGCTCAGCGCCGTCCCGCCAGCGAGGCCCAGCAGCTCTATCGCGAAACCGATGCCAGCATTGAAAAACGCGAAAAAATGGCGCAGGCGCGCAAAATGAATGCGCTGACTATGCCCCATCCCGATCGGCGACCTGACAAAAAAGAGCGTCGCGATTTGATGAAGTTTAAATTATCGGGCGATGAATAACGTCGTCTTAGCTGACGCGCCATCGCCCCGCACCAGTGAGAGAAAAAATATGTCAGCCCAGGATCAACTGCACCGTTATCTGTTTGAAAATGCCGCCGTGCGCGGCGAGCTGGTGAACGTCTCTGACACCTGGCGTGAAACCGTAAAGAACCATGACTATCCGGCACCGGTTAAAACGCTGCTGGGTGAGATGCTGGTCGCCACCAGCCTGCTGACTGCCACGCTGAAGTTTGATGGCGAAATCACCGTGCAATTGCAGGGTGACGGTCCGCTGTCGCTGGCGGTGATCAACGGTAACAACAACCAGGAACTGCGCGGCGTAGCGCGTATCAAAGGCGACATCCCGGACGACAGTACCCTGAAAAGCATGGTGGGCAATGGCTATCTGGTGATCACCATTTCCCCTGAAAAGGGCGAACGTTATCAGGGAGTGGTGGGACTGGAAGGTGAAACTCTGGCGGAGTGCCTGGAAGATTACTTCATGCGCTCAGAGCAGTTGCCAACGCGGCTGTTTATCCGCACCAGCGACAAAGGCGCCGCGGGTATTCTGCTGCAGGTGATGCCTGCGCAGGATACGGAGAAAGAGGTTTTCGACCATCTGGCAACGCTGACCGAAACCATTAAAACGGAAGAGCTGATCGATCTGCCTGCGAATGAAGCGCTGTGGCGTCTCTACCATCAGGAAGAGGTCACCCTCTACGATCCGCAGCCGGTGATCTACAAATGCACCTGCTCGCGTGAGCGCTGTGGCGAAGTACTGACCACGCTGCCGCAGGAAGAGGTAGATGAGATCATCGCGGAAGATGGCAAAATCGACATGCACTGCGACTATTGCGGCTCAAACTACGTGTTTGACGCCGTCGATATCGCCGGTATTCGCAGCCACTCCCTTGAGAATAATAACCAGCTTCACTGATTTATCGGGCGGCTTCTGCCGCCCCTTCCCCGCCGCCCATGCCTATCCCCATAATTTTTCAGACAAATTATCTTTTTTTACTTTCATAACATCTTTTAAACGTTCGAAACATAGCCTTAACGCGCCCTGAGTCGCATTTTTAGATCACTGCCCTTTTTCCCTTAACGCAGAAGAGTAAACTGCGCGCGATCGTGCAAACGCCCGGAAGTCAGAGGCAGATGCCCTGAATTGCCCGGTGATCTTTGCAGGCTGTCGTGACGAAGCGCAGTCGACTGTCAGTGATTTGCCGCACCCGATACAACAGCCGGTGGCACGATCCCAACCTATCTCTGCTTTGCAGAACAGACACCGATTTAAGGAGCAGTAAAATGCGCGTTAACGGCCTGACCTCGCAAGACCTTGCCGCTTTGGGCATCGTGGATACCACGGAAGTGGTTTACAACCCTGATTACGACACGCTTTTTCAGGAAGAGACGCGCCCGGACCTCGAAGGTTTTGCTCGTGGCACCCTGACGCAGAGCGGCGCGATTGCAGTAGACACCGGGATTTTCACCGGGCGATCGCCAAAGGATAAGTACATTGTGCGTGACGACACCACGCGCGATACCCTGTGGTGGAACGACCAGGGCACCGGCAAAAACGACAATCAGCCCCTGTCGCAGGAGACCTGGAACGCGCTGAAAAGCTGCGTCACCCGCCAGCTTTCCGGCAAGCGCCTGTTTGTGGTGGATGCGTTCTGTGGTGCCAATGCCGATTCCCGTCTGAGCGTACGTTTTGTCACCGAAGTGGCCTGGCAGGCACACTTCGTGAAAAACATGTTCATCCAGCCTGACGACGCTGAACTGGCCGAATTCACTCCCGACTTTGTGGTGATGAACGGCGCCAAATGCACCAATCCAGACTGGCAGGCGCAGGGTCTTCACTCTGAAAACTTTGTCGCCTTCAATCTGACTGAACGCATGCAGCTGATTGGCGGAACCTGGTACGGCGGCGAGATGAAGAAAGGTCTGTTCGCCATCATGAACTACCTGCTGCCGCTGAAAGGCATCGCCTCAATGCACTGCTCAGCAAACGTGGGTAAAGCGGGCGATGTGGCGGTCTTCTTTGGCCTCTCGGGCACCGGTAAAACCACACTTTCTACCGATCCTGACCGCCAGCTGATCGGTGACGATGAGCACGGCTGGGACGATGATGGCGTGTTTAACTTCGAGGGCGGTTGTTACGCCAAAACCATCAACCTCTCTGAGCAGGCTGAGCCGGAGATCTACCGCGCCATTCGCCGCAATGCGCTGCTGGAAAATGTGGTGGTCCGCGAAGATGGCAGCGTCGATTACGACGACGGCAGCAAAACCGAAAACACCCGCGTCTCCTATCCGATCAATCACATCGACAATATCGTGCAGCCGGTCTCAAAAGCGGGCCACGCGAAGAAAGTGATTTTCCTGACCGCCGATGCGTTTGGCGTGCTGCCGCCGGTTTCACGTCTGACGCCGGAGCAGACGCAGTATCATTTCCTGTCAGGTTTCACCGCCAAGCTGGCGGGGACCGAGCGTGGCGTCACTGAGCCGACCCCCACCTTCTCCGCCTGTTTCGGCGCGGCGTTCCTGATGCTGCATCCGACGCAGTATGCGGAAGTGCTGGTGAAACGGATGGAGGCGTCCGGTGCGCAGGCTTATCTGGTCAATACCGGCTGGAACGGCAGCGGCAAACGCATCTCACTGAAGAATACCCGCGCCATTATCAATGCCATTCTGGCGGGTGAGCTGGATGATGCGCCGATGGAAACGCTGCCGATCTTTAATCTGCAGATGCCGGTTACGCTGGGCGAACTGGATAGTGATACGCTCGATCCGCGTCGTAGCTGGGAGAGTGAGGAGAAGTGGACCGCCGCCGCCGAAGGTCTGGCGCAGCGCTTTATTGATAACTTCGACAAGTACACGGATAACGCTGCAGGTGCTGCGCTGGTGAAAGCTGGCCCGCAACGCTAAAAGAAGCGGCGCGGCAATGAAACTGCCGCGCCGTTTTTATCATCCCGACACGCTGTTGCTGCCGTTGTTGTGGCTCAGCGCCATGCTTTCCACTAACGGCAACCAGGCACGAATGCGTAAACCGCCGCGTTCGCTCTCGCCAATCTCCAGCGAGCCCTGATGAGCATCAATAATACGCTGCACGATCGCCAGGCCCAGACCGGTACCGCTGGTGCTGCGGGCGCTGTCGCCGCGCACAAAGGGCTGGAACAGATGCGCCAGCTGATCCGGCTTAATGCCAGGTCCATCATCTTCCACCTGGAACCAGGCACGATGCAGTTCCCGTCCGCTGCTGACCCTGATCCAGCCATTACCGTATCGCGCGGCGTTGACCACCAGGTTAGCCAGTGCCCGTTTAATCGACAGCGGGTTGATATCCAGCATTAACTCTTCCGGCATCACCGCATTTTCGATCTCACGTTCATAGCCGCTTTCAGCGGCCACCACTTCGCCCAGCACACTGTTAAGGTCGGCGCGCTCAGTCTGCATCTCCTGACCGGTGCGCAGGTAGTCGATGAACTGTTCGATAATGGCGTTGCACTCTTCGATATCTTTATTAATCGATTCGGCCAGGTAGCCATCCTGCTCGCTCATCATCTCGGTGGCGAGACGAATACGGGTCAGCGGCGTTCGCAAATCGTGGCTGACGCCCGCCATTAACAGCGTGCGGTCATCCGCCAGCTGCTTCACCCCGGCCGCCATCTGGTTAAAGGCGCGGGTCACCGATCGCACTTCTGACGCGCCATACTCGCGCAGCGGCGGCGGAATAATCCCGCGCCCGACCTGCAGAGCGGCGTGCTCCAGATCCACCAGCGGGCGGTTCTGGATGCGGATAAACAGCCAGGCACCGCCAATCGCCAGCAACATAATCGCCAGGGTGTAGCGGAACAGCGGCGAGAAGTCGCCCTGATGAATCTCAGTCAGCGGCACCCGCACCCAGATATCGGGCGACAGCCAAGTTTTCAGCCAGACGACGGGCGAGTTTTTGTTAACCTCAACCCGCACATCGGTGGGACCGCCAAGCTGCTGGCCCATCTGCTCGCTCAGGAATTCATAGTGCTGCGCCCATCGCAATCCGCTCTCCTCTGCTGCTGCATTGGTGTAGAGCGAGATCCCCAGTTCGCGGTAGATTTCCCGGCGAAACGCCGGTGGCACTTCCAGCTGCGTGCCATCTTCCAGCTGCAACCGGTCGGTCATCAGCATACGAACTTCGTAAGCGAGCACCTTATTGAACTGTTGCAGGCTGGGAAGAATGGCGAAGTTCAGCACCACCAGATAGGTCGTTACCAGGCTGACAAACAGCAGGGTAACGATCAGCAGCAGGGTGCGGGCAAACGAACTGCGAGGCGAGAAGCGCAGTCGCTTCATGCTTTACTGCCGTCCGGCACAAAGACGTAGCCCAGACCCCAGACGGTCTGGATATAACGCGGATGCGCAGGATCCTCTTCCACCATGCGACGCAGGCGGGAGATCTGGACGTCAATCGAACGTTCCATGGCGCTGTATTCACGCCCACGCGCCAGGTTCATCAGCTTATCGCGAGACAGCGGCTCACGTGGATGGCTGACCAGTGCTTTCAGCACCGCAAACTCACCGCTGGTCAGCGGCATCGGCTCATCTTCACGGAACATCTCGCGGGTGCCGAGGTTAAGTTTGAACTTACCAAAGGCGATGATCGCCTCTTCCTGCGAAGGCGCGCCTGGCAGTTCATTAGCCTGACGGCGCAGCACCGCACGGATGCGCGCCAGCAGCTCACGCGGGTTAAAGGGTTTAGGAATATAGTCGTCAGCGCCGATCTCCAGCCCCACGATACGATCCACCTCTTCGCCCTTGGCGGTCACCATAATAATCGGCATCGGGTTGCTCTGACTGCGCAGACGACGGCAGATAGAGAGACCATCCTCGCCCGGCAACATCAGGTCGAGCACCATCAGATGAAAGGATTCACGGGTTAACAGACGATCCATCTGCTCGGCATTAGCGACACTGCGCACCTGAAAGCCCTGCTCGGTGAGATAGCGTTCAAGCAGTGCACGCAGACGCATATCATCATCGACGACCAGAATTTTGTAGTTCTCTTGCATTTTCAACTCCCAAAGGCGCTATTGCCTGAGCCAACATTGTTAAAAAAAGATGCCTTATAGTGACAGTCATTAATGGTTTATATTCTAGCCAAAATTGTTACAAAGCATATTAAACAGGAGCTTATATTTGATTTAAGGCGATTTCGTGTCAGTTTTAACGCGTCTGGCGCTGCCCGGCCCCTGTTACGGCAAATCTGAAAAAACGGCTCTGTTTCTCTGAATCGCTGGCGTCAGAAGCGGGCCAGTTTTTATTCGATGAACGAATTCAGCAGGTTAGCAGACAATTTGACTTAATGATCAGCCATCACTGTGGATAAGCTCCAGATAATCTACCTCAACAGTAGCCAGGCAGCATAATATTCCAGCAAACCTGCGTAACGCCCCACTCTCCTCTCGGATTAGTTTCAGCGGTGCCACCAGCAAGACCAGTTGAAATTAAAGTCCGTTAAATCAATCAGTAAAGCCAACTTTTCGCCTTCTCCGTTTTCAACCAGACTGCTCAGGCAACATTCGATGTCTCAACGGGGATTACACACAATGAAAAAAACAATTTTACTGCTGAGCGCGCTGGCATTAAGCAGCGTCACTCCAGCTTATGCTGCCACAGCCACCGGTGAAGCAGCTGGCGCAGCGGCAACCACCACAGCACAAGGTAACTCTAACGCCATCGGTGTTGGCGCAGTCGCAGCCCTGCTGGGCGTTGCGCTGGCCACCATGGGCGGCGGCGGCGGTGACGGTCACAGCACCGGTACATCGACCACCACGGCGACTCACGCCGGTAAATAAGTATCACGACTTCTTTTACAGCTTCAGATTACTGGCTTCAGATTGTTGTTCAGCACCAACCCTTTCGCCGCCGGGGAAGTCAACGTGGGTTTTTAGCCTTTAAAAACCCTTTCCCCGCCCTTTTTTGCCGCGCCCCCTTTGTCTTACACTGTTCCTCTTTGGATCTCTCTGGCCGGTATAGCATGAAAACCCGACTCATTACCCGCGAAGGCTTCGATAAGCTGAAAGCAGAACTCGACTATCTCTGGCGTGAAGAGCGACCGGAAGTGACAAAAAAAGTCACCTGGGCTGCCAGTCTTGGCGATCGCAGTGAAAATGCCGATTATCAGTACAACAAAAAACGGCTGCGTGAAATCGACCGTCGCGTTCGCTATCTGACCAAAAGTCTTGAACAGCTGCGTATCGTTGACTATTCACCCCAGCAGGATGGCAAAGTCTTCTTTGGCGCCTGGGTGGAAATTGAAAACGATGAGGGCGACCTCAAACGCTTCCGCATTGTGGGCTACGATGAGATTTTTGGCCGCAAAGATTACATCTCCATCGACTCGCCCATGGCGCGGGCGCTGCTGAAAAAAGAGGTCGGCGATGCCGCCACCGTCGAGACGCCAGTGGGGCCGGCACTGTGGTATATCAACGCGATTGACTACCCGCAATAACCCTTCAGATTATCGCTGAAAGCCGCCCGCGTCTCTGGCAATTTTAACCATCAATCCGTATAACTGTCGGCTATTTCTCAACCCGGAAAGCAAGACAATCCTGATGATGAAAGTTCTGAGCCAGATAATTGCCAGTGAGCTCCAGGCGCGTCCAGAGCAAGTTGACGCCGCCGTTCGCCTGCTGGATGAAGGGAATACCGTGCCGTTTATCGCACGCTATCGTAAAGAGGTCACCGGCGGGCTGGATGATACCCAGTTGCGCCAGCTGGAAACCCGCCTCAGCTATCTGCGTGAACTTGAAGAGCGACGCCAGTCGATTCTGAAGTCGATTGACGATCAGGGGAAACTCACTGACGACCTCGCCCGCGCGATCAACACCACCCTCAGCAAAACCGAGCTTGAAGATCTCTACCTGCCCTACAAACAGAAACGCCGGACGCGTGGACAGATCGCTATCGAAGCGGGTCTGGAGCCGCTGGCGGAGACACTGTGGCAGGAGCCGTCTCACATTCCTGAGCAGCTTGCCGAACAGTATGTCGATGCCGACAAAGGCGTCGCCGACGTCCGTGCCGCGCTGGATGGTGCCCGCTACATTCTGATGGAGCGTTTCGCTGAAGATGCCGCGCTGCTGGCGAAGGTGCGTAATTACCTGTGGAAAAATGCCCATCTGGTGTCACGCGTGGTGGAAGGCAAAGAGGAAGCGGGCGCGAAGTTCCGCGACTACTTTGATCACCACGAAGCGCTGAGCGGCGTGCCGTCGCACCGTGCGCTGGCGATGCTGCGTGGCCGCAACGAAGGCGTGCTGCAACTGTCGCTGAATGCCGATCCGCAGTTTGATGAAGCACCGCGTGAGAGCCACGGCGAAACGCTGATTGCTGAGCACCTGAACCTGCGCCTGAATAACGCTCCTGCCGACAGCTGGCGTAAAGCGGTGGTGAGCTGGACGTGGCGCATCAAGGTGATGCTGCATCTGGAAACGGAGCTGATGGGCACGGTGCGCGAACGCGCAGAAGATGAAGCGATTAACGTCTTTGCCCGCAACCTGCACGATCTGCTGATGGCCGCTCCCGCCGGTATGCGCGCCACCATGGGGCTGGACCCAGGCCTGCGCACCGGTGTCAAAGTGGCGGTGGTCGATGCCACCGGCAAGGTCGTCGCGACCGATACCGTCTATCCGCATACCGGCCAGACCGCGAAAGCCGCGGCCGCCGTAGCGGCACTCTGCATTAAGCATCAGGTTGAGCTGGTGGCGATTGGCAACGGCACCGCTTCACGTGAAACTGAGCGCTTCTTCCTGGATCTGCAGCAGCAGTTCCCGCAGGTCACGGCGCAAAAAGTGATTGTCAGTGAAGCTGGCGCATCTGTCTATTCGGCCTCTGAACTGGCGGCGCTGGAGTTCCCGGATCTCGATGTTTCGCTGCGCGGCGCGGTGTCGATTGCCCGACGTTTGCAGGATCCGCTGGCTGAGCTGGTGAAAATCGACCCGAAATCGATCGGTGTGGGTCAGTATCAGCATGACGTCAGTCAGAGCCAGCTGGCGAAGAAACTCGACGCGGTAGTGGAAGATTGCGTGAACGCCGTCGGCGTTGACCTCAACACCGCCTCGGTGCCGCTGCTGACCCGCGTGGCGGGCCTGACGCGCATGATGGCGCAGAATATTGTCGGCTGGCGTGATGAGCATGGCCGCTTCCAGAACCGTCAGCAGTTGCTGAAAGTGAGCCGTCTTGGGCCAAAAGCCTTTGAGCAGTGTGCGGGCTTCCTGCGCATCAACCATGGCGATAACCCGCTGGATGCCTCGACTGTGCATCCGGAAGCCTACCCGGTGGTGGAGCGCATCCTGGCCGCCACCGAGCAGGCACTGAGCGATCTGATGGGCAACGCAGGCAGCCTGCGTAATCTCAGCGCCCGCGATTTCATTGATGAACGTTTTGGTCTGCCGACCGTCACCGACATCATGAAAGAGCTTGAGAAGCCGGGCCGCGATCCGCGTCCTGAGTTTAAAACTGCACAGTTCGCTGAAGGCGTAGAGACGCTGAACGATCTGACGCCGGGCATGATCCTCGAAGGTGCCGTCACTAACGTGACCAACTTCGGTGCATTTGTGGATATCGGCGTGCATCAGGATGGCCTGGTGCATATCTCTTCGCTCTCCGATCGCTTCGTGGAAGATCCGCATCAGGTGGTGAAAGCGGGCGATATCGTCAAAGTGAAAGTGATGGAGGTCGATCTCCAGCGCAAGCGTATTGCCCTGACCATGCGTCTTGATGAGCAGCCAGGCGAAGGCAATGCCCGTGGTGGCGCGAAAAACGCTGCTCCGCGCGAGGAGAAACGTCAGAACACCGCGAAAGGTCGTCCGCGTCCGGTCAGCTCGTCAGCAGGTAACAGTGCGATGGGTGATGCGCTGGCTGCGGCTTTCGGTAAAAAACGCTAAGCTTTTCAGGGGGCCACTGCCTGGCCCCCTCTTCACACCCTTCTCCCCGGTTGAAAATCCCCGCCATCGCGCTACGCTAAAAAGACGCCTGTCATAAAAACAACACCTGCTGTGGCACCCAATTCACGATGGAAACGATCACCGATCTGATTGATAAGATTTATGCTGGCACATTTCCGGAGGCGACCTTTGCGCGCCTGCTGGCTGACATCGCCACCGCCCGCGAGGCCATTAAGCTGCCGCGCAAGGCACACTGGGATGAGCAGGATGTGGTGCTGATCACCTATGCCGATCAGTTTCGCGAAGCCGATAAACCCACGCTCAGCACCTTTTCCCGGTTCTATCAGCAGCACCTGCAATCCACGTTTCCGCTGGTTCACCTGCTGCCCTTTTTCCCCTGGTCGTCCGATGACGGCTTTTCGGTGATTGATTACCATCAGGTCGATCCGCTGTGCGGCGACTGGCAGGACATTGCGCGGCTGCATCAGGAAACCCGGCTGATGTTCGATTTTGTCTGCAACCATATGTCGGCACACAGCGCCTGGTTCAGCCACTTCCTGGCGCAGGATCCCGGCTGGGACGATTTCTTTATCAGTATGCCGCCCGCCACCGATCTCAGCGCCGTGACGCGTCCGCGCACCTCGCCGCTGCTGACGCCGTTTAAAATGGCGGATGGCGAAACCCGCTTTATCTGGACCACCTTCAGCGCTGACCAGATCGACCTCAACTTTGCCAATCCTGAGGTGCTGCTGCGCATGGTCAATGTGCTGCTCGATTACCTGAAACGCGGCGCTGACTATGTGCGTCTCGATGCGGTCGGCTACATGTGGAAAACGCCCGGCACGCGCTGTATTCATCTGGAAAAGACTCATCAGCTGGTGAAGCTGTTTCGCGCTATTGCCGACCAGGTTGCGCCTGGCACGGTGATTATCACCGAGACTAACGTGCCGCATCAGGACAACATCAGCTATCTGGGCAACGGGCACGATGAGGCGCAGATGGTCTATCAGTTTTCACTGCCGCCGCTGGTACTGCATGCGATTCACACCGGCTCGGCGCGTGCACTGCGGCAGTGGGCGAGCGCTCTGGATCTCAGCAGCAACGACACCACCTTTTTCAACTTTCTGGCGTCACACGACGGCATCGGCCTTAATCCGGCGCGCGGCATTTTGTCTGAAGTAGAGATTGTGGCGCTGGTGCGCGATCTGGCGCTGGAAGGCGCGCTGGTCTCCTATAAAAACAACCCTGACGGCACCACCAGCCCCTATGAAATCAACGTCACCTATCTGGATGCGCTCAACCGTGAAGATGACGATGACGCCACGCGGCTGAAACGTTTTTTGCTGGCCCATGCGATTCTGCTGGTCTTTCCCGGCGTGCCTGCCATCTATATCCAGAGCATTCTGGGTGGTCGTAACCATTACGATGGCGTGCGCGCCGCCGGACACAACCGGGCGATTAATCGGCAGAAGTATGATTTACAGCAGATTGAGGGAGATCTGGCGGGCGGTAACTGGCTGCGCCAGCAGGTCTATACCCGGCTCGGGCAACTGATTCAGCTGCGTCGTCGTCAGCCTGCGTTTCACCCGGATAATCCGATGACGCTTTATGAGAGCGAAAACGCCGTGCTGGTGCTCAGACGTCATCAGCCAGAAAGCGGCGACGGGCTGCTGTGCGTGTTTAATCTCAGTGGACGGTCAGTGGAGACGCAATTACCGGTGGCGCATACGTTGCAGGATGTGGTGAGCGGAGAGAAAATTGATGGCACCCAGCCGGTTAAGCTGGATGCCTGGCAGTTCATGTGGCTACGTTAATTACTTGTAGACTTCAGCCGTTGCGCTGAATTTGCCGTGTTCGCGACCGGCGATCACCAGGTAATATTTACCGCCTTTTTCGTCAGCGAGCTGCGACAGCACTTTTTTAGCATCCATTGGCGAGGTGGTTTCCGCCGTGGTGTTAACGGTGCCGATCTTCTGCAGGTTCATTGTCTTAACTTCTTCTTTGGTGACTTCTTTCGCTGCCATCGCAGAAAATGAAATCGCGCCCATCATCATTGAAGCCACAACCCATTTAAAAACCTTCATTATGTTTACCCTCATTCATGATCCATTGTGAGATGTAAGCAGCCGCTAAACGCGTAAGGCAGTATGGAACGGCATAGTCATTTCCATGACTAATCACATAAAATTGCAACGGCCTCGCTCACAGAGAGAAGTATTGCTGCTGTCTGCGATTTTGCCAGTTCAAAGCGTCATTATCACGGCAGATTACTGATAAAATTAACAATATGCTGGCAAAAGCGCTCAGGATGGGAAATAAAAGGCGCATGTGCGGCTTTTTCGATAACCACTGAGGGCGATGCTGGCAACATTTCATCTATCTCCGCCGCAATCCGGCGCGGCACCAGTCCATCTAACGCGCCATAGAGTCGCAGGAACGGCAGCGTAATTTGCGGTAACGCGTCGCGCAGATCGACCTGGCGCAGAATCTCCAGCCCGCCATCCAGCACCGCCACCTCCGGCATCGGCTGCGACAGCACCACCTCTTTCAGCTGCCGCGCATCGGCGCGAGCCGTTTCGGTACCCAGCGTCTGCAGCGCCAGAAAGCGCTCCACCGTGCGCTGGAAATCGTTGCTGAGCATCTGCTGAAAGTTCTGCAGCGTCTCCGGTTTAATGCCGGGCCAGCTCTCTGTGGCGGTGAAACAGGGCGACGAGGCAACGGTGATCAATGCAGCCAGTTTTTCTGGCGCACTCAGCGCCAGCTGCGTCGCCACCAGTCCGCCCAGCGACCAGCCCACCACAATCGACTGCGGTGGCAGCGCAGGCAGCAATTGCGCTGCCATCTGCTCCAGCGTCAGCGCACCGAAATGCTGGCTGCGGCCATAGCCGGGCAGATCGACCAGATGCAGGCGATAGTGCGCGCTGAGTCGCGGAATGATGCTTTGCCAGACTTCGGCATTCAGTCCCCATCCGTGCAGCAGCACAAGATCGCGTTTTCCTTCTCCGCAGGTGTGCCAGTAGAGCGACGTCATCAGTTACTATCCCGAAAATGATAAGGAGGTCGCTATGCTAGCAATGCCCGCCCTGTGTTGGCTATGCCGGATGCCGTTGCGGATAGCCCGGCATGGCATCTGCAGCTTATGTCTGCGCGGATTACCGCCGTTACCGCTGCTCTGTCCACGCTGCGGATTGCCGGCAGGTTCAGCAAAGGTCGCCTGCGGCCGCTGCCAGCTTAAACCGCCCGCCTGGCAGGCGCTGGTCTGCGTCAATGACTATTGTCCGCCGTTCAGCCAGTGGGTTAACCAGCTTAAATTTTCTCACATAACCGCACTCAGGGTGATGCTGGCGCGGCTGCTTTTGCTAAGCTGGCTTAATGTTTACCGGCGTGGCAGTGTGCCGCGTCCCGATCTGCTGCTGCCGGTTCCGCTGCATCGGCGACGACGCTGGCAGCGTGGCTTTAATCAGACGGTACTGCTGGCCGCACCGCTGGCGCACTGGCTGGGATGTGAATGGCGCGAAGGTCTTTCCCGCAAGCGCGGGGGCGCATTACAGCATCAGCTCAGCGCCCGCCAGCGCCGCACCAACTTACGGGGTGCTTTCTGCCTTGAAATGGTGGTGCAGGGACGCCATATCGCTTTGCTGGATGACGTCATTACCACCGGCAGTACGGTAGATGAAATCAGCCGCCTGTTAATGGCCCAGGGTGCCGCCAGCGTGCAGGTCTGGTGCCTGTGCCGTACCTTGTAGAGCGTCTTTGATGGGCGTATTATAACCAACTAAATTAGTCAACTATTGAGCAATCGACATGATCCGAATTACTGACTCTGCCCAGGAACATTTTTCTAAACTGCTATCCAAACAAGAAGATGGCACCCAGATTCGCGTATTCGTGATTAACCCGGGTACGCCAACAGCCGAGTGTGGCGTCTCTTACTGCCCGCCCGATGCCGTTGAAGCTACTGACACCGAACTGAAGTTCGAAAAGCTCTCTGCTTACGTTGATGAACTGAGCAAGCCGTATCTGGAAGATGCTGAAATTGACTTCGTTACCGACAATCTTGGTTCACAGCTGACGCTGAAAGCGCCGAATGCCAAAATGCGTAAAGTCTCTGATGATGCGCCAATGGTTGAGCGCGTTGAGTATCTGCTACAGGCGCAGATCAACCCACAGCTGGCCGGCCATGGTGGTCGCGTGTCGCTGATGGAGATCACCGATGAGGGCTACGCCATTCTGCAGTTTGGCGGCGGCTGTAACGGCTGTTCGATGATCGACGTGACCCTGAAAGATGGTATCGAGAAAGAGCTGCTGGCCGCCTTCCCGGAACTCAAAGGCGTGCGGGATATTACTGAGCATCAGCGCGGTGAACACTCGTTCTACTGATGATTAAGCGCGGCAGCATGGCTGCCGCGCTTCTGTTATTGCCCTTTCTGTCCTGACTGACGCTGCTGGCTGACCACCTTCAGCAGTGCATTCACTTCTTTGTCCGCAAAGATCTCCTCCAGCGTTTTGCTCAGCTTGCGTCGCCAGTTAGGGTACTGCTCCACCGTGCCCGGGACGTTGACCGGCGTGGTCATGCCAAGCCAGTCCTCAGGCTGCAGGCCAAGCAGCGCACTGTCGGTATCCGCCAGGAAGCGATGTATTGCCCGATTCAGCGCAGGCGTCATGGTGAGCTTCTCTGCCTTCTTCTGGCTGCGTGCCGGTAAGGCGCCCGCCTGATGCAGCGCATCCAGCAGCGCCTGCTTCTGCGCGGCGCGCTGCTGATGTAACGCTTTCACCGCATCGCCCGGATAGAGGCCAATCTTCTCACCCAGCGCCAGGTCGCCCTGCTCCCAGAAGCCGGTCAGCGTAGGCAGATCGTGCGTGCTGGCGCTGGCGATAGACTGGCGCGGATAGTCCTGCGGCGCGCGATAGCGCTCATCCTTCTCCTGCTCAAACCAGAGCACCTTCCATGAAAAGACGCCACTTTTACGCAGCAGGCTGACAATCTCCTGGGGCACAGTGCCAAGGTCTTCACCAATCACCATGCAGCGCAGCCGGTGGCTTTCCAGCGCCAGGATGCCCAGCAGATCGTTGACCGGATAGGCCACATAGGCGCCTTTATCCGCCGTCTCCCCGGCAGGCACCCACCACAAACGCAGCAGTGACATCACATGATCGATGCGCAACGCGCCGCAGTCGCGCATATTGGCGCGCAGCATGTCGATAAATGGCTGGTAGCCGCGCGCCTTCATTACATGCGGATCCATCGGCGGTAAGCCCCAGTTTTGTCCCAGCGGACCAAGACGGTCAGGCGGCGCACCCACCGAGGCCTTGAGGCGGTAAAGCTCCGGGTCGTGCCAGGTTTCCGCGCTGCCTTCCGCCACGCCCACTGCCAGGTCACGATAGAGTCCGACGCTCATGCCCAGCGCCTGACTGTGCGTCCAGCAGCCAGAGAACTGCTGCTGCGCCAGCCATTGCAGCCACTGCCAGAAGGCGATCTCCTCTTCATGCTGTTCACACCACTGCTGCACCTCCGGCAACTGGCTGTTGCGCCATGCTTCCGGCCACGCAGGCCAGCCGCCCTGCTGCGCCTTGTCTGCCCGCCGCTCCAGCTGTATGCCGTCGTAGGCGGCCTGATAACGCAGGCTGTCGCCGCCTTCATGCACAAAGGCCGCCCAGGATTGATGCTCTTCGCTCTGGCTGTCTCGCGTCTGAAAGTGTGCCCAGGCGTGCCGCAGCGCAGCGAGCTTAAGCGCCATTACCGCCTCGTAGTCAACCAGCTCCGCCTCACGCGCTTTGGTCAGCGCCTTCCGGGTTCTGGCGCTGTTCCACCACTTCTGTGCCGCCGCGCTTTGCTGAAAATCGGCCACCTGACTGACGTCGATATAGATTACGTTCAGCCAGCGGCGCGACGACGGGCTGTACGGACTGGCGAAACCGGCGCTGGCGGGATAGAGCGCATGCAGCGGATTCAGCCCGACGAAATCGCCACCGCGTTCAGCCAGCTGCACCAGCAGCTGGTCGAGATCGCCGAAGTCGCCGATGCCCCAGTTCTGTTCAGAGCGCACGGTGTAGAGCTGCACCAGCGCACCCCAGCGTTTTTCCCCCGCCTCCAGCGCCGGAGGCAGATAGCAGCGGCGCGGCGCGACGATAAGCCGCGTCTGCCAGCTTTTTTTGCCCTTACTGAGTGTGAGCTGGTGGTACCCCTGCGCCAGCGGGCCAGGCAGCGTAAAAGGCTCACCGGCGGTTAACTCGCCGCTGTGCTGTTTGCCCTTTTCAGTCTGCAACTGCCAGCGGTAAACGCCGCTGCCCTGTGGCGTCAGCTGTCGCTTGCCACTGCCGCTGAACACCGCGACCGGCGGCAGCGGCGATTTTTTTGCGTCCTGCGGATCATCCATCACCGCCAGCAGCGCCTGCAGGGTCTCATCGCTGATCGCCTCTTTCTCGCCATTGACGTTGATGTAGTCCAGTGAAATTCCCGCGGCACGGGCGGCCTGACCGAGTGAATGTTGCTTCATTGCTGCTCCTTAGCGCGGTGCCTGCCAGATACGTTGCTGATAGTCACGAATTGACCGGTCCGAACTGAACATGCCGGTTCGTGCCGTATTGAGGATGGCGGCGCGGGTCCAGCCTTCCGGGTCGCGCCACAGGGCTTCCACCCGTTGCTGCGCCTCGATATAGGCCTGGAAATCGGCCAGCACCAGCCAGGGATCGCCATGTTTCGTCAGGCTCTCCAGCATCAGGTCAAACGCATGTTTATCCCCGTTGCTGAATTTGCCCTTCTCCAGCGATTTCAGTAGATCGTCCAGCGGCTTGTTCTGCTTACGCACCTTTTTCGGGTTATAGCCTTTCGCCTTGAGCGCTTTGACCTCATCCACGGTGTGACCAAAGATAAAGATATTCTCCTCACCCACCTGTTCGGCAATCTCGACATTGGCGCCATCCAGCGTGCCAATCGTCAGCGCACCGTTCAGTGCCAGCTTCATGTTGCCGGTGCCGGAAGCTTCATATCCGGCGGTGGAGATCTGCTCTGAGAGATCGGCCGCCGGGATCATCAGTTCGGCCACGGTGATGCGGTAGTCCGGGATAAACACCACTTTAAGTCGGTCACCGACGCGTGGATCGTTGTTCACCACCTCCGCCACCTTGTTAATGGCGTAAATGATATTTTTGGCGAGGTAATAACCCGGCGCGGCTTTGGCACCGAACAGGAACACCCGTGGCGTAAAGGTGACATCCTCCGGGTTATGACAGATTTTCTGATAGCAGTAGAGGATATGCAGCAGGCTGAGGTGCTGGCGCTTGTACTCATGCAGCCGTTTGATCTGCACATCGAACAGCGCGGCCGGGTTCACGATAATCCCCGTGTGGCGGGCGATATACTCCGTAAGCTGCGCTTTGTTCTGCTGTTTGATGCTGCGATAGCGCTGACGAAACGCCTGATCGTCGGCATAGGCCTCCAGACCGCTTAACGCCTCAAGGTTATTGGCCCACTCGGTTTTCAGCGTCTCATCAATCAGCCCGGCCAGCGCCGGATTACACTGCTTCAGCCAGCGGCGCGGCGTGATGCCGTTGGTGACGTTGTGGAATTTCTGCGGCCAGAGCTGGTGATATTCCGGGAAAAGATCGCTGACCACCAGGCTTGAGTGCAGCGCCGCCACGCCGTTGACCGCAAAGCCGCTGACGACGCAGAGATTCGCCATCCGCACCTGACCGTCAGCGACCACCGCCAGCTTGTGCCACATCGCTTTGTCATCCGGCCAGCGTTGCTTCACCTGCTTTTTCAGCCGCTGGTTGATCTCTTTGATGATCAGCATATGGCGCGGCAGCAGACTGCGCATCAGCTTCTCATCCCAGCGCTCCAGCGCCTCAGGCATCAGCGTGTGGTTGGTGTAGGCAAACAACCGGCTGGTGATCTGCCACGCCTCATCCCAGCTCAGCTGATGCTCATCCAGCAGCACGCGCAGCATCTCCGGGATGGCGATGGTGGGATGTGTATCGTTAAGCTGAATCACTTCGAAGTCAGGCAGGCTGTGAATACTGCGTCCCGCCAGATGGTGACGACGCAGGATATCCGCCACCGCACAGGCGCACTGGAAATATTGCTGCATCAGGCGCAGCCGCTTGCCGGCCTGATGGTTGTCATTGGGATAGAGCACTTTGGTCAGTTTTGCCGCCTCGATGCCCGGCTGCTCCGCCTGCAGAAAATTGCCGTCATTAAACGCCGTGAGATCAAAAGGATGCGCACTCACTGCCTGCCACAGACGCAGCGGCAGCGTCACGCCGTTGCGGTAGCCGGTCACCGGCAAATCCCAGGCCTCACCGCGCAGCGTAAAATCGGGCAGCCAGCGTACGCCGCCGTTTTCCTGCTTTTCTACCCGGCCACCCATCGCGACTTCCACATCCAGCGCCGCGTTGTGGCGGAACCAGGGATAGCGCTCACGCTGCCAGTCATCGGGCGCTTCAATCTGCTGGCCATCATCGAAAGACTGGCGGAACAGGCCGTACTGGTAGTTCAGTCCGTGGCCGGTGGCGGACTGCCCCACCGTTGCCATCGAATCCATGTAGCAGGCGGCCAGTCGTCCCAGCCCGCCGTTACCCAGCGCCGGGTCGACCTCCTGCTCCAGCAGTTCCGTTAAATCGAACTCGTGCTCAGCCAGCGCCGCTTTGACGTCGTTATACCAGCCAAGATTGAGCAGGTTGTTGCCGGTCAGACGGCCAATCAGAAACTCCATCGAGAGGTAATTAACGTGACGCTGCTGCACAGCCGGACGCGGTGCCGGTTGTGCGTCCAGTAGCTCCGCCAGCGACGCGCTGACCGCCTGCCACGCCTGGTGCGGGGTCATCTGCTGGGCGGAACGGAGACTTAATTGTTGCCACTGGCGGGTAAAGGCGGCATTAAAACGGGCTTTATTAAATTTTTGCTGCGGCATATCACTCCCTTCTGTTACGCAATGAGGTGAAGCAAAAATAGAAAGCGCACGGGCTGGCAACCGGGTGCCAGCAACCGTTAAGTAAAGACGGGAGTGAGGAAAAAAGCGACAGCAATCAAAGAAAAACGCCAGCCGGGAGGCTGGCGTGGCAGGAATCAGCAGAGTTCGAGGTGAACCTCATGCTGCTCAATCACCTTCATTACGCTGGCAGGCGGCGTTTTGTCGGTGTAGAGGTAGTCAAGCAGACTCATGTTGCCGAGGTTGACCATGGCGTTCCGGCCAAACTTCGAGTGATCCACCACCAGCATCACGCAGCGTGAATTTTCGATGATGGCGCGCTTGGTGCGGACTTCGTGATAGTCAAACTCCAGCAGCGAACCATCCATATCGATGCCGCTGATCCCCAGAATGCCGTAGTCGAGCCGGAACTGAGAAATAAAGTCGAGCGTCGCTTCACCCATTACCGCGCCATCGCGGGTCCGCACTTCACCACCCGCGATAATGACCCGGAAATCGGGTTTATCCATTAGCAGCATGGCGACGTTAAGGTTATTGGTGACCACGCGCAAATCGCTGTGGTTGAGCAGCGCATGCGCCACCGCTTCCGGCGTGGTGCCGATATCGATAAACAGCGTAGCACCATCCGGGATCTGGCTGGCCACGCGCTGGGCAATCCGCGCTTTTTCCGCTGACCACATCATTTTACGGTCGTGCCAGGCGGTATTCTCAGAGCTGGAGGGAAGCGCCGCGCCGCCGTGGTGACGCTGAATTTTGTTCTGATCGGCCAGATCGTTGAGATCGCGACGAATGGTTTGCGGGCTGACCTCAAAATGATCCACCAGCTCCTCAGTACTGACATATCCCTGACGACGGACTAAATCGATAATCGCGTCATGACGTTGCGTCTGCTTCACGTTCCTCTCCTGTTAACCCGCATAATCCTGTCTAACGACGCGTGACTTTACGCGTATCCACCAGCGCCATCGCCAGTCCGACCACCAGACCGGCGACGTGCGCCGCGTTGGCAATAGCCAGACCAAAGACGCCAAACCAGCCAATCACCAGCCAGACCAGCGCAAAACCGATCAATCCCCGTTCAAGATAGACGCCGCTGTCGGGATCGCGCTCCCCGCGCAGCCAGCAGTAACCCATCAGGGCATAGACCACGCCCGACAGGCCACCAAACCAGATGCCGCTGAACTTCGCCTGCAGCCAGCCGCTGAGCAGAGCCGAAATCAGCAGGATGACAAAGAGTTTGCCGCTGCCAAGTCGCTTCTCAACCGCGCCGCCCAGATACCACCACCACATCAGATTAAACAGAATGTGCAGCAGTGAAAAGTGCAGCAGCGCATGGCTGAACCAGCGCCAGACCTGAAGATGCTGATCGGCATCCGGCCAGGAGAGCCAGGCCATCACGGTACGATCGCCCATGACCTGCATCAGAATAAATACTGCGATACAGAGCACCATCAGCGTCATGGTCAGCGGACCGGCACGCTCACGGATATTCGCCCAGATATTGCTGCGCTCATAGCGCAGGCCACTGTCGGTTTTTCCGCTGTGCCAGCTGGCGGCCTGATAACGCGGATGGTTAGGGTCGTGCAAAAACTGCTGAAGTTCGTTTTCGACCAGTGAAATCTTGCTCTCATCATCCAGCATGATGACGTAGTGATTTTCATGCTCAATACGCAGCGTGATGCCCCGCGTCGCCATGTAATCAACAAAGGCCTGCGCCATGCGGGGCTGATTAAATTGGGTAATGCGCATCAGTAACTCTCCATGTGACGAGCGGCAAACTATTCACTGCCGAGGGCAACCTGCTGAGGAAAGGCAGCACGCCAGGCATCAAAGCCGCCATCAATGCTGTACGCCGCGCTGAAGCCCTGTCCCAGCAGATATTGTGCCGCGCTTTTGCTGCTGTTGCCGTGATAGCACATCACCAGCACCGGCAGGCTGTGATCGGCGCCGCTGACAAAATCGCTGAGGTTGCTGTTGGTCAGATGCAACGCACCGGCCGCATGACCCAGGGCATAACTTTGCGGATCGCGGATATCTACCAGCAGCGCACCCTGCGCCAGACGCGCCTGCGCCTGCTGCACATCAATACATTCGAACGTTTCCATGGGATCTCTCATAACAGCGTCACAATAGCGCGTAGTGTAACCCGAGAATCCACGCCGATAACCTGACAATCGTTACGGCTATCGGTTTTTTTGGTGGGCAGAATGTTAGCTATATCACGCAAAAATGTTTTTACCTGGTTAAAAGCTGGCGTCAATGTTGGTTTGCGATTATGATTATGCTCGAAAACGAACATTAGTGAACTATTCCGAACATCGGAGGAGATGACGTGGAAACCAAAGACCTGATCGTGATCGGCGGCGGCATCAACGGTGCCGGCATTGCAGCAGATGCTGCAGGACGCGGACTGTCGGTGTTAATGCTGGAGGCGCGGGATCTGGCTTGCGCGACCTCCTCTGCCAGTTCAAAACTGATTCACGGCGGCTTGCGCTACCTTGAACATTACGAATTCCGTCTGGTCAGTGAAGCACTGGCCGAGCGTGAAGTGCTGCTGAAAATGGCTCCGCATCTGGCGTTCCCGATGCGCTTCCGTCTGCCGCATCGTCCGCATCTGCGTCCGGCGTGGATGATCCGTACCGGCCTGTTTATGTATGACCATCTTGGCAAGCGTACCAGTCTGCCAGGCAGTAAAAGTTTGCGATTTGGCGCGGATTCGTCCCTGAAGCCGGAAATTACGCGCGGATTCGAATATTCTGACTGCTGGGTCGATGATGCCCGCATGGTGGTACTGAACGCACAGGAAGTCGTGAAGCGTGGCGGCGAAGTCCGTACCCGCACCCGCGTGACCCGTGCCTGGCGTGAAGGCGGCCTGTGGAAGGTCGAAGCGGAAGATGTCGACAGCGGTAAAACCTTTACCTGGCAGGCGAAAGGCCTGGTCAATGCTGCCGGCCCGTGGGTCAAACAGCTGTTCGACGACAGCCTGAAGCTGAAATCGCCTTACGGTATTCGCCTGATCAAGGGCAGCCACATCGTGGTGCCACGCGTCCATACCGAAAAGCAGGCTTACATTCTGCAGAACGAAGATAACCGCATCGTGTTTGTCATCCCGTGGATGGATGAGTTCTCTATCATCGGTACCACCGACGTCGAGTACAAAGGCGATCCGAAAAACGTCAATATTGATGACAGCGAGACCGACTATCTGCTGAAAGTGTTCAACGGACACTTTAAAAAGCAGCTGACCGCTGACGATATCGTCTGGTCCTATTCCGGTGTCCGTCCGCTGTGTGATGACGAATCCGATTCGCCACAGGCGATCACCCGTGATTACACCCTGGATGTGCGCGACGATAATGGTCAGGCTCCGCTGCTGTCGGTATTTGGCGGCAAGCTGACCACCTACCGTAAGCTGGCAGAACATGCGCTGGAGAAACTGGCGAAGTACTACCCGAACGCGGGCCCGGCATGGACGAAGAACTGCGTGTTGCCAGGCGGAAATATCTCCGGCACCCGTGAAGATTATGCGGCCAGCCTGCGTCGTCGCTATCCGTTTATCAGTGAAAATATGGCGCGCCACTTCTCGCGCACCTACGGCAGCAGCACTGAAACCCTGCTGGCTGGCGCGAAAAGCCTGGACGATCTGGGCGAGAACTTCGGTCACGAGTTTTACGAAGCAGAATTACGCTACCTGGTGCAGCATGAGTGGGTTCGTGAGCTGGATGATGCTATCTGGCGTCGTACCAAACAGGGCATGTGGCTGACCAAAGAGCAGCAGGCGCGAGTCACCGAGTGGCTGGCAGCGAAAGCTAAACCCGCCCTGTCGCTGGCATCATAAACGGACAGTAACTAACTAAAGAATCAGAAAGCAGGCTTCGGCCTGCTTTTTTTATGTCTGCGATAGCGGGTCGGTGAATCCGGGTGCTGATCCGACAGGTTGCGCTTTTCAGCGTGTAGCAGAGTTTATTTTTGTACGACGAACTTTTTATTAAAAATGCCAGGCTCAAACCATTTTTTATACAGAAATCCGTTTATGCGATCACATTTTTGGTCAGCGCCTAAACTCAACTCTTTCTGCTTCGCATATCAAAACGTTCACATCCTATTGTTACTGTAAATATAACGTTCAGGCTTTTTGCTTAATTGAACGACGTCATCAGAAAGCACAAACTTTCCTCAGTAAAAACGAAACAACCGTTATTTTAATCAGGAGGTTGAAATGAACACAGGCCAAACGCCTGCCCGGGAATGGAACACGCGCCGCAGTGAAAAAGCGCGTCGTCTGGCATCCTTCCCTGTTGATGGCAAAGTCATTCCTACTGAAAGAGCTGTAGAAGCATTTGAAAAACTGATTGCACCGGGCGACCGGGTGGTACTGGAAGGGAATAACCAGAAGCAGGCCGATTTTTTGTCACGCACCCTGGCTGAGGTTAATCCGGCGATAGTACACGACCTGCATATGATTATGCCGAGCGTGGGTCGCAGTGAGCATCTGGATATTTTCGAAAAAGGCATTGCCCGTAAACTCGACTTCTCTTTTTCCGGTCCGCAAAGTCTGCGTATTTCTCAGTTGTTAGAAGACGGGCAGCTGGAAATAGGCGCAATCCACACCTATATCGAACTCTATTCCCGCCTTTATGTCGATCTGAGTCCAAACGTCGCGCTGATTGCCGGTTATAAAGCTGACCGCAAAGGCAACCTTTACACCGGCCCGAGTACTGAAGATACGCCTGCCCTGGTGGAAGCCGCCGCGTTCCGTGACGGTATCGTGATTGCCCAGGTAAATGAGCTGGTCGATGACGAGACCGACCTGCCCCGCGTCGATATTCCTGGCTCCTGGATCGATTATATCGTCGTAGCCGATAAACCTTTCTTTATCGAACCGCTGTTTACCCGCGATCCGCGCCTGATTAAGCAGGAACATATCCTGATGGCGATGATGGCGATTAAAGGCATTTACGCCGAACATCAGGTGCAGTCACTTAACCACGGTATCGGTTTTAACACCGCCGCGATCGAACTGCTGCTGCCTACCTACGGCGAACAACTCGGCCTGAAAGGCAAAATCTGTAAGCACTGGACCCTTAACCCGCATCCGACGCTGATCCCGGCGATTGAGAGCGGCTGGGTTGAAAGCGTGCACTGCTTCGGTGGCGAGCTGGGCATGGAAGAGTACATTCGCGCCCGTCCCGATATCTTCTTCACCGGCAGCGACGGCTCTATGCGCTCTAACCGCGCCTTCTGTCAGCTGGCAGGTCAGTATGCGGTGGATATGTTTATCGGTGCCACCCTGCAGGTCGATGGCCTGGCAAACTCCTCAACCGTGACCCGCGGTCGCCTTTCCGGGTTCGGCGGTGCGCCTAACATGGGCCACGATCCGCACGGCCGACGCCATGCCACGCCTGCATGGCTCAATATGATCACCGAACCGGATCCGATGCAGCGCGGTAAAAAACTGGTGGTTCAGATGGTGGAAACCTTCCAGGCCGGTGCCAAACCGACCTTTGTTGAAACGCTTGATGCCGTTGAAGTGGCGAAATCGACCGGTATGCCGCTGGCACCGGTGATGATTTATGGCGATGACGTCACCCATGTGCTGACCGAAGAGGGTATTGCCTATCTTTATCGCGCGGAAAGCCTTGAAGAGCGCCGTGCGATGGTCGCTGCGGTAGCCGGCATCACCGATATCGGCCTTGGCGTCGATGCGGCGCGCGTGGCGGCCCTGCGTAAAAGCGGCAAAGTGGTCTATCCGGAAGATATGGGCATTCGTCGTTCAGATGCGACCCGCTCACTGCTCGCCGCCAGCAGCGTCTCTGACCTGGTGGAATGGTCGGGTGGTCTTTATAACCCACCGGCAAAATTCCGGAGCTGGTAATGAAACTTCTGTCGCAGACTCAAACCGAGGCGCAGGCCAGCCAGCTGGCGACGATTGCGCGCGATTGTCTGACCGATGAAGCGCGGCTAAGCCCCAAGCCGGGTCTGGTAGACAGTCGGGGGAACGGCGCGCATCAGGATCTGACGCTGGCGCTGATGGAGCGTTCCGCTCACAGCCTTGTGCCGACCTTTCTGGCGCTGGCCCGTCACAGCTGGCTGCGTCCTGCTGATATTGCCCTGCGTGAAACGGTGGGTCGGCTGGGCCGTGACGGTGAACAGCAGATGATGGCGGCAACCGGCGGCGTCAACACCCATCGGGGTGCGATCTGGGCGCTGGGACTGCTGGTCAGTGCTGCAGCCATGCACGGTGGCGCGGCCAGTGCCGACCAGCTGACCCGCACCGCAGCCGCGCTGGCCAGCCTGCCCGACCGCGCCGCGCCAAAACTGTTCAGCAAAGGGTTAAAAGCGACGCATCGCTATCAGGTGCCCGGCGCACGCGAAGAGGCGCAGCAGGCGTTTCCTCACGTGATGAAGCTGGCGCTGCCACAACTGCTGACCAGTCGTGCAACGGGTGCCAGTGAAAGTGAAGCCCGTCTTGATGCGCTGATGGCGATCATGACCTCGCTCAGCGATACCTGCGTGCTGTCACGGGCCGGTATGACCGGACTGAAAGCGATGCAGCAGGGAGCACGCGCCGTGCTGCTGTCTGGCGGCTGTCGCACAGCAGGCGGCCAGAAGGCGCTGGCGCAGCTCGATCAGCGCATGCTGTCGCTCAACGCTTCGCCTGGCGGGGCCGCCGATTTGCTGGCCGCGACGCTGTTTATTGATCGGGTCTGTTCCCCTGAACATTCTTATTTCTAGAGGCCATTATGGAACACATCACATTATCTTTACCTGCTAACCGCTCACTCAGCGGTAAAGCTCTGGCAGGGGTCGTTGGTTCCGGTGATATGGAAGTGCTGTACACCGCAACTGAAGGACAAACGCTTAGCATTGATATCACCACCTCACTGGATAACAGCGACGCCCGCTGGAAGGCGCTGTTTGACCGCCTGAATTTAACCAACGGTCTGCCTGCCGGAAAGCTGATTATTCACGATTTCGGCGCGACACCCGGCGTAGCGCGTATCCGTATTGAACAGGTTTTTGAGGAGGTGAGCCATGCGTAACGATGCCAGTTTTATTGAATTACGCGCCCGTGAGCGCGCCCGTGCACTGCTGGACGACGGCAGCTATCGCGAACTGCTGGATCCTTTCGAAGGCATCATGTCGCCGTGGCTGGCCCCGCAGGGTGTGGTGCCGCAGTCAGATGACGGCATGGTGGTGGCACGCGGCACGCTGAACGGTCAGCCTGCGGTCGTTATCGCCATTGAAGGCACCTTCCAGGGTGGCAGCATGGGCGAAGTCTCCGGTGCCAAAATGGCGGCGGCGCTGGAACTGGCAGCCGAAGACAACCGCAACGGAATACCCACTCAGGCCGTGCTCTGCCTGGAAACCGGCGGCGTGCGTTTACAGGAAGCAAATCTGGGGCTGGCGGCGATTGCCGATATTCATGCCGCGATTGTCGATCTGCGCCGCTATACCCCGGTTATCGGCATTATTGCAGGTACCGTCGGCTGCTTTGGCGGGATGTCCATCGCCGCTGCGCTGTGCAGCTACCTGATTGTGACGCGTGAAGCGCGCCTGGGGCTGAACGGTCCGCAGGTGATTGAGCAGGAAGCGGGCATTGAAGAGTATGACTCGCGCGATCGCCCGTTTATCTGGAGCATGACCGGCGGTGAAATCCGCTACGCCAGCGGCCTGGTCGATGCGCTGGTCGGTGATGGCGTCAATGCGGTTAAAAGTGCGATGAATGACTTCATTGCCAAAGGCGTTCCGGCGCAGCACCGCAGCGATAAATATGCCGATTTCCTGCCACGTCTGACACAGTTCGACACCCGTCAGCAGGCGGACACGGCGCAGATTAAACAGCTTTTCGCCCGGGAGGATAAATAATGACCCAGACAAACAGCCGCGGTGCAATCTGGCTGGAAAAACTTGCACCTGATGCGCAGCGCCTCAGCGGCCTGTGTGCCTCTGTCCAGGTGGCGGACGGTGAACTTAATGGTGAAAGCGTGCGCTTTATCGCCGTGGTGCCCGATGCACAAAACCACTATCCACGTGCCGCGAGGGGCGAAGTCGGTCTGCTGGAAGGCTGGACGCTGGCGAAAGTGGTGAATGAAACGCTGGAAGAGGACAAGAACAGCGACGTGAAACGCCCGATTGTGGCGGTGATCGACGTGCCAAGTCAGGCCTATGGCCGTCGCGAAGAGGCGTTCGGTATTCATCAGGCGCTGGCCGGGGCTGCAGGCGCTTATGCCAAAGCACGCCTTGCGGGTCATCCGGTGATTGGGCTGATTGTTGGCAAAGCGATGTCTGGTGCCTTCCTGGCGCACGGTTATCAGGCCAACCGCCTGATTGCGCTCAACGATCAGGGTGTGCTGGTGCACGCGATGGGTAAAGAGTCCGCCGCGCGTATCACGCTGCGTTCGGTGGAGGCGCTGGAGAAACTGGCGGCGACCATTCCGCCGATGGCCTATGACGTGAATAACTTCGCCACGCTGGGTCTGCTCTCCGATCTGCTGAACGTGGCCAATCCCGATGCGCCTTCTGACGCCGATGTGGCGATGGTCGAGATCGCGTTGCAGAAAGCCATTAGCGATGCGCGTCAGGATCCGAGCCTGAAAAACCGGCTGGGCGCATCCAATCGCCACAGCTCCTCCCTGGTTCGCGAGCGGATGCGCGCAACCTGGTAATTAAATAAAAAAATAAACCTGCCGAAACCGGTCTGACGGGGCGCATTGCTAAGTGCGCCCCGGGGCAGTGGCCGTGTTCAGAATTATAAACATCGCTGTTAACAGAAAATTCTTTCTTAAATACAGGTGATTTATGATTTATATAATTGTTCATGCCCTTGCTCCGATTTTTGTCATCATGCTGCTGGGTTTCTGGGCCGGTAAGGCCGGAATGGTCAACAACAAAGACGTCTCTCTGCTGAATATTTTCGTCATGGATTTTGCGCTGCCCGCCGCGCTGTTCAGTGCCACGGTACAAACGCCCTGGCCGGGCATCGTGGCGCAATGGCCGCTGATTGTGGTTATTACCGGCGCAATGTGGATTACCTATGGAGCTGTCTATTTCGCGGCTACAAAAGTTTTCAAAAAGTCACCGCAGGATGCGGCTGTGCTGACGCTGACGGTGGCGCTGCCAAATTACGCCGCGCTGGGCCTGCCCATTCTGGCCAGCGTGCTGGGTGAAAATGGTGCCACTTCGCTCTCGGTAGCGGTCTCCATCGCCTGTGGTTCAGTGCTGCTTACACCGCTTTGCCTGCTGATTCTGGAACGTGGAAAAGCGTTTGCCGATGGCACCGAACACGGTTCAACCCTGACCATGCTGCCGATTCTGATGTGGCGTTCTGTGAAAAAACCGATCGTACTGGGACCGTTGATTGGCGTGGTGTTATCAGCGCTGGGCGTTAAAATGCCTGATCTGGTGCTGGCCGCCATCAAACCGCTGGGTCTGGCTGCCACCGCCGCTGCACTCTTCCTGACCGGTGTCATCCTGTCGGCACGCAAACTGAAACTCAACGCGGTGGTGGGCGTCGGCACGGTAACTAAACTGCTGATTCAGCCCTTTATCGCCTGGGGTCTGGTGCTGGCATTGGGTCTCAGCGGTCCTGTGGCAATTACCGCCATTCTGATGATTGCGCTCTCCGCCGGTTTCTTCGGGGTGGTGTTTGGCAACCGCTTTGGCGTGCAGTCGCCGGATGCAGAGGCTGTGCTGCTGCTCAGCTCTATTCTCTGTATTTTGTCATTACCGCTGTTCATTACGCTGACATCAGGAATGTAATATGAGCTCTGTACCGCGCCCCCACGATCTGCTCTGGCTGCGAGACGGCAACGCCTTAGCCGCCATCAGTGAGATCTGGGTCAGTCAGTTCTGGCATCCCGGCCTTCCGGTCGTGGTGCGGCGCGACAGGAGCGAAACCGGGCTGATACCGGTGGGTGTGCGCGGCGAGCGCCGCGAACAGCGCGCCGCCGGATGGGTCAATGCAGCGGACATCGTTCGCGTTGTCACGCCGGAGATGCTGGCGGCGCGTGCGCAGTTGCTTGCCTCGCCGTTTACCGCTTATGCGCCGGTCGGCGCGGCGATTGCCCTCAGTGAGCACGACTGGCCGTGGCGCTGGGGTATTACCGGCAGTACCGGTTACGCACTGGCAACACAGCAACCCACGCTGCATGCCGCCAGCGATCTTGATTTAGTTATTCGCGCGCCAGAGCCGCTGGCGCGCGATACGCTGCAACGCTGGCAGGCGCAAACCGACACGCTGGCCTGCCGGGTCGATACGCAGGTAGAAACGCCGTCCGGCGCGTTTGCCCTCAGCGAATGGCTGCGTGAAGGCCGCGCGCTGGTTAAAACCGTTACCGGGCCGATACTGACCGCTTCACCCTGGAGCAGGGAGCTACAATGAAAATACTCTTTACCTTTCCCGGCCAGGGCACTCAGCGTGCCGGGATGTTACAGCACCTTCCCGACGGCGACGCCCTGTTAAACAGCGTGCGTGCAGTGCTGGGCGACGAGACTGACCAGCTCGACAGTGCCGATGCACTGCGCCACACGCGCGCCGTGCAGCTCAGTCTGCTGATTTGCGGTGTCGCCTGGGCGCGCGAGCTGATTCGCCGTGGGGTGAAACCCGATATCGTCAGCGGTCTGTCGATTGGCGCGTTTCCTGCTGCGGTGATTTCCGGCGCGCTGGATTTCAGTGATGCTCTGCGGCTGGTGGCGCTGCGCGGCGATCTGATGGAGCAGGCTTATCCGGAGGGATATGGCCTGACCGCCATCACCGGCCTGACGCTGAGTCGTCTGGAAAAACTGCTGCCCGGCAGCAACACCTATATCGCCAACCTGAATGCGGAAACGCAGATTGTGATTGCTGGCCGCGACGAGGATATGGCGGTAGTCGCGCAGAAAGCGCTGGATGCCGGTGCCAGCAAAGCGATTAAACTCGCGGTGAGCGTGCCGTCGCACTGCGCGCTGCTGGATAAGCCCGCCGCAGAACTGGCGCGCGCGTTCGGGTCCGTCAGCCTTTCCCGTCCCCATTGCGCTTACCTCAGCGGTTCAACCGGACGCGTGATTTGGGAGCCGGAGAAGATTGCCGACGATCTTGCCTTTAATATGGCGCGTACGGTGCAGTGGAATGATGCGATGGTTTCAGCCAATCAGCGCGATGCCCGACTGGCGATTGAGATGCCGCCTGGCAATGTGCTGACCGGCCTGACGCTTCAGGCGGGCTGGCAGGGCGACGCGATTTGTCTGGAGCGCAACAGCGTTGAGGTTGCACTCCATCTGGTTAAACGGCTGAGTCAGTAAGGCTGCGGGCGTACATCCGCCCTTCTGCCGCCAGTGCCAGCAGGTCATTATCCCGTTCGCGGCGATGTGAGTAGACAATCGAGATCTGCTGACGCATCTGGTAAGGCTCAGCGAGCGTCAGCAGCTGAATGTTGTTTTCATACACCTTCTTCATCCGTCCCGGGATCAGTGCCAGGCCGACGCCCGCCTGCACCAGGCTTATCATCGAAAAGATGTCATTCACCTGGGTGACCATGCGCGGTTCAAATCCGGCTATCTGGAACGCCTCCTGCGAACCGGCATAGGTGGCAAACCCCTCAGCCAGCGAGACAAAATCACGGTCGGCATAATCACGCAGATCCACCGGACCGGCTCCGTCCCGCGTCTCACCGGCCGGTGTGGCCAGAAAGATCCTGTCCTCAAACAGCGGAATCACATCAAAATGCGCGTCGCTGAGTTCGCCGTCATCGGTGGCGATCAGAATCGCATCCAGCGCGTCATCTTCCAGCATATTCAGCAGCATTTGATTGGAACCCATGGTCAGATCGAGCTCCAGCGTCGGCCGACGCAGCTTCATGCCCATGATCAGCCGGGGAATGGTCTCCAGCGTCAGGGAGTAGAGCGTGCCAAGTCGCAGACGCCCTCCGCCGATGCCTGCGACTTTGCGCGCCTCTTCAATGCCTTTGCCCATCAGGGTGGTCACATCGCGACAGTAGTCCAGCAGTGTCCAGGCGGCAGGCAGCGGCACCAGGTTGCGGCCCTTGTGGATAAACAGCGGGCAGTCGATGCCCTCTTCCAGCGTATGCAGTGCGCGATGCACGCTGACGCTGCTCAGCGCCAGCGCTTCCGCTGTACGGGCGATATTGCCCTTGCTCATAAACATCATGAAGACGCTGAGTTTACGGAAGGTAATTTCCTGGTTGATGTTGTCACTCATTGCTGCTGTTGCCTGTAGGGTCATTTTGCTTTCCCGCATAGTAGCGATTCTCAGCCAGGGTGTAATGATCTGGCTCGCACAAGAGGCACTTACGGAGGCAGAGGCGATAAGAGGCTGAACCTTCTGAAAGAGGAGCGGGATAGACGGTGAGCAAAGAGAGCAAAGGAGAGTGCGGCCGATCCCTCGGCCGCAAAGAAAGTCAGAAACCTTACTGCACGCGCCTTACAACCTTACTGGCGAGATATTCCAGATCTCATCAGCGTACTCCTGAATCGTACGGTCCGACGAGAAGTAGCCCATTCCGGCGATGTTTTTAGCCGCGCGGCGTTGCCACTCATCCGGTTTACGGTAGAGCGCATCCACTTTATCCTGGGTATCCACATAGCTGCGATAATCCGCCAGCAACTGGTAGTGATCGCCGAAGTTGACCAGTGAATCGAACAGATTGCGGTAGCGGCCCGGATCCTGCGGACTGAACAGACCGGAAGCAATCTGAGTCAGCACCTGATGCAGCTCTTCATCCTTTTCATAATAGTCACGCGGGTTATAGCCCCCTTTACGCAGGGCTTCGACCTGCGGCGTGGTATTACCGAAAATGAAGATGTTCTCTTCACCGACGTGATCCAGCATTTCAACGTTGGCCCCATCCAGCGTACCGATGGTCAGCGCGCCATTCAGCGCAAACTTCATATTACTGGTGCCGGACGCCTCTGTCCCTGCGGTAGAGATCTGCTCAGAGAGATCGGCCGCCGGAATAATGATCTGCGCCAGGCTCACGCTGTAGTTCGGGATGAAGACCACTTTAAGTTTGTTCTTCACCTGCGGATCGTTGTTGATCACATTGGCGACATCGTTGATCAGATGAATGATGTGCTTGGCAACGTAATAGGCCGACGCCGCTTTACCGGCAAAGATATTGACGCGTGGCACCCAATCCGCCTGCGGATCGGCCTTGATACGGTTGTATCGGGTGATCACATGCAGCACGTTGAGCAACTGGCGTTTGTACTCGTGAATGCGCTTGATCTGCACATCAAACAGCGCGTTCGGGTCGAGCACCACGTCCAGATTCTTCGCCACCCAGTCGGCCAGCCGACGCTTGTTCTGATACTTGGCGACCGCCACTTTTTCAATAAACGCCGGATAGTCGATCTGCGCCTTCAGCTCGCCCAGCTGGCTGAGATCGGTGCGCCAGTTGCGGCCAATCTCCTCATCCAGCACATCTGACAGCGCCGGGTTCGCCAGCGCCAGCCAGCGACGCGGGGTGACGCCATTGGTTTTGTTACAGAAGCGGCCAGGGAACAGGCGGGAGAAATCGGCAAACAGCGACTGTACCATCAGGTTGGAGTGCAGCTCCGAAACGCCGTTTACTTTGTGGCTGACCACCACCGCCAGCCAGCCCATGCGTATCCGGCGGCCATCGTTTTCATCGATGATCGAAATGCGCGACAGCAGATCCAGGTCATCGGGATAGTGATCCTGAATGGTCTTAAGGAAGAAGTCGTTAATTTCAAAAATAATGCTGAGGTGACGCGGCAGGATCTTGCCGATCATATCAACCGGCCAGGTTTCCAGCGCTTCGGTCATCAGCGTATGGTTGGTGTAGGAGAAGACCTGACAGCAGACGTCAAAAGCGTTGTCCCAGCTGAATTTATGATCGTCGATCAGCAGACGCATCAGTTCGGGGATCGCCAGCACCGGATGGGTATCATTCAGGTGAATAGCGATTTTATCCGCCAGGTTGTCCCAGGTCTGATGCATCCGCCAGTGACGATTCAGAATGTCCTGCACCGTCGCGGAGACCAGGAAATATTCCTGACGCAGGCGCAGCTCGCGGCCTGAGTAGGTCGAATCATCCGGATAGAGCACGCGCGACACGTTCTCGGAGTGGTTTTTATCTTCCACCGCCGCAAAGTAGTCGCCCTGGTTGAACTTGCCGAGGTTGATTTCGTTGCTGGCCTGCGCGCCCCACAGCCGTAAGGTGTTGGTAGCGTCGGTGTCAAAGCCCGGAATGATCTGGTCATAGGCCATCGCCAGGATCTCTTCGGTCTCCAGCCAGCGCACTTTCGCGCCTTCGTGCTGGACGCGGCCACCAAAGCGCACTTTGTAACGGGTATTGAAACGCTGGAATTCCCACGGATTACCATATTCAAGCCAGTAATCCGGCGACTCTTTCTGCTCACCTTCCACAATGTTCTGTTTGAACATGCCGTAATCATACCGGATGCCATAGCCACGGCCCGGCATGCCCAGCGTCGCCAGCGAGTCGAGGAAACAGGCTGCCAGGCGACCCAGACCACCGTTGCCCAGCCCCGGATCGTTCTCCTCTTCCATCAGCTCGGCCAGATCCAGACCCATCTCATCCAGCGCCTGGTTGAGATCGTCATAAATCCCCATCGCCAGCAGCGCATTGCCCAGCGTGCGGCCCATCAGGAACTCCATCGACAGGTAATAGACCTGCCGGACATCCTGCGACAGCTGAGCACGGCTGGAACGCAGCCAGCGCTCCACCATCCGGTCGCGCACCGCCAGCAGCGAGGCGTTAAGCCACTCATGCTTATTGGCGATAGAGGGATCTTTGCCGATGGTAAACATCAATTTATAGGCAATCGAATGCTTTAAGGCATCAACCGTCAACGTTGGTGAGGCGTAAGTGAAAGGTGCATTCATATCCAGTTTTCCCAATCCGTTACATCAAACGTTGGTAGAGATCACGGTAGGCTTGTGCTGCCACCTGCCAGCTAAAGTCCATCGCCATTGCCTGGCGCTGAACATAGCGCCAGAGCGAAGGACGGGACCACAACACAAACGCGCGCCGGATAGCCCGAAGCAGTGACCAGGCGTTTGCATCTTCAAAACTGAATCCACTGGCGATGCCGTCGGCCAGATTCTCCAGTGAGCTGTCATTCACTGTATCGGCCAGCCCGCCGGTGCGGCGCACTAACGGCAACGTACCATACTTGAGGCCATAAAGTTGTGTCAGACCGCAGGGCTCAAAGCGACTCGGCACCACAATCACGTCCGCGCCGCCGACAATGCGGTGTGAGAACGCTTCGTGATAGCCGATCTGCACGCCGACGCTGCCCGGATGCTCTGCCGCCGCCGCCAGGAAGCCCTGCTGCAGTTCAGCATCGCCCTGGCCCAGCAGCACCAGTTGACCGCCCTGCGCCAGCAAGCCGGGCAGCGCCTCCAGCACCAGGTCCAGCCCTTTCTGTTTGGTCAGACGGCTGATCACGCAGAACACCGGCGCTTTATCATCCACCTTCAGACCCATCGCCACCTGCAGCTGGCGTTTGTTCTCCGCTTTCGCTTCCAGCGTGTCGCGGTTATAACGCGCGCTGAGCAGCAGATCGTGCGCCGGATCCCAGATAGAGGGATCAACGCCGTTGAGAATGCCGCTGAGACGGCCTTCACGCATCCGCTGTGCCAGCAGGGTTTCCATGCCGTAAGCATATTCGGCAGAGGTAATTTCATGGGCGTAAGTCGGGCTGACCGCCGTGATATGGTCGGCGTAAAAAAGTCCCGCTTTCAGGAAGGAGATCTGACCGAAAAACTCCAGCCCGTGCATGTTAAAGAACGACCATGGCAGGCCAATCTCTTCCATGTGGTGCGCCATGAACAGCCCCTGATACGCCAGGTTGTGCACGGTGAAGACCGATTTAGCCGGACGACCACGCGCTTCCAGATAGGCGCAGGTCAGGCCTGCGTGCCAGTCATGGGCATGCACAATATCGGGACGCCACATCGCGTCCATGCCGCACGCCAGTTCACAGCCAACCCAGCCCAGCAGCGCAAAGCGCAGATAGTTGTCGACATACGCAAACTGCGATTCGTCATGGTAAGGACTACCCGGACGATCGTAGAGGCCGGGAGCATCAATCAAGTAGATGCCCACACCGTTAAATTCACCAAATAGCAGACGTACATGACCGGCAAATGTTTCTCGCTCTGTCACGACCTGGAGATCAGGTATGCCTTTGCGCAATGCGGGAAAAGCGGGCAGTAGTACCCGCGTATCCGTGCCGCCCGCAATTTGTGCCTGAGGTAATGCCCCGACTACATCAGCCAGTCCGCCCGTTTTTAGCAGCGGGAAAAGTTCCGAACAGACATGTAAAACCTGCATCCTCGACCTCATTAAGTTATCCGACACGCTCCGCGTGCCGATTGCGTAAGTTTCGCTTATCGCTTACAGCCCCGCTTTGGCCAGCCTGGCCAGCATGGCGCGGGTTACCAGTACGATGCCTTCATCCGAACGGTGAAACCGGCGACTGTCTTCATCCGGGTTTTCGCCAATGACCATGCCTTCCGGTAACTCGCAGGCACGATCAATGACGCAGCGACGCAGACGACACGATCGGCCCACTACCACATCAGGCAGCAGTACAGTTGAATCTATATTGCAAAAAGAGTTAACGCGTACCCGCGGGAACAGCACCGAATTGACCACCACTGAACCGGAGATGATGCAGCCCCCCGAGACCAGCGAGTTCATAGTCATCCCGTGACTGCCGGAACGATCCTGAACAAATTTGGCAGGCGGCAGCGGCTCCATGTGGGTACGAATCGGCCAGGTGACGTCATACATATCGAGTTCAGGCATCACCGATGCCAGGTCGAGATTGGCGCGCCAGTAGGCTTCCAGCGTCCCGACGTCGCGCCAGTAAGGCGGCGCATTGTCATCGTTCTGTACGCAGGAGAGCGCAAAGGAGTGCGCATAGCCTTCGCCGCTTGCCACGATTTTCGGCAGGATATCTTTGCCGAAGTCGTGGTTAGAGCCTGGCGTCTGCAGATCCTCTTCCAGCAGTTCATAGAGATAGTCTGCGTTGAAAACGTAGATCCCCATGCTGGCGAGCGCCTGAGTGTCATCACCCGGCATGGTGGGCGGTTTCGCGGGTTTCTCCACGAAGTCGATCACCATGTTCTCTTCGTCCACCGCCATCACGCCAAACGCCGTGGCTTCATGCACCGGCACCGGTAAACAGGCGATGGTACATTTCGCCTCGTTGACCACGTGATCCAGCAGCATGCGTGAGTAATCCATCTTATAAATGTGGTCCCCGGCGAGGATCACGATGTACTGCGCCTGATAGCGGCGAATCACATCAAGGTTTTGCGTCACGGCATCGGCCGTCCCGCGATACCACTGTTCGGTCGAAAATCGCTGCTGCGCTGGCAGCAAATCGACAAACTCATTCATCTCTTCATTGAAGATCGACCAGCCACGCTGGATGTGCTGAGTCAGGGTATGAGACTGATACTGAGTAATCACGCCAATCCGTCGGATACCGGAGTTGACGCAGTTGGAGAGGGCAAAGTCGATAATGCGGAACTTGCCGCCGAAATGCACCGCCGGTTTGGCACGTTTGGCCGTTAAATCGACCAGGCGCGTGCCGCGTCCGCCGGCGAGGATCAGAGCAACCGTCTGTGTAGGGAGCTGGCGGGCCAGCATCAGGTGATCTGTTCTATCTAACTTAACCATGTCTGACTCCTTATGATTGCTTTTGGAACACGCACACACCGTGTGCGGGACCATGCCAGACAGTTAGCAGGATGGGGTTGTCGTCCCCGGCGAAAGGAGGAAGGGCGCGCCATTCTCCGTCTGGTAACACGATGTCATTCACCGTATCCGTGGCGTTTATTGTTATTAACCAGCGGCCGGACAGCAGGATCTGCAATCTGTGCATCCCCTGTGCCCATTCATCGTGTTGCAGTGGCTGGCCACCGGCATTGAGCCACTGCACATTGCCGTCACCGTCCTGCCACCAGCGATCTGCGGTCAGCGCCGGAATGCGCTGGCGCAGCTCGATCAGTGCAGCGGTGAGTCCGACTAATCCCTTCTCATCCGCCTGCCAGTCAAGCCAGCTCAGGGCGTTGTCCTGACAGTAAGCGTTGTTATTGCCGCGCTGGGTGTGGCCGCGCTCATCGCCTGCCAGCAGCATCGGCGTGCCCTGTGACAGCAGCAGCGTCGTCAGCAGTGCCCGCACGCTGCGACGGCGACGTTCAATCACGTCGAAGCTGACGTTCAGCCCCTCTTTGCCGTGGTTGTGGCTGTAGTTATCGCCGTGACCATCACGGTTATCTTCCCCGTTCGCTTCGTTGTGTTTACGTTCGAAGCTCACCACATCCCACAGCGTAAAGCCGTCGTGGGCGGTGATCAGGTTAACCGTGGCGTGTGGCGACCGGTCATCATGCTGGTAGAGATCGCTGGAGGCGGCAAAGCGACGGACGAACTCGCCGTTGCTTATGTCGCCGTGCAGCCAGTAACGTCGCGCGGTGTCGCGAAACTGATCGTTCCATTCGGCAAACGGCGGCGGAAAACGACCAACCTGATAGCCGTCAGGGCCGATATCCCAGGGTTCAGCAATCAGCTTGACCTGAGAGAGCAGCGGACAGGCGCGTATCGCCTCAAAAAATGGCGCATCACGCTGGTAATCCGGTGTGCGGCCCAGCACCGGCGCGAGGTCAAAGCGGAAGCCGTCGACGTGGCAGACCCGCACCCAGTAGCGCAGCGCCTCTAAAGCCCACGTCATCACCTGCGGATGATGGATATTCAGCGTGTTGCCGCAGCCGGTCCAGTTCTGATAATCGCCCTGCTCATCGAGCCAGTAGTAGCTGGCGTTGTCGATGCCGCGCATGGAGATTGTCGGGCCAATCTCATCCAGTTCAGCGGTGTGGTTGAACACCACATCCAGCAGCACTTCGATACCCGCGGCGTGCAGGTTTTTGACCGCCTGCTGAAACTCCTGCAACGGCGTCACGCCCGGCTGACCGGAGGCGTAACGGGGATCCACCGCCCAGAGCGCAAAGGGGTTATAGCCCCAGTAGTTGCTGAGGCCGAGCTGCAGCAGTCGCGGCTCGCTGGCGAAGTGCGCCACCGGCAGCAGCTCAAGGGTGGTAATCCCCAGACTGCGCAGGTAATTCACCATAACAGGATGACCGAGCGCCGCGTAAGTCCCGCGCAGCGTTTCCGGAATTTCCGGATGCTGCTGCGTCAGGCCGCGCACGTGGGCTTCGTAAATCACCGTGTTACCCCAGGGAATACCCGGTGCGACGTCGTCCTGCCAGTCAAAATCCTCCGCGACTACCCGTGACTTCGGCGCAATCGCCGCGTTGTCATGCGGATCGGGCTGCGCCTCGCCGCCATGAAACAGCGGGTCATCCGGTACATCGCCCTCAACCGCGCGGGCGCAGGGATCAACCAACAGCTTCGCCGGATTAAAACGGTGTCCCTGCTGCGGGGCCCAGGGACCATGCACCCGGTAGCCGTAGCGCTGTCCTGGCTTCAACGCCGGAACATAACCATGCCAGATATCCCCGCTGCGGCCAGGCAGGTCAAGACGCTGTTCTGCGCCCTGCTCATCAAACAGGCAGAGCTCTACGCGCCCGGCATGCTGTGAGAACAGGGTGAAGTTAACGCCTTTGCCATCGTAACTGGCACCCAGCGGTTCGGGATCTCCGGCAGTGATGGTCATTCAGCCTCCCGCACCAGCCATACCGTTGCCAGCGGCGGCAGATTGAGGCTCAGCGACTGCGGTCGCCCGTGGCTCTCCTGCTCATCGGTATGCACCCGATGGTTGCGCACGTCGCTGCCGTGATACTCATGCTGATCGGTATTCAGCACTTCACGCCAGCAGCCAGGCTGGTTAACGCCAAAGCGATAGCCCGGACGCGGCACCGGCGTAAAGTTACTGACCACGATCACTTCGTTGCCTTCACGGTCACGACGGACAAAGGCGAAGACGGAGTGTTCCGCATCGTTTACCACCAGCCACTCAAAGCCTGCCGGATCGAAGTCGAGCTGATGCAGCGGCGTGTAGTACTGATAGGTGTGGTTGAGATCGCGCACCAGACGGTGAACGCCGTGGTGCCAGTTGTCGTCCCCTTCCAGCAGATGCCAGTCAAGGCTGACGTCGTGGTTCCACTCGCGACCCTGGGCAAATTCATTGCCCATAAACAGCAGTTTCTTGCCGGGGAAGCCCCACATCCAGCCGTAGTAAGCACGCAGGTTGGCGAACTTCTGCCATGCATCGCCCGGCATACGATCGAGAATCGAGCGCTTACCGTGCACCACTTCGTCATGCGACAGCGGCAGCACAAAGTTTTCGGTGTAGTTGTACATCATGCCGAAGCTCATCAGATCGTGATGGTGCTTACGGTAGATGGGATCGACCTTCATGTAGTCGAGGGTGTCGTGCATCCAGCCCAGATTCCATTTGAACCAGAAGCCCAGCCCGCCGTCTTCGGTGGGACGCGTCACGCCAGGGTAGTCTGTCGACTCTTCGGCCATGGTCACCGAACCGGATGCCACAGTGCCGAGCGTACGGTTGGTGTGACGCAGAAACTCAATCGCTTCCAGGTTTTCACGGCCGCCGTACTGATTCGGCACCCATTCCCCTTCGCTGCGGCTGTAGTCGCGGTAGATCATCGACGCCACCGCATCCACACGCAGGCCATCAATGCCAAAGCGCTCCGTCCAGTAGAGCGCATTGCCCGACAGGTAGTTGCTCACTTCCCGGCGACCAAAGTTGTAGATCAGGGTATTCCAGTCCTGGTGAAAGCCTTCACGCGGGTCGCTGTGCTCATAGAGCTCGGTGCCGTCGTATCTTGCCAGACCGAAATCGTCGCTGGGGAAGTGGCCCGGCACCCAGTCGAGCAGCACGTTGAGGCCCGCCTCATGGGCGGCGTCAATGAAGGCGCGGAACTCGTCACGGGTACCAAAACGTCGGGTCGGCGCATACATGCCCAGCGGCTGATAGCCCCAGCTGCCATCAAACGGATGTTCGTTGATCGGCAGCAGTTCGATATGGGTAAAACCCATCTCTTTGACGTAGGGCACCAGCTGTTCAGCCAGCTCTTTGTAGCTCAGCCAGAAGTTGTTGTCGGTGTGACGACGCCAGGATCCCAGATGCACTTCATAGATGGAGATCGGCGCGTCAAAGGCGTTGGCCGCCTTGCGCTCCGCTTTCATCTCAACCGGCTCCGGCAGACCACAGATCATCGACGCAGTCTGCGGACGCATCTGCGCCTCAAACGCGTACGGGTCCGCTTTGATGCGCAGTTCGCCATTGGCGTCGATGATTTCATACTTATAGAGCTGGCCATTGACCGCGCCCGGTACAAACAGCTCCCAGATGCCCAGCTCCTGACGCAGACGCATCGGATGACGGCGGCCATCCCAGAAGTTGAAATCGCCAACCACTGACACGCGACGGGCGTTGGGTGCCCATACGCAGAAGCGGGTGCCGAAGACGCCATCGATGACGTCACCGTGCGCGCCCAGCGTCTCATAAGGGCGCAGGTGCGTCCCTTCTGCCAGCAGCCACAGATCCATCTCCTGCAGCAGCGGACCAAAGCGATAGGCATCGTCTACCAGGTTTTGCTGGCCGTGCCAGTTCACCGCCAGCTGATAGCGGAACGGGTTTTTGCGGCGTGGAATAACGCCACTGAAGAAGCCACGTGCATCTTCACACACCAGCTGAGCCAGTTTGCGCCCGGTGGAGGTTTCAATGACCCACACTTCAAGCGCTTCGGGGAGCAATGCCCTGACTTCAAGGCCTTGCTGAGTTCGGTGCATCCCTAGTAACGAAAAAGGGTCGGCATAATTACCCGCAAACAGGGCATTGATCGCATCGCGATCGGGAAGCTCTGACATGACTTTCTTCCTGTGATAATTGGCAGCCGAAATGAACGCGACACAGCCTGTCGCGGTTCACCTGCGCTGCTCTTCATTGAGCCATACGTACAACGACAAAGAAGTCAGGCCATTCCGTGGGAAAAGTGTTTTTGCCGTGTACCACAACCATTTAATCCGGAAAGCACAAGAGTTACCTGTGGCACATCATGGTTAAATCATAGCTTGGTCACGGCACTTGCCATGGACTAAAGCAAAATAATCTTTACCGACCGGCAAAAAAGGGAAGTTGATCACTGAGTAAGCGAAACGGCAGATTGTTTCGTGTACGACAAAAACAAAAAAGGCCGGATAAATCCGGCCTTTGGCGATGTTTTCTGTTTAGCTGGTTAACAACCGCAGCATGCGACGTAGCGGTTCGGCTGCGCCCCATAACAGCTGGTCGCCCACCGTGAAGGCGGAGAGATATTCCGGCCCCATATTCAGTTTACGCAACCGGCCAACCGGCGTGGTCAGCGTACCGGTGACAGCGGCAGGCGTCAGTTCACGCATCGTCAGTTCGCGGTCATTCGGCACCACTTTGACCCACTCATTGTGAGAGGCCAGCAGCTGCTCAATTTCAGCCAGCGGCAGGTCGCGTTTCAGCTTCAGCGTAAAGGCCTGGCTGTGGCAGCGCAGTGCCCCGACGCGCACGCACAATCCATCAACGGGGATGACGTTACGGGTGGCGAGGATCTTGTTGGTCTCAGCCTGGCCTTTCCACTCTTCGCGGCTCTGACCGTTTTCCAGCTGTTTGTCGATCCACGGAATCAGGCTGCCCGCCAGCGGCACGCCGAAGTTATCGGTCGGCAGGGTACCGGAACGGGTGAAGTCGGTCACGCTACGCTCGATGTCGAGGATGGCGGAGGCCGGGTTCTGCAGCGCAGGCGCAACGTGATCGTGCAGCATGCCCATCTGGGTCAGCAGTTCACGCATGTGGCGCGCGCCGCCGCCAGAGGCCGCCTGATAGGTGGCAACCGAAGCCCACTCCACCAGGTCCTGAGCAAACAGGCCGCCCAGCGACATCAGCATCAGGCTGACGGTACAGTTACCGCCGACAAAGGTTTTGATCCCACTGTCGATACCCTGGCGAATCACCGCATGGTTGACCGGATCGAGGATGATGATGGCATCATCTTTCATGCGCAGCGTGGAGGCCGCATCAATCCAGTATCCCTGCCAGCCGCTGGCGCGCAGCTTTGGATAGACGTCACTGGTGTAGTCGCCACCCTGGCAGGTAATAATGATATCCAGCGCCCGCAGCGCCTCAATATCAAACGCATCCTGCAGTGTGCCCTGCTGTTTGCCCGCAAATGCGGGTGCCGCCTGACCATGCTGCGACGTCGAGAAGAAGACCGGATTGATTGCATCAAAATCACGCTCTTCACTCATGCGGGACATCAGCACGGAGCCGACCATACCGCGCCAACCAACAAAACCTACATTCTTCATGTCGTGTCCGTCTAAGGCAGTTACACCTGCTTTTCATTTCAGAGGAGAGAGCGGCGTGCTATTTTCACGCCGCTCTGCGTAATAATAAGATTTACCTGTGTCCCTTCACTCTACAAAATGCAGGCCGGGTAGCAAGTGAATTAATTCGATTACGCTAACTTTTTCAGCAGCGTAACTAATAACTCCGCTTTTTCGTGAACAACATGGCGTAAAACCGATGACTGAAATGATTTCAGCGACAATATTATTGTTGTTAATTATGGATCCGCTGGGCAATCTGCCGATTTTTATGTCGGTTTTAAAGCATCTGGAGCCGAAACGGCGGCGAGTGGTGCTGATCCGTGAAATGTTGATTGCCCTGATCATCATGCTGCTGTTCCTGTTTACCGGTGAACGCATCCTGGCATTTTTGAATCTGCGTACTGAAACGGTGTCGATTTCCGGCGGGATTATCCTGTTTCTTATCGCCATCAAAATGATTTTCCCGTCGGCGGAAAGCAGCAGTTCTGGTTTACCGGCGGGTGAAGAGCCCTTCCTGGTGCCGCTGGCGATTCCACTGGTGGCCGGGCCATCGCTGCTGGCGACGCTGATGCTGCTGTCGCATCAATATCCGCATCAGATGTCGCACCTGGTCGGCGCGCTGCTGATCGCCTGGGGCGTGACGGTGGGTATTCTGCTGATGTCAGGTCTGTTCCTGCGGCTGCTGGGCGATAAAGGCGTGAATGCGCTGGAGCGGCTGATGGGATTAATACTGATTATGCTGGCCACACAGATGTTCCTGGACGGCATTCGGGCTTATCTGAAGTTATAAGCGCACCTTTGTCCTTTTGCCCTGGCAGGCTGGCAGGCTGGCAGGCTGGCAGGCTGGCAGGCTGGCAGGCAACCGCATTAATCCAGCCTGTTTATCACAAAGTTACGGCATTGAAATGAACAATATTATTTATATAATGCTGTAAAAAAGGAGATAACTATGGCGGGCAGTATCGAAAATTATGCCGGGACAGGCGTCTTTATTTTCGTTGAGCGGCTTTACAGCAGGGATGCGCCGAACTGGCACGGTGTTGGCGCCTCCATGGTGCAGATTCACAAAATGGTTTACCAACTTTATCATAAGCAAGATGTTTATCTGGAAGGCAAGAAGATCGAACCTGACAGCGCGACGGTTTGGCAGCGTTTAAAAATCCTGTTTGGCGCGGATTTGGTGCAGAAAAATGCAGCCGATAACAGTACCTGCTTTTCTCTCGACTATGCAGGTTCCCGCTTTGTCACTACGCCTTTCTCAGGCATCGATTCAAAAAAAATCCCGGATTTTTTGACCAGAGAATATACCCTGCCTGGCCGCAACGTGCTGGCCTTTGGCAGCGATCCCTTTCCGCATGTCAGCCTTTATGGCCGTTCAGATGCCCGCTTTGTGATGGCGGAGGGTGGTAAAGGTGACCCGACCGCCGCCGCGAAATACGATGCAAAAAGTAAACAGCTGGTGATGGTGGACCCCGGAAAAGAGCTGCCGCAGCTGATGCAGCGTCTGAAAACCCGGAGGGAAATGCAATGAGGTTGTTATTACCCTTTTTTTTCGGTGCGCTCTATCTGATAACAGGTTACTTCTCCCTTCAGGAAGTGCTGCAGTATGCCAACGGCGGCCATTCAGGAGTGATCACCGATATGCGCAGTTATCTGGTTGCCCCGCTACTCTGCGCGTTGCTCTGGCTGCTGGTTTATCTGGTAGCCTGGTGGGGTTTCAGAAAAATTGCCTTTCTGTCCGCGGCTAAAGAAACAGCCTTTCAGGCACTATTCTTTCTGGCAAATATACTCTGTTTGGCTGGACTGACCGTATTATCCGTCTCGGGCCGGAAAGCGGCATTGAATGACGTGCAGCTGATACAAGTTGACGTCACTGATTTTGCCTGGGTTTACTTACTTGCCGCCGCCATTACGCTGGTTGTTTTTGCTGTGATAAGAAGAAAATGGGCATGAACAGGCTGCTGCAGATTATCAAAAGCTGTCTGCTGAGCACGTTTAACTATGAGGGGCGTGAAGGAAGGACGAGCTATTTTATTTTCCTGCTGTTTCAGCTGGTCTGGTTCTGCAGTTATCTGCAATGGTTTACCGGGCCACAACATGAAATAGGCTTAATCGCGCTGCTGCTGTTTATTTTGCCTGTTTTTTCCTGTGGGGTGAGGAGAATAAATGACTCTGGCTATTCACGCGGCATCATTGTTCTTTTGGTAGTGGCGCCTTATCTGCTGTTCCCTTTTTTACTCTTCCCCCGCTCGCGGGAAAAAAACCTGACGGGCCGATAGCCCGTCGGGTTGGTCAGGAAAGCAGTTCGAAAGCAATCATACCTACGATAGCCCCGGTAGTGCCGAGAATGGTTTCCATCAGTGTCCAGGTCTTCAGCGTTTCCGCTTCGCTGGCCCCGGTGAAGCGACCAAACAGCCAGAACCCGGCATCGTTCACATGGCTGATAATGATTGAGCCACCGCCGATGCAGATCGATAGCGCCGCCAGCTGAGCGCCGCTGTAGTGCAGCGGTTCAATCACCGGCATGATTAAGCCCACCGTGGTCAGACAGGCGACCGTCGCCGATCCCTGAATCACCCGCACCGCACCCGACAGGATAAAGCAGGCCAGCGCAATTGGCAGTCCTGCGCCGGTCAGCGCATTGCCCAGCACCGGACCCACGCCGGAGTCCACCAGCACCTGCTTAAACACGCCGCCCGCGCCAATCACCAGCAGGATAATACCGGCCGGTTGCAGCGCGCTGCCGCACACCTGCATTACCCGCTCTTTATCCATACCCTGACGGTAAGCCAGGCCATAAATCGCCACCAGCAGCGCCAGCAGGATTGCGGTGAAAGGATGGCCGATAAATTCCAGCCACTCATACAGGGTGGTGCCTTCGGTCGTGAAGCGTGCGCCGATGGTTTTCAGGCCAACCAGCACCAGCGGAAACAGAATCAGTGAGAGGCTGAAGCCAAACGACGGCAGCTTGCTCTCATCGACATCCGGTTGATGATCTTCCGGCGGCGCGCTGAACGAGACGTGGTTGCCAATGAAGTTGCCAAACAGTGGCCCGGCAATCAGCATGCCCGGGATCGCCGCACAGAGACCCAGCAGGATCATCCAGCCAAAATCTGCGTGCATCTGCGAAGCCAGCAGCATCGGGGCCGGTCCGGGCAGCAGAAACGCCGCCGCTGCGGCCACACCGGCAAACAGCGGGATCACCAGCTTCACCAGATTGCCGCCGGTACGCCGTGCCACCGCAAAAGCGATGCTGATCAACAGCACGACTGCCACCTCAAAAAAGAGCGGCAGCGCGCAGATCAGACCGGCAATGCCCATCGCATAATGGGCACGGCTCTGACCAAAGGTTTTCAGCATCCGGATGGCGATCTGATCAACTGCGCCGGTTTCATGCAGGATTTTGCCGAACATCGCGCCCAGCGCGACCACAATCGCGAGGAAGCCGAGCGTGCCGCCCATCCCCTTCTGCATGGTTTCAGCGATTTGATTCAGTGGCATGCCGGAGAACAGCCCGGCACCGATGGACACTAACATCAATGCGACGAAGGCGTGCATACGGGCCTTCATCACCAGGAAAAGCAGCAGCAGGACGGAGCCCGCTGCGGTCAAAACGAGTGTTGCGGTATTCATCTCTAACCCTGGCTGATAGCGTCCTGGATAGTCGCAACCGTAGCCGCCACCACATCGTCCAGTGAATGCGCGATATCCACCACCAGTACATCCGACTCGTCCCGCCCTGGCTCTTCCAGCGTCGCAAACTGCGTCACCAGCATCTGCGGCTTGAAGAAGTGGCCTTTACGCGCTTTCAGGCGGGCTTCGATGGTGTCGAAGTCGCCCTTCAGGTAGACGAAACGCAGGTTGTCATTTCCCTGACGCAGGATGTCGCGATAACTTTTCTTCAGTGCTGAACAGACAATGATGGAAATCGCCTGGGTGCGCTGCATGGCAAACGCGGCGTCGTTCAGTGCCTGTAACCATGGCTGGCGATCGTTGTCATCCAGCGGATGACCATCGGCCATCTTCAGGATGTTGGCGCGGGGGTGGAGAAAATCACCGTCAAGAAAGGCTGTATTCAGCTGGTGAGAGACCTGATTGGCGACGGCAGACTTTCCGCTGCCTGAAACGCCCATCAGGATAAAAACGTGATGCGACGGGGATTGCGTTGTCATTTTTCTGCTCCGGCAGGTAAGAATTTGCCAATGTTACCGATAACAATGTCGTTTCTCATTCTCCTGGCCGCTTAACAGCCTGGCAACCTTTTTACCAGGAAATGCATGAAAGTGTGAGCTGACTCATAAAAACGCCACAATCAGATGCTGCCACCTTCACTGATCTCAAAACCGACATCCAGCGGCTGGCAGGTGCTGGTTTCTCCGGCAATGCGCGCCAGCAGCAGCGCCGCGGCTTCGCGTCCCATGCGGTCGCGTGGCGTCAGCACTGTCGCCAGTTGTGGCGTGACAACCTGACTGATGTCATGGCCGTGGAAACCGGCTATCGCCATCTGAGAGGGCACCTGCAATCCCTGACGCTGGCACTCAAACATCGCGCCGACCGCCAGGTCGTCATTGGTACAGAACAGGCTATCTGTTTCAGGGTAAAGGCGCTGCGCCTCACGCAGCAGATCACAACCGGCGCTGAATGAAGAGGCATCTTCCATCATCACACTGCGTGGCGTCAGCCCCGCTTCGCGCATCGCGATTTCGTAACCGCGCTGCTTCTGCAGCGTACGTTCATCCAGGCGTGCGCCGAGGTAGACGGTATGACGATGACCTTTACTGAGGATTGCCTGCGTCATCTGCCGGGCCGCTTCAACGTTATCAAAGCCTACCGCCATATCCAGGCAGGGCGTGACGCTGTCCATCACCTCAATCACCGGGATACCGGCCACTTCCAGCATGCGCAGCGTGCCTGGTGTATGGGTGCGTTCGGTGAGGATAACCCCATCAATGTTCCAGCCCAGCAGCGAGCGCAGTTGCAGCTCCTCTTTTTGCGGGTTGTAACCAAAGTGGGCGACCAGCGTCTGATAGTTGGCTTCGTCGGTGACGGCTTCGATGCCGCGCAATACGTCAGCAAAAACCTGGTTTGTGAGTGACGGCAGCAGTACGCCAATGGCGCGGCTGGTGGCGTTAGAAAGCATATCGGGGGCGCGATTGGGGATATAACCCAGCTCATCCAGTGCCACCGCAATCTTATCCCGCAGGGCAACGGAGACCTGCTCTGGATTACGCAGGTAACGGCTGACGGTCATTTTAGTAATGCCGACGCGATCGGCAACGTCCTGTAATACCGGTCTTTTCTTCTTCATCGTAGCGCCTGGGATCGCCCTTAAAGCTAAAGTACGATGAGTCTATCACTTTTCTGTCACAAAATTGCCAACCGGGCGCGACGATGCGCGCCCGTTATCTGCTTAGACCGGTGGCAGATCAAACAGCAGGACTTCTGCAGCCGAGCTGGCTTCAATGGTCAGCGCGCTTTCGTCCCAGATAGCCAGAGCATCGCTGGTGGTGATCGCGTTGCCGTTAACGGTAACATCACCTTTCACCACCTGAATCCAGATACGACGTCCCGCATCAATCGCGACGTTGTCCTGTTCGCCGGCAGCCATTACCCAGCGCGATAAGGTCATGTCCTGAAAGACTTTCAGCGATCCTTCACGGGCATCCGGGCTTAACACCAGCTGACGCCCCTGCACATCCGGGAAGCGGCGCTGATCGTAGCGTGGCTCAATACCGGTACGCTCAGGAATGATCCAGATCTGATAAAGGTGCAGCGGCTCGCTTTCGCTGGCGTTGTACTCAGAGTGACGTACGCCGGTGCCGGCGCTCATAATCTGGAACTCCCCTGCCGGGATCTGCTCTTTGTTGCCCATGCTGTCCTGATGCTCAACCGTACCGGAGAGCACGTAGGTCAGGATTTCCATATCTTTGTGAGGATGGGTACCAAACCCCTGGCCGCCATCAATCACATCTTCGTTGATGACCCGCAGCGCGGAGAAACCCATAAAGTTCGCATCGTGATAGCTGGCGAAAGAGAAAGTGTGCCAGCTATCCAGCCAGCCATGGTTTGCGTGACCGCGTTCTTCAGCTTTGCGTACATAAATCATGTTCAAATCTCCTCAATGTTTTTTATAGTCTGTCCCTGAGGGGGTCTGATTGATAGCTGAAAAACTTCACGCCTCTGTTCAAAATAGTTGAATGAGCATTGAGCAGTGACTGAAAAGCACTGAAGAAGGGCAGGCAAAAAAAAAGCCAGCGGATAAGCTGGCTAAATAATACTGGAAGCAATGTGAGCAATGTCGTGCTTTCTCAGGCTGTCGGGCGACCTCCCGAGAACGCATGACAATAATAATCATTATCATTCGCGTCTGTAAAGTCATTTTCACTTTTTTTACCCTGATTAACGCGGTGAATACCTTGATGTTTAAAGGGTTTAATGGGCTAAAGGAGAAACCATGAGTGAAATAGTTGTCCGCCACGTCACGCCTGAAGATGCTGCTGCGCTTCACAGGATCTACGGTCAGCCAGATACCCAGGCCAGCACACTCCATTTGCCCCACTCATCACTCCAGATGTGGCATACCCGTCTCGCGACGCCTCAGCCCCATGCGCATCTGTTGGTGGCCTGTATCGATGATGTCGTCGTCGGTCAGTGTGCGCTGCATGTGGAAGAGCGCGCCAGACGGCGTCATGTGGCCTCACTGGGTATGGGCGTGGATGAACGCTATCGTCAGCGTGGCGTCGGAACCGCACTCATGCGTGAAATGGTCGCGTTGTGCGACAACTGGCTACAGGTGAGCCGAATGGAACTGACCGTGTTCGTCGATAATGGCCCGGCTATCGCCCTTTATCAGCGTTTCGGTTTTGAGATTGAGGGAACGGCTAAAGGCTTCGCAATGCGGCACGGTGAACTGATCGACGCGCATTATATGGCTCGGGTTAAAGCCTGACGTGTGGAAGCAGAAAGAGCAGCGAAGGCGCCCTTTCTGCTGATAAACCCTGACAAGATTCGCTGTCAGTTAGCGCCTGCGCAGGAAACAGGGTCAGATCGGAAAGACGCAAAAGCCGTCATCCATGACATGCTCGGCCCGCGCCGTCCTGGCGCGGGACGCTTTCCTCTTCTGACCCAGTTCCCTGCGCGTTAAGCTTATTTATTGCTGTCAGATTCACCCGGGTTTGAGTTTGTCAGCAGTCTCAAATCTCAATAACCCGCACTCAAATCATCGATGCTGCGCGGATCGGAAGCGCCATAGAGCATGCCATCCGGCCCAATCATGATGCTCTGTGTACTGCCCATCGACGGCAGTACCTTCACATGCTGACCTTTGGTTTCCAGCAGACGCAGCGTATCGGGGCTGAAGCCCTTCTCCACCCGCAGCTGATCCGGCAGCCACTGATGATGGAAACGCGGCGCATTAGTGGCTTCCGCCACGTTCATCCCGAAATCGATGCTGTTAACCACCATCTGCAGCACCGTGGTGATAATGCGGCTGCCGCCAGGACTACCCGTCACCAGCCAGGTTTTTCCCCCTTTGGCGACGATGGTCGGCGACATCGATGACAACGGACGTTTCGCCGGTTGCACCGCATTCGCTTCCCCGCCGACCAGCCCGTAGACATTGGGCGTGCCTGGCTTGGCTGAGAAGTCATCCATCTCGTTATTCATCAGGATGCCGCTGTTGCCCGCCACAATTCCGCTGCCGAAATAGGTGTTAAGCGTGTAAGTCACCGCGACCGCATTCCCCTGCTTATCCACCACCGAGAAATGGGTGGTCTGATTACTTTCGTAAGGTTCGAGCTTGCCCGGTTTGATCTCGCTGGAAGGCCGCGCCTTCGCCACATCGATCTGCTGCGCCAGGGTTTTGGCATAGGCTTTACTGGTCAGCGCCTGCCACGGCACCTTCACGAAATCGGGATCGCCGAGATATTCCGAACGGTCCGCGTAGGCATATTTCTCCGCTTCTGCCATCACCTGCATGGCATCAGCACTGCCAAAGCCCATCTTCGCCAGATCGAAGTTCTCCAGGATATTCAGAATCTGCACGATGTGGATGCCACCGGATGACGGCGGCGGCATTGAGAAGACTTCATAGCCACGGTATGTCCCGCTAATTGGCTTACGCTCGACCGCACGATAGGCCGCCAGGTCAGCTTTGTTGATCAGGCCGCCATGCTGCGCCATCTCTCCGGCGATCTCATCCGCGATTTCACCTTTATAAAAAGCATCCGGCCCCTGACGGGCAATCAGTTGCAGGCTGTGAGCCAGGTTTTTCTGCACCAGCCTATCGCCCTTCTGCCACGGCGTACCGTCCGGTTTGTAGAAGATCGCTTTGCTGTTGGGATGGGTGATCAGCACTTCTTTGCCGTAGGTTTTCAGATCGTCCGCCAGCGCGTCGTTGACCGGAATACCGTCACGCGCCAGTTTGATCGCCGGTGCCAGCAGCGTGCTCAGCGGCAGAGTGCCATATTTCTGCGCAGCCAGCGCCAGTCCGGCCACGGTGCCCGGCGTGCCGGAGGCGAGATGTGATGTCAGCGACAGCTTGCTGTCAGCGTTGCCCTGCTTATCCAGGAACATGTCACGCGACGCGTGTCCCGGTGCCATTTCACGGAAATCGATAGCCGTGGCGCGGCCAGAAGCAGTGCGCAGCAGCATAAAACCGCCGCCGCCGAGGTTGCCCGCCTGCGGATGGGTCACGGCCAGCGCAAAGCCCACCGCCACCGCGGCATCCACCGCATTGCCGCCCTGACGCAGGATCTCCACGCCAACCTGTGTCGCCATCGCATCCACTGACGCTACCATGCCGTGCTGCGCTTTTACCGGGTGAAAAGTGTCACTGTCCACACCGTAGGAGACCGGAGGAGCCTGCGTTGGCGCGGCGTTAGCGCCTGCCACGACGGTGAAACTCATCACCAGCGACCAGCTAAGCTGACGCACTGTTTGCTGCATTTTCATCCTGCCACCATCCCATATTGTTATTTACATTTTTTTATCATTTCTGCAAGTGCCTACAAATACAGCAAAATAACCGGGGTTAAGTCAAATCAGGAATAGATCGGAAAGTAAGGTCTGTGATATCGGGTAAACTTATGGCTACGACCCTGATATCGGTGTACGCCGTTGTGCACCCAAAACCCTGTCGCTTTAAGGAAGGAGGAGTGATGAAAAAGTGGATGATTATTCTGGCCGCTCTGCTGCCTTTCGCCAGTCAGGCGAACACGCTGAACAGCACTAACGATCCGAATAAACCTGGCTATAACCCCAGCCAGCAGCGGATGCAGTCGCAGATGCAGACCCAGCAGCAGCAGCAACAGCTGAAGCTGCGCCAGGATCAGCAGCGTCAGACGCAGGACACGCAGCGTAAAATGCAGGAGCAGCGGAACAGCGCCCAGCAGCGGGTGATTACCACGCAGCCGGGCCAGCAGAATCAGAACCAGAATCTAAACCAGAACTAATGAAAATCGGGGCCGATGATGTCGATGGCATCAGTACAGATGGCATCGACGCCCCATTTCAGCAATTCCCGCGCCCGATCCGGGCTGTTCACGGTATAAACCAGAATCTTCAGGCCTGCGGCTTTCAGTTCGGCGACCCGCTCAGCGGTCAGCACCTTATGATTAAGATGAATTGAGACGCACGCCAGCGCAGCAGTTTTCTCCTGCCACTGCGGATCCCAGCTGTGCGACAGCAGGCCACGCGGCAACTGCGGCTCTGCCTTCATCGCGGCTTCCAGCGCCTCAAAAGAGAACGAAGAGAGCAACGGTGCGACCTGATCCTGCCACAGTATCGCGGCAGCCTGCGCCACGGCGCGTCCGGTTTCAGCGTCGCTGCCGGTGGTCGGTTTGATTTCGATGTTCGCCATCATCTGATGCTGACGGCAGCGTGCCGCCACCTGATCCAGCCGCGCCAGCTTTTCACCGGTAAACGCGTTGCCAAACCAGCTGCCCGCATCAAGCTGCGACAGCTTCTCCCACGGCAGCTGACCCGCCACGCCCCAGCCGTTGCTGGTGCGATCGAGCGTGTCGTCATGCAGCAGGAAGATCTGCGCATCGGCCGATAATTTGGCATCAAATTCAATCATCTGATGACCATATTTCGCGCCGGTGTCGATCGCCACTAGCGTATTTTCCGGTGCCAGTTTACCGCCGCCGCGATGGGCGACGATGCGGGGATAGGGCCAGTGTTGTGTGCTCATTCCAGACGCTTCCCATGAGTTGAATCGAAGAAGTGTAACGCATCTGACGGCAGATGCAGCCACAGCGTACTGCCGGGATGCGGGCGTTCACTGTGGGCTAAGCGTACCACCAGTGGCGTGTCACCGATGCGGCCATGTGCCAGATTATCAGCCCCCAGCATTTCCAGCGTATCGACCCGTAGCGGTACGCCGCCCTGCTCGCGGCTACTGAGCCGGATGTGCTCTGGCCGGATACCCAGCACCACCGGCCGGTTAGCCCATTTCGCTTTACTGTCGCTGAGCGGCAGAGCGTGCGAGGCGTCGAGGTCGAAGCGTGATCCATCGCTGCTGAACTGCCCTTTCAGCAGATTCATGGCGGGCGCGCCAATAAACGAGGCAACGAACTGGCTGGCGGGACGCTCATATACCTCGACTGGCGTGCCGAGCTGCTCGACCACCCCTTTGTTCATCACCATCACCCGCTGCGCCAGCGTCATCGCCTCCACCTGATCGTGGGTGACATAGAGGCTGGTGGTCTGTAAGCGGCGATGCAGCAGCTGCAGTTCCAGCCGCATCTGCACCCGCAGGCGGGCATCAAGGTTGGAGAGTGGCTCATCAAACAGAAAGACCGCCGGTTCACGCACGATCGCGCGGCCCATCGCCACGCGCTGCCGCTGTCCGCCGGAGAGTTCGCGAGGCCGACGCATCAGCAGGTGATCCAGCTCCAGACTGCGCGCCGCGTCGAGCACCCGCTGGCGAACCTGCTCTTTGCCCATGCCACGGATTTTCAGGCCATAGGCCATGTTCTCTTCCACTGACATATGGGGATAGAGCGCGTAGTTCTGGAACACCATCGCAATCCCGCGATCTTTTGGCTCTTCCTGAGTAACGCGCCGGTCGTCGATATAGATATCGCCGGAGCTGACGCGCTCCAGTCCGGCCACCATGCGCAGCAGGGTCGATTTACCGCAGCCGGATGGCCCGACCATCACCATAAATTCGCCGTCATTGATGGTGACATTCAGCGGCTGGATGATCTGATTTTTGCCATCGTAGGATTTAGTTACTGCCTGAAGGGTTACGCCTGCCATCTTATTTCTCACTCTCAACCAGACCGCGCACAAAGGCACGCTGCATGACCAACACCACCACCAGCGGTGGGATCAGGGTTAATAACATTGCCGCCATCACTTCGTTCCACTGGGTCGGTGAGCCGCTGGTGGAGATCATGCTTTTGATCCCCGCCACCGCCGTGCCGAGGCTGGCGTCGTTGATGATCAGCAGCGGCCAGAGGTACTGGTTCCAGCCGTAGATAAAGGTGATCACAAACAGCGCCGCCAGATTGGTTTTCGACAGCGGCAGAACAATGTCGATAAAGAAGCGCATCGCGCTGGCACCATCGATGCGTGCCGCCTCCACCAGCTCATCCGGCAGCGACATAAAGAACTGGCGGAACAGGAAGGTGGCGGTTGCTGAGGCCATCAGCGGCAGGGTTAATCCGCTGTAGCTGTCGAGCAGGTTGAGATCGGCGATCACCTGTACCGTCGGGAAGATACGCACTTCAACCGGCAGCATCAGGGTGATGAAGATCAGCCAGAAAAAGAGCGTACGCAGCGGAAAACGGAACCAGACCAGCGCAAACGCCGACAGCATCGACACCGTGATTTTGCCGAAGGTGATGCCCAGCGCCATGATCATGCTGTTGAGCAGCATCAGGCCAAACGCCGGCCCGTTGCCGTTGACGCCATGCGTCCAGATGCGCGAGATGTTCTCCCACAGGTGCGTGCCGGGCACCAGCGTCATCGGCACCTGATAGACCGCTTCGTTATCCAGCGTCGCCGCCACAAAGGCGACGTAGAGCGGAAACAGGATGGTGAGCACGCCCAGCACCAGCACGATGTGGCTGAAGAGATCCAGCCCGCGTCGATTCTCAATCATTGGTATTGCACCTTACGTTCAACAAAGCGGAACTGGAGCACCGTCAGCCCGATGACCAGCAGCATCAGCACCACCGACTGCGCAGCGGACGAGGAGAGATCCAGACCGGTAAAGCCTTCGCGATAGATTTTGTAGATCAGCGTGGTGGTCGCCTGTACCGGCCCGCCGCCGGTGGCGGCATCGATCACCGGGAAGGTATCGAAGAAGGCGTAGATCAGATTCACCACCAGCAGGAAGAAGCTGACCGGCGTAATCAGCGGCAGCGAGAGGTTGAAGAAGCGACGCACCGGTCCGGCACCGTCAATGGCGGCGGCTTCCACCAGCGATTTGGGGATCGATTGCAGCGCAGCGAAGAAGAACAGGAAGTTGTAGCTCATCTGCTGCCAGATCGATGCCAGCACCACCAGGAACATCGCCTGACCGCTGTTTTGCGCATAGTTCCAGTTGTAGCCGATGTGGTTCAGCAGATAGCTGAACAGGCCCAGGCCCGGATTAAACAGGAACATCCACAGTACCGCGGCCACGACAGGCGCAACGGCGTAGGGCAGCAGCAACAGCGTCTGATAGAGACGGCGCAGCCGCACCACATAATCCACCAGCGCCGCCAGCAGCAGCGAAAAGACCATGCCGAATACCGTGACCATGCCGCTGAATTTTATGGTGGTCCAGAACGAATCCAGATAGTAAGGATCGGCAAACAGGCGTCTGAAATTTTCCAGCCCGACAAAGCTGCTGGAGATGCCAAAGGGATCGAGGCTTTGCAGCGAGTACCACAGCGCTTCACCGGCAGGCCAGAGAAAGAAGATGGCGGTAATCAGCAGTTGCGGCAGCACCAGAAGATAGGGCAACAGACTGGTGCGAAAGACCGGACGAGATGAAGACATGGCGTACCTGGCGTCAGAGAGAGGGGCCAGCCTGAGCTGGCCCGCAAGGAGAGATTACTTCACCTGCTGCTGGAAGCGGCGCAGCAACTCGTTACCGCGTTTCACTGCGTTATCCATCGCGTTCTGCGGCGACTGCTTGCCGGTCCAGACGCTTTCCAGCTCTTCGTCGATCACGGTACGAATCTGCGGCATGTTGCCCAGACGCATGCCTTTGGTAAACGGCAGTGGCGGCTTGTTCATCATCTGACGGGTAGCGATATCCGCGCCCGGATTCTTATCGTAGAAGCCCTGCTGTTTAGTCAGCTCGTAGGCGGCGGTGGTAATCGGCAGATAGCCGGTTTTCTGGTGCCATTCCGCGGCGATTTCCGGTTTAGCGAGGAACTGCATAAACTCAGCCACACCTTTGTAGGTTGCGGCATCTTTGCCTTTCATCACCCACAGGCTGGCACCGCCGATCAGGGCGTTCTGCGGCGCATTCGGCACGGTCTCGTCATACGGCATCATGCCAACACCGAAGTTGAATTTGGCGTAATGACGGATATCAGCCAGCGAACCCGATGAGGCAGTGGTGATGCCGCAGTCGCCGTTGTAGAACTTGGCGGTGGACTCATCTTTGCGGCCAAAGTAGGTGAAGTCCCCTTTCTTGTTCATCGCTTCCAGCAGCTCGATATGACGAACCAGTACCGGCTTGTTGAACTCCAGCACCGCATCAAGTCCGTCAAACCCGTTGTTTTTGGTCGCTACCGGCAGAGCGTGCCAGGCACTGAAGTTTTCAATCTGGATCCAGCCCTGCCAGCCGCTGGCGTAGCCACAGCTCATGCCCGATTTGCGCAGTGCAGCGGCATCCGTCGCCAGCTCCTGCCAGGTTTTCGGCGGCTGGTCCGGGTTCAGACCTGCTTTTTTAAAGGCATCTTTGTTGTAGTAGAGCACTGGCGTCGAGCTGTTGAACGGCTGAGAGATCAGCTGACCTTTGCTGTCGCTGTAGTAGCCCGCCACCGTTGGCACGAACTGCTTTTCATCAAAGGGGATTCCGGCGTCTTTGAAGACCTGATGCACCGGCACAATCGCCTGCGAGGCCATCATGGTCGCCGTACCGACTTCATAAACCTGCAGCACCGCAGGGGCTTTGCCGCTGCGCACTGCCGCAATCCCTGCTGCCAGGCTCTGCTCGTAGTTACCTTTGTAGGTCGGAACAATTTTGTAATCGGGATGCGTCTGGTTAAAACGCTGTGCCAGCGAATCCACTTCTTTGCCTAGCTCGCCTTCCATAGAGTGCCAGAAAGGGATCTCAGTGGCGGCCATGGCATGGCTGCTGAGCGTCAGACCGAGCAGCACGCTCATCAGGCTACGACGAAAGGTAACGACGGACATAGAATTTTCCTGTGCAGGTAAATACGCGTGAAATCACGGATTTCTGTTTCGCGAAGTAACATGACATGGGGAAATGAAGGATTAATAACAGAAAGATGACAGCCGGGTGACAGACCGGTATGCGCAAAAGAGGAGGCTGGCAGCGCAGCGGTAACGCGTCACTGCTGCCAGGTTTTGGTTACATAATTTGCAGAGCGGCTGGGCAGTAAAAAAGCCCGCAGCGGATTCTACTTCACCAAATGCAAAAGGCGATGGCGGCCCCTCTAACACCGACACTTACGGCCGTCGGCGGCGCATCACACACCCATTTTGAAGGCCGTCGGCGGCGCAGGCAGGTTGCGGGCGGACAGCGCGCAGCCACCGGAGCGTACACGTAGTACGTGAGGATGGCGAGCACTGCCCAACCGCAACCTGACCAGTAAGCCAGGCCTGTGTACCAAAGCGCGCAGCCACCGGAGCGTACACATATACGTGAGGATGGCGAGCACTGCCCAACCGCGACCTGACCAGTAAGCCAGGCCTGTGTACCAAAGCGTGCAGTAACCGGAGCGTATATATATACGTGAGGATTACGAGCACTGCCCGGTGTCGAAATGGCAAGTAAGCCAGGCCGTGCCCCATCAGGCACCTAAGTAAGCACTGCGGACGGCTTCGTTGGAAAGAAGTGCTGCACCTGTGTCTTCAAGCACCACATGCCCGTTCTCCAGCACATAACCCCGATCCGCCAGCTTCAGCGCCTGATTAGCATTCTGCTCCACCAGGAAAATCGTCATCCCCTCGCTGCGCAGCTGCTCAATGGTGTCGAAGATCTGCTGAATAATGATCGGTGCCAGTCCCAGCGACGGTTCGTCCAGCAACAGCAGGCGCGGCTGGCTCATCAGCGCACGGCCAATCGCCAGCATCTGCTGTTCGCCGCCCGACATCGTCCCGGCGCGCTGGATTTTACGCTCCTCCAGCCGCGGGAAGAGTTCATAAACGCGCTTGATCCGCGTCAGATAGTCCGGACGGCTTGCAAAAAAGCCCCCCATCGCCAGGTTCTCTTCTACCGTCATGCGCGAAAAGACCCGCCGGCCTTCCGGCACGATGGCGATCGCTTCACGCATAATGCGTGAGGTTTGCCAGTCGGTAATGGTTTTGCCATCAAAGGTAATGGTGCCCTGCGTCGCGCGCGGTTCGCCGCACAGCGTACCCAGCAGCGTGGTTTTTCCGGCACCGTTAGCGCCAATCAGGGTGACGATTTCGCCCTGATTGATATAGAGGCTGACGTTGTGCAGCGCCTGAATTTTGCCGTAGTGGGCGCTGACGTTCTCAATGGTTAACATCGCATTTGCCATCTCAGGCCTCTCCTAAATAGGCACGAATGACATCCGGGTTATTACGAATCTCTTCCGGCGTTCCGTTAGCCAGCGGCGTTCCCTGATTGACCACATAAATACGGTCAGAAATCCCCATCACCAGCTTCATATCATGTTCAATCAGCAGCACCGACACCTTATGTTCGCCACGCAGCTCCGCAATCAGCGCATCCAGCTCGTGCGTCTCTTTGGGGTTAAGGCCCGCCGCCGGTTCATCCAGCATCAGGATTTCCGGGCGCGTCACCATACAGCGCGCAATCTCCAGCCGACGCTGCTGACCATAGGCCAGATTGCCTGCCTGACGGTTAGCCAGATCCAGCAGCCCCACCCGCTCCAGCCAGGTCGCCGCACGATCCAGCGCCTCGTTCTCACTGCGGCGAAACGCCGGGGTTTTCAGCAGACCGGAAAATACGCCGCTTTTCAGATGCTGATGCTGCGCCACCAGCAGGTTCTCAATGACCGTCATCTCACGGAACAGACGCACGTGCTGGAACGTCCGCACGATGCCCATCCGCGCAATCTTCTGGCCCGGCAACCCTTCAAGATGCTGCTCACGCAATGTGATCGTCCCGCCGGTTGGCTTGTAAAAGCCGGTCAGGCAGTTGAACACGGTGGTTTTACCGGCACCGTTGGGGCCAATCAGCGAAACGATCTCCTGCGGACGCAGCTCCAGCGCCACATTGTTCACGGCTAACAGCCCGCCGAAGCGCATCATCAGGCCTTCAACGGCTAATAAAGGCTGAATCATGCCTGCTCTCCTTGTTTACCGGTTCTGAGCTTCAGATGCGGACGCTTCATCGGCAACAGGCCCTGCGGACGCCAGATCATCATCAGCACCATCAGGCCACCCAGCACCAGCATGCTGTACTCATTGAGATCGCGCATCAGCTCGCGTGACACCACCAGAAGGATGGCGGCCAGAATCACCGCAAACTGCGACCCCATCCCGCCCAGGACGACAATCGCCAGCACAAAGGCGGATTCGACAAAGGTAAAGGATTCCGGGCTGACAAAGCCCTGACGTGCCGCGAACAGGCTGCCGGCAAAACCGGCAAACGCGGCACTGATGGTAAAGGCGGTCAGCTTGATGCGGGTCGGGCTGAGGCCCAGTGAACGACAGGCAATCTCATCCTCGCGCAGGGCTTCCCAGGCACGGCCCAGCGGCATCCGCAGCAGCCGGTTGATCACAAACAGCGTCAGCACCACCAGCAGCAGCGCCACCAGGTAGAGGAAGATAATGCGGTCGCTGGGATCGTACTTCAGCCCAAAGAAGTTATGGAAGGTATCCCAGCCGCCTTCACGCGGCGTACGGCCAAATTCCAGACCAAACAACGTCGGTTTCGGGATCTGGCTGATGCCGTTCGGCCCGCCGGTCAGGGCGGTATTGTTCAGCAGCAGAATACGCACGATCTCACCGAAGCCCAGCGTCACTATCGCCAGATAGTCGCCGCGCAGTCGCAGCACCGGGAAGCCCAGCAGCAGACCAAACAGCGCGGCAACTATGCCGGAGAGCGGCAGGCACTGCCAGAAGCCGAGACCGTAATAGTGGTTCAGCAGCGCAAAGGTGTAGGCACCGATGGCGTAAAAGCCGCCATAACCCAGCACCAGCAGGCCAGAGAGGCCGACCACCACGTTTAAGCCCAGACCGAGCATCACGTAGATCAGCGTCATGGTGGCGATATCGACGGTGCCGCGTGACACCAGGAATGGCCAGGCAACGGCGGCGATAATCAGCACCGCCATCACCAGTTTCTGCTTCGGCGTCGAGCCATCCAGACCCGGTAACACCAGCGCCGGACCCGAGATTTTCTTCAGGCCGCTTTGCCATACCGGACGCAGCAGCTGAAACAGAAACACCACCGCACAGCCTGTGGCGATCCAGTTCCAGCGCACGCTGCCGGCGTTCTGCACTACCAGATTAGTGCCGTCCAGATTCAGGCGCAGCCCCATAAAGAAGGTGGCGAGTACCAGCAGCATCACCGAGGAGATCAGGGCATTGATAAAGGAAGTCTTCATACTTTTTCGACCTCCGGGCGGCCCAGAATCCCGGTCGGCATCACCAGCAGCACCACAATCAGCAGGGCAAACGAGACCACATCTTTATATTCCGTACTGAGATAGGCCGAGGTCAGCGCCTCGGCGATGCCCAGTACCAGACCACCAATCATCGCGCCCGGAATACTGCCAATCCCGCCCAGCACGGCGGCGGTGAACGCCTTCATGCCTGCCATAAAGCCGATGAAGGGGTTGATTGAACCGTAGAACTGTCCCAGCAATACGCCCGCCACCGCAGCCATCGCGGCACCGATAACAAAGGTCAGCGAGATCACGCGGTCGGTGTTTATCCCCAGCAGGCTGGCCATTTTCAGGTCTTCTGCGCAGGCGCGGCAGGCGCGGCCCATGCGTGAATAGCGAATAAAGGTGGTCAGCGCCAGCATCGCCAGGAACGTCACCACCCAGATCACTATCTGCATGGTGGAGATGGTAGCGGCAAAGCCGTTGCTCTCGCCTACCGTCCACTGTCCGGTAATCAGACTCGGCAGCGCCAGGTCGCGTGAACCCTGCGTCAGGCTGACGTAGTTTTGCAGGAATATTGACATCCCGATGGCGGAGATCAGCGCAATCAGGCGCTTGGACGAGCGCACAGGCCGGTAGGCGACGCGCTCAATGCTCCAGCCGTAGGCGCTGGAGATAATTACCGCCATCACAAAGCCGGCCGCAATCATCAGCCAGGTGGTGTCGATGCCCATCATCATCAGGGCGGCAATCACGATAAAGGAGACATAGCTACCGATCATGTAGACCTCGCCGTGGGCGAAGTTGATCATGCCGATAATGCCGTAAACCATGGTGTAACCGATGGCGATCAGCGCGTAGGTGCTGCCCAGGGTCACACCGTTAAACATCTGCTGAATAAAATAGAGAAACTGCTCGGACATACCTTGACCCTTACTTAACCGATCATGGGCGATCGGGGTACAAAAAACGCCTGGCAGACCAGCACCAGGCGTTCGTGTCGCTGGTCAGGGGAAACCGGTTAACCGGCCTCCCGCTCACCACAAAACAGCCTGGTTTACTTCACAGCAGTCGAGGTGCCATCGGCATGCCATTTAAAGACGCCGAATTCAAAGCCCTTAAGGTCACCCTTCTCATCCCAGTTAAGGTTGCCCATCACGGTTGGCACCGCGGCACCTTCCTTGAGGTTTTTCACGATAGCGTCCGGCTCAGCGCTCTTGCTGCGCTCCATGCCGGTTGCCAGCGACTGCAGTGCGGCATAGGTGGTCCAGACGAACGGTCCGGTCGGATCCAGTTTCTTCGCTTTCAGCGCTTCCACGATCGGTTTGTTGGTTTCAACCTGGTCATAGCGTTTTGGCAGGGTCACCAGCATGCCTTCAGAAGCGGCACCGGCGATGTTGGACAGCGAGGCGTTACCCACGCCTTCCGGTCCCATAAACTGGGTTTTCAGGCCCGCAGCACGTGCCTGACGCACGATCTGGCCCATTTCCGGGTAGTAACCGCCGAAATAGACGAAATCGACGTTCTCTTTCTTGAAGCGCGCGACCAGCGTAGAGAAATCTTTATCGCCAGCGGTGATACCTTCAAACATCACGATATTAGCGCCCTGCTTTTTCAGGCTCTCCTGTACGGAGCGCGCCAGGCCTTCGCCATACTGCTGTTTGTCATGCACCACGGCGATACGCTGCGGTTTAAGCTCGCTCATCACATATTTCGCGGCGGTCGGACCCTGATCGGAGTCGAGACCAGTGGTGCGCATAATCAGTTTATAGCCGCGGGAAGTCAGGTCAGGGGCGGTCGCCGCCGGGGTAATCATCAGCACGCCTTCATCTTCATAGATGTCAGAAGCGGGCTGGGTGGATGAAGAGCAGAGATGGCCGATCACGTAGCGGATGCCGTCGTTAATCACCTTGTTCGCTACCGCAACCGCCTGTTTCGGGTCACAGGCGTCGTCATATTTCACCGCAACCAGTTTGTTGCCGTTAACACCGCCTTTGGCGTTGATATCTTCAATCGCCTGAGTCGCACCGGCGAATTGCATGTCGCCGTACTGCGCCACCGGGCCAGACATTGCGCCGACAATCGCTACTTTGATATCTTCAGCCAGCGCCGCATGGCTCATCGCCAGTGCTACACATCCCGCCAGTAATGCGCGACCTTTCATTTTCATCCTGACTACCCCATTTGTTTTGTCGTGTATGTTGTGAGTGTTTGTGCTGTCAGATAAAGTCGAAAACTGATTAAGCATGAATGAGTTAGCGTACTTTTCTGACATTTTTTATTAATAAGGCTTTATTTTTCAGGTTATTAAACAGGAAGTTTCTTCTGTAAATCAACTGACATATTCAGAATTGACTGAGTGAAACAGCATAATACACTGGAGGCAACGGCCGGTTTTTCACCGCTTTGCCAGCGCGTTATGCTGGATTGATCGCACGCTATCCCTGTTTACAACTATCATCCTGGCATCCCGACCATCTTTTGACCTGTTTTATTGATGAAAATGTGGTAGCACTCTGGTTGTACATTTTCGCTGCACTTTCCCCTGTTACAGAGGTTTTTGTTATGAAGCTCACTATCCAGCGTTTAACCACGCTGACCGCGCAGGACCGCATCGATCTTGGCAAAGTCTGGCCGGATCTGGAGATTGAACAACTGGAGCAGCAGCTGGATGAGCGCCATCGTCTCTATGCTGCCCGTTTTAACGACCGGCTACTGGCGGGTTTGCAGCTGGAAATCGCCGGGATCCACGGCAAAGTTCACCGGCTGTCGGTGCGCGATGTCACGCGCCGACGCGGGGTGGGACAATATTTACTGGAGGAGACGATCAGGCAGAATGGGTCGATAGCGGACTGGTGGATTGCCGATGATGGCAGTGACGATCAGCAGGTGCGGGCAGCCTTTATGCAGGCGTGTGGCTTCAGGGCGCAGAGTGATGGCTGGATAATGGCGGTAGAATAGTCAGGCGCAGAAAAACAAAAAGGGCGACATAAAGTCGCCCCTTAAGATGTCGAAGTGCGTTACGCTTCGATCGCCATACGCAGTTTCTTCATGGCGTTCTTCTCCAGCTGCCGGACACGTTCGGCTGACACGCCGTACTGATCGGCCAGCTCCTGCAGCGTGGTTTTATTGTCTTCGTCCAGCCAGCGGGCGCGAATGATGTGCTGACTACGCTCATCCAGACCTTCCATCGCATAGCTCAGCTTGTCAGCCGCGTGCGCATCCCAGTTATCCTCTTCAATACCGTCAGCAAAGTCAGAGGTTTTATCCTGAAGATAAAGCACGGGTGCCATAGATCGGCCTTCGCTGCTCTCGTCGTCGGCAGACATATCAAAGGTCATATCCTGCGCGGCCATACGCGATTCCATTTCACGCACATCTTTGCTGCTTACGCCCAGCTCACGCGCAACCATCTCGACTTCGTCCTGATTGAACCAGCCCAGACGCTGCTTGGTTTTACGCAGGTTAAAGAACAGCTTACGCTGTGCTTTGGTGGTCGCGACTTTCACGATACGCCAGTTACGCAGCACGTATTCGTGAATCTCCGCTTTAATCCAGTGCACGGCAAACGAAACCAGACGCACGCCCACTTCTGGGTTGAAGCGACGTACCGCTTTCATCAGGCCGATATTGCCTTCCTGGACCAGGTCAGCCTGTGGCAGACCGTAGCCGGAGTAATTACGAGCGATATGAACTACAAAGCGTAGGTGAGACAGGATCAGCGTCTTTGCCGCATCCAGATCGCCCTGGTAATGCAGCCGTTCAGCCAACGCTTTTTCCTCTTCTGCCGAGAGCATCGGCCAGGTATTCGCAGCCCGGACGTAAGACTCCAGGTTGCCAAGAGGAGCAATAGCTAAAGTTTGCATTTCTTTGGTCATTCAAACCCTCACAAATTCAGTGGAATTGCCGCACATTTCCCTGCGCAGACGATACATTACGTCAACGTCGCGCGAAATCCGAAAGCAATCTGTGCTACTTAGAGTGGTAAAGTTATCCACAAGTTCAATTATAGCGGTGAATATTTTACACACAGATGACAGGAAAGGAAGAGGGGAAATATCCTCTGCACCCACCATCGGTAGCAGAGGACCATTATAACAAAAAAATGTTGCAGGCGTTTACTGCGGCGTAAATCGACGTAAATGTTGTACCGTTGCCAGCCACGCAGCCACCCAGCCGATGATCGCCGCAATCAGTAACAGCAGCAGCGCCTCATCCCACGAGAAGCCTTCCAGCGAGAAGGTGGTACCAAATACCGTCGCCACACTGGCAACAACGGACTGCAGACGCAGCACCAGCACTTCCGACAGCAGCAGCGACAGCACTGCCCCGCTGAAGCCCAGCAGCGCCCCGCCATAGAGGAACGGACGCAGGATAAAGCCGTCAGTGGCACCAATCAGCTTCTGCACGTTAATGGTGTCGCGTCGGGCAAAGATGCTGAGCCGGACGCTGTTACCGATCACCAGGAACACCGCCACGATCATCAGCACGCCAATCATTGAGGCGATCTGCCCCACCAGCCCGGTCAGCGCCGCCAGCCGCGCAAACCAGCTATCATCCATCCGCACTTCATCCACGCCCTGCACTTTAGTTACCCGATCGCGCAGGCTTTGCATGGTGTCTGAGTTCTGGAAATTGAGCTTAGGCGTGATGATGGCCACCGCAGGCAGCGGATTCTGCTCCAGCATATCCATTGCGCCGCCAAAGCCTGACCAGTTGCGGAACTCGTTCAGCGCCTCTTCCCGCGTCAGGTAGTTGACGTTATCCACGCCTTCGACCTGCTTGAGCTGCGCCACCACGTTTTCTGCCGCCGTGTCATCCAGCGTTTTGGAGAGATAAACGGTTAACTGCGGCGCCGGATACCACTGCGTTGCCGCCTGGCTGACGTTTTTCCATACCATGTAGCAGACGCTGGGCAGCGTCAGTGAAATGGCGATGACCATCACCGTCAGCAGGGTTGCCAGCGGCTGACGCCACATATCAGAAAGCGTACCGCGCAGCGCATAGCGCCACTGCTCCTGCCAGCCGCCTTTCAGCGCTTTGCTCTTCGACTGCTGCTTCGCTTTCGGCGCAGCCGGACGTTTAATACGTTTATTGACCATCGTGGCCTCCGTGCAGACGTCCCTGATTCAGCGTCATCATCCGGTAGTTGCGTCGGGCGATAAGACCGCTGTCATGCGTCGCCATCAGGACGGTGACGCCGACGCGGTTAAACTCTTCGAACAGGCGCAGAATATCTTCTGACAGCGCGTCGTCAAGGTTACCGGTCGGTTCATCGGCCAGCAGCACGGCTGGCTTGTTCACCACCGCACGGGCGATGCCCACACGCTGCTGTTCACCGCCAGAAAGCTGAATCGGATAACTTTTCGCTTTGTCGAGCAGACCCACTTTATCCAGTGCCGCCGAAACGCGACGACGAATGTCTTCGCCGCTGGCACCGGAGATAATCAGCGGGATCGCCACATTTTCATAAACCGAACGATCCATCAGCAGGTGGTGATCCTGGAAAATCATGCCGATCTGACGACGCAGGAAAGGCACCTCGCTGTTACGCAGGCGGGAAATGTCATGGCCGCTGAACCAGATTTTTCCGGCACTCGGGCGCTCAATGCCACAAATCAGCTTCAGCAAGGTACTTTTACCGGCACCGGAGTGGCCGGTCAGAAACGCCATTTCGCCGGGACGCAGACGGAAATCTACCCCCTGCAGCGCCTGACGTCCGCCGAGATATGCCTTACTGACCTCTTCAAAGCGAATCATCCTAATTAGTCCTCTCGGGCAAACAGTGCCTCAATAAAATCTTCTGCCTTAAACGGCCGTAAATCTTCAATGCCTTCACCGACGCCGATGTAGCGAATCGGAATACCGAACTGATCGGCCACCGAGAAGATCACGCCGCCTTTGGCGGTGCCATCCAGCTTGGTGAGCGCAATCCCGGTCACGCCAACGGCTTCGTTAAACAGTCGGGCCTGGCTGACCGCATTCTGTCCGGTGCTGGCATCCAGCGTCAGCATCACTTCGTGTGGCGCTGAATCATCCAGTTTCTTCATCACGCGGGTGATTTTTTTCAGCTCTTCCATCAGGTGCGATTTGTTCTGCAGACGACCCGCGGTATCGGCAATCAGCACGTCAACGCCACGCGATTTAGCCGCCTGAATAGCATCGAAGATCACCGAAGCGGAATCTGCACCGGTGTGCTGAGCAATCACCGGAATGTTATTGCGCTGGCCCCACACCTGCAGCTGCTCAACAGCCGCGGCGCGGAAGGTATCACCAGCCGCTAACATCACGGATTTGCCTTCAGCCTGATACTGGCGCGCCAGTTTACCGATGGTGGTGGTTTTACCTACACCATTGACGCCAACCATCAGGATCACAAACGGCGTTTTGCCTGAGACGTCCAGTGGCGCGTCCACTTTCGCCAGAATCGAGGCCATCTCCGCTTTCAGCAGGCCGAAGAGCGCTTCCGCGTCACGCAGCTGCTTGCGGTTTGCCTGCTGGGTCAGATGCGTGATGATGCGGCGAGTGGTATCCACACCCACATCCGCAATCAGCAGTTGCTCTTCCAGCTCGTCAAACAGCTCATCATCAATCTTTTTGCCACGGAACAGGCTGATAAAACCGGAACCGAGGTTCTGACGGGTTTTCACCAGGCTGCGCTTCAGGCGGGCAAAGAAGCCCTCTTTGCTGGGACGCTCCTGCTCCTGCACGATGAGTGGCGCGGCGGCCAGCGGGAGATCGCTGACGGTATCGGATAATGTCTCTGCCGGTTCCGCGTCGGTGACTTCGGCTTCGCCCAGTGCCAGTGCGGTCAGCTCTTCTTCGGTGAGCGGTGCTTCCGTTTCGCTGTCCGATGTTTCAACGATCGCAGCCTCGTCCGGCGTCAGCGCTTCATCGCTTAACGGCGCTTCGGCTTCGCTGTGCGGGGTTTCAACGATCCCGGCGTCATCCAGCGCCAGCGCGGTCAGCTCTTCTTCGCTTAACGGCGCGTCCGCTTCGCTGTCCGGGGTTTCAACGATCGCTGCATCGCCCAGTGCCAGCGCGGTCAGCTCTTCTTCGCTTAACGGCGCATCCGCGGGTTCCGCATCAACGGCTGGCTTTACCACGTCGTCGGCGTCAATAACCGGCGTCGCGTCATGTTCAGGTGCGGCGATTTCCAGTAGCGCTTCAGGATCGGCCTCAATCGGCGCAGCTTCATCCAGCACCATGGGTGCTGACTCGTGCGGCGCTGCCGCGGTGACTTCCGCCTCACGCTGCTGCCCGGCCACCGTTTCGGTGATAACGACAGTCTCTTCCGCTTGCGCTTCAGCCTGGCTTAATGCCGGGGCGTCCTGTTCTGCCTGCTGCTCTGCGGGTTCTGCGACCTCTTGTGTCTGCTCCTCCGCGACAGGTTGTTTCTCTTCCTCTTTGCCAAATCCCAGCCAGGAAAAAAAGCCACGTTTTTTCTCTTTTGCCATTGTGTGACGACACTCCTCGATGGCTTTGTCCCGGTCGCGCGTGGTTTCCAGGGGTAAATCAATGAAAGTTGGTCAGCGCCAGACCGGCGTAAACCGCAGAATAATGCATGACTTCAGCAACTCAGTAGTCTAACACTTTCCAGCCAGCTCACCACAGCACCCTTTTTTAACGTTTCTTCTCACCGATTCGCCCGTTAAACTACGCAACAAATTATGACGAGTTGTGAGCAAGATGAATAAAAACCCCCGCAGTACAGGCGGTGCCGGGCAGATTCGCATCATTGGCGGCCAGTGGCGCGGACGCAAACTGCCGGTGCCGGACAGCGCCGGACTGCGCCCGACCACCGATCGGGTACGTGAGACGCTGTTTAACTGGCTGGCCCCGGTGCTGCCAGATGCGCGCTGCCTCGACTGCTTTGCCGGTAGCGGCGCATTAGGACTGGAAGCCCTGTCGCGTTACGCGGGATCGGCGACGCTGCTGGAGCTGGAACGGCCGGTGGCGCAGCAGCTGACAAAAAATCTGCAGACGTTGCGCGCCAGTAATGGCACCGTGATTCAGACCAATGCGTTAAACTGGCTGGCACAGCCAGGTGAACCCTTTGATGTGGTGTTTATCGATCCGCCGTTTCGTCAGGGATTGCTGGAACAGACGTTACAGCTGCTGGAGCAGAATCACTGGCTGGCCGATCAGGCGCTGATTTACGTCGAAAGTGAAGTGGAAAATGGCGCACCGCCGGTGCCGCCAGAGTGGGATCTTTATCGCGAGAAAATAGCCGGACAAGTGGCTTATCGTTTGTATCAACGTCAACAGGAGACGCAGGATGTTACTTAATTTGGGGCGTCTGTTGATGCTATGCGTGTGGGGATTTCTGCTGGCTAACCTGGTTCATCCCTACCCGAAACCGCTGACTTATTTTATCAACGTTGCGCTGATTTTCATGATCCTGATGCATGGCCTGCAGCTGGTGTTACTTCGCACCACGCAGACCAAAGATGCGCCGCCGATTGACCGCGTCACCCAGGCCAAAGTGTTTCTGTTCGGGGTGTTCGAACTGGTCGCCTGGCAGAAGAAAAACTTCCCACGCAAGAAATAATTCCGGGCGGGCGCAATGCCCGCCGGTTACTGCCGGGGTGTGAAGCTGATAAAGCGCGTGCCCTGCATCTTCAGTTCACCTCTGGCGCCCTTGTCCAGCTGATGATATTCCGCCTCTTTAAGCTGCACTTTGATGTCGCTGGCACCGTTCAGCGGGTGAAACAGCACCTCGTAGCGCATCTCTTCCCCGGCGATCACTTCCCGCTGCCGTGAACGGCGATTGGGTGCAGGAAATTCACGTTTGGTTCTGACCTCAGCCTGCAGAGAGCGCTCGGGTGAAGCGTCATTCACCGCCACTTCCCGGCGTTGCTTAATGAACTGACGGGTCGCCAGCACGGCGATAATCGCCAGAACGATAATAAAGATTAGCGGCGGTTTGCTCATAGCGTTCTTGTGCCTGCAGGATGATTAATCAGGCGGCAAAGCATACAACCAGAGTTGCCTGATTGTCACATCTCAGAGGCTTAACCTAAACTGGAAGGGATATTTTGGGATCTTTCACCATTTTGAACAAAAAAGGGAGAAACAATGCTCTGGTCTTTCCTCGCTGTACTTTTCTCCGGCTGGCTCTATGTCGACGCCACCTATCGCGGCCCGCAATGGCAACGCTGGTTATTTAAGCCGGTCACGCTGCTGCTGCTTGTCGGGCTGGCCTGGCAGGCACCGGTGCTGCAGACTACGGACTACCTGATTCTGGCCGGTCTGGTCGCGACGCTGGTCGGTGATGCGCTAACGCTGCTGCCGCGTCAGCAGATGCTCTATGCCATCGGGGCTTTCTTCCTGTCGCACCTGCTTTATACCCTCTGCTTCGCCGCCAGCATGACCATGACCTTCTTCTGGCCGATTCCGCTGACGCTGCTCATCATCGGTGCCGCCCTGATTGGCATCATCTGGAGCCGACTGGAAGATCTGCGCTGGCCTGTCTGCACCTTTATCGGCATGACGCTGGTGATGACCTGGATAGCGACCGAGCAGTACTTCTTCCGCCCGACCGATTACAGCTTCTCGATTATGGTTGGTGCAGGTCTGCTGCTGCTGGCAAACGCCGTCTGGTTTATCTCACACTATCGTCGCCGCTTTACCGCCGACAGCGCGATTGTCGCCGCCTGCTACTTCGCCGGTCACTTTATGATCGTGCGCTCGTTGTGGGTCGTCTGAAAAAATAGCCTTGACTCTGGAGTTCACTCCAGAGTGTAGGATAAGGGATGGGCTGCGTTGCTCATCCCACTATCCTTACACTCTGGAGGTCATATGCATCAACATCACGCCTGTGGCTGCGGCAAACCCCGTGCCAGTCACGCCGCAGCAAAACCGCTGTGCCAGGTTCGCCAGGCCCGCCCCCTCTCCCTTTCTATTCACGCCGCGACGCCTGTACCTGCCGAGACGGCAGGCTGTTGCTGTGACAGTCACTGCAGCCCTGGCAACGACGCCGACACCGCTGAGGAAAGCGACCGGCGAGGTGCCGACAGTTATCCCTTTAGCTGGCAGGTCAGCGGGATGGATTGCCCGTCGTGTGCTCGCACCATTGAAACCGCTGTCCGTCAGGTAAGTGGCGTGACCGACGCCCGTGTCTTGTTCAGCAGCGAGAAACTGGTGGTCAACGCTGAACACGATGTACAAAACGCCGTTGAACAGGCGGTGAAAAAAGCCGGCTTCCAGCTCGCAACCCCATCAGCCACGTCGGCCACATCCCCCGCTACGCCGGGCTGGCAGCATAACCGAATGCTGATTTTGCTGGCGCTGCTGGTGCTTGCCAGTAGCATTCTCAGCCAGTTCGCGCCCGCCTGGGGCGATCGGCTGTTTGTGCTGACCACGCTGGTCGGCCTGGTCCCGGTGGCGCGCGGCGCCTGGCAGCGTCTGCGCAGCGGATCGCCTTTTACTATTGAGACATTAATGACGCTGGCGTCAGCTGGCGCACTGATTATTGGCGCACACGCTGAAGCCGCGATGGTGCTGGTGCTGTTTCAGCTGGGCGAACAGCTGGAAAGCTATGCCGCTTCCAGGGCGCGCAGCGGCGTTACCAGCCTGATGGCGTTGCGGCCTGAATCGGCGATCCGTCTTGAACAGGGCAAACGTACTGAGGTACCGCTCGCAGCGCTGCAACCCGGCGATGTGATTGAAGTCGCGGCGGGCAGCCGCTTGCCGGTCGATGGCAGCTTAATCAGCCCGCTTGCCAGTTTCGATGAGAGCGCGCTGACCGGTGAATCGCTGCCGGTAACGCGGGCCAGCGGCGAAAAAATTCTTGCCGGTGCCACCAGCGTTGACCGGCTGGTGATGCTGGAAGTGGTGTCGAAGCCGGGTGAAAGCGCGATCGACCGTATCCTGCAGCTGATTGAAGAAGCGGAAACGCATCGTGCGCCGGTCGAACGCTTTATCGACCAGTTCAGCCGTATTTACACGCCGCTGGTCATGCTGCTGTCGCTGCTGGTGATGGTGGTGCCGCCCCTGCTCGGCGCAGGCGACTGGCAGCCTTGGATCTACAAAGGGCTGACACTGTTGTTGATTGGCTGCCCCTGTGCGCTGGTGATCTCCACGCCTGCCGCCATTACCTCCGGGCTGGCTGCGGCGGCGCGACAGGGCGCACTGATCAAAGGCGGTGCGGCGCTGGAGCGGCTGAGTTCGGTGCGCAGAATGGCGTTTGATAAAACCGGTACTCTGACGCTGGGCAAGCCACAGCTGACGCAGATCCTGCGCTTTGGCACGGCCAGCGAGTCAGAGATGCTGGCGCTGAGCGCCGCTGCGGAACAGGGTGCCACCCATCCGCTGGCCAGCGCTATCGTGGCGGCCGCGCAGGCGCGTGATCTGGTGATTCCTGACGCGCAGGATCAGCAGGTGCAGGCGGGACGCGGCATCAGCGCGAAAGTCGCTGGCCAGCAGATTCAGCTGCTGACGCCCGGCCATGCACCCGGTCTGACGCCGCAGCAAAATGCGCAGATAGCGCAACAGGAAGCTGAAGGTGAAACCCTGGTGGTGCTGATGCGCGATGGCGAAGCGCTGGGTGCGCTGGCTCTGCGCGATCAGTTGCGCGACGACGCCGTCGAGGCGTTAAAGGCGCTGAAAAAGCTGGGTATTGAGAGCCTGATGCTGACCGGCGACAATCCGCGCGCTGCGGCGACCATTGCCCGCCAGCTCGATATTGATTATCGCGCCAGTCTGCTGCCCGCCGATAAAGTCGCGGCGATCCGCGAACTGAGTCAGCAACAGCCGCTGGCGATGGTCGGGGATGGCATTAACGACGCGCCAGCAATGAAAGCGGCAACGCTGGGCATTGCGATGGGCAGCGGCACCGATGTGGCGCTGGAAGCGGCCGATGCTGCCCTGACGCGTAATCAGCTCAGCAATCTGGCTCCGATGATTGCGCTGGCACGCCGGACTCGGCGCATCATCCGTCAGAATATCGGTATTGCGCTGGGGCTAAAGGCGATTTTCCTGGTCACAACCCTGCTGGGTCTGACCGGACTCTGGCTGGCGGTGCTGGCAGATTCGGGTGCGACCGCGCTGGTCACCGCCAACGCGCTGCGGTTACTGCGTCGCCGCGCCTGAGCAGGCGGCTTCTGATCTGAAGAGTGAGGTTAACGGCGGCCTGTACGGCTGTCGTCAACCCGCCATGCCTTTGCGGATCAGAAACTGATAGGGCAGCGTGTCGGTTTGCTGCGCCAGCAAGCCATGTTCCATAAAGCGGCAGAAGCCGGGAATATCACGCGTGGTGGCCGGATCATCGGCGATGATCAGCAACGTCTCGCCATCCTGCAGGCTGCGTACGGTTTTGCGCACCATCATCACCGGCTCCGGGCAACGCAGGCCACGGGCATCCAGCTGATGATCGGCAGAGGAAAAAGCATCGCTCATAATCAACTCAGTTCAGGTAAAGGGCGCTCATTCTAGCGCGTGCTGGCGGTGAAGCAAGGCGATAACGATTGCGCTAAAATTAACCATTGCATAAAAAGCACAACGCGGTAAGATGCCGCCGCTTTTTGCTCATAAAACTGCCAGGCGCTGCCCGAACGGCGTCCCGCAATGGGTTCCCTCACCCCAACATTAAAAAGGTTGAATATGCTCGCATTTTCTTCGCGTCAGCGCATGCATGCGCTTTTCTGGTTATCGCTGTTTCACCTGCTGGTGATCACTTCGAGTAACTATCTGGTTCAGTTGCCTATTTCAGTGTTTGGCTTCCACACCACCTGGGGTGCATTCAGCTTCCCGTTTATCTTCCTGGCGACCGACCTCACCGTGCGTATTTTTGGCGCACCGCTGGCCCGACGCATTATTCTGGCCGTGATGATCCCGGCGCTGTTTATCTCTTACAGTGTCTCGGCGCTGTTCTATCAGGGTGAATGGCAGGGCTGGCAGGCACTGGAAGTGATGAATCTGTTTGTTGCCCGTATCGCCTGCGCCAGCTTTATGGCTTACGCGCTGGGTCAGATCCTCGACGTTCACGTGTTCAACCGTCTGCGTCGCCTGCCACAGTGGTGGATTGCGCCGGGCTGCGCCATGTTTCTCGGGAATATCAGCGATACGCTGGCCTTCTTCTTTATCGCCTTCTATAAAAGCCCCGATGCGTTTATGGCGCAGCACTGGGTTGAGATTGCCCTGGTGGATTACAGCTTCAAAGTGCTGATCTGCATGGTCTTCTTCCTGCCCGCCTACGGCGTGCTGCTCAACGCGGCGCTGAAACGTCTGGCTGAACGCCAGACCGCCCGCCAGGTCAATTTCGGCTAAGCGCCCATACGGTTTCCACTACTATCCGCTAAGATCTTCTGACAATCATCAGGTTGCGTTTGCAACCTGATTCCTGTTGTATTAATGCCTGACTGGAAACTTAAAAAGGGATTCTGATGCGCAACCTGGTGAAATATGTAGGAATGGGTTTACTGGTACTCGGCTTAGCGGCCTGTGACCAGAAGAAAGATGAAGCGGCGAATGACAACGGCGTCAGCGCCAGTCAGTCGGCGCAAACCGTCACGCTGATGGATGGCAAACTGAGCTTCTCGCTGCCACCAGGCATGTCCGATAAAAGCGGTAAACTGGGTTCGCAGACCACTAACATGCACGTTTATGCGGATGAAACCGGTGCCCGCGCCATTATTGTGATTGCCGGTGACCCGACCAATGATGGTCTGGATGTGCTGTCGCAGCGTATGGAACAGCAGCAGCGTAACCGCGATCCGCAGTTGCAGGTGGTGTCGAACAAATCTGTGACGCTGAAAGATCAGCCCGCACAGCAGCTGGATACGGTGATCTCTGCCAACAACCAGACCTCATGGTCTTCAGTGGTTCTGGCGAAAGTGGATGGCAAACTGGTGACGCTGCAGATTACACTGCCAGGTGATAATCAGCAGCAGGCGCAGAGCGATGCTGACAACATCGTGAAAAGCATTACGCTGAAGTAAAACAAAAGGCTGGCTTCCCTGCACGGGGAAGCCAGCCTTCGGTCAGAAGGGCTTTTTATAAACCTGCATTCTCGCGAATATATTTCCGCGCTTTCACCGCATATTCAAACGGATTGGCCAGTGCCGGATCCTGCTCCGCTTCAACCACCATCCAGCCTTTATAGCCGTAATCATCCAGGATTTTGAACACCGGTCTGAAGTCGATCACGCCATCGCCCGGTACGGTAAAGGTGCCCTTTTTCACTCCTTCCAGGAACGAGAGATGGTTCTCACGCACCTCGGCGACCACCTCATCACGCACATCCTTAAGATGCACGTGGAAGATGCGCGGCAGATATTTCTCCAGTACCGCCAGCATCTTCTGCTGGGAGCCTTCGGAGTAGTAGACGTGGCCGGTGTCATAGAGCAAACCGACCTGCTCGTCGGTCATCTCCATAAACCGGTCAATCTCTTCAGTGGTCTGAATGCCGGTGCCCATGTGGTGATGCAGCGTCACGCGCATCCCCTTCTCCGCCGCGATGCGGGCCAGTTCGTTGTAGCCTTCCGCGGTTAACTGCCACTCTTCATCGCTGAAAATGGCCTTCTCTTCAAACACCGCAAGCCCGGTGCCCTGAATACTTTTACTCTGTTCAGAACAGCCAATCACCCGCGCGCCCATCGCATGCAGGAAGTTCATATGCTCGATGAACTGTTCGATGGTTTTCTGTTTGTCGCCGTTGGCGAAAAAGGTGCTGAACCAGGCGTTACAGATTTCGATGCCGCGAATGTCGAGCATCGGTTTCAGGATCGCCGGATCGCGAGGATATTTGCTGCCTACTTCGCTGCCGGTAAAGCCAGCCAGCGCCATCTCACTGACGGTTTGCTGGAAGGTATTCTCACTGCCGAGATCCGGCATGTCATCGTTGGTCCAGCCGATCGGGGCGATCGCCAGTTTTACATTCTCTTTGTTCATTATCTTATTCCCAGGCGGAGAGCGGCCATGCCGCATAGACAGCTAAATCAGTTATAGAAAGCAGGACGCGGCGGCATCTCTACCGGCTCAATCGCACCACTGTTCTGCGCTTTAATGCAGGCATCGGCGGCGACTGAGGCGGCAAAGCCATCCCAGGCAGAAGGACCGGTCAACTGGCCCGCTTTGATGTCGTTGATAAACGCCTGAAGCTCAACGTCATACGCCTCGATAAAGCGATCTTTCCAGTCCACCAGAATGGTGTTCGACAGGCGGGCCTCTTTGCGCAGCTGCACCGAAGAGGGCTCTGGCAAGCGCGCAATCCCCTCTTCACCCACCACTTCACACTGGATGTCATAGCCGTAAGCGCAGTTAACGAAGATCTCGACGTCAATGCGAACCCCTTTCTGGGTTTCAAACAGCACGATCTGCGGATCTTTCAGCTGACTGTGTGACTTCGAGGTGACGCGCGGGAAGACCACCTGCACCGTTTTATAGTCATCGTTTGTCAGCCAGCGCAGCACATCCAGCTCGTGGATCAGGGTGTTGGTAATCGCCATCGGCGTGGTGTAGTTCTCCGGCACGGTCGGGTTGCGGTGCGCGCAGTGCAGCATCAGCGGCTCACCGATATCGCCATCGGTGATCACTTTTTTCAGTGCACGGTAGCCCGCATCGTAAGGACGCATAAAGCCGACCTGCACCAGGCGTTTACCCGCCTGAATCTCTGCATCCACGACCCGGCGGCAGCCCTCAGCGCTCATCGCCAGCGGCTTCTCACAGAACACCGGTTTACCGGCTGCAATCGCCGCTAAGGTGAACTCTTCATGGGTCGGATCCCATGAGGTGACCAGCACCGCATCAACATTCGGAGACTGAATCACGTCGTGTCCATTTTCGAATACCTCCGCCTCAATATTCAGGCGTTGCAGTGCGGCACGCGCGCCTTCGACATTAATGTCAGAGACGGCAACCACCTGTGCACCCTGCAGCACATGGCTGCAGCGACGAATATGTTCCTGACCAATTGCACCTGTACCGATGACGCCAAGTTTCAAAGTCATAATTACACCTGTGTAGGGTTCGTACGGAGAAGAGCAAAACGGGCCGCGGCACGGCCCTGAAATTAATATTTTCGTGCCTGATCCAGATGGCTGTTGAGCTTGTCCGCCACCGCCTGAGAACGTTCGGTCTTCGAGGCCTGCGCCACGCCGACGTGCCACCAGCTGAAATATTTGTGGATCATGGTTTTTGGCAGCACTTTGATGTCGATAAGGGTGGAAACCGTCTGGGTACGGGCATCTTCCAGCGCCGCTTTGAGCTGCTCCAGCGTGGTCACACGATAGGTTTTACAGCCATAACCGGCGGCGATAGCGGCGAAATCGACCGGAATAAAGCCGCCGTCCAGCTTGCCACCTTCCGCATTACGGAACCGGAACTCGGTGGTAAAGCTGTCCATGCCGTGTTCCATCTGCAGGTTATTGATGCAGCCGTTGGTCATGTTATCCAGCAGCACTACGTTGATCTTCGCCCCTTCCTGAATCGAGGTGACCAGCTCTGAGTGCAGCATCATAAAGGAGCCATCACCGACCAGCGCATAGACCTCGCGCTGCGGCTGCGCCAGCTTCACACCCAGCGCGGCATTCACTTCATAACCCATGCAGGAGTAGCCATATTCAACGTGGTAGGCGTTGTAATCTTTGGTGCGCCAGACGCGCTGCAGGTCGCCCGGCAGACTGCCCGCCGCTGCCACTACCACTGCGTCTTTTGGCAGTTGCTCATTTAAGGTGCCGAGCACGCTGCTTTGCGTCAGCAGCGACTGGGTCAGGCGGTTAAACTCAGCGAACACCGCTTTACGGTCGAGATGATCCGCAATCTCCGGCACAAAGTCGCCATCGTGATATTCCACCTGGTAGACACGCTGCGTCTCTTCCAGCAGTTGGCTCTGTGCCTGCTCAATCTGGTTGCCCCAGTCGTTGCTGTAGTGCTGCGAGGCCAGACCGGCGGTGAGCGCGGTCAGCCCTTCGCGGGCATCGGCCAGCAGCTGCACGCCATCGAGCTTGTAGCTGTCAAAGTTACTGACGTTGATGTTCAGGAAGCTGACATCGGGATGCTGGAAAATCCATTTCGACGCGGTAGTGAAGTCGGTGTAGCGGGTGCCGATGCCGATCACTAAATCGGCCTCTTTCGCCAGCAGGTTAGCCGCCAGACAGCCGGTTTCGCCCACGCCGCCGACATTCAGCGGATGGTCAGAGACCAGCGTGCCTTTGCCCGCCTGCGTCTCCGCAAAGGGAATCTGATAGCGCTCGGCAAACTGGCGCAGCGCCTCGCCCGCTTCGGAGTATTTCACTCCGCCGCCGCAGATAATCATCGGCTTGCGCTTACGGTTAATTAGCGTCAGGGCATCTGCCAGCTGCGCCGCCACGGGCAGGCGGCGATCCAGACGGTGCACCCGTTTCTGGAAGAAGTAGTCAGGGTAATCCCAGGCTTCGCCCTGCACATCCTGCGGCAGCGACAGCGTGACCGCGCCGGTTTCTGCCGGATCGGTCAGTACGCGCATGGCGTTGATACAGGCGGACATCAGCTGTTCCGGGCGGCTGACGCGATCCCAGTATTTGCTGACGGCGCGGAAGGCATCGTTGGTGCTGATGCTGAGATCGTAGCTCTGCTCAATCTGTTGCAGTACCGGATCGGGCTGGCGGGTGGCGAAGACGTCGCCTGGCAGCAGCAGCAGAGGAATGCGGTTGGCGGTAGCGGTCGCCGCGGCGGTGATCATATTGGCCGCACCAGGCCCCACAGACGAACTGCAGGCGATAATCTGGCGGCGCAGCGACTGGCGCGCAAAGCCGGTGGCAGCATGAGCCATGCCCTGCTCATTACGGCCCTGGTAGACCACCAGATCGCCGCTATCCTGTTCCAGCGCCTGGCCCAGCCCCAGCACGTTGCCATGTCCGAAAATGGCGAAGATGCCTTTTACGAACTTCGTCTCAACGCCATCGACATCAATGAATTGATTATCAAGAAATTTAACCAGCGCCTGTGCCGTGGTCAGTCTGATAGTGCCCATATTCTTCCTTACATGCTGGTGGACCCCGACTTCCGCGACAGAACGCCAGGCGTTGTCATCGGCGGAAAAGGCGACCTGAATAACTGAAACGTGAGGCGATTATAAACAAATATATTTTTCATAAAACACGATTACAGAAGAAACATTTCATTTTGCGAGTGAGATCAAATTTAATGACGGCAACAGGTCTGGCGGGCGATTGCAGTGGGGAAATCTGGAACGTTTAACAGAGAGTGGTGCCTGATGAAAAAATTCATTTCAATGCAGCAGCTTGCCTGACTGGCGTGCGGATTCCTGCGATCCCCTTCACAACCCTGACATACCGCACATCACGCTGGCAGAGTTCGCGCAGGCGGGCGGCAATCAGGAGTTTTACCTGGTTCACAAAATTGCGATGGATATTTCATTTCGTATTGAATATGGAATTTTTATTCCTCATACTCCCTTCATAGCCAGTCAGACACCTACAGACCCGGAAGCAGAGCGTAACTGGTGTCGGTCTTTACGCCCGCCAGCGCTGCTAATCACAGAAGGAAACCACAGGTATGAGTACACAACAGAAACCGCTTGATGTGATTTGTATCGGGCGCATCGCCGTTGATTTTTATGGCCAGCAAATCGGGGCGCGACTGGAAGATGTCACCTCCTTTGCTAAATATCTGGGCGGCTCCTCGGGCAATGTCGCCTATGGCACCGCGATTCAGGGGCTGAAATCGGCGATGCTGGCGCGGGTGGGAGATGAGCATAATGGTCGCTTTCTGCGTGAAGAGTTGCAGCGCGTAGGCTGTAACACCGATGCGCTAATCACCGATCCGCAGCGTCTGACCGGACTGGTGATCCTCGGCATCAAAGATGAAGAGACTTTTCCGCTGATTTTCTACCGCGATAACTGCGCCGATATGGGTCTGGTTCCGGACGATATCGATGAAGCCTTTATTACCTCTGCGCGCGCAGTGGCGGTTACCGGCACCCACTTATCCCATCCTCAGACCCGCGAAGCGGTGCTGAAAGCGCTGGATATCGCCCGCCGCAACGGCCTGCGCACGGCGCTGGATATCGATTACCGCCCGGTGTTGTGGGGACTGACCTCTCTGGGCGACGGTGAAACGCGTTTTATTGAGTCGTCACAGGTCACGCAGCAGTTACAGGAAGTGGTGCACTATTTCGATTTGATCGTCGGCACCGAAGAGGAGTTTCATATTGCCGGTGGCAGCACCGACACCCTGACCGCGTTGAAAAACGTGCGTCAGGCGAGTCAGGCGACGCTGGTCTGCAAACGTGGACCGCTGGGTTGCGTGGTGTTTGAAGGCGAGATCCCGGATAGCTGGGAACAGACTGAGCTGCACACGGGCGTACGCGTCGAGGTTCTCAACGTGCTGGGCGCGGGCGATGCCTTTATGTCTGGCCTGCTGCGCGGCTGGCTGAATGATGAGGGCTGGACTCAGGCGTGCCGTTACGCCAACGCCTGCGGAGCGCTGGTGGTATCACGCCACGGTTGTGCGCCCGCCATGCCAACCAAAGCGGAGCTGGATGATTTCCTGAGTCGCGACAAAGAGGTGAAACGTCCCGATCTCGACAGCCGTCTGAACCATCTGCACCGCGTGACTACCCGCAAGCAGCAGTGGCCGGAGCTGAATGTCTTCGCCTTCGACCACCGCAAACAGCTGGCGGATATGGCGCAGGAAGCGGGCGTGGACGAGAGCCGCATTCCGGAGCTGAAACTGCTGCTGCTGGAAGCCGCTCAGCAGGCTGCCAGAGAGGCAGGATTAGAGAATAAAAGCGGGATTCTGGCGGATACGACCTACGGTCAGAAGGCGCTGAACGCCATTACCGGTAAGAACTGGTGGATTGGCCGCCCGATTGAGCTGCCGAGCTCGCGTCCGCTGCGCCTGGAGCATGGCAACATCGGCTCGCAGCTGATCGACTGGCCTGCCGAACACGTGGTGAAATGTCTGGTCTTCTATCATCCGCATGACAGTGCTGAACTGCGTAAAGAGCAGGATGAGCTGGTGCTCGACGTCTGGAACGGCTGTAACAAAAGCGGTCATGAGCTGCTGCTGGAAGTGATTCTGCCTGACAACAACCCGGATAAGAACGAAGCGTATTACTTTGATATGTTGAGCCATTTCTACAGTCTGGGCATCCAGCCTGACTGGTGGAAACTGCCACCGCTGTCGGCGGAAAGCTGGCAGGCGATCAGCGGTCTGATTGAGCAGCAGGATCCCCACTGTCGCGGCATTCTGTTACTCGGTCTGGATGCGCCCGAAGAGAAGCTTAAAGCGGGCTTCGCCGCGGCGGCCAAAGCGCCCTGGGTGAAAGGTTTTGCGGTAGGCCGCACGATCTTTGGTCAGCCTTCCCGCCAGTGGTTACAGGGGGAGCTGGACGATCAGGCGCTGATTGAGACGGTTAAAGGCAACTATCTGCGACTGATTGAGTACTGGCGCGCTGCCCGCGCCTGATTTGCTGCTATGCCAGAGGCTGTCTCAACCAGGATAGCGTTGAAGGTCAATGACGACGTCTGTTACGGGCCGCTGTGAAACCGTGCGGACGCAGGGAACACGGTCAGATCGGAAAGACGCAAAAGCCGCCATCCATGGCATGCTCGGCCCGCGTCGTCCCTGACGCGGGACGCTTTCCTCCTCTGACCGTGTTCCCTGCTCATTTAGCTAATGCGTTGCTGCCAGACCCGATGCCTCAGCAATCTCACGCCATTCCAATCAGAATGGCATTTTTACTGATTATCCTTCCTCCCCTGCTGTGATTTCATCCGGGTTTCCACCCCATTATTGCCTGTGCAGAGGCGCGCCTCGGGTGCTGAGGCTAATCTGTGAACCATTTCATAAAGCCATGAAATAAACCGCGTCGTTGACGCAAAGAAATGAAATTTTCCATCCATCTGATACTATAGCGCTCATTATGCAGCCATTATTCTAATTATACGGGCAGAAGTGATGAACAATAATCCCACCCAACTTTCTCTCTTGCAGGACGATATTCGTCGCCGCTACGAAACGCTGAGCAAGCGTCTTAAACAGGTTGCGCGCTACATCCTTGATAACAGTAACAGTATTGCTTTCGATACCGTCGCCTCGATTGCTCAACAGGCCGATGTGCCACCGTCGACGCTGATCCGCTTTGCGAATGCTTTTGGCTTCAGCGGCTTCAACGAAATGAAACAGGTTTTTCGTCAGCATCTGATGGAGGAGACGGTCAACTATACCGAGCGCGCTCGCCTGTTTCGCCAGACCTCCACGGACGACAGCGCCAGTGCGCCTGAAAGTCCGGCGGAAATCCTCAACGTCTTTACCATGGTTAACAGCCAGGCGCTGCAGCAGCTGGCGATGCAGGTTAATCCTGAGCAGCTGAACAAAGCGGTGAAACTGCTGAATGAGGCTGAGAATATCTATGTTATCGGCCTGCGCCGCTCTTTCAGCGTCGCCTCCTACCTGGTCTACGCGCTGCGTCATCTTGAGCGCCGCGCTTTCCTGATTGATGGCCTGGGCGGGATGTTTACCGAGCAGCTCAGCCTGGTAAACCCGAAAGATGTGGTGATTGCGATCAGCTACTCGCCTTATGCACGTGAAGCGGTCGAGGTGGTTGAAATGGGTGCCAAACGCGGTGCGCATCAGATTGCCATTACCGACAGTCAGGTCAGTCCGCTGGCCGCCTTCAGCGATGTCTGCTTTGTGGTACGTGAAGCGCAGGTCGATGGCTTCCGTTCGCAGGTCGCTTCACTCTGCCTGGCACAGACGCTGGCGGTTTCGCTGGCACTGAACAACGCAAAGACCAGCTGAGTTCCACACACAAAAAAGGGCAGCGCGACAGGCTGCCCTTTTTACTGATATGAACGCGGGTTATAAACCGTGATTGCTGTTTATTTTTCTGCGATGACTTACGCTTTCCGCGGATAGCTGTCGCTGTTCACCCAGGCGTGATCTTTCTCCCAGGTAAATTTCCACAACCGCACCGGCCCCGCCATCACGTTCAGATAGTAGTTATTGTATCCCGCCAGCGTCGCTACCGGATGATAGCCGCGCGGTACCATCACCACGTCGCGATTATAGGGTGCCATACAGACATCCAGGGAACGGTCGTCGGTGTAAACGCGCTGCATGGCAAAGCCAGGTTCCGGATCGAAACGGTGATAGTAGGTCTCTTCCAGGTAGGTTTCGTTTTCACTCTCCTCCTGGTCGTGCTTGTGGCTGGGATAAGAGCTGGTATCGCCCTCGTTGGTATAGACTTCCACCACCAGCAGGCTATCAGCCGGTTCATTGTCAGGCAGGATATTGTGAACCAGGCGCTGGTTGCGCCCTTTTCCGCGATGCTCAACGCCGACATCGGCTGGCGCAATCAGGCGCGCAGGCAGATTCCCCTGACCGGGCGCATTACAGACCGCCAGCTCAAGATCGCTGTCAGCGTAAACCTCTACTTCATCATCATGCGGCACATAAACGGAATAAGGCGGTACGCGCTCAAAAGGCGACATGCGCTGACCGATACCGGGAAAATCAGCATGGCGGGTTTTTACCGAGGCCAGCCCGGCCACCAGCACCAGACACAGCTCTTTGTCACCACTACTGAGGCGCAGGGTTTCCCCTTTCTTCAGCAAATAGGCATCAAATCCCACATAACGCCAGCCGGCGCGCTCAGGCGTCACATGCTGAATACGACCCTGCGCGTCAGGGGCTTGTGCTTTCGACAGTAAAGACATCCTGATACTCCTCTCTGTCACGATTGACGCTGCGGTGGGCTCGCGGGCGCGGTGCCAGCGAACAAAGCGACCGGCAGATTATCCTGCCGGTCGCGCACCGGGATCAGCGTTGAAATGAATCAGCCTAAGGTTGGCATACTGAATTCAGACACAGTCTGCTGACCGGATGGCCAGCGTACGGTGGCCGTTTTCATGCGGGTATAGAAACGCACGCCATCCGGCCCATGAACATTGAGCGCGCCAAACACTGAACGCTTCCAGCCGCCGAAGCTGTGGAACGCCATCGGCACCGGAACCGGCACGTTGACACCGACCATACCCGCTTCAACGTTCTGCACAAACTCACGTGCGGTGTGACCGTTGCTGGTGAAAATCGCGCTGCCGTTGCCGAATTCATGGCTGTTAACCAGTTGCAGCGCACTGTCGTAGTCCGGCGCGCGCATGATGCTCAGCACCGGCCCAAAAATCTCTTCACGCCAGATCACCATCTCAGAGGTGACATGATCAAACAGCGTGCCGCCGACGTAGTAACCTTCGGCGTGACCTGCAACCTGCACGTTACGCCCATCGACCACCAGCTTCGCGCCTTCCTGCTCGCCTTTGTCGATGTAGCCCAGCACTTTCTTCTGGTGCGCCGCTGAAACGACCGGTCCCATCTCATTTTCATCAGCGCCCTGATTAATGCCAGGGCCGATACGCAGCGCGTTCACCAGCGGAGTCAGACGGGCGATCAGCTTGTCGGCGGTATCATCGCCCACGGCGACCACAACCGGCAGCGCCATGCAGCGTTCACCAGCAGAGCCAAACGCACCGCCCATAATGGCGTTGACGGTGGCATCCAGGTCGGCATCCGGCATAACGATAGCGTGGTTTTTCGCCGCGCCAAACGCCTGTACCCGCTTGCCGTGGGCACTGGCGGTTTTATAGATATGCTCAGCCACGCCAGAAGAACCGACGAAGCTCACCGCGGCAATACGCGGATCTTTATAGAGCTGCTCAGCATCTTCATTGGAACTGTGTACGACGTTAAATACGCCATCGGGCAGGCCCGCTTCGGTCAGCAGTTCAGCCATACGCACTGCCGCAGAAGGATCCAGCGCCGGTGGCTTCAGCACAAAGGTGTTACCGCAGGCCAGGGCTATCGGGAACATCCACAGCGGCACCATCGCCGGGAAGTTAAACGGCGTAATGCCCGCCACGACGCCGACCGGTTGCATCAGCGAGTAACTGTCAACGCCGCTGCCGACGTTCGGGGAATATTCGCCTTTGAGCAGATGGGGGATCCCGCAGGCAAACTCAATCACTTCGATGCCACGCGTCAGTTCACCCAGCGCATCAGACCAGACTTTGCCGTGCTCAGAGACAATCAGCGCCGCCAGCTCGTCACGATGCTGCTCCATCAGGGCTTTGAAGTTGAACAGAACGCGGGCGCGACGCAGCGGCGAGGTTTTCGACCAGGCGGCAAAAGCGTCATGCGCGACACCAATCGCCTGGGCCACTTCATCAGCGGTACTTTGCGTCAGTTCACGTACCACTTTGCCGGTTGCCGGATCGTAAACAGGAATGGTTTCGTTGCTGGCGCTGAAAGTGGTTTTACCGCCAATAAAGTTACCTATGATTGTCATGATGTTGCCTCTTTAGATGGTTAAGTTCCCTGCAGACGGACCATGCGACCTGCCACACTGCCTGACCAGGCAAACCTGAAAGCGTGCTATGAAGCTATTACAGTGGAACAAATTTTTCAAATGGTTCTTTTTGGAAAATTTGATTTTAGCGGCACAGATCGCATTTTTCCCGCCACTTAGTCTCTCCCGGCATCACGATGACGGGAGGCCACTAATAGCGGCCAGCCTTAGCGTAGCAGGGTAATAGCCGGGGAGTGGTTTGAGCGTTTTACTGCGAAGTCGATCCAGCCTTTATGCATCAGGCTGAAACGGAATATGAAATTAATGCGAGGCTGATCTAATAATTTGTGTTTCATTATTCACTATCAATGAAATAAATGTTCTCTTTGGTCACATCATCCTCCTGTCCCGGAGTCAGCGCATGGCCATCGATCCAACCCGTTTCTGTATCAACCGCAAAATTGCGCCCCGGCTCTCGCTGGAGGCATTTTTTCAGCTGGTTCAGCGTCTGGGGCTGAGCAAGGTTGAACTGCGTAATGACATGCCGGGCGGCAGCGTCACTGACGATCTCAGCACCGATCAGCTGCGCGCTCTGACCGACAGGTATCATATTGATATCATCACCATTAATGCGCTCTATCCGTTTAACCGCATTGATGACGCGCTACTGGCCCGGGCCGAAGCACTGTTACAGACAGCACAACAGATTGGTGCAAAGGCGCTGGTCATGTGTCCGCTGAATGAGGGGATTGCCGTGTCGCCTCAGCAAACCCAGGCGGCGATGCAGCAGCTGGCCCCGCGTTTTGCCCACTATGGCATTCAGGGGCTGGTGGAGCCGCTGGGTTTTCCGGTCAGCTCGCTGCGTTCGGCGGTACAAGCGCAGCAATTGATCGCCGCGGCGGACGTGCCCTTTAAGTTATTGCTGGATACCTTTCACCATCATCTCTATGAGCAGGCTGAGCAGGAGTTTCCAGCCGGCATTGATGTTAACCAGATTGGTCTGGTGCACCTTTCGGGCGTGGAAGATCGCCGTCCGACCGCCGAACTGACCGATGAAGAACGCATCATGCTGAGTGATAACGATGTACTGAAGAGCGTGGTGCAGGTGAAGCGGCTGGAGATGCTTGGCTATAAGGGCGTTTATGCCTTTGAGCCTTTCTCCAGTCAGCTCAGCAACTGGACCCCTGCGGAGGTTGAACGCCAGATCCGCAACAGTATTGAACTGCTGCAAGCCTGAATCCTGTTCTGCGCTTTGCGCGCACCATTAATCGGTTTATCTGTGTCTGAAAAGACGTTCTGGCCCGCTGCTGGGCCATTTTTTTTATCCTGAAGAATCGTCTGCTGCCGGCAACACCGCCTGACGCCGCTGCATGCGCAGCGTGCAGAAAAAAGCGACGCAGACCAGCAGCGCCGTGAGCAGGTAGACGCGTGAGACACCCGCATAAGTCATGATGAATCCGGCAAGTGGCCCGGTTATCCCCAGCGACAGATCCATAAAGGCGGTGTAGGTCGCCAGCGCGCTGCCCTGATTCTGCTGCGGCACCACTTTTACCGCCACCACGCCCAGCGCCGGGAATACCAGCGAGAACCCGGCACCGGTCAGAAATGCGCCCGCTTTTGCCATCCAGGGATCACCCGCTGCGGCCACCAGAAACAGTCCGGCGGCTTCAACCGCCAGACAGATGCTTGCGACCCGCAGACCGCCGTGGCGGTTAATCGCATTCGGGAACAGCAGGCGCGCGCCGACGAAAGCGCCGCTGAACAGGGAGAGCGCAAAGGCGGCCCCTTCCCAGCCTTTATCCTGATAGAACAGGGTAATAAAGGTGGCGATGACACCGAAACCCGCCGAACCCATCGCCAGAATCGCACCAAAACCGGCGATTTTCCCCAGCACCGCACGAAACGGCAGGGGTCTGGCCCGGCTGGCTTTTACGGCCGGACGCGGCACCGCGCAGACGATGCCTACCACGCAGATAGCAACAATGACCAGCGACAGCCACAGCAGGCCACCCGCCCGGAATATCACCACGCCGAGCGGCGCACCAATCGCCATCGCGCCATAAGTGACAATGCCGTTCCAGGAGATAACCCGGCCAATGTGCAGCGAACCCACCCGCGCCACACCCCACAACGAGGTGCCGGTGCCGGTAAAACTCTGACCCACGCCCAGAATCAAGCGGCCCACGCAGAGTAGCGTCAGGCTTAACAGCGGTGATTCGATGAGCGCCGCCAGCAAAATACACAACCCGCTGATCAGACAGCCCACCAGGCCGGTCACCACCACTTTCTTTGGCCCCCAGAGATCGGCATAGCGTCCGGCGTGTGGGCGGCTCAGCAGCGTCGCCACATATTGCAGGCTGATCACCAGGCCCGCCCAGAATGCGCTGAAGCCCAGCTGGTCATGCACCCATCCTGGCAATACCGCCAGCGGCAGACCGATAGTGAGATAGCTGGCAAAGTTGTAGGCCACGATAGAGAGGATCAGCAGAGAGATGTTCAGGTTTCCGGATGGGGTGTTCGGTTCCGCGGCAGGTTGTTCAGGCATGAGTCCTCGCGCTCGTATTTGGCTGAATGATAAGGTTTATCCTTTAACTATACCCGCTTTCGCCACTGGCGCATCTTAATGACACGGTTATCGGGCGGCTGCCCCTGCCTGGACGTGCAGCAGAAAGGCGGGTTAAAACCGGCACAATGGGGAGTTGCTGCTCTGCCGCGATAGCTGAGTGCTGTGGCGCTGATTACATCACCCACCTGCCACCGCGCTTTACCGTTTCTCTGATAAATCAGATTGTTAATTTTGTTTCAGCTACACTTTCAACAGCCAAATTACGTTATGAGAGAGAGAATGAGCGAGCTGCAACGGGAAAAGATCGGACAAAATATTCTGATAAAACTGGCGATGCTGGTCATTATCCTCGCCGGGGTTCGGGCAGCGTCAGACATTCTGGTCCCGCTTCTGCTGGCGGCGTTCTTTGCCATTGTGCTGAATCCGCTGGTGACGATGCTGATGCGGCGTGGCTTCCGCCGTGGACTGGCGATTGGACTGGTGATCACGGTGATCTTCTGCGCTCTCGTGCTGCTGGGTGCCATTATTGCCAGCTCAATGAGCGAGTTTTCCGATCTCTATCCGCAACTGCGCGCCACCATGGAGCAGAAAATGACGGTGCTGCAACATCTGGCGGCGGGCTTTCATCTTAATATTTCAACCGATGCGCTGGTACAGCGTTTCGATCCTAATACCATGATGAACCTGGCTACCGTGGCACTGAGCGGCTTTTCCGGCGCGATGACCAATACCGTGCTGCTGGTGCTGACCGTGGTCTTTATGCTGTTTGAGGTCCATCACCTGCCCTATAAAATGCGCAACGCGCTGGTGAATCCGAAAATCCGCATCGCCGGACTGCATAAAGCGCTGAAAGGCGTCACGCACTATCTGGCGCTGAAAACCCTGGTGAGTCTGATAACCGGCATCGCGGTCTGGCTGAGTCTCTATCTGCTGGATGTGAAGTTTGCGCTGTTATGGGGTGTCGTGGCGTTTATCCTCAACTTTATTCCCAATATCGGCCCGATTATCGCCGGTATCCCGCCCTTCCTGCAGGCGTTGTTACTGAACAGCCTGTTTGATGCCGCGATGGTGGCGGCGCTGTTTACCGCGATTCATATGGTGTTTGGCAATATGCTGGAGCCGCGCCTGATGGGCCGCGGTCTTGGCTTATCGACACTGGTAGTGTTTCTGTCGCTGGTGTTCTGGGGCTGGCTGCTCGGTCCGGTCGGCATGCTGCTCTCGGTGCCGCTCACCAGCATTACTAAAATTCTGATGGAAACCACGCCAGGCGGCAGCCGTCTGGCGATTATGCTGGGCACCGGACGACCCAAGCGGGCGCGGGCATTAACCAAGTAGCCGCTGCTGCACGTGCTGGAGATGGCTCTCCATCGCCTGACGGGCTGCTGCTTCATCGCCCGCCACAATCGCATTGGCGATCTGCTGATGGTCAGCGTTCATCTCCTGCGCGAAGCTGTTATCGGCATAATGGCGCTCCAGTCGCTGCACATGCGGGCTGTGGCGCCGGTTCCATAACTGCTCCAGCAGGTCGCGTAATACATCATTGCCGCTCATCTCACTGATCAGCAGATGGAAGCGCTTGTCCTGCTCCAGAAAGGCCGCGTCGTTTTCATTGTACTGCTGCAGTTCAGCGGTCAGCGCCAGCAATGCTGCCCGCTGAACGGTAGTGCCGTTACGTGCGGCAAATCCTGCCAGCATCCCTTCAAAGGCTTCACGTGCCTGCAACAGATCCTGCAGACTGCAGGTTTCGCTCTCCTGCGGAACCGCGGCTTGCGGCAGCGGCTGGGCGACGTAAACGCCGTTGCCAGTGCGGATATCGACCCAGCCGGTCATCTCCAGCGCAATCAATGCTTCACGCACTGATGAACGACTGACACCCAGCTGTTTTGCCAGCTCACGCTCCGGTGGCAGTAAACCACCTGCCACAAAGTCACCGCGCGTGATACCGGCCATGATGACGTTGGCGATCTGACGGTACAGGCGCTCGGTTTTTATTACTGGCAGCGTCATCACCCTCTCCTCTGATTGCACGTAAAAGCGATCTCTTCACCGATGCAGTTTGTCATGCTGCGATCCGGATCACGGCCCTGTTTTGTCCACTATCATACTCTTGGTCCAGCGGCCTGACCACTGGGCCACATCACAGTTGAGGAGTAAAAATGGAACATACATGGCGATGGTACGGCCCCAACGACCCGGTCTCACTGGATGATGCGCGTCAGGCGGGCGCGACCGGCATTGTGACGGCGCTGCACCATATCCCTAACGGCGAGGTGTGGCCGGTTGAGGAGATTAAAGCGCGTCAGGCACTGCTGGCGGAAAAAGGTCTGGTCTGGTCGGTGGTGGAGAGCATCCCGGTCCATGAGGCGATTAAAACCCAGCGTGGTGACTACCTTCGCTATATCGCTAATTATCAGCAGTCGATACGCAATCTGGCCGCCTGCGGCATTGATACCGTCTGCTACAACTTCATGCCGGTGCTGGACTGGACGCGAACCGACCTCGCCTGGACGCTGCCGGATGGCGCAAAAGCGCTGCGCTTCGACGCCGACGCTTTCGCGGCCTTCGAGCTTTATCTGTTGCAGCGTCCGGGGGCGGAGCAGGATTACAGCGCTGCCGAGCAGCAGGCCGCCGCTCAGCGCTTTGCCGCCATGAGCGCAGAAGAGAAAAGCACCCTGGTGCGCAATATTATCGCCGGTCTGCCAGGCGCCGAAGAGGGTTACACCCTGGAGCAGTTTCAGGCGCAGCTGACGCAGTATGACGGCATCGACAAAGCGAAACTGCGCGAGCATATGGCCACCTTCCTGCGCGCCATCGTGCCGGTTGCGGAGGAAACGGGCGTTAAACTGGCGGTGCATCCGGATGACCCACCACGTCCTATTCTGGGCCTGCCACGCATTATTTCTACCCAGGAAGATATGCAGTGGCTGAAAGAAACCGTGGACAGTCTGCACAACGGTTTCTGTTTCTGTACCGGCTCCTATGGCGTGCGTGCCGACAATGCGCTGGTTGAGATGGCGGAAACCTATGCCGACCGCATTAATTTTATCCATCTGCGCGCCACGAAACGCGAGGCAAACCCGGCCAGCTTCCATGAAGCAGCGCATCTGGCGGGCGACGTCGATATGGTCGGCGTGATCAAGGTTATTCTGGCGGAAGAGCAGCGCCGCCGTCGGGCGGGCAACCTGCGGGCGATTCCCATGCGTCCCGATCACGGCCATCAGATGCTGGACGACCTGCATAAGCGCACCAATCCCGGTTATTCCGCCATTGGCCGCCTGAAAGGCCTTGCCGAACTGCGCGGCGTTGAAGTAGCGCTGAAACAGATCTATTTTGCCGATTAAGTAAAACGTCCTGCCCTGCGCCCGCCCTGTGACGGGCCAGGGTCTCTCCTGGCCACTGCGGCGGATCGGCCTTTTACCCTGCCTGCCTCCCGTTTTCACCTGATTGTTTTGCTGCATCGCAACGAAAACCAAACAACCTGTCAAAAAATGCAATGTCTGGTCGATAATTGACCTTAGTCAGTTCTCCTGATCGCAAAAACGCTAATCTGCACCGCCCGGAGAGATGCTATGCTGCGCCACTGATCAGCACCTCCGCATAACACCAATAATACTCAGAGGATTCAGCGGTGCCGCTACTGAAACGAAAACGCGACTACGCCAGGCTGGTGATTATTATTTCCGGCGTGCTGCCTCTGATTATTGGCATTTTTTTCACCGCCCTGGATGCGCGCCACACCGTGTATCAGCAGCAGGTCACCGCGGCGAATACGCTGTTATCTCAGGCTGAAAGAATGAGCGACAGCGCCTGGGATATGATTACCGTGCTGCGCCAGTTTCATCATCAGCCCTGCAGCCAGATTGAAAACCAGTTGCAGCGCATTGGCTCGCTCAACCCCTATTTTCGCGCGATCGGTAAAATGGAGCAGGATCACATCGCCTGCTCGTCGGTGTATGGTTCACGCCCAGGCCTGCTGAAAGAGATGATCATGCGCGACGCGCCGGTTACCGGAAAAGCCTGGTGGAGTCTGTCCATTGCCGGGACATCGGGCGTACCGAATCGTCCGGCCGTGATTTTTATGCGCGATTTGCCCGATGGCGAGGGATTCTGGGCAGTGATTGATGGCCAGTATCTGATCGATTTTATGCGCGCGATCAGCAGTAGCCATCTCTATCATTTCAGCATGACGTTCAGCGGCGGCGCGCCGATCTCGTTTGGCGATCCACACATCGCCGCGTCCAGCTGGTTTGAACCCATGATTTACCAGGCTATCTCCCATCGCTATCCGCTCTCTGTCACCCTCATTGCCTCACCCTCTGAACTGATCTCGGCCTGGCGTCAGGTGATGTTTATCATCATGCCGATGGCCGCTATCTTCTCTATTCTGCTGATGATGCTGATGGCGAACTGGCTGAAACGGCGTATTTCATGGCGCGATGAGATTCGCCGGGCCATCACCAGCGGCCAGTTCAGGGCGCACTATCAGCCGGTCTATGACAACCGGCTGCAACGCTGCAGCGGTGCTGAAGCCCTGCTGCGCTGGACAACGCCCGACGGTAAAGGCGTGCGGCCAGATATTTTTATCGGCGCAGCAGAAGCGGAAGGCATGATTGTGCCGCTGACCCGCCATCTGCTCGATTTAATTGCAGAGGATGTGCAGGCGTGGCAGGTTGAGCCCCATTTCCACCTGGCCATTAACGTGGCGGCGGATCATCTGCAGCATCCTGACTTTGTCGACGATATGCTGCAGTTTGCCGAACGGATCAAAGATAAGCAGTTCCTGATTACCCTTGAGCTGACCGAACGCAGCCTGATCAAAGATGGCGCTGAGGTGGCTCGCAAGCTGGAGCAGTTACGTGGTTGCGGAATGAAGGTCGCGATTGATGATTTTGGGACCGGTCACTGTTCGCTGAGCTATTTACAGACCTTCACGATAGATTATCTGAAAATCGATCGCGGCTTTATCAACGCGATTGAATCTCTGGAAGGCAGAACGCCGGTGCTGGACGCCATTATCCAGCTCAGCCATGAGCTTGAGCTGGAAGTGCTGGGAGAAGGCGTTGAGACCGCGTTACAGTTCAGCTATCTGCAACGGCGCGGCGTGGTCTTTATCCAGGGCTATTATTATGCCCGCCCGATGGACAACACGGCGCTGGTTGCCTGGCTGACCGATCGGGGCGAACAGCCGATTGAACGGGAGCTGGCTCTTCAGACCCGGCAGGAACCCGACGTCTGAACCAGAGCAGATGGCAGCTGAACCGCCAGTCGAGCAACATTCACTCATCTTTCTGCTCTCCGCCCTGTGATGCAAAGCGGATAACCGCTTCCGGTGCCAGCATGGCCCGTAACTTCCCTCTCTTTGACCCTGTTTTGCTGAAAAAAACGGCGGTCGTCACGCTCAGTGATAATTTTTCTGCGGCTGCAAACAGCTCTATTTGTTGTAAAAACAGGCCGGATGTAGCCCAAACATGACAGATATCACACAAAAACGGTATACTCTGTCGCTGTTCGCAATAATCACAACAGTAATTATTGTGTCTGCCGGCGCATAAACAGTGCTTATTTACGGCTATGCTTAAATTTCTCAACGCAGCGGTCTGAACGACTCACACCCGGCTCGCGCCGTTGAGGACTTTCGTGTTCCAATACAGGGTAATTCTATGAAATTGCGTAGGAAGCGTGTAAAACCAATTGGGATCGATGATGTGACTATCATCGATGATACCCGTTTACGTAAAGCCATCACCGCGGCCTCTCTGGGCAACGCGATGGAGTGGTTCGACTTCGGTGTTTATGGCTTTGTGGCCTATGCGCTGGGTAAGGTCTTTTTCCCGGACGTTTCACCGGGCGTTCAGATGATTGCGGCGCTCGCCACTTTCTCTGTTCCTTTCCTGATTCGCCCGTTGGGTGGACTGTTCTTCGGTATGCTGGGCGACAAATATGGTCGTCAGAAAATCCTCTCCATCACCATCATCATCATGTCGGTCAGTACCTTCTGTATCGGCCTGATACCGTCCTACGCCTCCATCGGCATCTGGGCACCTATTCTGCTGCTGTTAGCGAAGATGGCTCAGGGCTTCTCGGTGGGCGGTGAATATACCGGTGCCTCAATCTTTGTGGCCGAATATTCGCCTGACCGTAAACGCGGCTTTATGGGAAGCTGGCTCGACTTTGGTTCGATTGCGGGCTTCGTGCTCGGTGCGGGCCTGGTGGTGCTGATTTCCTCCATTATCGGAGAAGAGAGTTTCCTTGAGTGGGGCTGGCGTCTTCCGTTCTTCGTCGCGCTGCCGCTGGGAATTATCGGTCTTTACCTGCGTCATGCGCTGGAAGAGACCCCGGCATTCCAGCAGCACGTAGACAAACTGGAACAGGGCGACCGCGAAGGCCTGCAGGATGGTCCACAGGTATCGTTTAAAGAGATTGCGACCAAACACTGGCGCAGCCTGCTCTCCTGTGTCGGTCTGGTTATCGCCACTAACGTCACCTACTACATGTTGCTGACGTACATGCCGAGCTACCTGTCACATAACCTGCACTACAGCGAAGACCACGGTGTGATGATTATCATCGCCATCATGATCGGTATGCTGTTTGTCCAGCCTATGATCGGCATGATGAGTGACCGTTTCGGCCGTCGTCCGTTTGTCATCATCGGCAGTATCGCCCTGATGATCTTCGCGATTCCTGCCTTTATGATGATCAACAGTGGCGTACTGGGACTGATTTTTGGTGGTCTGCTGCTGCTGGCGGTAATCCTCAACGCCTTTACTGGCGTGATGGCCTCTTCACTGCCTGCGATGTTCCCAACGCACATCCGCTACAGTGCGCTGGCGAGTGCGTTTAACATCTCGGTACTGGTTGCCGGTCTGACGCCAACGCTTGCCGCCTGGCTGGTAGAAACGACCAATAACCTCTACATGCCAGCCTACTATCTGATGGTGGTGGCAGTGATTGGTCTGATTACCGGTCTGTACATGAAAGAAACTGCCAATAAGCCCCTGAAAGGCGCGACACCGGCGGCTTCTGATATGGAAGAGGCGCGCGAAATCCTGCAGGAACATCACGATAACATCGAGCACAAAATCGAAGATATCGACGAAGAGATCTCCCGCCTGGAAGCGAAACGTAAAAACCTGGTGCAGCAGCATCCGGATATCAACGAGTAATCGTTCTGCTCTCCCGCCGTCCGGCGGGAGAGTTCTTTTCCCCCTCTCTTACCGCACACAAACCTTCATCCCTCGCGGGCAAAGGGAGTAAACTGTTGTCACTTTTTTCACCTGCGTAAGAATGAAAATGTCTGATTATTCCCTTATCCAGCGCCCAAGAAGATTGCGCGCCAGCGCCTCAATGCGTGAAATGTTCCAGGAGTCCTCACTGAGCCTGAACGATCTGGCTCTGCCCATCTTTGTTGAAGAAGAAGTCGACGATTACAAAGCGATTCAGGCGATGCCTGGCGTGATGCGTATTCCGGAAAAACGTCTCGCCTATGAAATTGAGCGCATCGCCAAAGCGGGTATCCGCTCGGTGATGACCTTCGGTATTTCGCACCACACCGATGCCACCGGCAGCGATGCCTGGAACGAGAACGGTCTGGTGGCACGTATGTCCCGCATCTGCAAAGATACCGTGCCAGAAATGATCGTGATGTCTGACACCTGCTTCTGTGAATACACCAGCCACGGCCACTGTGGCGTGTTGTGTGATCACGGCGTCGATAACGATGCAACCCTGGAAAACCTGGGTAAGCAGGCCGTCGTTGCCGCCGCAGCCGGTGCGGATTTCATCGCCCCGTCAGCGGCGATGGATGGTCAGGTTGAGGCGATTCGCCGGGCACTGGACGCCGCGGGCTTCACTCAGACCGCCATCATGTCTTACTCCACCAAATTCGCCTCCTCGTTTTACGGCCCGTTCCGTGAAGCGGCCGGAACGGCGCTGAAAGGCGACCGTAAAACCTACCAGATGAACCCGATGAACCGCCGTGAAGCGATCCGTGAATCGCTGCTCGACGCGGCGCAGGGCGCGGATTCACTGATGGTGAAACCGGCAGGTGCTTATCTGGATATCCTGCGCGATATCCGTGAACGTACCGAATTGCCGCTGGCGGCTTATCAGGTGAGTGGTGAATACGCGATGATCAAATTTGCCGCTCAGGCCGGTGCCATTGATGAACGCAATGTGGTGCTGGAAAGCCTGGGTGCGATTAAACGTGCCGGTGCAGACCTGATTTTCAGCTATTTCGCCCTTGATCTCGCCGAACAAAAAGTGCTCTGATCCCCTCCCTATAAAGAGCGTGATGGCTATGTCACGCTCTTCTTCTTCGCCGTAAGGCAAACACCAGAACCTGGCTTGAGCTAAAAAAATAAAGGGCTCTGTGATGAAAGCACCTGAAATCGCTGCCGACGAGGCACAACGTTTATCGCAGTTGCGTGCGCTGAACATAATGAACACACCAGCGGAAGAACGATTTGATCGTTTAACCCGTCTGGCGCGCCGCCTGTATGACGTTCCTATCGCGTTAGTCAGCCTGCTGGAAGCTGATCATCAGTGGTTTAAATCCGCTCAGGGCTATGAACCCGCAGGATCGCCCCGCGACATCTCCTTTTGCGGTCATGCCATCCTGCAGGATGAGATTATGATCGTTGAAGATGCCGCAGAAGATGAACGTTTTTATGATAATCCGCTGGTTACCGGCGAACCGCATATCCGCTTTTATGCCGGCTGTCCGCTGCGGGCACCGGGCGGCGCTAAAATGGGTACCCTCTGTATCATTGGTCGTGAACCGCGTCAGTTTAATGAAGAGGATCAGGCCACGATGCGCGACCTGGCCGCCATGGCCGAAGCGGAACTGGTCGCCTTTCAGACTGCCACCTGTGATGAACTGACGCAGATCACCAATCGTCGCGGCTTTATGACGCTGGGACAGATGGTGCTGAACGAGTGCCGGCTGAAAAACCGGCCCGCCTGCCTGACCTTTCTCGATCTCGACAAATTTAAGCAGATTAATGACTCGCTGGGCCACCGCGAAGGCGACCGCGCGCTGATGGACTTTGCCGATGCGATGAAAGTGGTGTTTAAGCATTCGGATCTGTTTGCCCGTCTGGGCGGCGATGAGTTTGTGGTGCTGTTTAATGGTCTGCAGCAGCAGCAGAGCGAAGCGCTGCTCCTGCAGTTTGACCGTTATCTGCAACAGCAATCAGTCAGTCTGAACCGCCGTTACCGCCTGCAATTCTCGTCCGGCGTCGTGGAGTTTGACGCGGCGCATCCGCAATCGCTGGAGCAGTTGCTGCACGACAGCGATGAGCAGATGTACCTCAGTAAAAAGCAGAAACGCGTGGCGATCTAAGGTCAGGCGCCGCAGCGCCTGACGGTTCAGGGACGCGCCAGATCGTCGAGCAGCGTCTGGTTAAATTTTGCCGGTTCTTCCATTTGCGGCGCGTGTCCCATACCGGGGAATTCGATTAAGCGCGCCCCCGGAATGCGTTTTGCGACCTCTTTCCCCAGTACCGCGTAATCACCCAGCCGGGCTTTCACCTCTGCCGGGGCGATATCACTGCCGATGGCAGTCGTGTCTGAGGTGCCGATCATCAGCGTGGTGGGCACTTTCAGATCGCCGAATTCATAAAATACGGGCTGAGTGAAGATCATGTCGTAGATTAAGGCGGAGTTCCATGCCACCTTCTGGTGGCCTGGCCCGCTGTTGAGTCCGGCCAGCATATCAACCCACTTGTCATATTCGGGTTTCCAGCGACCGACATAGTAGGTCTGCTGCTCATACTTCTTAATGCCCTCTGCGCTGAGTTTGAGTTCGCGCTGATACCACTGATCCACTGATCGCCACGGTGCGCCTTTGGCTTTCCAGTCCTCCAGCCCGATCGGGTTAACCAGCACCAGCTTCTGCGTCTGTTCCGGGTACATCAGCGCATAACGTGTTGCCAGCATTCCGCCAGTGGAGTGACCCATAATCACCGCCTTCTTCACACCCAGCCGGGCGAGCAGCTGATGGGTGTTATCTGCCAGCTGCTGAAAACTGTACTGGTAACTGGCTGGCTTGGTCGAGCTGCAGAAGCCAATCTGGTCGGGCGCGATAACGCGATATCCCTGCTGACTGAGTGCGCGAATGGTCTCTTCCCAGGTCGCGCCACAGAAGTTTTTACCGTGCATCAGCACCACGGTTTCGCCGTTGGCCCGCTGCGCCGGTTTCACATCCATATAGCCCATACTCAGCGTCTGCTGCTGGGATTTAAAATCAAAATGCTGCAACGGATAGGGGTATTGAAATCCTTCCAGCTGTTCGCCATACACACCAGCGGCACTGGCAGGCGCATGAGCAAATAACGCCAGCGAGGTGAGCAAGGCGGCAAGCGGTTTTTTCAGCGCGTATGTCGGGCTCATCCGGGGGGTTCTCCAGGTTAAAGGTGAGCCGTAAGCCTGGCATGTCGCAGCCAAAAATCTATTGATGTGCCGTGCTATAGCCGTGATTACAGAGATTCCGGCAAGGTAAACCGTGAGTCTGGCTGCGGACTCACGGCTCGTTTAGATTATTGTCTCGCGAAATCACTTATTCATTCACCTACAATTACCAACAGATTAATCACAATTCATCTTTTTTATTAATAACACCCCCTCAAATGAATATCTTCAGAGATAACGATTAAAATCCTGAAAAATCTTTACGCAAAGAATAAGCACATTAAGATAAATATTTTAGAATCTTCTTAAATCAAACAGGGGGTTCTATGAACGAAAATAAATATAACGAAAGCGTGATCGTCTCTATCACTGAGTGGATTAATAATAATCTGGATCAGCGTTTAAGCGTTGATGATATTGCAGAAAAGTCGGGTTACTCTAAGTGGTATTTACAGAAACTTTTTGCCCGTTATCATAATGAAACCCTGGCGCGATATATTCGTAAGAAAAAGCTTAACGCCAGTGTTCATGATTTAAAAAACAGCCGCACGCCCATCATCAGCCTGGCGCTGAAATACCATTTTGAAAGCCAGCAATCTTTTACCCGATCTTTTAAGCAGATTATGGGTTGCACGCCGAGCGTCTGCCGTAAACGTCTGATGAAGGACGAGGCAAAGCAGCAGCTGGACGACGTTGATGATCCCTGTGCGCTGTGCAGTTACGGTCGGGCGGAAAGCATAAAGCAGAGCTGTGGCGTAACAGTCCGGCCTGTTACGCGCTCAGCGCGCGGATATGCGCCATCAGACGCTTTCCGCGAAATAGGTTAATCAGGATTCATCCGGCTGATAATATTGCACACCAATCTGAATACGCTCACGTCCCTGGGTGACGCGATGACGATTGGTGTCGCGCAGTGAATAGACACAGCCACAATATTCCTGCTGATAGAAACTCTCGCGCTTGCTGATTTCAATCATGCGCGATGACCCGCCGCCTTTACGCCAGTTAAAATCCCAGTACATCAGATCCGGATACGCCGCCGCTGCGCGGACTCCGCAGCTGTTAATCTGCTTCATATCTTTCCAGCGCGAAATACCCAGGCAACTGGTCATCACCGGAAAGCCGTTCTCATGGGCATAGAGTGCCGTACGTTCAAAGCGCATATCAAAGCACATGGTGCAGCGTTCACCCCGTTCCGGTGACCACTCCAGGCCGCGCGCCCGCTCAAACCAGTTATCCCGGTCATAGTCCGCATCAATAAACGGCACACCAAATTTTTCGGCAAAGCGAATATTCTCCTCTTTACGCAGCTCATACTCTTTGAGCGGATGAATATTCGGGTTGTAGAAATAGATCGTGTATTCAATGCCGGATGCCAGCATCGCTTCCATCACCTCACCCGAGCAGGGTGCGCAACAGGAGTGCAGCAGGACTTTTTTATGACCGCCCGGCAGAGGCAGCGGCTGACGCTGGAAAGGTTCAGACATAAGCACCTTCAATCAATAGCAGTAAAGCGGCAGTGTAATGCCGCAGGCGGGCAGTTGCAAAACCTGACCTGACGCGCCCTGTTTTGCGTAATCGTGCCCCGGCCGCGGTTTCCCTCTCCTGAACCAACCCGCTGATCTCTGATGCTTTCTAATCGAGGCAATGCTGTGTAGCACCGGTGATAGCCGGAAGTGTGATCGCCCCCACACTGGCATCGACTATGTTTACATAACATTAACAATATTGACACAGAACCCCCGCAAGGAGACTCGCATGGTCGCGGCAAAAAAATCGGGAAATCAACAGAACCGCTTTACCTGGTTCGTCTGTTTTATGGCTGCGCTGTCCGGCCTGCTATTTGGTCTGGATATCGGCGTCATTGCAGGTGCCTTGCCGTTTCTGGCGAAGGATTTGCAAATCACTAACCATCAGCAGGAGTGGGTAGTGAGTTCGATGATGTTTGGCGCGGCGCTGGGCGCACTGGCGGCGGGCTGGATGTCATCAAAGCTGGGACGCAAGAAAAGTATGCTGGCGGGCGCGACGCTGTTTGTCATTGGCTCGCTGTGGTCAGCCTTCTCACCGGATGTGGAGTCGCTGGTCTGTGCCCGCGTGATGCTGGGTCTGGCGGTGGGAATCGCCTCTTACACCGCGCCACTCTATCTGGCGGAGATTGCGCCTGAACGTATTCGTGGCTCAATGATTTCGATGTACCAGCTGATGCTGACCACCGGCATTGTCGTGGCCTATCTCTCCGACACCGCGTTCAGCTACAGCGGTAACTGGCGCGGGATGCTCGGCGTGATCGCCATTCCGGCGGTGATCCTGTTTATCGGCGTGCTGTTTCTGCCCAACAGTCCGCGCTGGCTGGCGGCGCACGGACGCTTTAACGAGGCGCAGCGGGTGCTGGATCGGCTGCGTAACAGCAGCGAACAGGCCCGGGAGGAACTGGAAGAGATCCGGGAAAGCCTGCAGGTGAAGCAGCGCGGCTGGTCGCTGTTCCGTTCTAATGGCAATTTCCGCCGCGCGGTGTGGCTGGGTATGCTGCTACAGGTTATGCAGCAGTTTACCGGTATGAATGTGGTGATGTATTACGCGCCTAAAATCTTCAACATCGCCGGCTTCTCCAGCACCAGCGAGCAGATGTGGGGCACAGTGATTGTCGGGCTGGTTAATATGCTGGCCACGCTGATTGCGATCTTCTTTGTCGATCGCTGGGGTCGCAAGCCGATGCTCACCACCAGTTTTCTGGTGATGGCGGTTGGCATGGGCGTGCTGGGAACGCTATTGCACATCGGCGTTGAAACAGATTTCCGCAAATACTTTGCTGTCGCGATGCTGCTGATGTTTATCGTCGGCTTTGCGATGGCGGCCGGACCGGTGATCTGGCTGCTCTGTTCAGAGATTCAGCCACTGAAAGGGCGTGATTTCGGCATTACCGCCTCCACCACCACTAACTGGGTCGGCAATATGATTGTTGGCGCCACCTTCCTGACCATGCTGGATCAGCTGGGTAATGCCAACACCTTCTGGTTCTACGGCGCACTCAACCTGGTGTTTATCGTGCTGACGCTGATGCTGGTGCCGGAGACCAAACATGTGACGCTGGAGCACATTGAACGCAATCTGATGAAGGGTAAAGCGCTGCGTGACATCGGGGCGTAACCGCCCCGCTTCAGCCTACCACTGCAGTTGCTGGCCGGCGTAATCGACATAGTGATGACCACCACGACCGCGCCACTGGATCAGCTGCTGGACGATACCGGCGGCACTCTCTTCTGCCGTCAGGGGCGCACTCTCGCCGCCCATATCCGTTTTCACCCAGCCGGGATGCAGCGTCAGCAGCGTCCCGCTCTGCGCTTCCACTGCCGGAGTCAGCGTGCGGCTCAGCATATTCAGTGCGGCTTTGCTTGCCGAGTAAATCGGCATCTGCGCCTCCGGATTTTCATTCAGGCTGCCGAGCTGGGATGAGGTCAGCGCCAGCACGCCATCCTGTTTCAGCAGCGGCAACAGGATCTCTGCGCTGCGAACCGGGGCTATCGCATTGGTCAGGAACAGCTGCGCCAGCGCCTGATCGTCACTCTGCGACACCTTCTGGTGCGCAGGCCCGGAAATCCCGGCGTTAATCAGAATCGCATCGAACGACTTGCCACTGAGCTGGCTGGCAAACTGTTGAACCGCTGATGAGTGGGTCATATCCAGCGAATGCCAGTGAATGTCTGGCCGGTTACCCTGCTCCGGGATGCCACTGCGATGCGTGGCCGTGACCTGCCAGCCCTCATCGGCAAAGGCCTGCGCCACCGCCAGACCGATACCGCGTGAAGCACCAATAATCAGAACCTCTTTTTGCTGAGCCATATTCATTCCTCGTTGATTGTCTCGTCACAAGCTTAACGGTAAATCTGCCCAGGCAGCGGCCAGTTGTGCTTTTTAGCCAGACGACCGCACTGCAGGTAAAACCCCACGGCGTAGCGCTGTTGATGGTTTTCCATCATTAAATCGCTTTATCTTTTACTTTTAACCGGTTAGAAGAGATAAACAGTCTGGCAGGCAGCAGTCAATTTGCCATTTTCGCATGGAGTCTGAATGAAAAAGCTCACCTTAGAGGTGGTGGCAAAAATGGCAGGCGTCGGGATTGCGACGGTCGATCGGGTGCTGAATGAGCGCGGCGGCGTCTCCCTGGAGACCAGCCGTAAAGTCCTGAAAGCCGCACGCGAAGTGGGGCTGAAGCGTCTGCTGCCAGAGGAGTACCAGCATCCGTGGCAGATTGAGGTGTTCCTCAGCAATAACGGCTCATCCTTTTTTCAGCAGCTCACCACCCATTTCAGCGAGGTCGCCAGTCAGCTTGGCTATCGCCGCCTGAAACTACACAAAACCCTGGTGGCCGAAGCGCAGCCTGAGCAGCTGGCGCAAAGCATTATCGCCCGCAGCAGCACCCGCGACGGCATCATTGTTTTTGCGCATGACTCGCCGCCCATCTATCGGGCACTGGCGCTGTGCCGCAGCCGCAATGTGCCGGTGATCACCATCGTCACCGATCTGCCCGATGCCGACCGCTTGTGTCATGTTGGTATCGACCAGTATCAGGCGGGACGCACAGCCGGACTGCTGATGAGTAAGACAGTGAATCAGCCCGGCGACATTATGATGGTCAGTGGCCGTTTTGATTACCGCGCCCATCGTCAGCGCATCGCGGGATTTCGTGAGGCCATGGAGCAGCGCGCGCCGCAGCGTCATCTGCGTGAAGTGCTGTCGGGTCAGGATCAGCGGGAAACCATTCGCAGTGAACTGGCTCGCCATCTGCGTCCGTCGCAGGCGATTGCAGGGGTCTATAACACCGGGATGGGGAATAGTGATGTCAGCGACACCCTGCGCGCCCACCAGTTGCTGGGTAAATGTACCTACATCACCCATGAGCTTTATGATGTCACCCGCCAGCTACTGCTGAACGATGAAGTGGCCTTTACCCTGGATCAGCATGCTCAGCAGCATGCCCGTTTAGCGATTGATCTGATGCTGAGTCATCTCGAAACCGGCTATCAGCCGGATGTCTATCAGGCGGGCAAAGTGGCCTTTCGGCTGTTTACGGCGGAAAATATGGTGTGAGGTGGGCCATATTCAGGGGAGTGATCGCCTGATAACCGAGTCAGCGTTGTCTGGCGAATACGTGATGTGGCTGGTTAAAATTCAAAATCAGCCTTTTAAAGTGAATTTTTTTGAAAAAAAACCTTTCTAAACGATCGCGAAATAGCCAATTACCTTTTTTTCTGATAATTTTTTCTTACTTTATCCTGAATTGAAGGAACAATTCAAAATGGTGCCAATCAATTAACCAATTGATTGGTATCGTAAAAATATAAAAAACGACCTCTTGCATTCCGGAAGCTTCATTACCTCAGCTAATGAAGTTAAACACTATGGCTAAGAAGAACTAAAAACAGGGTGAGCTATGGATATTTTCAATAACCTCAATGGTCTTTCCGCTAAGATTCAGCAGCAAGCAGCAATTATTCAGACAGAAGAAGCCACTAAAAGCGCGTTTGTTATGCCCTTCATCAGTCAGATACTGGGATATGATGTATTTGACCCGACTGAAGTCATACCTGAATTCATTTGTGATGTCGGCACCAAAAAAGGTGAGAAGATTGATTACGCCATTTCTAAAGGCGGAGAGATTCAGATCCTGATTGAATGCAAAAAGATTGGCGAACCGTTAAATGTTAAACACGCCTCGCAACTCTTCCGTTACTTCCATGTGACTAACGCGCGAATTTCCATTTTAACAAATGGCCAGCTCTATAAATTTTTTACCGATCTGGATGCGCCGAACAAAATGGATGAAAAGCCATTTTTAGAACTGGATTTGCTGGATATTGATGAACACGTGGTTCCAGAGCTGGTTAAGCTCACCAAAAGTGCTTTTGATGTTGATTCGATTGTCAGTGCAGCTGGTGAACTTAAATTTATCAGCCAGATAAAGAAGATGATTTCCAGTCAGTTCAGTGAACCCGATGAGGACTTCGTTAAACTTTTTGCCTCACGTGTATATGACGGCATACTCACGCAGAAAGTCAGAGAGCAATTCTCTGTACTGACTAAAAAAGCTGCTACTCAGTGGCTAAATGATCAGGTGAATGAAAGACTCAAATCCGCGATCAGCGGTGGAGCGATGGTTTCGCCACAACCTAATAACGAGGATTCGGCAAAAAGCAGCAGTGACAAGAACGAGGCTGAAAGCGGCATGATTGTCACTACAGAAATGGAGATAGAAGGGTTTCACATCATAAAATCAATAATCCGAAAAGTTATTGAACCTCAGCGTATCACTTTCCGGGATACTCAAAGTTATCTTGGTATTTTAATCGATGACAACAATCGTAAGCCAATTTGTCGACTTCACTTCAATCGCAGTCAGCTATATATCGGGATGTTTGATGGCGAGAAAAAAGAGACTCGCCATCCGATTACATCACTCAACGATATCTACAACTTCACCGATCTGTTAAGGGATGCAGCGAAGCAATATTGTTGATAGCCAGGATGCAGTCCTGGCTCGATTAACCCGCGGCATCCCGGCTTTTATCGTCCGGGCTGTCCGCATCGTCATTACCCTGGCTCTTCTCCACTTCCTGCGGATGTCCCATCGAAAGCGCAGCCGCACTGGCCGGGTCGAACAGCGACAGACTCTCAATCTGGTCAACCATGATCACTTTACGGAACGACATCGCATCTTTGGGTTTCGAGTCGAGCGTGATGTCGTGCTCGGCGTACCACTTGCTGTAGTTATGTTCCACCGCCAGCTTCAGCGTCTTGCTGTCGCGATATCCGCTCAGCATCGGGATCAGCACGATATTTTTGGTGCTCTCATATTCAAAAGTCGAAGCATGAATCATGCCGATGTAAATGCGGCGCGACTTCATTGTAATCCACGCCAGTTCGCCCTCTTCCATGCACTGAAATAACAGTTGCTCCACACCATTAGAGCGTGACAGCTGCTGATAGAGGTCTTTACGACCGGAGACGTTCAGTCGTGCACTGCCTGCCCAGTTTGAGCGGTAAAGGCAGAGAAGAATGGCAAAGGTGAGCATGATCACCACGGGAGCCTGGATGCCCAGGAAACTCCAGTTCATAAACTCCACCTGCCACTTCAGGTGGACGCCGGGGATCATCTGGACGGCGTTGGCGATGCCGGAGATACAGAGCAGCACCAGCCAGATGATACCGGTCGCAAACACACCCTGCAGGACGAAAATACAACCGTAAAGCGCGACCAGGAAATAGACATCCCAGCCCGACGAACGACGGATTTTAAAGCGGCTGTTCAAATCACGGCTGGTGTACCAGTAACCACTGACCATCAACACCATAAATATTGCGGTACCCACCTCACACTCCCTTTAACGTATTCACGTGGCGGGCAAAATCTTCATGGACTTCCTCGCTCAGCGTGTTGACCGAGATATTGCCGTTTTCATCAATAATGATGCGCTCACCTTCAGCGATCGAGTCGTTGATATCCTGACGGGTCATGATCTGCAGAAACTTATCCGGACTGGCAAAGACCGACTTAACAAATTTAAACATAGCGATCCACTTGTTGGCCTTAAAATTGAAGTATGTGACCGAATCCACACTCTCGCCTGTTTAATTTCGGGTGAAATTTCTTAAAATCAATTAATTAGCGAAGCGGTAGTCACCTTGCCCATGCCGTTTTGCGCTGAAATCTTCAACGTAACCAGCAGCATGGCGTAGCAGCATCGTATTTTTACCGTGCAGGTCTGCAACGACGTCACATCGCCTCTCTGCCAGGAAGCGCTAAGCTCATTGGTTAGCCGCTTTCTGTCACCCTGTCTGAAACGCATCGAGGAATGTTTGCATGAAACTACGAACACTGGGCCGTACCGGTCAGCGCGTCTCCGAAATTGGCTTTGGCGCATGGGCCATTGGCGGAACCTGGGGGGAAGTGAGCATGGAGGATGCCAAAGCCGCGCTGAATGCTGCGCTGGATGCGGGCATTACCTTTATTGATACCGCCGATGTCTATGGCGATGGCCGTTCCGAAAAAATCATCGCAGAGGTGCTGAATCAGCGCGGCGGTGAACGTCCGTTTGTCGCCACCAAGCTGGGGCGTCGCCTCTCGCCACATGTGGCTGAAGGTTACAATGCTGAAAACCTCAACGCCTTTATTGACCGTTCACGCGAGAACCTGCAAACCGACACGCTGGATTTAGTGCAGCTGCATTGCCCGCCGACCGAGGTCTACTACAACCCGGACGTCTTTGCGGTGATGGATGAGATGGTCGCTGCCGGAAAAATCCGTCACTACGGTGTCTCCGTTGAGAAAGTTGAAGAAGGTCTGAAGGCGCTGGAGTTTCCAAACGTCTCGTCAATTCAGCTGATCTATAACATTTTCCGCCAGCGTCCGGCTGAACTGCTGCTGCGTGAAGCGAAACGCCGTGATGTGGCGATCATCGCCCGTGTGCCGCTGGCGTCGGGCCTGCTGACCGGCAAAATGCGTGCCGACAGCGTGTTTGCCGCTGACGACCACCGCACCTTTAATCGTAATGGCGAAGCGTTCGATAAAGGCGAGACCTTTTCCGGCGTACCTTATGAGGTGGCGCTGGAGGCGGTTGAAGAGATTCGCCGCTTTGTCACTGGCGACACCACCATGGCGATGTTTGCCCTGCGCTGGATCCTGATGAACGAAGATGTCAGCGTAGTGATCCCTGGCGCGAAAAACCGCGAACAGGCTGAAGCCAATGCCCGCGCCAGCGATATCGATGCGCTCTCTGCAGATACGATGGCGGCACTGAAACAGATCTATCAGGAGAAGATCGCGCCTCACGTGCATCAGCGCTGGTAAGCGCCTTACAACGCCTGGGCGCAGGCCCAGGCGGAACTCCACGCCCACTGGAAGTTATAGCCGCCCAGCCAGCCGGTGACATCAGCCACTTCACCAATAAAGTAAAGTCCCGGCACCGCACGCGCCTCCATCGTTTTCGAGGAGAGCTGTGTGGTATCCACGCCGCCCAGTGTCACTTCAGCAGTTCGATATCCCTCGGTACCGTTTGGCTGAATGCGCCAGGCGTGCAGCGTCTGCGCCAGCTCGGTTTGCTGTTTGCTGTTAAGTTGCTTCAGAGTGATATCCGGCACCACCTTCAGCGCCTGTAATACTTCCACCAGACGCTTCGGCAGGATTTTCGCCAGGCTGTTCTTCAGGCTGAGATTAGGGTGTGCTTCACGCTGCGCCGTCAGAAACGCCTCAAGCGGCGTGGCAGGCGACAGATCGATAGTGACGAATTCTCCGGGTAGCCAGTAGCTGGAGATTTGTAACACCGCAGGGCCGGAGAGGCCGCGGTGGGTAAACAGCATCGCCTCTTTGAAGCGGGTGCCATCCTGGGCATCGATAGTGGTCTCCAGCGCGACGCCTGACAGCGTCTGCAACTGCTCCAGCAGCGGCTTGTGCAGGGTAAAGGGCACCAGCGCCGCCCGCGTCGGAAAGACGCTCAGCCCGAACTGCTCCGCTATTTTATAGCCAAACGGCGTGGCGCCCAGGCCTGGCATCGACAGACCGCCGCTGGCGATGACCAGCTTCTCCGCCTGAACCGTGCTGCCGTTAAGTTGCAGGGTATAGCCGCTTTCATCGCGCGCCACGCTGAGCACTTCACTGCGCAGCCGCAGGGTGACATTGCCCTTGTCACATTCGGCCAGCAGCAGATCGACAATCTGCTGGGCGGAGTCGTCGCAGAAGAGCTGGCCCAGGGTTTTCTCGTGCCAGGCGATGCCGTGGCGATTAACCAGATCGATAAAATCCCACTGGGTATAACGCGCCAGCGCCGATTTACAGAAATGAGGATTGTGCGACAGATACGCCGCCGGTTCGGTGTAGAGATTGGTGAAGTTGCAGCGGCCACCGCCAGACATCAGAATTTTACGTCCCGGCTTTTTGCCGTTATCCAGCAGTAACACGCGGCGTCCCCGCTGCCCGGCCTGGGCGGCGCAGAACAGCCCTGCGGCACCGGCACCAATGATGATAACGTCAAACTGTTCCACTACGACTCGCTCACTTAACTGGAAAGGCGCAGATTGTAGTGATCTGCTCACTGAGACGCCAGCGTCAAAAAAATGCCGCAAATGTGTCATATTGTATCTGTCTAATATCTAACCCTTTTTCTCTGAGTTACCCTTACGCCTTACATCGAAAGGTTAAATTAGCGCTATATTTTCCTTTCCCATACAGCACGTTGTCGCGGATAATGCGCCGCGTTCATGTCCTCCAAAAATGGCGTAACGTTTATGCTACATCTGTTTGCTGGTCTAGACCTCAGTACTAGCCTGTTATTGGTTCTTGCCCTGCTGTTTGTATTGTTTTACGAAGCGATCAACGGTTTCCACGACACGGCCAACGCAGTTGCGACGGTCATCTATACGCGTGCCATGCGTGCCCAGCTTGCTGTGGTCATGGCGGGTGTATTTAACTTCCTTGGCGTGCTGCTCGGTGGATTGAGTGTCGCTTACGCTATTGTTCATATGCTTCCCACCGATCTGTTGTTAAACGTTGGATCGGCTCACGGTCTCGCCATGGTGTTTTCTATGCTGCTGGCGGCGATTATCTGGAACCTCGGCACCTGGTATCTCGGTCTGCCAGCCTCCAGCTCCCATACGCTGATCGGCGCCATTATCGGTATCGGTCTGACCAACGCCCTGATGAGCGGAACCTCGGTGGTTGATGCGCTCAACATCCCGAAAGTGCTGAACATCTTCCTTTCTCTGATCCTGTCGCCGATTGTCGGCCTGGTGATGGCGGGCGGCTTAATCTTTATACTGCGTCGCTACTGGAGCAATACCAAAAAGCGTGCGCGTATTCATATGACGCCTGCTGACCGTGAGAAGATCGACGGCAAGAAAAAGCCGCCGTTCTGGACCCGTATCGCCCTGATTGTTTCGGCAATTGGCGTGAGTTACTCCCACGGTGCGAATGACGGTCAGAAAGGGATCGGCCTGATCATGCTGGTTCTGATTGGCGTGGCACCTGCCGGTTTCGTGGTGAATATGAATGCCTCCGGTTACGACATCACGCGAACCCGCGATGCGGTCAATCACCTGGAGCAGTATTATCAGCAGCATAACGCCTCGCTGACCCATATCATCCAGATGGCACCGCCTAAGCTGCCAACGCCGGAAGAAGTGCCAGCAACCAGCCCGCAGGAGTTCCACTGTGACAGCGCGCGCGCATTACAGGCGGTACAGGGTGCGCAGGTGTTGCTGAATAACCTGCAGAGCTACGATCAGCTGACGGTTGATCAGCGCGGTCAGATGCGTCGTCTGCTGCTGTGTATCTCCGATACCGCCGATAAAGCGGCTCGTCTGCAGGAAACCTCGCCAGATGACAAACGCTTCCTCAATAAGCTGAAAAGCGACCTGCTTGGCACCATCGAGTATGCGCCTATCTGGATTATTGTGGCCGTCGCGCTGGCGCTGGGCATCGGCACCATGATTGGCTGGCGTCGTGTTGCCACCACCATTGGTGAGAAGATTGGTAAAAAAGGCATGACCTATGCGCAGGGAATGTCAGCACAGGTGACAGCAGCGCTGTCGATTGGTGTCGCCAGCTATACCGGCATGCCCGTCTCCACCACGCATATCCTCTCCTCATCGGTTGCCGGTACCATGCTGGTCGACGGTGGCGGGCTGCAGAGCCGGACCATCAAGAACATCGCCATGGCGTGGATCTTCACCCTGCCGGTCTGTATTCTGCTGTCAGGTTCGCTCTACTGGATTGCCTTAAAACTGGTGTGATGCCAGCAAAAAAAAGGGCGACGCAAGTCGCCCTTTTTTAATGCCAGATCGCCAGCGCCACCAGACTGATGACCACCAGTCCGCACAGCGCACTGGTCAGCATAAACTGCCCCCGCACCCGCTCGCAGCGCCGGATAAACTCATCGTCGTGATGATCAAGATAGCGCTTTGCCCAGATATAAGTGACCAGCCGCACCTGCTTGCTCGGCTGACCATGAGAGGTGAAAAAACCCGCCCCATCGACATACTGATACAGCAGCGGATCACAACCGCGTAAGACCGCCAGCAGGGCGCGCAGAGATGAAAAATAGCGCGCCATATTCACGATACACACCACGCAAAGCGCCCAAAAAAGCGCAATAGTGCTGATCATATTCTCCCCCTCCCGGCTGGAATCGCAGCAACAGGCCCAGCGTCAGACACTGAGTCCACCTGCAGAAATAACCAGCCACTGAATCACCGGACTGCGAAAGTTTTTCGACCCCCTGAGCGGTTGCGAATCGGACCGCCTTTTTTCAGTGTAGGAGAAATCTTTACATTTTTTCCAACGATGATTTTCGTTCAGCGCGAGTAAATCTGGCATAGCCTTGATCTTATTCATAAGCCAGGCGGCAACGGCAGCATTTACAGTGGGAGAAGGCTATACTGAGGACATAACAACATCATCACCTGCAATGCAGGTAGACACTTTGGTGGCGCTCATCGCCCGCTCGCGCAAGGGATTTCGCTAAGCTGTGACGCGGCAGGAACACCGGATGCCATCCTTAACCTCGTGAAAGGAGTTTTATCATGGCTTATAAACATATCCTGATTGCAGTAGACCTTTCTCCCGAAAGCCAGTTGCTGGTGGATAAGGCCGTCTCGCTGGCTCGTCCGTACGATGCCAGAATTTCCCTGATTCACGTTGATGTCAATTACTCCGACCTCTACACCGGCCTGATTGATGTCAACTTAGGGGATATGCAGAAGCGTATCTCTGAAGAGACGCATGCGGCGCTGAAAGGGTTGTCAGATGCGGCGGGCTACCCGATCAGTGAGACGCTGAGCGGCAGTGGCGACCTCGGCCAGGTACTGGTTGACGCGATCAGAAAATATGATGTTGACCTTGTAGTATGTGGTCATCATCAGGATTTCTGGAGCAAGCTGATGTCCTCAGCCCGTCAGCTGATCAACACCGTGCATATCGACATGCTGATTGTGCCGCTGCGCGATGAAGACGAGGCGTAATTTCGCCGTATAAATGATTAAAGCCGGCGCAGAGCCGGCTTTTTTATGCTTTAAAGCGGTGGGTAAATATCAAAGCGATGGCTTTTGGTTACCACGGCCGCCTGCGTCACAATACCCGCCAGCGGCGGTGCATAGTCTGGCCGTTTAACCACGATGCGTTTCTTCGCCAGCCGGCGAGCGGGTTCCAGTAATGCGTCAGCATCTTCATCCGGCCCCACCAGCGACTGAAACACCCGCATCTCCTTTTTCACCAGCGCACTTTTCTGGCGATGGGGATACATCGGATCGAGATAGACCACATCCGGCGGCGGCGTGATATCCCCCAGCGCCTGCGCGCTGGCCGCATGAATCAGCGTCAGCCGATCGCGCAGCCAGGGGCCAATTTCCGCATCCTGATACCCGCGCTGCAATCCATCTTCCAGCAGCGCAGCGACAACCGGATGACGCTCCAGCATTCGCACCCGGCAGCCCAGCGCCGCCAGTACAAATGCATCTCGTCCCAGCCCGGCGGTGGCATCGACCACATCCGGCAGATAACCGCCTTTGATGCCGACCGCTTTGGCGACGGCTTCGCCGCGTCCACCGCCGAAGCGACGGCGATGGGCCATCGCGCCAGTGACGAAATCAACAAAAATGCCGCCCAGCTTTGGCTCATCACGCTTACGCAGTTCAAGGTGGGTCGGGGTCTGCACCAGCGCCAGCAGTGCGTCTTCATCGTGCTCCAGCTGCCAGCGCTGCGCTAAACGTGATAAGGCGCCGTCTCCGGCGCCTGATTCATCGAGCAAACAGATTTTCACGAACCGACTTATCCCTGAATGCCGTAATGTTCCAGCATCGCATCGAGCTTCGGTTCACGGCCACGGAAGCGTTTGAACAGTTCCATCGGCTCTTCAGAACCGCCACGGGTCAGGATGTTATCCAGGAAGGACTGACCGGTTTCACGGTTGAAGATGCCCTCTTCCTCGAAGCGGGAGTAAGCATCCGCCGCCAGCACGTCTGCCCACAGATAGCTGTAGTAACCCGCCGCATAGCCACCGGCAAAGATGTGGCTGAAAGCGTGCGGGAAACGGCCCCATTCCGGACCCGGAACCACTGCCACGCGGCTTTTCACTTCGCGCAGGGTTTCCAGAATCTGTGCGCCTTTCTCCGGATTAAACTCGGTATGCAGGCGGAAATCGAACAGGCCGAACTCCAGCTGACGCAGGATAAACAGCGCAGCCTGATAGTTCTTCGCCGCCAGCATTTTATCCAGCAGCTCTTTCGGCAGCGGTTCGCCGGTTTCAAAGTGGCCCGAGATAAAGGCAAGCGCATCCGGTTCCCAGCACCAGTTCTCCATGAACTGGCTTGGCAGTTCCACTGCATCCCATGGCACACCGCTGATACCGGAGACGCCAGGCGCTTCGATACGGGTCAGCATGTGATGCAGGCCGTGACCAAACTCATGGAACAGGGTGATCACTTCGTCATGGGTGAACAGCGCAGGTTTGCCTTTCACCGGACGGTTAAAGTTACAGGTCAGGTAGGCAACCGGCTTCTGCAGGCTGCCATCGGCTTTACGCATCTGGCCGACGCAGTCATCCATCCAGGCACCGCCACGTTTATGTTCGCGGGCGTAGAGATCGAGATAGAAGCTGCCGCGCAGTTCGCCGGTTTCATCGAACAGATCGAAGAACTTCACGTCAGGATGATAAACCTCAACGTCGTTACGCTGCTTCGCCGTGATGCCGTAAATGCGTTTCACCACTTCAAACAGACCGGCGACCGCACGCTCTTCCGGGAAGTAAGGGCGCAGTTGCTCATCGCTGATGGTGTAGAGATGCTGCTTCTGCTTTTCACCGTAATAGGTGAGATCCCACGGATTAAGCTCGGTCACGCCGTGCTCTTTACGGGCAAAGGCGCGCAGCTGCTCCAGCTCTTTTTCACCCTGCGGACGGGCGCGTTCTGCCAGGTCATTAAGGAAGTCGATTACCTGGGACGGGCTTTGCGCCATTTTGGTCGCCAGCGATTTATCGGCGTAGGAGTCGAAGCCCAGCAGCTGTGCCAGCTCGTGACGCAGCGCCAGCTCTTCCGCCATGATTGGGCCGTTATCCCACTTACCGGCGTTCGGACCCTGATCGGAGGCGCGCGTCGCATAGGCGCGATACATCTCTTCACGCAGCGCCGCGTTGTCGCAGTAGGTCATGACCGGCAGATAACTTGGGATATCCAGCGTCAGCAGCCAGCCTTCCTGCTCTTTGGCTTCAGCCTGTGCTTTAGCCGCCGCCAGCGCGCTTTCCGGCATACCGGCCAGCTCGCTTTCATCGGTAATCAGCTTGCTCCAGCCCATGGTGGCATCGAGCACATTGTTGCTGTAAGCCGAACCCAGCTCAGAGAGGCGCGCGGCGATTTCGCCGTAGCGCTGCTGTTTATCTTTTGGCAGGCCGATGCCGGAGAGTTCGAAATCACGCAGGGCATTATCGACCGCTTTCTTCTGCGCCAGATCCAGTGCAGCGTATTGCTCGCCCTCTTTCAGGTTGCGATACGCCTGATAGAGCCCTTCATGCTGACCAACCCAGGTGCTGTATTCAGAGAGCAGCGGCAGCGTCTGCTCATAGGCTTCACGCAGCTCCGGGCTGTTTTTCACCGCATTAAGGTGGCTGACCGGTGAGAAGATACGGCTCAGGCGATCGTCAGTTTCCGCCAGCGGCTGAACCAGATTATCCCAGGTATACGGCGCACCCTGCGCCACGACTTTTTCGACTTCTGCGCGACAGTGGCTCAGCACTTCCGTCACGGCAGGCACCACATGTTCAGGCTTAATGGCAGAAAAAGGGGGTAGCGTAAAAGATGTCAGTAGCGGATTGGTCATAGCGCAGTCCTTTATAGATGTATGGGGCGCAGCGGGTCGCGCAACGCAATCTAAGTAACATGCGGCTTAGTGTAGCGAAAATCAATGGCAGCCAGGATGAGGTGGGGAAGAAACGCGCGAATAGCAGCACGGAAGATGCACGCTTTTATCTCATGCACATGATGCTGGCTGGCGCGTCGGGGAAGATTTGCGGTCGCTTTCCGTGACTGCGTGCCGGGAACCACACGCCCCGCCCTGAGCGGCTTGCGGTAATCCCGATTTGTTATCACGCTTCTGGCCCATCAACAGGTCATCCCTGATATAATCGCGGATTCTCATGCTTTTCCTGCGTCGGTTGCTGTGCGTCGTTCTGTGGGTAATACGTGAGGTAATAATTGGTATAAATTGATTTTCCATCAATTAAAACCTTATACATTCAACAGGATAAACAATGCTGAGTTATCGCCATAGCTTCCATGCTGGCAACCACGCCGACGTGCTGAAGCACACCGTTCTGAGCCTGATCATCACGGCGCTGAAAGAGAAAGAGAAACCGTTTTTCTACCTGGATACCCATGCGGGCGCAGGTCGCTATCAGCTTAGCGGCGAGCACGCCGAGCGTACCGGTGAATATCTGGAAGGCATCTCACGTATCTGGCAGCAGCCCGATGCGCCGGAATTGCTGCAACCCTATTTTGATGCGATTCGTGCGCTGAACCGTAACGGGACGCTGCGCTACTATCCGGGTTCGCCGCTAATTGCCCGCCATCTGCTGCGTGAAGATGACAAACTGCAACTCACTGAGCTGCACTCCAGCGACTATCCGCTGCTGCGTAACGAATTCAGCAAAGACAACCGTGCCCGCGTCGATCGTGCCGACGGTTATCAGCAGTTAAAATCGAAACTGCCACCGCCGTCACGTCGCGGTCTGGTGCTGATCGATCCGCCGTATGAGATGAAAAGCGACTACCAGGCAGTGGTGAAAGGGATTCAGGAAGGCCATAAACGTTTTGGCACCGGCGTCTTTGCCTTGTGGTATCCGGTGGTTTTACGCCAGCAGATCAAACATATGCTGCGCGACCTGGAAGCGACCGGCATTCGCAATATTCTGCAAATCGAACTGGCGGCCCGTCCGGACAGCGATCAGCGCGGCATGACCGCCTCCGGCATGATCGTGATTAACCCGCCGTGGAAGCTGGCCCAGCAGATGAATACCCTGCTGCCGTGGCTGCACCAGAAACTGGTTCCGACGGGTACCGGCCACTACGCGGTTAACCAGATCGTACCCGAATAACTCTCTTTGTCTTCTACGCCGCTCACTACCGGTGCGGCGGCGTTGTACCAGGTCTTTACCATGTGGATCATACTGGCTGGCGCGCTGGCCGCGCTGCAACCGGCCCGACGGCTGGCATTATTATTACTGGCGCTCGCCACACTGCTGGGTTTTTATCAGGACGTGTTAGCGTGGCCGGTGCTGCTGCTGTTTACCGGCACCGCCGCTGTGGTGGCACTCCGTATTTATGACCGTGACCATCATCGACGACAAATAGTGACCGAAGCGCTGCTGGTGCTGATCGCCATCGGGTTGCTCCTCCATCTTTTTCCAGGCTTTAATAATCCCCTTAAGGCAGAGGATGTGCAGGCCGGACCGCACAGCGTGCCTTTCAGCTTCGGGTTTAACTTTGATAAAGCGCTTATTCCTTTTGTACTGCTGGCCTGCCTGCCGACGCTGTTTCGCGCGCCTGCCACGCCACCACGCTATCGACTACCCGCCGCACTGGCGCTGATCGCCGCCATTCCGCTGCTGCTGTACTGCGCGGTATTATTGGGCGGATTAGCGTTTGAGCAACATACGCCGGACTGGCTGGGCCCATTTATGCTCGCCAACCTGTTCTTTGTTTCGCTGGCGGAAGAGGCCCTGTTTCGTGGCTATCTGCAGCAGCGATTAAAGCAGGTAGTGGGCGGCATCCCGGCGCTGTTACTGAGCGCGCTGCTGTTTGGTCTGGTGCATCTGAGCGGCGGCCTGTTGCTGGTGATCTTCGCCACCCTGGCCGGGCTGTTATATGGGCTGGCGTGGCACTGGAGCGGCCGCTTATGGCTGGCGACCGCCCTGCATTTTGGCCTTAATCTGACCCATCTGCTGTTTTTCACTTATCCCGCACTGCATCATTAGAGGTTAAAAACCGCCAGATCCCAGGCCAGCTCGGTGCAGGGAAAAATCGTCTGGCACTCCGCCAGCAGGCGGTTCATGTCTTTTGCCAGATAGCGTGAACTGAAATGGGTGGCGATCAGCCGTTTTGCCCCGGCGCGTTTTGCCACTTCGGCGGCCTGCAGTGTGGTGGAGTGCCCGCGCCCGTTGGCTTTTTCCACCATCGCGGCCTCCAGCGTGGTTTCATGCACCATCACATCAACATTGGCCGCCAGTTGCAGCGCGACCTCAGTAGGTGCCGTATCGCCAAAGATGGCCAGCGTTTTGCCGGGTGTCGCGGGGCCAAGATAGTCAGCACCGTTGATTACCCGCCCATCTTCCAGCGTCACGCATTCACCCTGCTTCAGCTGCTGAAACCACGGGCCGCGTGGCACCCCTTCCGCTTTCAGCCGCGCAGCATCCAGCAGACCGGGTTTGTCATGCTGTTCAATGCGATAGCCAAAACACTCCACCGGATGGCTCAGCGGCCAGGCGCTGATACGAAACTCACCGTCGTCCAGCGTCCAGCCCGCCTCAATCTCAACGATGGTCAGCGGGTAGTCGGTGTAAGAGCCGCTGATCGACAGCGCCGTCTCAACAAAGGTTTTTAATCCCCTGGGGCCATAGACCGTCATCGGTGTGGTCAGCCCGGCCATTGACCGGCTGGTGAGTAATCCCGGCAGCCCGAAAATATGATCGCCATGCAGATGGGTGATAAAAATCTTATCCAGCTTGCCCGGTTTGAGGCTGGAGCGCATAAACTGTAATTGTGTGCCTTCCCCGCAGTCGAACAGCCAGGTTTCACCACTCAGCGCGCGGGTAAAAGCAATAGACGTGACGTTACGTTGCAGGCTGGGAGCACCGCCGCCGGTGCCGAGAAAAGTAAGGTGCATGGTATGCTTCCCTGTAAGCGAGTGAAAAAACAGAACCCTATTACAATCATAGGCGCAAACTTTGCGTCATTTCGACCCGCAGCGTTACACTCAACCCCAATTTTTTATGCAACCGGATGGATACTTCAATGACCCGACATTTCGACTATCTCGCCATTGGCGGCGGCAGTGGCGGCATCGCCTCAATTAACCGTGCGGCTATGTATGGCCAGAAATGTGCCCTGATTGAAGCGAAAGAGCTGGGCGGCACCTGCGTGAACGTGGGCTGCGTGCCGAAGAAAATCATGTGGCATGCCGCGCAAATCGCCGAAGCGATCCATCTCTACGGACCGGATTATGGCTTCGACACCACCGTGAATCGCTTCGACTGGGCCACACTGGTGAAAAACCGCAGCGCCTACATCGATCGCATCCACAACTCCTATGACAACGTGCTGGGTAAAAACAAAGTTGAAGTGATCAAAGGCTTTGCCCGCTTTGTCGATGCGCACAGTGTTGAAGTCAACGGCGAGATTATCACGGCTAACCATATTCTGATCGCCACCGGCGGTCGTCCGGTCCACCCTTCTATCCCGGGTGCAGAGTACGGCATTGATTCCGACGGTTTCTTTGAGCTGGACGCGCTGCCAAAACGCACTGCGGTCATCGGCGCAGGCTACATTGCGGTTGAGCTGGCTGGCGTGGTTAACGCGCTGGGATCGGAAACGCATCTGTTCGTCCGTAAACACGCGCCGCTGCGCAGCTTCGATCCGCTGCTTACCGAAACGCTGGTCGAAGTGATGAACAGCGAAGGCCCGGCGCTGCACACCGAATCTATTCCAAAAGCTGTGATTAAAAACGGCGATGGCAGTCTGACGCTGCAGCTGGAAAACGGCAGCGAATATACCGTGGATTGCCTGGTCTGGGCGATTGGCCGTGAGCCCGCCAACGATGCCCTGAATATTGACGCCGCTGGCGTCGCGCTGGACGACAAAGGCTATATCAAAGTCGATAAATTCCAGAACACCAATGTGTCAGGCATCTACGCCGTGGGCGACAACACCGGTGCGGTTGAGCTGACGCCGGTTGCGGTCGCGGCGGGCCGTCGTCTCTCTGAGCGTCTGTTTAACAACAAACCGGACGAGCATCTGGATTACAGCAATATTCCGACGGTGGTGTTCAGTCATCCGCCGATTGGTACCGTGGGACTGACCGAGCCGCAGGCACGGGAACAGTATGGCGACGACCAGGTGAAGGTTTATAAATCGTCATTTACCGCCATGTACACTGCGGTAACCCAGCATCGTCAGCCGTGTCGCATGAAGCTGGTCTGTGTGGGTGCAGATGAGAAGATTGTCGGCATTCACGGTATCGGATTCGGCATGGATGAGATGCTGCAGGGCTTCGCTGTGGCGCTGAAAATGGGTGCCACTAAAAAGGACTTCGATAACACCGTGGCGATCCATCCGACCGCCTCCGAAGAGTTCGTGACGATGCGTTAATTCCCCGAACAAAATACTATTGGGAAAAACTGGTCATCAGGGCCAGTTTTTTCCTGCAACTTCGCTCAACGAAAATTAATGCGCCCGCTGACGCGAAATGTAAAACCTGCGTTTCTCTTCATATTATCAACACCCAGCAAGAGCCAGGCTGATTAACAGCGAAAAAACCGAACCGACAGTAATTAAATCCATTTATATATGAAATTATTTAATGACTACCGATTATATTCACAGGCGCGGCGTCCATTTCCACAGGATTATCGTTAGTGAATTTATCGCTGTGCTTAATGAATGCCTGAAGTGATACGACTGCTAAATAACCTCTCCACGCTGTCGCTTTTGAGGAGATAGCCTTTCTTCGAAACTCTCAGGATCACATCATCACTTAAACCCAGAAAAAAGAGCTTCGACTTTAAATTAGACATAACCTGCCAGACCCGCTGCGTAGAAGAACTCAGTCCATGTTTATCCCAGACGTTCTCCATAAGTTCCGAATCCGTGACAACATCAATAGTGGCATTTTCAAAAAGATACTCTAATACGTGCGACATGGTTTTTCTCAGGATGATATCGTCACCATACCCATTCAGACAAATTAGTCGCTTTGTCTTGTGTAAATAAACCACGTTCTCTTCAATAAGATAGCCAATAAAATTTACTTCATTACCCGGTAGCATGATATTCTCCAGAACAATGATGAAAACAAGATAATAACTTTTATTCAGGTATTTAAAAAACATCCCTTCATTATTTGTACATCACTTTTTAATCAGCCCTGGCCACGTCTTTCCATTGTTCCTGGTCTGTAATAGCGATGCCTCGATGATCGTCATGCATATAACCCTTTGTTGTGTGTTAAAATCCTGGCTATCCACCTCGCCACATCGTTAATAAAAAGTAATAATAAATAAGTCTGTTCTGGCGGAGAAGCAGACTGACCTTAATACTCATCCGACAGAGTGCAATAAGATGTTGTTGCTTATCATCGCCGGCAAGAAAACTTAAATATTTCTTAGTTAAATCAGAAACCACCGATAAACTGACCAGGATGGATTGCTGTCTGATTTGCCTCATCTTATGCGTAGCCGTTATGAAATCATCTAACGTTAATGAAGACAATAAAGTGGGATTTTTATTTTAGTTCAAAACTTACGGTTTTTATTACGACCATCTGTAGCAGAATCAGCCAAAATAAAGCTTAAAAGAAGAATCGCTTTGGATTGAAAGACGATTGCGTCATCCGAACACGCCCGCTTCAACGCTTTCATTAGTTTTTTTATAATCCATAAGACCTGATATTTCTGGCCAATTTTTGATCTGTATCAACTGGCAATATATCGATGGAAAAAGCAAAGTAATGGCGGAAAAACAGAAGCAAAAGATATGAGACAGGAATGTTCTTTGCCCGGGAATTAATCAGATCCGTTTGTTTATTAAGATAATTATTAAAGCGTCCTTATTTAGCTATTTTGTACCCTACTAACGGCAGGAGATTGTCATCTCATTGTATACAGAGTCAGAAATAAGCGTGAGTGCCCCTTAGCTCCGTACACCCTCGTTAACGTGATAAATAAGAATGAGTTATTAATGCGCCCTGACCTGTCAGCATAGTCCGCTGATATCAATATTAAGGGGTTGGGTCTGGCTCTGGATTGGGAGATTTAAGATGGCAGAGGGCGCAGCATTAACCGGGACCGGGACAAAGGGTCACCTTCGATCTGGTGACCTTGCGCCAGGCAGGGGGAGAACGGATCCCCCGGTGCAGTCGTGCACCGCGCCAGTGCAACTCAGCTCACGCGATCCAGCCAGCGAACATAAGCCTGATCCCATAGCGCCGCTGGCGTGCCCGCCTTGCCAAGGCCAAAGCCATGCCCGCCTTTGCTGATCTGAATCAGCTCAACCGGCACACGATTACGGCGGCAGGTATCGCGCATCAGCTCGGTGTTGAACGGATTTGAGGTGTGATCGTCCTCGGCCTGCGCCAGAAACGTCGGCGGATATTGCCGGGTTACGTAGTTCTGCACTGACCAGTTCGCCTCATCCTGCGGCGTGGCATTTTTGCCGACCATCATCAGATGGGTATTGGTGTGCTGATAAGGCGCTTCCAGGGTGATGACCGGATAGATCAGACCCACGCTGTCGACTTTGGGCACCACTTCATCCAGCGGATCGATGGCCGGATAGGATTCAAAGTCCGGACGCGCCGCCGCCAGCCCCAGCAGATGCCCACCTGCCGAGAAGCCCAGCACATGCACCTTGCGCTCAAAGGATCGCACCAGCCGGATGGCACGCTGCGCATCCTGCAGCGGTGCCAGCCGCCCCGCCTGCCACTTCTCATGCGGCAGCCGGTAGCTGAGCACATAGGCGGTATAGCCATTGGCATTGAGCCAGCGCGCGACCGGCCAGGCTTCGCGTCCCATGCCGATCCAGCGATAACCGCCACCCGCTGCAATTAATACCGCTTCGCCATTGGGATTTTCCGGTTTAAAGCGCTGAATCGCCGGGCTGACGATATTTGACCAGGAACCGGTGCTGTTAATATGCAACTGGCCCGATGGGCCGCCGCCGCCGGGCGGATCGTCCGGCCAGAGGGGAATAATGTCATCGCGGGCAAATATTTTGCCAGTGGTCATGGAGAGCCCGAGCGCTCCCGTGCCGAGAATAAAGCGTCGACGCGTAATCATAATGCCTGTTATGTGATACCAGAAGAGTGAGCAAACCGTTGCGGCAGGCTGCGGTAGAATCAACAGATGCAAGTCGGGTGCCATGGCTGGCGATTATGTACGCAATGGCCCCTGAAAAGCCATAAAAAAACGCGCCCGCCAGGCGTAATGCTGATCAGTTAAGATTAGATTTGTAAAGGCTGTCACGGTCAAACGTGGCAGCTTTTTTCCGGGCGAGCGAGCCGCAGTGCGGGCCTGAGCACCTCTGCTGCTGCCGGGCCGTCCTCGCGCCGCTCACGCGGTACCTTCGGCTTTGACGTCGTGCCGACGAACCGTTCGGGGATCGGCCCTCCCTGGCCGGCCCCGAACTGTCCACGCTTCCCGGCGTGGACTTCTGGCCCGCCGTCACGCCTCAGCGCTGCGGATAACCCTTTCAGCAGCAGAGGCGCTCAGGCCTCCACTCTCGTGCCCTTTTTAACAATGCACACTGAAGTTTCAGAGCAGGCCGGTGGCGATCAGGAGCAGGCAATCCGCAGCGCTGAACAGAATGAGTCTGCCAGGAGAGCCCGCAGGACGCGGGCGAAAGGCGGGGCGGCACAGGATGTGCCATCCCCGGCGGTCCGTCAGGCAGGCGAATGAAGTGAAGGAACCGCGCAGCGGCGCGAGGACCGCCAGCCCCTGAGCGGCACCAGACTGCGTTATCACCTGTCGCTTAACTGGCTGGCATTAGCCGGCAGGCGCGTTTTTATTTAATCCGATGCGGTTAATCTTCCTGCTGGAACTGCGCCATCACGGCCTGCTCACACTGCTGTTCGTTAACGCGCAGTTTGGCACGCTCATCATCACCCAGCTGCAGCCAGGCACTGGCCACTTCACGCGCGGACTCTTCATCGAACTCGGGCTGATTCATCGCCGATGACGACTGACTGCGCGCCACGGTGGACTTCATCTGGTCGACATATTGATCCGCGCTGGCGACCTTTTTCTCGCCGCTGACAATGTGGCACAGCTGACTGGCATAAACATTCTGCTCAGTGTCAGCCTCGTCCGCCGCCAGCGCGCTGCCGGTGGCGAGGATGCTCAGCAGCACTATCTGAGTTACTTTCATTCTTAACTCCTGTTAGTTCGGGTTAAACCTTACGCTGAAGGGCTTCAAGGCGTTTCTGACGCCAGTTCAGCAGCGGCGACACGGTGGTGCCGTGGACCACCACGCTGCAGACCACCAGCGTTAACGCCATATTGGTCATAATTTCCATCTGCGGGCCTTCCATACCGTGCGTCCAGGCATAGGCGATGTAGTTCAGACTGCCAATCCCGCGGATGCCCAGCCAGCCAATCAGCAGACGCTGCCCCAGCGGCAGTCCGGCGCGCAGCGTCACCAGCCAGACGGCCAGTGGCCGCACTACCACAAACAGCACCAGGCCAATCAGCACGCCGTAGATGTTCCAGTGTTGCGCCAGCGTCACGCCCAGCACCACCATCATGCCAGCCGCCAGTAAACGTTCAATAGTATCGCCAAAAGAGAGGGCGTCGCCTACCACAAACCCTATCGACTTCACCATATTGTTGTCGCCCTGATGCGCCAGGCGTTTGTTAGGGTTCACCAGTGCTTCAGAGGGCAGCACGCGCTCGTCGTCAGAGAGATCGTCCGGCTGATGGCGACGGAATACGCCCATCTCAGCACGGCGTAATCCCAGCCCGGCGGCGAAGGCAGCCAGGAAGCCGGAGGCACCCAGCCACTCCACCAGTGAATAACTCAGCGCAATCAGCGCCAGCGCCAGGAAATCATTGGGTGCCACATCGCCATTGGCATTGCGCAGTCGGGTCGCCAGCAGGCCAATCAACTGCCCCAGCACGAAACCGATGATCAGACCGCCGCCAATTGCCCAGAGCACCTCGACCGCACCCCAGTGCCCCAGCATCGCCACGCTCAGGCTTTCGCCATTAAACAGCAGCAGCGCCAGCATCAGCAGCGGCAGCGCGGAACCATCATTCATACCCGCTTCGCTGGAGATTGCCACGCGCAGCGAGTCATCATCCTGCGCATCGTTGACCGAGATTAAGCTCGCCAGCACCGGATCGGTCGGCGCAACAATAGCACCAAACGCCAGTGCAATCGGCCAGTCTAATCCCACCAGGAAGTGCGACAGCAGGGTCATCGCGGCCACGGTCAGCAGCATGGCGGGAAAAGCCAGTTTCAGCCCGGTGTGCCAGCAGTTATTTTGCAGCGGCTGACGCAGCTTGAGGCCGGTGATGAACAGCGAGGCAGCCATGGTGATTTCAGTGATGTGCGCCACGGCTTCGGAATGGGTAACAATATCGATGTGGATAACATCAAATCCCCACGGGCCGCACAGCATGCCCGCGATAAGGAACAGACCAAATGAGGTGACTGGCCCCCGGTGAATCCAACCGGAAGCCAGCGACATCAGCAGCAGAAGGCCGCCCGTCGCTGCTGTCCAGGCTAAAAAGTTCATAACACTCCAGATTATTTCGGGTTTATGAATAAGCCTGGCACATTTTTTGACGGGCGAGGTGTCAGTTTTTCAGGTGTCGACTGGCGAAGCGGACCGCCAGCGCGGCTGCACCGGCTAAGGTCGAGAGCGCAACCACGCCATTCCAGCCCCAGTGTGCCAGCGCCAGACTTCCCAGCGCCGCACCGGTGGCCATACCGATAAACACCACGGTAAACAGCAGCGCATTCAGGCGGCTGCGTGCTTCCGGCGCCAGGCCATAGACCAGCGTCTGATGCGCCACCAGGGTGGCCTGCACCCCTAAATCGAAGCCGATGGTGCAGAGGACAATCAGCGCCAGCTGGGCCGGCATCGGCAGCAGCGGCAGCAGAAACATCAGCGCAAAGGAGATTGTCACCAGCGCGGCGCCAGCCTGCGTGACCCTTGCCGGACCGATGCGGTCAGCAAAACTGCCCGCCAGCGGTGCCGCCATGGCACCCGCCGCACCGGCTAAACCAAACGCCCCGGCCACAGCACTGTCCAGATGAAAGCGGTCGCTGAGCATTAACGCCAGCGTCGACCAGAAGGCGCTAAAACCCACTGACAACAGCCCCTGAGCCAGTGCGGCACGACGCAGCGTCTGATGGTGACGCCACAGGTGCACCAGCGACAGCAACAGGCGCGGATAGCTCACCGAGGTGCCTGGCGCGAAACGCGGCAGTATCCGCCACAGCGTCAGCGTAATCAGCAGCACCGCCAGCGCGGCAATCATATACATGGTGCGCCAGCCGAAATACTCTGCCACCACCCCGCTGACCACCCGCGACAGCAGGATGCCCACCAGCAGCCCGGTCATCACCGTGCCGACTGTTTTACCCCGGCTGCGTTCCGGCGCCAGCGCCGCCGAAGCGGGTACAATATCCTGCGCCACCGTGGCGGTCAGGCCGGTGATAAAACTGGCAATCAGCAGCGCGCTGAGTCCACCGGAAAAACCACACAGCAGCAGCGCCGCCACCAGCATTAAGCCTTTGATAAAGATAATGGTGCGCCGGTCATGACGATCGCCCAGCGGAGCCAGCAGCAGGATGCCCAGCGCATAGCCGGCCTGGGTCAGCATCGGCACCATGCCGACCGCGCCGATGCCAGCGTTAAACTGCTTGCTGATGATATCCAGCATCGGCTGGCTGTAGTAGATCGACGCGACGCTGAGTCCGGCACCGGCGGCCAGGGTAAACACCAGCGGCGCAGAGAGCGGTTCATTTTGAGTCTGGGTCTGTATGGCTGACATGCTGTAATCCTCATCATTTCGTCCTGCCATTAAAGCGCATTGCGGTTATACGCGGTAGACTGACATCAGGCAAAACCGTTATACATGGTGCGTATGAACAATCCTAACAGCAGCGATCGCATCGATCTGATGCAGACTTTTATCCGTATTGTGGAGAGCGGCAGCTTATCCGCCGCCGCCGCGCAGCTCGGCACGACACAACCCACCGTCAGCCGCCGACTGCAGAGCCTGGAGCAGCGGCTGGGCCTCAAACTTATCCTGCGCACCACCCATGCGCTGAAGCTTACCGATGATGGCGAGCGCTGCTACGCCCAGGCGCGGCAGCTGCTGGCGACCTGGCATGCGCTGGAAGATGAGCTGACCGGGGCCAGCGATGACCCGGTCGGTACGCTGCGGGTTCGCGCCCCACACGCCTTTGGTCAGGATCAGCTGATCGCCCCGCTGGTGGACTATCTGCACCGCTACCCCCGGCTCAATATTGAGTGGATGCTGAATGACCGCACGCCCGACTTTATGGCAGAGAATGTGGACTGCGCCATTCAGGTCGGTGCGCCAACCGATCCTTCGGTGGTGGCGATACTGCTGGCAGAAGTGCCACGTATTGTGGTGGCCGCCCCGCACCTGCTGGCGCAGCAGCCGCCGATAGAGCGGGTTGAACAGCTGCGCGACCTGCCGTGGCTGGCACTGACCAGTTTTTACCGTAACGAAGTGGTGTTGCAGAAGATTGACGACGGCCAGCCGGTAAACCTGGCGATTACGCCCCGGCTGAGCAGCGACAGTTTATATGCGGTGCGCAAAGCGGCACTGGCTGGGATGGGAGCCGCGATCGTCTCCTCATGGGCAGTGCAGGAAGATCTGGCGGATGGCGGCCTGGTTCAGCTGATGCCTGCGTGGCAGGCACCGCCGCTGCCGGTGTGGCTGACCTATCCCTGGGCGAGTTACTACCCGGCCAGGCTGCAACACTTTTTTGCCATGATCAAAGAGGTGATGCCGCAGCTGGCGGGCACGCGTCCGGCCTCACAGCCAGCGGGTCGTTCAGGGGGAACAGAGCGGAAAGGGTAAAGCAGGCGCCCGCCTCAGCGGGCCGCCAGAGAGGTTACTTCGGTTTTTTATCGCTGCGCGACATCTGATCCAGCCAGCCCATCACAAAGGCGGAGAGCACAAAGGTCAGGTGGATAATCACGTACCACATCAGCTTGTCGTTTTCGACGTTGCGCGCTTCCATAAACACCCGCAGCAGGTGGATCGAGGAGATGGCGACAATGGAGGCAGCGACTTTGTTTTTCAGCGAGCCGGAGTCCATCTTGCCCAGCCAGCTCAGCTTCTCTTTATCTTCGTCGATATCGAGCTTAGAGATGAAATTCTCATAACCCGACAGCATCACCATCACCAGCAGGCCGCCAACCAGCGTCATATCCACCAGCGACAGCAGCAGCAGGATCAGATCGTTTTCCGCAATGCTGAAAATGTTGGGCAGCAGGTGGAAAATTTCCTGGAAAAATTTAATGGTCAGCGCCAGCAATCCCAGCGAAAGTCCAATGTAAACCGGGGCCAGCAACCAGCGCGATGCATACATCAGGTTTTCGGTAAAACGTTCCATACAATCCCACGAATAATCAAACAGGTCCGGGAGTATAACCGATCAACTGTGAAGTTATTTCAGCCCTTCGTCAGAAATTTCAGGGATCGGCGGCAGCGGCAGCGAGAGACGAAATGCCGCGCCACCTTCGGCCCTGTTCTCTGCCCAGATCTGACCGCCGTGGCTCTCGATAATGGTTTTACAGATTGCCAGACCCAGCCCGACGCCCGGCACCGCCGACTCTTTGTCGCCCCGCCAGAATTTATCGAATATCCGGCTTAAATCGTCTTCGGCAATGCCCGGTCCGCTATCCCAGACCGAGATCTCCAGCCGTGACGCCGCACGCCAGGCGCGAATGCCGCGTGGTGCGCTGTTACCGGCATACTTCAGGCTGTTCTCAATCAGGTTGGTGAAGACCCGCTCCAGCAGCGTGCTGTCGCCTTTGATCAGCACGATGTCGTCCGGCAGATCGAGCCGGACCTCATGCCCTTTCAGTGATGGTGCCATGCTGCTCAGCGCTCCGCCGACCACCTCTTCCAGCGCCAGCCACTCCTCACGCAGGTTGAGGCCGCCCGACTGAATGCGCGCCATATCCAGCATGTTGCTCACCAGCCGGATGGTGCTCAGCGTCTGCTCGCGGATCTGACTGGCCTGCGGCACATATTTTGAGTTGTCGCTGGCCAGGTCGAGCATCAGCATTTCCGCCTGACCAAACAGCACGGTCAGTGGGGTGCGCAGGTCGTGGGACAGCGCCGACAGCAGCGCATTGCGCAGCTGTTCACGCTCCGCCGAGAGCCGGGACGCCGCCTCGCTATGCGACAGCGCCATCCGTTCCAGTGCGTTAGCAATCAGCACCGTAAAGGTTTCCACCAGCCGCTGCTGCTCGGGGATCATCAGCTGACGCAGGTTCTGCGGCTCCACCACCAGCAAACCCCGGCAGTGCGCGCCACTTTTCAGCGGCAGGATCTGATAAGGCACCGCCGGTAAGGTATCAGTGCCCGCACCCGCAGGCTGGCCTTTGCTGTAACTCCATTTAGCAATCGCGCGATCCGGCTCGCTGGCCGGTAACGCATCGCCCACCGGTTGCAGTTCGCCCTGTTCATCCGGTAGCAGCAGCAGGCAGCGCGCCTGTAACGTGGCATCCAGCACCCGCTGGCTGGTGGCGGCGATATCCTGCGGCGTTAACGCACTGCCCAGCGATTTCGCCATCTCATAGAGCTGGCGCGCCCGCTGCTCGCGGTAGCGCGCCACCCGCGCCTGATAACGCACGCCTGCCGTGAGATTGCCGACGATTACGCCTACCGCCAGCATCACGCCAAAGGTGACCAGATATTGCAGATCGGAGACCGCCACCGTGCCGGTGGGGGCAACAAAGAAGAGGTCAAAGGCGACGATATTCATCACCGTGGCGATCACCGACGGCCAGCGGCCATAGCGCAGCGCCACGATCACCACCGCCAGCAGATAGATCATCACGCAGTTGGCGGGATCGAAACCGATCAGCACCGACTGCCCGGCGGCGGTTACAAGAATACAGAGCACCAGCGCCATCATTACGCCGCGCAGCTGAATACGCCATTTTTCGCTGGTGACGCGGCCATCCGGCAGCGGATGCGGCGCATCCTTCAGCGGCTCATCCAGCGCCACCACCAGCAGATCGAGATCCGGCCCCAGCTGGCCGAGCCGTTCGGCAAAGCTGTCACGCCGCCAGCGCCGCAGCGGGCGACGACCGGTGACAATTTTGCCCAGATTGTGCGCGCGGGCGTAACCCAGTACCGCTTCGGCTTCATCCGGCTCAGAGAGAGTCGCGGTTTCCGCGCCCAGCTCCTGCGCCAGCTGTAACGTGCGCAGAATCGCCCTTCGCCGCGCTTCCGGCAGCCGGTGCAGCCGGGGCGTTTCGACATAGACCGCATGCCATTCACTCCCAAGCCGTGCCGCCAGTCGGGCGGCGGTGCGCACCAGCTTTTCACTGCCGCTGTCGTCGCCAATGCAGAGCAGAATGGCGTCGCGAGTGTGCCAGACGCGCTCCCGTCCCTGCTGATCGCGCCAGGCGCGCATCTGATCATCCACCCGATCGGCGGTACGACGCAGGGCCAGCTCACGCAGGGCGAACAGGTTACCTTTGCGGAAAAAGTTTTCGATGGCGCGTTCCGCGCGGTCGCCAATATAGACTTTGCCCTCTTTCAGCCGCTGCCGCAGATCGTCGGGCGGCAGATCGACCAGTACCACTTCGTCGGCGCTGTCGAAAAAGGGATCGGGCACGGTTTCGCGCACCTGAATGCCGGTGACGCCGCCCACCACATCGTTGAGGCTCTCAAGATGCTGTACGTTGACGGTGGTCAGTACATCGATGCCCGCTTCCAGCAGCTCCTCAATATCCTGCCAGCGCTTGGGATGGCGCGAGCCCTGCACGTTGGTGTGCGCCAGCTCATCCATCAGGATCACCGCCGGATGGCGAGCCAGCGCGGCATCGAGATCAAACTCCGCATGACGCGAGCGGCCGGTTGCGCGACGCGGCAGCAGAGTTAACCCTGTCAGCAGCTGTGCGGTTTCCGGCCGGTCATGGGTCTCTACCACGCCGATTAAGACATCCAGACCCTGCGCGCGCAGCCGCTGTGCCTCCTGCAGCATGGCATAGGTTTTACCCACGCCCGCACAGGCACCAAAGTAAATTTTCAGCTGCCCGCGATGACTTTCGCGGTTAGCCTGCAGCAGCGCGTCGGGATCGGGACGCTGGGGTTCGTGGTTCATCGCTTCCTTAACACCATTACAGTTCGTTGAGCGCCATATTCAGCTGCAACACATTGAGGGTCGGTGTGCCGAGGAATGGCATCAGCGGACGATGCGTCATCTTATCTATCAGCGCCTCGACCTGCGGCAACGGCAACTGGCGGCTGGCGGCGATACGCGGTGCCTGCCAAAGGGCGGCCTGTGGCGAAATATCCGGGTCCAGCCCGCTGGCTGACGCGGTGACCAGTTCAACCGGGACGGCGGCAGGTGCCTGCGGATTCGCGGCCCGCAGCGCAGCGACGCGATCGGCTACCGCTTTGTCCAGCGCCGGGTTGCTGGCGGCCAGATTGCTGCCCCCTGAGGCCAGCGGATTATAAGGTTTATCACCACTGGCTGAAGGGCGGCCCCAGAAATAGTTGGGCTGGGTAAAGTTCTGGCCAATCAGCGCCGACCCGCGCGCCACGCCATCCTCCTCCAGCAGCGAGCCGCTGGACTGGGACGGAAACAGCCACTGCGCCAGACCGGTGGTGAGCAAAGGATAAACCACGCCGGTAACAAGCGTAAGCAGCAACAACAGTAAAATTGCCGGACGTAACTGACTCATTTTTCTCTCCTCAGGCCATGCCTGAAAACACTAACAGCAGATCGATCGCTTTGATGCCGACAAACGGCACCAGCAGGCCACCCAGACCGTAAATCAGCAGGTTGCGGCGCAGCAGCGCAGCAGCGCTCAGTGGGCGGTAGCTGACGCCTTTCAGGGCCAGCGGGATCAGGAAGACAATCACCAGGGCGTTAAAGATCACCGCCGACAGAATCGCACTGGCTGGCGAGTGAAGATGCATCACGTTAAGCATGTTGAGCTGCGGATAGGTCGCCGCAAACGCCGCCGGAATGATGGCGAAATATTTCGCCACGTCGTTGGCGATACTGAAGGTGGTCAGCGAACCGCGCGTCATCAGCATCTGTTTACCGATATGCACCACTTCAAGCAGCTTGGTCGGGTTCGAGTCGAGATCGACCATGTTGCCCGCCTCTTTCGCCGCCTGGGTACCGGAGTTCATCGCCACCGCCACATCCGCCTGCGCCAGTGCAGGCGCATCATTGGTGCCGTCGCCGGTCATCGCCACTAAACGCCCTTCCGCCTGATACTGGCGGATCAGCGCCAGCTTGGCTTCCGGCGTGGCCTCTGACAGGAAGTCATCCACGCCCGCTTCCGCAGCAATCGCTGCGGCCGTCAGCGGGTTATCGCCGGTGATCATCACCGTTTTGATACCCATTTTGCGCAGTTCGGCAAAGCGCTCTTTGATGCCACCTTTGACGATATCTTTCAGCGCCACCACGCCCAGCACGTTCGCGCCCTCTGACACCACCAGCGGCGTGCCGCCACTGCGTGCCACCTCTTCCACCTGCGCATTGACCTCGGCCGGGAAACGGCCATGGTTCGCTTCGATGTGGCGACGAACCGCATCGACCGCGCCTTTGCGGATCAGTCGATCCTGCACGTTCACGCCGCTCATGCGGGTCTGCGCAGAGAACGGAATAAAGCTGGCACCCATGCTGCTGAGATCGCGCTCACGCAGATTAAATCGCTGTTTTGCCAGCACCACGATGCTGCGCCCTTCCGGCGTCTCATCGGCCAGCGAGGCGAGCTGTGCGGCGTCGGCCAGTTGCTCTTCGCTGACGCCCGGCGCGGGCAGGAACTGGGTCGCCTGACGGTTACCCAGCGTGATGGTGCCGGTTTTGTCCAGCATCAGCACATCCACATCGCCCGCGGCTTCCACCGCACGCCCGCTGGTCGCAATGACGTTAGCACCCAGCATCCGGCTCATCCCCGCCACGCCAATCGCCGACAGTAAGCCGCCGATGGTGGTCGGGATCAGACAGACCAGCAGCGCCACCAGCACCGTGATGCTGACCGGCGTTCCGCCCCATGCCGAGAACGGCCAGAGTGTCACGGTCGCCAGCAGGAACACGATGGTCAGTGACACCAGCAGGATGGTCAGAGCGATCTCATTCGGGGTTTTACGGCGTTTCGCGCCTTCCACCATGGCGATCATCCGGTCAAGGAAGGTTTCGCCCGGGTTGGCGCTACAGGTGATCACCAGCCAGTCAGAGAGAATGCGGGTCCCGCCGGTGACGGAGGCGAAGTCACCGCCCGACTCGCGGATCACCGGTGCGGACTCACCGGTAATGGCGCTCTCATCCACCGAGGCACCGCCTTCCATCACTTCACCGTCGCAGGGGATGATGTCGCCCGCTTCCACCAGCACGGCATCGCCTTTGCGCAGCTCATCGGCACTGACCTGCTGCCACTCGGCGCCATAGCGCGCCGCTGAGAGTTTTTTGGCAAAGCTGGTCTTTTTCACCCCTTTCAGGCTGCTGGCCTGGGCCTTACTGCGCCCTTCTGCCAGCGCCTCCGCCAGGTTGGCGAACAGCACGGTGAACCAGAGCCAGACCGCAATCGCACCGGTAAAGCTGGCGCTGCCGCTGATCCGGCCGGTCAGCATCGCCAGCGCCAGCAGCGAGGTCAGAATACTGCCGAGGTAGACCACAAACATCACCGGGTTACGGAACTGCACCCGGGGATCGAGCTTTTTCACTGCATCCCAGGCCGAGGTACGCAGCAATGCTGCGTCAAATAACGCCTGTTGTTGACGACTCATGAGGATTGTCCCTGAACAAGTTGCAGATGCTCAGCCACCGGGCCCAGCGCCAGAGCAGGAATAAAGGTCAGTGCACCCACCAGCAGCACCGTGCCGATCAGCAGTCCGATAAACAGCGGACCGTGGGTTGGCAGCGTGCCGTTACCCACCGGCTGCACTTTTTTCACCGCCATCGCACCGGCAATTGCCATCACCGGAATGATGATGCCGAAGCGGCCCAGCAGCATGCAGGCAGCCAGTAGCAGGTTCCAGAACGGCGTGTTAGCACTCAGGCCGGCAAAGGCGCTGCCGTTGTTGTTGGCCGCCGAGGAGACGGCGTAGAGCACTTCGCTGAAGCCGTGAATGCCGGGATTGGCCATGGCACTGCGCCCGGCGTCGGTCATCATCGCCAGTGCGGTACCGATCAGCACCAGCGCCGGTGTGACCAGAATCGCCAGCGCGGTCATCTTCATCTCCCAGACATCGATTTTTTTACCGAGGAATTCCGGGGTACGACCGATCATCAGCCCGGCGATAAACACCGCCAGCAGCACAAACAGCAGCATGCCGTAGAGACCGGCACCGACGCCGCCAAACACCACTTCGCCCAGCTGCATCAGCCACATCGGCACCATGCCGCCCAGCGCGGTAAAGGAGTCGTGCATGGCATTCACCGCACCGCAGGAGGCGGCGGTGGTGATGACCGCGAACAGGCTGCTGTTAAGAATGCCAAAGCGCGTCTCTTTACCTTCCATGTTGATGGCGCTGTCAGCACCCAGCTGGAGGAAGTGCGGGTTGCCCTGTAGTTCGGCCCACATGACGACCGATACCGCCGCCACAAACATCAGCGTCATCGCCCACAGCAGCATGTGGCCCTGACGACGGTCACGCACGCTTTCGCCAAACGCGAAGCAGAGCGCCGCCGGGATCAGGAAGATGCTCAGCATCTGCACCAGGTTAGTCAGCACCGTCGGGTTTTCAAACGGATGGGAGGAGTTGGCGTTAAAGAAGCCGCCACCGTTGGTGCCCAGCATTTTGATCGCTTCCTGCGACGCTACCGGTCCCATCGACAGCGTCTGCTGCACGCCTTCCAGCGTGGAGAAACTGTGATAAGGCGCGAAGTTCTGGATGCTGCCCTGGCTGACAAAGAACAGCGCCATCAGCAGGCTGATAGGCAGTAAGACATAGAGCGTGATGCGCGTCAGGTCGCGCCAGGCGTTACCCAAGGTCGCAGAGCTGCGATTAGCGAAGCCACGGATCAATGCAAACGCCACGGCGATACCGGTCGCGGCTGAGAGGAAATTCTGCACCGTCAGGCCCACCATCTGACTGAAATAGCTCAGGGTGCTTTCGCCGCTGTAGGATTGCCAGTTGGTGTTGGTGACGAAGCTCACGGCGGTGTTCAGCGCCAGATGCCAGCTCAGGCCAGGCAGCTGCTGCGGATTCAGCGGCAGCGCGCCCTGCATCAGCAATATTGCCAGCAGCACCACGAAACCCAGCGCATTAAACAGCAGAATCGCCAGCAGGTAGTGCGGCCAGCGCATGTCCGATTGTTGTGCGCCCAGCAGTCGCCACAGCGGCGCTTCCAGGCGGGCAAACACCGGCTTGTCAGCCACTAACGACGCCAGACCCCGTCCGAGCGGCTGCGCCAGCACCATCAGCAGTAGCAGATAGAATGCGATGAGTAAAAAAGCATTGGCCGCCATCAGAAGGCCTCCGCATTTAACAGGGCATAGATCAGATAGCCCAGTAACAACACCACCAGCACAATGCCGGTTATTACGCCCACGCTCACAGGAACCTCCAGAGGATTGGATTTATGGCTTAGCTTGCGCGGAGGCGTATAAAGAAGGGGTTAAAATGCAGCGGGCGGGCGTAAAAATAGTGTAAAAATGGCCAAAAATCAGGCGACTTCCAGCGCCCATATACGATTGAGATCGACGTTACCCCACAGCGTGCTGTCCTCTGCGCCCACAATGCTGTCGGTGCAGAAGCTGTCGCCGAGGTCGAGCTCTTCCGGTTTCACTTCACGCTGGGCGTGCAGTGACCAGAAGACATGCACGCAGGGACGCATCAGCGATTTTTCGCCCGCTTTCACCACCAGCGCCACCCGGCCGGAGGCCAGACGCACCAGCGATCCCACCGGATAGATGCCGATGGTCCGCACGAAGGAGTGCAGCAAGCCAGGGTCGAAATGTCCGCGCCAGCTCAGCATCTGGTGCATCGCCTCGGCGGGTGTCCAGCCGTTGCGATAGGAGCGGGTCGAGGTCACGGCATCATAGACATCGCACACCGCCGCCATGCGGGCGTAGAGCGAAATCGCCTCGCCTTTCAGGCGGTGCGGATAGCCGCTGCCATCATATTTCTCATGATGATGCAGGGTGATATCGAGCAGATCGTCATCGGCGTCGGCTTCTATCAGCATCTGCGCACCGACCACCGGATGCTCACGCATCACCCTGAACTCCTCTTCAGTCAGCTTGCCCGCTTTATTCAGGATCGCCAGCGGCACGGCCGCTTTGCCGACATCATGCAGTAAACCGCCCATGCCCACCCGACGCAGCTCCTGCTCATCCAGTCCAAGTTTTTTACCCAGCGCAATCATCAGCCCGCAGACCGCCATGGAGTGCAGATAGGTGTAGTCATCATGATTTTTCAGTCGCGCCACGCTCAGCATGGCGGAGGGTTCACGCGTGATCGATCCGGCGATTTCATCCACCAGATCCATCATATAATCAAGCTTCAGGCCGTTACCCAGCCGCGCTTCGTTGAACATCGCCAGCACTTTCGGTTTGCCCTGCAAAAAGATCTGCTGTGCCTGATCCAGTTCCTGGAAAAACGGGGTGCGGCCAATGGTTCTCTTCGCGACCGTGGAGGCGATCGGCGCCTGCACCGATCGATCGAGGTCGATCCAGAGCTGGCGGATCCCTTCAGTGCGAAGCATGGCGATTTGTCGGGGATCGGTGATCAGCATCTCATTATGAATGCGCTGGTCTTTTATCCACCAGACCTCCAGCTTGTGGATAAACATCCCTGGGCGCAATTCATCAATGGTAATCAGCTTTATCACGCTATCACTCTTTAATATCAGCGGGTGGTAAGGTGATATCGGCAGCCGGACAAATTTTCTTCAGGCTGTTTTGTGCGAAGGTGAGGGTCTGGTGAGTGGTCAGAGGAGAGGCGTCCTGCCTCGCCCCCGTTTCAGCAGGGGGTTAAGACGCCGCGGTGGTTACACTACCCGGGTCAGCACCGGCTCACCACGGGCAAACGCCAGCATATTCTCAAAGACCAGGTCAGCCATCGCCGCCATGGTTTCGCGGGTACTGCTGGCGATATGCGGCGTGATCACCACATTGTCGCGCTGGCGCAGTGCGTCAGGCACCTGCGGCTCCTGTTCAAACACATCAAGCCCGGCACCGGCGATCTGCCCGGTTTCCAGCGCATCCACCAGCGCCTGCTGATCCACCACGCTGCCGCGCGCAATGTTAATCAGATAGCCCTGCGGTCCCAGCGCCTGCAGCACTTCCGCATTGATAATGTGGCGCGTCGCGGCACCGCCCGGCAGGGTCAGCACCAGGAAATCGGCCTGCTGCGCCAGCGCCACCAGGCTCTCATGACGGGTGTAGGGCACATCGGGGCGTGAACGCGGATTGTAATAGTGAATCGCCATATCAAACGCCTGCGCGCGCCTTGCCACCGCCTGACCGATATTGCCCAGCCCGACGATACCGCACACCTTGCCACCGATTTTGCTGCTCAGCGGAAAGCGGCCCTGCGTCCAGTGACCGGCGCGTGTGAAGCGATCGGCCTCGCTGATGCGGCGCGCCACATCCAGCAGCAGCGCCATCCCCAGATCGGCGACGCAATCATTGAGCACCTCCGGCGTGTTGGTCACCACAATGCCGCGCGACCGGGCGGCTTCCGTATCAATGCTGTCATAACCGACGCCGTTACTGCAGATCGCTTTCAGGTTTGGCAGCGCGGCGATCAGCGCGGCCGGTGCGCCCATCACCGCGTTGCCGCTGGTGACCAGCATGTCGATATCTGCGCCCTGCTCAGCCAGAAAGGCTGCCTCATCTTCCGCCTCCCACAGCCGGAACGCGGTGAACGTCTTTTCAATGTTCTCTATCAGCTGCGGCGGCAGGAATTTCCCTCTGATCAGCACCTTACATTGCTTTAATGCCATCTTCTTTCTCCTGATTGTTATAGGATGCCGGGCGATCGCTCTCTTCACCGACGCGTTCAATCGGTCCCATCACCAGCAGGAACAGCAGCGCCGCTACCACGCAGTGTGCCGCCACAAACGCCAGCCCGATGCTGTAGCTGCCGGTCAGACCGACGATGATGCCGAACAGCAGCGGCGTGGTGAAACCGGCAATATTGCCGATGCCGTTAAAAATGGAGCCGGCCAGGCCCACCGCCTCTTTAGGTGCGGTGTCGCTGATCACCGTCCAGGTGCCTGCACCGGCCGCGATGCCTTTACCGAAAAAGGCGAAGGACATAATGGCGATAATGCCGCCGTTACCGGGAATAATCGCCGCCAGCACCAGGCTGGACGCCATCAGCATGCCGACGATATAGGGCGTTTTACGCGCCCAGGAGACGCTCCAGCCCCGGGCGATTAACTTGTCTGACAGATAGCCGCCGCTGATCCCGCCCAGAAAACCAAACAGCGCCGGAGCCACGGTGGCGAAGCCCGCCTCCATGATGTTCATGCCGCGCGCCTGCACCAGATAGATCGGAAACCAGGTAATAAAGAAGTAGCTGAGCGCGATGATGCAGTACTGACCGAGATAGGCGCACCAGAGCATGCGATTAGTGAGCAGCTTTCTGAACATCGCTTTACTGACCGGTGGCCGCGCTTTCAGCGTCTGCGCCGAGTCGATATCCACCAGCGCACCACCGTCGACGATGTGGCGCAGTTCACTCTCTGACACGCCAGGGTGATTGCGCGGCTCGCGCATCCAGGCAGCCCAGACAAACACCGCCAGCAGGCCGATGCCGCCCAGCACAAAGAACGGCCACTCCCAGCCAAAGCGCGACACCAGCCAGCCTGACAGCGGCGAGAAGATGGCGACGGCAAAATATTGCGCCGAGCTGAACAGCGATGAAGCCCGTCCCCGCTCTGCGCCAGGGAACCACATAATCACCACGCGCGCATTGGCGGGAAAGCTGGGTGCCTCGATCAATCCCAGCATAAAGCGCAGACCAAACATCAGCATCAGCGCGCCGGTCATGCCGCTGGAGAACTCGCCAACGAATCCCATCGCCAGCGTCGAGACTGACCAGAGCGCCAGCGTGACGCCATACACTTTTTTAGCCCCGAAGCGGTCAAGAAACAGCCCGCCGGGGATCTGACCAATAACGTAGGCCCAGCTGAAGGCAGAGAGGATCAATCCCAGCTGGATCGCTGACAGGCCGAACTCCTCTTTGATCGCCGATCCGGAGATCGAGAGGATCGAACGGTCGGCATAAGCCACGACCGACAGAAAGAGGATCAGGCAGAGGATCCAGATGCGCACATGAGACGTCCGGTGAGTCGTTTGGTCTTTAAGCATGAGCTGAATTCCTTAAAAAGCGGCAGGTTGCGCCACGAGGTTTTTTTCAGGAATAACGCTGAGATTTCCCGCTTAAGGAAATATAGATAGGAGGCTAACGATGGATCATTGTGCGGATGTTGAGATCGTCAGGCCCGATTCAACGGTTTTCTGACAACCACCACAAAGGCCAGTGCGATGCTGCACAAAAGCGCAAAAAGCCGCGGCTGACTGCCGCAGAGTGTGCGCCACGTCGAGGATTTCATCGGCGCTGGCAGCTATGACGCGGCGATTTTACGGCAAAGTGTGGCGGCGCTAGCAAGAGTGAAAAGGGCCGGTTGTCAAACCCGGCGACTGTTCATAAGCTGCAAATGATAATCTTTGTCCATTTTTATAATAAATGAAAAATCTATTCCACTCAGTTAACCTCGGGAGTCTGCAATGAAAAAACGTGCATGGGCAATACTCTGTCTGCTCTCTCTTTCCACGTCGGCGCTGGCAGAGAAGATTGGCGTCTCAATGGCCTATTTCGACCAGAACTTTCTGACCATTATCCGCCAGTCGATCGAGAAAGAGGCTAAAGCGCATCAACTGGATGCGCAGTTCGAAGATGCACGCGGCGACGTGGGCCGTCAGACCGATCAGGTGCAGAGCTTTATCAGTTCCGGGGTGGACGCGATTATCGTCGATCCGGTCGACTCCGCCAGCACCCCTGCCCTGACCAGGCTGGCGCAGCAGGCTCACATTCCGCTGGTCTACGTTAACCGCACGCCGGGCGATAAAACCCTGCCGCCGGGCGTGGTGTTTGTCGGCTCTGACGAACGCGAATCGGGCACGTTGCAGATGGAAGCGCTGGCGAAGCAGGCGGGTTATCGTGGCAGGGTCGCCATTATCATCGGTAACCTCAGCGATGCGGGTGCGCTGCAGCGCACCAAAGATGTCGAGCAGGTGGTGGCAAAGTATCCCGACATGAAAGTGGTGCTGAAGCAGACCGCAAACTATTCGCGTAATGAGGGCATGGATTTAATGCTCAACTGGCTGTCGAACGGGGAAGAGATCGATATTGTCGCCGCCAACAACGACGAAATGGCGATTGGCGCAACCATGGCGATTGCCCAGGCGAAACCGAAGAAAACCATTCTGGTGGGCGGCATTGATGCCACGCCGGATGGCCTGAAAGCCCTGGCAAGCGGCAAACTGGCCGTCACCGTGTTCCAGGATGCCGTGGGTCAGGGCAAAAAATCGGTCGAGGTGGCGCAGCAGATGATCAAAGGGGAAAAAGTCGATTCCCACCAGTGGATCCCGTTTGAACTGGTAACGCAGCAGAACATGCAGCAATACAGCAATAAAAATCCGTAATGAAAAGCGGAGCGGCAGCGCTGCCGCTCCGGTTATCACTTCTCGTGCAGCAGTTTCGCCATCATCACCACATCGCGCAGCTGACCGTCGCGCAGGGCGGCCTGCCGCATCACCCCTTCACGCTCAAAGCCCAGCCGCTCATAGAGCCGCAGCGCCCGTTCGTTGTCGTGAAACACCTCCAGCTCCATACGCGTAATCCCCAGCCAGTTACGGGAATAGTCGAGCGCGGTGCGGATCAGGCGCTCACCGACGCCGCGACCGGCGTAATCGGGATGCACGCCCAGCCCAAAGCTGATGCAGTGGCGGGTGCGCGGCTTGTTATCCACAAACAGCGTCAGCTCACCGGCCAGCACGCCCTCGATCTCCGCGACAAAGGCGATAAACCCCTCGGCATCCATTCTGGCGATTTTTTTCTCCCAGGTGGCAACGCTGGGAAACGGCAGCTGCAGCGTCCAGGGATAGACATCGGGATGACTGTAGAGTCGCTGATAGGCGGCGGCATCCTGCGGTTCCCGTGCCCGAATAATGATTTCCATATTTTCTCCTTTTAGCCGAACGGGGTTCATGCACTAAGCTGTAGCTCTTTACCGGACGGAAAGAGTATCGCTATGTTGTATCGCCGTTTTGAGCGTTTTATCAATATTTTTCATGACGCGCCCACCGACTCGCCCCCCTCAACGGTCTGGTCGTTTTACCTCTACTATCTGCGGCAGGTCTGGCCGAGTTTCGCGGCACTGCTGGTAGTGGGACTGGCGTCAGCCCTGATTGAAGTGTCGCTGTTCAGCTATCTGAGCCGCATTATCGATATGGTCAATCACTCCACGCCCGCCACCCTGTTTCGGGATAACTGGCCGATACTGCTGTGGATGGGGGCGGTGGCGCTGATTCTGCGGCCGATTTTTATCGCCCTGCACGACATGCTGGTACATCAAAGCATCAGCCCGAGCATGACCAGCATGATCCGCTGGCAGAATCACAACTACGTGCTGCGCCAGAGCCTCAATTTCTTCCAGAACGATTTCGCGGGTCGCATCGCCCAGCGCATTATGCTGACCGGCAGTTCACTGCGCGATTCCGCGGTGCAGCTGGTGGATGCCATCTGGCACGTGCTGATCTACGCGGTGACTTCACTGGTGCTGTTTGCCGGTGCCGACTGGCGGCTGATGATCCCGCTGATTCTGTGGATGGTGGCCTACAGCGCCTCCCTGCGTTTCTTTGTGCCGCGCGTTAAAGCGCGTTCGGTGGTCTCCTCAGAGTCGCGATCTAAGCTGATGGGCACCATTGTCGATGGTTATACCAACATCGCCACCATCAAGCTGTTCGCCCACAGCGATCTGGAAAGGCAGTATGCGCGTGAGGCGATTCAGGAGCAGACCGAAAAAACCCAGAACGCCGGCCGCATGGTCACCAGCATGGATCTGACCCTGTCGGCGCTGAACGGCCTGCTGATTGTCTCGACCTCCGGGCTGGCGCTGTGGTTATGGAGCCAGTCGCTGATTAGCGTCGGGGCGATTGCGCTGGCGACCGGTCTGGTCATCCGCCTGGTGAATATGTCCGGCTGGATCATGTGGGTGGTCAATGGCATTTTCGAAAATATTGGTACGGTACAGGATGGCCTGAAAACCATCGCGCAGCCGCTGAGCGTGCAGGATGCGCCGCAGGCGAAGCAGCTTAAGGTGACGCGCGGCAACATCCGTTTTGAGGATGTGCGCTTCGATTATGGCGGTGGCCGTCAGGTGATTAACGGTTTTAACCTCGACATCAAACCTGGCGAGAAGATTGGGCTGATTGGTCCCTCGGGTGCCGGTAAATCGACGCTGGTGAACCTGCTGCTGCGCCTCTATGACCTGAACGCGGGGCGGATTGTGATCGACGATCAGGATATCGCCGCCGTGACGCAGGAGAGCCTGCGCAGCCAGATTGGTATGATTACGCAGGACACCTCGCTGCTGCACCGCTCAATCCGTGAAAACCTGCTTTATGGTCGTCCCGACGCCAGCGAAGAGGAGCTGCAGCTTGCGATTCACCGCGCCCGCGCCGATGAGTTTATCCCGCTGCTCTCCGACTCACTGGGCCGCACCGGGCTGGACGCGCACGTGGGCGAGCGCGGCGTGAAACTGTCGGGCGGTCAGCGTCAGCGTGTGGCGATAGCCCGCGTGCTGCTGAAGGATGCGCCGGTTCTGATCATGGATGAGGCCACCTCGGCGCTCGACTCTGAGGTGGAAGCGGCGATTCAGGAGAGCCTGGAGTCACTGATGCAGGGCAAAACCGTTATCGCCATCGCGCACCGCCTGTCGACCATCGCGAAGATGGATCGGCTGGTGGTGCTGGATAAAGGCGGCATTGCCGAGATGGGCAGCCATCACGAGCTGCTGGCGCAAAACGGTCTCTATGCCCGGCTGTGGCAGCATCAGACCGGCGGTTTTGTCGGCATCGATTAATCGCCGCGTCGATAGGGTAAGGCGTCGCGGGCTTCTTCCGCCCAGCCGCGCACGCCTTCCCGCTCCTGCACCAGAAAATCTGCCACGGCATCGCGCAGGCCGGGATGCAGCAGATAGTGCCAGGAGTGGGTAATCTGCGGCTCAAAGCCGCGCACCAGCTTGTGCTCGCCCTGTGCGCCGGCATCAAACCGCGTCAGCCCCTCATCAAGGGCCAAATCCATTCCCTGATAGAAACAGGTTTCGAAGTGCAGCCGGTCAAACTCCGCCAGACAGCCCCAGTAGCGGCCATAGAGCGCGTTGCTGTCCCGCAGATAAAACGCCATCGCGGCCGGTTGCTGCTGTAAACGGGCGATCACCACCACAATATTCTGCGGCATGCGTTCCGCCAGCAGGCTGAAGAAGTCACGCGTCAGATAGGGACGCTGACCGCGCACCGCATAGGTGTTGGCGTAACAGGTGTAGACAAAATCCCACTGATCTTCGCGCAGCTGGTAGCCCAGGTAGCGGTCAAACTCAAAGCCGCTCTGCATCACCTGCTCACGCTCTTTACGCAGTTGTTTGCGCTTGCGCGACATCAGCGAATCCAGGAAATCCTGAAAATCGCGGTAGCCACGGTTATGCCAGTGATACTGACAACCGAGCCGGGAGAGCCAGTCGGGCTGATCGGCCAGCAGCTGGTTAGCCTGCGCATCGGTAAAGTTGATATGTGCCCCGCTTAAGCCCTGCTGTAACAGGCTCTCAGGCAGGGCCGACAGCAGTTGCGCTGCGGCAGCGGTTTCGCCCAGCAGGCGCGCACCGCTGACCGGGCTGAAGGGGATCGCGCCCAGCCATTTCGGGTAGTAGCGGATCCCGGCGCGCTGGCTGGCATCCGCCCAGGCGTGATCAAAGACGTACTCGCCCTGTGAATGGCGTTTGCGGTAGCCTGGCAGCGCGGCGCGGGTCACCCCCTCCTCCCGCCACAGCAGATGATCGGGCTGCCAGCCCGCCTCTGACCGCACGCTGCCGCTCTGTTCTAACGTGAGCAGAAAGGCGTGGCGCAAAAAGGGCTGGTCATCAGGCAACAGCGCATCCCACTCGGCGGCCGGGATCTCCGCCAGTGACGTCAGGTGAATCAGCGACATGAATTACTCCAGAGAACGTCGGGCAGAGAGTCAGTCAAGCAGGTTTTCCGCGTCAGCGAAAGGGTTAAGGCACGCAAAGTGAAGGCTGCATCAGCGGAGCACAGCTTCTATACTGCGACTTTATCTCCACAGGACACCGCCATGGATCGACTCAATTGTGACCGGATGTTTGTCACGGTGCTGGAAACCGGCAGCTTTTCTGCGGCGGCGTTACGTCTCGGCACCAGCAGCAGTCAGGCTTCCAAGCTGGTTTCAAAGCTGGAGCAGCGGCTCGGCGTCCAGCTGTTTAAGCGCAGCACGCGCGCCCTGTCACCCACCGATGTCGGGCGCAGCTATTATGAGCGGGTCAAAAACCTGCTCGATGCGTTTGAGACGCTGGATGCCAGCGTGCGTGAAAGCGCTACGACGCCTACCGGCAGGCTGAAAATCAGCGCCCCCGGCTCCTTTGGTACTGTGGTGTTGTCTGAGGTGCTGGTGGCGTTTGCCCGGCGCTATCCGCTGATTGAACTGGATGTCAGCTTTTCAGACCGGTCCGTCAACATCGTCGATGAAGGCTTTGATATGGCGATCCGTATCGGCACCCTCAGCGACAGCAGCCTGGTCGCGCGCAAGCTGGGTGAGGTGCATGTGCGCATCGCCGCCTCGCCGGTCTATCTTGAGCAGTTTGGCACGCCGCAGCACTGGCGCGAGATGCCCAAGCATCAGTGCATCATCGACACCAATTTTCGCGATCCCTGGCACTGGCCGTTTGCCGGCGGCGACGGCGACGGCAGCAGCGAGATTGTCACCGTACCGGTCCGCGGGCGTCTGCGCTTCGCCAACACCGAAGCCTGCCTGCAGGCCGCGATGGCCGGACTGGGCATTGCGCGGCTGCCCGGTTTTATCGCGGCTCCCGCGCTGCAACGCGGTGAGATTGTCCGGCTGCTGGAGAATTTTGACACGCCACCGCTTGGCCTGTTTGCGGTTTATCCGCCCGCCCGTCATCTGGCACACCGGGCGCGCCTGCTTATCGACTTCCTGGTGAGCCACTTTACCCGTTTTCCGCCCGCGTAATTTCTTCCAGAATGGAAGAAATTATTGTCTTTATGACCGGATTATCAGCCGTTTAGTCATCAGTTAAGCTGCTTCTCACATTACAGAGGAGTCGCGCGATGTTAGTAGAAGGCAAATGGAGTAGTGACTGGCACCCGGTGCAGTCGACCGATAAACAGGGCGGATTTGTCCGTCAGACGTCCGGTTTCCGGGATTTTATCAGCAGCGATGGCTCCACTGAATTTGCGGCAGAAGCGGATCGCTACCACCTCTATGTGGCGCTGATCTGTCCGTGGGCGTCGCGCGCGTTAATTGCCCGCAAGCTCAAAGGGCTGGAGTCGCTGATTAGCGTGACGGTGGTTGAACCGCAGCTCGGTGCCCAGGGCTGGCGCTTTGGCAATTTTCCCGGCGCACAGCAGGACCCGCTGAATCACGCGCAGTACCTGCATGAAATCTATACCCGCGTCGCGCCCGATTACACGGGCCGGGCCACCGTGCCGGTCTTGTGGGACAAGAAAACCGGCACCATCGTCAGCAACGAGTCCGCTGACATTGTGCGTATGTTCAACAGCGGCTTTGGCGATCTGGCCGATAACCGCATCGACCTCTATCCCGCCGCGCTGCGCCCTGAGATTGATGCGCTGAATGAGAGTCTCTATCCGCGTCTGAATAATGGTGTCTATCGCGCCGGGTTCGCGACGACATCAATCAGCTATCAGCAGGCCTTTAACGACGTCTTCAGCCAGCTCGACGAACTGGAAGCCCTGCTCAGCGATGGTCGCACCTTCCTGCTGGGTGAACGGCTGACTGAAACCGATATTCGCCTGTTCGTCACCCTGATTCGCTTTGACGTCGCCTATCATGGCCTGTTCAAATGCAACCTGCGCCGGATACGCGACTATACGCTGCTGAATCGCTATCTTAAGAGCATGCTGTCAGTCTCCGGCGTGCGAGAGACGGTCAGCATCGATCATATCAAACAGGGTTACTACTCAATCAAGGCACTGAACCCGAACGGGATCGTTCCGGCAGGCCCGGATCTGAGCGAGTACGGCCTATAAAGGAGCAATAATGGCAAAAGCACTGGTAATTTTTCTGCATGGCGTAGGCAGTAACGGCGACGATCTGGCACCGATTGGCCGTCACTGGGCGACGCTGTTGCCGGATGTGATTTTTGCCTCACCCAATGCGCCCGAACGTTTTGCCGCCGGTTTTGGCTGGCAGTGGTTCAGCCTGGAGGAGGTGACGCCAGAGAACCGGCCAGGTCGGGTACGGGCCGCGCGGGCGGCGTTTGACGCGACCCTCAGCGACGTTATCGCACAGCACGGCTTCGCCGACCGCTGGCAGGATGTGGTGCTGGTCGGCTTTTCACAGGGGTCGATCATGGCGCTGGATGCGCTGGCATCTGGCCGTTATCCGCTGGCGGGCGTGGTCGCCTTTTCGGGTCGTCTGGCGGTTGACGGTGAGCTGACGCCACAGCCTCATCTGCCCGCGCTGCTGATCCACGGCCAGGCCGATGAGGTGATTCCGTGGCAGGAGAGCGAATCTGCCGCAGCACGACTCAGGGCCGCATTGGTGCCGGTAGAAGCGCGATTTGAACCCGCCACCGGCCACACCATCTCCGCTCAGGGTGCCATGCACGCCGCCGCGTTTATCGGGCAGTGCTTACAGGATTAACCCCAGCAGCGCTTTAATGCCTGCCAGGCATGACGGGCAGCAACCTCAGGCGGCAGGCGTTTCAGCGCATCATTAAAGACTTCAATGCCCACCGGCCCCTGATAGCCCGCGCTTTTGAGCTTATCGACAAAGCGTTCAATGTCGATAATGCCATCGCCGGGCAGCAGACGCTGGTGCTTCGCCATCGCCATCAGGCTCTGCTTATCCTGCGCGGGAACGGCGGCCATGTCACACAGCTGCACTTCATAGATGCGATCGGCCGGAATGCCGTCCAGCTGCGAGGCATCGCCGCCCAGCGCGCAGATATGAAACAGATCGACCACCAGCCCGATATTGGGCTGATCGAGCCGCTGCAATCGCTGCCACGCCAGCGGCAGGGTGTTATCCACGCTGCACCAGGCCATCGGCTCATACATAATGCGCATGTTGTAGCGCGCAGCTTCAGAGGCCATCCAGCGCAGGTCATCATCAATCTGGTCGGCGCAGCAATCCTCACGGGTACTGGCCGGCGCCTGAATAGTGTCGCAGCCCAGCACCTGGGCAATCTGAATAAACTGGCGCAGCTCTTCGCGCTTCTGTCCGCGCAACGCGCTGGGTGCCCCGGTGAAATCGCGCAGCACCTGGAGATTGGTAAAGCCAGGTCCCTGCCGGGCAGCGATCTCAGCCAGTGCCGCCGCGCCGCCCTCGCACGCCTCGACATCCTCGCGCCAGATCTCCACCTGATCGAAACCGGCGTCATGCGCCGCCTGGAGCTTCTGGCCGGGTTCACCGTTTAACAGCACCAGGTTAAGGAATGTGGGGTTAGTTCGCATTGCTCGGCTCCTTAATCGTCCGGAATAATCGGTGACGTTCAGCTTCTGCGCCCGTTCATGCGGGATGGTCGGGCGTAAAACCTGAAACAGTATCTACCTCTTAAGGAGTATGACAAGCGCCGCTTAGCCAGATCAGCCCAGCATCGTGACCAGTGCGAAACCGGCAAACGCCATCAGCAGCGAACCGATCACATGCACCAGCGCGCTGGTCATCGCCCAGAAATAGTTCCCTGATTGTAGCAACCCCATTAATTCCGCCGTAAAAGAGGAGAAGGTGGTCAGCCCGCCGCACAGTCCGGTGACGATCAGCAGTTTCCAGAATGGGTCGAGGTCGGGATGGCGAACAAACCAGGCCATCGCGCCGCCGATCACCAGACCGCCGATCAGATTCACCAGCAGCGTGCCCGGTGGCAGATTGGGAAAGAGCGCATTAAAGCGCATCGCAAAGAGCCAGCGCAGTACACAGCCGGCAGAGCCGCCGATCATCACAGCCAATAACGGTTTCAACATGTCTTGCTCCTGATTGCAGATTGACGCCGGGCTGAGGGGGAAAGGCAGAGATAAACTGCGCCTGACACCTCAGCTCCCGCGAAAGGATTGAGTGTCAGGCGTCATCAGCCGGTGTAAAGCCCACCGGCGGTTGGGAAAGGTGGCACGCCATCACCTTGAGCCGGTGATAATACGACGCCCGTTTCAGGCTGGCAACAGTGAGGTCATGGCGGCTGAAAACCTTGACGCGCACGCCACAGACGGAGTAATGCTGATGGTTTACAGCCTGTTGCGGAGACCCTATGCGTACCCTGATTTTTGATACCGATATCGGCGTGGATGACGCCTTTGCGCTGGCCTATGCGGCGCGGACGCAGCATCTGCTGGGGATTACCACGGTCTTCGGCAACGTGGCAGTGGGTCAGGCGGTGAAAAACGCCCGACTGTTTTGCGGGAAAATGGCGATTAACGCGGAGGTCTATCGCGGCTGTTCGCGACCGCTGGCGCTGCCACCCTCTGCGCCTGCCAGACTGCACGGTGAAGATGGGCTGGGCGATGCGTTTGATAATACCTGCAGCGATCAGGCGCCGGGCGCGGTGCAGTTTATTATCGACAGCGTGCGGGCGCAGCCGCATCAGATCACCCTGGTGGCGATTGGTCCGCTGACCAATATCGCCACGGCCATTAATCAGGCGCCGGATATTATTCCGCTGGTGAAAGAGCTGGTGATCATGGGCGGCGCATTTGGCACCGACGGGCACAGTGGCAACGTGACGCCCTTCAGCGAATTTAATATCTGGAAAGATCCGCATGCTGCCGATCAGGTGCTCGCCTCGGCGCTGAACGTGGTGGTGATCCCGCTGGATGTCACGCACAAGGTGCTGATCAGCGGCGATGAGGTTCAGCGTCTGAATCAGCCGGTGCTGAGTGCGATCTGTCGCCCTTACCTGGCTTACAGCCTGCAGAAAGAGGGGTTCGAGGGTATGGCGCTGCACGACACCCTGGCGGTGGCGTGGCTCACTCTGCCACAGGCGTTTACCCTGACCGAAAGCCCGCTTCGGGTAATCACGGAGGGCATCGCCTGCGGTCAGACGGTGCGTAAGCTGAGCGCGCTGGCATCCCGCCAGGATCCCTTTAACGGCCTGCCCGCCCAGCGTATCGCACTTGGCGTGGATGCTGACGCGGTGCGGGCGCACTTCTTTCAGACTCTCACCGCGCCCTGAACCACGCGAACCGACTGGCCGCGTTACCGGTCGAAATGAATCACGCCTTTGATCAGCTCGCGGTTGTTGATGATTTGCGCCTCGAAGGTTTCATCCAGCGTGGAGAAGGCCAGATGGTGATTCAGCATCATTTCGGCGCGCAGCTGGCCGCTGGCCATCAGCGCACGCACCCGATCGAAATCTTCACGGGTGGCGTTGCGGCTGCCCATCAGGGTGGTCTCTTTTTTATGGAATTCACTGTCCGGGATCACCAGATCGCCTTTGTGCAGGCCGACATAAACGATCGTGCCGCCGTGTCGCATCAGGTTGACCGCATTGTTCATCGCCGCCGGGCTGCCGGTGGCGTCGATCACCTTCAGCGCCAGACGGCCACCAAACTCCTCGCGCAGCGCGCTGTAAAACGCTTCATCAGCCGGATTCAGTGTCGCCAGGCCGAGCTGGTCAGCAACATGCTGGCGACGAAATTCGCTGGTATCCGCCACCACCACCTGCGCGCCGCTGGCGGCGGCGATAGCGGCAACACCCAGCCCAATCGGTCCGGCTCCCACCACCAGCACCTGCTCATCCGCCACAATTGCGGCACGACGCACTGCATGGGCGCTGATGGCAAACGGCTCAATCAGCGCAGCCGCTTCCGGCGCGACATCATCCACCACCAGCAGCGTGCTGACTGGCACGCTTAAGTAGTCGCAGAACCCGCCATCCTGATGCACACCAATCACTGAAATCTGCTCACAGCAGTTGGTCTTGCCGCTCTGGCAGGCGTCACAGCGCAGGCAGGAGATGTAGGGCATTAACGCCACCCGCTGGCCCGGCTGAAAGCTCTCCGCACCACTTCCCGGCGCCACGACTTCGGCACAGATTTCATGGCCCAGCACCCGTGGATAGCTGAAGAATGGCTGATTACCGGACCAGGCGTGGATGTCGGTGCCGCAGATTCCCGCGGTAAGGATTTTAATCACTACCTCGCCAGCGGCGGGCGTGGGGATATCGCGGGTGGCCCATACCATCTTACGTGGTTCAGCGATGACCAGTGCTTTCATTGTTGTCATGGTGATTCTCCGGTTGTCCTGCAGGCAGTTATGGCGAATCCTGCACGCGCTGCGGTGTTCGTTTGCGGGAAGTGTGAAGCACCGCGATTTTTTTGGGCTTTGAATGGTTTTTAATGCATAAAAAACCGGAGAGTGAGATGAGCCGCAGCCAGAATTTGCGCCAGAACGTCATCAACCAGATGCTGGAAAGCATCGCTCAGCACCACATTCGTTCACCGCTGCCGCCCCAGGCGGCACTGGCGGAAATGTTCAATATCAGCCGGACTACGGTGCGCCACACCCTGCACTATCTGCATCAGTGCGGCGTGCTGGATAAGGTGGATCAAACCTGGGTTATCGTGCGCGATCCGCGCGAAGATGACGGTTTTAGCGCGTTAACGCCGCCGATTGAGCAGCAGGCCAGTCACTTTGAGCAGATGTTTTTTAATATGATTAATCAGCGGCAGCTGGTGCCCGGCGATACCTTCAGCGAGCTGCAACTGGCGCAGCAGGTGAAAGTCAGTCCGGTGGTGGTGCGCGAATTCCTGCTGCGCTTTATGCGCTATGACCTGCTGGAGCCGGTCAGACGTGGCCAGTGGCGGATGAAAAAATTCACCCAGGATTACGCCGAGAAGCTGTTTGAACTGCGCGAGATGCTGGAAACCCACGCCCTGAGCCGCTTCCTGAATCTGCCCGCAGGCGACGAGCGCTGGGTTCAGGCGCGGGATCTGCTGGATCGTCACCGATCGATGCGCGACACCATCGCCAGCAACTATCGCCACTTTGCCGCGCTGGATCGTCAGATGCATTCGCTGATTTTATCCGCCGCCAACAACCCATTTTTCAATCAGTCGCTGGAGATTATCTCGGTGATCTTTCACTCGCATTATCAGTGGGACGAGAGCGACCTCAAGCAGCGAAATATTGTGGCGCTGGAGGAGCATATGGCGATTCTGACCGCGCTGATTGGCCGTCAGGATGTCGATGCCCTCTGTGCATTACATAATCATCTGGCGACCGCTAAAACCTCGATGGTGCGCTCAATCGGTCAGTACAATTAAAAACCGATTAAAAACCACAAAGCATTAGCTCCCGCACGATTCAGAAACATCTTTGCAACATCCTTAACCCTTTGCTCTTAGTCTCGACTGCAACGTCACGGCGGCCTTTTGCCGCTGCGCGCAGACCCCTTCTCACCATAACGATAAGTACCCAGTTTCGGGAGAGTGCAATGGAAAAGACTTCAGTAACCGGCCGCGACAGCGCAGCTGGTGACACGCCACCAGACCAGGATTTCGTGCCGATGCGTAGCGACGTGGTGCGTTCACCGCGTATCCGCAAGATTCAGATCACGGCGATGCTGCTGTTGCTGTTCGCCGCCATCATCAACTATCTGGATCGCAGCTCGCTGTCGGTCGCGAATATGACCATCCGCGAGGAGATGGGGCTGAGCGCCACCGAAATCGGCTTCCTGCTCTCCGCCTTTTCGCTGGCTTACGGCCTGGCGCAACTGCCGTGCGGCGCGCTGCTGGATCGTAAAGGGCCGCGCATTATGCTCGGCATTGGCATGTTTATCTGGTCGCTGTTCCAGGCCGCCTCTGGCCTGGTGCATAACTTTACCCAGTTCATCCTGGTGCGCATCGGCCTCGGCATTGGCGAAGCGCCGATGAACCCGTGCGGCGTGAAGGTAATCAACGACTGGTTCAACATTAAAGATCGCGGCATGCCGATGGGGATGTTCAATGCGGCTTCGATGATTGGACTGTCGGTGGCTCCGCCGATTCTGGCGGCGATGATGCTGGTGATGGGCTGGCGTGGCATGTTTGTCACGATCGGTATCCTCGGCATGTTCCTCGCTATCGGCTGGTATATGATCTACCGCGACCGCGACAACAACACCCTGAGCGCTGAAGAGATCCACTATCTGCAGGCGGGCAGCGTCGCCTCGCGTAAAGAGCCGATCAGCTTCAAAGAGTGGCGCGGCCTGTTTAAGCAGCGCACCATGTGGGGAATGATGATTGGCTTCAGCGGCATCAACTACACCGCCTGGCTCTATATCGCCTGGCTGCCGGGCTACCTGCAGTCGACCTATCATCTCGATCTTAAAAGTACCGGCCTGCTGGCGGCGATTCCGTTCCTGTTCGGTGCGGCGGGCATGCTGCTGAATGGCTATGTGGTCGACTCGCTGGTACGTCGCGGCTTTAACGCGGTGAAAACCCGCAAAGTCTGCATCGTCAGCGGGATGCTGCTGTCCGCCGGCTTTACCGCCGTGGTGACCCGCGCGACCGACACCACCAGCGCGGTAACGCTGATTGGGATGGCGCTGTTCTGTATCCACTTCGCCGGAACGTCGTGCTGGGGATTGATCCACGCCAACGTCACCGCCCGTATGACAGCGTCTGTCGGCAGCATCCAGAACTTCGCCAGCTTTATCTTCGCCTCGTTCGCGCCGGTCATCACCGGCTGGGTGCTCGACACCACCAAATCGTTCAGCATGGCGCTGATGATTTGTGCCTGCGTGACGCTGGTTGGCGCACTCGCCTACCTGCTGCTGGTGCGCCAGCCGATCACCGACGGCGAATAATCACGACTGACGGCGCGACTGCTACGTCAGCGCCGTCAGGGTGACCCCATGTTTTGCACCATAACGCTGAATACCCGTCATCACCTTCTCCGCGCTCAGCGCGGGTGGTGGTGGCAACAGCGGTGCCCGTTCACGCAGCGCCGAGTCGAAGCGGGCAAACGTCGCGAAATCACGCGGGAAACGTTCCTCATCCACGCCAATCAATACGCCTTCATCACGTGCATGGGAGAGCAGCGCCCGCCAGCGGTCAATCTCCGCCAGCCCGATGCTGTCGGTGCCGTGAGAAAAGAGCATCATGTCGATGTTGCGGAACGGCGGCTGTTTTTCCAGGAAGCGTTGCAGGGCCGCGGCCGAAGGCTCGGTGCAAAAGACCAGCCAGAACGGGATGGCGTGCTGATGCATGCTGCACCACGGGTCCATCAGCAGGAAGCTGTCCACCGTCAGCCGGGTCGGTAAAATTCCCGCCGCCAGATACCAGTCGCGGTAGATCTCTGCCACCACATAGCTCATCGCCTCTGGATCTTCATAACGAATCTCCATCAGCTTCCAGTTCTGAGCTTCCGCCAGTTTTTTCAGCGGCGAAATCAGATAACCATCCAGTCCCCACTCCGCTTCCGGCACGTGGTCAGTAATGGCCGGCGGCGTCCAGCGCTCGCGATCGATGCCATAGCGTGCCAGATATTCCGCCACCCGCGGGCCGCCCTGTAAGTACTCTTTTTCGGTTGCGCCGCCGAGCGCACCAAACTGGAAAAACGAGCGATCGCTGGTGCGGGTTACCGGCCACTGTCGGGTACAATGATTGATAAACAGCGTTGATCCGGCGGGCAGACTTCCCATCAGGAATTCGTTGAAGGCCAGCGGCAGCTCGCGCAGTTTTAGCCGGAAGTAGCGCATCTGATCGAGCATCAGCCGATCCTGATTCGGGTCCTGCATATGGTGCACCGCCAGCCGTGGCCAGGCAGCCAGCAGCGCGGCAGCAATCTCTTTGCCCTGCTCAAAGCTGGTCTGTGCGTCATCGGGATCGTTATTTGCGGCCCGCACCGGGCACAGAAAAGTCTGGGGCAACCAGGGCACACCCATCGCCGCCGCCAGATGCACCAGTGCACCGTTCGATGAACCGATAAAGGCCGCCGGATAATCCTGTTGCGGGTATTCACTCACCATCCATTCGGCGATCCCTTCCACATCCAGTTCACCCGCCTGACGCAGGCTGATGCCTTCTGCCATGCCGCCCAGCGCATAGCCCCACTCACGCAGCCCGGTCGGCAGCCGGTTAAGCGACGGCAACAGGCGATCCAGCGTCGGTGACTGGCTGGGGCTGGCAAAGGGGCGGTCGTGCAGCGCATTGGCCAGCGCAAGCAGCATGGCGGCAGCAGAGTCAAAGCGGGCAATCCCTCTTGGTGGTTTACTCATGTTGATCCTCCTGCTGAATACGTGCCAGGAACGGGCGGATGGCGTGACAGAAACTCCACGGGTAGACGTAGTGCAAAGTGTGCGTCCCGTCGCGTAATGTCAGTCTTTCGCTGCGCGGCATCAGGGCGGCGAGTTCATCCAGCCAGCGGGCCGGACAGACGGGATCGCGCGAGCCCCGCAGCAGCAACGTGGGTGCGTTAATGTAAGTAAGGCGATGCTCAATGCGGTCGCGCATCATGGCGCGCAGGGTACCGAAGGCGCGCCGCAGGCCCGCTTTGGCGTAATCGATTCGGGCCAGTGGCCCCGGTGGACGACGGGATTCCAGCCGGCCATTACGCCAGTCGCGCCAGAGCTGACGCGGCAGACTGCGGGCATGACGATCGACCGTCGGCCCCTGCAGCACCAGTCCCGCCACAGCCTGTGGATGTTTCACCGCCAGCGCGGCCAGAATCTGGCAGCCAAACGAATTGCCGACCCAGATAGCGCGCTGGAAACCGTTATGCTGTAACCACAGCCACAGCGCATCCGCCAGCTGATCCACCGACATGATCGGCGCAGAAGGGGGCAGTGTGCTGGCGCCAAAACCGGGCAGATCCGGCACCAGCACGTGATAGTCGCGCCCCAGCGCCAGCGCCAGTGACTCCATCGCCCGGCCCGACATCACCAGACCGTGGATTAACACGACCGGCAGTCCCTGAGCCTCATTGGGGGTAACGCGGGTAAACATGCGCCAGTCACCAATCTGCTGATAATAACCGGCCAGACCGGCGTGATGACTGTTCGGCGACACCGGCGGCGTCTCCTTAAGCTGCCGCCAGCGTTTCATGCCCCATAACGTGGCCGCCACACCCAATCCAACACCTGCCACAATCGCTGCCTGTTTTCGTCGATGCTTCTGGATCATCCGCTGCTCCTGTTTTGGGGAGAATAATTCAGTGTAGGTCGGGATCAGGCAGCAGGCGGGTTATCCGCGCGATGGTGTGAAAAAGTATGGGGTTTCGCATAAGAAGACGCTGGCATTGCGGGTGATGAACTCTGGCGGGAGATCTGTCTGGTGTAAGCGGGAAGGCAATGACTGAAACACCCGAGGAGTATCGCTTTACATTCAATGCCCGATATCCAGCGTTAGCAAAAGAAATGGATTACTTGCTGGTAATCAGTAATACGCCTCAGGGGAGCATCGCTGATTTCAAAAAGCGCGTTATGGCTTTTGCCCGATGGCTTAACGTCACATTTCATCACGAGCAGGGTTTATGAAGAGAGGATTAACATCGGGGTAGCCTGATAAACGCGGAGCAGGTCAACGGACCAGAGATGATGCGAATTTCAGGCAATAAAAAACCCGCACTGGGCGGGTTTCTTTTATTATCAGCAGATCTTATCTGCTCAGACTTATGTCTTCATCGCTATTGTAAGCGTCGCTGATAATGAGCGCGGCTTACTGCGCTGTGACGTTGCCAGCTGCAGGGCCTTTGGCGCCATTTTCAATGGTGAAGGAGACTTTCTGACCTTCATCAAGCGTTTTGTAGTTATCACCCTGGATAGCAGAGAAATGTACGAATACATCTTTGCTGCCATCATCGGGAGTGATAAAGCCAAAACCTTTATCTGAATTAAACCATTTTACTAAACCAGTCATTTTGTTAGACATAGATATTTCCTTAATCGATTAGCCACTAAGAGCGGCGAAGATGGCCTGTAGTTAGAGATTTACTTATTGGGCACTTAGGAGGAGGCTCTCGAAGAAGGATATCTGTGGATAACACTTGAACTGAGGACTACTTTACTAAAACTGCTTTCATAAGGTCTGTGTTCCAAACCGATGACGCATTAAGACATAGCGATAATAATTTAGCAATGTATATGTTTATTTATTTTAACCATTTAAACGCTCAGATGGCTGAATGGCTGTTTTATTTTGACTGCTCAGGAAGTGCTTCAGGCTCCGCTGTGTGCGAAGAGGAGCAGGCTAATCCTGTCATAATGACGGTGCCGATTTAACGTTGATGCTTAACAATAAACAGAGCCTGTAATGTCACATCGCCTAAAAATTTCCGCACGGCCAGCGAAGCGCTGTCACCGCCCTCTTCATCTGTGAGCTTTACCTGCTGCATATCGTACGCCCGGCTCTTCGGTATCTTTCATCCTGATACCGGTCAGTATCCGGACGACCTGCCCGCCCTCACCCTGCATCTGAAATGCTGGAGGTTTGCCACCCGCCTCCATTCTGGTGCAGAAGCAGCCTGCCGCGATGAGCGAGAAGCGGGCTAAACCCTACCTGTCCGCCCATTTTGGGCATGCTGACTGTCTCAGTGACCCGTGAACGGTCAATCCTACGAGCCGGATAACAACAGGACGGACAACCAGTATGCAAAAGAAAGCCGCTGGCATGGCGACCCGGTAAGCATTCATCACATTTGTCATGTAATGAGGCCCCATTCCGAATTCGGCTAACGTGATGACCAGACTCATCAGGAACGCCATGATGATCGCCATATAAAGCGCAAATATGTAAGGTGTCGTGCGCACCGGCAAGCGGGTTCGTAAGGTTTTTTTTGTTGCAGCATCAGTCATCTGAATATCCTGTTTAACAAAAGTAGATAAGACTGCGGCTAACTTAACAAGCTTATGCGGGGGGTTGTAGAGCGGTTATGCTTTAATCATTATTAAGTAAAAGTGACGAATTAACGGTTGAGGATACGATGGACATTTTAGGGCTGATTAGCACTTTTATCCGCGTGGTGGAAAACGGCAGTATTGCAGCGGCGGCACGCGCTAAAGGTATGAGTCCGGCAGCAGTCAGCCAGAGTCTTTCCCGTCTTGAAGCGCATCTGGGCGTGCGACTGCTATCGCGCACCACCCGCAGCATGACCTTAACGGAAAACGGTAAACGCTATTTCGAGAAAGTCCGTCACATCCCACATGATATCGAACTCGCCTCGCAGGCTGCTGCGAATGAAACCAAACCGCAGGGCCCACTTTGTATCGCTACAACAGCCGCGTTTGGTCGGTACGTTCTGGCTCCCCTTATGCCCGCTTTCAAAGCGTCTTTCCCCGATATAGATATTGAACTGATCAGTACCGATCGCAACGTCGATCATCGCCTGGAAGGCGTCGATGTCAGTATCCGCATCGAAGCACAGCTGAATGATCAACTAATCGCCAGAAAAATTGCATCGTTACCCTTTATATTCTGTGCGGCTCCCGCTTACCTTGATCGCGCTGGTACGCCTCAGACGCCTGGAGAACTTAGCCAGCACGCCTGCCTGGTTTTCCGCTATCCCACCGACAGACGGTTTCTGCCATGGACGTTTATGGTCAACGGACAGCCTGTTAATGCAAAACTCAACCCCAGTTTTATCAGCGATGATATTGATATCATCGCCAGAATAGCCGTAAACGGCGGCGGCATTGCCCGTCTGGCAAGCTTTGTAGCTCAGCCACTGATAGACAGCGGTCTGCTAAGGCCTTTGTCCTGGTCAGGTCACAGTGGCGAGAGCACCATTGAGTCCCTGCCGATGAATATCTATGCCTGTGTCACCGAACGTTCGGCACTCAATTCGAAAGTACGGACATTTATTGAATTTGTGGCCGATGCGATTTAAGACAGGAGCGTTTTTGCCGGGCGAAAATTGATGCATTTTCTGCTTATCCACCCGCAAAAGTAACTCACCGCTGCCGGTCGTGGTGATACAGAAAGCGGCCCTTTTGACGATGTGCAGAAAGGAATATAAGCACGCTTTGAGAAGGGGTTTAACGCGGTGAGATTGGGATCCAAAAGTATCTGGCAGTCAGTAAAAACTGCCAGAATTGAGGAATGAAAAGTCGTTATCAGTCGCTAATTCTGATGACGATTTTGCCAAATGCACCACGGGAGAGATGCCGGAAGGCTTCAACCGCCTCATTAAAGCTGTAAACCTGTTCAATGACGGGTTTAATATTATGTTTATTGAGGAACGGATTCATCCGATCAAACGAGGAGCGTGGTGCAACCGCAATGCCCCGGATTTTTGTCTGACGGAAAATTAACGGCATCAAATCAAGTTGTGCTGTCTGGCCGGTAAGAAATCCTACCTGAGCAATCGTACCGGCAACTTTTGTCGCAGCAATTGACTGATTGATGCCATTGCCCCCGGCGACATCTATCGTTACGTCAGCGCCTTTACCATCAGTCATTTCAAGCACTTTTCTTTCCCACTCAGGGTATTTTTTATAGTTAATCCCTTCATCTGCTCCCAGTGATTTAATGCGCTCAAGGTTTGCATCGTTACTGGAGGTGGCAATGACACGTGCACCATAGGCATGCGCTATCTGAGCAGCGAAGACCGATACGCCACCGGTTCCCTGTACGAGCACGGTCTGACCGGGCTGCAGATTGCCGATATCCATTAGCGAGTACCATGCCGTAAGTGCAGCGATGGGAAGTGTAGAGGCTTCTTCATCGGTCATGCTGTCAGGCGCTTTAACTGCGCTGTCCTCATGAATAATCATGTACTCAGCCAGCCCGCCGGGTAACGGCATTCCAATACACCATGCTGGCTCATCGGCCGCAGGTTCACCCTCTAACCAGCGTGAATAGAGATGCGAGTTAACGCGATCACCCGTGCTAAAACGGGACACACCCTGCCCCGTGGCAACAACGGTACCCGTGGCATCAGAGACAGGAATCAGTGGCTTTGGAACCAGATGAGGCTCATAGAAGCCCTCTACTATCGCCTTATCCCTGAAGTTCAGAGACACCGCGCCAACTTTAACCAGAAGTTCACCCGGACCGGGTACAGGCGTTTCCACCTCTTCAAGCTTTAAGTTTTCAAGGCCAAAATCTTTCAGTAACCATGCTTTCATTTTGTCATTTCCCATGTGTATGCATCGAATAGGGTGATGATAAAAAAAGCAGGCGGGCGTAAAAAGCCACGTAAAAGGACTTCAGTGTTACTGCAGGAGAAACAATCGGAATGAGATATAATCCGCAATACACTATTTCGGCAGGAATATTTTTTGCGGAGTTAAATGATGCGCTCGAACATGCTGGAATTGATGGATATTTTTGTTCACGTCGTTGAATTCCGTAGTTTCACCCGGGCCGCTGACGCCTTGCAGCTGCATCGCCCTGCGGTCAGTAAGTCCGTACAACAACTGGAAGACAAGCTTGGCGTTAAGCTATTGCACCGCACAACGCGCAGTCTGAGTGTGACCGTTGAAGGGGAGGAAATTTATCAGCGGGCTAAAACGCTGCTGAGTGATGCCAGCGATATAATGGCTTCTTACTCTTCAAATCAGCGACCTCGTGGCCAGCTGCGCATTGATGTTCCACTGGCGCTGGCACACAGTATCCTGATCCCACAATTAAGCGAGTTTCAGGCTTTATATCCTGAAATTGAAATAGTCTTAACCGCTTCAGATCGCCTGACCCATTTAATTACAGAAGGTGTGGACTGTGTTATTCGTCTCGGTGAGCTTGCTGATTCGAATTTTATTTCGCGCAGAATGGGCAGCCTGCAGATGGTCACCTGTGCAGCCCCCTCTTATCTGGATAAATATGGCACTCCTTTAACGCCTGATGACCTTAAAGATCACAGAGCCATTTATTTTTTTAATGAACACAGTCGGGACATCCAGGAATGGAAATTTGTCATGAATGGCGAAATTGTTTCACGGCATCCGGGAAGCAGCATACGAGTTAACAATTCTGACGTCCTTCTTTCCTGTGGCGTGGCGGGCCTCGGCATGCTTCACGCATTATATACGGCATTAAAGCCCTGCCTCGAAACAGGCCAGCTGAAGGAAGTATTATCGGGTTATGCGACTGTGACGAAACCGGTTTCTATACTCTACCCTGACCGACGCTATCTTCCGCCTAAGGTCCGGGTCTTTATCGAATGGTTTACTGAAATATTCAGGAAGAATCATCAGGGTTAACCGTGAATCTTTGTTTCGGCACAGGCAATCCCGTGACCCATTAAAAGTGCTTGTTTCCTGTTTAAGGTATGCCGCCATTTTGTCTGGCATCCGGAAATCTCCCGGGCAGATTAGATCACTGCAGCAACGTCTTTTCTGGCTCAAAGTGACGCATAACGGGAAAATCAGAAGGAGAGGAGTAGCAACAAACAGGATGCACCCGAAGTGCAAAAACGCGGGTTTAAATCAGCAGAAGCAAAGGCAGAAAAAGCAGAAAAGGTGATAATCACAGGTCGATCCCTGACCGCGATTATCGAGGGTTTCTTGCGGGGTGCTTAGTACATGGCACCCGGCGGTACGTGTTTGAACGTCTCAACGTAAGCGCGGAACACGTGTTTAAAAATACGTTTCATGGAACACCTGATTCAAATTTAGTTGAACATATACCGAAAAAGTATAGCTCCTGTGCGTTTTAACAGCAAATAAATTTGAACCAGATCACAAAAATGACGGTTTTATGTGCAAAAGCCCTACGCGGTATAGCCGAGATGCTGCAACAGAATGGTGGAGCCGACGGCAATCAGCACTACTCCACCCAGCACTTCCGCCCATTTTCCCAGGATCGGACCAATAAAGCGCCCGACTAATACGCCAGTCGTCGCCATCACCGTAGTGGCTGCACCAATGGTCAGCGCGGTAGTAATGATGTTCACCTGCAGGAAAGCCAGACCCACACCGACAGCCAGCGCATCCAGGCTGGTCGCTACCGCGGTGGTCGCCAGTACCATAAAGCCATGGCTTTGCGGGGCTTCACAGGGTTCTGCAACAGCAGTCTGACGGAAGCCTTCCATCATCATACGGCCACCCAGAAACGCCAGCAGGATGAAGGCAACCCAGTGATCCCACGCCATGATGTAACGGCTGGCGGCCAGGCCAAGCGCCCAGCCAATCAGCGGCGTCAGCGCTTCAATTGAGCCGAAAATCAGACCGGTACGCAGCGCTTCTTTAAAACCGGGACGATGCAATGTGGCACCTTTGCCCAGAGCAGCAGCAAACGCGTCCATCGACATGCCCAGCGCAAGAATTAAAGTGGCAATAAAGGTCATGATTTATTCACCTGGGGCGAAAAAGCGGCAATTCACGCTGAATTCACCACACAAAGTGTTCAGTTATGAAAAAGTGGGCGCAGTCTACCATGCAAACCCAAAGATAAAAAGACAGTAAAATCAGGGATTTAAGTATAGCAAAGGCTATAACTCTTATCATCCGCTATGAATCGCGCTAAGTCGATGGTAGCAAAGCGTTTTCTGACCATTTCTCTGGCCATGTAGCATGCCGGATGCGCACGAAGCAGCGCGCCACCATTGAACCGTGTCGCCGTTTACCGGAAAATGCCGGGCTGATAAATATGGGATACCGGTTATGAATAACCCTTTTGAAACGTTGATCGTGCCTGGTGGCATTTTACTGCTGGGCTTTCTCTCGGCGCTGCTGCTGCCCGCGCCCGCCTTTAGCGTGACGGTAGCGCAGCATCTGTTGCAGATGTTCCATTTGCAGGACCTGAATCAGCTCTATACGGTGGTGTTTTGCGTCTGGTTTTTGCTGCTGGGCGCACTGGAGTTTTTTGTTATCCGTTTTGTCTGGCGTCGCTGGTTCAGAGGCTGACAGCCTGCGCATCGACCAGCGCTTTTAGCCGTTCGGCACTGCGCGCATAACCTTCACGTGGCAGATGGGCCGCCCCCAGTAACAGGCCCGCACCGCGCTGATCCGCCTGCTGATACCAGATCGACAGCGGCGACGGTGCCATGCCCCACTCCACCGCATGCTGCGCAATCACCTGATCCGGTGAACCGGCGGGTAAACGGAGAATCACCGCCAGCCCGGCGCGTTGCAGGTCAGGAAAGTGAGGATGCAGCGCCGCGATCATCTGCTCCAGCCGCTCATGATAGACGCGCTTCATGCGCCGCAGATGCCGCATAAAGTGGCCATCCCGCAGAAATTCCGCCACCGCGTTGTGCAGCAATCCGGAGGAGGCAGGCGAAAGCAACGCGCAGACCTCACCGAATCGGGCCGTCAGCGCGGGTGGCACCACCATAAAACCGAGACGCAGTTGCGGCGTCAGCGTCTTGCTGAACGTGCCGATGTGCAACACCCGCCCCTGGCTGTCGAGCGCGGCCAGTGCCGGCGCGGCGCGATTGCCGGGCTGAAGCTCGCCGAGATAGTCATCTTCGATAATCCAGCGCTGCGCGCGGCTGGCCCAGTTAAGCAGGGCATGCCGGCGTGCCAGGCTCATCGTCATGCCAAGCGGCGCCTGCTGTCCCGGTGTGACCAGCGCAAAAGCGGCATCCGGCGCGCGGGCAATCCCGGCCTCAACCTGCAACCCTTCGGCATCAACCGGCACGGCAACCGGCGTGACGCGCAGCGCTTCAACCGCGCGACGCGCCACCCAGAATCCGGGATCTTCCAGCCATGCTGTTTTACCCTGAAAATTCATCGCCAGCCCAATCAGTCCCATTGCGCCAGCATAGCCGCTGGTAATAATAATCTGGTCCGCCTGACAGCGCAGGCCGCGTGCCACCGCCAGGTAGGCCACCAGCGCCTGCCGCAACGCTAAGCTGCCGCGGGGATCGGGATAGCTGGCCGGTCTGCTGACCTGCATGCGCGTCTGACGCTGCAGAATGCGCAGCCAGACTTTGGCCGGGAATGCATCGCTGGCAGGAATGCCCATCTGGAAGGTCAGCGGTGGCGCTTCATACTCCTCTGCACCCTCCAGCAGCTGGCGTTCAGCCTCGGCATTGACCGGTTTTAACGGCGGTAATGGGCTGACGAAGGTACCCGCTGCGCCTCTGGCCTGCAGAAACTGACCATCAACCAGCATGTCATAACTGGCGCGAACGGTGCCACGCGCCACGCCGAGCTGAGCGGCCAGATCGCGGCAGGAAGGCAGACGTGCGCCAGGTTGTAAACGTCCTTCACCAATCGCCTGTTCGATCAGCTGGCGCAGTTGTTCACTGAGGCCACGTGACGCGCCGCGCTGCAGTGTCAGCGTGGAAAGCGGCGATGGACCAGTCAGACTCTCATTTTTTGGCACTTTATCTGCTCCATTGAAAGGCTGAAAATCGCCTTATCAACCCTGAATGAGGCAATAAGATGAGCGAACGTATCGATTTTCACAGTGCAGCACCGGCGGGGATGAAAGCGCTGGGCGGCGTATACAGTTATCTGGCACAAACCGATCTGCCGCTCACTTTACTGGAACTGCTGTTCCTGCGCATATCGCAGATTAATGGCTGTGCCTACTGCATTGATTTACATACCAAAGCACTGAATAAAGCGGGCATGGGCTGGGATAAGATCGTGCTGACCTCGGTCTGGCAGGAATCCGGTACGCTGTTCAGTGATAAAGAGAAGGATGCCCTGCACTGGGCTGAATGCCTGACCCTGATTGCTCAGCAGGGTGCGCCAGACGACCGCTATACCGCACTGAAAGCGCACTTCAGTGAAAAAGAGATTGTCGATCTGAACATCGCGATTGGTCTGATGAACACCTACAACCGCATGGCGATAAGTCTGAAAAAGTTGCCCGCCAGCGCCAGTCTGTCATAAGTGAATCCGATGCGTGCGCCGGTGTGCACGCATTTTCAGACTCACAAAAATGTAACATTATTTTTACACAAGCAGCCTTTCAGCCTCTCTTCCCCCAATTCCCGTTATTCCTTACTGCATAATAAATCGCTAAATTTCAGCGGATTAAATAATTCCGCACGGTGCATATCCATTCCGTCGTTGCACCAGCACGGGGCTTTTCAGCAACATGCCATTTCCGTTAACCCACTGACTTCACACTAAAAAAATCCTAATACGCCGCTGGCCCTGATGATTAATTCTTATGCTGAATCATTTCTGCATTTAAAAAATAAACAAATGTTTAATTCAGATGCGAGAATGTTATATTCAGATGACAAAGCATAACGTGCAGTTAACGCGTTATTACCGCTTTAACCCTATACCTGAGACTTAACCTTTGAGAAATAGCGCAACGCGCTCGTAAGAAGCGTGACTATTTCGCCTGCAAAACTGTTGGGCTTCAGGTCAACAGAAGAGGAGATGTCGCCTCATGTGCAATTCAGCTGTAAACCTTGCGCTCGCGATGAGTGCCATGGCAAAGGACACCACTACTACCGCGCAGGAGCGCAAAGACGTTGACGTGCTGCTGATTGGCGCAGGTGTGATGAGCGCCACCCTCGGCGCGTGGCTGCAGGATTTAGAGCCGGACTGGTCCATCGAAATGGTGGAGCGGCTGGATAGCGTGGCCGAAGAGTCGTCAAACGGCTGGAATAACGCGGGCACCGGTCATGCGGCGCTGGCAGAGCTGAACTATACGCCTCAGCAGGCGGATGGCAGCATCGACATCTCTAAAGCGGTAACGATCAACGAATCGTTCCAGATTTCCCGCCAGTTCTGGGCTTATCAGGTTCAGAAAGGCAACCTGCGCAACCCTAAAAGCTTTATTCATAGCACGCCGCACATGAGCTTTGTCTGGGGTGACGACAATGTCGACTTTCTGCGCAAGCGCTTTAAGGCGCTGCAGAAAAGCACCCTGTTCCGTGGCATGGCCTACTCCGAAGATCCGCAGCAGATTGCCCGCTGGATCCCGCTGGTGATGAATGGCCGTGACCGCAGCCAGAAAGTGGCCGCGACCTGGACGGAGATGGGCACCGACGTGAACTTCGGTGAAATCACCCGTCAGCTGATCGCCTCGCTAGAGAAGAAAGCGAATTTCCAGCTGCGTCTGCGCCAGGAAGTGCGTGAGCTGAAGCAGCTCGCCGACGGTCGCTGGCAGGTGACGCTGCAGTGTCTGAACAGCGGCACACGTCGCACACTGACGGCGGGTAGAATATTTATCGGTGCTGGCGGCGCAGCGTTACCGCTGTTGCAGAAGGCTGGCATCCCGGAAGCCAACGGTTACGCTGGTTTCCCGGTGGGCGGTTCATTCCTGGTAACGGAAAATCCGCAGGTCGTCGCGCAGCACATGGCCAAGGTCTATGGCAAAGCCAGCGTCGGTGCACCGCCGATGTCCGTGCCGCACGTCGACACCCGCGTGCTGGATGGCAAGCAGGTGCTGCTGTTTGGCCCGTTCGCCACCTTCTCGACTAAGTTCCTGAAGCAGGGTTCGCTGATGGATATGTTCACCTCACTGAACAGCAGCAATATGCTGCCGATGGTGAAAGTGGGGCTGAAAAGTTTTGATCTGGTGAAATACCTGATGGATCAGGTGCTGCAAAGCGATCGCGACCGGATGGATGCCCTGCGCGCCTATGTGCCGCAGGCGAAGCAGGAGGACTGGCGCTTAGTGACTGCCGGTCAGCGTGTGCAGATCATCAAGAAAGATGAGAAAGAGGGCGCCGTGTTACGCCTGGGCACCGAAGTGGTCGCCTCACAGGATGGCTCGATTTCAGCACTGCTGGGTGCATCGCCTGGCGCCTCTACGGCGGCACCGATCATGCTGGAGCTGCTGCACAAGGTCTGTCCTGAGCAGATGGCTTCGCCGGAATGGCAGAACAAAATCCGTGCGGTGATCCCATCCTGGGGACGTAAGCTGAACGGCGACGTAGCGCTGACAGAGAAAGTGTTAGCCGAAACCAGCCGGATTCTGCAGCTCGACTATTCGCCGGTTACCCCGATGGCAGCAAACGATGAAGGACGGGAAACCGCGTTCGTCGTCGGCAAATAATTCAGCGCCATTGATAAAAAGGCTCCGCACTGCGGGGCCTTTTTTATTGGCCGGTTACCTGGTCGATCCGGGCATTCTCTATTAGGGTTAAGGCATCTTTTAGCTGCACGATCAGGAGGAAACTGCATGTCTTATTCCCCTGCTTCACCGGAATTCACGCTGCTCGACCGCTACTGGCGGGCAGCAAACTACCTCTCCGTCGGACAAATTTACCTGATGGATAACCCGCTGTTGCGTGAGCCACTCAGGCCGGAACACATTAAACCGCGTCTGCTGGGTCACTGGGGCACAACGCCAGGCCTGAATTTTATCTATGCCCACCTCAACCGTGTTATCCGGAAGCAAAACCTGGATATGATCTACATCTGCGGACCAGGACATGGCGGCCCCGGCATGGTGGCGAATACCTGGCTTGAGGGCAGCTACAGCGAGATTTATCCGCACATCACGCAGGATGCGGCGGGCATGCAGCGTCTGTTCAAACAGTTCTCCTTTCCGGGGGGCATTCCCAGTCACGCGGCACCGGAAACGCCTGGCTCGATTAATGAAGGCGGTGAGCTGGGCTATTCGCTCTCCCATGCGTTTGGCGCGGCCTTCGATAATCCCGAACTGGTTGTACCCTGCGTGATTGGCGACGGCGAAGCGGAGACCGGTCCACTGGCCTCCAGCTGGCACGGCATCAAATTCCTGAATCCTGAACGTGACGGCGCGGTCCTGCCGATTCTGCATCTCAATGGCTACAAAATCGCCAACCCGACGCTGCTGGGTCGCAGCAGCGATGAAGATTTGCACCAGTTGTTCAGTGGCTACGGCTATGAGCCGCTGTTCGTCTGCGGGCATGAGCCTGAAAAAATGCATCCGCTGATGGCGGAGGCGCTGGATAGTGCCTTCAGTAAAATCGCCGCTTATCAGCGCGAGGCGCGCCTGGGCAAAGCCACCACCGGGGTGCCGCGCTGGCCAATGATTATTCTTCGCAGTCCCAAAGGCTGGACCGGTCCGAAAACGGTCGACGGAAAGAAAGTGGAGGATTTCTGGCGGGCGCATCAGGTGCCGGTCGCGGCCTGTCGCGAAGATGAAGGACATCGCCAGATCCTTGAGACGTGGATGCGGAGTTATCAGCCAGACGACCTGTTTGATGAACAGGGTCGCTTAAAGCCGGAACTGCAGGCGCTGGCACCGGAAGGTGATAAACGCATGGGGTCTTCGCCTTATGCCAATGGCGGCCTGTTGCGCCGTGAGCTGGATGCACCTGAACTCGCGGAGTTTGCCTGCGATGTCAGCGAGCCAGGCGCACAGATGGCGCAGGCCACTGAGCATCTGGGCCGCTATCTCAGCGTGCTGTTCCAGCGCAACCGCGATAATTTCCGCCTGTTTGGCCCGGATGAAACCGCCTCTAACCGCCTGACGCCGGTCTTCGACGTGACCAGCCGTACCTGGCTGGAACGTACTGAGCCTTACGATGAGCAGTTGGCGCGTGATGGCCGGGTGATGGAAATTCTCAGTGAGCATCAGTGTCAGGGCTGGCTTGAGGGCTATCTGCTGACCGGCCGCCACGGGCTGTTTAACTGTTATGAAGCTTTTATCCACATCGTCGATTCGATGTTTAACCAGCACGCCAAGTGGCTGAAAGTGTCGCGTAAACTGGGCTGGCGTAAGCCGATCTCGTCGCTGAACTATCTGCTCTCTTCGCACGTCTGGCGACAGGATCACAATGGCTACAGCCATCAGGATCCTGGCTTTATCGATCACGTTGCCAATAAAAAAGCGGACATTGTGCGCATCTATCTGCCGCCCGATGCCAATACGCTGCTGTGGGTTGGCGATCACTGCCTGCGCACCTGGGACCGCATCAATGTGATTGTGGCGGGCAAGCAGCCTGCGCCGCAGTGGCTGGATATGGCGAGTGCGGTAACCCATTGTGAAGCGGGCATGGGCGAGTGGCGCTGGGCGGGCACCACGCCAGAGCATGCGGAGCCGGATGTGGTGATGGCCTGTGCCGGTGATGTGCCGACCATGGAGACGATGGCGGCGGTGGATCTGCTGCGCGGTATGCTGCCCGAACTACGTATCCGCGTGGTGAACGTGGTCGATCTGCTGGCGCTGCAGCCGCAGGATCAGCATCCGCATGGCAAATCTGATGCGGAATTCGACGCGCTGTTTACCCAGGATAAACCGGTGATCTTCGCCTTCCACGGTTATCCGACGCTGATACATCGCCTGACCTATTCGCGTACCAACCACCGCAACTTCCATGTGCGCGGCTTCAATGAAGAGGGAACCACCACCACGCCATTTGATATGACGGTGCTGAACGAGCTTGACCGCTATCATCTGGCGCAGGAGGCGATTCTTCGCGTGCCTGGCCTGGCCGATGCGCATCCTGAGCTGCTGGACTTTCTGCAGGAGCGCATCGCTGAGCATCATCGCTATGTGCGTGAACACGGTGAAGATGTGCCGGAGGTGCAGAACTGGAAATGGCCGTCGGCCACAGCACCTGGTGCACCCGATTAAACGGCCAGCAAGGCGTCGGTCAGCATCCAGATGGTAGTCGCCACCAGCGACAGCGCCATCAGGCTGTTAAATAACTGACGCTTCCAGGCAATCTGCAGATGGCTGCGCAGGCGATCGCCCAGCGCAGCCCAGATCAGAATGCAGGGCAGGTTCAGCAGCATAAAGCCGATCATCACCGTCAGCACGCCGCTGCTGGCGCTGTACAACAGCGCCACATTGGTCGCCATCAGCCAGGCTTTGGGATTGATCGCCTGGAAACAGGCTCCGCCCAGCATCGTCATGGGCTGCGGCTTGCTGCGCACTTCAGGTGCTGCTGCACGGAAAATCTTCCACGAGAGCCACAACAGATAGGCACAGCCTGCCAGCGTCAGCGGCAGGCGAATCGCCGCCATCCAGTGCAGTAAGACCTCCAGTGCGACGCCGGCGATCACCGTTTGCAGCGCACAACCTACCAGTATGCCAAACACCATCGGCAGCGTGCGGCGCATGCCGAAATTGACGCCTGAGGTCGCCAGCAACAGATTGTTCGGGCCTGGCGTAATCGACATGACGGTAACGTAACTGAAGAAAGAGGGATCGAGCATAGTGACTCTCCTGAAAACAGACAGAGTTCTATGCTACGGCGGGGAAAGGGATGGTAACAGTGACACAAAATCACTATTGTTATGGTTACAGTTCCCGTTAACAGCAATTGTACCCATCCAATCCGGAGGCTACTGTGTCCCTTGCTCCCACTTCCGATCGGCCGCTCTATCAGCAGCTGGCAGACAGCTTCGCTGAGGCTATCCATCAGGGAACGCTGAAACCTGGCAAACGCCTGCCGGCGATCCGCCGCGTCGCCCAGTCACATCAGGTCAGCGTCAATACGGTACTGAATGCCTGGCAGTTACTGGAAGATCGCGGGCTGATTGAGGCGCGTCCCCAGTCGGGCTATTACGTGCGCGGCGTGTTGCCCGCCGTGACCCGCCATGGTCAGCATAAAACCCGGGTACGCGACCCCAGCAGCAGCAAGCTCGACCTGATCGATAAGGTATTTGCGGCGCAGAACCATCCCGACTACATCAATATTTCCCTGGCCTGCCCCCAGGATAGCGAGCTGTTTCCTGCGGCGCGTATTGCCCGGATTACTGCCTCACTGCTGCGCCGTGATCCGAACATGATTGGGCGCTATGCGCTTCCACCCGGTAGTGAGCGCTTACGGGAGGAGATTGCGCGACGGGCGCTGCACGCCGGACAGACGCTCACCGCCGATGAGATCACCCTGACCCACGGCTGTATGGAGGCGCTTCAGCTGGCGCTGCGGGCGGTCACGCAGCCCGGCGACTGCGTGGGGCTGGAGTCGCCAACCTACTTTTTCCTCTTCCCGCTGCTGGCTTCACTGGGCCTTAAGGCGCTGGAAATCCCCACCGATCCGCAGCATGGGCTGTCGCTGGATGCGCTGGAGATGCTGCTTCAGGAGCAGCGAATTAAGGCGCTGATTGCGATGCCGAGCGCGCAGAACCCGCTGGGCTGCGGTATGTCGCTGGAGAACAAGAAGCGGCTGGCGAAGTTAGTGAATACTTACCACGTTCCGCTGATAGAAGATGGGCTGTATGACGAGTTACAGTTCGACTGGCCGCTCTCGCCCGCGGTAAAAGCCTTTGATCGCGACGGCTGGGTGATCTACTGCACCAGCTTCACCAAAACCGTGGCGCCCGATTTCCGTATTGGCTGGACCGCCGCTGGCCGTTTTCATGATGCGATTGCCCGACTGAAAGCGGTGTCGTCGATGGCAGAATCCGCCCTGCTCTCTGAAACGCTGGCGGAGTTTCTTGCTTCCGGCGGTTATGACCACCATCTGCGCACGCTGCGCCGTCGCTACGCGGCCAACCTGGATGAGGCGCGGGGGCTGATCGCCCGCTACTTCCCGGAGGGCACCCGCGCGACGCTGCCGCGCGGTGGCTTCGTCTTCTGGGTCGAGTTACCGGGCGGCGTAAATACCACCGAGATGTTTGATCGGCTGCTGCAGGAGCAGATTTGCGTCACGCCCGGCGCGCTCTATTCGCTGAGCGAGCGCTACAACCATGCACTGCGCCTCTCCTGCTGCTATCCGTTTGATGCGCGCTACAGCTGGGCGATCAGACGCGCGGGCGAAATCGCCTGTGAACTGGCGGGAGTATCCTGCGGCGAGGCTCAGGGTGTACCGTTGCGGCCCCAGACGGTATAGCCGTGGCGTTCAGTCAGGCGTTCGTAATAGGTGCGTACCGCCGGATAATCAGGGTGTTCGAGCGGGGTTTCAAACCAGCGGTTCACCGCCAGACCAATCGGAATGTCTGCCAGCGTGAAATTACGTCCGGCAACGTAGCGACCGGTTTTTTCCAGCTGCTGATTGAGAATGCTCATGGTGTGTGCCCAGCCTTTGCTGGCCGCGGCCAACAGACGTGGATCCTGATGAGCCGGTGAGTTTCGCACCAGCGACATAAATGCGTAGCGCCATGAGGTGTTGAGTTCAGTGGACTGCCAGTCCATCCACTGATCGACAGGCGCACGCGTTTGCGGATGATGAGGATAGAGCCACTCGCCGCCATAGGCGTTCGCCAGATAGCGCAGGATGGCGTTGGATTCCCACATCACAAAGTCATCATCTTTCAGTACCGGCACCATCGCATTGGGGTTGAGTGCCATGAATTCGGGCAGATGCGTTGAGCGGAATCCGTCGCCCCACTCTTCGCGCTGATAATCAAGGTCAAGCTCGTCACACAGCCATAATACTTTGCGCACGTTGATTGAGGAGGCGCGTCCCAGGATCGTTAGCATTCACAGTCTCCGGTAAAATCTTTAACTTATTGATAACGCTGTTAGCTGTTATAAGCAATCATCCGGCAGAGAAAAGGCCGCACTGAACCCAATCGCAAGGAGTCATCATGAAGGTCGCGTTTAAGCAAGTCGATGTGTTTACCTCAGCAGCCTTTAATGGCAATCCGCTGGCGGTGATTATGGATGCTCAGGGGTTGAGCGACAGCCAGCTGGCGGCGATTGCCCGCTGGACTAACCTGTCGGAAACCACCTTTGTGCTGCCGCCACAACATGAAGAGGCGGACTACCGGGTGCGTATTTTTACCGTGGAAGGCGAACTGCCGTTTGCCGGTCATCCGACGCTGGGCACCGCACACGCGCTGCTGGAGGCGGGCTGGCCAACCCGTACGCCGGGCGAAATCGTGCAGGAGTGCGGCGTCGGTAACGTGACGGTGAAGATTAATGAGACGGGCGGACTGGCCTTTGCCGCGCCTGCTGCCACCCTGATGCCATGGCAGGATGCGCTGATGGGTAACGCCTTAAACAGCGATGCGTTCGATTTGACGCAAAGCCCGACCGTGGTGGATATGGGTATCCGCTGGCTGCTGGTGCCGATGGTCAGCGCCGAGGCCGTGCTGGCGCTGCAGCCCAATGTCAGCGATTTGCAGCGCCTGATTAAACATGCGGGTGTCTCGGGCGTGATGCCTTTTGGCCGTTTGCCCTCGGGCGAGCATGAACAGTATGAAGTGCGTGGCCTGCTGGTGGAAAATGGCAGCCTGACCGAAGATCCGGTGACCGGCAGCGCCAACGCCTGTCTGGCGCGTTACTTTGCAGCCGCAGGCCATACCACCTCCTATCGCGTGCGTCAGGGTACTGCCCTGCAGCGTGCCGGTCGGGTGAACGTAACCTTTAATGGTGAAACCATCTGGATTGGCGGTAATACCGTTACCGTTATCGATGGCACCATTACGCTGTAAAAGGCGGCGACGTCGCGGGGTGCTTTCCGCGACGCCACCAGCGGTTAAATCCCCTGCCCGCCTGAGGCTTCAATACGCTGAGCGGTGATCCAGCCGGTTTCGTCACTGAGGATCGCGCTGATGGCGTCGCCGATATCATCCGGCAGTCCGACCCGGCCCAGCGCCGTCAGCCCGGCAATCTGATGGTTAATCTCGGGAGTATCGCGTACCCGGCCACCGCCAAAGTCGGTCTCTATCGCGCCAGGTGCCAGGATATTGACGCGAATGCGTCGTTCGCCCAGCTCCTTCGCCTGGTAGCGCGTCAGTACTTCCATCGCCCCTTTCATCGACGCATAGGTCGAGGAGCCAGGATAGATCAGCCGGGTCAGACCGCTGGAGATATTCAGGATGCGGCCACCGTCGTTGATCAGCGGCAGCAGCTTCTGGGTCAGGAAGTAAGGCCCTTTGAAATGCACATTAACCAGCGCATCAAATTCCGCCTCGGTAGTGTCGGTAAATGGCTTGTAGTGTCCGTGTCCGGCGTTGTTCACTAAATAGTCAAAGCGCTCCCGCTGCCACTGCTGTTGCAGTGCCTCTTTCACCTGGCCGACAAAGCGATCGAACTGACCGGTTTCGCCGACGTCCAGCGCCAGCGCCACTGCACGCCGTCCCAGCGCCTCAATCTCCTTCACCACCGTCTGTGCTTCATCGGCATGGCTGCGGTAAGTCAGGATAATGTCTGTCCCCCTGGCCGCCAGTTTTAACGCGCCATTACGGCCTAAACCGCGGTTTGCACCGGTAATTAACGCCACTTTCTGATTCATCTCTCGCACCTGTTGAAAAATTGAACACAGGTTAAGGATATTCGCGAATTATTGATCTATAAACAGTGTTAAATGCGCATCACTGTTTCAATAAAAACAACAATCGGTGAACAACATGGACAAAATTCACGCAATGCAGGTGTTTGTGCGGGTGGCCGAAATGGGCAGTTTTACCCGAGCGGCAGAGAGTTTAGGTGTCCCCAAAGGCAGCGTTTCGCGGCAGATACAGGCGCTGGAGAATCAAATGGCAACACGTTTGCTGCATCGCACCACGCGCCGGGTGCAACTAACCCAGGACGGGTTGGTCTATTACGATCGCTGTCTTGATTTATTGTCGATGATTGACGATATGGACAGCCTGTTCCAGCACGAGCCTGCCTCGCTCAGCGGTAAACTCCGGATTGATATGTCTGTGGCCATGGCCACCAGTTTTATCCTGCCACGGCTGCCGGAATTTTTGCAGCACTACCCCGGCGTAGAGATTGAGCTGAGCAGCAGCGACCGTCAGGTGGATGTAATCCGGGAAGGTTTTGACTGCGTAATCCGCGTCGGTGAGCTCAAAGATTCTGGCCTGATTGCGCGAAAAATTGGTACCCATACCTTGATCAACTGTGCCAGCCCTGGCTACCTTTCGCGTTTCGGCATGCCGATCCGGCTGGAAGAGCTGTCGCAGCATGCGATGGTGCATTACAGCCAGCAACTGGGTCAGGCCTCACCGGGTTTTGAATATTTTGATGGCAGGCAGTGTCACTATGTTCACACCGGCGGTGTGGTCACCGTGAACAGCACCGAAACCTATCGCGCCGCCTGTCTGGCGGGGTTAGGCATTATTCAGGTGCCTGCCGCCGGGATTCAGACATTACTGGAAAGAGGCGAGCTGGTAGAAGTGCTGCATCGCTTTCCCGCCAGACCGATGCCGATCCACCTGCTCTATCCGCACCGGCGCAATGTGGCGCGTCGCGTGCGGGTTTTTATGGAGTGGCTGAGTCAGGTGTTACAGGAGTACGTCACCTGAGCGGCTATACTTTGATTTTAATGATAAACAGGACAGTGAAGGTCTATGACAGACAAGCAGGAAAACCCGCAGGATACGCAGCCGCAAAAGCCGCTTATCGATATTAAAACCGGCAACGAGACGGTTGATCATTCGATTGTGCGCGTGTCGCGTTTTGCCGCCTGGTTTCAGGCGATCCCGGCAGTGGCGCATTTTATTCGCGCCCTTGACCGCTTTAATGATCGGCTCGGCAGCCAGTTTGGCGCGGCCATTACCTATTTCTCTTTTTTATCGCTGATCCCCATTCTGATGGTGTCGTTTGCGGCCGTGGGTTTTGTGCTGGCATCGAACCAGGATCTGCTGACCGATATCATCAACAAAATCGTCAGCAGCATCAGCGACCCGACGCTGGCCACCACGCTGAAGAATACGGTAAATACCGCCATTCAGCAGCGTGCCACCGTGGGTATTACCGGTTTACTGCTGGCGCTCTACTCCGGTCTTAACTGGATGGGTAACCTGCGCGAAGCGATTCGTGCCCAGTCGCGCGACGTATGGGAACGCAAACCGGATGACAAAGAGAAGATCTGGAAGCGTTATATTCGCGATTTCCTGTCGCTGACCGGTCTGATGCTGGCGCTGGTGATTACGCTGTCGCTGACCTCGGTAGCCGGTTCGGCGCAGGCAATGATCGTCAGCGCACTGGGGCTGGATGGCATCGACTGGTTACGGCCCGCCCTGACCATTATCGCCACCTCGATTTCCGTTATGGCTAACTATCTGCTGTTCCTGTGGATTTTCTGGATCCTGCCGCGTCATAAGCCGCGTAAGAAAGCGCTGTTTCGCGGCACGCTGCTGGCGGCAATCGGTTTTGAGGTGATCAAGTTTGTGATGACGCTGACGCTGCCGAAGCTGGCGACCTCGCCTTCCGGTGCGGCCTTTGGTTCCGTGCTTGGCCTGATGGCGTTTTTCTACTTCTTCGCCCGTCTGACGCTGTTCTGTGCGGCGTGGATCGCCACCGCCAAATATAAAGACGACCCACAAATGCCTGAAGCGGGCAGCGCGTCACGACACAAATCATCGTAATCCGTTAACAACAGCGGAAAATATCACCCCTCGGCTATTTTTTAACCAGATAACAGGATGAATAGCTGAGGGGTCACTTTTATTTAGCCCTTTCGTAGAGTATCCCGCCATATATCGTCCGGATTACCCCGGTATCACCCGACATTCGTCGCACCTCAGAAATTATCCTCTTTTTGCCCGCTGAAGCCAGACGCGGCGCGGGTTTTCATCATTGAATGCGCTCTGGCAGATGCGTAAGATTCTTTGTCTGTATTTACAAATAAGAAACAGTTATGCAAGCCTCCCTCACAGACACGCTCGACAAACAGCAGGATCCCACGCCGGTTAACTCACGCAGTAAAGTGGTGATTGCCTCGCTGGTCGGAACGGCCATCGAGTTCTTCGACTTTTATATTTATGCCACTGCTGCGGTGATTGTTTTCCCGCACATTTTCTTCCCGCAGGGTGATGCCACGGTCGCGACGCTACAGTCGCTGGCCACCTTTGCTATCGCCTTTATCGCGCGTCCGATTGGCTCCGCCGTGTTTGGTCACTTTGGCGATCGCGTGGGTCGCAAAGCCACGCTGGTTGCCTCGCTGCTGACCATGGGGATCTCCACCGTGGTGATTGGTCTGCTGCCCGGCTATGAAACCATCGGCGTGATGGCTCCGCTGCTGCTGGCGCTGGCGCGTTTTGGTCAGGGACTGGGACTGGGTGGTGAATGGGGTGGCGCGGCGCTGCTGGCGACGGAAAATGCCCCGGCGAAGAAGCGTGCGCTTTACGGCTCCTTCCCTCAGCTGGGTGCGCCGATTGGCTTTTTCTTCGCTAACGGCACTTTTCTGCTGCTTTCGTGGCTGCTGACCGACGAGCAGTTTATGCAGTGGGGCTGGCGCGTGCCGTTTATTCTCTCTGCCGTGCTGGTGCTGATTGGCCTGTATGTGCGCGTTTCGCTGCATGAGAGTCCGGTGTTTGCCAAAGTACAGAAAGAGAAGAAGCAGGTTCGGGTGCCCATTGCGGCGCTGCTGAGCAAGCATCTGACTGCCACCATTCTCGGCACCTTTATCATGCTGGCGACCTATACGCTGTTCTATATCATGACCGTCTATTCGATGAGCTACGGCACCACGGCAGCACCGGCCGGTCTGGGTATTCCGCGTAATAGTATGTTGTGGATGCTGATGCTGGCGGTGATTGGCTTTGGAGTGATGGTGCCGATTGCCGGTTTGCTGGCTGACCGTTTTGGTCGCCGCAAGACGATGATTACCATTACGCTGATGATTATCGCGTTTTCGTTCCTGTTTCCGGCGATGCTCGGTTCCGGATCGCAGGCGCTGGTGATGGCGTTTCTGTTGCTGGGTCTGAGCATTATGGGCCTGACCTTTGGTCCGATGGGCGCCCTGCTGCCGGAGCTGTTTCCGACCGAAGTGCGTTATACCGGCGCATCGTTCTCTTATAACCTCTCATCGATTCTGGGTGCCTCTGTTGCGCCTTATATCGCGACCTGGCTGAATGCGCATTATGGTTTGCAGGCGGTGGGGCTTTATCTGGCGTCGATGGCCGTGCTGACGCTGATTGCATTGCTCGCCTGTAAAGAGACACGTAATCAGACGCTGTATGACGTTTAATCCGGCTGGATGAAGGTCAGTGAAAACCCGGCGGCTGCCGGGTTTTTTTATGGAGCAGGCTCACAGAGTACAACCGCTCTGAAGGGTTAAACAATATCAGGCGACAGGCTCAGGGAGCATACGCCTTAAGCGGGTTAGCTTTCTGTTTGAAAAAACCGGACCTCGCTGAAAAGCGTATTGATACTGGCAGCAATAAAGAAGCTTAAGGGCACAGGGAATACGGTCAGAAGAGGAAAGCGTCCCGCGCCAGGGACAAAAACGCCGGGAGCGTTTTTGAACAACGCAAAGCGTTGGCCCGGAAACGGGCGCACCTCAGGGATGAGGTGCGTAATCGCGCGGGCCGAGCATGCCATGGATGGCGGTTTTGCGTCTTTCCGATCTGACCGTATTCCATGTGCCTGCACTGTCTCACAGCAGTGCAGGCACGGTCTCACAGAGAACCGTCCAGCCGTTGTTCACCAACAAAAAACCCCGGCAAGCCGGGGTTTGTTTTGCTGAAAACTGTGATGACGGTAATTAGCCCGCGACAGCGATACGCTTCATGTCGGTCATGTAGCCACGCAGCTTACGGCCAACGGTTTCAATCGGATGCTGGCGAACCGCTTCGTTAACGTCACGCAGCTGCGCGTTATCAACCTGCGTGCCTTCAACCGCTTTACCCAGATCGCCTGGCTGCAGCGTGGTCATGAACTCTTTCAGCAGCGGCACCGCGGCGAAGGAGAACAGGTAGTTACCATATTCGGCGGTATCGGAGATCACCACGTTCATTTCATACAGGCGCTTACGGGCGATGGTGTTCGCGATCAGCGGCAGCTCATGCAGTGATTCGTAGTAAGCAGACTCTTCAATGATACCGGCGTCCACCATGGTTTCAAACGCCAGCTCAACGCCCGCTTTAACCATCGCAACCATCACCACACCTTTGTCGTAGTACTCCTGCTCTTCGATTTTGCCTTCATACTGTGAAGCGGTTTCGAACGCGGTCTGGCCGGTCTCTTCACGCCAGGTCAGCAGGTTTTTATCATCGTTAGCCCAGTCCGCCATCATGCCGGAAGAGAATTCGCCGGAGATGATGTCATCCATATGTTTCTGGAACAGCGGTGCCATGATGGTTTTCAGCTGCTCTGACAGCGCATAAGCGCGCAGTTTAGCCGGGTTAGAGAGGCGATCCATCATCAGTGTGATGCCGCCAAACTTCAGTGATTCGGTGATGGTTTCCCAGCCGAACTGGATCAGTTTTTCTGCGTAAGCCGGGTCAGTGCCTTCAGCCACCAGCTTGTCGAAGCAGAGCAGTGAACCAGCCTGCAACATGCCGCACAGGATAGTCTGTTCACCCATCAGGTCAGATTTCACTTCTGCAACGAAAGAGGACTCCAGCACGCCAGCACGATCGCCGCCAGTTGCTGCTGCCCAGGCTTTGGCAATCGCCATGCCTTCGCCTTTTGGATCGTTTTCCGGATGGACCGCGATCAGCGTCGGTACACCAAAGCCACGTTTGTACTCTTCACGAACTTCTGTACCCGGACACTTCGGTGCCACCATCACCACGGTGATGTCTTTACGAATGCTTTCGCCCACTTCAACGATGTTGAAACCGTGCGAGTAGCCCAGCGCAGCGCCATCTTTCATCAGCGGCTGAACAGCCTGAACTACAGCGGAGTGCTGCTTGTCTGGCGTCAGGTTTACCACCAGGTCAGCCTGCGGGATCAGTTCTTCGTAGGTGCCCACTTTGAAACCGTTATCGGTCGCTTTGCGCCATGAAGGGCGTTTTTCCGCAATTGCTTCAGCACGCAGTGCATAGGCCACATCCAGACCGGAATCACGCATGTTCAGACCCTGATTCAGGCCCTGCGCACCACAGCCAACGATAACGACTTTTTTGCCTTTCAGGAAACTGGCACCATCCGCGAATTCATCGCGCGCCATGAAACGGCACTTGCCTAATTGCGCCAGCTGGTTGCGCAGGTTCAATGTGTTGAAATAGTTAGCCATGGGTACTCCGGTAAGGTTGTGTTTGCTTTTTTTGTTCAGGAACGGCGTGTCATGCAGCGCCGCGAATGACCCCATCATATGACAGGAATTCTGTTGCTTAAATTGATATATTAACAACGTCACATTGCAAGAAATGCAACACCACCCAGAGGCGACACGCACATGGATTTACGGGATCTGAAACTGTTTCTTCATCTGGCAGAAAGCTGCCACTTCGGGCGCACTGCGCGTGCTATGCACGTCAGCCCTTCCACGCTGTCACGCCAGATCCAGCGGCTTGAAGAAGATGTCGGCCATGCGCTGTTTCTGCGCGATAACCGCACCGTGACGCTGACAGAAGCGGGCGAACGCCTGCGCCAGTTTGCCCAGCAGACGCTGTTGCAGTATCAGCAACTGCGCCATGTGATGGATCTTAACGGTCCGTCGCTCAGCGGCGAGCTGCGCCTGTTCTGCTCAGTGACGGCGGCCTACAGTCATCTGCCGCCCATCCTCGACCGCTTTCGGGCTGAACATCCGCAGGTCGAAATCAAACTGGATACCGGCGATGCCGCGGATGCGGTGGAAAAAGTGCACTCCGGCGATGCCGATCTGGCCATTGCCGGCCGTCCTGAAACGCTGCCCGCCAGCATTGATTTTATGCCACTGGGGCTGATCCCGCTGGTGCTGATCGCGCCTGCACTGCCCTGTGCCGTTCGTACCCAGGCAACACAGCCGCAGCCCGACTGGTCAAAAATTCCGTTTATCCTGCCGGTGCAGGGACCGGCACGGCGACGTATCGATCTTTGGTTCCGCCGCCAGCGCATCCCGAATCCGGTGATTTACGCCACGGTCTCGGGGCATGAGGCGATTGTTTCGATGGTGGCGCTGGGCTGCGGTATTGCACTTTTACCGGATGTGGTGCTGGAAAACAGCCCGGATCCAGTGCGTAACCGCGTGCTGCTACTGGAGAATATTGACTCGGTTGCGCCGTTCGAACTCGGCATCTGCGTGCAAAAAAAGCGGCTCGGAGAGCCGCTGATCAGTGCTTTCTGGAGCCAGCTGTAATCAGTTGCCTGACAGGAAGAAGCGGAATGCCGGGTTCTGGCTTTCGTCATGAAAGTCGTAACCCAGATCGGTGAGATGCTCTTCGAAGCGTGGCTCATCGCTGCCAAGTTCAAAAGCGGCCAGCACACGGCCATAATCGGTGCCGTGGCTGCGATAATGAAACAGCGAGATATTCCAGTGGGTGCCCAGCGTTTGCAGGAACTTCAGCAACGCGCCGGGTGCCTCCGGGAATTCAAAGCTGAAGAGGCGTTCACGCAGTGGTTTAGAAGGACGTCCGCCCACCATGTAACGCACGTGCAGTTTCGCCATCTCATCATCCGAGAGATCGACCACCTGATAACCGCCGCTGGTGAGTTCGCTGATGATCTCGCTGCGCTCTTCTACGCCGCGCGTCAGTCGTACGCCAACAAAGATGCAGGCTTTGTCCGCATCGGCGTAGCGGTAGTTGAACTCGGTAATCGACCGTCCACCCAGCGTCTGGCAGAAACGCAGGAAACTGCCCTGCTGTTCCGGGATCGTTACGGCCAGCAGCGCTTCACGCTGTTCGCCCAGCTCGCAGCGCTCAGAAACGTAGCGCAGGCCGTGGAAATTGACGTTGGCCCCGGATAACACATGTGCCAGCCGCTCGCCTTTGATCCCGTGCTGCTGGATATACTTTTTCATGCCCGCCAGCGCCAGCGCGCCAGAGGGCTCCGCCACAGCACGGACATCTTCAAACAGATCTTTCATTGCGGCACAAATGGCATCGCTGTCGACGGTGATGATGTCATCGATGTATTCCTGACAGAGCCGAAAGGTTTCGCTGCCAATCCGTTTCACCGCCACCCCTTCGGCAAACAGCCCGACGCGCGGCAGATCGACCGGATGACCCGCCTCCAGCGCTGCTTTCAGGCAGGCTGAATCTTCTGACTCCACCGCAATCACTTTGATTTGCGGCATCAGCTGCTTGATCAGCACCGCGACGCCAGCTGCCAGACCTCCACCGCCAACCGGGACAAAGACCCGGTCGAGATGCGCATCCTGCTGCAGCAGCTCCATCGCCAGCGTGCCCTGTCCGGCTATGACGGCCGGATGGTCAAACGGCGGCACGAAGGTGTAACCGCGCTGTTCAGAGAGTTCTATCGCTTTGGCTTTCGCCTCGTCAAAGTTGGCCCCGAACAGGAAAGCCTCACCGCCAAATGCGCGCACCGCATCAACCTTGATGTCTGCCGTCGCCAGCGGCATCACAATCAGTGACTTGATGCCCAGCTTAGTGGCGGAGAGCGCCACGCCCTGCGCATGGTTACCGGCTGACGCCGTTACCACGCCGCGCGCTTTCTGCTCTTCGTTCAGACCGGCAATCATCGCGTAGGCACCGCGCACCTTAAAACTGTGCACCGGCTGACGATCTTCCCGCTTCACCAGAATGGTGTTGCCGAGACGCGATGAGATTTTTTCCATAACCTGCAGCGGCGTCACCTGTGCCACTTCATACACCGGTGAACGCAACACTGCGCGCAAATACTCGGCGCCACAAGGCGCCTCGGGTAGCGGTTGAGACTCGGCCATCGTTAGCCTCCCAGCTTGCTCTTATCGCGGACGGCGCCTTTGTCAGCACTGGTCGCGAGTAATGCGTAGGCACGCAGCGCAAAGGAGACTTCACGCTGACGATTGACCGGCGTATACGCCGCATCGCCACGTGCCTGCTGCTCTTCACGACGGGCGTGCAGTTCGTTATCCGGTACGGCGAGTTTGATACCGCGGTTAGGGATATCGATTTCGATGGTGTCGCCATCTTTGACCAGCGCAATGGTGCCACCGTTGGCTGCTTCAGGCGAGGCGTGACCGATAGAGAGGCCCGACGTACCGCCAGAGAAACGACCATCGGTGATCAGCGCGCAGCTTTTGCCCAGCCCCATCGATTTCAGATAAGTGGTCGGATAGAGCATCTCCTGCATGCCTGGCCCGCCTTTTGGACCTTCGTAGCGAATGACGACCACATCGCCCGCAACGACTTTGCCGCCCAGAATCGCTTCAACGGCGTCATCCTGGCTTTCATAGACTTTGGCCGGACCGGTGAAGGTCAGGATCTCTTTGTCTACGCCCGCAGTTTTTACGATACAGCCATCTTCCGCGATGTTGCCGTAGAGCACGGCCAGACCGCCATCCTGCGAGTAAGCGTTTTCACGGGTACGGATACAGCCTTCGGCACGGTCATCATCCAGCGTGTCCCAGCGGCAGTTCTGTGAGAACGCCTGGGTGGTACGAATACCCGCCGGACCCGCGCGGAACATATCTTTTACCGCCTGATCTTTGGTCAGCATGATGTCGTACTGATCCAGCGTTTCACGCATGGTCTGCTGCAGGATATTACGGGCGCTGCTGTCGAACAGGCCGGCACGATCCAGCTCGCCGAGAATGGCGAACACGCCACCCGCGCGATGCACATCTTCCATGTGGTATTTCGGGGTACTTGGCGCCACTTTACAGAGCTGAGGCACTTTGCGTGACAGGCGATCGATGTCGGAGATATTAAAGTCGATATCGCCTTCCTGTGCGGCTGCCAGCAGGTGGAGCACGGTGTTGGTGGAGCCACCCATGGCGATATCCAGCATCATGGCGTTCTCAAAAGCGGCCTTGTTCGCGATGTTACGCGGCAGCATGTTGACATCATCCTGCTCGTAATAGCGCTTGGTCAGGCTTACGATGCGCTTACCGGCATTGATGAACAGCTCTTTGCGATCGGCGTGCGTAGCCAGCAGTGAACCGTTGCCAGGCTGCGACAGACCGAGTGCTTCAGTCAGGCAGTTCATCGAGTTGGCGGTGAACATACCGGAGCAGGAGCCGCAGGTCGGACAGGCAGAGCGTTCGATCTGCTCGCTGTCGGCATCGCTGACGTTCGGGTTGGCACCCTGAATCATCGCATCTACCAGATCCAGCTTGATGATCTGGTCAGAAAGCTTGGTTTTACCCGCTTCCATCGGTCCGCCTGAAACGAAGATCACCGGAATATTGAGGCGCAATGACGCCATCAGCATACCCGGGGTGATTTTGTCGCAGTTAGAGATGCAGACCATGGCGTCGGCACAGTGGGCGTTGACCATGTACTCGACCGAGTCAGCAATCAGCTCACGCGACGGCAGTGAATACAGCATGCCGCCATGACCCATGGCAATACCGTCATCCACCGCAATGGTGTTGAACTCTTTAGCCACACCGCCTGCCGCTTCGATCTGCTCGGCGACAAGTTTACCAAGATCACGCAGGTGAACGTGGCCCGGCACAAATTGGGTGAATGAGTTAACCACAGCGATGATCGGCTTGCCGAAATCGTCGTCGGTCATTCCTGTCGCGCGCCATAAGGCACGGGCACCCGCCATATTGCGGCCGTGGGTGGTGGTGGCGGAACGGTACTTAGGCATACTCTATTTACTCCAGTAAGAATAAGCTCGCGGACGTCAGATGACGCCCGCGCTGTATCTGATTATGGGTTAACCGGATCTAACCAGCCCCATTTGTCTTCGGTTTCGCCGGTGAACAGGCCAAAGAAGGCCTCCTGGATGCGTTTGGTCACCGGGCCACGTTTGCCTTCGCCAACCTGAATGCGGTCAACGCTGCGCACCGGTGTAATTTCTGCCGCGGTGCCAGACATAAAGACTTCGTCAGCCAGATAGAGAGATTCACGCGACAGGGTCTGCTCACGCACTTCAATGCCCATATCGCGCGCCAGCGTGATGATGGCATCGCGGGTGATGCCCGGCAGTGCTGAAGAGGTAAATGGCGGGGTAAAGAGCACGCCATCTTTAACTTCAAACAGGTTTTCGCCTGCACCTTCTGAGATCAGGCCATTAGTATCCAGCGCAATCCCTTCCTGATAGCCGTGACGACGGGCTTCGCTGCCCACCAGCAGTGAGGAGAGGTAGTTACCGCCCGCTTTAGCGGCGGTTGGCAGGGTGTTCGGTGCTACGCGGTTCCATGAGGAGACCATGGCATCGATGCCGTTCTCAAGGGCTTCAGCGCCCAGGTATGCGCCCCACGGGAACGCCGCAATGATCACATCGGTGGTGAAGCCGTCTGGCGGGTTCACGCCCAGGCCCACATCGCCGACAAAGGCCAGCGGACGGATATAAGCACTTTTCAGTTTGTTCACGCGGATGACTTCGCGGCACGCTTCCATCAGCTCATCAACGCTGCTTTTAATCGGGAAGCGATAGATTTTGGCGGAGTCGTGCAGACGTTGCATGTGTTCGCGATGGCGGAACACAACCGGTCCTTTGTGAGAGTCGTAGCAGCGCACGCCTTCAAATACCGACGTACCGTAGTGCAACGCGTGGGACATGACGCTGACCTTCGCCTCTTCCCACTTAACCATCTCGCCATTGAACCAAATAAAGTCTGCTTTCTTCGTGCTCATTGTTATTCCCTCTCGCGGCTAAGCGCGGATTTGTTGTGTTGTCTGTTGTTGAATCTGAACGCATGCAACGTCGATCAATTTGCTTAACTGCGAAGACAGTAAATCGACGGAACGCTGACTGGCAACGGTCATTTCAATATTAATGTTTTCTGCGTTGGCGACTGAGGCCATGTTCATAGAACAGACCTGAAAACCGCGGTGACGCACTACGCGTAAAATGCGCTCCAATATTTCAGGGCGGAAACGGGCTTCGATAGACAATTGATGCTGGTTCATACAGTTTTCTCCATCATGTTTGCATTGCTGGCACCCGGCGGTACCAGTGGCCAGACGTTTTCATGCTCATCAATTGCAACATGCAGGAAGTAAGGACCTTCGCTGTTCAGCAGAGCATCAAGGGCGGCGTCGACCTGATCTTTACGGGTAATGCGCTGGCCGGGAATATTGAAAGCGCTGGCCAGCGTGAGGAAGTCGGGGTTGTCGGACAGATTGGTTTCACTGTAGCGGCCATCGAAAAACAGCTGCTGCCACTGACGCACCATGCCCAGACGCTGGTTATCCAGCAGTACGATTTTGACCGGCAGTTTGCCGCGCTTGATGGTGCCCAGCTCCTGGATGTTCATCATGATGGAGCCATCGCCCGAGACACAGATAACCGTATCTTCCGGGCGTGCAACCTGCGCACCGATGGCGGCGGGTAAACCAAAGCCCATGGTGCCTAAGCCGCTGGAGGTGATGAAGTTCTCTGGCGCGCTGAATGCCATGTGTTGCGCCGTCCACATCTGGTGCTGACCGACGTCGGTGGTCACTACGGTATTGGCCGGTTTGCGATCGGAAAGCTGCTTCAGCAACAGCGGTGCATAGATCGCTTCGCCCGGATGGTCGTAGCGCCATGGGTGACTGGCCTTAAGCGCTTTCATCTCATCGCGCCAGGCGTTGATATGCAGAGGCTGACTCAGGGCGGGCAGCAGTTCGTTGAGATCACCCTGCAGAGAGACGTGTGCACGACGTAATTTGTTTAACTCAGCGGGATCGATATCGAGATGAATTACGCTGGCATGGGGGGCAAAGGTGTCCAGCTTGCCGGTCACGCGGTCATCGAAACGGGCGCCGACCGCGATCAGTAAGTCACAACTCTGCACCGCCAGGTTGGCGGCTTTAGTACCGTGCATCCCCAGCATGCCGAGATACACCTCGCTGTGGGGATCTACGCTGCCCAGCCCCTTTAAGGTGGCCACTGCCGGGATGCCGGTCTCTTCTGCCAGCGCGCGCAGTGCCGGAACAGCCTGTGCCAGGCCAACGCCTCCACCAACATAGAGCATTGGTTTTCTGGCCTGCGCCATCAGTGCGCGTGCTTCCTGAATCGCCTGATGCGGCAGCGCGCTTCCCTCTTCTACCGGAACCAGATGCGGGGCAGGTTCTCCCTGCGCAATCTGAATATCTTTAGGAATGTCCACCAGTACCGGACCCGGACGGCCCGACTGCGCCAGCGCAAAGGCTTCTGCCATGATGGCGGGCAGCTCATCCAGCGATTCAACCAGGAAGCTGTGTTTGGTGCAGGCCAGCGATAAGCCCAGTACGTCGATTTCCTGAAAGGCGTCGGTACCAATAAAAGCGGAAGAGACCTGACCCGTTACGGCAACCACCGGAACCGAATCCATCATGGCATCTGCCAGACCGGTAATCAGGTTGGTCGCGCCAGGGCCAGAGGTGGCGATACAGACGCCGGTTTTGCCGGTTGAGCGCGCATAACCGATCGCCGCCATCACAGCGCCCTGCTCGTGGCGACACAGTAGGTGTTCCACGCCGCCGTCGTAGAGCGCGTCGTATACCGGCATGATTGCGCCGCCAGGGTAACCGAATACGGTATCAACACCCTGCGCGCGTAAAGCCTGAACTACCCACTGTGCACCTGTCATCGCTATTCTCCTGTGTCCTGACCGGAACAACAGAATTTTATGCTACTGTTCATTGTTTGTTCCTTGTGGATTTACTGATATTTCCTCTGGTCGAAAAAAAACCCCCGGACCTTTCGGTGCGGGGGTTTTTTCGGATTCGAGGCTTGATTTCTAAGCCTTTCTTTCTCCAAGCGTTGCCCCGCACGGTAGGTTAATAACCACCACCACGCTAATCACGACCAGGCTAATCACTTGTAGAAGGGCTTTCATGTGTTGTTCAATTCTTTCGCTTGTTCGAAGTAATGCCTACAGAGTTATCATAGTCAGGGGGCATGACACAACTTTTTTTACAGAATTTTTTTAGCGCCTGGCGCTAAATCGCGGTCTATCAATTTGTAATACAAGAAATAATTACATGATGATAATTATTCATCACTTTACTGACGTAATAATGTTTTGGTGAATTTGCGCGCAGACACGCAGCGTTTTAACAGGTTGTGAAAAAACTTCTGATAGGTTGTGCAATGACCCGAATAGTGCTGATGATGCCCTGGCTTTCCTTTGATGCTGTCACCAGACTGACGGTAACAAGGAGCGAGTATGTCATTGTCAAAAGTTCTGACCCGGGCAGCGCTGGGAGTGGAAGCCCCGCTGGTGACCATCGAGGCACACATCAGTAACGGACTGCCTGCGTTAACGCTGGTGGGGCTGCCTGAAACCACGGTGAAAGAGGCGCGTGAGCGGGTACGCAGCGCCATTATCAACAGCGGTTTTGCCTTCCCGGCAAAACGCGTCACCATCAATCTGGCACCCGCAGATTTACCCAAAGAGGGCGGGCGGTATGACTTACCCATGGCGATTGCCATTCTGGTGGCCTCTGAGCAGCTTCCTGCCGACAAGCTGACGCACTATGAGTTTCTGGGTGAGCTGGCACTCGACGGTGCACTGTGCGGTGTACAGGGCGCGATTCCAGCGGCCATGGTAGCCATTCAGGCTGGACGACAGCTGGTCCTCTCCGCTGAGAATCAGTGTGATGCCGGGCTAATCCGTCAGGGCTCGTCGCTGGTTGCCTCTCACCTCAGCGAAGTGTGCGCCTTTCTGCGCAATGAACTTACATTACCGACAGCCCAATATCCTGAGCATCAGGGCGATGCACCTGCTGACGATCTCGCTGATATCATTGGTCAGGAACAGGGACGCAGAGCACTGGAGATCACTGCGGCTGGCGGGCACAACCTGTTGCTGATCGGGCCCCCTGGCACCGGTAAAACCATGCTCGCTACCCGGTTGCCCGGCATCATGCCCTCTTTAAGCGATCAGGAAGCACTGGAGTGCGCGGCAATCGCCAGCCTGGTGAACAGCAATACCCTGCATCGACAGTGGCGCACCCGTCCTTTCAGATCACCTCACCACAGCGCCTCTCTCTATGCTCTGATTGGCGGCGGCTCACTGCCACGGCCCGGTGAGATCTCACTGGCGCATAACGGCGTGCTGTTTCTGGATGAATTACCGGAATTTGATCGCAAGGTACTGGACTCCCTGCGCGAACCATTAGAGTCGGGCATCATCGCTATTTCACGCGCACGGGCAAAAGTTACCTACCCGGCCCGGTTTCAGCTGATTGCTGCGATGAATCCAAGTCCAACCGGACACTATCAGGGACAGCATAACCGCTGCTCACCCCAGCAGGTGCTGCGTTATCTCAGTAAGCTATCCGGCCCTTTTCTTGATCGTTTTGATCTTTCGCTGGAGGTGCCGCTACTCCCCAGCGGCATGCTCAGCGGTCAGCGCGCCAAAGCGGAAGCATCTGAGCAGGTTCGTCATCGGGTGGTCGCAGCACGTGACATTCAGCTGACCCGTGCAGGAAAAATAAATGCGCATTTAAACAATGCAGAGATTATGCGCTGGTGTCAGCCTGCTAAAGAGGATGCGGAGTGGCTGGAGTCAGTGCTGGAGAAACTGGGTTTATCTGTACGGGCATGGCAGCGGATTTTAAAAGTGGCCCGTACCCTGGCCGATCTGGCTGGGGAAACAGACATCACCCGGCATCATCTGCAGGAAGCTGTCAGCTATCGCACGATAGATCGATTAATGATCCATCTGCATAACAGCCTGCAATAAAAAAGGGGCTTTCGCCCCTTCTCTGTTAATCGTCGCTGTCGGTGAAGTCTTCAACGGTGTCCATCTGCGGTTTACCGCCAGACAGCGTATGAAAACGTTTAGGACGCTTAATGCGGGTCATATACTTAGACCATACACGTTCAGCTTCCGTTTGCGGCTCACGCACGCCACGACACACTTCAATAAACAAACGTTCTTCTTCGGTTGCAGGCTCACGCTTTGATAAATCCAGCTCATTAAAGGCAAAACCGTGGCGTTCAAGAAGCTGAGCTTCTTTAATAGTAAAGTCACCGTGGCGTGAGAAACCACGCGGGTAATGTTTGTTATCAAAGAAACGATTCTCTGTTGAGAAGCTTTCCGCCATGTTACACGCTCCTGATTTTCTAATGCCGTGCTGTTAATGGCGCGGAGTATTAGATAGGCTTGACAGAGTGTAAAACAAAACATTTAAATCTATACGACAAACATTTTTTGGGAGAACGCTGTGGATACGGAATTACTGAAAACTTTCCTGGAAGTGAGCAGAACTCGCCATTTCGGGCGTGCTGCAGAAGCACTTTACCTCACGCAATCTGCTGTCAGTTTTCGCATCCGTCAGTTAGAGAATCAGCTTGGCGTTAACCTTTTTACACGGCATCGCAATAACATACGTCTGACGGCGGCCGGAGAGCGACTGCTCCCCTATGCTGAAAGCCTGATGAGCACCTGGATGATGGCGAAGAAGGAGGTTTCTCACACTCAGCAGCACCATGAGCTTTCAATAGGTGCCAGTGCATCACTATGGGAGGCTTATCTGACGCCATGGCTACAGACGCTCTACGAGAATCGGGAGAGCCTGCACTTAGAAGCGCGCGTGGCACAACGACATCTGCTGGTTAAGCAACTCCATGAGCGCCAGCTGGATCTGTTGATCACCACTGAAGCACCTAAGATGGATGAGTTAACCAGTCAGCAGATTGGTCATATTTCACTGGCGCTTTTCTGCGCCCGGCAGAGCGAGAAGCGTGAAAAATATGATTATATCAAGCTGGAATGGGGAGCAGATTTTCATCAGCATCAGAGCTATCTCTCCGGGGCTGATGATGTACCGGTACTGACCACCACGTCGGCACATGTCACCCGTGAACTGCTACATACCACCGGAGCATGCGCATTTCTGCCGGACTTCTGGCAGAGTGTGTACAGTGAGTTGATGGTGATTCCGGATACGCCCGTCGCCGTGCGTCCGCTCTATGCTGTCTGGTTGCAGAACAGCGAGCAGCAGGCACATATCCGTCAGTTGCTTAAATTCCCGATTCTGGTCAGGCAAAATAGCTGAATTTGCAGGCAGGACAGTAGGCAGGGAAGATCAGAGGCCAGTTAGATTTAGCTGGTTTTTCTTTTTTGCTTTTTTAAAGGCAAAAAAAAATCCTTTGCCGAAGCAAAGGATCGTTTTCTGGCAGGGGCGGAGGGACTCGAACCCCCAACACCCGGTTTTGGAGACCGGTGCTCTACCAATTGAACTACGCCCCTAATAGGGTGGCGGAACGGACGGGGCTCGAACCCGCGACCCCCTGCGTGACAGGCAGGTATTCTAACCAACTGAACTACCGCTCCACCGATTCCTTCACAGCTGTCAGCGACTGGCTGATGGCCGTCTGTTCCTGTTATTTTCCTTGTCAGGGGAAAAGGAACGAATTTGATGCCTGGCAGTTCCCTACTCTCGCATGGGGAGACCCCACACTACCATCGGCGCTACGGCGTTTCACTTCTGAGTTCGGCATGGGGTCAGGTGGGACCACCGCGCTAAAGCCGCCAGGCAAATTCTTTGTGCTCTGTCCTGTGTCTTTTGTGCTGATGCTGCGTTGGCCGCCCTCGCGCTACTCCGTCACATACTTCAGTATGCTCCTTCGTATCGGTCGGTTGCCGCCTTGCCTCAGCGCAAAATCCTTCGGACTTCAGTCCGCAGGACACAACTGTATCCGGTTAACAAGCTGAAAATCTGTCTCTCAAAAACGCCTCTGGCGTTGTAAGGTTAAGCCTCACGGGTCATTAGTACCGGTTAGCTCAACGCATCGCTGCGCTTACACACCCGGCCTATCAACGTCGTAGTCTTCAACGTCCCTTCAGGACTCTCAAGGAGTCAGGGAGAACTCATCTCGGGGCAAGTTTCGTGCTTAGATGCTTTCAGCACTTATCTTTTCCGCACTTAGCTACCGGGCAATGCCATTGGCATGACAACCCGAACACCAGTGGTGCGTTCACTCCGGTCCTCTCGTACTAGGAGCAACCCCCCTCAATTCTCCAGCGCCCACGGCAGATAGGGACCGAACTGTCTCACGACGTTCTAAACCCAGCTCGCGTACCACTTTAAACGGCGAACAGCCGTACCCTTGGGACCTACTTCAGCCCCAGGATGTGATGAGCCGACATCGAGGTGCCAAACACCGCCGTCGATATGAACTCTTGGGCGGTATCAGCCTGTTATCCCCGGAGTACCTTTTATCCGTTGAGCGATGGCCCTTCCATTCAGAACCACCGGATCACTATGACCTGCTTTCGCACCTGCTCGAGCCGTCACTCTCGCAGTCAAGCCAGCTTATGCCATTGCACTAACCTCACGATGTCCGACCGTGATTAGCTGACCTTCGTGCTCCTCCGTTACTCTTTAGGAGGAGACCGCCCCAGTCAAACTACCCACCAGACACTGTCCGCA